>NZ_VXKZ01000081.1:0-30063 GCF_008693195.1 Paenibacillus sp. UASWS1643
TCTTCAGCAACTCTTATATAATATCATGTCCGAACCAACTTTGCAAGCTCTTTTTTTAAGTTTCTTTCGAAGCTTATATCGTTTGCTTGCCGCACCGTGTAAACCGTGTTTTCTTGGCCGGACTTAGAATATATCATGTACAAATTTCAATTGCAAGTCTTTTTTCAAAAAATATAATCAACCTACATCATCAGCGCAATATGTAATCTGACGCTCCTGTACTATAGAAATAACTCTCAGCATCCTCATTACAACGCTTCTAATATACTCATCCATTAAACATAACCAGGGAAGCCACCTCCACTGCGAATGCAGTGAACAATTTCTTGTGACTAGCCCTAGTTTTCGGAAATCTCAGTTTTCTTTCCTTCTATATAAATAAGAGAGTCATTCCTTGAGCGCAGCTTACACATTCCGATTCACTTCTCAGTGCTTACAATATGCGCTTACCGAGCAAAGAAGCGATCAGTTCCACACCAAGCCTTGCTGTATGTCTATTGTGATCAAGCAATGGGTTCACCTCAACCAGTTCCATCGACGTAACTTGATTCGTGGAAGCAAGTAGCTCTAATGCGTAATGTGCCTCTCGGTAATTCAAACCACCTGGCACTGGGGTACCCACACCCGGAGCTTCCCGCGGATCCAGACAATCCATGTCAAAGCTGACATGAATACCATCCGTCCCATCACCAGCTATAGCTATTGCCTCCTCAATAACTTGCTGTATTCCCATCCGGTCAATATCATGCATCGTAAATGCTCGGATTCCCAGTCCCTTAATCTGCTCTTTCTCATACTCATCCAGATCACGCAGACCAATATAGACCAAGTTGGACGGATCAATAAACGCGCCTGCTCCAGCAATGTGCGACAGATTGAATGCAGTATGCCCCAAGGATGCAGCCACACTCATCCCATGCATATTACCGGACAAGCTCCGTTCTTCCGTATTCAAGTCTGCATGCGCATCAAACCAGATCACCCCCAGATTAGAATAATGCGCAGTTAATCCGGCGAAAGTACCTATCGCTACACTATGATCTCCTCCAAGCACAAGCGGAAAGGCCCCCTCCTCTACCGCAACAGACACTTCATTAAATACGTTCTCGCTGACCTGACGTACTTCGTTTAAATATTTCACCCGATTCCGCTCAGTAGGAACAACCGGATCAATTGGACACTCTACCCGCACTTCTTTGGAAAGCACTAGCCCCAGGCTCGCGATCTCCCGCTTCAGTCCAGCTGTAATCAATTCATCAGGCCCCAACTCCGCGCCACCTCTTGCTCCACCGAGTCCGAAAGGAACCTTAATGATGGCAACATCGCGCCGCACAGAAATATGACTTGCATTAATAGTGGTATCTTGTATGCCATCAAGGACTTCATCATCATTTTTCATGTAGGTCAGCTCCTTCATTGGTTGTCAAAACCAGCTCAATTCTCTCCAATGCCCAGTCAATCTCGGACTCTTTAATCGTTAGTGGTGGAGCAAATCGAATGGTTGTCTCATGTGTTTCTTTACACAGCAGTCCAGTAGACATCAACCGCTCACAATAAGGACGGGCTGGTTCATGCAGTTCAACACCAATAAATAAGCCTTTCCCCCGAATATCCCGTATGACTGAACTGCGAATATCTCGAAGTCTTTTCATAAAATAGTTCCCCAGACGCTCCGATTGCTCGGCAAGCTTCTCATCTTCAAGAACTTTCAGAGCTGCTATAGCCACGGCGCAGGCGAGTGGGTTACCCCCAAACGTAGAACCATGAGACCCCGGCTCAAACAAATCCAGTATCTCCTCATCAGCAGCGATAGCCGAGATGGGTATGACTCCTCCCCCCAGCGCTTTGCCCATAATCCAGATGTCTGGTTCAACCCCTTCCCAGTCGGAGGCAAAACGGCGACCTGTTCTTCCAAATCCGGTCTGGATCTCATCAGATACAGTCAACACCTGCTGGCTCTTACACAGAGCAAAAGCTTCTGCCAAATATCCAGCAGGCGGGATAACAATTCCTGCCTCACCTTGAATGGGCTCTACAAGAAAGCCTGCTGTATTCGGTGTAATGGCTTGCTTCAGTGCTTCAATGTCTCCATAGGGAATAATTCGGAATCCAGGTGTGAACGGTCCAAAATCTTTTTTATACTCCGCCGAAGAAGAAAAAGACGTAACCGTCAGAGTTCTTCCATGAAAGTTACCAGAGCATACGATAATCTCGGCTTGATTCTCCGGTACACCTTTGCAACGATAAGCCCATCTACGTACCGCTTTTACCGCAGTCTCCACCGCTTCCGCTCCTGTATTCATGGCGAGAATCTTCGATTTCCCCGTGAATTGTGAGAGTTTCTGATAAAAAAGAGAAGCGGAGCTGCTGTGGAATGCCCGTGATGTCAACGTAACCTGATCTGCCTGATCCTTGAGCGCTTGTATGATCACAGGATGTCTGTGACCATGATTCAATGCAGAGTATGCACTTAACATATCCATATAACGTCGGCCTTCAGGGTCTTCCACCCATACCCCTTCCGCCTGTTCAATAACAATAGGTAGCGGATGATAATTAGGTGCAGCATAACGCTCCGACCAATCCATTAACATTTTGGAATCTGACATACACACCCAACACCTTTCCAAAATATTGTATACAAAATACAATAACAATGTATGCGATGCCATCGCCATTTACGACTACATCTCTCTTTTTCCACTCCGGCCTACTCCAAGCCTTTCTCGAATCCAATCCTTTATCAATAGTTAGCGAGAAGTAGACAGTCTACGTTCCAACCAAGAGAGCAAGTTGGCCAGTGTAAATGTGATTATAAAATAGAGGCCGGCGGCAACGAGCAGCGGAGCAAGCGGCTGGAACGTAACACCCTGAATCGTTCTGGCCGTGTATATAATCTCGGCTATGCCGATCATGGAGACAAGCGAAGAATCTTTAATGATAATAATGAATTCATTACCGATGGCTGGAAGCATGTTACGAAAAGCCTGCGGCAGTATAATATAGCGAAGTGTCATCCCGTGAGTCATACCAAGGGAGCGTGAAGTCTCGGTCTGTCCTTTATCAATCGCCTGAATCCCGGCCCTGAACACCTCCGCCATATAAGCCGAGCTATTCATCGTCAGAGCTACCACCCCCGACATAAATGCCGGCAAGTTCACACCTACAACCGTCAGACCATAATGGATAATAAGAATCTGTACGAGCATTGGTGTTCCTCGAATGAGTTCAATATACGCCGATGCCACAAATTTGATTGGCCATATTCGGGATAATCGCATTAATGCCATGATCACACCAAGTAACGTCCCAAACAGAACACCGAAGAATGAAAGCTCAAGCGTAACCCATGCACTTCGTGCATAATCTTGCCAATGATCTAATAGAAAGGAAAAATCTAAATTCACGGCATATCCCTCACTCGTCCGGTTTATTCGCCGAGCAACTCATTCGCTTCAACGACGAACCGTTCAATATCTCCGTTCGTTTTGAGCTTTTCCAATGTAGCGTTGATCTGATCCAGCAGTTTCTGACTACCCTTCTTCACCGCGATGGCCGAACCACCCTCGTCTTCAGCCTGTTCAATCTTCACACCTGCAATAACAAGCCCCTCTTGGTTCTTCACATACTGTTCAGCCACCGGCTTCTCCAGGATGAGTGCATCTACGCGCCCCGTCTGCAACTCCAGAATCAGTTCAGGTATTTTGGCCAGAGAAGTGAGCTTTGCTCCCTCTATTTCCTGAGCAATCCCTTCCTGAATGGAACTCTTTTGTACACCAACCTGCTTGCCTGATAGATCATTCACAGACTTTAATGCCGTACCTTCCCCATCTCTAACAAGTACAGCCTGCTCTGCATAATAGTAGATGTCCGTAAAATCAACATTCTTCTTTCGTTCTTCGGTAGGGGTTAAGCCTGATATTACAAAATCAACCTTATCTGTACCGAGAGCCATAAGAAGGCCATCAAAGTCCATATCCTCAATCTTCAGCTCGGCTCCCAGATCAGCCGCAATTGCTTTCGCAATCTCGATGTCGAAACCTACAATGGTATCTTTACCATCGATTTTCTTATGAAATTCATAGGGTGCATAGTCCGCACTGGTTCCAAGTACAATTACTTCCTTTTCCGCAGAGCTACTGCCCGAAGACGAAGCAGCGTCTGATCCGGTTCCTGTCATTTTTTCCTGCCCACATGCGGACATGAATACAACCACTAACAACAGCATCATTGGCAAAAGCACTTTTTTCACACATCATACCCCTATTCTTTTTTTGAATGAGTAACATAATAATTTGTATACAATATACATAATACAATATATGGACTTATATGTAAGTAATACTAACAAACATTCTGGTTTATCACAATCATTATTTAAACATTTATACGCTTTAATTCCATAAAATGCACTATATATAACACAGCATTTACATCGGCTGAAACATGAAGTTTGCTTGCCCAACTCCCCCCTCGGTGTTAAGATGATAAAAACTTGAAACTCCTGAACGGCGCGTGCAGTACGGCCTCACACCCATCTATTTATTCACTATACATAGAAAGGAGGATTCGGTATGGAGGTACCCAAATACCGGTCCTTGAAAGATCACGTATACGATTACATTGCCCAGAAGATTCAGGACGGGACGTTACTTCCCAACCAGAAGATCAACGAAGCCGAAATATGCAAAAAGCTGGACATCAGTCGCACACCTACCCGTGAGGCGCTTTTTCAGTTGGCTTCAGACAATCTACTACAATACATCCCACGCAGGGGATTTATTGTCACTCCTTTTGATGCAGGCAAAAAACTGGAGTTTTCCCAAGCAATCGGTGTGCTGGAGGCACTTGCTGCCACACTTGCAGCAGACCATCTCAGACCATCTGAACTTTTGGAGATGGAAACTCTGGTTGTCCGAATGGACGAAGATATCAGTCAGCTTGATCTTGCTGCCTACAACAAGAACCAATATCAATTCCATAATCTGTACATTCAGCGATGCGGTAACGCCACAGTCATTGAGATGTTAAACACATTGAAGAACAGTTTCATCCGGCAGTCGTATGTTAGTGATAATAAGCCTAAGCTGTCTGAGGTACTGCTCGAAGTTAATGAAGAGCACCGGCAAATTTTAAGTGCTTTTCGAGCCAAAGATAAGAACCAACTGGAAGCCCTGCTCAAACACCACTGGCGGATTATCGATAACGATATGCTGTAGTACGTTCTGTCAGAACAAACAAAGGCAACCCACACGATTGTGTGAGTTGTCTTTTTCCTATCTTTCCTTTTTGACCTCCAACGGTGCCCTAGCCGCAAAAACAGCATATCCCAACTTTTTGCCGTATTTCGCGAGCAAACGATCATTGGTTTGACTCATTCGCTGCATACGTTCATCCTCAAACCAATTCATATCGATCTCGCGATGTGGATCATGATCAACGCCCCATTTTCCCATGGATCGCGAATGTTCCTTGACCTCTACCTTGGTGAAACCACAATGCTTGAGGCGTTTTCTCCATGCTGTGGCCGTTACCAGAGTTTGTATACCGTAAAATTGCTTTAACCTGCGACACATCAATTCGGTCTTCTGGCCTGATAGAACCATCTCCCGATCCACTAAAAGTCCACCAGGCTTCAACACCCTTCTATACTCAGCAAGTGCACTCCGCCATGGGGTGAAGATCGTGACCGACTCCACGAATACCACGTCAAAATGGTTTTCCGGAAAAGGTAACGATGCTACATCAGCCTGAACAAATCGAACATCCACCTGTTCTCGTCTCGCTCTCCGAACTGCCTTATCCAGCATATTGAGATGAAGATCAATCGCAGTTACCCGATATCCACTTTTAGCTAAGTAACACGCAGTCCTTCCAGTACCGCACCCTATCTCAAGAATATGACTACCCAAAGGCAGAGATAAGCCATCCAGCAACTTCAGTGTTGCCAAAAATCCTCCAGGATGGGCACTTCCCTCCCCTAACCGAGCCAGCATGTCATGATAATCCACGCGATACCCCCTCCTCACTCCTCCCAGTGTATGGAGCAGATTCAAAAACGGCTCCTCCCCATTCGATTTTCCGGGTACTCGTCCATACCAATTGCTCTTCTTTTTACTATGATATACAAACCGTTGAATTCAAGCGGCAACCGCATCTAATGAGGAGGATTTTGCATGTACAGAATTAACCCGGTATGTGAAGAAACGGTTTCTCCGCACGTTGGACGTTCCGTTTGTCTCGTTATGAACGACGGTAAGCATATGTATGGTACGCTTAGTCAATGTCGTGATGGCAAAGTTTATTTGAACGGATGTTTCGAGGGACCACGGCTGTGTTCAGTCAAATCCAAACAGCAGCTGGTAAAAAGCAGCAAGAAAAACGCTGTTGCATCAAAGAAAGTTAAATCTTCGGCCTACGGTCCATATGGATATGGAGGATACGGTGGGGGTTACGGCTACGGCGCAGGAATCGATCTGGCTCTGGTAGCAACATTATTTCTGCTGCCATTCCTGTTCATCTAAACTCAATCTAGACGTGGTACAATTGTAGTCACAACAAAGACCCTTTTTGCAATAAGCAAAAAGGGTCTTTATCTTTTCATACGATTCCCGTCAATTAAAGTATACTTTCTGTAAAAAAAGATACAAAAAAAGGCATTCGCTAAAACGAATGCCGGGAACTTCATATTTAATACCCTTACCTTCGCACAGGGTGTCTGTTTGATCTTAAAAAAAAACACCTCGTTAGAGGCGGGTAAGCTATGTTAAATCCGATTTCCTTTAGGCATCGTTTTCAGATTACTATTCGAATTCTCAAGCAATGGTAGCATCCTAGTCGTGCTGACCATCTCAGAAGCACATATCGGACAAGTAGGTACGTTATCAAACGCAAAATTGTCCCGCATCCATCCTTTGCACGTATCACTCGTACATTCCCAGATTGCCGCATCAGCTTGTGGAATCTCTTCCAACGGTTTTTTGCGATTATACATGACTTCTACCCCCTTTGTTATGGAAAAACATCTAACCGACGTTATTTCACAGAAGCCTACACTTAGCGGAAGTTTTACGTACCACCGAACTTCTGTCTCGACAACTATTGGGTCGACTTTTATATAACTAATCAAAAAAAAGAAGCTGCCTTTACCATTATAACATGTTAAAGGCAGCTATGCTTTAATTACAGTTTTACAACTTCTTCTGCTTGAGGACCACGGTTTCCTTGTACAATTTTAAATTGCACGCGTTGACCTTCGTCCAGCGTTTTGAAGCCTTCGCCTGTAATAGCGCTGAAGTGTACGAATACATCTTCTCCGCCTTCAACTTCGATGAAACCGAAGCCTTTATCAGCGTTGAACCATTTTACTGTTCCGTTTTGCATGTGAATTACACCTCCAAATAAAGATTAACATGTTCCTTTGTTCTTTGCAGCAAGCAAATAAAAATTCACACATTGAAAAAGGTACCAGTCATAAACCTATAAGTGATCGCCCTTTACAATATATGAATTAGGTTTTCCACTCTCTACAACTTGTTTTTATTATAACTCCATTTCAGCCAAAAAGCAAATCTTTGTATTTTCTTTTCAAACAGCTTTGGAAATACATGTTATTACCACGCGTGGGGCCAGGGTTTATCACGCTTATGTGCCTGGTCGCTTGTGTACGGTCTTATGAAAGGATATGCAGATCTAATCCATCTTATACATTTTTTATATAATATTCTGACATGCATATCCAACACAACCAATGAATCATCTTACTCCAGTATAACACACTATGTCCATGCCCACATAAATGCATCCCGATCCCAGGCGATCTGCCCACGATGAAGCTTTCGGAAAGCCTTCTTCACTTCCTTGGACAATGATGTATTGCCGTTCTCGTTCACAAAAACAAATTCTTCACCAAAATGGGTCTTCACATATTCTATGGCAGCTTCCTGATGAAGTGTTCCTGTGAATTTAATCTCCTGTACCATCCATTCTGCCACACCTTGTGCTGTCTTCTCCACTATATCACCTACTGTCTAAGCCTAATGTACGGATAGGCAGACCTCGTATCATGAACATATCTGTCTTCCCGCCAGACTGAAGTATACCATGATCCAACTGCTGACGGGAAACTGTATGATCGATAACTACTTTCAAGCAATACCCGCAATACTCTTAATGAACAACCGTATTCGCTTGCTCACTCCCTTTGGAAGGAATAGATGAATTTGTTCGAATGCTCCACACCAACCATGCACAGTAAGCAATCAGTACTGCCAGTATAAACAGATCGTAAGGAAGTGTACCTGTATCCTCCAGATCATTCCCTAAAAATTGAATCAGATTATGTATGAAATGAAACAATATAAGCGGTACGATATTTCCGTTCTTCAACATCAATAACGCAAGTACAGCTCCCAAGAGCAGCGCATAGATCAATTGCATGATCGTATCCGTTATATCCTGACCAGACAATGCGTTCAGTAGATGTGTAATCGAAAACAATATGCTGGAGGTCACAACTGCGGCCCCTGCACTTTTTTGAAGCAATGTTTTGAAAATAAGTCCACGATATATCGTTTCCTCTACAAAAGCTACGAGCAAGGTAAAAAAGATCAAAAAGGCTACCCGTGACAAGCTCAGTTCCCCAAATCCTTTCAGGGCAAGTGTACCCAGTACAAGGAGTAGTGGAATATAATACTTTGCATGGCCAGCTGGGATGCTTCGCAAAGATCGGAAGCCAGTCTCTCTCCACTTTCGCCTTAACGTCAGATAGATCATCAGAACAATGGCGATGGGTGTAAAGGAAATGAGTACAGGGGAAGTGTAGTCAAGTTGCCTTATCGTTGCAATGGCCCCTGCAGCAAATACGGCTAACAGGAGAAGCAGCTCAATAATTACAACGGTGAGCACGGGTTTGCGCTCGGAAAAGGAATGTTTTGGATTGGATTGCGCATTAATCATACATTTACCTACCTCGTTTCATTTATGTTTTCCGTTGTCATAAGAACTTATATGCCAATATAGTTGTATCACATCATCCGTATATTGAATATCCCTATTATGGATAAAACTATAAAAGTAACAAAAAAGAGACTTATCCTGACTTCTTTTCCCCTAAAATCAGGTATGGCTTATACCTTTATCTGTCCATTATAGTATTACAAGAGTTCAAAGCTGCAGGGGTGTGGCTACTCTTCAACGTCATATATCTATGAAGTACCCATTAACGATAGTTTCACAATGCATAATGAAATCAGGGGGATACTATGAAAGCATTCTTTCAGCGCTGGGGGCATTTACTGGCTATTCTGTGCATACCGCTCCAAGGCTCAATTTACGTTTTTTTAGGCAGCAACACCGGTAGTGATGTATTTTACAATTATGCTTGGATTGATACACAGATTCCTTTTCTCAAAGAATTTATTTATCCGTACATTAGCTGGATGCCCATTCTGTATCTTGGATTTCTCTATTTGGGTCTGACGAACAAGTCGCTATTCTGGCGTACGCTGATTACCTATAATGTTGGTGTCATCGCTGCCAATGTCTGTTTTGCGGTGTTCCCTACCCATGTCCCGCGCCCGGAGGTCGGCGGAACTGATCTGAGCAGCGTGTTAGTGCAGTTTATTTATACAAATGATGCGCCCTTCAACTGTTTCCCAAGTGTTCACGTTCTGACCAGCTACTTGCTGTTTATTGTGATCAATAGACACTTGAACTTTAAGCCTTTGGCACGGATTTCTTGGTCGGTATGGCTGTGGTTGATTATTGCTTCGACGGTGTTTGTAAAACAGCATTCCTTGCTGGACATCGCCGGCGGCATTTTGTTTGCGGAGGCCGCGTATTGGACTGTACATGTCTTTGCTCTTCGTCTTGGGCAGGCACGAAAAAAAGGCAAGCAACCACTCACAGCTTCTAACCCAAGCAGTCATGTATAACGACATTTATATATGTAACAGGTGGGATGATGATCCTGCTATACAGCAAAAGAGGGCATAGGCCCTCTTTTTTTGTACTCATTTTAATTAAACCTACTTATATGGAAGAACTTTATTTGGGTTGGACTACGCGTTTCATGCTATAGGTGGACGTTCATGAAGAAGGTCAGACGGTGGACTTCCGGTTATACGTTTGAATATGCGGTAAAAATAAGACAGATCCCGGTAGCCGAGAAATTCGGCAATTTCCTGGATGGAGAGTTGTGACTCGGTGAGCAGATATATGGCTCGTTTCATCCGTTGATCATGAACATATTGACTGATGGTCTGATTTGTCATGCTTTTGAACAATGCGGCAGCATAATTGGGAGTTTTATTAATCTCGTCCCCGAGTTCTTCCTTCGTTACTTTCTCCCGATAATGCCGCTCAATATATCGCTTCATCCGTTCAACATGATTATGCCTCTCTGGCGGGATAACTCCACGATCAAGCTCCCTGTTCATATAAATCAACACTTCCATCAATAAGGCTTGGCTCATCATGACATAATAAGACGGACGCTCCTGCCATTGTTGATAAATAGCGCTCATGCGTTGATGGATCAGCTCATAACATCCAGGTTTATGCCGCAAAGCCTCATACCGTTCCAGTGCAGGCAGAGTTTCCATATGGTCGCGTTGCAGTTGAATTACAATCTGTGTGTGCGTTACTGTAGGAATACTCTTGCCGTAGTATGGGGTACCACCTGGAATGAGGAGCAATTCACCCTTTTCCATGATCTGTTTATCACCGTTCACCCAATATACACATTTTCCATAAGTAACCAAGCTAAGCCGCCAAGTTTCTTGAGATTGCACAGCTTCTTCGTACCAACCGACACCATTAATATGTCGTACTTCAAGTGGAGTGACCATAACACACCTCATTATCGGACTATACTCTAATCATTGTACTATAGTTCATACCCTGATTCGACAGAAAACGCTACAATACACATATAAGCTTAAATATGAGGAGGAAATCAGCATGTTAAAAACAAAAATTATTTGTACCATGGGACCTGCTTGTGACTCAATCGAATTGTTAAAAGTAATGATTCAGGAAGGTATGACTGTTGCTCGTCTGAACATGGCTCATGGCGAACTGGAAGATCACGTGACACGGATTAACAATATCCGTAAAGCAGCTTCCGAACTGAACACCTATGTACCGATCATGATGGACATCAAAGGGCCGGAAGTACGTATCGGTAAACTGAAAGAAGCATCCTGCCATCTGCAAGCGGGTAAAGAGCTGATCCTGACTACCGAAGAAATTCTCGGTGACGCTGAGCGTATCTCGGTAAACTATCCAGAACTGAACCTCGTTGTGAAACCTGGCGATCGTATCCTCATCGATGATGGCCTTGTGGATCTGACTGTACTGTCTGTGGAAGGATCCGATATCCATTGTAAAATCATCAGTGGCGGCATTCTGAAACCACGCAAAGGGGTTAACTTGCCAGGAATCAAAACGACATTGCCAGGTGTAACCGAGCGTGACGTTATGCACATCGGATTTGGGATCGAAAACGATATCGAAATTATCGCAGCATCCTTTGTTCGTAAAGGTGACGACATCCGTGAAATCCGCAGCATTTTGAAAGAACGCGGTGTAGACCACGTACAGATCATCTCCAAAATTGAAAACCAGGAAGGTATGACTAACCTGGACGATATCATTGAAGCATCTGACGGCATCATGGTAGCTCGTGGAGATCTCGGGGTTGAAGTACCGATTGAAGACGTGCCAATGATGCAAAAAGAAATGATCGACAAATGTAACCGCGCGGGTAAACCGGTTATCGTAGCTACACATATGTTGGAGTCCATGCAAGTGAACCCACGCCCTACTCGTTCCGAGGTAAGTGACGTAGCTAACGCTGTACTTCAAGGTGCAGATGTTGTGATGTTGTCCGGTGAATCGGCTGCTGGTAAATATCCGGTACAATCCGTGCGCACGATGGCTGCGGTTGCTCGCCGTGCTGAAACGATGATCGATTACAAAGAGCAATTCGCACAAAAATCGGCTCAACAGATCGCTGATATTACTGAAGTTATCAGTCAGGGCGCTGTAAGTTCTTCCCTCGTACTGAATGCAAAAGCAATCATCACTTCGACTGAGAGTGGATTCACAGCACGCATGATCTCCAAATATCGTCCAAAAGCGCCAATCATCGCAGTTACACAACATGAAGAAGTATTGGCGAAAATCTGCCTGCTCTCCGGTGTTATCCCGGTTATGGGCGACAAAGTAACCACAACGGATGAAATGTTCGAGTCGGCTACGCGTAACGCAATCAAAACTGGTTACATCGAAAAAGGTGACATCATTGTATTGTCAGCGGGTGTTCCAATCGGTCAATCCGGTAATACAAACCTGATCAAAGTTCAACAAGTTTAATTCAATAGCTGAAACTGAAGCTATACACCTTGGTTATAGATAGAAATACAAAAATCCACCGAGAGCAGAAATGCATCCCGGTGGATTTTATGTTGATGATGTGTGCCAATGATCGTGATGTTACAACAAACGGCTACGAGATTATAGATTCCGCGAGTAATTAACCAGATCCTGTGACATTGTGTTGATCTCATCCATTGAAGCATTCACCTGTTGTGTCAGGGCAGCCTGATTTTGCGTTAATGTGGACATATTACCGATATGTTCAAGAATCTGATCAATCAATGTTTTCATCTTCTGCATGCTATCCTCGATATTTACTGTGGCCTCCGAACTGTGATCAGCCAGTTTCCGCACTTCACCTGCAACGACGCCAAATCCCAGTCCCAGCTCTCCCGCTCGAGCAGCTTCAATTGCTGCATTCAACCCCAGCAGATTGGTCTGACTGGCAATCTCTCGAATAAACACGGTAATATTCTTCGTATCATCTGCACTGCTTTTCACTTGAATAGCTGCATCGGCAGATAACTCCTGTGCAGTAACCAGATCCTGTGCCTGATCGGTGATCGAGTTGATTCCACGTACCATCTCGCCAATGGACTCCGACAATTGTTTTGTTTTCAGATTCATGGCTTCCACGATCTGTTCCTTATTCTTCTCATGGGTAACATCTCGAATGGTTCCAGCTACACGGAGTGGTACTCCATCCTGATCCCTGATGGTCTCCCCACCCGCGTGATACCAACGATACTCCCCGTCTTTGCGTTGCAGACGATAATCCAGATCGTACGGTGTACGACCACTGTAATCGTTCATATGTCTGGCAAATTCGTTGATCGTCCGATCATGGTCTTCCGGATGAAGTCGGCTGCTCCAGCTGCTGAACACATTCGGGAAATCCTGCTCGTCTTTAAACCCTAATTCTCTACGGAACTGAGGTGACCACCAAAATTCGTTATTTGGATTAACCACATCTCCAGCTACAACGGTCATATCCCACGGTGCCTCCACCAAAGCGCGGTTAACCAGATCATATCGGGTGACGAGTGCTTCTAGCTCATCAGACTTGCTCTTCTCCTCATGAATATCAAACATAATGCCCAGAAGTTTGACTGGAACTCCAGCCTGATTTCGTATGACTTGTCCAAGGCATCGGAACCAGCGAATTTCTCCACTTTTTGTAATCATACGGCTGATGACGTTATAGGCAGTTGTTGCTTTTGTGTCATTCACATGTTTCATAATCTCCTGCACCAGTTGGGGTCTGTCATCCGGATATATCGATTTCGCCCAGCTTGCAAATGAATCGGGATAATCCTTGGCATTATGGAAGCCTAACATTTGGCGGAATTCATTCGAAAATGAAACGATATTATTGTTATCCAGTGGATCACCAGCAACGATTTCAGATTCCCATAATCCCACATTCATCGCCTGATTCAGCATTCTAAGGCGCATTTCCACTTTTTTGTTCTGAGCTTTCATCATATGTACTGCTTTTTTGATATTACTAGCTATTTCATCGGTATCCTGAAACTCAATGCCATCTTCGATCCATGCGTCATAGTCACCCTTTTCTGCGTTTGCTACCAGTTTACGACTATACTCCAGTAAATTCTGATGCGCATCTATACGAAGGTGTTTGGTCGATTCAGTACGTTTACGAAACATGCTCATTTCTCCTCTTAGCTCATATGATATATATTTCGACATTATCAGACATTAAGTGTAGAGCTATGGTCTTAATTTTGCATAAAAACAAGAACCAGCGCTAAATCAGCACTGGTTCTTATATTAAATGCCTTTATTTTTTATGAAAATAAATCTTAAATGACTGCCTCTAACCAGCTACCAGCCAAAATTCAGTGTTTTCCCCGTCTCCACCCACGTTTTGATGCTGCTTAGAATCATCCACCAGCTACTCTGTGCATTCGCAATGGAAGGATGGTTATCTGTAAATTGATCATTGATCAGCGTCAGCTTCGTACACTCACCTACAGTTTCCAACTGGAAGACTACTCTGGATTGAAGCTCGGCATGATTCGCATGGTACGACGGTCCGGGATGCTCCTGATAACTAAGTCTGGACAACGGTTCAAATTCCAATATATCTCCATACACATGGACAGTCTCCGCACCATCATTACCTGGTCCTACATAAGCAAACGGCTGACCTGGTTGGAAATTGGTGCGGAGTTCGCTGCCGAAAAAACTATTCCGTGTGCCGTCTGGTGATATTAGAGCATTCCACACATCTTCCAGTCCTGCATTGATATAGAATTCATATTTCAGTTCCATGGACTCACTCCCTTTATGTATTGGATAAGCGATCTGCCAAGCTCGCACTCCTATCCTAACGTTATACCCCAAAGGCCGTATTGTAAAAACGCGACAACAGGTAAAATATAAGCTCTTTATTTTTTAGCAGTGTTATACCCTGATCCAAACGGATTGCGCCCATATAGTGCTTTCCCAGAAGATCAGATATACTAAACTGGAATGAAATAACAGGACTGTTCAAGGTGATGAGACAGAATCAGAAAGGAAATGAGACATGAGTCAAACAACGAATATTATGGGCATCCCCTTTCCTAATGTAACAATGAATCAAACGGTTGCAATCCTTGGTGAAGTTGTAGATCAGGAAAACAATAAACTATTCCATGTCATCACAGGCAATCCCGAGATTGTTATGTCCTGTCAACAGAATGCCTCTCTTCGCAAAATCGTCGATCAAGCCGGGTTGGTTACGGCTGACGGTGCTGGCATTGTGATGGTATCCCGTTTTCGGGGCGGACAATTAACTGAACGGGTAACGGGTTGTGATCTGCTGTTTCGTTTATTGGAGGAAGGCGATCAAAAACACTGGTCATTCTACATGCTGGGAGCAGAGGAAAACGTAAGTGAACAGGCCGTGAAAGTTATTGCGCAACACTACCCCGGAGTTATCGTAAAAGGTAGACACCATGGTTATTTCCGAGCAGATGAGGAACAACAGATTGTGGAAGAGATTTGTACTGCTCAACCAGACTTCCTTATCGTGGCTCTTGGCGCACCCCATGCGGAACACTGGATTAACAAGTATCGTCACCAGTTGAACGCTCGTGTAGCCATAGGTGTAGGAGGCAGTCTCGATATCGTGGCCGGCAAAACCAAACGTGCCCCTGCGATATGGCAGAAGCTTAACCTGGAATGGCTCTATCGCCTCCTCAGTCAACCTTCGAGATGGCGCAGGCAACTCATTTTACCCCGTTTTGCTGTGCGGGCAATGTTGTTCAGAGAACCTAAATAATATGAGATGAGCAGGAGGGATGATTCGGATGAACCAGGTAGAACAAGGAGACAGACCAAGTATGGGCCTGTTGAATCTGAATGAAGGTGATCATAAATATCAACTGACGCGCCACGCTCCTTCCGAAGCACTTCGCCCTTTTGTTAAACATTACTGGATCGTATCGTGGGATCTGACTGGACTTGAACCGTATCCCCAACATGTCGTGCCTAACCCCTGTGTTAATCTGGTTGTGGAACGAAACAATACGTTTTTCTTCGGACCATCGGGACGTAAATTCTCCTATCTTGTGAGCGGGAAAGGTCGTGTATTTGGCGTGAAGTTCAAACCAGGAGGGTTCTATCCCTTCCTCCGCGCTCCTGTCTCATCATTGTACGGACAGCCGATGGATGTCTCAAGTATTCTGGACGTCACAGCGGAATCCTTGGAAGACCGGCTTCTTGGGGCGGGGGATGATGCGGATAAAACCAGTTACATCGACCAACTATTATGTGCACACCTTCCTGCTGAAGATGCTCAAGCGAGAATGGTTTACGATATTGTACAACAGATTGAACAGAACCGGGAGATGCTGAGAGTAGATGATCTGTCTTCCTATTGGAATATGCATACCCGAAAGCTTCAACGCCTGTTCAATCAGTATGTGGGCATCGGACCCAAAACCGTAATCAAGTTGTATCGTCTGCAAAATGCTGCAGAATGGATGGACCGCGGTCTTCACTGTGACCTGATTAAGCTATCTCAGGATCTTGGATATCATGATCAATCCCATTTCATCCGAGATTTCAAGTCCATTATTGGCAGTACACCAGAGGAATACTTACACTCTAGACATCCGCATGGTGAGCGCCGAGGGCTGATCAATTAGAAACCTGTCCTGAAAATCAGGACAGGTGAATGACTTCTATGGTATCCCCCGTGTGAATTACACCTTCCCGTTCAACCGAGCACACAATCCCACGTTTTTTGCGAGCCGCAGGCACGAATTTTTTGCGCAAACCGTCCTGTTCGTAGAATTGTTCAATCATTTTCCCCGGATGTACACAGGGAACGTTCTCCCCTTCACATATTAACCCTGTCCCGTTTGGAAATAGGAGCCGCGTTCCAGCAGGCAGTTCCGTCAATCGATCAATGCCACGGACCAGTATATTGGCACCAAGCCACTCTGGACGCACTTCAGAAATGTTCATTTTCTCAGCAATAAGAGCACATTCTTCCTCGGACACAATACTGATCTGGCGGCGATTCGCAATCGGTGTACCGCGCTTGTAGATTTTCTGACGCGAGTCCGCCGGACGAAGCAGACCATAATGACGGTCACCTGGAATTCCTGCAAGCTCAATGTCGATAAAAGGTACAACTCGGGTCACAAATGTGGATGGATCATCAGCCAACAAGACAAATTGAACTGTTCCCATAATAATCTCCTCCCTTTCCTGAGCAATCACTTCTTTATTGTTCATTATTACCCAATGAATGGATTGTCGACAATCGGCGTATGCTTAGCTTTGTAACCATTTTTTTAATTTCAAAATCATAACTCAACTGGAAAACGATAAATATTTTTAATAATACGCAATTAAATTGTTACAAATTAAATTTGCTCTTTCCGTTCTTGTTGCAAACATTTATACTAGGATGGACAAGTAAATAAATTACATATCAGAAAGCAAGGTGTTTCCTTTGATTAGTATCATTTTTGTAGCTCTTGTAGCTGTCGAACACTTCTATATCATGGTGATGGAGATGTTTATGTGGACTCGTCCACGCACAATGAAAACCTTTAATCTCACGCCGGAATTCGCCAAATCCACCAAATCTCTCGCGGCCAATCAAGGTCTCTACAATGGATTTCTTGCGGCAGGTCTGATCTGGGGACTCGTATATCCGGATGCTGCCGTTGGACAGCATATTCAGATTTTCTTCCTGGCGTGTGTGATCATCGCGGCTCTTTATGGAGGAGCAACTTCTTCACGGTCGATCATTATCAAACAAGGTTTGCCTGCGATCATTGCGTTGTTGCTAGTTCTGTTCCTGTAATTTCTGTCGAATGGTGCATTGCTTCGATTCATGTTAACTCCTTTATGGTAAGGTAGTGAATAGATAGCAGTGTACAATGACCAGAATCGTTCTGGAATTGGAAGGAGAACATGTCATGGGATTGTTTGACAAGCTTCGGCGGCGCAAAAAGGAGAAGGTACCTGCAGGTGGTGCTGTCGAATCGACGAATTACAGTGAAACCATCGTGGGTTTTGTCCTGCTGGAGCGTGACGATTGTGATTTTGACCTCTTCATCAGGAACATGAAGAACGAATGGGATATCGAGATTGAAGAACGCCCGGAGGAGGGCAATCTCTTTTTCGAAGTGAATGGGATGCAGGTGGTATGTGCTCACATTGCTGCGCCTGTGCCTGATCGTGAAGTTGAGGAGAATGCCAAACTCAACATCCTTTGGCGAGAAGCGGAGCAAGTTACCTCACGGCACCAGTCTCAGATTATTGTCTCTGTTCTGAACGCATCAAATGCTATTGATGGACATGTTCTGTTCACTCAAACAGCGAGTGCCTTGTTACAGTTGGATCACGCGCTGGCCATATACATGGCCCCACTTGTTGTTGAAGCCAGTCAATATGTCGAAACCAGCCGTGGGATCAAACATGATGAGTTGCCAGTCTCGCTCTGGATTTTCATCGGACTATTCCAAAATGCCGAAGGCGCCTCAGCCTACACTTACGGACTACGTAACTTTGGAAAAGAAGAGATGGAGATTATGCAATCGTCGGAGTCCTTAAGCGATGTATTTGAGATGATGTTTATGACCACAACGTATGTGGTTGAGAACGACGTCACACTGCATGATGGGGAAACACTAGGCTTCTCGGCAGAACAAAAGCTGAGCATTTCTCTTTCCAAAGGTGTAGCAACGGAAGGTAACAGTTTGAAGATTGGCTTCTAATATAAGTAGTTATCTTAACTTTATCGTGTCACAGTTATAGAAGCCGTCTGGAGTTCATACTCTAGGCGGCTTTTAGCTATTCAACCTTCCTCCCAATGACGATATGATAACAATCCCTGAATTTAACTCCCCTAGGAAAAAGTAGTCCATAAGAACCACTATATTGTGAATTCAGTTTTCATTCTCGTTATAAAAAGGTATAATTAATAGGCTTATAGTCTCATATATTACATATTATTTTATTATCGAGGAGTTGCCTATATGTCTGTTAGACGTTTGGATTCAACTAAACCTATTATTGAAATTATCTGGGAAGGTATTGTTTCTCCAGAACATGTCGAACAAACAAATACAGAAATCCAGAGCATAGCGGAACAATTGGGAAATTCGTTTGATGTGCTCGTGGACATGAGAAATATGAAGGCATTTCCCCAGGATACAAAAGAAAAAATTGTGGAACATCAGAAATTACTGACACAGTGGGGTATGCAGCGAGCCAGTGTAGCCGTAGGTGGTGCGATCGCCAAAATGCAATTGAATCGGATTTCCAAAGAATCGGCGCACCAGACTGAATTCCAATGGGAAACGTATGACGAGGCTTTGGCATTTTTGTTGAAATAATATTGAAGTGATACGGCGTAAGTATAAAGAGAGCTACCTATGCTTTACCTTGCACACAGAAAGAGGCGTTCCCCATGAGGAAGCGCCTTTTCTTTTGCAGTTCCACTTAGCTTACTCAGTTTTGCCAGTGATCCGAACGCTCATCATTTAAGATTCAAGTTCACTTACACGCACCATCGTTACCGATGTACCATTTAGGGACTCCTCCACGAATCCTAACCGCCTATATAAGCGAATCGCTTGGTTATCCGGGTCAACACTGAGCGAGACTGCTTCAATTCCCCGCCGTTCAACCTCATCTAATGCGGTCTGAAGCAGTAAGGTACCTACTCCTTTTCCACGTGCATCTTGTGTTACAGCCATCCCCATCTCTGGCGTAGCTGCATTCACATAACCGTATCCCGCATTCTGATCCGTATAGAATCTTAATGTTATTGAACCTAGTCTCTTGCCCTGCTGGTCAACTGCAACATATCCGAAATCCCCTTCTCTCCCCCAATCTTCAACGTATTTGGACAGTCCGGGAGTATGAATACTTTCGATTGGAAAAGGTTCATCACCTTCTCTTCTATGCAGGGATGCGTATAACATCTCCCACAGAAAGGGGATATCCTGTTCTTTAACAGGTCGTACATAATAGTTGGTTATGATGGTCATGTTTGCTCCTCCTTCAGCTTTCCAAAAAGGCGGTCCATCTCATTCAGATCAAACTCATTGGTAATCTCGTAGTCCTCAAGTTGGTCTCTCGTTTTCGCCTCGCTGTAGATGGAGATGGACTTTTCATTATGAAACGTCAGTCCGAATCCATCGGTAAAGCGACCTTCTTTATTAATGGTAAGTCGCCACTCATAGTAATGCGGATTCCTTTCGGAAACGTCGAATTCCCCTACTCTTTTAAGTTCAACATCCTTTAATAGCTTCAGCATGTCTCTAATCTCTTTGGGATCTGTAATCGTTATTTCATCATCTTCATTATCCGGATCTGTACTTGATATTTTCCTAATCGTCAGTCGATCCAATGTATCCAGCATCGTCATATGATCTGTGACCTCTGCTCGAAACGTCGTATGTTTGCTGGGGATATACATAGTATATTGACCAGAGGTATACATACGCACTGCAATAGCTAAAAAAACAATAATCATGGCGGTACCCATAATCATCTTGATTTGTCTACTCATCCCAATCCCCTCTCTATATCTACACAAAACATATAAATTGGTAATTATTGATATATTCCAGTATAACATCTCACTCTTTCTGTTCCAATGTCATTTCTTATCTCTGGTTCCTCAATTACGATGACGTTTTGGGCTAAACTAAAAATGAACAAGCCGCATTCTCCCATAGGGTGAACGCGGCTTGTTCATTTAACTTTGTTATATTGTTTTATTACCTATTCAGAACCAGGTAAGACGCTAACCCTTATCCCGAGCCATGAATATGACACGCGTAGACTTGGCCTCACGTCTGTTCAGCGTACGCCGAAAACTATTTGTTTTCAGCCCAATACACGGCCTGCTGATTCTCGGATAACCAGCTCAGGCTTCAGGACAATCTTCTGCGGTTCTTTTTGCTCATCCTTTAATTCTTCAATCAACAGATCTACAGCGCGATGCCCCAGTTCTTCAATTGGCTGGGCAACAGTCGTAAGCGGTGGACTGGTTACCGAAGCCAGAATGGTATTATCAAACCCGATAATTGACACATCCTCTGGCACACGTAGCCCCAGCTCTTTGGCTGCCTGAAGAGCACCGATGGCCTGAATGTCATTACAACAGAACAAACCTGTTGGGTGATCATTCTCACCGAGCAGCAGTAGCGCCTCTTTTTTGGCCGAACTCAGGTCAGCTGCGGATTCTCGGATCTGAGTCGGTTCCAACGTATGACCTGCCTTAATTAGTCTTTCACGGAATCCGCGTACACGTTCCTGACTGCTGCTGACTTTGGACGGTTCCGACAGTACGGCTACACGGGTGTGCCCAAGTTCAAGCAGATGCTGTGCTGCGAGTGCTCCGCCAAGTATGTCGTCAATGGTGACCGTATGTACCGATAGGGATGGCATATGACGGGCAATCAGAGCTACAGGGATGGACTGCTGCAAGAGGGGTGACAAAATTTCGGCATTATCGATTCCGGTTCCGATCATCATGCCATCGACCCTTTTTTGCTGGAGCAGATTCAGATAACGCTCTACCCGCTCGTCCTTATTATCCGTACTGCAGATGACCACGCTGTAACCCAATTGACGGCTTCGATCCTCGACCGCTCTGGCGAGTTCTGCGAAATACGGGTTTGAGATATCCGGTACGAGCAGCCCCAATGTATACGTCTGCTTCCCTGTAAGTGCAGCTGCGATCGCGCTGGGTTGATAATGAAGGCGTTCCATGATCTCCATAATCTCAGCGCGCCGCTTCTCGCTGATCTTGCCTTTGCCATTAATGACCTGCGAGACGGTTGCAATGGATACACCCGCCTCGCGTGCTATATCGTATATGGTTGCTTTCATTGTTTTTCCCCATTTGTGCTATATATAAATTTTGTTATACATAGATAATTGTTCTCTTCTCATTATGCAGGGGGAAGTCTGCATACGCAACTTGAAGCCAGCACAATGTGCGTAGCATGAACTGTTTTACTTTTTCATCAACCACTCATGGTCAGGGTCATTATGGAATTTCCAGGTCCGGGTTGGTCCAGCCATCACGTTCAGATAGTAGACCTCATACCCCGGAGGAGCGCCTACCGGATGATATCCGTCCGGAACAAGCACCACTTCTCCGTTCTTCACTGCAAGCGTCTCATCCACAGAACGATCATCCGTGTATATGCGCTGAATGGCAAACCCCTGCTCAGGCTGCACACGGAAATAATACGTTTCTTCCAGTAAAGATTCATCCGGGAGTGCGTCCCGATCATGCTTATGTGGCGGATAACTGGACCAATGCCCATCTGGTGTGAACACCTCAACAACGAGCAAACTGTCCGCTTCCTTTTGTTCCGGCAAAATGTTGTGAATCTGGCGCTCCAGATTGCCATACCCTCGTGCCTCTCCCCCTACATCTTCGGGTGTAATGAGACGAGCCGGGTACGTGCCTTTACCAGGTGCAACACATATAGCGATTTCCAGTTCGGTACGTGCTGTGATCTGTACTTGATCGGAAGTTGAGACGTAGACCGAGTACGGAGGTATTTTCTCGAAAACACTCATTCTTTTTCCGATATTATCCCATGTGTGCTCCCGGGTACTTACATTGGCGAAACCACTGAGAAGCACCACACAGAGTTCCTGATCACCGCTCTCACGGGTTAGCGTCTCCCCCTCCGCCAGCTTCGCTACCTGAAAGCCAACATATTCCCACCCAGCCGACTCCGGTGTTACGTTTATAAGTGTACCGTCTCCCTCCGGGTTGACCACGGGTTTCACAATACGTTCTGACATCTTGTCATCCACTCCTTTCTGTAATCGTCCACAACAACCTGAACCTTATAAAAAACAAAAACTTGGACTATTCATGCCCTCTATTAGAAAAAAGTGACTTTAATCATCCACTATGGCATTGCCGTTTGCGATTCCAGTGACATCCCAGGAACTTCACTCAGCTTCACAGGTCTTCCCCGCTCCATGGACAGTTTTGCTGCCAGCGCAATTCGTTCTGCCTGTACTGCATCGTGGCCATCTACGATAACTGGTGTATCATGGATGATTGCATCGATAAAGAGGGCTGTCTCCTGCACATACGCTTCATTGTAGCGTTCCAGGAAAAAGTGTAACGGTTTGTCGCGCATGAGCCCCGCCGCTGTACTGATCTCAGCCGTATTCGGATGATCATTCGCCGCTGCGGCGCTGCCCATCGAGCCAAATACTTCAACACGCTGGTCATACCCATATACAGCCTGACGGCTGTTATCAATAACACCAATCGCCCCGTTGGCAAACGTCATCGTTACAATCGCTGTATCCACGTCCCCATGTTCCGCAAAGACCGGATTGATCAATACGTTGCCCTGAGCATATACTTCTTCCACTTCACTCCCGGACAGATATCGTGCCATGTCAAAGTCGTGGATCATCATGTCCATGAAGATCCCGCCAGACACCCGGATGTACTCCGCAGGAGGCGGACTCGGGTCGCGAGACGTGATTTTGATAATATGCGGGTCACCGATCGTACCATCCTGCACATGTGCATGTATCCGTCTGAAGTTGTGATCAAAGCGGCGGTTAAATCCGATTTGCAGTTTCACACCAGCCTTCTGAACTGCCGCTACAGCCGCTTGGGTCTGTGCCAGATCCATGCTGACCGGCTTCTCGCAGAAGATATGTTTGCCTGCCTTGGCTGCCTGTTCGATCAGCGGCACATGTGTATCGGTTGAAGAACAGATCAGCACCGCGTCTACATTAGGCATCGAGATCAACTGGCTGCTGTCCGTTGTTACAACTGGGATGCCACGTGTGGAGGCCCAGGCCTCCAATTCAGGACCTGCAAACAAGTCACTGATTCCCACAATCTCGGCATGCGGGTTGCGCAGGAGATTGTCTGCATGAATTTTGCCGATCCGTCCGGCACCGATGATGCCAATCCTCACTTTGTCCTTGCCCATTCCGTTATCCTCCCTATGTGCGTCCATGTGGGCTGGGCATTCCCCTTAGCCCGATTGATGCTCTGGTTGTTACCAGCGTGCCGTTACCATCTTCTTGCGAGTGTAGAATTCAACACCATCCGTGCCATTAGCGTGCAGATCACCATAGAAGGACTTTTTCCAACCGGAAAACGGGAAAAATGCCATTGGTGCAGGTACGCCCAAGTTAATACCCAACATGCCCGCATCAATTGTCTCACGGAATTGACGCATACTCGCCCCGCTGCGGGTGAACAGACACGCCCCGTTGGCAAAGTCGGAACGGTTCGCCAGCTCAACGGCTTCCTCCAGCGTAGACACTCTTGCCACCGAGAGTACCGGAGCAAAGATCTCATCCTGCCAGATTTTCATATTGCTATCAACTTGGTCAAATACCGTTGGCCCTACAAAATAACCGGATTCACCTGTCGCCTGATCCTTACGTCCATCCCGAATCAATGCCGCACCTTCCTGCTCTCCGGCTTCAATGTAACTGAGTGTACGCTCTTTATGTGGTCCACGGATGACAGGACCGAGGAACACGCCCTCATCCATGCCGTTACCAATGGTAATGCGGTCTGCCGCTTCCACCAGCTTTTGTACCAGTTCGTCAGCCACATCACCCACAGCCACAACAACCGCACATGCCATGCAACGCTCCCCTGCTGAACCAAAAGCTGCACTAGTAATCTCTTTCACGGTTAGATCGAGATCGGCGTCCGGCATAACGATGGAGTGGTTTTTGGCACCAGCCAGTGCCTGTACCCGTTTGCCATGCTTGGATGCAGTAGTGTAGACGTATTCAGCTACAGGTTGTGATCCGACAAAGGAGATCGCTTGAACATCCTTATGTTCCAGCAACCCATTCACGACATCATGCGCACCGTGTACGATGTTGAGCACACCGTCCGGAAGCCCTGCTTCCTTAAACAGCTCTGCCAGGCGGCCTGCCAGTAACGGTGTGCGCTCGGATGGCTTCAGGACAAAGGTGTTACCACACGCAATAGCAAGCGGAAACATCCAGCACGGCACCATCATCGGGAAGTTGAATGGGGTTATCCCCCCAATTACGCCGATTGGGTAGCGGTACATGCCCGACTCCAGTCCTGTCGCGATGTCAGGCAGTTGTTTGCCCATCATCAGATTCGGGGCACCAGCCGCGAACTCGACGCACTCAATGCCACGCAATACCTCGCCATACGCTTCGGCGTAACTTTTACCGTTCTCCAGCGTTACCAGGCGGGCGAGCTCTTCCCAATGTTCCACCAGCAACTGCTGGTAGCGGAACAGAATACGTGCACGGCGTGGAACCGGTGTGCCGCTCCAGGACTTGAACGCTTCCCGTGCCGTCTGTACGGCGAGATCTACGTCCGCTTGTTCAGACAGTGGCACATGTGCAATAACCTCTTCTGTAGCTGGATTCACAACCGGCTCGGTACGAGTTGACACTGGGGTTACCCAGGCACCTCCGATCCAGTTTTGTACCATTGTCACTGTTGCAGACGCTTCAGAAATTCCTTTTCCCATAGCCCTGTCTCCCTTCGCTTATGTGTGATCCCTTATGTTGAACTTATATCATTGATGTTGATCTGTATGAGTGTGTTATTCAAAGTATTGCAACGAGCTTCAAGACACGGTGATCTCGCCCCGATTGCAACGTTCGATGTAGTCATTCACCTGTTCCACCGTTGGCATCGCATCCGAACAGCTGTGGCTCGAAATGACGATACTTGCTGCGCCACTGCCGTACGCCATACTGCGCTCAATCGTCCAGCCCTGCATCAATCCATATAGGAACCCGGCCGCATAGGAGTCGCCTGCTCCGAACGTTTTGACCACTTTTGCCGGATAGCTGTCCGCACGGTGGGAAAGCCCTTCACGCGTATAAGCAATAGAGCCTTCCTTACCGTGTTTGATTACAACGATTTTCGCTGAGAAATCAAACCATTTCTGTGCAGTCACCTGATCGCTATGATCCGGATTATGGTCGAATGTCTCCATCATGTCGAACTCTTCGCGTGTACCGAGGATGATGTCGCATTTCTCGGCTGCGAGGTTATAATATACCGCTATCTCTTCGTCTGATGTCCATGTGTATGGGCGATAGTCCAGATCAAACACAATAACTGTGCCATGTTTTTTCGCATACGTTAGTGCCTGTAACACAGCTTCACGGGATGGGCTCTGCGCGAGGGCTGTGCCTGAGATTAGCAGCACTTTGGAGTCAGCGATCAACTGCTCTTGTACCTCTTGCGCCTGTAATAACAGATCCGCTACGTTGTCTCGGTACATCAGGATACTGCAATCCGTTGGGCTTTTGATTTCGGTAAAAGCAAGCCCTGTCACCGCTCCGGTGTCATCTTTAACCACGTTTGATGTGTCGATGCCGTTCTTCTCCAAATAACTCTGGATGAATCTGCCCATCTGGTCACCCGCGATCTTACCGATAAAAGCTGTCTCCATACCCAGTCTAGACATGCCTATCGTAATATTGGCCGGCGATCCGCCAACATACTTCGTGAACGTCATCGTCTCTTCCATCGGGCGATTGATCTCATTGGCGTTCAAGTCGATGCACAAGCGACCAATCGCGGTGAAATCTTTCTTCCTGGATACCGGAAAGGATACGTAAGTCATTGCATGTGAGCCCCTTTCTGTGGTGGGATATTACTTGTTGCATATGGATATCTAGACTAGTTACTCATTCCATTGGTGAGGACTCGTAAACGTCTAGAATAGGTCAGGTTTATTTTCCAATTGTAACGTTATACTCTTGCTGCCTTCTTCCTCTTCACTTCATGAGTATGGTCCTCTCCCCATCGCTACTTCTGTATTAGCTGTGTTGGTATAAGGACTCCATATAGCTCAAAGATCGCTTGGCATACTCATACGGGTTATGAATCGCAGGGTCCTGCTCTCCTTCAAGCATGGCCCAACCATCGTACCCTCGTGTGATCAGTTCTTGCAGAATTGGTGCAAAATCAATGCATCCATCCCCTGGTACGGTGAACACTCCTCTACGAATACAACCGACAAAGTCAGATTGCTCCGCGCGTGCTTCATCCAGTACATGCGGGCGGATATCTTTCAGATGGATATAGGCGATCCGATCATAATGTTTGCGCAGCAGCTCAAGTGGATCGGCTCCGCCATAGTAGGCATGACCAGTATCATAGAGCAGATACACGAGAGAAGGGTCTGTCAGCTCCATCAGTCGATCAATCTCATCCGGTTGCTCTACCACTGTGCCACCATGATGATGGTACGTAAGCTTTAACCCATGTTCGCGGGCAATAGCTCCTGCTTCGTTCAATCCTTCAGCGAGGATATGCCATTCAGATTCGTTGAGTCTGAGCACTTCTTTTTCATTCGGAGTCCGTCTTGGATCAAAATGAAGTGACCCGCCTACCTCCGCCGTACTGATTACCTTACTGCCCATGGATTGCAGAAACTCCGCATGTCTGCGATAACTGTCCAGCTCCGACTGATGATACGCCGGGTCGGAGAACAGTACCGATTTCCACTGGGAGACCAGCTTGATATTCCTTTGACTCAATTCCTCACGCAATATATCAGGATCGGTTGGATACTTACGCCCCATCTCTGTACCTGTCAGCCCAAGACGCTGAATGTCATCCAGAATCTGTGCACACGTTGTCGCATCACCATGCTCCTTCACATCTTCACCGACCCAATTGATCGGATGAATCCCAAGCTGGAATGGCAGCTTGCTCATTGCTCCACGTCTCCTTTGTCGTTCAACATTGTGGTTCACTATATTAACCGGATTAAATCGGTCTTGCTTTGGCACGGTTGGCTTGCATGGTGTGATGAGCATGAACTACCTTCTCTTCGGCGGATACCTCAGGTACACCCACATTCCACCATGACTCGTATCCACCTGCGTTGGTTCCAGGCACGACTGGAATCTCAATCAACGTACTCACTGTTTCGTTCTTCGCATCTCGGAGTGCTTGTTCCAGCTGTTCTGCTGTCTCCGCTCTATAGGATTTGGCTCCCATGCTTCGGGCGTGAGCTGCAAAGTCCATTGGCATGTAGTCCCCGGTCAATCGTCCGCTTTCTGATTCCCGATAACGGAACTCATTTCCGAACCCGTCACTACCATGTTCCCGCTGCAAATTATGAATACACTGGAATCCATTATTGTTGAATAATAGAACGGTCATCTTCTTCTGTTCCTGCAAACTGGTCATAAACTCCGAATGCAACATCAGATAACTGCCATCCCCTACCATGGCGTACACTTCACGGTCCGGTTCGGCAAGTGCTGCTCCGAACGCTCCACTTACCTCGTACCCCATACAGGAGAATCCATACTCCATGTGATACGTCTTTGGTTCAGACGCACGCCACAGACGATGCAGGTCTCCTGGCAGACTGCCTGCCGCACACACTATGACGGAAGATGGATCAATGGTCCGGTTAACGATGCCAACTGCTGTAGTCTGTGCCAGCCCTGCTTCATGTTGAGCTGCATACAGCCGATCCACTTCTGCATTCCATTCAGCGCGGAGATCAGCAACTTCGGATGCGCCATATGCACTTCGGTATTGTCTTTCCTGCAATTCCTTCTGCAAAGCCTGCAATCCTTCGCGAGCATCTGCCAGAATGGCTTCTCCGCCTAACTTGGCGGCATCCATACTGTTCAGGTTGATGTTGATAAATGAAGCTTCTGGATGCTGAAAAGCAGAGCGGGACGCCGTCGTGAAATCCGAGAACCGCGTACCGACGCCGATCACCACATCCGCGTCTCTCGCCAGCCTATTGGCTGCCAGAGAGCCGGTAACTCCGATGGCCCCCACATTCAGTGGGTGGTCCCAAGAGACTGCACTCTTGCCCGCCTGCGTTTCGGCGATCGGAATACCAAATGCCTCGGCGAATTCCACGAGCTGGGCGGACGCCTCAGAATACAACACACCGCCGCCTGCAACGAGCAGCGGCTTTCTGCCTCGGGCAATCTGCTCCGTTGCCCGCTTAATGGCTGCCTGTACCGGGGGGCGACGGTCCAGATAATGTACTTTGCGGGCAAAGAACGATTCTGGATAATCGTACGCCTCTGCCTGCACATCCTGCGGCAATGCGAGCGTTACTGCTCCCGTCTCTGCTGGATCGGTTAGCACACGCATCGCCTGTGTAACAGCAATCATCAGCTGTTCGGGACGAACAATGCGATCCCAGTACTTGCTGACGGCTTTGAACGGATCAGTGGCTGAGATTGTATAATCACTGCTCACTTCCAACTGCTGCAGTACCGGGTCCGGTTCCCGTGTAGCAAAGTTGTCTCCAGGAAGCAATAAAACCGGAATTCGGTTCACCGTTGCAGTAGCTGCCGCCGTAATCATATTCAAAGCACCAGGTCCAATGGATGTTGTACATGCATAGATCTGTCTACGGTTCTTCTGCTTGGCATAAGCCGCTGCCGTATGCACCATGCCTTGTTCATTCTTGCCTTGCATATACGTCAGGCTTCCCGGGCTGCGCTCCAGCGCTTCTCCAATGCCTGTTACATTGCCATGTCCAAAAATACCGATGATTCCCTTCACAAACTTGGTTTCCACCCCGTTAACCGAGATATATTGCTGATCCAGGTATCGAAGCAGTGCCTGAGCCATCGTCAGTCGAATTGTTTTCATGAATTGGTCGCCGTCCTTTCCTTTACGGGTTAAGCGCTTAATCTACGTTAAGTTTAAGCGCCTTACCCCTAAAGGTTAAGCGCTTAATTGATATGGTATTACAGGTTAATGATTTACGCAAGCTATTTTTGTAAGCGTTTTTATGAAATGTGGTAAAGAAAACATATTCTTGTGTTCGAACAAGTGCTAAACCATCTAGCTTCTACAATGACTAAGAACAGAATTAAAAGAGGCGGGAATATATCTTGAGGATGGGATATATGCTGGTACATGATATTCAGCCATATAATCCGTGATCTTTGTATACAATTATGATCAATATGCCTGTGAATGCAAAAAAAGAAAGAGACGGTGAATACCATCTCTTTCTTTTCAATATATAAGCGGGTGATGGGAATCGAACCCACGCTATTAGCTTGGAAGGCTAAAGTTCTACCATTGAACTACACCCGCATAACAACAATCGGGATGACACGATTTGAACATGCGACCCCCTGGTCCCAAACCAGGTGCTCTACCAAGCTGAGCTACATCCCGTT
>NZ_VXKZ01000082.1:0-30278 GCF_008693195.1 Paenibacillus sp. UASWS1643
AAAGTTACTGCTTGCGTTACGCTCACGGTCGTTTACGCTGTTGTTGCGTTCAGTTTGAGCCATTGTTGCACTCTCGCTTTCCGCTTTTGCGTTCAGACCCAGATCCAGCGCTCCACGGCTTTCGCTCGCATAGTTGCTGTTCACGTTACGCTCGCTGTCGTTCACGCTATTGTTGCGTTCGGATTGAGCCATTGTTGCACTCTCGCCTTCGGCTTTCGCGTTCAGACCCAGATCCAGTACTCCACGACTTTCGTTCGTGAAGTTACTGCTTGCGTTACGCTCACGGTCGTTTACGCTGTTGTTGCGTTCAGTTTGAGCCATTGTTGCACTCTCGCCTTCGGCTTTCGCGTTCAGACCCAGATCCAGCGCTCCACGGCTTTCGCTCGCATAGCTGCTGTTTACGTTCCGATCATCGCCGCCTCGTGAATAATCGCTCATCGTTGTACCTTCTCCCGACACATTGGCATTCAAGCCAAGGCCCAGCTTGCCAGAACTGCTACGCTCAGCAGTGTGGTCGGAGGAATGATCATTGTATCGGTTCGTGCTCTCTGAGGATAAGCCGGCATTGAGTCCAAGATCCAAATTCAATGCTCCGCTTGCACTGGATGAACCTCCATAGCTACCATTGGTACCGTAACCTGTGTCACGGTGTCCTGACAGAAGAGATCCCAGTTCCAGACGCAAACCTGCATTCAGATCCAGATTACCATTGCTGTTATTGCTATAGCTATCTGCGTAAGTTGCCTGCGAAGCTCCCAGCAATCCAGCCACCAACGTACCCGACAATACCGACAATTTTACCCAACGATTCACTTTTTTCATGATTATATACACTCCTTCTCAATTTTGGTTGAATTAACGCCAATGTTTTCTATGAGAAAGAGGTATATTGCGGCGGCCGTCCCGGTGGTGCCTGTGACCATTGACTGAACCCATCGAGCCGTTCCATTCGGAAAGCAAAATCATAATCCGGCGTAACCAGACCTGTTGTTGCTCCCGGAAGTGCGGCTGCTGGAGCGATTGCTCCACCTCCAGTTACACCTGACGCACCGGAGCTTGTCCCGGCGGAAGCATTCGCTGCTCCGGGAGAAGTCGCTGTAACAGACCAACTTGTTGGTCGTTCGGTGCGGGGCTGTAATGGAGATGCCGCATCAGCATCATCTTGTTTCAGATTGGTTTCCTGCTTACTCCGCACTTGTTCAGTGACAGATGGTTTAGCAGCTGTCTGATCTACGAGGAATAACTCGTTATCAGGCAAATCTGCATTGACATCGGAATTCTGCGCCAGATCGGTTCCGTCCACAGGCAGTGCCTGCGGGACAACAGGTTGTTCTGGACGTACTCCTGGTTCCGGGGTGACCTCAATCACGTTGCCCGTAACCTGAACTGCATCCTGTCCATCCTCGTTGTTCTGTGATGAAACAGGATTTGCGAGGGCACTCGTATTGGAAGTTTCGACAATCGGTGTTCTGACGACCGCCGGTTGTTCCGGAGTGACTACAGGCGGTTCCGGCTTCACACTTGGAATCTCCACCTTTTCCTGATCAGGATTGAGTTCAGCGGATACGTCTACAACTGGAACTTCTGCTTTCACAGAAGGAAGCTGGACATTTCCCTTACTCAGATTCACTCGGGATGAAGAGATATTGACCGAAGTAACCTCGGGTACATCCACCTTCACGGAAGGTAATTCAACCTTAACCTGCCTAAGGTCAGTTTTCACAGCAGACGTCTCTGCCTTGATCACCTCGGGTACCTCTGCGGTAACGCTAGGCAAGGAAGCTGTACCTTCGTTCAGATTCACCTCACTGCTTGATACATCGGCTTTGATCACCGGCGTATCCGCCTGTACAGACGGCAGTTCGACGTTTCCCTTCTTCGCATCAATCCCAATCTCTGATGTTCCGGCCGATCCAAGCGGTGTATCTACTTTCAGCTCAGATACACTCAGCTTACCTGTGGATTCATTCGCTTTGATCGACGGAACTTCAACATCCAACAGTGGTGTGGATACTGATACTGACGGAGTCAGGTTCAACCCGCCATCCGAATCACGTGAAAATAAATTTAGCGATAATCCGCTGGACGGTTTTTCAGAAGATACCTGAGCATCATCCGCATACACATGCGACGATCCAAACCCCAGCATCAAAGTCCCGGCAAGTATTGCCAATGGTATGCTTCCAAGACGTACTATGGATTTTGGTAACTTTACATTCAAGTTGCTTCACCCCCTTTCCGCTACTGCGTTGGTGGGACAAGGCATATGAGTTTTCCCCTAGGAATAATTAGAATACAGGGATTTCTGCCTGTTCCTCATTAAACGTGAAGGCGTTTACTCAAACGCTTTCCAATCAAAAACTTAAAATTTGAAGTAAATTCAAACCTTCATTTCAAATGTTCTAACCTGAGCTGATCCGGCTTGTTTTCAGTCGCCTGCAATCATGGTCTTGGCTGCAATGGAGCCATTCAGATCGGCTTTTTCCCCGCTACGTTTCATCAAATAAATTAACCCAAGCAGGGTCAGCAATATGCCTGAACAGACAAAAGCCGGCACTACACCAAATGAGGTGACCATGAACCCGCCTACCACCGGTCCCATAATATTACTGGCAGTCATCACGCTGCCTACCGTTCCAAATACCCTGCCTGTCATTGCCTCAGGTGTCTGTTCCTGCAACAGGATCTGAAAGGGTACAATCGCAAACCCAATTCCGACACCTGCCAAGGCAAAGAGGGATACTAACAACAGATTGGCACCTAACCCAGCGTGCGGCCAAATCCCAACAATAACTCCGGCTCCGCCGATAACAAGACCCATGAGTACGGTACCCAGACCCATTTTCAAAACATGCCCTGCATGCTTCCACTTCCGTACACTCATCGCTGCAATTAATGTGCCTACACCACTTGCTGCCACGCACCATCCCAGCAGATCACTTGAAATTCCGGGAAGCTGTCTGAATAACACCACAGTCTGTGAATCGGCAAATTGCAGAAAAAGTATGGCTGAAGCAAGCAAGATCAAAGACGTTCCTACATAAGGAAGAGATGTGAGCATGCGGATGCCCTCCTGTGTTTCCTTCCAAAAAGAGCCTTTTGAGCGGTTGTGAACACCCCCAGCTGTCTCTTCCTCTACTTCTGTTACGTTATGAATTGCAGATTGGATCACCCGAGTTCCAGGAATCCACAATAAAATGATGCCGGAGATCAGAAAAGACGCTGAATCGAGAACAAAACACCAGGTGATGCCAAAAGCGGCTACCAACAGCCCACCAAGCGCTGGACCGATGATTTTGGACATCTGTTCAATGATCGAGCTAATGGACACAGCTTGCGCAAGCTGCTCATAGGGTACAATTTCTTTCAGTTTTCCGTTCTTCGCAGGAGAAAAAATGACATCGAACAGGGATTTGAGGACAAGCAGTATGTAGACATGCCAGATCTGGTCAGCAAAAATTAACGCACCCACGATGATGATCCGTGCACCATCAGCTACAATCATCAGCCATTTTCGGTTCAGGCGATCTGCAAGCGTGCCTGCGAATGGCCCTGTCATCAGAATGGGCAGTGCTGCGGATAGTGTGACAAATGTAATCTCCCAAGGCGTTGCATTCCAGTGGATACCCACGAGGGTCAGGATTGCGAGCAGATGCAGCCAATCACCCAGACTGGAAATGGCCTGTGCCACCATCAATGTTACAAAAGATCGGTTATTCTTCAGCGGTCGTTGTCCTTCAAACGTTAAATCACTTGTCATCCTTCTTTTCCTCCATTACCTTCCGAATTCATGATATGAACTCATTATAAGAGAGCAGGGTTTGACTCAACCTCCTGCCAGAGGCGGAGAAGAAGCGGCACCTCAAGGATGATTTTTCGGTATGGTGAATGATCAAATTTTAAATGCTAAAAATGCAAATCTTGTGACATATCGCATGTTTTTCGTAGAAATAGAAGTTTACAATTAAACCATGGCGACAACCTGAATCGTCAAATATAACTAACCAACTAACCAACGCATATAAGTTGAAATTATCATTTATATGAACAGCATAACGATGGGGATAACAGTGATTGGAAGGTTGTTCTATGCTCATCGTGGTAGGTTGTAACTTCATCATTTCAACTTATAAACTAATCTGAAAAGGCGGGATCAGCATGCTGGAATTAGAAGAAATCGGAACCGAACGTTCACTTCATCTGTACCGCACCTTGGCCCAGACATTCAAGAGCGTGAATGAACACGCTGTATCCGGAAGCAAAGTGCATGGCTTCAACCCCACCGCATATGGGGTGCTCGAAGTGTTATATATGAAAGGAGCACAGCCGATTCAACAGGTTGGCGCACAACTTCTGCTGCAAAGTGGTAATGTGACCTATGTGATTGATAAGCTGGAGCAAAAAGGATTGTTACACCGCAAACATTGTCCGCAAGACAGACGTATCATCTTTGTGGAACTGACCGAAGAAGGACAGCGCACCATGGATGACATCTATCCAGGCTATGCGTTGAAGATTGATCGGGCTGTAAGTGGACTAAGTGAGGAAGACAAGGAATTGCTGTCCGAACTCTTGGGAAGGCTTGCACATTCTGCAGACCGTTTATCAGCAAGCAGCTAGACCATTCTTTGCATGGGTGCCATCAACAAAAATAACCGGATTCGCCTGACATCGGCGAATCCGGTTTTTCGTATATATATCTTCTTTTTACTTTGAGCCTTGTGGCTGCGGTGGAGCATCTGCATCTTCGGGTACGATTAAACGTTTGCGTAGAGCAAGCGTGGTTACCCACGAGACCAGTGCAATGAAAAACATAATGACAAACAGGGAATGCAAGCTTCCTTCCAGCACGTTACGCAGCAGCGCCCATTTATCATCTGATAGGGCTGCATCCGTATGTGGTGCAAGCAGTTCGTTCAGATCACTCTCCGATATTCCAGCCTCAGCCAGATTCTGCTCACTGGATAACGTCGAGATTCGATAGTTCAACCAAGTGCCAAAAGCCGCTGCACCAATCGTCTGTCCCAACGTACGCATGAACGTATGCAGTGCCGTAGAGGAACCACGTTCCTTATATCCTACGGAGGACTGAGCAATAATGGTGAAGATTGTAAACGCAAACCCGAAGCCGAGACCATAAATAAAGGTCAATATAAATAGCACAGCCTGCGGTGATGTCCCGCCCACCAGAAAGAGTCCACCCGATCCAATCGCAATTCCGGTTAATCCAATCAATGCGGTCATACGTGACCCAATTTTCATCAACAGGCGGCCTGCCAACACACTACCAATGAGCCAACCCACCGACATCGGCGCGAGCAGCAGCCCGGATTCCGTCGCATTTCCTCCCCGAACCCCCTGCACCCAGAGCGGCAAATAACTGGTCAGGCCGATCATCAGAGTGCTGGTCAGCAGTCCAGCGATATTCGCCACACGGATGTCCCGAATTCGGAACAAATGTAGTGGAACCATAGGGGCCTGAGCTCTTTTTTCCACCACAAAAAATAAAATAATGAACAGAGCGGCGACCACACTCAGCACAACAATCAACGGAGAACTCCAGGCATAATACTGCCCACCCGCCGACAGGACGAACAACAATGCGGTAATACCCACCGTGAAGGTCAGTGCACCGACATAATCAATCTTGGCCGTACGTGGAGAGATATCTTCCTTCAGATAACGAAATACAAACCACATCGCAAGCAGACCAAACGGCACATTAAAACCAAAGATCCACTGCCAGCCGAGATTATCTACAAAATAACCGCCAAGCAGCGGTCCCGCCAGAGAGGAAATGCCCCACACGGAGCTAATCCATCCCTGGATTTTGCCACGTTCTTCAATAGCGTAGATGTCCCCAATAATCGTAAATGTAACAGGAACTACCGCACCCGCACCAATCCCTTGAATAGCACGGAAAATAATCAATTGCTCCATGTTCTGCGACAGACAGCACAAGAGTGAACCCAGTAAAAATAACGCACAGCCAATCAGAAATACAGGCTTTCGTCCATACAAGTCACTGATTTTACCAAAAATGGGCGTACTCACTGCCATCGTCAACAGGTATGCGGTGAAAATCCAGCTCAGCAGCTGTACACTCCCCAGCTCACTGACAATGGTCGGCCCCGCCGGACCAATTACGGTGCCTTCAATCGCTGACAGAAATGTCGCGAGCAACAGCCCCGTCAAGATGAAACTGCGCTTCAAACCTCCAGTTGCATTCACACAAACCCTTCTCTCTTTGTTCTCTATATAATTGCTACGTTAATTTACACATCTACTACGAACCAGAACAAGCTTCCGATCGCTGTTATCCCCAGATTTTTTCTATTCCTCTCTATAAGAGAAATCCGGTGATAAAGGCGAACGCTTTGCTTCTCCAGCTTTGTTCTGTTTCTCCGTTTACGTGTAAATTAAAAAAACAATTATATATATTGTCTCTTTTATTTACCTCGCTTGCGAAGGAACTCATCATACAACATGGAATACATCACCATATCCTTGTATCCGGTAGACGTATGTTGCACCTGTCGCAGCAATCCTTCACGCGTGAAGCCACGGTTTGTCAGGAACTCGCCGGAAGCCAGATTACGCGGATCAACCAGCGCTTCGATTCGATTAAGACCCATGGTCTCATACCCAAAGGGCAGCAATGCAGAGAATGCCTCCGTCATATAACCGTGGCGCCAATAATCACGTCCCAGCTCATAACCGATCTCACCCCGGAATGCGCCTTCAAGCTGCCATGTGTTAAAGCCACAACTGCCGATGAGCTTGCCTGTTTCTTTGAGTTCGATCCCCCACCGGATCGCATCCTCTTCTCCTGCCATTTGGTTAAGCAGTCCAATCATGTCCGCGGCTTCGCTTGTCCCAATCATGGGTGCAAGATTCATGTAACGGGTCACCTCGCGATCTGACCAGCATGCGAACATCTGGGCCGCATCCCGGCGACGCATTTTACGCAGACGAAGCCGCGCAGTCTCCATTTCGGGAATTCTTCCTTTGCATTTATACATATAAAGACACTCCGATCCGATCTATCTCCGCAGACCATAATATTCACTAGTCATCTAATCATAACCTGCGCCGAATGGCAACTGTTCAGTCATGGATACACGTCAAAAAACCGGGCCAATTTCGCTCCCGGTCTTGTTGTACGTATGGATCAATTCAAGTTTGAGTGAATTACGGAATCAGGGCTTGTCCAAATGAATTTTAAGCTTTGGACGTTTTCTTGCCCTTCCCCAGTAATTCATCGCTAACCCGGCCAAACACAGCCGTGATTTCCTTGAATTCTTCGATGCCAGTCCCGGTTAGGCTCCATTGGTCCCCGTGGGCGGTCAGGAAATTCTCCTGTGTCAGGTGTTCAAGCTCCTGCTTGATCTCCCGCTCTCCAACGCGATATCCCCGTTCTTCCAATAGGGGCAGTGCCTCGCTAACGTTCAAATCCTGATTTTGCGCGAAATATAGTAGATGAATCCGTACAAAAAGATTCTGTACCTCTGCATGCATAAGCCAAGCTCCTTCCCGGGTTATAGCCCTCCGTGGTTGCTAAGTAATTACCCCACGTAAGAAGCTGAGAAACAGGAGGATTCTTCAGGTATTCCCTTCCCTTTCCGAAATCCTCCGCTTGACTAACCGCATCCTCTGCACTATCTTGAAAATAAGTACCATTTTGCTCGGGAGGGTGATTTACCATGTTTCAAGCTGTTTCCTATGAAGGAACACGAAGTGAGCAGCACACCGCCGTCCTGGGACAGTTAAGTGCTCTGATCCGCGATGAACCTAGTGCGATTGCCAATCTGGCGAACGCTGCTGCGCTGCTCAATGTATTTATGACCGACACCAATTGGGTCGGCTTCTATCTGTATGATGGAAAAGAACTGGTCCTCGGGCCATTCCAAGGACTGCCTGCCTGTATCCGAATTCCACTGGGACGTGGTGTATGCGGCACATCTGCTGCGGAAAAACGTACCCTGGTCGTTGACGATGTTCATGCCTTCCCAGGCCACATTGCCTGTGATGCAGCATCGAACAGTGAGATTGTCGTGCCTATTATCAAAAACGGCGAACTGTACGGGGTGCTGGATATCGACAGCCCGATCAAAAACCGTTTTGACGACGAAGACCGCGTCTTCCTGGAGAAAGCCGTAAACCTGCTCACAGAGCAGTTGGAGGCAACCATACCCCTATAGGAAATGATGATTAAGGTGATCGGAGCCTCATCACACACGATGATGAAGAACCCGTAATAACAAAGAGCGCAGTCCTCTCAGAGGTCTGCGCTCTTTGTTATCCATTCTGATTCACACCCATGTTCTTGCTCGCCCATGTTACTTTATGCATCTAGGATAAATCATGTTCCGCTTTAATCATCATCCCGTCCCGCAGGAATTCAGCCAGCCTCGGGTGGTAACCATCATACATCTGACGGAAATTTTTATGCTCTACATACAGATTGGCCAAATCCCGATAGATCTCAGCGGTGGGTGTATAATAACCTTTGATCCATTCAAGATGCCTGCCAATAATCCGTTGTACTTTTGCACTACCGGGTTCCAATCCATCCTCAATGGCCTGTTGCAAGTCCAGATGAACCTGATCAATTTTAGCCTGGGAATCCAGATAATCTTCTTTCGATTTTATCTCCTGGTCAGACTTCTGAACACCTTCTGTCTGCACATGGTTCATATTTTTATTGACTACAGGGTCAAAACCCGATTCATTCAGCAACTGGTGACGCCCCTTATTTACAAAACCGTTATACAGCTCATGTTCATCAAGTTCCTGTTCACCTTGCAAATGAGAGATCGTTTTGTCCAGTGTCTGAATCAATCCATGCAGACGGAGTGCCTTCTCCAGAATATCAATGCGATGCTGTTTCATGATGCGGATGACATCCTGAGGATCATCTCTTAGCATAGGGCCAATCTCATTTTCCTCCATACCTACTTCCTTACAGAAAAGGATTTGCTGGAGTCTCAGTAATTCCTGCTTTTCATAATAGATAGCTTCATCCAAATCCCCAAAGGCCGGATTCAGAAGACCTGTCTCTGCATACTGGCTCAGTTCATTCAGGCTTACGCCTGACATCCCCGATACGTCAACCATGGAATATGCCATTTGAATACACCTCCTGTCTGTCCTGCAACTCCAAAGTTCAGGCTTATTTCATACTGCATTTTATTTGAATAATGAGAGAATATAAGACTTTCGGCAGTGCTGAACCGCTTCATTCCGCTCGTGCTATGGATGGGTTTGCTTCGGTGATATGAGCGGTGTTTAGACAGTTAAGTTGCGGTTTGTTAAGTATGTTATACCCGTCTCATCAGATGTGAACCCGCAGTCTATGAAGAATCCGTATGTATTTTCGAAACTTTTTCCATGATCTTCAATTAAAAAATCCTGTGCCATTCTTCCGGCACAGGAGCATGCAGTTATATTTCCATTAGCATACGGTATATTGAGTAAAAGAATGGAAGAGACTCACCCTTTGTTAAACATAACAAACTTCAATTCCGTCATTTCCTCTACAGCATATTTTACACCTTCACGACCAATACCACTCTGTTTTACACCGCCGTAAGGCATGTGATCCACTCGGAACGTGGGAATATCATTAATCATAACTCCGCCTGCTTCGATCTGATCGACAGCATGGAGAGCCGTACGAATATCGTTTGTGAATACGCCTGCCTGAAGCCCGTATATCGAATCGTTAACATGTTCAATACCCTCTTCAACGGAATCTACCGTATTGATCACAACGATGGGTGCAAACACTTCCTGACAGGATACCTTGGCATCACGCGGAACGTTAATCAGCACCGTTGGACGCAGAACGCCTCCTTCAGCTTGACCACCTGCTGCCACTTCAGCCCCGGCCTGTTTGGCTTCTTCAATCCAGTCGAGTGTACGCTGTACATCCTTGGAGGTAATCAGCGCAGATACCACCGTATCCGGGTTCAGCGGGTCTCCGACCACCACTTGTTTGGCCGCTTCAGCGAAACGCCGGATGAATTCTTCCGAGATGTCACGATGTACGTAGATTCGCTGTAGCGAGATACATACCTGCCCCTGATACGTGAAAGCACCGGTCACACATCGAGGGACCACTTTGTCCAGGTCTGCGTCCTTATCCACGATCACCGCTGCATTGGACCCTAGCTCCAATGTCACGCGTTTGAGTCCTGCTTTGCTACGAATGCTCGTGCCTACCGCTGGACTGCCTGTAAACGTAATATGGGCAACATGGGGGTGCTCAACAAGCACATCACCAATGGTTTTGCCATCACCGCTCACTACGTTCAGTGCACCATCCGGCAGTCCGGCTTCCTGCAGCAGATTAGCGATGTAATAGGAAGATAGAGGCGTCTGCTCTGCAGGTTTGAGCACAATCGTATTGCCTGCTGCCAGCGCTGGGCCAACTTTATGGGCTACCAGGTTCATTGGAAAATTAAACGGCGTTATCGCACCGATGACACCTAGAGGTTGCCGCATCGTATATCCGATGCGCCCTTCTCCACCTTTGGCTGCATCCATCGGAACCGTCTCTCCGGTCAGCCGTTTGGCTTCTTCGGCGGCAAAACGATACGTTTCCACCGTCCGGTCAACCTCTGCCAGTGCTGCGGTAATTGGCTTCGCCGCTTCAAGAGCTATGATTCGCGCTGCTTCTTCCTTGCGTTCTTCAAGCATGGAGGACAACTTGTACAGAATATCTGCACGCTGATGTGCAGGCATCTGGCGCATTGCCTTCCCGGCTTGAACCGCAGCTGCAACAGCAGCCTCTGCTTCCTCTGCTGAAGCCGAAGAGACTTCTGCCAGCGTTTCCCCGGAATATGGCGCTTGAAGTGCTTTATAATCTACGGATTCGGTCGGTTTGCCCCCGATAAACAGATGTTGTTTTTTCATATGCTGCATCCTCCATCCTTTTAGAGCCTATTGAACTTAAGAATATTACACTGCCACTTCGATGACAGAACAACCTACCAATCGCTGTCTCATGTAAAAGTTCAGTTCAATTTAGATAATCTATTTATACACTATTTTCGTGCCATCAACCCACTAGGGTATTCGGCAATCATAGCTTGTAACGTACCTGATGAGCCATTGTGGCGATCTTGAGCTATTGCATTATAAAGGATTTCACAACCTATTTAACCGTCAGGACGGGGCACTCTGCATGTTTTAACACGCCATGGCTGACACTGCCCACGATCATCTCTGCGAGCATGCCTTTCCCGCCTGTACCCATCACAATCATTCCACAATCTCGTTCACGCGCCACACGGCAGATCTCATTAACGGGATCACCTGCAATCAGCAGTGTCTCATATGCAATGTCCCGTCCGGACAACTGTCTGGTCACCGGTTCTATAATATGTTGCCCTTCTTCGGCAATCCGAGCTTCCAGATCAACACCCAATGCAGGTTCATTGATAGAGATAGCCGGATTAACATGCACGATCAACAGACTTGCGGGATGTTTCATATCTTCAGCCAGAATCAATGCTTGCTCCAAAGCTTTATGCGCATGTTCTGAACCATCAACAGCAACCAATATATGTTTCAGCATTGCAATCCCTCCTGTGAATTAATGAGATGTAATAGCGGAATCGATATCCCGCAGATGATGACGGCGTACCAGCAGTACCACGACACCAATCAGAACCATTAATGCGCCAAAATAAAACGGCGTTTCCGGCAGGAACCACTCGGACAATTTACCTGCAAGCCATGGAGCAAGTGCACCACCCAGGAAACGAACGAAGCTGTATGCAGCAGAAGCAACAGAACGCTCCACAGGTGCGGCTTCCATAACAGCCGTTGTAATCAACGTGTTGTTAATTCCAAGGAAAATCCCCGCTACAATAACTGCAACAATAACGGTAGTTGGTGAACCCATCACGGTACCTACTGCCATAACAACCAGATCAATCGCGAACAATGTAAGCATGACACTCATGGACGGAACTGATCCGAATCGGCGTTGTAATCTTGGTGCGACGAATACCGACGTAATCGCCAGCATCAGTCCCCAGCCAAAGAATACATAACCCAACCCGTGCTCATCCAGATTCATGACATATGGTGAATAAGCCATCAAGGTAAAGAATCCAAAGTTGTACAGGAAGGCGGTAATCGCCAATGTTTTCAATGAAGGATAACTTAATGCTTTGAACGGATCGGAAAAAGAACTGCGTGTTTTCGGTTTGGCCATCTTGGGCAACATAAATGTAATGCTGATAAAGGCAATCGCCATCAGGACAGCTACGCCATAGAACGGGCCGCGCCAAGAGATGGAACCTAGCTCACCGCCAAGCAGCGGTCCAACCGCAATCCCGAGACCTAACGCTGCTTCGTACAAAATAATCGCTTTGGCTGTCCCCGACGTGGACAGTCCAACAATGGCAGATAACGCCGTTGCGATGAACAAGGCATTACCCAGTCCCCAACCGCCACGGTAACCTACCAATGCACCTACCGTGTCTGAGGTACCACCGAGGAACGAGAAGATAATAATCAGCAATATACCGCTGAGCAACGTCCACTTCACACCAATCCGGCTGGATACGACACCTGTAATCAGCATCGCTACCCCGGTTACAGCGTTATAACTGGTAAATAGCAGTGACACTTGGCTTTTGGATGCATGCAGTTGATCTGCAATTGCGGGTAGAATCGGGTCAACCAGCCCCAGACCCATAAAGGATATGATACATGCAAAGGCGACCGCCCATACCGCTCGCGGTTGAGACAGTAAGCCCCCACGTGATGACGGCAATTCGTCCGGTAATGATGGCTCTCTTTTCATACGTAATTCCCCCTGCGAATAATTTATGTGGTTAAGCTTTATATTTGAAAATGACGTGAAAAACCATGAAAGTTTCTATGCATTTTCAGAATTAGAGGTAACAAAACGGCACAAAATGACACCGGAACATCCGGTGTTTGTACAGGATCGCCACAGGTACTATGGTGCTCACTCCGTGTAGCGATTATGTGTATACAGTTTTGTTTATTAAACGTTAGATGCTAATTCGGTTAGCCGTCCTCATCACCCTGCGGATCATATGCCTGTAACTTCTGAAGACCGCTCCGAACGCGTTCACGCAGCTCTTCCAGTTCAGTCTGTACGGCATGTATGCTCTGCAATTTCTGCTCAATCAGTTGTAACTGACCATCCAGCGTTGTTTCCATCGTGGTGAGCTTCTCAATCCGTTCTCTCACTTCGGTCGTCTGCTGGTAGTCAAAACGTTGTTCGTTCAAGGCATCTGCCGTTGCCACATAGGTATGTAGCTCCTGAAGGGAGAATCCAAGTACCTCTTTGGCGCGAACCACCTTCTTCAGATAATCGATATCCTCCCGAGTGTACAACCGCGTTCCGCCATCTGTCCGCTGAGGTGAAGGCATGACACCAATCTCTTCATAATACCGAATGGTTCGCTTGGTCAAACCGCATTCCTTGGCTACGTCGTCGATTTTATATAAACTCATTTCCCTCACCTCTTCCATATGTCTATAATGTTATGTACATAATTATATATAACATTAACGTTGACGTCAACGTTAGATTTTAAACATAAAGCCTTAGCGAGTTCAACATCGCCTTCCATTCTCTATCTTCAACAAAAAAAAGACCCGCTTCACGCGCGAGTCTTCCTCTGTAAACTATTCATTCATTTTGCCTTAAACGTTCTGCTCATTCTGTTGCTGTTGCTGTTGAGCACGCTGCATTTGCTTCAGACGGCCTTCCACTCTGGTAAACAGTCTGAACGTATAGAACCCTGTAGCAACCAGACTCAGCACCAAAGCTCGTACATCTGTAAGCCAAAAACCGATAATGCCAAATATCGTAATGATCACTCCAAATTGCATCATCAGATTGGCGCTATAACTTTGTGCTTCGTCCCACAACTCGGGATTACTCATTGCACGCGGGGTCCGATAACCATATATTCCGTTAATCATTTTCGGTGGTTTTTTGAACACCATTAACCCCAGAATGAAATAACACACTCCAATGATGATCCCAACTATTGCTCCTGTCAAAACGTTCTCCCCTTCACTGTTGTCTTCCATAGACCTGCTTACACTGAGACTCCTCCGATAATAGAATAACCTGCCGATGTAGCTTCACTTCTTCAGGTTATCTCTGTCCTCTCCGTTCTCGTGTAAATGTCTAGTTAGACTTATCTACATAAAAATATAAAAAACGGCTCTACGTATATACGAAGAGCCGCCTGGATCGTTTCGTAAACTTAGATATTCTTCACACGGAGTACACGCATGGCGTTAAGGACAGCCAGCACCGTGACACCGACATCAGAGAATACCGCTTCCCACATGGTAGCTATGCCGAACACACCGAGTAGCAGGAAGATCGCTTTAACCCCCAGAGCAAACGCGATATTTTGCCACACAATCATGCGTGTACGCTTTGCAATGCGGATTGCACTCGCAAGTTTTGACGGTTCATCGGTCATGATGACCACATCTGCCGCTTCAATCGCTGCATCTGAGCCGAGTCCACCCATGGCCACGCCCACATCGGCGCGCGCCAGTACAGGTGTATCGTTGATGCCGTCACCGACAAACACCATTTTTTCCTTCGGAGATTTGGCAGCTTCCAGTTGCTCCAGTCGTTCGACTTTATCCTGTGGCAACAATTCAGCGTAGACCTCATCCACACCCAGCTCACGTCCTACCGCTTCACCCACGGCTTTGGCATCTCCTGTCAGCATGACCGTTTTGCGGATGCCAAGCTTCTTCAGCGCCTGAATAGCAGCTGCTGCATCGTCCTTCACTTCATCAGCAATGATCAGATGACCAACATACGTGCCAGCTTCAGCAACGTGCACTATCGTTCCAGCCGTCTCCGGTGTGGTATAGGATATACCAGCCTGCTTCATTAATTTGGCGTTGCCTGCCAGCACTTCCAGACCATCCACGCTCACCTTGATCCCATGTCCGGCAACTTCATCATAACCTTCCACACCTTGCGTGGGAATGGCTTTGGCCCAAGCTGCACGAATGGATTCGGCAATCGGATGATTGGAATTGGCTTCGGCAATGGCTGCCAGCTTCATCAGTTCATCTTCCGTGCGTCCGCCTTGTGGACGAATGGCTGTTACTTTGAAAACACCTTTGGTTAGTGTACCTGTTTTATCAAAAACAACGACTTTCACATCGTTTAATGCTTCAAGATAATTACTGCCTTTGACAAGAATCCCGTTACGTGAAGCCGCTCCGATACCACCGAAGAATCCAAGTGGAATAGAAACCACCAGCGCACAAGGGCATGAGATAACCAGGAAGACCAATGCACGATAGATCCAGTCCGCAAATGTTGCACCACTAAGTATCAACGGTGGAACAAATGCAATCAGGGCTGCAAGGATCACAACAACTGGGGTGTAATAACGGGCGAATTTACTAATAAAATGTTCTGTTTTCGCTTTTCGGCTGCTCGCGTTCTGCACCAGGTCCAAAATCTTGGATACCGTTGATTCACCAAACGTTTTGGTCACTTCAATCGTCAACATACCATTTTTGTTCACAAATCCACTCAGTACATCACTTCCGGACTCCAGTTCACGAGGTACGGATTCCCCTGTCAGAGCAGAAGTGTCCACCATGGAACGCCCAGCTTGAACGATACCATCCAGTGGTACTCGCTCTCCTGCCTTCACGACAATACGATCACCGATCCGTACGTCTTCCGGAGATACACGCCGTGTCTCGTCACCCGAACCCGTCAGAATATTCGCGTAGTCCGGGCGAATGTCCATCAATGACTGAATCGACTTGCGTGACCGATTAACCGCCATGCCCTGAAACAGCTCACCGAGCTGATAGAAGAGCATAACGGCTACCCCTTCCGGATACTCTCCAATGGCAAAGGCACCCAGGGTAGCGACGGACATGAGGAAGTATTCATCGAACACCTGACCGCGGATGATGTTTTTGGACGCCTGAAGCACGATGTCTCCCCCGGCAATCAGATAAGCGAGCGCATATAGAGTAAATTGCGCCCAGCCCTCCAGCGGCGACCAGATTGCAGCTGCGAGCAACACAGAACCTGCAGCAAGACGAGCAAGCAACACTTTTGTCTGTCCTGTACCATGTTCATGCGAGTGGCCTGCATGAGCATCGTGATCATGGGTATGGCTGTGATCGTGATTATGTCCAGCGCGACTTCCGTGCTCGTGTGCGTGGTCCTGCGGTTCCCTATGATCATGAGTATGCGAGTGATTGCCATGTGAATGTGAATGTCCATGATCATGTCGGGCATGGTCATGACTGTGTTCGTGTGAACCAGCCGCACTCCCTGCATGGGTGTGCACATATCCGTTCACGTGTTTTCCTTTTTCCGAAATGCGAATATGAGGCTCCAGCCGAAGCACTTTGCGCTTTGCTTCTTCCACTACCTGTTCATCCATATCGGAAGTGGTGTGCAGCGATAATGTTTTGGTAACAAAATTGACAGAGCATTCGTTAATGCCCTTAATTTTTTTGACGCCATTCTCAATCTTCAATGCGCAGTTCGCACAATCCAGTCCATCAAGCACCAGTTCCCTTTTCACCTGTTCCTGTCCGGTTCCCATGTGAATTCTCCCCTTTGCAGTACAAAAACGATGTTATATTTCAATTGTATTCAATATATGAGCACTCATTCATATGTTTGGTTACCCCTATTATATGCACGCCTAAACATGAGTGTCAACAATCGTTGTTGATTTTTCATACAGATTATGCTAATAGTAATCATTTCGCTTTAGGCGGGTTTTGGATATAATAGAGCTATAGTTGTTAACATAGGCGGTGATAGGAAATGGAACAACCAGTTAAAGCACCAAGCGAATGTGATGCAGCCTGCTCAGGTACTGAAGCCGACGTGCAGACAATTCGCACTTCACTCATGGATCGGGAGACGTCTTCCGAGATGGCAGATTGGTTCAAGGCATTCAGCGACCCCACACGTCTACGTATTATTGATGCGCTGTTACAGAAGGAATTATGTGTTCATGACCTGACGGTTCTGCTCGACATGGGACAGTCGGCCATTTCACACCAGCTGCGTTCACTCCGCAACATGCGGATCGTCAAACGGCGTAAGGAAGGCAAGACCGTGTACTACTCTCTGGATGATGCTCATATTGAGCAGATTTTCCTGCAAACGCTCCAACATATTAAACACAGCTAGGCAGCAGCCAAGCTTGTTCATGCAGAAGAACCCCCGCCTCTCGGCTGTATGCCGATGGACGGGGGTTCTTCTTGGTAAGGGTACCGTTTTATACAGGATACAAAGTGACTAAATCGTCTGATTAAACTATCCATTGGAGCTTGCCACTTTGGTTATAAAAGATTGTTCTTGTTAGGATCATACAGGCCGGATCTGTCCTTGAACCAGTTGAAGATATGCGATACACATACTTTCAGCACCGCGTATCCTGGAACAGCGAGCAGAATGCCCACGACTCCAAACAGATTACCCGAAGTCAGAATGACAAAGATAATCGTGATCGGATGAATCTTCAGCGTTTTACCCATGATCTGTGGCGAGATGAATTTACCTTCGATTAACTGTACGATCGTCCATACGGCAACCATCTTCAACAGCATCACCGGCGAAGTGACGAGTGCCACGATTAACGCAGGTGTAATGGCAATTGCAGGTCCCAAATACGGAACAACACTTGTAAACGAGGCGATAATTGCAAGAATCAGTGCATAATCCAGACCAATGACCATATAACCGATGTAGAGCAGAATACCGATGCAGAAGCTGACGATAATCTGTCCACGAATGAATGAACTGATCTGGTGATTGATGTCTTCCAGTACATGCATTGCGCCCGTACGGCTCTTTATCGGCAGGAAAGACAGAATTTTCGATGGAAGCTTCTTGCCGTCTTTCAGCAGATAGAACAGGATGAACGGGACTGTTACGATGGACAGCACGGTCTCCGTGAAAGCTCCGAGGAATCCGCCCAATTTGGTCCAGGTCGAGTTCAAAATTTCAGTAGCCTTTTGGGAGATTGTTCCCCACCAGTCCTGCGAATTCAGGTTCACCGTTTCCTGGAACTGACCGAACAATTTACTGCCCGTAAGCTCCTCAAACTGCTGTTTTACCGTCTCACTGTACGTTGGAAAGTTTTCAATTAGTCCTACAATCTGGTTCCGTACAACCGGAATGACTGCCAACACAACAACTGTCAGAATGCCTCCAATCGCAAGATACAGGATTAGAATGGACCAGCCGCGCTTAATTTTCCACCTCTCCATCACATCCACAATCGGATTCAGCAGATAGTAGAGTATGCCTGACAGAATGATCGGTAACACAATTGTCTTGATGAGTACTGCGAGCGGATGAAGAACAAAGGATACTTTGGTCAGAACCATCACGTTCAGTCCCACCAACAGCAGAATCAGCAGAAATAGCACAAACTTGTTGTTAAGAAAAAATCGCTTGAACCGCTCCGGCCAAACGCGGGGTTGCTCAGGTTGCTCCATAGGCGTGTCGTCCTCTCTTATGACCCTTAATCAAAACTTAACTATAAAGCTAGATAAATGCCCCACACACGAATAAAAAAGTACCTTGTACAAGCCAACATATGTATAACACTCTGGATTTATACGTATGGTGCTGATTAACCGTTTCAAATTAAACCGATAAAGTCATTTTACCCCAAAATGAATCTTCTGCCCCATACAAATCATTTGCAAATTTTCCCTACTCAAAAACGGCTCGCCTCACTGGGAGACGAACCGTAAATTTGGATCTATAGCTTACTATTAAGCCAGCTTATATGGTGGAAATTTAAGATTAAGCTTTTCCCGCCAATTGTGCGATTAACTCATAGGAATGCAGACGTGCCTTATGATCATAGATCATCGACGTAATAATCAGCTCATCTGCCTGCGTCTGCCGAATGAAGGATTCCAGCTGTCCACGTACGGTTTCTGGGGAACCATTAACAGCCGCCTTCAGCGTCTGCTCCACACCAGCTTTCTCACGGTCCGTCCACTTGCCTTCCATCTCTGCCGGAGGCTGTACCAATCCCGTTGTGCCGCGAATAATGTTCAGGAACTGCTGTTGCATCGTTGTACCCAGCCATGCCGCTTCCTCGTCTGTATCCGCAACAACAGCATTGACACCAACAATCACATGTGGCTCCTTCAAGCTTTCTGATGGTTGGAAGTTGTTTCGATACGTCTCTAATGCAATCCGGGTATAATCGGGCGAGAAGTGGCTGGCAAAAGCAAACGGCAATCCCAGCTGACCTGCCAGACGTGCACTGAAATCACTGGACCCCAAGAGGTAAATTGGAATATTCAATCCTTCTCCAGGAACTGCGCGAACAGGCGCATGATAAGATGTCGCCGAAGCATCAAAGTATGCTCTTAGTTCTGCCAACAGCTCAGGGAAATCTTCCCCACTGTTCAGATCTTTGCGCAGTGCAAGCGATGTACGCCGGTCACTACCTGGTGCGCGACCCAGTCCCAGATCAATTCTGCAAGGATACAAGGATTCCAGTGTGCCGAACTGCTCAGCGATGACAAGCGGTGCATGGTTAGGCAACATGATGCCTCCTGAACCCAGACGAATCGTTTTGGTTCCACCAGCCAGATATCCAATAACAACCGAAGTTGCGGATGAAGCAATACCCGGCATGTTGTGATGTTCAGCTACCCAGTAACGGTGATATCCCCAACGCTCAGCATGCTGTGCCAGATCCAGGCTGTTGCGCAAAGCATCAGCAGGTGTTGCACCCACTACGACAGGAGCCAGATCCAGGATGGAAAGCTTAACGTCATTGATGTGTTCTTTATGAGATGAAGCCGTATTTTCTGTAGTCATTATCGTTTAATCTCCTCGATGATTATATTTTTGTATATCCAGATATATAGATTAATTAAATCGCAACTGGATAAGGTAATGTGATGATATGCTAGCCGTTTACATCCGGACGGAATCCCTGCTGCATGTGCATCCCAGCTTCCGTTCCGGCATCCGGCTTATAACTCGTTCTGCACGTACTCGGCAAACTGACGGATCGTCTCCTCGTTGCGCCTATAATACGTCCATTGTCCTCTTCGCTCGGAGAGCAGCAATCCTGCCTTGAGCATGGTCAGCAGATAACTGGATATAACCGACTGAGCCAGTCCAGCCTTCAGTTGAATCGTGCCAACACAGATTCCGTTCTTGCCACCATCCGGATGCTGAGATAGTTCCAGCGGTGGAAAGTGTTGCTCCGGGTTTTTGAGCCACAACAGGATTTGTCTACGTGTCTCGTTCGATAATGCTTTGAATATAAGTATAGGTTCCATGGGTAAATTATACCCCCTTTCATCCATTTTGCAAACACATGAACAAACAAACCGACTCATGATCGAGTCGGTCTGGTATTATATGGAATCCCTCTAGGGAACCAACATCTATATTAGAATTTGGTCGTTACCGTCTGTTTAACCTGATCCAACATGGCTTGATATGCGGGTGCATCCAGGTATCCAATACTTCCAAAGAGCAGATGATCTACGGCTTCAATGCCTACAAAATCGAAGATACCTACGTCTGAGGTAACTTTCAACCCAGCAGTCATACCAATCTGATCATAAATTTCACTTGGTGTACCATGTGTGTTGATGATGAGTCCTTTTTTGCCTGTCAGCAATTTATCGATACCCGCTTCACCCGCTGCATATGCAAAACCATAGGCGAATACACGGTCAACATATCCTTTCATAATGGCAGGAAGACCTGTCCACCAGATCGGATAGATGAATGTAATAGCTTCTGCATCTGTAACAAACTGCTGCTCCGTCGCGATATCCTGTGGTGTCTGTCCTGCGCGCATGGAAGCTGTATCGGCTTCAGTCAGTACGGGTTGGAATCCAAGCTTGTACAAGTCACGAACGACTACTTCATGGCCTTGAGCTTCGAGAGCTTCTACAGCAGTATTGAGGATTGCGTTATTAAAGCTGTCTGTGTGCGGGTGAGCATATACGATAAGATGTTTCATAGTGTGAATCCCTCCAGGTTTTGGTTTGAGTTAGGTTTCGAAAATGGGGTTACATTGATACGTTCCCACATACATAGACATCTATGTATGTGGGTAAAAAAATAATTGGGCTCTTCTGCCTCCACCCCAGTTAAATCTGGAAGGGTTGCAGACAGAAGAGTTCATTCATTATAACTTTCGGGCAATAATGGACAGCAAGCTCTCCAATTGCTCCGACTGTTCATCGGACAGACCACTATAGATGATGTCATTAATCTGCTCTGATACCTGATGAAAGATCGGTTCGAGTCGCTTCCCCTGTTCGGTTAGGTGAATCATCGTCACCCGGCTATCTTCGGCACTCTTGCTGCGTTCAACATAACCGAGCTTCTCCAGCTTGTTGACCAGTACCGTTACCGTTGGTTGCGTGCGTTGAACCCGTTCAGCCAACATCTTGATCGACAGCGTCTCTTCCCGGTACAAGAACATTAATACATCTCCATGAGAAGGAACAATCCCTGTTACCTCATGCTGTTCCAATTCGTGTACAATCCGTTTGTTGACATGGTCTCTGATTCTTGCAATCAGTGCAATTGCGTTGTATTTAGGCATGACCTCATTATACATAGACATCTATGCATTTTCAAGTTCTTTTTATAAAAAGAAAAACAGCCCTTTCCATCCTTCTCACATGTGGAAAATATCGGGCTGTTTCGATTCTGTTATGATCCTGTCCTATAATATAAGTTAGATCTTAGATCATCATTATTAATTCATATTGAGTTCATGCTGTATTCAGTTAATCCATTGGGTAATTTTCTCAACGGATTGTCTGGACTTCTCACGTTGGGGCTCCTCTACCCGATAACCGAAGGCTGCCATCACCGAGACGTCCCATGCACCATCCTCCAGCAACCCCTCATCTTCCATAATCCGATGGACATCCTCACGGCTGAAACCTTCGATTGGACAAGAATCAATCTCGATCTGAGCTGCCGCCGTCATCATGTTACCAAGTGCAATATAAGTCTGTTTGGATGCCCAGTCAAATAATGATCGTGGGTTATCCAGAATTCTCTGGTTATTTTGGAACTTTCCATAAGCCTGACTTGTTAGCTCAAATACGTCGTCCGGCATTCCCTTTGTTTCCTTCAACATGTATTCCGCATAGGGAGAATTATAACTGGCATCGGACCGAGCCAAAATAACAACAAAATGGCTCGCTGTAGCCAATTGCTTTTGAGCACCGGAAGAGACTTCGGACAGACGCTTACGCAGGTTCGGATTTTGTACAATCAGAAACTTCCACGGTTCAAGACCAATGGAACTTGGGGATAATCTGCCTGTTTCCAATATAAATTGGAAATCCTCATCCGAGATTTTGCGGGTATCATCAAATATCTTTGTTGCATGCCGGAAATGATAAGCCTTTAAGATGTCTTCCTTTGTCTTTGACTTTGCTGTAACTTCCATGGAACTCCACGTCCTTTTTATATATTTTTTATGTTGAACAATAATGTTTAAGTTGTTTCATCTCAAGTATTAGTTTAGGTTCTATACGCATGAATTAAAAGTACGCACATTATTGTTTCTTGGTTTATAAAAGTAAGTATTGGATGAGAGACAGCGATAATCCACCAGGACACTTACATGGCCCTAGTAGATTATCTACGACTCTTTTCCTTTTAAATCTTGAAATCTTGAACCAGCTTATTCAGATTTAATGCACTATCCTTGACTTGATCAGATTGTTTAACTACTTCCACAGATTGCGCAGTAGAGGCGACCATATGTCCTGCAATTTCCTGACTGGATGCAGCTGATTGTTCACTGGTTGATGCAATCTCGTGAATGGAGCCCACTAGTATTTTGATATTTGCAGTCACTTGTTGTGAGGTTGCATTGAGATCTTTAACTGCATTGGCATGATCAAGGGAGTCGACATAATACTGTTCAGCTGTATCCTCCAATAATTTATAATCCTTTCCAACCTGATTGAACATAAAGGATAGCAACTCTTTGGCATTCGAGGACAGATTGGTTACAGACTGCATAACTTCTTCCGTGACCTGTTGGATTTGATCGGCAGCCTGCCTGGAATCATCAGCCAACTTTCGAATCTCACTTGCTACAACCGCAAAACCTCTGCCTGCTTCTCCAGCCCTTGCAGCTTCAATGGATGCATTGAGTGCAAGCAGATTAGTCTGCGCTGTAACATCCAAAATAGACTGAGATAATATACCAATCTGATCTACAGCTGTTGCACGTTCCAGCGCTTCTGACATTTTCTTACTCGTATGATCATACATATCTATGGCTGCTCGGCTCGATTCGCGGGCTTCCTGCTTCAACTTTTCAGCCTTCGTGCTGGTCACATAGGCGGATTCTGCTTGTTTAGATGTCTGTTCCGATATATATTCAGCTCCCTGTTGCATCTCAGCAGCCGAATGATTCATATTTTCCGTATGGGCTGAAGCCTCTTCCATTGCAGCCGAGAGCTCTTCAACTGTAGCTGATACTTCACGAATCCGTTCATTCAGACCAGCCATGTTCTGGTTGGTAAGATCGCTAACCTGATTGATATGATGAGATTCCTGAATTACACCACGAATGACATTTGTTGTGGAATCGGTCATTGTACGAATAGCTCGTGCGATGACACTTATCTCATTATTTCCCTGTGTTAGACGCGGATCTAAGGATGTCGTTAAGTTGCCTTGCGTTATTTCTTCACAATAACGGGTAATTGCTTTCATTCGTTGACGTATACTACGAATCATTACAAATGAAATAAGAATGAGTGCTGCAAGTGAAAGCAAAAGAACCGAACCAAGCACCAATGCTCGCTGCTGAATTACTTCCTGTGTATCCGCATAGAGCTTGGCTGACTCTTCTTCGTTATACGCACTCAAAAGGGTGATCGTCTCCACAATCGCTGTACTGCTTTTGTTAATTCTTCCTCTCTCTTCACTATCGTAGGTGCCCGACATCTTTTTGGCATCCATGATTTGCTCAATATCCTGATAATATGTATCCATCTTTGCTACCAAATCTGTAAATATCTCTTTTTCTTTGGTATCCAAGTTTCTTGCTGAAAATTCATTCATGCCATCCGTGATACTCTTCTTACCTTTCTGAACTTGATCGTACTGTTTGTCGGTATACTCTGCATTATCAAGAACCTTTGTATAATTGGCGCGCATATTATAGAAATTACTTTTCAATTCAAGAACATTGGTTTGATGCTGGAAACGGTCATTGTAGAGGATACCTTGTCCCGTTTTTGCTTCGTTCATTCCGAAAATCCCAATCAGAAAAACAGTAAACAAGCCGATTAGACTAATCACAGTCATGATGACCATCGTTGTTGTTAATTTTATATTTTTGAGTTTATTTCCTTTCTTATTTTTTGGCTTAGACTGAATTGACATGATTATTCCCCCACTTTAAATAGTAGATAGCCTTATATATCTTATATCTATATCGTATGTATCCATATTGTTTGTTAGCATTTCAGGAAAATCGACTTTATTCATTTAATGAGAAAAGTAATGGTAGACAACAGAAAAGCCGCCAGGATAAAATCCAGCGGCTTTTCTGTGAATATGAAACGATATCTGTGCGACCTATAGTTGCTCCATCCATTCATTTTCAGAAATGACGGTATATCCTTCTTGTCTCAACAATGCTGAGGTGACACCTTCTCCAGTTACCTTGTGGTTGGCAAAATTCCCATCATAGATCATCTGTGTACCACAGGACGGACTAAACTCCTTCAGTACCACACACGATACATTCAATTCTCGCGCCCATTCGAGTGCCTGATAGGCTCCCTTGATATACAGCTCTGTGACGTCCTTGCCACTTTTCTCAATCACTTTTGCAGTGCCTGCCAGCACATCCTTACCCGTGCCACCGATAATTTCAGCCGGTTCCCGTGGAGTGGAGAATCCGCCAAGCAGCTCCGGACATACCATCTTAGCCTGCTCCTGCTCCACAAGCTCCTGAATTTTCTCATCCAGGCTCGCTGTTCCATTGTAACGGCAAGCTACTCCGGCCAGACATGAACTCACCAAATATTTCATCATTATCTCCTTATACTCATGCCATCTATGAAGTAAATTGTAACATGTAAGATCAAGCCCTATAACTCGCCTCTAGTGATCATCTTGATCCGTCCATCTTCCCTGTATTCAACCTGAAAAACATCTGTGCTCGATTCCAGTTCAAATGTGACCATTCCCAATTGCTCAGCATTTCTGTGAAGTTTATAGGCGTTAAAATCAACGTTAAATATTTTTTTAATTATAGGACCAACATTGTCCCTGAGAAGGGATTCATCTATATTAAATAATTTCTCGTGATAAGCCTCCATCTCTTCGATGTTACCTATTTCTTGTTGCTCATAATGATTGGCATCCCCAACCGTATAACCCACGCCCTCTTTTCCTTCGGTCATCTGTACAAAGTAGTTATCTTTAAAGGAAAAAAAGACTGTATCCTTGCCAAGTTCATCATCTTTGCTTCGGCTTGCTCTTACCAGATCAAGATTGGCCTTACCAGACAGAGCCTCAATCGCGTTTCTGGCATCCGCCAGCGCCGCCTGGGATATTTGATCAGGTCTCAGGTCGCCTGTGATTGATATAGCCTTGTCCTGTTGCCATACAATCTCACCATAACTATTTTCATTTTCTAACGTTAATGTGGTATACGATATCGGCTCCAATTCCCTTTGTTTCATACTCACATAACGTCGAACGGATGCAGGTTTAAGCGTTGGAGTACTGCCTATACTTTGCAAAAGCGATGATACCTGGCGCAGATAACGGTGCTCCAGCTCACTCGCCAGCATCTCACGTCTCATCTCTACTTCTCGCAGATTGCCTGTTGCCGCATCGAGCCATATCTTCGCGTACTCCTTCTCACTTTCATTTCCAGCTTCTACATATATTCTTCCAGACACAGGCAAGTCTTCAACTTTCGTAATCCGTATTTGTTTACCCAGATCGTCTCGCATCGTAGTCGCAACATTTCTTTTCATTTTGTCGGTTAGCAGATTTGTGTTCAAACCATCGGATAACTGTAACGCTGCTGTCGGATAGACCTGCTCGATCACGGGTTTCACCAGCTGTCCATCATCCCAGATCCATAGGAACAATCCAGCAGCAATAACTAACGTACCCGTGCCGGCAACAAGAAGCCCTCTTCTAGGGCGACGCTTGTGTGACACGTTGCCTACTTGCGGTCTAAACGGCCTGGATGACCTGGAACTGTCCTCTGACCTATCTCCCTTGCTTCCCTCTTCCGACTTCTTCATCCACTCCACCTGTTGAAGCACCTTGCGCTTGTGATCCTCTGTAAAAGGAGACGAAGCAAACGGTCCCTTCCGGATTTCCTTTTCCCATTGCTCATCCTTTTGTCTCATTTGCTTCGCTCCTCCCAATGTTTCCGTACCTTGTCCTTACCTCGGGAAAGTCTGGATTTTACTGTGCCTGAGCTGATTTCCAACATCTAAGCAATCTCACTCGTCGTAAGCTCATATTTCAGATTCAGCAAAAGAATCTCCCGGAACTTCTTTGGCAACGCCAGAACAATATCCCAGATTTCATGGATATGCTCCTTACGCATCACTTCCATCTCGGCCGAAGGATGTGCAGGCTGCTCTGCAATCATGACTCTTTGGCTCGAACCCCCATGCTCTGTCTCAATGGGTAACGTCTCTCCCCACAGACTGCTACGAAAAAATCTGGATTTTCGATATGTAAAAGTGGTGTTTCTAGTAATCGTCAACAGCCAGGTTTTCAATGAGCAATCTCCACGATAATGAGCTATCCCTGAGTACGCCCGAATAAATACCTCCTGTGACAATTCATCTGCCTGTTCGACACTTTTGGTCAGAAAATAAGCGTAATTCCACACATCATTTCCGTAGTCATCCATTATGTTGCTAAGTGTGTAATTGTCTATAGTCTGAGCCTGTGCCAGTAATTGATCATCCAACTGTTGTTCACCTCACTTAATATGACTGAATCTACTGTGATTTGGTTCCCTGTTTTGGACATTATTTCTTATTATTGTAGCAAAATTAAAAAAAGCGTGTTCAACATCACTGAACACACTGATTCCTTCAAGTTAGCTTAGTTAGAAATCTCTATCAGAAAGCTTTTAGGCGAACGCTCCACACGTATCATTTTCATCGTTATACTTTCAACGCAGCAATCATCAAAAACATAGGTCTGCGATTCTCGTCTCTCATGCCTGGAACCTGCTCGATCATCTCCGGTGATGGTTTGGATTCAGCCACCTTTTGAATAGTAAACCCTGCCTTAATGAGTTCATTCATATGTGTTGCCAGTGTGCGATGATATTTGACCACATCCTGATTCAGAAAGTTCGCCACACGCTTCCCTTCATCGTGGTAATCATCCACGGGCCAGTGTAGGATCTCCCCTTCGGGTCCGTAATGCCAATCCTGCGCAGCGCGAGCGGTGAAGATGGGATGTTCGGAGGATAGTACAAATGTGCCCCCTTCTACGAGACAATCGTTGATCTTAGCGTACACCTTGTCTAATCTTTCAATATAATGCAAGGCAAGTGAACTGATCACAACGTCGAATTGTCCCGGTGAAAAATCAACATCTTCAATCGCCAGCTGCCTGTACTCGATCTGTGGATCGTCCGTCATTTCACGAGCACGCTGAAGCATATTTTCAGACAGATCTACACCGATCACTGAACTCGCTTTTTGTTCACGCGCATACCGGCAATGCCACCCAAAACCACATCCCAAATCCAGCACACGTTTGTCCTTCAAATCAGGCAAAAGAGTCTGCAATTCATGCCACTCCCCGGCTGCATCCAGCCCTTGAACGGAACGAGCCATCTTACTGTAGTTATTGAAAAATTCAGCTTCATCGTATTTATTTTGTTTCATCAAGATTCCTCCCGCCTTATAAATATCCACCTACTCTATCACATAAACGATATTTAAACGCAAAAGTTGCCAAGAGAATTCATGGCGTGTTATCATACAGAACGAACGTTCAGTATTCTTAAATACAGAATGAACATTCAGTTTACTAACGGAGGTCATTATGAATACGAATTGGACGCATCCATTGGAAGGGCAATCTGTAGGTAAAGCTTTTATAAGCTACCTCGTGCCTTCTGTATTGGGGATGCTGGTAGTTGCTTTTAATTTTATTATCGACGGCATTATGGTTGGACACAAACTGGGTTCTACCGCGATGGCCGGAATCGGCATTGCCTCACCTGTCTACACGCTTTTTGTTGCCATGTCGCTGTGGATTGGTATGGGCGGGGCAACGTTGTACTCCAACGCTATGGGTAGAAAAGATATCACTTCAGCCAAACAAATTTTCACCAAATCCATTATGCTCATTATGCTAGTTACGATGGCCATTGGATATACTGCATTTACGTTCAAAGACAAGCTGGTATACTCCCTCGGTGCTAACGCCGAGACCTTCCCGTTTGCTTCGGACTATATGAATATCATGTTATTGTTCGGGTTTGTTTTCACCATTGAGAATGCACTCTCTGTCTTTGTACGAAACGATGGGAATCCCAACACATCCATGTACGCTCAGATTACGTTTGCTGTAGCCAATATCATCATCAATTATATAACATTGTATGTACTCGAATGGGGTGTACGTGGTGTGGCCATCGGTACCATCGTATCGGCTTCTCTTGCCCTGCTTGTCCTGTTTACTCACTTTTTCAAAAAAACAAATAATCTTACGTTTACCCGGTTCAAATGGAACAACAAACTGCTGGCTTCCTTGCTGCTCATTGGTTTCCCCAGCTTTCTGGCTGAACTCGGCATGTCGGTCTTCTCTGTTTCTCACAATATCTCCATGGACCACATTGCGGGTACGGATGGTGTAGCATCCTTTACCGTGTTGAACTACATTCATGGTGTTGTATTGTTGGCTTTCCTGGGTCTGGCATCCGCTGCCCAACCTCTGATAAGCTATTATCACGGTGCAAGTCAGGTTAAACGGGTACAACAAACGATACGGTTAGCCACCAAAACGGCTCTCACATGCGGTCTATTGTTACTGGTTGTTGTTCAGATCGGTGCACCCTATTTCGTACAAATTTTTGGAAACTTCAGTAGTGGCGTAACGGATAATGCCGTTTACGGATTACGTATATTTACATTTGCCTATGTGTTTATGGGTGTTAACTTTGTCATGAGCACCTATTTCCAATCTGTTGGTAATGCCAAAATGGCCATTTGGATCACAGCTGCGCGTGAAATGATCATCATGATTGCGTTGATTGCGATTCTCCCTTCCTTCTTTGGTGTCACGGGTGTATGGCTTGCCGTACCGCTGTCCGAAATGCTGGTTCTCGCAACCATAGCCGTGTACTATAGAAAACGATCCCTTACGGATCGAATAAACGCGTTGCAGGCTGAATAACGTTAACAGATAATAACAGCATCAGATAGAAGATCAATGGAACGTAGATAAAATGTAGGTAGACCTCATAAATAATCTAATATACAAATTAATAAAGCCCTGCACGATCCATAAAGATCGGTCAGGGCTTTGTTATGTTTTGTCCTATATTAGATATAAGCAATTAGATACGTATATCGAATCGGCCATTGCTATCCGTTGTTGCGTTTGCAATTTCCTTAGGGGTAGCTACGCCCTTTGCATTGGCTGAAGGTTGGGCAGGTGGTGCCTCCATAGTAACGGTTGTACCGGCTCCTTGAGAGCTTTGCTGTGCAATCTGTGCCTCAATCTGCTTGATTTGCTGTTCAAGCTGTTTGGTCTTTGCCTCCTTTGTCTTCTCATCGTCCTTGCTGGACTGGACTTTCTCCAGTTGAGCCTCCAGCTTCGTCTTTTGTTTCTCTAAACTACTTGAATTATCCGAACTCGAAGATGTCGATATGTATGATGTTGTGGAGCTGGCTGCAGAAGATATATTCATTGTGGTCCTCCTCGTTTTCACATGGCTTCACTATACCCCATCCCACTGAAACGTACGTTAAATTCAACTGAAAGGTTGCTGAACGAGCCAAGAATCAAGAAGTCGATCATATAGAAGTTTATCCGGAGTCCAGTTATTAATAATGATTGTCTTCATATACGTGAAGTTTTGATGCTGTCTTATCTATATAGATAGTTATTTCTCGGTCTAAAATGGTAACACAAAAAAGACACACTCGATATGATCAAGTGTGTCCTTCAATTGCTTGGCGGCGTCCTACTCTCCCAGGACCCT
>NZ_VXKZ01000083.1:0-31475 GCF_008693195.1 Paenibacillus sp. UASWS1643
TTCTTTCGAAGCTTATTTCATTCGCTTGCCGCACCGTGTATCTCGTGTTTTTTCGGCCGGAAATAGAATATACCATGCAGCACACGTACTTGTAAAGAGTTATTTTCCAAAAATATTAATTCTACAATCTAACCCTATTAAGGACCTTGAATCTACAATGTAATCATATGTTCAATTGTGTTATCATGCACTTGATCTTCACTATCTAATCTGTCTTTCTTCTATATATAAGAAGGTAACCCTCTCAACTCTCTTATTCGAGACGAATGGGTTACCTTCTATAGTAATCTATCTATATTTACTTACGTTCTACTTTATATCCTTTATCTTCAAGCAATTTCACGATACCGTGATCGCCCAGGTAGTGTGCCGCACCAACAACAATGAAATACTCCTCGCCTTTGCCGTTTTTCAAGTAACCATCGATTTTGTCCGCCATACCAATGTTACGATCAACCAGCATTGCTTTGTTATATTCCTCGTTAGTGGAGAAGCTGTTTGTCAGTTCAAGCAATTGCTCGTCATTACCCGTTTTCCACATCTCAGCCATTTCTTTCACACTGTTGTCCAACACGTCGAAGTTTTCGATTGTCGCTTTCAGTGTTTCCTCTTGTGTTTCTTTGGAGAAGTCGTTAAACATGCCAAGTTGAGATTGATAACTCTCCAACTCAATAACTGGAAGTTTGCGCTCGATCGCTTTCTGGATGAAATACAGATCCACTCCTGCTGACGCTTCGTATCCAGCCGTTGTGGACTTCAAACTTGTGAGTGTGCTTTCCACTACCCAAGGCTTAAATGCATCCAAAGCGTTAGACTCCAGACCATTTTTCTTCAATACATCACCCAGCTTAGTATACGTTTCACTGGAAATGTGATCTTTCAGTGTTGTTCCATCTTGATACGAACCCAGACTTAGAACCAGCTTTTGCTGCTCTTCATCAGCGGCTTTGCTAATATCAATCTCCACCCCGAGATAGTCAGCTTCCGCAAAGGCTTCTTCAAACTCCGGACGTAATGGATAGAAGCTCTCATCAGCAATATGCATGGACCCTACCAGATAGACCGTGTTGCCATTGCTTTCAACTTCCCACATGAAGCCACGTCCACCGGTTTGCGCAGTTTCAGTGGCTCCCCCTTTGGATACCAACAGCACGGTGCGCGTTGCAGCATCCCAGCGAACTTCATAACCTGCAGCATCACCGACGATGCGGATTGGCGCATACGTTACACCGTTGATCCGTGTAAGCTTGCTTTTGAGTGTAATCGTTTTGCCATCTACTACAGCCGTGATCGTATCATCTGTCGCAGTTGTTAGCTTCACGTCCATGGCATCCAGCGTAGTGCGCAGCGGAACCAGTGTTGTGCCTTTTTCCAGGATCGGTGCTCCTGTAGCATATTTCACCGCATGATCATTGACCTTTACGGAAGTTCCCTGAGAAGCTGCCATTGCCGGTACCGCAGATGCGAGCAAACCTACCGAGATTGTAAGAGATAATAGCGTGCGTTTCCAATTCTTCATATTATGTATTCTCCTTTATTGAATATAGTTGCCAATCATTTTGATAGAATGGACATACTTAGATACTACGGATAAAGGTGGAAATGGTGCCACCCATCTTTAGAGTAGCACCCATTTTTTGTTTATTTTTTCATTACTTTTTGCTGCCAGCCATCCAGAGACCTACAGCTGCAAAAATAGCTCCAGCTCCCATCATCGCCCCTTGAACTGCGTCCTTCACTACAGAACCTTCTCCACTTATGACTGATGCTAACAATAGAACAACTACTCCTGTGCTCATTAACTTATAAGACTTTGTATTTAATTGATTAATCATATTTAATCCCCTCCACATATGTGCTTTGTTTTTTTATTGTTGTACTGGATCAATGTAAGAAACCTATGTTTCCATTAAAAAATCAATGCGTAGCGTAGAACTGAATAAACTATATTAGATCTTATAAGCCTTCATGGCCTTAAACAATTCCTTAAAGGTTGGGCGTTTACCGTACATCAACACACCCGTGCGATAGATTTTGGCTGCAAGCCATCCGAAAACGATAATGGATACAATGAGAATCGCTAAGGACGTTAGAATCTCCCAAGTTGGCGCAACTCCTGCGCCGATTCGAACCAGAATCGCGGTCGGCGACGTGAATGGAATGAAGCTTGCGATTTTCAACAACAGAATGTTCGGCGTAGAAATACTGAAGATCGCAATATAGAAGGAAACGAGCGACAACATCGTAATCGGCAGAACAGCCTGACCGAGTTCTTCCGTACGGCTTACCATTGAGCCAATGGCAGCGAACAACACGGCATACAGGAAGTAGCCCAGAATGTAGAATATGAGTCCATACACAATAACCGCAATATTCACATCACTCAGATTCATATTGAAATCACCTAACACTGCACGGTTATGAGGTAGTAAGATATTTCCGGCAACCACCGCTCCGAAGATCCCGATTTGCAGCATCCCCACCATGAAGATCCCGATGATTTTACCAAACATCTGACTGAGCGGTGATACACTCGTAATCAGAATCTCCATAATACGTGAGCTCTTCTCCGCTGTGATCTCGGAGGCAATCATGTTACCTGTCATCATCGTCGAGGTAAACAGCAGGATGATCAGCAAGTACACCACAATATAGTTAATCGGGCTCATTGCACCTTCAGACTCAGTACCTGCTCCGCTCTCATCCGTACTCAAACTTTGCTCGGTGAGCTTCACAGGTGTTGTAATCAGTTCCTTCTGCTCCGCTGTGAGTACATCCTTCACAACCACATCCAGCTTCACACTCTGCAACGCTGCTTCAATGGATGCAATGATCTGAGGTGATACGTCTTCTGCTGAATATAGAATGGGCTGCGGGAACTCTTGCCCGGAAACAGCTTCAAACTTCAGATAACCATCGGTAAGTCCTGCTTCCACATCCGCCGCAAGAGCAGCCTCATCTTTGTCACCACTGGCAATGAATCGATAGGCCTTATCTCCTTGAGCCGCAGAGAAGCTCTCCAGTTTCTCCGAAACTTCAGGCTGCCCCGAACTCAGAAGACCGATATTCACAGGATTGCTGCTGGAAGCTCCGCCAATGGAACCCCCGTTGAATAAGGTAATGAAATACGGAACATTGAGTCCGATTGAAATTAAAAGTGCAAGTACAATGGTCGTTACCATGAATGATTTCGTTTTAACTTTGTTTTTGAATGTAAAACCCGTAATCGTTCCCATTTTATTCATTCGACTCACCTACCTCACGAATAAAGATTTGGTTAAGCGTTGGTTCCTTCAGTTCAAAGTGTTCCACTGTCGTCTGAGTCATAGCTGTTCTCAGAATCTCTTGAGCCGCTTCCACCTGACTAATATGTATCAGGTACCCGCGCTCATTCCGCTCGACTTTCTTCACACCAGACAACTGTTCGAGTCCTTCCACACTACCAATCGTACCCAGGAATACCTGTTCACGCGGATACCGGCTCTTGATCTCCTTGATCTCTCCTTGAACCACCGTGTTGGAACGATGCAGAATGGTGATCTGACGACACAACTCTTCAACGTGCTCCATACGGTGTGTTGAGAACAGAATGGCCGTGCCTTCGTCACGCAATTCTTTGACGGTGGACTTGAGTAATTCCACGTTCACAGGATCCAGTCCACTGAACGCTTCATCCAGAATGAGAATCTGCGGTCTATGCACTACGGCTGCGATAAAGCCCATTTTCTGCTGATTACCTTTGGATAACTCCTCGATCTTCTTATCGTAATACTCAGGTACCTCAAACCGATTCAACCAGTACTTGAGGCTCTGATCTGCATCCTTACCATTCATGCCACGAAGCCGTGCCAGGTAATTAATCTGTTCGCTGACTTTCACCTTCGGGTACAATCCGCGCTCTTCCGGAAGATAACCCATAATCTGTTGCAGCTCCGTGCTATAAGGCTTGCCATTGTACCGGATATTCCCTCCATCAGGGTGAATCAGTCCGAGCACCATGCGCATTGTTGTTGTTTTACCTGCACCATTGGCTCCCAGCAGTCCGTAAATCTCCCCCTCTTTTACATTGAGCGTGACTCCATTAACGGCTGTTTTGTCTGCATACTGCTTGACGACTTGCTTCAATTCCAATCGGTTCATCATTTATCGTCTCCCTTCGGTTATTTCCACTGTACGGGTGCATACCCGGCAATCCAGAACGCCAGCACTTCATCTAATTCCAGGTTGCGGATTTTCAATACTCGGTTATTCGAAAGCTCCAGCCTCTCCTGCGCTTCGCTGACCCGGGTTGTAATGACGCGAACCAGTCCCCCCTCTTCCATAGCAGATTCCACAAGACCGGGGATACTCTCAGGCCTTAAATCGCCTTCATACCAGACTTCTTTCCACTGATCGAGCACCATATCTTTCTCGGCCATCCCCAGCGACTGACCACGGTGCATCAATACGATGTAATCCGCAAGCCTTTTGACTTCGTCCGCAATATGTGTGGCAATCAGAATCGTGGTGTCCCCCTCAGCCATGTAGGTACGGAACTGCTCCACCATCACTTTCCAGGCAAAGGGGTCAAGTCCTGAGGAAGGCTCATCCAAAAGCAATAGTCTTGGGCGAGCTGCCAGTGCAGCTGCAATCTCAAATTTTCGCCGTTCTCCCTTGGACATCTTGTTCAGCTTCACATCAACAGGTACTTCCATATCGCGAATCAGTTGATCGAACAACTTCATATCCCATCGAGGGTACCAGTACGCCCGGAAATGGGCTGCTTCCTGTGCTGTTATCCGATTTTCTTCCAGACCAGCATTATCTGCCACAAAACCAATCTGTTGTCTCAGTTCGATGGGAAGAGTCCCATCATGTTCCTGACCAAACCATATAATCTGCCCAGCGTCTGGCAGCACCACTTGTTGCAACATGTTAAGTAGTGTGCTTTTGCCTGAACCGTTGTGACCCAGAATAGCCACTACATACCCTTCCGGGATGGTGAGATCAATCGGGCCAATAACTCTGCGTTTTCGCATTTTGGATACGCCGTTCAACTGAACTGCTATGGGTTCCATATGAATCACTCCCTTACTTCGCGTAGATAGCCTTGAGAACTTCCCGGAACAGGCTCTCCATCTCTTCTTCCGTACAGCCTACCGATTTTCCAGACTGCACCGCAGCCTGCATCGCTTCCTGTGCGGCCTTCAATCTATAATTTTCTCTATCGCCGGCTTCTACCTGGGCCACAAATGTACCTGTCCCCTGCTTCGTACGAAGCAGACCTTCATTCTCCAGATCCTGATAGACCCGTCTAACCGTAATAACACTGCAATTCAGCGCTCCGGCGAACTCACGAATGGACGGCAAATGTGTCCCCTCCCCCAACTGACCCGTTATAATTAAAGATCTTAATTGATTTTCAATTTGGTGGTATAAAGGTTCAGCGCTATTTTCATTAATTTGAATGGGTATTTTCACATCTTGCACCTCGCCCTCCGGTACACTCCAGTCTGTTACCTGACCGTGCCGGTTTCATCCTGTATTCGTACATAAGCTCAACTCTCATTTAATTCAAATCCCGATGAACCAGCTTCTTCAGCGTCAAACGACTACATAGCCACAATACCGCTACGCCAGCCACCAGAGAAATCCACATGATCGGGGACAGCAGCCCCCCTGATTTACTTGCATCCATCACCATTCGAAAACCGTAACTGCCTGACATTCGAATCAATAAAGATATGGCAATCGCAATGGGTACAAAAAGCGTGCTGAGAACCAAGTATTTCTTGCCACTGTTCAGAAACTCTCCATAAATATAGAATCCTGTTACCAAAAGTCCATAACCTGTACAGGTCAAGCTAAAGGCCAGATATTGATCCCATCGGAATCCTTCGGTATGAAGGTTAACCACATATAGTGATCCGTAGAAAAAAATACCATTGTACGCAAACGCCATCACAGATTGCTGTAACCTGGACCACATCACCGTTTGTTCCGGGATCGGGATTCTGCGATAGTAGGCCAACATCTGCGTATAGGAATCCTCGTGTATGTAACGGAAGGAGCGCCTGCAGAACATGAACCCTTGAAATGGCAACATGATCAAAAAGAAGGAATCCACTACCGGATTAATGAAATCTGTCTGTTGTTGTCCCAATAACATCACACCGCTCATACCGCCAGTGTATATCATGAATATTGCAGACCATAGCCATTGGAGCTTATCCTTACTCATTTGGTTGCGGGTCAACCACCACCCCTGCTTCCATTCATTCATATGCATGCCTGCCTTTCACCTGTCATTCACTCATCTTGCTTGCTGTGCTCACTGTGTTTACTGTATATATCAATATACACAGTATACAGACCAAATCATCATCCCGTCAACCCCTAAATTTCCTGAATCAGGAAGATGGGATAGGACACAGTTTGAATTTACGTTAAAATAAATTATAGTCACGGATCAAAGAAAGGAAGGTTACAACTATGGATTGGCTGGTAGAGATCGGATTTGTACTCCTTTTCCTTATCGTCATAATATGGTTGGTGCCTCATCGTCATTCTGCCAAAAAAGGCAGACACCGCATCCGCCGTAACAACGGTTATACCGACTCTGCTTCGGGATATCCGGTCATTACAGGAGATGACTCCTACGATCGACATTCCAGACACACAGCGGACCACAGACACCATGATTCAGATTCTTCATCAGGCACACATTCTCATTACAACAGCGATAGTGGTAGCAGCAACGACAGTGGTGGGGATAGTGGCAGTGGAGACAGTGGAGGTGGCGGGGATTAAACATCATTCCCCAATGACAAAAGAAGAGCTGTACCCGTTATTGTGTAAACACAATTCGGATACAGCCCTTTGCCGTTCTCTAGCACCTGTTAGAAGAAGAGGCCTTTCAATTAAACGAGGTTATAGCCATTAGGCAGACTGCGATCCCTGCGGATTGCGCGAATCTGAGCCAGCGTTAACCGTTGATTGGTGGAGATCAGGGATTCCACATCATTGCCTCGGATCAGATCATCCAAATCTCTCAAGTTGGTGTTGCCTCGGAAGACCCGGAATCCACCTTGGAAGTTAGGACGTGTAAACACAACCAGTGTTGCATTGGAACTTGTTGAGAAAAAGCGCAGGCTCTCCACCCCATCCAAAATATTGTCCAGGTTGCGGAGCCCCGTATTGCCACGATAAATGCGGCTTCTCCCTCTGTAGTTCTCTTCGGAATACACCGTGAGACGTGGATACGTTTGACTGACATTGACTGTTTTTTTCATTTTGTTTCCCCCTCTCGAACTCATTCTATGAATGAATGAGAGAGGAAGCGTGGACGAATCGTATACTAGATTCGTCCATTTTCATATTTTCAGAAGGTTATAGTGACGCACGCCCGAGTAGCCGGAGGTTATATCTCTACTTTTATACGCCGAGGATAACTTCCCATACCGGACGTGTATGACCACCAGGGTATAAGAGATATAGAAGAACATACACGACAACACCCGTTAGCGCTGATCCGAACCAGATCATGGACGTGAACTTGCCCCAACGGCGATGTGTTCCGAACTTCTTTTTGAACCCCAGCACCAGTGTGGAGATGCCGAATACCGCTGCCACGGTAGCGAGGATAATATGAAAGATCAGAAATATCCGATAAAAGATCTCCAGATCCGGGTCCCCGCCCCAAGCTGTATTGCCCACGAACACTGTACGAGACATATAGATCACAAAGAAGATTAGAGCTGCAATCGCACCTGCTACCATGGCGGACTGATGAGCCTCACGTTTACCCCGAATAATCAGTACCCATCCAATCCCCACCAGCACTGCACTAATCACAATGAAAGAAGTACTGATCGTTGGTAGCCAAAAATACATATCCATCGTGTGTTCCCCCTCTTGTCAGAACATTACTTCATTATTTGGCAGCCGGATTGAGCGGCCCCCCTGCGCCCCCTGCAGGATACGAATCATCATCTTCTTCCTGCTTCTCTTTCCGATACCATTGGAAAAAGACATAAGCCAGCATGGAGGCAAAGATTCCTTCCTGAATAAACTTCATTACAATGCCACCGACCTGCTGATCTTCCTTCGCGGAAGACAGAAAGTTGAAGAACGCAGGCCCACCGAATGAGCGAAGTAACGCCGTAGAATCTCCAGACACACAATACCGCATTGCTTCAGCCCATACGGCCGGGTTGCTGTACGTCTGATACAACGGCTCGGCCGCAAAAATAATCAATCCACACGCAGGCGTAAGCAGTACCATATTCAGAAAAATAAAACCGATCTTGGATAACCCCGATGCTTGTCTGCCTTCTGGCAACGGATTCAGCAATGTCCACCACATGAGCATCGAGGTGATGAACAATGCAATATAATACAACCGGTGAACGGTAAAATTCAGCATGACGTAATCATGTACAATCGGTAGGTGATACAGCGAGAACAGCCCGTTAAAGAGCACTGCCGCAACGATCGGATGAGCCAGGAACGATAGCTGGCGTGTAGGCAACCAGCGTACGATTCTGCGCCATACCCAGATCGGCAAACCTTTCATCATCAGTGGCGGAGCTACCAGATAGGATAACGCCATACTTACCATGTGGAAGCTAAACATCACGTGACCAAGCAGATTAAAGGGTCCAGCCTGAGCCAGATACAGGACAAACAGCCCTGTAATAAACATGATTTTCTGTGCAGCAGTCGCAGGTTCTGCATCCTTTATTTGTTCGCTTAACGGTCCCACAAGCACCAGATAAGCCGCAGCAATGATCAGAAATACAGCCAATATAAGCGGACTCCATAAATCGTTGAAGCTAAAATATTGCAACCCGAGCATACGGGAAACCTCCCCGTGACCTGATTTGGTTGTTGCCTTTATTTCGTTGCGAAGATTCATTCGCCAAAAAGGGGAAAAGACGGCGGCATTGCGCCGCCGCCATCTCTTTTACCACCAGACCCAATAGAGTGCCATAATGATGCACGTAAAGGCTACGAAAAAGCCAAAGGCCATGAACAAAATCGGCATCAAGTGCCCTTTGTCCTTCAAGTGCATCCAATAACCCAACTGAACGAAAACTTGAAGAATAGCCATGACGAGCAAAATAATAATGATAAAGGTTGTGTTGACCCCTCCGGCAGAAGCAGCCGCAAACGCAATCAGCGTGAGAATAATGGAGAAGATAAACACCACGACGTGTTTCTGTGGCCCTTCCGTCCGGTGACGGTGTTTCACAGGCTGTTGATCTGTCTTATCCTGTGCCGACATGTGCTACCCCACCTTTCCGAGCAGGTACACGACCGTAAAGATGAACACCCAGACCACGTCAATAAAGTGCCAGTACATTGCGGAGACGTATACTTTAGGTGCGGTTACGACCGTCAATCCTTTTTTGAACAGCTGACCGATAATGATTCCGATCCACACAATACCAAAAGCAACGTGGGCTCCGTGGAACCCGACCAGTGTATAGAATGCTGAACTGAATGCACTGGTGGTCATGCCAAACTCTTTATGTTTCACATACTCGTAGAACTCGTAAATTTCCAGGGCGAGAAATCCCATACCCAGTACTACCGTGATGCCAAGCCACAACGCTAGTGCATCTCGCTTGCCCTTATGCATGGCCTGAATCGCAAATACACTTGTCAAACTACTGACCAGGAGAATGAACGTTGCAGCGGCCACAAGTGGCAGGTGGAACAGCTCATTCGCCGTAGGTCCATCATTGGTTTGGCCACGAAGAGCCAGGAAGGTAGCAAAGAGTGTACCGAACAGTACCGTCTCGCCGCCAAGGAACAACCAGAAGGCGATAAGCTTGTTACGGCCTTCCAGCGTTGCTTTCTCCGGTTCATGCGGCAATTTGTCGTTCACCGGTTCGGCATGTGAGGTTGTCATGTTCTAGCCCCCTTCTCATCCTGATCCTCCGGTTCAATATGCCAGCCATGATCATCATAAAGTGAACGAAGTGCCATTGCGCCAAATGTGATTACGAGACCAATAATAACTACAATATAATTGTTAAAAATGACATTCATAAATGCATTACCAAATTCATCCTTGCTGAACATCAAGCCAAGTCCGGCGATAAAGATACCTACTGACATTACAAACGGCAACGGCGTTGCTGAAGGCATATGAATCGAACCTACAGGTTCTGCCGGTGTCATCTCCGTATGTCCTGCCATTTTTTCCTTCCAATATGCATCAATTCCGCGTACCAGCGGCGTCTGCTTGAAGTTATATTCAGGCGGCGGAGATGGAATAGACCATTCCAGTGTACGGCCGTCTTCCCACGGATCGTTTGGCGCGCCAGCCGGTTTTCTCATTGTGATTACGATGTTCACGAGGAACATGATAACCCCAACACCCATTAGAAACGCACCGACGGAGCTGACCAGATTGAGCAGGTCAAAGTCCTGATTCGGCAAGTATGTAACGATCCGGCGCTGCATCCCCATCAGACCGAGGAAATGCTGTACAAAGAACGTTAATTGGAAACCGATCATAAATGTCCAGAACGTCCATTTGCCCAGTGTTTCGCTGAGAATACGTCCGAACATCTTCGGCCACCAGTAATGCAGTCCCGAGAACAATCCAAGTACGAGCCCCCCTACAATAACGTAGTGGAAGTGGGCTACAACAAAGTACGTATCATGGAACTGGAAGTCTGCCGGAGCAGATGCCAGCATGACGCCTGTAACACCACCCATAACGAAGGTTGGAACAAATCCAACTGCGAACAGGTTTGCCGCGGTAAAGCGGATCTGTCCACCCCACATCGTAAAGAGCCAGTTAAAGATTTTGATCCCGGTAGGTACGGCAATCAACATCGTGGAGATGGAGAAAAGCGCGTTGGCTACATTACCCAGACCTGTTGTAAACATGTGATGCGCCCATACCATGAAGCCCAGGAAGGCAATCAGGATGGTGGCAAATACCATGGAGCTGTATCCGAACAACCGTTTACGCGAGAAGGTCGGAATAACCTCCGAGATAATACCAAATGCCGGCAAAATCAGAATGTATACTTCCGGGTGCCCGAAGATCCAGAAGATGTGCTGCCAGAGTACGGGGTTACCGCCACCTGCTACATCGAAGAAATTCGCTCCCAGTATACGGTCAAACGTCAAAAGTACAAGCCCTACCGTGATGGCAGGAAAAGCAAAAAGGATAATAGCAGATGTAATAAATGTCGTCCATGTAAACATCGGCATCCGCATGTAGGACATGCCTGGAGCACGCATTGTAATAATCGTTGCGAGAAAGTTAATGCCCCCGATGAGCGTTCCCAGACCCGCGATCTGAAGGCCGATGGTGTAGAAATCCACACCATGCGTTCCACTGTACTCACTGCCCGAAAGCGGCGTATATGAGGTCCAGCCCGCATCTGGTGCTCCGCCCATAACCCAGCTCAGGTTCAGCAACAATCCACCAAACAGGAATGTCCAGAAACCCAACGCGTTAAGAAACGGGAATGCAACGTCCCGTGCCCCGATCTGCAAAGGCACGACAGCATTCATAATGGCAAATATAAGTGGCATGACACCAAGAAAAATCATCGTTGTTCCATGCATTGTAATCAATTCGTTGAAGACCTGTGCCGATACAAAATCATTCATAGGCTTCATCAGTTGAATCCGAATCAAAATGGCTTCAATGCCGCCGATTCCAAAGAAAAATCCACCCGCAACCAAATAAAGAATGGCGATTTTTTTGTGATCGACGGTGGTGATCCAATCCATCAAGCCCCTGTACCTCTTGACGCTATGCGCATGAGCCAAGGTTGTGTACCCCCTTCTTCGTCCTTGCTGTTCTATTCATAGTCCAATTTGTAGTTGGCCAGATATTCGGCAATTCCGTCGATTTCTTCATCCGTCAACCCAAGATCCTTGGGATTCGGCATGGTATTGCCCGGCTTCACGGATTGTGGATCATGGAGCCATTCTTTCATGTTATCCAGTACCGGACTACCTTCTTCCTGTCCCTCGCGAGAATTCAGCAAAATGCCTGCGACAGATTCCTTGCCGCCGATTCCCGTCAGGTTAGGTGCAACCGGTCCACCTTGATCACCAACAGCGTGGCAAGAAAGGCAGTTTGTTTTGAACTTTTCGGCCAATTGAGTGTCTTCAGGAAGGACTGCGGGTGCTTTCATCTGGTTCACCCATCTGTCAAACGATTCCTGACTCACTGCTTTTACCTTAAACTCCATGAAAGCATGCGATCGGCCACATAACTCGGCACATTTACCGCGGTAAACGCCTTCATTCGGTGCAGAGAAACTGAACTTGTTAAGTGTTCCATCCGGGTTTGTGTCCATTTTGCCCGCAAGTGACGGCACCCAGAAGGAGTGAAGCACGTCAGCGGTTTTTAATTCGAATGCGATTTTTGTTCCGGTCGGGATGATGAGATCTTGAGCGGTGGTTACGTCATATTGAGGATAAGTGAATTCCCACCAGTACTGATGTGAGGTGACTTGGACCTTAAGTGCGTTTTTGTCATTGGACAGATCTTCGCCTTGGGCAAAAATCGTTTGGACCGTCGGTACTGCCAGAACAATAACCAGCAATAACGGAATGGCTGTCCATATTACTTCCAGCTTGAAATTACCTTCAACCTGTTCGGGCATCTCAGTCTGCCCGGCTCGTCTACGAAACCGGATCAGAACATAGGCCGCTATGGCAAATACAATGATGAGCACCACGATCATAATCGCGATGGATAACTTCATCAGATCATATTGGCCTTGCGCTACAGGACCCTGAGGTTTCATTACCGACAAGTCTTCCCGCCCGCATGCGGATAGCAGCAAAGAGAACACCGCCAGCAAGGGGAGAATTCGCTTTGCAACCTGCCACTGTTTCATCATTGATCTACCCCACTTTTTTACGTTTTCGTAGATTACCGTTGTCGTTCGGTAGAAAGGCAACAAAAGGTACGTTTCAGCACGATACGCATAATCCTCTTCATCATACAGAACGCTTACAAAAATAACGCTTCCAGTACTCCCGTGATTTCCTGCTCAGGGCATGTCTGCGCATTCTTCCAATTCATTCTATATGCTTCAATCACTTATTAAATATAAGTTGAGGGTATGATTTTGTCAATCTTTGGACACATGTTCACAAATTGTTCACTTTATGTAAAAAACCGCTCTACAACTTGATTTGCAAACGATTTCAGTTAAAAGTATTACACTCTACATTTGAAAATTTTTGCCAAATTTCGGTGATAAAACTCGATTTATTGGTGATTTTTCTCACATTGAAAACATGTGCTATTATGCAAAAGAAAGATCAGAATTTATGGAAAACCTCTTCCATATCCATTCAGAAGACATGCCTATCGCTCCATACCGCTATCTTCAAGCTCAAAACAGCATGGAGCATTTGGGAGAAAGTTCAACTCAAGTCCTCTTCTTCATTGACTTCATCTCACGTGCCATCGGTCAGAATCAAGGGGCCATTCCCAGTAATCGCAACCGTATGCTCATACTGGACCCCCCAGCTGCCATCTACCGTCCTTACCGTCCATCCATCTTCATCCCACACAACGGCCCCGGAACTGCCTTTTGTAAAGATTGGCTCAATCGTAATAACCATGCCCTCGGTGAGCATCGTGCCCGTTCTGCGTTTGCCGTAAGGCAACACATTTGGGGGTTCATGAATATATTGACCAATCCCATGACCAATGAGAGGCTTCACGATCCCGTACCGATACAGTCTGGCTGTTCGTTCAATGGCACTTCCAATATCTCCGAGTGTATTTCCTGGAACTGCCTGGACAATCGCCCGCTCAAGTGCCTTCTCCGTGCGTCTCATCAGCTTGCGAACGGATCTGCTTGTTTCACCAATTCCATATGTCCAGGCCGAGTCAGCAAGCCAGCCGTCTTTGTTCACCACCATATCGATGGTCACTACATCCCCACTCGCCAGCTCCTCTTCCCCCGGAAATCCGTGGCAGACCACTTCATTGACAGAAGCACACGTTGCGTACGGATATCCTTTATACCCTTTTTGCTCCGGTGTGGCTCCTCGTGCTGCCAGAAACTCTTCCACTCGCTCATTAATCTCTGCTGTCGTGATACCGGGGATCATCCACTGCTCAATATGCTGGTGACAACTTCGCAAAATTCGTCCAGCTTCCCGCATGTAGCCAATCTCTTCTTTTGTTTTCAAAATAGGGTCCACATGCATTCATCCTTCCCGCTGTAGGTGTACTCCCATATATATGCAGCAGGGACGCAAAAAAAACCGCCTGCCGGAGCTTATCGCCCGGGAGACGGTTCTATTCATTATCGGAACAGTATAATCAGAGTTGTGTGTTGTTTCAGGACACGGAAGAATCCATCTTGACAAGCTCATGCTCAACCACAGAAGTCAATTCTTCCTCGTATCCACCCGTAATCCGGTATTTTCTCACGTACTCCTTCACGAATTTTTTTGGATCTTTAGGACGGAAAATCCGAGTCATTTCCCTCAAACTTTCTTTGACCTCATTGTGACCTTTCGTTGCCATTGTAATTCCCTCCCAAAACGTTGAAAGTGAATGCTCCGTTTAGAGAATGCCGAATAAGTCTTAAATGCCATCCATGAAGTTGTGTGCGCGGCTTAAAGCAAGCTTTAGGTCGGGAACCTCGCTAGAAAGCAAGTACCTGACACTATAAATACCCGATATGATTCGGAATGAATCATAATCTTATTGTAGCATATTCGGAAGTATCTTACGACTTGACGATTTCCTCTAATAAATATAACGGTTTTTATGCCCAAAAAGTTTAATTCCGAATCATATGTTATGAATGCCACCATTCTATACGGAAATAATATATCCAGCATAACACTGAACTATTCGGGGGATATTATCACGGACAACCCATACAGTTAAATTAATGGTATATAAAAGGAGGCGCCGTTTCATGGAACGTAAAGAACAGGATATGCTGCCCCTTTCACATGAAAAGGTGGAAGTCGACGGAGTATATATTAACGAAGCCGGACGTGAGGAACATCTGCATCGCGGGCAACACTTCCCTGCAGATCCCGTTCTCGGCAAGTCAGAATGGAAGCTGACGGAGTATGCTTTTGATAATCACCATGATGGACGTACTGATGAACGTTTGGTTCCCAAAGAAAACGATACAGATAAAATGGGCAAGATCACAAACCCTCGCAGACAGATTGAGGGCGGAAGATAATATTGTTTGTTTTGGAGCTAGATAAATTCACCGGTTCAGTTCTGTCCACCTCCTTCATAGCCTAATAAAAAAGGGTAAAGGAGGCTGGACCGGATGTCCCCCATGAAATCGTCTAGCGGTCTGGATGAAAATATTGCCGGTATGCTGTGTTATCTATTTACCTTTGTAGGTGGCATTGTCTTTCTCGCGGTGGAGAAACGGAGTCGGTTTGTGTTATTTCATGCACTGCAATCCGTAACCGTCTTTGGCATCATTATGGTTGGGCATGTATTATCGGCTTTTCTTCCGTTGTTTGGGCCACTGGTGGCATCGCTGTTATCCCTGCTCGGTGTGGTGGTCTGGCTCATCATGGTGGTCACCAGCCTGCAGGGGAAATGGCTAAAGCTGCCTTGGGTTGGCGATTTTGCAGAGAAACAGATGCGTCATATGTAACTTTAGGAAGACATGATCCAAAAAAAGACGATCCATCCCCTTTAAAATGGGTTGTGGATCGTCTTTTTATTATATATCCGGCCTCAACATATATTCGTTGTTTCGCATGTAAAGGTGACTTGTTCATGTGGTTGAACATTCACAGTATAAATGATGTATGTCATAAACCATTCATGCTGTATATCACGATGGATCAACCTGCTTAAATGTTCATCTTGTTAAGGTTAAATTCCAAACCGTTAACATAACAATCATGCGGATTATAGGTTTGTTTCGGCTATTAAGCCGACTTGCCTGTTTCTCCAAGGATGGCATCTGCCTGTTGTTCAACCATCTTGGCAGCCGTTTCCTGGGTACCCAGACCGTTGAACAGCAGGTTCATGAAGATCGCCGTGAAGCTACCTGCAATGATGCCGTTACCGAGCATAATCTGAGCCCAGTCCGGTGCCCCAGCAAACAACTCAGGCACAACGGTAACTCCCAGCCCCATGCCAACTGAACAAGCAATGACAAACAGATTTTCATGACGATTCAGATCGACCTGACTACCGATTATTCGGATACCGGATGATACCACCATACCGAACAAGGCCACCATGGCTCCGCCAAGCACTGCCCCTGGAACGAGCTGTGCGAGGGCTGCAATTTTTGGTACAAATCCAATGACCACCAGGATTCCACCAGCCACCACAATGACATCACGTGTCTTCACACGTGTCATCTGTACCAGTCCTACATTTTGCGAATACGTTGTATACGGGAACGAGTTGAAAATACCACCTAACACAATGGCCAGGCCCTCTGCGCGATAACCGCGCGCCAGATCCTTGGACGACAGGTCCTTGTCCAGGATTTTGCCCAGAGCCATAAATACACCCGTGGACTCGGCCACGCTGACAATTGCCACCAGAATCATCGTCAGAATAGGTACAATCTCAAACGTCGGTCTGCCGAAGTAAAACGGCTGAACAACATGGAACCAACTTGCATCGCGAATAGGTGCAAAATTAACCTCACCCATGAACCCTGCTGCCACCGTACCTACGAGCAGACCAATCAGTACCGAGATGGAACGGATAAAACCTGTTGTGAATCGAGTCATTAAAATGATAAAGAGCAGCACGCCGAAACCGAGTAACAAGTTCACTCCGCTGCCAAAATCTTCTGACCCCTGACCGCCGCCCAGATCGTGGAAAGCAACCGGAATCAAGGTTAAACCAATGATCGTAACCACCGAACCCGTAACCACTGGCGGAAAGAGCCGAATAAGCTTCCCAAAGATTCCGGAGAAGATCAATACGAACAGTCCTGAAGCGATGATCGCTCCGTAAATGGCAGATACTCCACTGTTCATCCCGATTAGGATCATCGGAGACACGGCCTGGAATGCACAACCGAGCATGACAGGCAACCCTACGCCGAAATATTTATTTCCCCATACCTGAAGCAATGTAGCCACACCACATGCAAGCAGGTCAATGGCAATAAGATAGGTTAGCTGTTCCTGTGTAAAACCTAATGCGTTACTAACGATCAATGGGACAACGACGGCTCCTGCATACATCGCAAGCACGTGCTGTAGTCCGAGTGAGAACGTTTTGATTGGATGCCGATGCCGCTGAAAAATACGTTCGCGTGCCATATTAGTTCGTGCCCTCCTCGTCCGCAAATGTAACCTGTCCATCCGACAGTGCCCCGATGCGAACCAGCGATTCCACACGGTATCCTGCTTCTTTCAGCAAGCGACCTCCCGGCTGGAATGCTTTTTCAATAACAATACCGATACCTACCACTTCTGCTCCAACCTGCTCCACAATACGAGCCAGACCAAATGCTGCTTCACCATTCGCCAGAAAATCATCAATGATCAATACGCGATCCCCAGGCTTCATAAACTTCTTGGCAACGGTGATTTCATTGGTTTCCTGCTTCGTGAAGGAGTAGACCTTCTCCACCAGAATGTCTTCCGTCAGTGTGAGCGACTTCTGCTTCCGTGCAAAGATCAGCGGTACGTTCAGCTCCAACGCAGTCATGATACCTGGTGCAATCCCTGACGACTCAATCGTTAGCACACGTGTGATATTCTCACCTTCAAAGCGGCGAATGAATTCCTTGCCCACTTCCTTCATCAGAACCGGATCCATCTGGTGGTTCAGGAATGAATCCACTTTGAGTACTTGTTCAGACAGGACAATGCCTTCCTGTCTTACCTTGTCTTTTAACAATTGCATTGCAATTCTTCCCCCTGAATGCCCTCCGTACAGTCGCTCACACACTCTTCCAATCGCATGTTAAAAAACAAAAAGCCCGCCTTTTCACACGCTGCGGAATAACCGGAGACGGGAAAAACGGACTTGTACGTATATGGACAAGCCGTATGGATGCTGCAAGTGTGCTGGATGGACAGAATGACAGGAGTTCAATCCTGTTGTGAGAAACTTCAAACAGTGTAATCAGAAACAGATAAAAGCCACTTGAACCTGTTCTTCAGCCAAACTGCCTGAGAATGATCTCATGCCAACCATACAAAACATTGCAACATCTTTCCCGTAGTCCGATCATTCCGGTGATCGGGTAGAGACATGCAGGCCTATTCCTGCACATATACGAGTAACGGCATATTTAATTTTTTGGCTCCATGATTCGTTACAATGTATGATCGCGAACCTGAATGTACATGGTTAAACATAACTGACAATGTTAGAAGTATACCGAATCGGCGGCGTGAAATAAAGAAGTATTTTCATGGAAGTTGCGGAAACTTGTCTTAATTTGCAAACAGGGGGTGATAGGAATCAATTTTTTATGTACAATATGAGAACGGAAGCGCGGATCCGAACGGAGAATGGATGGAAACGCGGCCTACATTATGAATTGAAATGATCAAAGGAGATATGCAGACATGAAAGGTGTACTTAAAGAATTCAAGGAATTTGCCGTCCGCGGCAACGTCATCGATCTGGCGGTCGGTGTCATTATTGGGGCTGCTTTTGGTAAAATCGTCACATCCCTTGTGAATGATATCATCATGCCCCCGGTTGGAAAACTGCTGGGTGGAATCGACTTCAGTCAGAAAATCATCAACCTGGATGGGGCTATCAAAACAGCAAACGGACAGGACATCACCACACTTGCTCAAGCCAACGAAGCTGGGGCTACTGTGATTGCTTATGGTCAGTTTATCAACGTCATGATTGATTTTCTTATCGTTGCCTTCTGTATCTTCATGCTTGTGAAGGGCATCAACTATCTCAAAAGCAAAGAACACAAAAAGCCCGAGCCGAAAAAAACGACCAAGGCTTGCAAGTATTGCCTATCTGAAATTCCAGCCGCAGCTACCCGCTGCTCGCACTGTACTTCAGAACTGGAAGCAGAAGGAACCGGCGCTCTAGCATAATCACAATGAACGTATAAAGACGCACCGAGTTGAATTACGGATATAAATCCTGATGCGGGGGACAACCTCTTACTTGCTAGGGTGTATGTATGAAAAGCTGGCCATATGGGCTTCATTAACAATGGTTGCGTAGCTTAAAGGTTTGAAGGTTCCACCGTAAAGGTGGGGCCTTTTTTTGTGCCTAACATACATGTGTTACACGTGCTCCCCCATGAATGTCATTTGCAGCCATGCTCATGAACTAGAAACGGCGTGGCAGCAAATGTTCCAGGATTGACTTCAGATCTTTATCTTCCTTGTAAACTTCTTCCCCAGTATCAAGCTCTGTCACGCGAATATATTCAAAGTTTGCCGAAGCATCCACTGGCTTGAACAACAATTGGGCCTCATCTTCCAAACGTACATTAAATCCCATATCCTTAAACATGCTGCTTAACTGACTGTTAGCCGGTTCCTGACCTTGCCCTACAAATATAAGTCCTCTAAGACTTTTACGTTCCTGAGGTTGCGGATAAATCACCTGAAAGTGTACAATGCATTCCATACAATCGTTCCCCTTTCGTTTAAAACATACTTTGTGAAATTTTGAACTTTAAAATCTGCTATATAAGGAGATACGTTTCATGACCCCAGAACGTTTCGACATTTATGACGATCAGCAAAATTGGATCGGCACTTCACTACGCAGCGAGGTCCATGCCAAAGGATATTGGCACTGTTCATTCCACTGCTGGATTGTGCGTGACGAAGGCACCCAACGACGGGTTCTTTTTCAGCAGCGGCGTGATATTAAGGATACCTTTCCCGGATGTTATGACATTACAGCAGCAGGCCATCTTACCGCAGGTGAACAACTGCAAGACGCCAGTCGTGAGCTGGAGGAAGAATTGGGTGTCCATGTATCTTTCGATGCACTAACCTATCTACTCACAGCTACACAGCAGCTCCAAGGAGAGGTCCGTGGTATCCCATTTATAGATCGGGAATTCAGCGCGGTCTATGGATTATGTCTGAACCAGCCGCTCGAAGCCTACGTTCTGCAGCCCAGCGAGGTGGATAGCCTGTATGAAGTGCCGCTGGATGATCTACTCGCTTTGTTTCGTAATGAGATTGACGTCATTCAAGCTACCGGAGTTCAGACTCACCCGTCTAGTGATCATGTAGCTGATGAACCGGAACGTATCGTTCGCGAGATTCGGGCAACGGAATTTGTACCCCATGGTACAGCTTATTATACGGATGTGCTCGAAGCTCTATATCACGTGCCCAAAGAGTGATCATGTAGGATCCTGTTCAACCCGATCCAGTTCAATCGAATGTTCATAGCTTCATTTTCTCAAAAATAGCATAACTTCATACCTTTACTATCGACTTGACTGGAAACAGATGCTGTGACGAACATCACTGTCATATCTCAAACCAGCACAAACAGGCGCCTGCCTTCGGGCAGCACCTGCTTTATGTACACACGTATTCGTTTCATCAAGATAGGTACGTATGTGCTGGCATGTTCACTCCATCTGAGGTGAATTAGTCGCCGATCTGTCTAGCTCTGGTCACCCTCTCCTGATGGAGAAGACCAATAACGTGCAGAGATTTCTTCGTACCGGTGCCCATAGCGTGACTCCAGTTCCTCACCCATATCCTGTTCCAGTTCGTACAACACCAGCTCTTGAGCAAAATGATTCAGCAGCAGTCCAGTCATTACCGGATGCTCCGTCACCACTGCCTGTGTGGCGCATGATTCCCCACGCATGCCCAGCATGCACCAGCGGCGATCGACCACCAGGGAAAATTTCCGACCATTACCTGCACCATACATAGGCAAACCTGGCCAAGGGACAGGCTGATCCAGCATGCCTTCACCACCATCACACGACCATAACAGCCGCACACCCCGAGCTTCAGCCTGCTGTAAGTCATTACGCAGCAGCTCTGCCTCTTCACGCCAGACGTCTACAACAATCTCATGCTGAGCCTCGGCCAATTCACGGCTCAGATTCTCAAACACATTTTTGTCCCCTTCGACGTTATAGAAGACAGGCTTTTCCGGTTCACTCTTGGGCATGCTGCTCTGAACATAATCCAGCGAGGTACGCATTTGATCGGAGATCATACGTGTCATCTCCTCCGGCTTCAGCACACTATACTTCGCCGGCTCCCCCGGACTACACCGCAAGAACCCACGCTGTTCCAGCCGTTGCAGGGTCGCATATACATTGGAACGGGACACGCCCAGCCGCTTCGCAACCTCATATCCCGAGGCTGATCCCTGACGGGCGAGTTCCACCATAATTTTAGATTCCATCTCGGTAAACCCGAGATGACGCAAATGATGCAGCAGTTGGTCCATATTCCCGTCCCCCCATGCTGTCAGCAACCCGCACTGCCTCACACTGATGCGGCAGTGCTTCTACTGCATCAGATCAGATCTGTTCAGCACCACAGCGCGGGCACCACTTCGAACCTTTGGGCAGCTCGGCTGCACAAATCTGACAATTCACCATTTCGCGTGACACTTCGGTCTGTACGTCCACCGTGTTCACAATCGGGTTATTTTCTTTCCAGTAGCGGATGCGTTCGTCCAGTTCCTGCTGACGCTCGCGTTCCCGTTGCATCTCTTCATCTCTGCGGCGTTCCCACTCTGCATCGAATGCTTCCTTTTCTTCCTGGGTAAATTCCGTACTGTTATATTCCGATTCTGTCTCCAGATCGGCTATGGACGGAATGACTGTGTGATACGGCTCATCTTCCTCCAGTTCCAATTCTGGTGGCGCATCGTAGAAGTCCGGCTCCGGAGTTTGGGTCTGAGTTACAGCTGCCTCCTGTCTCGCGGCTGTGGTGGCTCCTGCGACTCCTGCTGCTCCTACTTTAGGCGCTGCTGTCTTGAGTTCACCCAACTTGCGTCCGCATTTAGGGCAGAAGTTGGCATCCAGGGAAGCGACGTGTCCACACTCGCACAACCGTTCGTTCTTAAGTTGTGCAATCTTGTTGCGCAGACCATCAATCTCGTCCTGCAATTCGTCGCAGAGCTGCGACAGATCCACCATTTCTTTTTCCGCACGCGTCATATCCTGTGCCCGATAACCCTCATAGAAGATGCGACCCATATCTGTAAAATGGACTTCCTGTTCCTGTTGCAAGCCCACAATCTGGTTGTTCAATTTCCCAATCTCAACGGCGTGTTGGGCACGCTCTGTTGCTTTGTTCGCTCCGTCTTTGATGCGCTGAAGCAGTTTCATGACCATTCCTCCTCTGTCCCGTCAAAACCAATATTATCATTTCTATTTAGTAGTAAATTAGCATATTACATCCTTCATGCAAAATGCTCAGGCATATAACTTATACGATATCATGCCAAAAAGTTGCGTAATCTCGTGCAGGTGCCCGTTTAATACCGATACTGGATGAAATCGGGGGCTTTCGTCAAGACCATATGTTCGGGTATAATGAAGCTTTGACCATACTTAACCGCCTGATTAGGCGACTAACTCTATCATACCAATTTACAATGCGATTGTGAAAAGGGCAAATGGTTTACTTTTAACCGGGATAGTCCTATCCCTGAATGCATACAGAGGTGGATGAAACATGTTAAGTCCGAACTCAACGTTCTACCCCCGTCCGCTCGGGGTTACCCCGGCGGCGTCCCTGCCCCAGTCCCCGTCTGCTCCGCTGGAGACCAGTCGGCAACTCGTGGGTAATGAGCAACAGGATGCCTTTTATTTTCGCTCTCTGGAAGAGGCAGGCATCAAGTTAAACGCACCACAAATCTCGGCAGTCCGTCACGGCAGAGGACCGATCCTGACGCTCGCCGGAGCCGGTTGTGGCAAAACAACTGTACTAGCCGCAAGAGCCGGCTACCTCATAGAGGTCAGCGGCGTACATGCAGGCAGTATCCTGCTGGTGACGTTCACAAACAAAGCCGCCACCGAGATGAAAGACCGGATCGCCGCATTGCCAGGTATACGCCCGGCAGCCGCGAGAGCCGTACAGGCTCGCACCTTTCACTCTTTTGCGCTGACATTACTGCGTCATTACGGTGTGCAGGAAGAGATCTTTGGCGAGTCGCGGGCTCAGCATACGGTGCTGAAGATGCTTCTTCGCCAAAATGGCATGAGTGAAGCCTTTCAGCCTGAAAGTCTGCTGGCCATGCTGTCCGCATGGAAGATGCAAGGATCGGAAACAACTGACCTGCCTGAAAAATCGCAGGAAGAACGCGATGCCAAGCGTGTTCTACTTGGTTACGAAGCCTGGAAGCAGGATCGCGGCAAAATGGATTTTGATGATATTTTACTACGGGCAGCCGCGCTGCTTCGTGATCCTGCTGTTCTGGGGCCGCTTCAGAAGCGTTTCCAGTACATTATGGTGGATGAGTTCCAGGATACCAATCATCTGCAGTATGAAATTGTGCAAAAACTGGCTTCCGCCCACCGCAATCTGATGGTTGTGGGAGACGATGACCAGACGATCTATACCTTTAATGGCGCACGCCAGGAATCGATTTTGGAATTCGATAAAGTATACCCCGGTGCACGCATTGTGACGCTGGATATCAATTATCGTAGTGATGCACGCATACTGGGACTCGGAAGTGAGCTGGTCGCCCGCAATAAACGCAGACGTGACAAACGGCTTCGTGCCGCCGGAAACCGTGGAGATGCGCCCCGTTTCGCTACACCTTCCAATGCGGAGGAAGAAGCGGCATGGGTTGTAAACCAGCTGTGTCAACAGGTTGAAGAAGGGCAGCACACCTATCGCGATATTGCGATTCTTCATCGGACAGCAAGCAGCAGCCGGGCTGTATTTGAGCAGCTTGTGTTGAAAGATGTACCTTTTGTACAGCACGGTGCTTCCCCGGTGTTCTATGACCAGTCTCTCATCAGACCCCTGATGGATCATTTGCGTCTGTCTCTTGATCCACGTGCCATGGATGCTCTCCCAAGTGCGCTGGGACCGCTCTATGTATCACGGGATGCAGGGCTCGAGTGGATTCAGCGCTGTGAACAACAACAGGCGAAGAAATATCCGCTCATTCATTTGGTGAAATGGGACAAGCTGAAACCGTTCCAGCAGGAACAGGTCAAAGAACGCATCAAGCTGATCAAATCACTGCACAAACTAAAACCCATCATCGCCATTCAGGAGATGCGCAGGCAGTTCTACGACAAGTATATGGAAAGTGGTGATCCCAGCATCTTCACCCATTATAAGGAAACGATGCTGGAAACCCTGGATGAATTCGAAGCTGCCGTCAAAAAATTCGAAACGGTAGAAGAGTTCATCCAATTCGCGGATGAACTCTCCCGCAGACACCGTGAGATGGAATCTCTGCGCCGCGCACAGGACAGTGACGCAGTACAGCTGATGACGATCCACCGGGCCAAAGGACTGGAGTTCCCTTGTGTGTACTGGATTGGAGCCAGTGAAGGCATTGTACCTCACAGTACAGCACTGCGCCAGGATATCCCCGAGGATCAGAAAGCTGCGCTTGCTATGCAGCAGACAGACGCCGAACTGGACATGGCGCTGGAGGAAGAACGCAGGCTCGCCTACGTTGCCATCACACGGGCCAAGCAGTACTTGTATGTCACTTCACCGGCGAGCCATCACGGAAAACCAGCGGATGTGTCCCGCTTCCTGCTTGAAGCCTTCGGCATGGAAGTTCCGGACAAACGTAAACCTCGTGAGGAGAGCCGGACGAGCGGTCAGACTTCATATGGTAAAGGTAATGGACAGTATGCCCGCTCGGGCTCGGGTGCCCGTTCCGAAGGTCGGGATGTGGCACAGCGTCGTGCCATCAGCCACAGTGACCGTCGAGACTTTGAGGTCCACAACGAACGTGATGAGGATCGTCTCGGTGAACGGCGTGGTAGTGGGGAGATTCGCAACCATAAGGCATTCAGCACCACGGGTGTGAGTCCGACAGCTGCGAATTCCTCAAGTTCACATTCGGACACTTCAGGTTCAGGTAATGCTGAGCGTACGGAGACCGTTGCGGTCTGGAAGTGCAGTTCATCCACCTGTAAAGCGTGGCTAAGACAGAAGCCGGCAGTGCCTTCAAAAGCAACCAAGAAGGTATCATCAGGCCCTCCCGCCTGTCCCCTGTGTTCAGGATCAATGGAGGCCGGCACCCGCCAGGTGCCCGTAACGGGGAGATTTGGGAAATAAACGAAACAGGATACCGTTATAGCTCGTTTCAGGGCGCTTTTTGCTGTTTATTAACAGTAGAAGCGTCTTTTTTCCATTTCAGAATGGGGGTTGGATTATGCAGGACGGCAAACAACATCTGTATGTATCGGTAACTCATAATCTTATTGAGCAAACCAAGAACGAATCTACACCCTTTGAGGTGTTGGTGGATGACGAACAGTTGGGCCGATTGAAAGATCTGATGAAGGTGCTGGAGGATGACGATGCCTACACATTGCAACGGGCTCCCGTACCCTACAAATCGGCAGACCACGATGAGGCAACAGAGCAATTTTCGGATGGTATGACTCTGCTGTACACCTTTCTGTATGACCATGGCACGCCGGATACCCGGCAGGCGATTGAGAGCATGAACGTGCTTCCAAGGCTGCAGGATACGGATTATGATGACCCTGGATACGAGAATTCACCACTGAATAAATGACCTGATGCCAAAAAGCATGCGTAACCGCAGATCACGCGGAAGACGCATGCTTTTTAATATGATGAAGGACAACTGCCATGTAAACCGGACTCAATCCAGACGAATCTCCTGCCCTTTCTCAGCGGATTCGTAGATTCCGCACAGCATACGTGTGGAAGCCACCCCATCCGCAATGGGACTGATCGGTTCTGTACCGTTCAGGCAACAATCCACAAAGTGGTCGATCTGGTTCTGGAATGCGCTATGAATATGGAGACCCGTATTGTCTGTCTGAGGTTCAATATTCAGGATGGTATTATTTTTCTCCGTGACGATCAGTGTCTCCGGCTCCAATTCGAACCCACCACGCTCACCGTATAATTTCACAGATGATTCATCTCCCCGTGCATGCAGGGTAAAGCTCACATCCACCGCCAGCGAAGCCCCGTTTTCAAACCGAATGAGTGCATTCGCCATATCTTCCACGTCATTCACAGCGGCGCTGTAGTCGGCTGCTTTGTAAAAAGAAAGATGTTCGATATGGGCACGATTGCCCAGCTTCCGATACGTATTACCACTGACGGAAACAGGCTTGGGCTTGCCCATCAAATACCAACACTGGTCAATGATATGTACGCCCAGATCAATCAGGGGACCTCCGCCGGAACGGCTTTTGTCAGCGAACCAACCACCTGGATTACCGTGACGACGCAGAATGGAAGCTTTGGCATAATACAGTTCACCAAATTCCCCGGCATCAATGAATCTGCGCATCATCTGCATATTGTTGTCATACCGACGCACAAATCCAACGATAAAGGTACGTCCGCTCTTCTTCACCGCTTCTTCAATCCGCAGTGCATCTTCCACATTGGTTGCCACCGGTTTCTCCAGCAACACATGCTTGCCTGCCTCCAGTGCAGCAATGGCGAATTCCGCGTGTGTGTTGTTCCAGGTACAGATGCTGACAGCATCCACATGCGGGTCCTCCAGCATCTCCCGATAATCGGTGTACACGGATTGGGCATCATACTTCTGTGCCGCAGCCTTAGCCCGCTCTTCGTTCAGATCACAGATGGCATAGATGACAGCATCCTCATTTTTGGCGTAACACCTCATATGAAGATCCGAGATGGATCCTGTACCGATCATACCAATGTGCAGCATTTGTTTCGTGCTCATCATCGTCCTCCCTTCCTTTTCCACAACTTCCACAACATCACTATCGTCTAGTCTGCCCGCAGCATGCCTTCGTAAATACCCGGCGTTGAATTTTCAATCTTCACAGCACCCAGCGTCCGGGCATAGAAATCCACAGGTCCCGCTGACCCGATAATCGCATACCCGTAACCGTCCGCCTTCATCGCATGCATACAGGCCAGTAACAGGGCTGTGCCTACACCTTTGCCGCGTGCATCCTGGCTCACACCTGTAGGTCCAAAGAAGTTCCTGCATGTCGCTTCGTAACAGGCAAATCCAATCATTTTCCCATGCTCAACGGCGATGTAACAGGACACGGGCTGACGTGCAAAAGCGACCTCACATTCATCCACCCAAGCTTGGCTAAAATGTGACCTCACCCAATCCAGTACAAGCTGTTTCTCTGGGGCAATGGCTCTTCGAATCACAATGGAGGATTCCTCCAGCTTTCTCAGTCCACTCTCTTGCTCCGGTAAACGATATAGCGCTACTAACATATCACTCATCTAATCGGTTCCTCCTCGTACTTGAATGTGAAATAGGACAACGGTTTGGCCACCTACCTGAAATTAACCTGATCCTGCTGCGGATAACCTGCAATACAAGCGATATTTCAAATCTTAACTAACATACCGCTTAGATTCATTGCGTGCCAACTGCAACACTGAGACGATCTGTCCCGTCTATTAACTTGAAGCGTGGCCCTAAGGAAGATTTTACCGCGACATTACAAAGATTAGAAGGGATGAATATTGATGAATAACAACATGAAAAAAGTAAGTGCGCTGATGGCCCTATCCATGGCATTGGGTGGTGGAGCCGCTTATGCAGCAACACTGGACAACACACAACCAGTCCATCAAACATCCGTTTCAGCAGATAGTAGCGCAGCTGGTGCAGTAAACGTATCCGTGAATGGTGCATCCATCTCCGATGGTTATTGGAACAAGGATGGCAAAGTAGCCATGATTCCACTGCGTGATCTTACCGAAGCACTGGGTATTGAACTGAAATGGCATAAAGAAAATAAAACCGCAGAGCTGACACGAGGTGTTCTCTGGACACAGGTAATCACAGGCAAAGATCAATATTCCGTAAATAAAATGTTGCTCACGCTGGGTACAGCACCCGAAATCACAGGCCGCACGTTGTATGTACCGGCTTCTTTTGCCGAAAAGGTACTGCATGGACAAGTGAACACAACAGGAAATCAGGTGACGATCTCTAGTGAAGAGGACGTGAAGACGATTACTGAGCGTGGTGTGATTACCAGAATTTCGAACCAGGATAAATATAAGTCCATCCAGATTGGCGGTGCAGGTACGGATGGTATTGTGCTCAATCTGAGCGATGAGACGAAATTCATCTCAGTTGAGGGGAAAGAGATTGCACTGACTGATCTGGCCATTGGCATGAACGTGGAAGCTGAGCATTCCCTGATCACTACTCGCAGTCTGCCACCTCAAACGCCGACCTATACAGTTACTGTACTGGATGACGCTGCGGAATCACAATTGAAAGAGGTTCTGGGGACAGCGGGTACGATTGAAAATGTAACAACAGCTGAAGGCAGCATCTCACAGATTGAGATCACAGGTACACGATTAACTGAGACGGCTCCTGACCATGTCGTGCTGAATATCGCTAAAGACACAATGCTCGTGAACCACGAAGGTGAAACGGTAAAAGCTGAAGAACTGACCAAAGGAACTAAAGTGATTGGGTTCTATAGCCCTATGCTGACACGCAGCCTGCCTCCGATCGGAACGGCTTGGAAAGTGGTTGTTGAAGCACCTGCAGCAGAGCTGGAAGCGAAATAAGACGATTGGAAAAACGTCTGGCTGAAACACATGTTATATGTTGTTGCAGACGACCATGTGCATCGCTTAGCGCGGGGTCATGAGTGTGGAGCATCATAATGACCAGCCATCCGCATGTAGCTCCTGGCGCACGGTGTAATGAGTTTGGCGCATCAAGAGCGCAGCCGTGCGGCCAGGCGGCGAAGTCAATTCAAAATAACCTTATCCGCTTGTCTTCTGACAAGCACGGTAAGGTTATTTTTTTTGGTTTGTTGGTTTTTAGTTTTTAGATCGTGTCTTCAAACTTGCTCCAAAGCGAAGCGTACCTGAAACTTGTCCGGAGCAGACACGTGCGATGTGCGCTGCATACGAAATACGTTGCATACTGAATGCAAGAGCAAGCGGTGTTAACGCTAACGAATCTGGGGCGTCTTATTCAAGGATTTGAAGCACCCGCCGAAATCTAAGGAATCTCACCGTCAGAATCAACCGGCTCGGGTTTCATCTTCAACAATCGCTTCCACTTCAATCTCAACCATCAACAAGGGATCAATGAGTGCGCTAACTTCAACCATGGTGGCTACAGGCTGGATCTGTCCAAAAAATTCACCGTGCGCCTTGCCAACTTCCTCCCATCTGGAGATATCGGTCACAAACATCCGGGTTCTCACCACATGCGACATGTCAGCCCCCAGTTCTTTCAGTGCATTCTCGATCTTCTGCAAAACGAACCTTGTCTGTGCATACGGATCACCTGCCCCAACAACTACACCATCTTGCATCGCGGTTGTACCCGCCACTTCAATTCGGTTCCCTACCCGGATAGCACGGCAATATCCCACCAACGGTTCCCATGGGGAGCCGGTAAAAACCTGCTGTCTGCTCATTCTCTCGTCCCTCGCTTTGGTTGTATTTGTCTCTTCAGATTAAACATGAATTATATCAGTCCCCCATCATCTCAGACAATGGAATGAAGTTTAATTCTATCTTAACTCCATTAACATTATTGCACAGAAAAAAATCCCCTGAATGATTGCCCATTGGTTAGATCAAGGACGGTTCATTCGGGGATTTATAAGAATTAGTACTTTTCTTTTTCTTTAAGGATGAAACATCAAATTACAACTTGATATTAGCCTCATCGAAGTATTCTTCCAGAGTTAACCCACTCTTCGCCACATCCGGTGCCAAATCTGTACCGATGTACCGGATATGCCAAGGCTCATAGACGTACCCTGTGGTATCTTCTTCACCTTGCAGATAACGGATGACATATCCGTATTCTGCAGCGTGTTCAGCCAACCACTGGCCTTCCTTCGATGTGCCAAATACCTCTTCCAACACATTGCCCACACTCGGGCTGGATACATCAATGGCAAGACCGGTCTGATGTTCGCTTCGGCCTGGAACAGAGCTCACGCGATCCGTGTATTCTTGACCTTTGGTTTTGACATTATTGTTATAGATGGATACCTGACGCTGATATGAACGATAACCGGACACCGCACGAAGCTCAATGCCATCCGCTTTTGCACCTGCAAACAACTTCTCCAGTGCCTCCGCTGCTTCCTTGCGCATATGCCGCTTCTCGTGTGGTTCGTCGAAGGAGAACGGTACATTCGGCTCTACCAGATCGTTCGGCTCGTACCCGTCAGGCAGACTCCGTTGCTTGTTCACAATGACGGTCATAGACTCGGCATTGGTCACCACGGATTGTGCATCAATTGTCGTTTGCAGTGCGCTGATACTGCGTTTCTCCAGCAATGGATCTTCCGCTGTCGCACCATTCCCATTGTCCGAAGAGCCCTGCCCTTCGCCCGCTGAAGCATTCCCAGACTCGCTATTCGTGCCTTCACCGCTGTTGCCAGAAGATGATGTGTCATCCCCGCCAGCATTGTCGCCATCCGTTCCTTTATCCTCCGTAAAATGAACCGTTGTGCCGTCCGTCTCCTGTTGTGTGTTACCTGTTCCATTCGGATTCTGGCTCTCCTCTGTACCTGAACCGTTCTGGCACGCGGCAAGCAATGCTCCGCATATCATCAATGAGGACAGCATAACCACCATGCGGCGCTGTCTTCCTGTAGTTGATTTCATGTAAAAACTCCTATCGCAATAATATAAATGTTATATAGTTCTCTGCGTGCAGTGTTCCCTGCGACAGTATACCTTAATTGGGAGCGAAGCTCCACCGGTAAAGACGTCCTTTAGAAGAGATCCGAATGAACATATACGGGCTGTACAGCCCGTATGATCGTTTTTTGGACTTTTAGAGCAACATCCCCGTGCTGTACACAATAGAAGTGAAATGGGAATCTGCCTTCATATATCCAATACGCAAACAAGTGATTATACCGAGATGCACTTTACTAATGAGCATTGTTGGATAAAGACAAAAATCATCTTGTACCGGGAAATGAATTAAATCGACTAATGCAACATGCTGCAATAAAAACAAGCAGGGATGATCTGAGATCTCCCCCGCTCTGATGGGTGCATCATTTGGTTGCCGGGCTGTCCGTCTTCTTCTGGACAGCCTGCCACATCCGCGCGGCTACACGCTCGCGGATCAAATCCAGCCCTGCGGTGGCCGGCACGCCCGGCAGCAGCGCCGTCAGCTCCGGCAAGGCCGGCGGCTTGCCCGGCCGCGTAAGGCGCACCTCAACGGCGCCAAAGCCCGGCCCCGGCTGGTGCATGGCGCCGTCCGCGGCGGCCTCGGCGATCCACTCGCCGACGGCCGCGCCGCCTTCGCCGCCCCGCACTTGCGGGCGGCCAGCCGTTTCCGCTGCGCGGCCGGGGCCGCTGGGATCATGGGCGAGTTCCTCCGCCCATGCCCCCAG
>NZ_VXKZ01000084.1:0-48392 GCF_008693195.1 Paenibacillus sp. UASWS1643
GCAAGCGCTCGCCGGCGTAGGCGCCTGGGCCGCATGGCTGCGCCTGCTGCAAGCCCTGCCGCCCCGCGGCGCGCTGCCGTTGCTTGCAGCGCTTCCGCCTGCGGCACGCTGCGGGCTGCTGCGCGCACCCGCGAGCGTCCGCGAAGGGCTGCTTGCGCTATGCGGCCCGCCTGACGGCGCGCAGCAGCCCCACGCGGACGAAGTGCCCGCCTCGGGGCGCAACGCTCACGCGCTCCTCGCGGGCACGCTCGCGCTGCTCGCCGGGCGGCAGAACCTGGCGCGTGAGTGGGCCGAATCGGCCCAACTCACTGCGCGGCAACCCGCCGCCACAGGTCGCCCTGCGACGAGAATCCCGCCGGGCCTGCACACCCTGCTGCGCCTGACAGCACCCGGCGCAGCCTCTGCTGATGAATACACTAACCAGTGCAACATGTTACTGGTACATCTTTAATCTTTAATCACTAATCTCTGATTTCTAGTCCCCAACCTCCAACCCCTGTACATCCCCACATATTCCCGCAATAGCCCATCCGATTGAAATTGCAAAAGCAACGGAGCTACCGGTAATCGGAGCATTGCCCGAACCGTGCATGGTTCCGTTGCTAATGGGTGAAGTCCTCAAGCCCTCAATTTTCCACTCTGCACTTAAACCAGTGTAACCCAATTCGTCTCAACCCTTGCATATCACCGCTCGAAAACAGCGGATCGGCGTGCCGTACATGTCAGACCAGATGGCATCGTCTGGCTCTACCACATTCAGCTTATCTTCAATGGTTAATCCGGTGACAGCCATGATCGTCTCCAGTAGATCCGGCCGCATCTCGGGTACATCAAAGGTAGCGATCAACTGTCCGTTTGGCTTCAGTACCCGGGCGAATTCCCGAAACGCCCGCAGCATCGTGCCTGTATCCAGATGCTCCAGTACAGAGATACAGAACACCCGATCAAACTTACCCGACTCATACGGAAGCTGGGCCAGATTAGCCTTTGCGCGGTGCAATCGGACGAGAGTTGATTCCGGCAGATCATGGGCGGCCTGCTCGCCAAAATCAGAAACAATATCCAGCTTTATAGCCTCTTCAGACAAAATGCGTTCATCCCAGTCACAGGCATGAACCTCACGGCAGTGTTCGGCAAGCCAGAATTTGAACGGATGGGAGATGCCGCAGGCTGCATCAAGGACCACATCATCCGGACGTGCAAACCGCCGGGCCCATTCATATTCGTAGGGACGGCTCCACCATGCCGGATGCAGGGGGAAGACCAATGTGTCCGTTTTAGGGTCACTTTGCCTAATGTATCTTGATTCCATGAATTCCGGTGCCTTGGGCGTATCCATCATCCCCGAATTCCCTCCTTTAATCCTGTCTCTGCCAAAAAAGATTCCAACACCGTGCTCCACCGGCTCCGCCATCTGGCAAGATCATAGGACAGTGCGGTCTCGCGCGCATAGATTCCCAGTCGTTCCCGCTCGGCCCGATCCTGTACGAGACGTACCAGTGCGGCGGTTAGTTCCTGCTCACCAGGAGGTACCAGTAGCCCGTTAAAACCATCCTGAATCAGATCATTCAATCCGCCAACATTGGAGGCAATTACCGGGAGTCCACAGCTCATCGCTTCCAGACAGGCATAGGAGGTGCCTTCCGAGAACACGGTTGGAATTACGGCGATATCTGCCTGATGGTAGGCCTCCCGAATATCCCGGAAATCATACGTGCGCTGGTTAATTCGCCCCGCATGTGGATGAGTAAGATGCCAGTAACGAAAGACTCTCCCGACCGTACTGCCTTCGACCAATTCCCCGGCAAATTCAATCTCCAAATCCGGAAAAGCCCCCAGTAGTTTATCCGCTGCTAGCATCATTGGAATAATGCCCCGTTCCATGCTGATGCGGCGCGGATATATAATGCGAATTGGGCGGGGAGAGGTCAAGCGGACATCCATAGTTTTCTGTTCAACCTGTCCCTGAATCGGAACATTATCCTGATATTCAGCATCTGCTTCTGCTAGAACATCTGTAGCCCAATCCGTTGCATTTCGAAGGTTACGAGCAACCCTATACGTTTCGCCATTTACCTCGGCTGTTTCCAGTTTTGATAATTCCAAATGGAGATCTACCGCGCCCTTCTCCTCTCGTTCTTGATCGTCTGTATCCCCACCTCCATCTCCGTTAGCCTTCGCACTGTACGCTCCATCACCACTTGGTCCAGCCTGGCTTTCCTCAGCTTTCAACCCTGATATAACTGCACCGGCATTCTCCTCATGACTCGCCAGATCGGTCTTCCATGCGGCAAGCCATTCGTCTTCCTGTTCCTGCTCGAGTGTGCGCGTTGGCGGGGCAGGTGTGAAATAGGACGTATCCACTGCATTGGGAATCAGGACGACCTGTCTTGGATCGGTATAGGTGCACGCAGCCCGGCAAAAGGTCTGGAAATGGGAATCCACCGATACAATGCGCACGAGTCCATCCAGAGCCAGTTGAATATGTTCCGCCACTTGTTGTTTGGTCTCCAATGGCAGTCCGGGGCGATCCCAGTTAATGCCGTGACAGATGCCAAGACTGCCGGGTTTGTAGGTGATGGGTTGCCACAGACAGCTGGCATAGATTACCGGGCCGCGCGCAGCTGCTGCCATCCGGTCAAAGGCTTCCGGGACATTATCCATGTCGTACGAATAACCAAATACGTCAATCTGCTCCGTTCGAGTCTGGAATGCCTCAAAATAGGACAGTTGATGGACCTCGGGAATATGTCCGAGTCCACGGATGACACTGCACAGATCCAGAATATATCGTTCCAGCCCACCACCAAATACCCGGCCGAATTCCCGGTTGTACCCGTCGGTGAAGCTATGCGTCAGAATACTCACCACGCCCATCTCACGGTCCCTCCTTCCAGGGAATCAGCCGAGGTTCCGGATCAAGAATCGACTCGTAGTGTGCAAGATTGCCCGACTCGCCGCTAGGATCAATACGCTTGTAACGCAAATATTTACGCACCCGATCCTCCAGACTGCCTGCCCAGCCGAGATGCTGAACCTTCAGTTCCGTACTGACTCCAGGCAACACGGTGCAGGACAAGGGAAGACGGGGAACATGATGATTCTGTTGTGGATAAAAATAAGGATATCCAGGCATATACCGTACAAGTGAAGCAGTATGCCGTTTGTGCAGACACCAGAGATCATCTTCACGGTAATGGGTCCGGCCGCCCCACATGTCGTAGAAACGGAATGCAAACCAGTCCGCATACTCCTGATTAATCAGCGTGCGTATGGCTTTCTTGGCCTCAGAGCTGTATAGCTCATCCGCATCAACCGAGAGTAACCAGTCAGGGTGTGTGCCTGCCGCTGCTTGCCACAAAGTGTTGCGTAGCCGCCATTCCTCGGCGAACAGCGGTTTCTCCAACACCTCCAAACGGACCACTTTCGGATAGGCTTTGCATAGATCCGGGGTTCCGTCTGTGCTGGCATCATCCACAATCACGATTTCATCCACGAACTCGCTCAGATCATGCAATACTTCTTCCAGGTATCGGCCACGCTCATTGCGAACCTGGAGCATCGCGGTTAGTTTGTTGCCTGTGCTTTTACGAACCCGACTGATGGAGTGGGGCTCTTTGAATACACTCGTTTCCTCTTCTGTTGCAGAAGCATCCTGTTCTCCCTGAACTTGTGCACCGCCCCAGTGATGTACCTGGCTTCGGATGTTCTGCGCTGGTTGTGCAGGATCTGGCGTGTGATTGCCATCTCTCGATGCGTCTGTATGTGTTCGATCGACTGTTTCCGTTGGCGTGTAAGTGGTTTCGGTTCGGATATCCCTGTGCACCATTGGCCCATTCAACTGTTGTCTACGCTTCTTCGGGTCCAGCATCATGGCACCTCCCCAAGCAATTGCTGTACAGCATGATCCAACAGCTCCAGCTCCACAATCCGGGCCAGCGCATCTTCATCCTCCAGTGCTGTCTCAAGGAAATGTCGGACTGCCCCGTGTCGTTCCCCTCGCAGTGCCAGCGCACTGCCGGATAATTGCTGATAGTCCCGGCGACTGACATCATCCTGAATATCGACTGCATGCACCAGAGCCAGTGCCTCTTCCACACGTCCAGTCTCCTGGTAGATGCGGAATTTCCAATGTCTCGCGGTTTCTCCGCCAAGTTCATCCAGGATGCGCAGCGCAGTTCCATAATCATCGTTCATACGCAGTAGTTCCGCTCGTACAAGTTGATCTTCTCCCGCCTCAAGCCAGCGACATAACTGTTCATAATGATGCCGTTCTTGTTCATGGGCTGCACTAATTCCATACACCCGCAGGGCGTCCTCCAACTGTCCGACCCGGGCATGAATGGCAGACAGGAATCTATAGTGGGAGACTACACAGTCACTGCGACCATTCAAGACCGCATGGGAGAATGCCTCTTGAAGTGAATTGATAGCCCGAGGATCTTCAAGCAAGTACTCATAGGCTGCCAGCAAAAAGGATATCGTCTCATGTGCACCTGCTTTGGCACGAAGCTGGCGGTAGAAGTCGGCACGTACACTGCATTGAAGCAGGGTGACGCTATCCGGAGTGCCTGACAGGATCTGCCGCAGCGCATGCAGGAAGAACAGTTCGTAGTCCCGGAGAGGGACTTCGAGATCATCCTTTTGCATTGTACCTGCAGGTGCAGGGTCTTCACCGCCCAGCCAGATAGCGCGTGCACCTTGGAAAAGCAGCTTCATATAACGTGTTTCGGAGGATGTGCCTACCAGATCGGCGATGCCGACCAGTTTGGAAATACTACTCTCCCATAAGGGAGATTCTGCTTCGTTTCCAGCAGGCTCAGGGAGCAGGGCGATACATAGCTCAGGCTCCAGCGAAGCCGTAGCCATTAGCCAGTAGGGATGGGCGACTACGGCTACGGTGCGAGGTTCCAGCAATAGCTGCTCGGCTTCAGGGAGGGAGATGACGGTAATGACCGGAGGTACATCTTCTGTTTGCGTCAGGCTGCTGACATAGTAGACTTCTCCCTCGATCGACAGCAGTGCAGCAATATCGGGATAGGGAAAGGATGACCAGCCCCCTTTGCGAGGGAAGAGAACATATCGGACCGGGGACTGTGTTGTACTGGTCTTATCCAGGCTGACTTCGGAGTCTTCACCTGATAATGGCGCAGGTTTTTCCATGAATCGTTCACCTCACCTTGACTGTAATATGGCGCGTCATTCGTTCTGCATGTACTTCATGCTTTCACTTCATATGTAAAGCCCTCACGGTACTTCGCATGATATGCCTGAGACTAACATATGGGCATTCCGTCCCAAACATGAGTATCTTCCATCAATACATGAAGTTGGCAAGCTGAGATAATAGACTGAATTTTATCTTTTGTGTGACCAGGATCACTTTTTTTGCTCTAGAGACGAAGATTGTGATAATTATCACATGTATAAGATAGGTAATCTGGCACAATACGTTCATCAACGTATTTGGCGGACAGACAGCGAAGGTGCAGCTTCAATGCCAGATACGCATACTGCGAAGTGAACAGAAAGAAGGGGTAACGGTATGGATCCGATTATGTTATCGCGTATCCAATATGCACTTACAACGATTTTCCATTTCTTTTTTGTCCCGCTATCCATCGGTCTTGTACTGTTGGTTGCAATCATGGAGACGTTGTACGTTGTTAAGGGTAAGGAAATCTACAAAACGATGGCGAAGTTCTGGGGCAAGCTGTTCCTGATTAACTTTGCCGTCGGTGTAGTCACAGGTATTCTGCAAGAGTTCCAGTTCGGCATGAACTGGTCCGAGTACTCTCGGTTTGTGGGGGACGTGTTCGGTGCGCCACTGGCTATTGAAGCGCTACTGGCGTTTTTTATGGAGTCTACATTTATTGGTTTGTGGATATTTGGATGGGATCGTTTGTCCAAAAAAGTGCATCTGGCCTGCATCTGGCTGGTGTTTGTCGGCACATTCCTGTCCGCGCTGTGGATTCTGGCAGCCAATTCATTTATGCAGCATCCGGTCGGGTTTGAGATTAACAACGGCCGAGCCGAGATGAATGATTTCTTTGCACTCATCACGAATGGTCAGCTTCTCGTCGAGTTCCCACATACAATCTTCGGGGCCTTGATGACAGGTGCTTTGGTCGTAACGGGAATCAGTGCTTACAAACTGATGAAAAAACAGGATGTGGAGATCTTCCGCAAATCGTTCAATATAGCGATCATTATTGCTCTTATCTCCTCATTCGGTGTCGCTTTCTCCGGGCACTTCCAAGCGCAATATCTGGTGGAGACACAGCCGATGAAGATGGCAGCCAGTGAGGGCACATGGACGACGACAGAAGATCCAGCGCCATGGACGGTGGTTGCTTTTATTGACCCGGACAAACAGGAGAACTCCGGTGAGATCAAAATCCCAGGGTTACTCAGTTATCTGTCTTACAGTAAGTTCTCCGGTAGTGTCAAAGGCATGAAGGAGCTTCAGGCTGAATATGAGCAGACGTATGGAACGGGGGACTACATCCCGCCAGTTCGGACAACGTTCTGGAGTTTCCGCATCATGATTGCAGCAGGTGGTTTGATGATTGCGCTGGCGCTATACGGTACGTTCCTGGCCATGCGCAAGAAGCTGGAGGTCGCTGGAAAGTGGTTTATGCGCCTGATGGTATTCGCCATCTCCCTACCGTTTATCGCCAATACATCTGGTTGGATTATGACCGAGGTTGGTAGGCAGCCATGGACGGTATTTGGTTATATGACCACCGAAGCCGGGGTCTCACCGAACGTATCCGCAGGAATGATCCTGTTTTCGACCATCGCTTTTACCGCCGCGTATACGGTTCTCGGAATCGTGATGGTATACCTGTTCGTACGTGAGATCAAGGCAGGGCCGTTTGCGGTCGAGAAGCCAGAAGATCACGATAAATCGGCCGATCCGTTCGGCGTGGATGGGGGTTATTCCGTTGTCACTAAGTGAGTTGTGGTTTTTGCTGATTGCCGTATTGTTTGTCGGTTTCTTCTTTTTGGAAGGTTTTGATTTTGGTGTGGGGATGTCTACAGGCATTATTGCCAAAACGGACCGCGAACGCCGGACCCTGATCAACTCGATTGGTCCGTTCTGGGATGGTAATGAAGTATGGCTGATTACAGCAGGGGGCGCCATGTTTGCAGCCTTCCCGCACTGGTATGCCACGATGTTCAGTGGTTTCTACCTGCCGCTTGTGGTAGTGTTACTCGCCTTGATTGGTCGCGGGGTTGCCTTCGAATTCCGCAGTAAAATGAAACAGCAGCGCTGGCGCAAAACATGGGATATCATCATTGTGGTATCCAGCGCGCTCCTGCCTTTCCTGTTCGGCGTAGTCTTTGCCACGTTCATGAAGGGTCTGCCTATTGATGGGGAGATGCAGTTGCGTGCAGGATTCTTCGATATTGTTAATCCGTACACCGTGATTGGTGGTTTGAGTGTAACCCTGCTGTGTCTGGTTCATGGATTGCTGTTTGCCTCACTACGAACAGTCGGGGAACTCAGAGAGCGTGCCTTGAATACAGCGCAAAAATTGATGCTGCCGCTGGCTGCACTGCTCGCTGTTTATGCGTTAATGACGTATTTTATGACCGATGTATTCACCGTACGGGGCTGGGCCCTTTGGATCATGGTTGTATTTGGCGCAGTCGCGCTTGCACTTGCGGCTTACTTCGTGCGTCAGAAGCGTGAAGGCTGGGCTTTTGGTATGACAGGTGCGGTGATTGCAATTGCCTTTGCTTCTGTATTTATCGGGCTGTTCCCAAGAGTCATGGTGAGTTCGTTTGGTTCTGCATTTGACCTGACCGTATACAATGCGGCATCTGGTGCTTATTCATTGAAAGTAATGACGATTGTGGCTTGTACACTGCTGCCATTTGTCCTTGGTTATCAGATCTGGAGTTATTATATCTTCCGCAAACGCCTGAACGAGCAGCACCACCTGGAGTACTGATATGGGACGGGGGCTGCTGAAGCTGCCGGGCATCCGGCCAGTACTCGCGCTGGCATCAGCGCTGGTACTGTTACAGGCGATGACGATCATTATGCAAGCCAAATGGCTGGCACAGGCCATCACGGCATTGTTTGAAGGTTCATCCGTAACAGAGCAGTACCCTGTACTGCTGCTGTTCTTGGCTGCTTTTGCCGCCCGATACGCTCTATCCTTCTGGTTACAACTCGTGACATCACGATATGCGGAGAGGACAGGGACTGATCTGCGCAGACAGATGGTGGAGCAGTGGTTCAGACTTGGACCGCGTTATGCCAAGACGGAGGGCACAGGACATCTGGTTACACTGGCACGTGAGGGAACAGCCCAGTACAAGACGTATCTCGAACTATTCATTCCTCGCATGCTGGGCATAGGATTCACACCCATCGTCATTCTGCTGTATGTGTTCAAGCTGGATCTGATGTCCGGGGTTATTCTGATGCTGACACTACCGATCCTGATCGTGTTCATGATTCTGATTGGCCTCGCAGCCCAGCGGAAGATAGACGGACAATTCCGATCCTACAAAGCACTCGCTAACCATTTTGTTGATACCTTGCGTGGGCTGGAGACGCTAAAAACATTGGGACAGAGCAAAACACATGAAGGCTCCATTCGGCGGGTCAGTCAGCGGTATCGGAAGGCGACGATGTCCACCCTGCGTATGGCTTTCCTTTCTTCGTTTGCACTCGATTTCTTCACCATGCTGTCCGTTGCTTCCGTGGCGGTTGGTCTGGGATTACGTCTGACGGAAGGGCATATGCTGCTTGGCCCTGCGTTGACGGTACTGATTCTGGCACCCGAATATTTCCTGCCTGTACGTATGCTCGGCGCTGATTATCATGCCACATTGGACGGCAAGGAAGCTGGAGCGGCCATTAGTCAGGTGATCGAACGGGGTAGAGCCGCTGAACAGAAACAGAAGGAAGCCTATGCTAATGTTGTTGCGCACCCGGATACGGCAGAGGACGAAGTAGGATCTACACCATCATTACCTTCGGGTAAAAGGAAGGCCGGCATCTCGACCATACGTGTCGTGTTGAGCGATAACATGGCTGCGGTGCATCCTGATCTTGATCCCGATGTTATTCCTGAGCTTGTTTCTTCCGCTTCCTCAGTGTTCTCCTGGAATGAGAATAGCAGATTGGCTCTAACGGATGTACAGGTACGGCATGATGATGAAGGTCCTTATTCGCTAAAGGATGTCACATTTCAGATCACGGGTCTTGGCAAAATCGGTGTTATTGGCGCCAGCGGAGCAGGCAAGTCCACATTAATTGATGTATTGGCTGGTTTCCAGTTACCTACTTCGGGTCAAGTACTGGCTAACGGACAGCCGGTTACACCGGATATGCTCGAATCTTGGCGAAGACAGACGGCAGCTATCCCGCAGTATCCGTATATCTTTAGTGGAAGCTTGGCCGATAATGTTCGTTTCTACATGCCGGAGGCTTCGGATGCGGAGGTGGCCAAGGCCATTAGCGCAGCTGGATTAACCAAGCTTCTGACCTCATTATCCGCTGGGTTGCATGAGCCTATTGGGGCTGGCGGCCGACAGCTTAGTGGTGGGCAGGAGCAACGGGTGGCTCTGGCAAGAGCCTTGCTTAGTCAACGGAACATCCTGCTGCTTGATGAACCGACAGCTCATCTGGATGTGGAAACAGAGTATGAACTGAAACAGACGATGCTGCCGCTGTTTGAAGGCAAACTTGTATTTTTGGCTACCCATCGTCTGCACTGGATGCCACATATGGATCGGATTATTGTCATGGATGGCGGCACAGTGGCAGAGACGGGAACACATCAGGAATTGCTGGCACGACAAGGTGTATATTATCAGATGATTCAGGCTCAGATGGAGGCGATATAAAATGAAGTCCGGATATGAACATATGGAGACCGTCCGTAACGGAAAAGAAAAAAATAGCTGGATCGCTCCGTATGTGGCACAGTACCGCTGGAGATTCATCGCAGTCATTGCGCTGGGTACATGCGCTGCCTTGTGTGCGGTACTGTTGCTGTTCACCTCCGGATTTCTGATCTCCAAGTCTGCGCTGCGTCCTGAGAATATTCTGATGGTGTATGTACCTATTGTTGGTGTACGTGCATTTGGAATATTCCGCGCGGTGTTTCGATATATCGAGCGCTTGGCAGGACATGATGCCGTACTGCGTGTATTGGCCGATCAACGGGTGAGACTATATCGCATTCTGGAGCCACAGGCCCTGTTCTTGCGTTCTCGCATGCAGACTGGAGATGTACTTGGAGCACTCGCCGATGATGTGGAGCGGTTGCAGGATATTTATCTGCGTACAGTCTTTCCCGCTGTTACTGCACTTGTGATGTACGGCGGGGCTGTGATTGCTTTTGGCCGTGTTGATCTGGGATTTGCGGTGTGGATGGGCTTGTATATGTTATTCCTTGTTGCCGCGCTACCTGCGATTTCCCTGAAAGTGACGTGGAAATGGCGTGTACGGCTGAAAAAGGAAAACAGCAGGTTGTATACCCGACTGACTGACGGTGTGCTTGGACTGGGAGATTGGCTTGCAAGTGGACGAGCAACCGAATTTGTTCAGCAGCAGGAAGAGGCGGAAGAACAGGTCGATGCGATTCGTCGCAAGTTGCGGCGCTGGACACGCTGGCGTGATCTGATGGCCCAGTGTGTCATTGGCCTGATGGTCGTATCCGTGACGCTATGGGCTGGAAACGCCGCTTCTGTCGGGCAATTACCTGCCGTGATGATTGCTGCTTTTGTATTGGTGTTATTCCCGCTCACGGAAACACTTCTGCCTGTAGGGGATGCGGTGGAGCATCTGCCTCAGTACCGGGAATCACTGGACCGCTTGAAACAGCTGGAAGGGAAATCGGATCTTCAGGGGCAGACTGGAGTGGATGATGTTGGCGGAACAGGCAAATCGATCTCTGTAGTAAAAAACGGCAACATGATGGCTGGACAGTCATCCGAGTCCTTGCCAGCGGCGAATGATATTCCGGACAGACGAATTCGCCTTCGCATTCCACCCAAACTAAGAGCAGACATCGAGATTAATCGCGTAAGTTACCGTTATGCAGCGGATGATTCCTACGCCGTACATGATGTATTCCTTCATCTGCCACAAGGCAAACAATTAGCTATTCTTGGACGAAGCGGCGGCGGCAAATCGACATTGTTGAAGCTGATTCAGGGGGCATTACTTCCGTCTGCGGGGAAAGTTCTGATCAATGATTTGCCTGTGCAGACCTTGGGTGAGAGTATCACTGATGTCATCGCGGTGCTGAATCAGAGCCCACACCTGTTCGACACCACAGTAGCCAATAATATGCGGATTGGTCGTCCACATGCAACGGATGAGGAGATTCGTAAGGTGGCCACGCAAGTAGGTTTATCTGGTCTGATCGAATCCTTGCCGCAGGGATATGATACGCCGATGCTGGAGACGGGGCTGCGTTTCTCCGGTGGGGAAAGGCAACGGATTGCTCTGGCCCGGGTACTGCTCCGGGAGACACCTGTTATTATATTGGATGAACCAACCGTTGGGCTTGATCCGGTGACGGAACGCGAGTTGATGCGGACCATTCTTGACATTTTGCAAGGCAAAACGATGATATGGGTGACCCATCACCTGATTGGTGCGGAACAGATGGATGAACTTATTTTTATGGAAAATGGAAAGATTGCCATGCAGGGTTCTCACGAACAATTGCTGGCTGGGGAAGAGCGATACCGCCGTCTCATTGAACTTGATCGGCCGAGGTGGACAGGTCGGCAGCAACAAGAACAACCGTTGCCACCGGTAGCCTCGAGATAAGTGTGAGCTTATGAGCGCCTGCGTTTCAAGATGTGTGGATGTTGCATACCAGCCCAGATGATTGAGCTGGACTGAACCTATACATGAATTATCAATTAGCGAATGACACCGAATGAGTGCGGAATGAGCACTTAACCATGTAAGCATAACAAATAGACGAGCCAAGAAATCTTGGACTCGTCTATTTTTACATTTCGACATGAACGCTTACATTGCGGATACTTACATCTCTACCAGCATCAATATAATGGAAGACAGACACAGGCAGGTACTAACCAGATAGAGGACAGCAACAACCTGTTTGTGATTCAATCCGGCACGCAGCAGTCGATAATGGGCTTGACTCGCATCTGCCTGATAAATCGCTTTACCTTGAATGAAGCGTTTGATAACGACAAAGATGTTGTCGAAGATCGGTACACCCAGCGCCAGAATTGGAATGAAGATGGACAACATGGTTGCTTGTTTGAATGCACCGTCCAGAGCGATAACCGCCAGAATGAAGCCAAGGAACGTAGCGCCTGCATCACCCATGAACACTTTGGCAGGAGCTTTGTTGTACTTCAGATAACCAATCGTTACACCGACCAGAATGATCGACATGAGTGCGGAATCACTTTGACCTTTGGCAAGCGCCACGATGAACAGGGTAATTGCCGAGATGGCCGATAACCCGCCAGCCAGTCCGTCCATGCCGTCCGAGAAGTTGATGACTGTTGTCACCCCGAAGATCCACAGGATCGTGAGAATGAATTGCAGCCAGATTGGAAGCATGACATACTCCGCGTTGAAGGGATTCACAAATCCGGTGAACGCAATGCCAGAAGCAAATACGAGTACTGCCGCAGAGACCTGTACGAGCATTTTGGGCAGGGCAGGAAAATCTTTGCCTTTTGTTTTGTACCAGTCGTCGACGGTACCAATCGTTAGCAGAAGCATACCACCAGCGACCAGAGCCGCTGTTTCCCATGTGATTTCTTTCGTCAGAGCAATGTATGTCAGGAAAAATCCAGTAAATATCGCGTAACTCGCCGTGAGCGGGATAGGTTGCCTGTGTAGCTTACGCTCCACATCTTCCCGAGGCTTGTCCACAAAATCGAGCCGGTGAGCCAGTCGACCAAGCGGCGGAATAAGCAGAACCACGACAGCAAAAGACACTATAAAAGCCAGTATGTATACCATAAACTCGCTTGTTTCACTCCCATCTACCAATTTCCCCTTATTATACGAGTTAAACAGGAAATCTGTCGATGTCATTATTGTAACCAGACGTACGCAAAGGTGAGCCAAAGTCCAGGTTTTATCGCATTTGAGGAAGATAGGGGCCGAAATAATGATTTACATTTTCTGCATGATATCCATCGTCACCTTGCCAGGTTGCTGCAAAGACAAAATCGCCGGACCCCCCTTTGCCTTTCCTCGGTTTGTCCCCAGGAACCAGTATGCCGGCTGCCGCCCAGATTTCCAGCAGCGCATCGCGCTCCTGTTTGCTGGAAGGCAAGAGATCCTTCCACTTTTTCTCGAGTGAACGAGCACTGTCTTTGGGGTCTTCCGTCTGAGCTGCTTCAAGCAGATTGACAAGAATCGCCTGATCTTCAGGGGTTACTTCATAGCTTGTATCGTTGTCCTGTAGCAGTAATTCCAGATCCATCAGGCAATAGATAAGCCAGCCATGACGCACGCCGCCCCACTTGATCCGTTCAAAGTTCAGGACGTTTAAGTCGACGTTGGAATATTCCTTGTCTGATTGCAAACGCAGGAAGTTGCAATCCCCACAGGAGCTGGTGTTGGGGTGAAGGGCAGGACGTTCCCCGTAAGTATGCAAAGGCATGTTCGATGTTAAAGCCCAACTGGATAATGCGCTGCGCAGATAGACTTTTTTGGTGGACAGACTATGTAAAAATGCCGAAATCACCCGTTCTTTAAACGAGTCATCCTGATGCATGTCGTACAGACGTTGGACAATCTCGTCATGCGTGATCGTGAGTGGATCGAACATAACACCTTTGCTTTTGGCATATTCAAATTCATCTCCAGAGAAGGGTAGAGAGGTTGTTTTCCAGCCACCACCTCCCCAGAAGGTGCTCAGCAGTATCTTTGCTGCTTTTTTGTCCATATGGTTAGCCTCCTTTATGGGAATTGCGATCATGATGAAAGTAGTTCTTCTATCTCAAATCTGCTTACTTTAATGTACGTATTCCTCGGTTGTATTCAGGATCATCTCGACGAGGCCTGGAAAACGTGTGTTTAGTTCTTCCTTTCGTAGGGAATAAAAATGCTGTTTACCTTCAATGCGTGGCTGGATCACGCCAGCTTCACGTAAAATTTTGATGTGATGGGACAACGTGGATTTGGAAATATGGTCTACTTCGAAGGCGGAACAGTTTTTCTCGCCAGAGCTGGCCAGACAATGTGCAATTTTCATGCGGATCGGATCACCCAATGCATTGCAGACCGTGGTCAACTTCAGTTCCGAAGCCATAGGTATCGTTGGAGTTCTCATATCTATGACGTTAGCATATTCGGCCACACCTTTCAATGTTTGAAAAATTTCGAACTATAGAAGTTGAACTGTAACTATTACACTTGTTTACTCCGATTGCAGTACCATCTTTCGATCGCTCTTATCCCCAGATTTTCTTTATTCCCTTGGTCCAAGGGAAAAATCCGGTGATAAATGCGCACGCTTCGCTTCTTCAGATTGGTTCTGCACTCTCCGTGTTAGTGTAAAAGTCGGTCTCAACTTATATATTTCTTGCGGGCAGTATAGGAAGTGTGTTACATTTCTTTTCGATTAGTTCGAAAATATTCGAACTGAAAGATTGGAAAATGGCTTTTTATTCTGGGAGGAATATAAATGAGTACTATGAGTACCACTACACTGTTGAACAACTATTTCCGTTTATTTGATGCTTCACGCACAGACGAGCGCGCCATGGAGGACTTATTGTCCCTATTTACACCGGACGCAGAGATTGTACTTAACGGTACAAGCCGAACAGGATTCGATGGCTTCATGAAAGCTTTCTACGAGTACAATAAGGACGTAAAACATATGTGGGACGGTTGGGTGGAACAGCCTGACGGCAGCTACCAAACCAACTGGGCGGTATGCGGACAAGCGGCGGACGGAACGGTATATGCCAAAGCAGGCATTGATATCGCGCGTGTAAATGATGCGGGCCAGATTGTGTATCTGGAGAATGTACAGGCCGACCAGAATGCGTTCAGCAAGTATAATCAGTAATAGCGCAGAAGCCCCACAGTCTTTCGAACTGTGTGGCTTTTTTTTGTGGCATATTTTAGCTAATTTGAAAGGCGCTGAGGACGAAGGCTTCATCTATCCAATAACACAGTTTCTGCAAGAAAATTGGTACATAAAACCGTACATAAGATATGTAAATGAAAAAGGCCCCCCGCATGTCTAAAACATGGCGGGAGGGTCCTCATAAACGTACATGCACGTCATCCTTACCCTTGCATTGTCTTATTCTGAAAAGCAGCGATATCCGCATACTCTTCTTCGAATTTGCGGGAGATGCGGATGAAGATCGGCAGCAGTTCCCGGTAGACACGGACACTGTCCGGGTCCGGTTGGTGCCGGTGTGTTGATCCGATCATGCCGGAGACGGCACTTAGGGAATCGATGCGGCCAAGAGCATACAAGCCCAGTACGGCTGCGCCGAGACAGGAGCTTTCAATACTTTCGGGGATGATGACATCCTGATCGAAAATATCGGCCATCATCTGGCGCCACAACTCAGAGCGGGCGAAGCCGCCTGTCGCCTGGATTTTTTTCGGACGGCCAATCTTTTCTTCGATCGCCAGCATGACCGTGTACAGGTTAAACAACACACCCTCAAGTGCAGCGCGAATCATATGTTCCTTCTTATGATGCAGCGTCAGGCCGAAGAACGAGCCACGTGCATTCGGATTCCAGAGCGGAGCCCGCTCACCTGTCATGTACGGATGGAACAGGAGACCCTCCGATCCCGGAGGTACGTTTTCAGCTACACGAGTCAGCACTTCATATGGATCGATGCCAAGTCGCTTCGCCGTCTCCACCTCGGAAGCCGCAAACTCGTCCCGAATCCAGCGGAAAATAACACCGCCGTTGTTCACCGGTCCGCCAATGACCCAGGCATCCTCCGTGAGCGCATAACAGAAGAAGCGTCCTTTTGGATCGGTCACCGGTTTATCTACGACCGTACGAATCGCTCCACTGGTACCAATGGTCACGGCCACGACGCCTGGATCAATGGCGTTAACGCCCAGATTGGACAGCACGCCATCACTTGCCCCAATGACAAACGGTGTGGTGACCGCGATGCCCATCTCCTTGGCGTACTCCGGGTTCAATCCATGTTTCAGCACATGTGTGGTTGGGACCAATCGGGACAGGTGTTCCGGCGTAATGCCCGCCACATGCAGCGCTTCTGCATCCCAGTTGAGTTTCTCCAGATTCATGAGTCCGGTGGCGGAGGCCATCGAGTGGTCAATGACGTATTCAGAAAATAATTTATAGAAGACATATTCTTTCATGGATATGAATTTGTACGTCTGTCTGAACAGTTCCGGTTGATCCCGGGTAAGCCACATGATCTTGGTGAGAGGGGACATCGGATGAATTGGCGTACCTGTTCTCAGATAGATTTCGTGACCATTCATCTCCGATTTGAGCACTTCGGTCCACTCGGCACTGCGATTATCTGCCCATGTCATGGCCCGCATCAGCGGTTTGCCGTGTTGATCGACTGGCAGAATGCTGTGCATGGCCGAGCTGAACGATACAAACAGGATGTCCTCTGGCTTCACTCCCGCTTTGGACGTGGCCTGTTTAACGGACTCGATGACTGCTTTGAAAATATCTTCCGCATCCTGCTCCGCAATCGCAGGTGTGGGGGTGTGCAGCGGATAATCGGCACTGCCTTGAGCCACAATGGTTCCGTTCTGTTCGAACAAGACGGCCTTAGTGGAGGTTGTGCCGATATCTACGCCGATCATATAGGGTGAAGAAGCCATTTTGTCATCCCTCTTTCTTAAATATATAAGTGAAAGAATGCTGTTACACGTTAACACTTCGGGTACAGAAAGCCTTCCGATCGCGTAAATGCGAAGCATATGCTTTCGAAGTAGCTTTCCTTCAGAAAGCTTTTAATTCCATTTCTTCAGGCCCTTTCTGTCCCCTTCGCGCACGTGGCGCTATTCATCCAACTTATATGGCATCTGTTATTTCAACTATAGATAAGAATATCAGACTTGAGGGATGGATCAAAATAGATCAGACCACGCTATCGCTTTTACACATCTTCAGTCCTTCACCGCCCCTGCGGCAATATCCGAAATAAACTGACGGCTGATGAACAGGAACATGACAATCAGTGGAATGACGGCAAGCAGCGTACCTGCGATCACCATCGCATAGTCTGTGTTATACAGTCCGTTCAATTGAGACAACGCAATCTGCAACGTGTATTTGCGTTCATCCGTCAGGACGATTAAAGGCCACAGGTAGTCATTCCATACGCCGATAAAGGTGAACGCGCCAAGGAAAGCAAAGGCAGGTCGCAAAATCGGCAACGCCACGTTCCAATAGAGCCGGAAGAAATTACAGCCGTCGATGCGGCCTGCATCCAGCAGATCGTTCGGAATGGACTCCGTGGCATACTGGCGAATCCAGAAAATACCGAAGGCGTTCACCATGCCCGGAATAATAAGAGCTTTGAAGGAACCGACCCAGCCGAACGTAGCCATGAGTACGAAGGAAGGCACCAGCGATAGCTGGGAAGGTACCATCATGGTCGCGAGCAGCAGGATGAAGAGCCACTTTTTGCCGGGAAATTCAAACTTCGCAAACGCAAACCCCGCCAGTGAGTCAAAAAACAGTACAAGAATGGTCACGAGGCCCGACACAAACAACGTATTCAGAAAGGCGCCCCAGAAGTCAATCTGCTGTAACACCCGCGTAATATTATTCCACAATTCGCCCCCGAACCAGAGCTGCGGTGGAAACTTGTAGATATCGGACGTTGTCCGGGTAGACATTACAATCAGCCAATAGAACGGGAACATGGATATGAGCATGCCCCCGATAAGACCGGTATACAACACCAGCGATTTGAGGTGTTTGGACGCCATAAGCGCTCCCCCTTGTCACATCAGGATGATTTGCCTTGAACAAGCTTCCAGTTCACAATCGAGAACAGGGCGATAATGAGGAACATGCCCCAACCAACGGCAGCGCCATATCCGAAGTAATTGTTAATGAAGGATTCACGGTAGAGATACAATACAATCGTCATGCCTGCTGCACCAGCGCCACCATCGTTACCTACCAATACTTGAGGCTCGGTGAACAGTTGCATACCCCCGATCGTTGATGTAATGACCGTAAACAGGATCACAGGACGCAGCATCGGAATTGTAATTCGGAAAAAGGACTGTATCGCTGATGCGCCGTCAATCTTGGCCGCTTCGTATAATGTCTGCGGAATACTTTGAAGTCCGGCCAGATAGATGACGGCGTTATATCCGGTCCAGCGCCAGACCACCATGGAGGAAATCGCGACTTTGATGCCCCATGGTGCATTCAGCCATTCCACAACAGGTAGCCCGACCGACTGCAACAGATAATTGAGAAAGCCATAATTGTTGGCAAATAAGGCACCGAAGATAATGGCTACCGCTACGATGGACGTGACGTTTGGCAGGAAATAACCCACCCGAAATAATGTACGGAACTTCACAAATGGTGCATGCAGCAGAAAGGCAATAATCAATGCGAAGAAGAGCATCGGAATCGTCGAATAGATCCAGATCATGAACGTGTTGCCCACGGCTTGCCAGAACTCGGCATCGGTCAGCATGTATTTGAAGTTGTTGAACCCGTTGTACGTCATGACACCGATGCCATCCCATTTATGAAAAGCCAGATAGAGTGAGAATCCGATCGGGAACAGGCCAAATACCGCAAACAGAATATAAAACGGCGATATCGCAACATAAAGTGCACGATGCTCCCACATCCTGGACCACAGTGACTTCTGCCGATCCAGATCAGGTCTTGCATTTCCGGGATCGGGAGTAAGACGAGGTTCAGTTACAGCCATATGAATTCCTCCTTTGCGGATAACGAAACCACACGTTCTTCAGGTTAACGCTGCAATTCCCGCTCGACGCGGTGTACCGTATCTGTCCAGACCTGCTGTGGATCGGCATTTTGCTTCGCGACATCATTCAGCCGCCGGGTGATAATGTTGTGTACGGATGGGTATCTTTCGCCAAAAAAGGCATCCGGCACTTGCTGTGCCGATTCGGCAAATACAGGCCCCGTCGCCTGTCCGCCGAAGAAAGGTTCTTCTTCTTTCATGGCAGGATCATCAAATACACCTGGTGCAGAAGGGAAAAGGTTCAATGTCTGGTATTGCTCCAGCTGATTTTCGGGACTTTGCAGCCAGCGAACCAGTTCGAAGGCTTCCTGAGGATGTTCACTCGACTTCAGGATGGACAGGAATGATCCCCCGTTGTTGCCATCTCCCCCTGGTGCCCGAGCGACCCGCCACTTCCCGGATGTATCCGGAGCGGCTTCCTGAAGAACTTGTTTCATCCAGACAGCACCTACAAAAGAGGCGATTTCGCCATTATTCATCGCGGCGTTCCAGCCTGGAGTCCAGCCGTCTGCGTTGGCAAGTAGTCCCTTCTCTTTGAAGGCAATGGATGTATCCCAGCTTGTTCGCACCAGAGCAGAATCCATGCCGATGAATGAACCATCTGGACGGAAATAACGTTCAGCTCCTTGCGACAGCACTTGGTTGTAAACGCTTCCAATGTTATCGGTCAGAAATACCTTTCCTCCGAATTTCTCCTTGATCTGTTCTCCGGCAGCGGCATATGCATCCCAGCTGTTGATCTGGCGTGTAACGTCTTCGGGATCAGATGGCAATCCGGCCTCCTTGAACAGATCTTCTCGGTAGAAGAGGGCAGTTGGCCCCGTATCCATCGGAAAACCGATCATCTGTCCGCTTGGCGTAACGCCTTGCTTCCATTTCCACGGCAGATATTGGTCTTCAATATCTCCTGCACCTAGATCATACAGATTATAGAAACGGTCCTCACTGGGGAATAGCTCCATGATCCAGTCGTTCAATGCCACAATGTCTGGTTCACCTGAGCGTGCAGCGAGTGTTGTTTTGAGCTTTGCTTTGAAATCACCGCCGATTTTCTGAGCTGTCAGTTCGATATTGGGGAACCTTTCCTTAGCCCTGGCAATCAACTTATCATCGATGGAACGATTCCAGTACCATAATGTAAGCGCTACTTTTTTGTTGTTCGCTGAATCGTCCTGTCCGGGCCAGATGGAGCATCCGCTTATGAGCAGGACGCAGACCATCAGTATGGCTGTCCAGCATGTTCTTTTCCGGCGGATCATGTGTATTACCCCCTCATCGTTAAGTTCGAGGCATGAAGTGCTTTGGACTACAACATTAGTGTATGAGCAGTTTATAAACTCATACCCAATATTCCTAAAATGAAACACATATTTGTGTCGGTTGCGTAACATAAATTGGGTAGTTACTTTAAAAATAAAAGTTACTTGACACATTATAATTTTTATTCTAAACTAACTTACATAAAGTAACTAATGATGATGAGAATAATATAGATACGTACTATATAACATCCAAGTGATCCAATTTCACGCTGGATGCGAATCAATCAACATACAAGTTGGCCTAAACAGGAGGAACGACAATGATCAATTCACATATTATTCAACTGCTTGCCCCCAAAATTCAGACTTTTCCGAGTGGAAAAGAGTTTATATACCTGGTGGGACCAATCAAGCTTCCGGTTAACCTCGACGGGGAGACCAAGACATTCCAGTGGTACAGCTGGATGAAATCGGACAAAGCGATGGAGAGCGGCGAGTTAATCGAATCTCTTGCTGCTGCTGAACTGGCAGAGCGTCAACAATCCAGTGTTCTGGTGTACGGTGACTTTGCTGAAGCACAAGAAGCGCTGATCCGGATGCATAGCATCTGTCATACAGGCGACATCTTTGGCAGCAAACGCTGTGATTGCGGCTTCCAATTGGAGCAATCCATGAAAATGATCGCCGCACACGGAGCGGGTGCACTGTTCTATCTTGCGAACCACGAGGGACGTGGTATTGGTCTGTTCAGCAAAGCCATGGCGTACATTTTGCAAGAAGAAGGTCTGGATACGGTAGATGCAAACTTACAGCTCGGATTCACAGACGATGCTCGTAATTATGACGATGCGATTGCCGTATTGCGTGCGCTTCGCTCAGCTCCGGTTACATTGATCACCAACAATCCACGGAAGCTGGCTGCTTTGCAGGAAGCAGGATTGAATGTGGGCGGACGTGTCCCACTGTGGGGAGATCGTTCTGCTTTCAACGAGAAATATCTGCAAACGAAAGTGAACCGTTCTGGTCACTTGGCGGAAAGTGATGGCTGGGCTGGGGCAGAGACGCTGCTTCCGCATGCGCAGGCTTAATCCTTATTCATTGAACATATACGATTAGCTGATTAGCCGTTGTTGTACTCTCCGCTATGGAGAAGTATACAGCGGCTTTTTGCATGGATGACAGGGTAGCGATCAGGTTTTCCTGATTCACGGAATGGCTTGCCGTTCCCACAGTTCGGATTATACAATATAGTCATCTGATGAATGCGGGAGGAACCAAGGTGCCATTTGAGGGACAACGTATATTGCCGGCTGCGAAGAGCATGAAGCAGTTTGAGGCGATGATTGAAGGCCCTTATACCTATGGGGTGATGCTGGAAACGCATATTGCACAGCTTCAGAGTGTAATGGACGAGGCGCGGCGGTATGACAAAAAGATACTTTTGCATGCAGATCTGGTACAGGGATTAAAAAACGATGAGTATGCGGCAGAGTATCTGTGTCAGCACATTCGCCCGGCAGGACTGATCTCTACACGAGCGAGTGTCATTCAGAAGGCAAAGCAGAAAGGCATTACAGCCATACAACGTATTTTTCTGCTCGATACCCATGCACTGGAGAAAAGTTATCTGTTGCTGGCCAAAACCCAACCGGATTATATTGAAGTATTACCTGGCGTCATTCCGCATATTATTGCGGAAGTATCTGTGCGTACAGGGATACCCATTATTGCGGGGGGATTGATCCGTTCACCGGAAGAGGTTGAACTTGCGCTTGGCGTCGGGGCTACGGCAGTGACCACATCCAACGCAGATCTGATCCGACACTTCGAGAAATCGCTTACACCGTAAAAAGAACCCACAACAGGAGGTTGGCTGTATGGAAAAATATATATTGGCTCTGGATCAGGGAACGACAAGCTCCCGAGCTATTCTGTTTAACCGTGGCGGGGAGATTGTGCACATTGCACAGCAGGAATTCCCCCAGTATTTCCCCAAGCCGGGCTGGGTAGAACAGAATGCCAACGAAATCTGGAGTTCCATTCTTGCCGTGATGGCTTCATGTCTGGCAGAGAGCGGAATCAAACCTGTTCAGATTGCCGGAATTGGAATTACGAATCAACGTGAGACGGTTGTGGTATGGGACAAAGAAACAGGCAGACCCATCTATAATGCAGTGGTATGGCAATCCAGACAGACCGCAGATATCTGTGAAGAATTGAAGACGCAGGGTCTCGGGGACCTTTTCCGCCGTAAAACAGGATTACTGATCGATCCCTACTTCTCGGGAACAAAGGTGAAGTGGATTCTGGATCATGTCCCTGGTGCCCGGGAGCGGGCAGATAAGGGGGAACTACTGTTTGGCACGATTGATAGCTGGCTGATCTGGAAACTGAGCGGGGGTACACATGTCACGGATATATCCAATGCCTCACGTACCCTAATCTATAACATCTATGATCTGCAATGGGATGACGAATTGTTGGCTATCCTCGACATTCCTAAGGCCATGCTGCCAGAGGTACGGGGTTCATCCGAGGTGTATGCACACACAACAGACTATCATTTCTTCGGTCATCGGATTCCGATTGCGGGAGCGGCAGGTGATCAACAGGCAGCGATGTTTGGTCAGGGCTGTTACACCAAGGGCAGTATGAAAAATACATATGGTACCGGTTGTTTCATGCTTATGAATACGGGAGAGAACCCGGTACAATCCAATCACGGACTGATTACAACGATTGCCTGGGGGATGAATGGCAAGGTTGAATATGCGCTCGAAGGCAGCATTTTTGTTGCAGGTTCAGCGGTTCAGTGGCTGCGTGATGGATTAAGAATGCTTCGCTCTTCAAAAGATAGCGAGGATTACGCCACACGCGTGCTTTCGACAGACGGCGTTTATATGGTACCTGCATTTGTGGGACTGGGCAGTCCGTATTGGGATAGTGAGGTTAAGGGTGCGGTGTTTGGCCTGACCCGAGGAACGACAAAGGAACACTTTATTCGTGCTACGCTTGAGGCGTTGGCGTATCAGACCAAAGATGTACTGGAGGCCATGGAATCAGACTCGGGTATTCCCGTGCATGCTCTGCGTGTGGATGGCGGGGCGGCGGCCAATGATTTCCTCATGCAGTTCCAGAGTGATATTCTGGGCATTCCTGTCGAACGCCCAACGGTGAATGAAACGACTGCATTGGGTGCGGCTTATCTGGCAGGTTTGGCGGTTGGATATTGGACGAGTGCGGATGAATTGACGGATCATGAAAATACGGAGCGTGTCTTCCAGCCTGTTATGGCTGAGCAACAACGAACAGAACTGTATACAGGCTGGAAGCGTGCAGTGAATGCAGCAATGGCTTTTAAATAAAAGGAATGAAATGAATATTTTTTGGTGTGGGTATTTGTACTTTTTAACTAAACATATGTTATAAATGATATTTACTGGTGGAAAATGATGCATGATTTACAGGGTTATTCTTCCTGGAGAAGGCAAAATATATACCCACTATAAGGAAAAAAACAAGGTTAGTGGATTCATTTGAAATTCCATCCTTTGGCATAACAACTTTTTGAATTTTTTTTGAATAATGTGTCATTTCAGGACTTCACGCCGTCAAAAATCTGTGATAGGATAAAGGCACAAGTTAAAAAATGATGTCTGGAGATCGGGAGGGACCACGTGCCGCTCAGCAATTGCTGAGCGAATGACGTGGTCCTTTTTTTGTTTTTTTACGGAAAAATCGAGAAAATCAATAGGAGGTTCAAGAATGACAGAAACGTTCTCGTCAGCACACCGGACCGAATATTTGCAAAGCATGGCGAATGCACATTTTGACGTATTAATTATTGGTGGTGGGATTACAGGCGCAGGGATTGCATTGGACGCGGCTTCCCGTGGATTGAAGACAGCGCTTGTAGAAATGCAGGATTTTGCAGCAGGTACATCCAGTCGTTCGACCAAGCTTGTCCATGGCGGATTACGTTATTTGAAGCAATATGAAGTGAAGATGGTTGCTGAGGTAGGACGGGAGCGGGCTGTAGTTTATGAAAATGGGCCACATGTGACCACACCGGAACCGATGTTGTTACCGATCTATACGGCTGGCACGTTCGGCCGCTTCAGCACATCCATTGGACTGATGGTGTATGATCGGCTCGCCGGGGTGAAGCGCAGTGAACGGCGCCAAATGTTGAATGCTGGAGCGGTGTCAGACAGTGAGCCTTTATTACGCAAACAGGGGTTGTTAGGTGGTGGACTCTATGTGGAGTACCGGACTGATGATGCCAGGCTCACCATAGAAGTTATGAAAGAAGCTGTCAAACGTGGGGCACAGGCAGTGAACTACGTTAAGGCGAAAGGTTTCCTGAAGGAGAATGGCAAGATTACAGGTATTGAAGCCATGGATCAGATCGATGGGCAGATATATACACTAAAAGCAAGCAAGGTGATTAACGCTTCCGGTCCATGGGTGGACGGTCTGCGGGAATTGGATGGTTCGCGCCAGGGGAAAACGCTGCAGATGACCAAAGGCATTCATTTGGTCTTTGATGGTGGACGATTCCCATTAAGACAGGCCGTCTATTTTGATACACCAGATGGTCGAATGGTATTTGCTGTCCCACGTGATGGCAAAACCTATGTAGGAACAACCGACACTGTATATCAGGATGATCCTGCACACCCGCAAATTTCCGACTCAGATCGCGATTATGTGATTGATGCAGTTAATGGCATGTTTCCAGATGTACACATTGGTACCGAGGACGTGGAATCCGGATGGGCGGGTGTACGTCCACTAATTCATGAGGAAGGCAAGAATCCTTCCGAAATTTCACGTAAAGATGAAGTCTGGGTTTCCGATTCCAATCTGATTACGATTGCCGGGGGCAAGTTAACCGGATACCGTAAAATGGCCGAGATGGTCGTTGATCTGGTCGCACGCCAGATGCAGCAGGAGAGTGGGCATTCCATAGGCCCTTGTGTAACGAAGAAGATGCCCATCTCCGGCGGTGATGTAGGGGGATCGGCTGGATTTGTATCGTATGCGGAGCGCAAGATCAAGGATGGTGTTGCCTTGGGACTTGCTCGACCTGCTGCGGAGCGGCTGGTCCGCACGTATGGTTCCAACGTGGAGGCACTATATGAGCGAATGCCCGATCCACGCACCAAGTCCGAGCTTCATGGCATGCCACAGGAGCTATTGCTGATGCTACACTACGCGATTGATGAAGAGATGGCTGCAACCCCATCTGACTTTTTGGTACGAAGAACAGGTGATTTATTCTTCCGTATTGATGAAGTTCGTCGCTATAAAGCAGCAGTTATCTCGTATATGGCAGTTCGTTTGGACTGGTCGGAAGAGGAAGTGGTTAAACATACACAGGAACTGGATCAGCTGCTGCTGGAAGCATCCGGCAAAATCTGAGGCAGGATTTCAAGATCGAGAGTCGAATGGAACATGTAAGCGTGTAACATAGAGAGGGGATTACATCCATGACATTACAGATCGGAATCATTGGAACAGGCTGGTTCAGTAAGGTACACGCGGATATTCTCGCACGGATGGAAGGTGTTCGTGTTGCGGGTGTCTGTGGAACATCGCTCGAAAAGGCTGAGGCTATGGCCTCCGTTTATGATGCAGTTGGTTACGGGGAACTTGAACATATGCTGGATGGTGAGAAGCTGGATGCGGTGTATATCTGTGTGCCTCCGATGTCTCACGGGTCGATTGAGTCCGAATTGATTCGCCGTGGCATTCCATTCCTGGTGGAGAAACCTTTGAGCACCGGAATGGATGTTCCGCGTCAGGTGTTGGATCAGGTGCAGAAGAGCGGATTGTTAACCTCTGTCGGATACCATTTCCGTTATCAGGAGGCCGCGCAGGTCCTGCAGCAATCGATGAAAGAACAGACGGTCGGTATGGCTCTTGGTCGCTGGATGGGCGGAATGCCAGGGGTCGCCTGGTGGCGGCGTCAGGACGGTTCAGGAGGACAATTCGTAGAACAGACTACACATATTGTAGACTTGCTTCGGTATTGTGCAGGAGAAGTTACGGAGGTATATGCTGTAGCAGCTCAGCGAAGCATGCATGAGAAGCATGAGCATGTCACCGTTGCCGATGTGGCGAATGTGACGCTCAAGCTGGAAAGTGGAGCGATTGCCAGTATCGCCAATACATGTCTGTTGCCAGATGGTGAGGGCGGCGCAGGACTCCAGTTCTACACGGATGCAGGCGTGTGGGATTGGACGCCAGAACGTTTGCTTCTGCCAAGTGCGGCAAAACATGCGATGGCAGGTTTGGAGATTCCGGCAGGACATAATCCATACGAGCGTGAGAATGAAGCGTTCATTCATGCTCTGCGTACGGGAGACCGTTCACGAATTCTGTCCGACTATGCGGATGCCTGCCGTACACAGGAGATTACAACGGCGGCCTTGGCATCGGCAGATTCCGGTCTGCCTGTACAGCTTCAGCCTTCAAAACATCTCTCTCATTAAAAGGTTGAAGGTAATATAAATACGCCTGAATCAGGGAATGATCCGCAGATCAGCCCGATTCAGGCGTATTTGTGTTGAGTAGAGATTATTGAACAGCAATTCAACTACTCAGATTTCTGCTGTTTCAACCAGTCAGATGACCAACTGTAGATCTGATCAATGACAGGTTCAATGGCTCTGCCTTTAGGTGTTAATTCATACTCTACACGGGGAGGTATCTCGGGAAACATGTGTCGGGTTACGATACCTTCCGTCTCCATTTCCTTTAATCGCTCCGATAAAAGTCGTCCACTGATCGCCATCTCTGCTTCAAGCTCCGTAAACCGCTTGGGTCCGGACAACAGTTGATACATGATTAACAGTACCCACTTCTTGCCTATGATGTCTATGGCTTGAGTGATCATACAGGGACTTGGTGATTTTACTTTTTTCAGCTTCAACGTGTTCACCTCGATTCATGATTATTTTCTTCGCAGGTTGTATATGAAAGGACATGGTTTCTGCCGCTTTAAGAATATAGGACATCCAAGTAAATGAGGGTTACTACAAAATATACTGTAACATACCTTTTGTATGTATTATACATCATACAGCGAAAAATTACTTGAAGAAATTATATTATTATTATATACTAACTTCACAAAAGTAAGTTGGTGATAAATAATACGTATAATATGAACGCGTACTATTCTGAAAATTAAACTCGGCTGAACGGTTGAAAACAGAGTGACCTTTGGGAACTTTTACATAGATTCTTTTTTTTACAATGGGCAGCAAAATAATCATTACATAGTAGGAACATATAATTTGTTACAGGAGGATCTACATATGAACAAAATTTTGGGTTATATTTTTCTAGTTATTCTTGCAGGTGTGTTTGTCATGACAGGGTTTAACAAGATTAGTGGGGCAGACATGATGATTCAGACATTCGAAAGTTTCTCTTATCCGACATGGACGATGTATTTGCTCGGGGCTGCGGAGTTGCTTAGTGCAGTAGGATTGCTGATTCCACGTACTCGCATCCTGGCTTCTGGCATACTGACCTTTATTCTGATTGGGGCCGTGGGAAGTCATCTGATCTATGCACAATACGCTGCTGTTCCGTTCCCGGCTGTGTTGTTGGTAGCTAACATCATTGTTCTGGTGGTAGGCATGCGCAGATTGGAAGCGGAAGAAGAAGGCCAGATGGACGCGATTCAGGCGTAAGTTAAAGATAAGAGGGAACGTTATGGGGCTATTTACCGAGGAAAAGGTATTCCTTTCAAAAGGAATGTAAACGCGGATGCCTATGCAGAAGATGATCACTGCCAGTAAGCGGTGATCATCTTTTTTTATGTGAGACTTCGCGTGGCACGTGTAACGATTCGCCGCGTATGTTGGGTATTCGACTGCTGAGTCCAAGTGGCACAGACCTGCCGCACCCACTCTGGATTGGTCTTGCTGGCGTCGTTCAGCCAGTTACTTACCGAATCCTGCACATACTTATGGGCATCGGATTTCACCGCGTCAAGCAAGGGAAGAGCCATAGCCGGATTTTCTTTTAACTCCTGAATATGCTTGGCCCAGACGCCTCGAGGTCTGATTGATTCTATGGCAAATCGACGGATCAGTGGATCAGGGTCAACGCTCCATGGGATTAACTGCTGCAGGGCTAAGGATAATTCGGCAGAGATGGACTCCCGTACAGCCATCCAGGCGATTTCTCTTACACCAAAGTGATGATCTGCTCCAAAGGGCCGAATATGCTCCAACTTTTCAGTCAGGTTCAGACCGGAATTCAGCCCAATGATATAAGCCGCCCAGCAGCGAACACTGTCTGAACGATGCTCGGCAATGGAACGAAAGAGATTCATGCGTTCATTGACGGGTAGACGATTCAACAGATTAAGCCATTGCATACCAATGGCCGGAATGATTTTCATAATCCGCTGCCCATTCAACTGTTTGAACTGCTCCATAATTTCTATCGTTTCAGCATCCATTCCCCATTCATGGGTAACCTTCTGAAAAAGAGAAACATGATCTATAGCCAGCCATTCGGTCAGATTGACTGATTCGATATGTCCTGCTTGCAGCCAATTGCGGATATGCTCAGGGATTTCCGTTGCTCTACGGGCACCTTTGCGAAGAAAAACGTCTTCAGGGATAAATAGATCTGGCTTAGCATTCAACAGTATATTCCTCCTTAGCTGTATAGCATCATGCGTTATACAATACAACTTGCTGGAGAACAGGGATGTAAGGCATCTTACAAGTGGGCAGTGATTTTCCGAAGGGTAGCGATTTCGTCACGATGAAGGGAGACTGATTTGAATCCGGTACGAATACGACCTGCTTTTGCCAAGTCTTGCATGACAATCGTAACCGATTCCCGTGTGGCCCCCGCCATCCAGGCAATCTCCTGATGGGTAAGTGCGAGTTGAATCTTGCAGAACTCATCTTCTTCGATCCATCCCATCTGTTCAGCCAGGCGGAAGAGATTATGTAGCACCTTTTCATGCAGGTTTCCGAGTGCGAGCGTCTGTGTCAACTCACTCATTTGCTTGATCCGCTCGCTTAGTACGTTCATCAGTCTCATCATAAATTGTGGATGTTCAATCAGAAACTGTTCAAAACGTTGTTTGTTCATCAGGCAAATATCACACGCCTCCATCGTTTCGATATAGACGGCACGTGTTCCCAATGAAATTCCGTTCATTTCTCCAAACACGTTACCTTCCGTCAAAATATCGAGAGTGAACTGCTTGCCCTCTGGGTTTAATGTATATAAACGAACCTTTCCCCGTTTTACAAAATAGAAACCTTCTGTAAACGTATCCGGTGTCTGGATCTGTCTGTTTTTGGGTATGGTCGTGATAGAGGTCATCCCATCCATTTCAATCAGGTCGGCCTCGGATAAAGAGGACATGAGGTCGAATTGTGATAAATACAGAATTTTATCCATAGAACTCCTTTCCATTACAATATGAATATAAAAAAAAGAAGAACCCACGAAAAACAACGGGTTCTCTTGCAGCGGGACTTCCTGATCGGAAGGTCTTCTGACTATAAATGATCGAATGCCATTTGATTATAGTAACTTTTTTAATTGAGAGACGCGTCCTTGGCTGATGCCAAGCTTTTCCGCAATTTGCTGTTGAGCCAAACCGGGATTCTGTTCAACAATTTCTTTCATCTGTTGCAGCATGCGTGCCGTCTTCGGCCGCAGATCCGGGTATTCTTGGTTGTCAGCTGTGGTCCCTTCTTCCCTAGCGGGAGATGAGACTGGGGCGGATTTGGAAGCAGGACGCTCCACGGGTGCAGGAGCCTGTTTGTTCTGAGGTACGAACCAGTCGGGAGAGTCATCCGGGTGTTTTAATTGAATTGCACAAGTCCGGCAGATGAATTGTTCTTTGAAATACATTTCCGTATCTACATCACCGCAAAAAATACATAATGTTGATTTGTACTTTCTTAAAATCAACTCTTTCCCTTCAATGAAAAACTCAAGCGGATCGCCGATATGGATTTCCATCGTATCCCGCATTTCTTTGGGAAGGACAATTCGTCCAAGACGGTCCAGAGATCTCTTCATTCCGGTTCTTTTCATCGCATCTCCCCCGCAATATTCACAATTAAAAACCTGTCCTTATTGTAAGGAAGAAAGGGCTTTAATACAACAATAATATTTCAAAAAAGTGGGATAATGCCATCTATTATGGAAAAATAAGTTTGGAAAGGACGGGTGCAACGGCTAAAGTGAACAATGCAGCGAGCACCATGGAGATGCTGGAGATGGTACCGGTCAGGGAACTCAGTTCAAACGCCTTGGATGTCCCTGTGCCATGGGCACCGGTTCCAAACAGTGTGCCTCGTGCAATCTCCCCATCGATGCGCAGCATCTTGACGATAGATGGGCCCATAATCACTCCGAGCAGACCAGTCATAATAACGAAAACAGCTGTCACTGCGGGTATGCCACCGATTGTGGCGGATACGTTCATGGCAATTGGGGTGGTAATCGATCTTGGGATCAGACTATGAATGAGACCGGAATCCAGGCGCAACCATTTGGCGAGCAGGGCAGAAGAAAGTACGGCAACGACCGAGCCGGTCATGACACTGAAGACAATCTCGGAAATATGTTTTTTGAGTACATGGAAAAAGGTGTAGAGCGGTACGGCAAAAGCCACGGTGGCCGGTTGGAGAAGCAGACTCAGCCATTTGCCACCACTACTATACGTGGTATAATCCGTTCCGGTTGCAAGCAATATGCCAACGACAAGCAGCGGCGTAATGAGCAGTGGAGACAGATATACTTTTGGCAGATTACGATACATTCGTTTGGCGACCCCATAGATACCAACGGTTAACAGCAGGCAGAGAAATCCAATCATCCGGTGTGACGCTCCTTTCGTTTGGCAATTCGTGTAGCAACCAGGCCAGTACAGGACATGACCAGAAATGTACTAAGCAGTACGATGAATAAAATCTGAAGTCCGTCATGCTCCAACATGGGCATGTAGTTCATAATGCCAACGGCTGACGGGATAAAAAATAGTAGTAGTTCACCGAGCAGCCAGGCAGCTCCAACTTCAATCCAGCGCAGCTTCACGACACGAGTCTGAAGCAGAATGAATAACACGACCATACCGAGTATCGAACCTGGTACAGGAAGATGGAGAGTACGGGCCAACAGGTCCATGAGCAGTGAAAAAACCATTAAGAGCGCAACCTGTGCAATACCGAGGCCCCACTTTTTCACTTCAATCCCTCCTTATATAATCAACGTAATCATTTGAGTTATTATGAAAATGTTTCGCTTGATATCACAAATTTTACATGGCATTCTTTCATGAGTAAAATGCATATTAAGAATGTTTACTATTCCATTTATCTATGAGAGGTGGGGATCAACCGATGGATATCCGCCATTTGCAATATTTTCTGGAAGTTGCCCGGCAGCAGAGCTTCACAAAAGCCGCCGAAGTTCTGTATATCACTCAGCCCACGATCAGCAAGACGGTAAAGAGTCTTGAAGAGGAATTGGGTATCACGTTATTAGACCGTTATGGGAAGAAAGTTGAACTAACCGATGCAGGTCATGTGTTTTTTCGGCAGGCACTGGAGATTGAAAAATCGTTCCGCAGTCTGTCGTCCGAATTGGATGACCTGATGAATTTGAAGAAAGGCCATCTGCGGATCGGCTTGCCGCCGATGGTAGGATCAAGCTTTTTCCCCATGATCATTGGTGAATTTCACAAAGCCTACCCCCAGGTGACCATTCAGCTATTTGAGGATGGTGCCAAAAAAGTGGAGGCCGATGTGATCAGTGGTGCACTGGATATTGGCGTTGCTGTACTGCCAACCGTGGATGAGTTGTTGGATCATTTTGTGTTTGTGAAAGAGAAGCTGAACCTGCTTGTGCACCCTTCACATCCACTTGCCGGGAAAGAGTCGGTTGCGCTACATGAACTGGAAAACGACGCCTTTGTGCTGTTCCGGGAAGATTTTGCATTGCATGACCGGATTATTGTGGCCTGTCAGCATGCCGGGTTCCAACCCCGGGTGGTATATGAGAGCTCTCAGTGGGATCTGCTCAGCGCGATGGTTGCCGCCAATCTGGGTGTAGCCTTACTGCCGGAGACGATCTGTCGTGAGGTGGATCATATGCGTGTACGCATCATACCCGTGGTGGAACCGGTGATTCCATGGCAGCTCGGTATGATCTGGCGGAAGGATCGCTATCTTTCATTTGCCACGAGAGAGTGGATTGCATTCACACAGTCGATGCTGGGTGAGTAAGGGAGTGATGGGAAGGTTATTCTGTCATTGTAGTGCCCAGAGTAAATACTCTTTTGTTGACCCCGGATCGTTGTTACAATGGAAGCATAATCATGATGGAGGTGTACGAACATGAAACTGCGGGTATCCGCTGTACAATACCAATTGCACACAATCAGCTCGTTTGAGCAGTTCGCCGCTCAGGCTGAGCATTACATACGGACAGCGAGTGAATACGGAACCGAATTTGTGCTGTTCCCGGAATTTTTCACAACGCAATTAATGTCCATTGGGGACAAACAAGGCAATGCACTGACGATTGAGGATCTGCCAGACTTTACGGAACAATATGAACAACTGTTCACGTCACTTGCTGCCAAGTATGGCATGCATGTCATCGGGGGAACCCACGTCATTCGCCGTGAAGGGAAGCTGTATAATACAGCCCACATGTTCTACCCGGATGGTCGCATCGCTCGCCAGGACAAGATTCACATTACACCAACCGAAGTCCAGGAATGGAATATGGCTCCCGGAGATGGACTTGAGGTGTTCGACACCGATAAAGGCCGCATTGCCATGCTGACCTGCTACGATATTGAGTTCCCGGAAATCGTGCGCATGGCCAAAGCCAAAGGCGCTGATGTGATTTTCTGTCCTTCCTGTACGGACGATCGTCATGGATTCTACCGTGTGCGTTATACAAGTCATGCCCGCGCGGTGGAGAATCAGGTGTATGTTGTGTTAACCGGAACAGTGGGTAACTTGCCAACCGTTGATTTCATGCGGGCCAACTACGGACAGGCTGCAATGATTACGCCGAATGATATTCCATTCCCGCCACGTGGCATTCTGGCCGAGGGTGAGATTAACAACGATATGATCGTGACCGCCGATCTGGATCTGGACTTGTTGTATGAGGTGCGCGAACGTGGATCGGTAACGACCTGGCGTGACCGCCGTACCGATCTGTATACCGATTGGGAGTAGGCAACTACGTTTAAAACCGAAGCAAAACAGAGTTTTGAAGTTCATTTGTCAGTGGAAAGGGGTGAACCGGCAACATGTATACGAAAGAAATGCTGATCACCGACCCGGAGCGAAGTGGCAAAAGGGTAAAGGCAGTCGTTCGCAATTATGTTGCAGCCGACTTTGAGGAACTCATTCGCATTCAGGCGGAGAGTTTCCCTCCTCCTTATCCGGAAGAGCTGCTCTGGAGTCACGAGCAGCTCACCAGTCATGTGCAGCATTACCCGGAGGGTGCCATCTGTATTGAAGTGGGTGGAGAATTGGCTGGCTCAATGACCTCGCTGCGGATGCAGTGGGACCCCGCACATCCAGCAAGTCATACTTGGGCCGAAGTAACGGATGACGGCTATATTCGTAACCACCAGCCAGATAGCAACACGCTGTATATTGTCGATCTCTGTGTTCGTCCAAAGTACCGCAAATGGGGACTGGCTCAGCTTATGATGCAGGCGATGTACCACCTTGTCATCGCTCAGGGGATGGATCGGTTACTAGGTGCTGGTAGAATGCCCGGTTATCATCTGGTTGCAGACCAACTGTCTGCGCAGGAATATCTGGATCAGGTAGCAGCGGGAGAGAGGCGTGACCCGGTGATATCGTTCCTGCTTCGCTGTGGCCGCATGCCTGTTGGCGTGACCGCAGACTATCTGGACGATGAGGAATCCTGCAACTATGCTGCCTTGATGGAGTGGCGGAATCCGTTCAAAATAAAAAAATATTAAATGAAATACATCATCAATCAAGGGGGTATTTATCCATGGAATTTACGCGTATTACATCCATTAAAGATCCATTGTTTGCCCAAATGCACAAGCTAATGCAGGAAATTTTCCCGCGGGAGGAAGTGCTGGACTTCCCCCTGTGGGAAGAACCGCTGGAAGATCCGGGTATTCGGGTGTTCGTGGCTGTACATGAAGGACAAGTCGTTGGAGCGACGGAGTACCGTTATTACGAGGACTGGAACGTAGCCATGACGGACTTTACGATTATTGGGCGCGAAGGACTGGGGATCGGCAGTTTCCTGGCGAATCACCGCAAGTTTGATCTGCAAAAGCTGGCTGCAGCAAACGGGAAAGAATTGTTCGGTATGTTTGCCGAAATCTATAACCCTTATCTGAGTCAGGATCACGAGTTTGGCGGTATCAAGCCAATGGATCCTTATGTGCGTCGCGAAGTGCTGTCCCATCTGGGATATCAGCGTCTGGACTTCCCATATGTTCATCCATCCTGGCAAGGGGATGGTGAAGCGGTTGGTGGATTGGACCTGTGCTTTATGCCTGATGATGAGTCGCTTGGTGAACTGCCAGCCAGTCTGGTGGCTGATTTCCTGAATCGATATTATGCAGTGCTTCCTAACAAACCACAGGAATGGCTTGCCATGGTAGAACAATTGACTGCTCGCAAGTCGGTTGCGCTACTGCCGTTGTAAACATATGAAAGACCCGCGCCTGGACTAACAGGGTTCGGGTCTTTTTTGTTTATTTTTCAGAATAAACAAGATAGTATTTTCTTTTGTATGGGATATGTTACCATAAATATGGAAGATATGTGTTTCTATTATTCACTTTTTATTAAGGAGGGGATTAGATGAGAAAAAGCAGAATCTTATTGATATGGATGCTCGCTTTATTTTTAACAGCCTGCAGTTCGAGTGACGATGCTTCACTACCAGATGTACAGGAGAGGGAACGCGAGGATGCCATAAATACCGAACAAATGCGGAAGGAAAATGAACTGCTGAAGGAGCAGGTACGGAACAACCAGAAGGAAAAAGATGCAAAAGAGCAGGAAAATGTAGAAAGTTTAAGAGAAACACTGAACATAACGTTTAAACTGATGGCGGCGATGCAATCCAATAACTATACATATCTTGAATCGGTGTCTTCTCCGAACATAGAAATATCGCAGCAGAACAATATCATTATTTCGAAACTGGAACAGGGGGATTACGAAGTACCTTTTCTGCAAAACGTTAGCCTGAATAATTTGGAGTACCGTGGATTTAATCCTCTGGATTCAGATCGTGTCATTTTACATATGGCTACAGTATGGTCTGATGGAAACAGTGCATTGGATTTCTATTTTATTCGTTCCGAGAAAGGAAATTGGCTCTTTGATGGTCTGCTCACGAATGGATAGGCCACTAGTCTGGTTCCGTAATATAAATAGCGACCGTTCTCTCTATGATAAAGAGGAAGGTCGCCGCATGGATGAGTTCTAGTGAAAAGATTTAATTATTGTGTAGTCTTTCGGTCCGGTAGCTGGCTCAAATAACTGTTGGACAAGTGTGCAAGATCCAATGCTCGATCATATTGATCCTTCGTTATAAACCGTGAAGAAGACAGCCCACTGTTATTGGGTGTGGCTATAGTTGGAGATTCCTCTTCTCCCGAAATCTGCGGTGTCTCGTCTGACGGAACACCTGTCCGTTGTTGCCCAGCATCCTGTCTTCCCGCATCAGCTAGGGAATAATGCGTCCCATCCCCGTATCCTTTCGCCGGAATGAAGAGAGAAGCATCGTTTAGCACCGAACCGGAAGGAAGGTAATAGCGTTCGGGTAAGAGATTTCCACCTTCGTGTAACAAATCCTGTCCGAAGTGTAATTGGTCCTTCAGCGATACTCCGGTAAGTCCCGCAATCGTTGGCAGAATATCCACCTGGCCTCCGATCTGTTCCAGTTGTATACCCGGGGTAACGCCCGGGGCCGAGATAATGAGTGGGATATTAATCATATCTGCTGATGTGTATTCCCGACCATACAACTCTTTCATAAGGACTTTGTCATCCCGATCCAGTGAGTAGATGGGAAGCCCCAGGTGATCCCCGTACAAGACGAACACACTATTTTCCCATAATCCCCGTTCTTTCAATCCAGCAATCAACTGTCCAACTGCCTCATCCGCATAATGCTGTGATATCAGATAATCACCGGGCAACGTATCCTTGTAACGTTCTGGCAGCGTCAGCTTTACCTTGTTTTTAGGCAAAGTGTACGGGTGGTGGGCTGACATAGAAATGATATGGGCATAGAAGGGATTGCCCGAAGACTGCATGGATTCCAGCTTATCCAGTGTTTTGGAATACAGTACTTCATCCGAGGCCGAAAAGGCGATAGAGTCCTGTGTGCCGAAATAATCAATATCATAATACTGGTCGAATCCTAGTGCCTTGTATAACTGATCCCGATTCCAGAAACGAACATCATTTGTATGGAATGTGGCTGTCTGATATCCGTTTGCTGACATCAACTTGGGTAGACTCGGCAGAGCTTTATCCGCATATACAGTTGTTGCTGCCCCGTTCGGTGGGGTGTAGAACGATGTGTTCACAACAAATTCTGCATCCGATGTATTTCCCTGTCCCACTTGCTGATAGAAGTTCGGAAAATACAGGCTCTTTCTAGCCAATTGATTCAGGTTGGGCGTGATCTCCTGTCCATCTACCTCTAATCCAATCAGAAAGTTCTGAAACGATTCCAACTGGAGCATAATCACATTGCGTCCGCTCGCGGCACCCTTCTCCAAAATTGCAGAAAGTTCGGTCGTTTGCTTCAGTTGGTCGATGTCAGTCTGATCAATCTGAGCAATGGGCACAGGTTTATCAGGTCGATCCAGGATGGTATACGCCTCGTAACCGAGGATGCCCATCTGTTCTGCTTGTGTAAGCTCACTCATGCTGGCCCGATTGGGATAGATGTTAAGCATGCACAGGATCAGGGACAGGGTAAGAATGACCGAAGCAACACGTCTTCTGGCACGTCGTTCAAGTGGAATACGGTTTGGGCGTTCTGTACTCCCGAGCTTGATCCGACGACGAGTGAGTACCCCCCCAATGATCAGAACGTCTGCAAAAATAAACAAATAATAGGGGTCAAGTAAAGAGAACATACTGCTCTTGACCGAGGTCACCTGATTCACCTGTGCCAGCGCGTGATAGCTAACGATTACGCCATAGTATTTGTAGTACATGATGGCTGCAAAGAAAATCCCTGAAAGCAGCAGATCCACGGCAAGGTACATCCACATCCGTCGCTTGGCAGCAAACCACTCAATTAGACAGAAGCTGATCCAGATGAGCGGCAATTCGGTCAGCAGTGGTTTCCAGACAGGGATGTCATCGAAGATAACAATCCAGGCAAGTGAGCTTTTGATCATCATAATAATGGTAAAGAATATAAAAGGTCCGCTTAGAAATCGGGTGAGTGAACTGCGTGACAAGGTACCGCCTTCCCTTCCGAAGTTTCATTTAACAAGTATTATCCTATCTCAGCATGGCTGTGTCAAAAATGAGAGCTTTCTATAATTGACGGCAAAAAACCTCTTCCATGCAGGAAGAGGTTTGAAAAAACATGGGTTACCGCGATAAAAGCCAGATGCGATCCATTCCGTTATTCTATCGTGTACGTTGTAACGTAAGAAGGTCTGGGGAACATGGTAGGCTTCTGTGCAGTCAGCCCTTCGCTTGTACTGCGGTTACGGTGAGCGTGACTATAAGCTTGGGATTCCTGCCAGCCTTTGAAATATTCCTCCGACTGCCAGAGTGTAAGTACCACATATGTGTCATCCTTTAGAGGACGAAGCACACGAATACCGACAAAGCCAGGCTCGTCTTCTACCTTGCGGGCACGGTTCTTAAACCGTTCTTCGAAATCGTTACGACCATCCTCTGTGACAGGGATATTATTCAAAACAGCAAAACCTCCGCCAGTCCACGAGCCTGCGGCATCGAAAGCTTCATATGCGGCTATTTTATCATCGGACTCGATATTCATCAGGCGTTCTGCGGATTCAATAGCCAGACGCACATGCTCTTCGCTTCGCAAAGTCAGATGCGGGTATGCAGCAAGTGCATCCGGAATCGGAGAAGGAACCAAATAGATATACATAGAAGCTGCCTCCTTATATAACTTATATACCTCAACATAGCATATGGGATTGTGCGAGTCCAATCGGTTCACATGTATCGGACAGGTGGGCTAATTCCGAGCTGAGTAGTATAGGTTTGCCGCAATAGAAGATAAACAATGAATGACAAACACTGCAGTAATAATGAAAAAGGAAAGCGATATCCCGTCTAGCATAACTACGAGGATCCAAGCCAGAACAAGACTGATGGTTGTTGCATTCCAGGAGAAGGCCTTTGCTCTCGTGATACAATAGAGGTATCGCTCATCCAGTCCGTTGTGCTTTTTTGCAATCAACCTTGTGAAAAAAATAATGAGTATTGCAAATAACAAACCAGCTACAATTCCACCGATCCCGATCATCCGATTCAGTAATTCAGAACTCAATATTCTCATCTCCTTCAAAAATAAATAATTCCTCGATCTGACAGCCAAATAATTGGGCAAGCTTGTGAGCAAGCACAAGAGAAGGTTTGTACTTTCCGGATTCCAACGATATGATGGTCTGCCTGGAGACCTTAAGCCGTTGAGACAGTTCTTCCTGTGTGATGTGCATATGTATTCGTTTGTCTCTGATTAGATTTTGCAAGTATATCCTCCCATAAGTAAAGTTCGCTTTACGTAAAGTTAACTTTACTTATGCGATGATGTGATGTCAACCTCTCTTTATAATATTTTCCACTTCTTCGAGGTGGTGCTGTGTCCAAAAGCATATTTCATGATAAAGTATAATCACTACAAACAGAACGGGTGATCGTATGACAACAACAATTCGGATATCGGTTAGACCTTTGGTGGAGTATGTGTACCGGAGTGGCAGCATACGTCCAGGGTTCCGGACCAATGCCTCGATGCAAGAGGGGACTCGAATTCACCAGCGGGTACAGAAGGAGTACACGGAAGAGGATTTAAAAGAGATTGTGCTCGAAGCTGAGATTCAACATGGGGATCTGACCTATGTGGTGGAGGGGCGATGTGACGGGCTAATTCGTCTGGACGGTCAGTTGACAGTGGATGAGATCAAATCAACTGCGGGCAATCTGGATGATCTGGGAGAAGGACTTCCCGTGCACTGGGCGCAGGCCATGATGTATGCCTATATGTACGCCGTTCAGCAAGATGAACCACGTATGCAAGTGCAGTTGACGTATGTGCATTCGGTAACCCATGAAGAAAGACGGTTTCGCCGAATGGCAGAACGGCAGGAACTGGAGCAGTTTGCGGCAGAAGTGATTGCCGGTTATGCGCCATATGCAGAGATGATCGCTGCATATGAAGAAGAGCGTGATATCAGTGTGCGAGAGTTGCCGTTTCCTTTTCGCAAATACCGGGAGGGGCAGCGGAAGTTGGCTGGAGCCGTGTACAAGACGATCCGTGAAGGTCAGGGATTGATGGCCAAAGCACCAACAGGCATTGGTAAAACCATGTCCGTGCTGTTCCCCACGGTCAAAGCGATTGGCGAAGGCGAAGCGAGCCGATTGTTCTATCTGACCGCGAGGACGACGACACGGGTGGCGGCAGAAGAAGCTTTTGCCCGGATGCAATCGGAAGGATTGAAGATGCATGTGATCAGTCTGACCGCGAAGGACAAGATTTGTTTTAAGGAAGAGGAAGCTTGTGATACGGGGCAGTGCGGCATGTGTGAAGGGTATTATGACCGTATTAACGGGGCCGTGCTGGACATGCTGGAACATGAGACGTTGATGACACGTCCGGTCATCGAGCAGTATGCGCGCAAACATCGGGTGTGTCCGTTTGAGTTTTCATTGGATGCGGCGTATGCAGCTGATGCGGTGATCTGCGATTATAACTATATTTTCGATCCGAGGATCTCTCTGAAAAGAATGTTGGAGGAGCAGAAACGTAAGACGGTGCTACTGGTGGACGAGGCTCACAATTTGGTCGATCGTGGCCGAATGATGTTTTCCGCTGAGCTGGAGAAGGCAGTATTTCTGGATGTGAAAAGAGAGTTCCAGTCGCTGGACAGCAGTGTGCCTGCTGCCAAAGCCATTGTTGACTACACCGGGGCCATTGATAAGTATCTGATTACCCTTCGGAAAAACGGTGGAGAAGAAGGGAAGATCATTCAGCAGGAAGCGCCGGAGGAACTGATTGAACGACTGGAGCCTTTTGTCATGGTCGCGGAGCAATGCCTTGTTGAAGGTGGTTCAGGGAATGCCGAGACGGATCAACTGCTGTTGGATGCCTACTTCACGGCACAGAATTTCCTGCGCATTGCCAAGCTGTATGATGAACGTTTTATTACGTATGCAGAGTGTGTTCGAAGTGAAGTGAGAGTGAAGTTATTTTGTCTCGATCCTTCGGTACTGCTTCGTCAGACGGCCAAAGGATTCCGCTCCCTCATTCATTTTTCGGCTACCTTGTCACCTCTTCGCTATTATCGGGATATGCTGGGTGCAGAGGAAGAGGATTATACATTGCAGATTCCATCTCCATTTCAGCGCGAACAATTGGATGTGAGACTCCTGCCCTTATCCGTGCGTTATAAGGATCGGGAGCAATCCCGGCGACCCATTGCGGAGATGCTGCAACAGCTGGTAAGTGAGTGGCCGCGCAGTAATCTGATGGTCTTCTTCCCTTCCTACCCTTATATGCGAGAGATCTATGAAACCTATGCACAGCTTCCAAGTGAAGCGGATACGGTTATACAAAAGCAAGGCATGAACGAACTGGAACGGGAGCAGTTTCTGGATGGATTTCAGCCGAATCCTGAACGAACACGCTTGGTTTTTGCCGTCATGGGTGGCGTATTCTCGGAGGGGGTCGATCTGCCGGGAGACCGTTTGAATGGCGTTGTTGTGGTAGGTGCGGGGCTGCCGCAGATTGGTCTGGAGAACAACGTATTACGTGATTACTATGATCGGACAGGACGCAACGGATTCAATTACGCCTATATTTTCCCGGGTATGAACAAGGTGCTGCAGGCGGGTGGACGGCTGATTCGGACGGAGGAAGACAGGGGTGTGCTGGTGCTGGTCGACGATCGTTTTATCCAGGAACCGTATCGTTCCCTGTTGCCCGAGGAGTGGCGGGACTATAAACGAATTTGAATATGATGCATCTCCACAGCAATTTCAATGGAATCAGGCAAATGCTGAACCAAGAAGTTTAACATTTTTCTCAGATTTCTTTCCTTTATATGATTGAAGGGTAGGGTGAAAGGGTTATAACTTGGTTAGCAACGAACGAACAACGGCGATTACCCTATCCGTTCCGCGGTCCGCTTCGAAAGCAATCAAGGAGGTCGGTTATAATGAAGAGAAATCATACCATGATGCAGTTTTTTGAATGGCACCTGGCTGCAGACGGAGATCATTGGAAGCGACTGGCTGAAATGGCCCCGGAACTGAAAGCCAAAGGCATTGACTCGGTATGGGTACCACCCGTAACCAAGGCAGTGTCAGCAGAAGATACAGGTTATGGGGTATATGATCTGTACGATCTGGGCGAATTTGATCAAAAGGGTACCGTACGGACCAAATATGGCACCAAGCAGGAACTGGTGGAGGCCATTGCTGAGTGTCAGAAGAACGGCATTGCCGTCTATGTGGATCTGGTTATGAATCACAAGGCCGGAGCAGATGAGACGGAAGTGTTCAAAGTGATCGAGGTTGATCCCAATGATCGAACGAAGGAAATTTCCGAGCCGTTCGAAATTGAGGGCTGGACCAAATTCACATTTCCGGGTCGCGAAGATCAATACTCCTCCTTTAAGTGGAGCTCTGAACATTTCAACGGTACAGACTTTGACGCCAAGGGAGAACGAACAGGTGTTTTCCGCATCGCAGGAGAGAATAAAAAATGGAATGAGAATGTCGATGATGAGTTTGGCAACTATGACTATCTGATGTTCGCCAATATAGATTATAATCACCCGGATGTTCGGCGCGAGATGATTGATTGGGGAAAATGGCTGATCGATACCCTCCAGTGTGGTGGGTTCCGGCTGGATGCGATTAAGCATATCAACCACGAATTCATCAAGGAGTTCGCAGCAGAGATGATCCGCAAACGCGGTCAGGATTTCTACATCGTAGGTGAGTTCTGGAATTCGAACCTGGATGCATGTCGTGAATTCCTTGATACGGTAGACTATCAGATCGACCTGTTTGACGTGTCTCTTCACTACAAGTTGCATGAGGCTTCGCTTGCAGGCAGAGACTTTGATCTCTCCAAAATTTTTGATGATACCTTGGTGCAGACACATCCTACCCATGCGGTAACTTTTGTAGATAATCATGACTCCCAACCTCATGAGGCGTTAGAATCATGGATTGGAGACTGGTTTAAGCCGAGCGCTTATGCGTTGACACTATTACGTCGGGATGGTTATCCGGTTGTATTTTACGGGGATTATTATGGCATTGGTGGTCCTGAGCCTGTAGATGGCAAAAAAGAAATTCTGGACATTCTGTTGTCTGCCCGTTGCAACAAGGCATATGGAGAGCAGGAAGATTACTTCGATCACGCAAATACGATTGGCTGGGTACGTCGTGGCGTAGAGGAAATCGAAGGTTCCGGTTGTGCAGTGGTCATCTCCAACGGGGATGACGGTGAGAAGAGAATGTTCATCGGCGAGCATCGTGCTGGTGAAGTCTGGGTGGATCTGACGAAGAGCTGTGAGGATCAGATTACCATTGAGAAAGACGGCTGGGCCACCTTCCATGTGTGCGGTGGGGGCGTGTCGGTATGGGCTCTTCCCGAACAGAATGAGGACTGCGCTGACGCTGAGTAACGGCATGTGCCAGGCAGGATAAGAAAAGGTATACCGATTGATATGAAAACAGTATATAGATTGATCGTTAAACCATCTGAACAGGAGAGCGAGTATACCTGTGTCCAGGTGGTTTTTTTGCATTTTTCTAGGTACAACTAAAACTCCATCCTAACGAACCGAGGGCACCTTATTTGCACTGAATTAGCGTTATTGGAATTCTAACGAATCTCAGTAACCTTATTACTCTCAAAAACGATTGAAATAGCGCCAATTGGAGCAATATCAGCAGATTAACGTGTTTGAGATTCGTTAGAATACTGGTAACTCGGATTTCAGCCGAATAAGGCCTCTCAGATTCGTTAGCTTAACGTGGGTTAAGTGTGGCCGCCATAGGCAAACGAATCACTGCTATAAGTTATAAATGAAATGAGAAGAAACAGTTCGGTTCCACATCTTAATATATGGTATAATAATCCAAATATGGAGTTTAGGGAATAAAATGAGAGAACGTAATAAGCGATATTTTCTACAGAGGATTGGAGAAGAGGAGGCATGACATGAGTCCCAAAAGAGAGATGAACCGTTTCTTCCCGTTAGTCATGTGTCTATTTTTAATAGCCGTGTGTATGGGGGCTTGCAGTTTAGGACCAAACCAGGGGCCAGCGGGCGAACCGAAACGGACCGATGAGTATACGTTGAATTCGGAGCGAAGAGATTTAAATGAGCGGGTTACGAAGAGACCTGAATCCTTCCAGAAGGATACGCCTGATGATTATACTTTGACTGCAACGGTGGATGTGAGTCATGAATCCGGAGGGGATCGGATTTCTTATGAGATTTTGGTGAATGAGGCTCGGGTGCCCATGGTTAATATCATTCAGTCCTTCACCCTCGATCCCAACATGATAAATCGAATAGATGCCGGAGAGTTATTTCATTCCAATGTGAGCAATACACACGAGATTAGTTTAGAGTCTGACAAGGAACCGCTTGGATTGAGTTTGAGCAGAAGTTATGTCTTGAAGCCAAGGGCGGAGATCGACAGCAATATCCTCCAGCGTTATGCAGATATGTATATCAAAATTTCCTATGGCCCAAATGATCAGCGAACGGAAGATTATTTTTACATCCAAGCCCATCCGTCTCTGAGAACGATTGAGTATATGAAATCATGGGAGAAAGAAAAATAGAAAAAAGCAGCGCATACCGGTTCCGTATGAGGAATTTCAGTAGACGCTGCCTGTTTATTGGACCTCCGTTTACCTACTCCAACTTAAATGATTCCAATGTACCAACCATCCGTAGATCATGCGCGCGGTTGAACTGTTCCCGTTTGTCCGCATCCGCGTACTCATCATGATAATGCATCAGTACGGTTTTCTGTCTCACTTCCGCGGGTAACTGCTCCAGATCCATCAACGAGGTATGGGATTTGATCACCAGATCATGCATATGACATTCATGGAAAATCAGCTGCACATCAGCGGCAACTTGCTCCACCCGTTCCTGGTCGAGTGTACTGTCTGCACTGTAATAGAAGTAAGGCTTGGCGAGAAGCCCATTGCTGACCATACCGGGAACATGTTGGGTCCGAAACGTCTCAAACGTCACGCCGCCCAGTTCGAATGTGCCTCCATCTGGCAGGGGAACGACATCGTAGTAATCGCTCATGGTACGTTCACCATCCGTTGTGTAGCGCATGCCGGGAGATAGAATGTTCCAGAGCGGATCTACCAATTGTTCGTGGATGAACAGACGGGGTTTGCGGTCGCCTACGATCTGTGCGTAATAACCCAGCATCTGTACACCATTAATATGATCTTCATGCAAATGGGTAATGAACACATTGTGGATATCGGTCATAGCGAATCCATATTCCTTGAGTGCTTTAGCATTTGACTCTGGGAAATCAATGACCAGATGCGTGTCTCCGAATTCAGCCAGCATACTATTGTGGTGCTGCTCCACGCTGAACATATCTCCTGTGCCCAGAAAAGTAATTTTCAATTCATTTCATCTCCTTGTGTAATCTTCAGATCAGCAACCTTGCGTTAAATCCAGTATACCTTGTTCCCGAATATATGCCTAAATCAACCTTTTTTTGATAACGCTATCATTTTATATTGAACTTTGATGATAAACAGTGTAGCGTAAAGATGGGAAGTGAACCCATATGAACGTAAACTCACCTAAAGGGAGCGTGCGAGGCGAATGAAATCTTTTCTGGATGAACAATTTTTGCTGCACAATGAAACGGCGATCAAGTTATATGAGGATTATGCCAAAGACATGCCGATTATTGATTATCATTGCCACCTCAGTCCTCAGGAGATCTACGAGAACAAAACCTTTGGCAATCTTACAGAGGCTTGGTTATACGGTGATCACTATAAGTGGCGGCTCATGCGCGCAAACGGAATTGAAGAGCAATATGTGACCGGCGGCGAGGGAGTGACCGATTACGATCGTTTCCTGGCTTACGCCAAAACGGTCCCTATGATGATTGGTAATCCGCTGTACGCCTGGTCTCACTTGGAATTACAGCGATATTTCGGCGTCTACGAAGTACTGAATGAGACAAGCGCACCAACCATCTGGGAAAAAGTAAATGCCAAACTGAACAGTGACGGATTCGGTGCACGTGATCTGATTACCAAATCCAATGTCACTGTTGTGTGCACAACCGATGATCCAACGGATTCTCTGGAGTATCATCTGAAGATTCAGGAAATCGAAGGCTTTGACACGGCGGTATTACCTTCTTTCCGCCCGGATAAAGGCTTGGAATTGAACCGGGATACCTTCGTGGAATGGGTGGGCAAGCTGTCGCAGGCATCCGGCACCGCCATTTCAGATTATGAATCCTTCCTTACTGCGCTGGAGTCCCGGGTGGAATTTTTCCATTCCGTCGGTGGCAGAGTCTCTGACCATGCACTCGATTATGTTCCTTACGGCGTGGCTACACGGGAAGAGGCGGGTGCCATCTTTGCCAAGGCACTTGCGGGTCAGAAGGTAACTCGTGAGGAAGAGGACAAATACAAGACAGTGACGCTGACGTTCCTTGGCAAGCTGTATGCAGATCGGGGCTGGGTGATGCAGTTCCACATTAATGCAGCCCGTAACAACAATACGCGGATGTTTGCGAAGCTTGGGCCGGATACCGGTTACGATGCCGTGAATGATACACCGCTGTCGTCAGCGATGATTGGATTACTTGATGCGTTGGATGAGCAGCAAGCACTGCCCAAAACGATTCTGTATTCCCTGAATCCAAGGGACAACGAAGTGCTCGCGGCGATCATCGGCAGCTTCCAGGGCGGGGGCATTCCGGGCAAAATCCAGCTTGGTGCAGCCTGGTGGTTCAATGATACGAAGGACGGCATGCTTGCTCAGATGAAAGCCCTTGCGAATGTTGGTCTGCTCAGCCGTTTTGTTGGTATGCTGACCGATTCACGCAGCTTCCTGTCCTACACCCGGCATGAGTATTTCCGTCGTCTGGTCTGCAACCTCATCGGTGAATGGGCCGAGCAAGGGGAGGCACCGCAGGATCTGGAGCTGCTTGGTCAGATCGTACAGGGCATCGCCTACAACAATGCAAAAGAATATTTCCCGTTTGCCTCAGTGCTTAAAACAGTCTCTGCTTCACAGTCCTGATGAATAACAAGCGTATCTAATCATGCAAGTTATGCAATTTAGGAGATTCTCTAGTTTCTAATTTTCGATCGTAATAAAAATGCTCTCATTTCTTAATCCCGGGCCATCATCCACCGGAGTAAGGAATGGGAGCTTCTTTGTAAGTTGAATTCATGGAATTGCACATAATAAGTATAGCGGGCTCCAATGAATGCCAAATGACAAAACCCATAGTCAAGCGCGTGTATGCTCTTGATTATGGGTTTATATTGGTTATTTATAGATGTTTGACAATGGCTTCTTGTGATAATATACTTAGTACACCTAATTAATTGTGCATCTATTTAATTGTACTACTATTTAATAGATGTCCTATGATGTTGGATGTCTATGGAATGATAAAGAAAGAAGGAGGGACCCATTATGACTGGTATAGATCCGGTCGCTCAGAAGCTTTTGTACTCCATTATGCAGTTTAATAAAGGCAAATGGAGGCAACATAAACCTCATGGGCGCAATCACAATGAAATTATGGTGCTGGGTTGTTTGCTCCACGGGATGCATCCGGGAGAACAATTGAACTGGCAGGACAATCCGCCTGATTTCAATGACACGATCGAATCCAATCATCCCGGGATGAAAGTCTCGGAAATCAGCGCATTGCTACGAGTGAAGTCACCGACCATTACACCTGTTATTCGTGGCCTTGAAGATGAGGGGCTGGTCAAACGGACGATGGACCCGGAGGATCGCCGTGCTGTCCGCATCACGATTACTGAAGCAGGTCGTGAAATTATTCGGGCTGCTCACCAAGAGCGTATGGAAATATTCAATAAGTTAGTTGAGCATTTGGGTGAGCAAGACAGTACTCAGCTGGCTGAGTTGTTGACAAAGGTATACACCTTTTTTGATACATTAACTTCCTTGCAAAAGGATGATTCGACAAGAGGAGATGATACGCCATGATGAAACTGTTTAGCATGCTGAAACCATACCGAATTCCGATTATTTTCATTCTGGTTTTGGTACTGTTTCAGTCGCTTGCTGAATTGTACCTGCCTACGTTAATGGCAGATATTGTGAATGACGGCATCATTAAAGGGGATATCCCGTATATCTGGCAGATTGGTGGATGGATGTTGGTCATCGCGATTGGCGGAACAGCGTGTTCGGTGATTGCCAGTTATCTCTCATCTCGAACAGCGGGTGGATTTGCCAAACAACTGCGGAGCAGAGTATTTCGCCATGTGGAGAACTTCTCTCTCCAGGAGTTCGATAAGATGGGTACTGCTTCACTGATTACGCGTACGACGAATGACATCACGCAGGTACAGAATGTACTTACAATGATGCTGCGAATGATGATTATGGCTCCGCTCATGTGTATCGGGGGTATCTTCATGGCGGTATCTCAGGACGCCAAATTGTCTACGATTTTCCTGGTCGTGCTTCCGGTACTGGGTGGAGCTATTGCGCTGATTGGTGCCAAGGGTTTACCTTTGTTCAAAACCATTCAGAAAAAGCTGGACCGGCTCAACCTGGTGCTGCGTGAGCAGTTAACAGGGATTCGGGTTGTTCGTTCATTC
>NZ_VXKZ01000085.1:0-49255 GCF_008693195.1 Paenibacillus sp. UASWS1643
GACCGCAGGGTCCTGGGAGAGTAGGACGCCGCCAAGCAAAGAACCACTGCCGATGTTATTCGGTGGTGGTTTTTATTATATAGATATATTATGCAATATGGGATTAAAATACAGATTGAATTTGGTGATTTATCAGCACAATAGGATGTATAAATGTAACGTGATTCGATACGAATTGACGTTTTTTGTGTAATAACTAGACTTGTCCGCTCTGGAAAAACAGTTGTGTTCATCAGGCAATACACCTGATATAACCAAGTACTTTTCCTTGACAGTCTAAATATCGCTTTGCTAAGATGGCAATAATAAATTTTTCAGAAAACGTATTTTCGGCGTAAAATACAGCCTGGAATCTTCGGGTTTTGGACCGTAAAGCTGAGCAAACATAAGGAGGAACACTTGCGTGTGGGAAGATAAATTTGGTAAGGAAGGCCTCACCTTTGATGATGTATTGCTAGTGCCACGGAAATCCGAGACACTGCCTAAAGAAGTAGATGTATCTATTCGTTTGAGCGATAGTGTAAAACTAAATATTCCTTTGATCAGTGCGGGTATGGATACGGTAACTGAAGCGACATTGGCTATTGCCATTGCACGTGAAGGCGGCATCGGTATTATCCATAAAAATATGTCGGTTGAACAACAGGCAGAAGAAGTAGATCGTGTTAAACGCTCGGAGAGTGGTGTTATTACGAATCCATTCTCACTGACGGCAGATCATCTGGTATCTGATGCGGAAGCAGTAATGGCGAAATATCGGATCTCCGGTGTTCCTATTATTGAAGGAGATCAGAAGCTGGTTGGTATTTTGACCAACCGGGATTTGCGTTTTATCCATGATTACGGAATCAAAATTAGCGAAGTCATGACTCGTGAGAATCTGGTTACCGCTCCTGTAGGAACTACACTGCAAGAAGCTGAAGGTATCCTTCAGAAGCACAAGATTGAGAAACTTCCATTAGTTGATGAGACGAACACATTGAAAGGTCTTATCACGATTAAAGATATTGAAAAAGCCATTCAATTCCCTCATGCAGCCAAAGACGCTCAAGGCCGTTTGTTGGTTGGTGCAGCGATTGGTATTTCCAAAGATACATTCGAACGTGCAGATGCTTTGGTACAAGCTGGTGTTGACCTGATTACGGTAGACTCGGCTCACGGACACCATATCAATATCATTGAAGCTGTACGTCAGCTTCGTGAACGTTTCCCTAGCCTGACCATCGTTGCAGGTAACGTCGCTACTGGCGCAGCCACTCGTGACCTGATTGAAGCAGGAGCTTCGGTAGTCAAAGTGGGTATTGGTCCAGGTTCGATTTGTACAACACGTGTTATCGCTGGTATTGGTGTACCTCAAGTAACTGCAGTGTACGATTGTGCAACAGTGGCACGCGAATATGGAGTTCCGATTATCGCGGATGGCGGAATTAAATATTCTGGTGAAATTACGAAGGCATTGGCTGCAGGTGCACACGCGGTGATGCTGGGAAGTTTGTTTGCCGGCACAGCGGAAAGCCCGGGAGAAACAGAAATTTTCCAAGGACGTAGCTACAAAGTATACCGCGGTATGGGTTCAATGGCTGCAATGAAACAAGGTAGTAAAGATCGTTACTTCCAAGATGATGACAAGAAATTGGTTCCGGAAGGAATCGAAGGTCGTGTCGCTTACAAAGGACCATTGTCTGATACGATCCACCAACTGATTGGTGGTCTGCGTTCGGGTATGGGATACTGTGGTACAAGTAACTTGGAGCAACTTCGTAACGATACAGGCTTTATCCGAATTACAGGTGCGGGACTGCGCGAAAGTCATCCCCATGATGTACAGATTACCAAAGAAGCACCTAACTACTCGTTGTAATCTGAAGAGAGTTAATCATTTCCAGGACAGGCTCGGTGATTTTCACCGGGTCTGTCTTTTTTTGCAGATACCCCTGTGATAGAATAGAACAAGCGGTGACGATCCATGGGTGGATTAAGGCGTTGCGGCGGCTATTTGACGTGAATCTATGAATATGGTTTTGAAAAGCAAATGCAGTGCAAAAAAGGCTGCCAGTTAAACAGAAGCGCGGACGTCCTTTTACATAAGCATTTGGATAATGCGGACTAAGTGACAATCGATAATGAACTTTAGGAGCAATAATATTGCTCGTTCGATACAGCGCATATAGCACACATCTCATACATCAAACACGCAGGTTAGGGAACAAGAAAATCGCAGCATAAGCTGCACTGAAGCAATTAATAATGCTTTGGATCGAAGGGAGTATTCATCAATTGAAAGCCAAACACATGAATAAAAAGAAACGCCAAATGCTCAAAAAGAGCGTAGCCTCGGTAATGCTAATTAACATGCTTTGCATGTCTGCAGTAATGCCGGTCATGGCTGCTGCGGATAGCTCCGGTCAGGTTCTGACTGCTGCGGCAACAACAACGAAGACGGAGAAAGCCGTGCAAGTCCCTGGGGTAGATTCACTTGGGCTTGAAGTTAGATCAGCGGTGCTTATGGAAGCCTCAACGGGACAGATTCTACTAAATGTCGATGCGGATAAAGCGATGCCACCTGCAAGTATGACCAAGATGATGACAGAGTACATTGTCGCAGAACAGGTCAAACAAGGTAAATTCGGCTGGGACGATATTGTAACTGTCAAAAAGAATGCTGCACAAAGTATCGGGTCGCGAATTTTCCTCGCGGAAGGTGACCAGCACACAGTTAAGGATCTCTATATTGCTATGGCTGTTGGCTCTGCCAATGATGCTACGGTTGCTTTGGCTGAACATGTTGCCGGTTCGGAAGAAGCTTTCGTGAAAATGATGAATGATGAAGCGAAGCGTATGGGCATGAAGGATACGTTCTTCATTAACTCTTCCGGTCTTGATCGAGCAGATATGCCTGCCGACTTCCGTCCAGCTGAAGACAAGGAAACAGTGATGTCCGCACTGGATGCTGCGATTCTGTGCAGATATATCATTATGGATCACCCGGACTACAAAGATTTTACAACTATTCAATCCTATAAGTTCCGTCCAAATGATAAAGCTCCAATTATCAATTACAACTGGATGCTGGAAGCGAATAAAAATATAACCAATTTCAAAAGCTATGCCTATGAAGGTCTGGATGGAATGAAAACAGGCCATACCACGAACGCAGGTAATAACTTTACAGGTACAGCAGAACGTAACGGTATGCGTCTAATTAGTGTTGTTATGGGCACAGATTCGGAATCCGCACGTTTCAGAGAAACTAAAAAGGTATTGGACTATGGATTTAACAACTTTGAAGTGAAACAGGCAGTCGCAGGCAAAACCAAAGTGACGGGCTGGGAAGCAGTACCTTTGAAAAAAGGGAAAGAAACAACCGTTCCTGTTGTAACAGATAATGCGGTAAGTTTCGTTGTTCCCAAAGGTACTCAGAACCTGGATGTGACGTTCAAAGCCAACGTAACTGAGGCTGACAAGTTGGTAGCACCAATCAAGGCAGGTACAAAGGTTGGTACAGTAACGTACACGTACAAAGCAGATGGAATTGAGCCACAGGAAAAAACAGTGAACTTGATCACTGCGGAAGAGGCGGAAAAAGGCGGATGGTTCCGTTTGTTCTTCCGTGCCGTGAAGGATTTCTTCGTGGATCTCTTTGATGGGATCAAAAACCTGTTTTAGCCCATAGCGTACTTCATGAAAAAGAGTATGATTATGAATTTGATGCTTATGTGGTCATAGTATTGACAAAATGCAAGTTATTCCGACCGGATGGATTGTATATTTACAATTTTTCCGGTAAAATATCAAGTTAGAATTCACGTATAATGAAGCAAAAAACTCCAATGTTCATTTACTGGGTGGAGCGGTTAATAGCTCTATTTAAGGCAATGAGCGACACATACATTACGGGCCGAAGTGTCCATGATCTTGGAGCACCGATGAAGTGCATAGAGATATCCAAACTTGCACCTTTCGAGCGTAAAAGATCGCGGCTGGTAAGAGAAGGGGAATGTGTAAATGAAGATCGGCGTTTTAGCACTTCAAGGAGCTGTCACAGAGCATATTCGGAGTATTGAACGCGCTGGAGCAGAGGGAGTGGCTATCAAACAGGTTCAGCAACTGGAGGACTTGGATGGTCTTATCCTTCCTGGCGGGGAAAGCACAACGATCGGTAAACTGATGCGCAAGTATGGATTTATGGATGCAATCCGCGAGTTTGCAGCTGAAGGCAAACCGGTATTTGGTACCTGTGCTGGCTTGATCGTTATGGCTAAACACATTGCAGGGCAAGAAGAAGCTCATTTGGAGCTCATGGATATGACTGTATCCCGAAATGCATTTGGACGGCAGAGAGAAAGTTTTGAGACGGATTTGCCAGTCAAAGGCATTGAGGAAACGGTAAGGGCTGTGTTTATACGGGCGCCCTTGATCGAGAGTGTCGGAGACCAGGTCGAAGTTCTCTCCACATACAAGGATGAGATTGTTACCGCTCGTCAGGGGCATTTGCTGGCTTGCTCCTACCATCCGGAGTTGACGGATGACTATCGTCTGCATACTTATTTTGTAGACATGGCGAGATCCTACAAACACACGGTAGACTCTAAATAATGCATGATGTACAACCTATGATCTCCCGGTCATCGGATCACTTCCCCAGGAGCCTTGTAAGGCCGCTGGATGGTAGTTGCATCTGAACGGATGCCTGATGTTGCCTGTATCTGCTTCAAAGCGGGAATCGCAGCGGAGGGTGACACCGGGGATATAGGTTGTTTTTTGGGTTACAGGTTCCGATAAGTATATAGTAAGGTATACACAGTAGAGTTTTGAGAATGGATTTAACACAAGGCTTCACGTTGTGAGGTTATTTAGGAGGGGTATATCGTGCTTGATGTGAAAATATTGCGGAATGAGTATGCGCGTGTAGAAGAAGCATTGACTAAACGTGGCAAATCGCTGGATCTTATCGCTGGATTTACCGAGATGGATGCCAAGCGTCGGGAATTGCTTCAAGAGAGTGAAACGCTGAAGAGTCGTCGGAATACGGTCTCCGCGGAAGTTGCTAGACTGAAGAAGAATCGTGAAAATGCTGATGATCTGATTGTGGAGATGCGCGAAGTGTCTGATCGAATCAAAGCAATGGACGAAGAAGTTCGGGAACTGGAAGTGAAGATCAATGATCTCACAATGGCGATTCCGAACATTCCTAACGAAAGTGTACCTATTGGAGCTTCTGAAGACGACAATGTTGAGATTCGTCGTTGGGAAGAGCCGAAGTCATTTACTTTTGCACCAAAAGCACACTGGGAAATTGCGCAGGATCTCGATATTCTTGATTTTGAAGCGGCTGCCAAAGTAACAGGTTCCCGTTTTACCTTTTATAAAGGTCTGGGTGCGCGTCTGGAACGTGCATTGATCAACTTCATGATGGATCTGCACAGCGATCAACATGGATATGAAGAGATTCTGCCTCCATACATCGTTAATCGGGACAGCTTGTTTGGAACAGGTCAACTGCCTAAGTTCGAAGAAGATCTGTTTAAGTTGAAAGATACTGAATATTATCTGATCCCTACTGCTGAAGTTCCGGTAACGAACTACCATCGCGAAGAGATTCTGAATGTAGATCAATTGCCTAAGCACTTTGTGGCATACAGCTCTTGTTTCCGTTCTGAAGCCGGTTCGGCTGGACGGGATACACGCGGCTTGATTCGTCAGCATCAATTCAACAAAGTAGAGCTGCTCAAGCTCTCTACTCCAGAGACTTCGTATGAAGAGCTGGAGCAAATGACTCAAAATGCGGAGCGTGTGCTTCAATTGTTGGGCTTGCCGTATCGCGTTCTGACATTGTGTACCGCAGATATGGGCTTCACTTCAGCTAAAACGTATGATATTGAAGTATGGTTGCCTGAGAGCGACACTTATCGTGAGATTTCTTCGTGCTCCAACTGTGAGGACTTCCAGGCACGTCGTGCCAATATCCGTTTCCGCAGAGAGGCAAAAGCGAAACCTGAATTTGTTCATACATTGAACGGGTCAGGATTGGCCGTTGGACGGACGGTAGCCGCAATCCTGGAGAACTATCAACAGGAAGATGGTACGGTTGTTATTCCTGAAGCATTGCGTCCTTATATGGGCGGCACCAGTGTGATTGCACATCGCTCTTAAGAGTTAGTTAACCATCCTCATCACGAGGAGTACACACTTAATCCGTCATTTTGGAATGGCGGATTGGAGTGTTTTGTATAACTGAAAGCAGTTGTCGGATACGGGATCATCATTTTTAATATAAAAAGCTTGCATTATAATGTCGAGATGTGGTATGATACTTTTCGTGGCAAGTTTATAAAAGTTAATTCCCTGGAGAGGTACCGAAGCGGTCATAACGGGGCGGTCTTGAAAACCGTTAGGGGGCAACTCCACGTGGGTTCGAATCCCACCCTCTCCGCCATACTACACTTATAACAAGGACTCGAGCGATCTCGCTCGGGTCCTTTTTTGCGTTGTGAGTTTGTTAAACGTAGTGAGCATACAGGTTGGTGAACGATGTATACGTTGCACAGTACAACGTTATATTTTGAATAAGGTTAATATGTATAAAAACATCTTCATCGCCGCACTTTATAGGAGTGGAGGTGGTAAGATGAACCGCGAGTTAAACATCGATCAGACAGAGCTTGTAGGGGCTTGGCAAGAACGTTTGCCTCAAGTCCTGAATGTTGGAGACCAGGCTCAGGTAATGGCTGATGAAGCCGATCAGCAGGCGATTCGGATACACATTGCTACAGCAGGGCACGAGATGTACTCTTTTGATTTCAAATGTGCATATGTCGATTCCCGTGAAGTCAGCGTACAGCTGATTGATGTGGAACGGGATGGAAGAACGACGGATGAGCGTACAGAACCGATTCAGGAACTGGCTCACGATTATACACGGCACATTCATGAATGCGCCCAGTCGTTACAATCCCAAACGAGACAATAGCCTGATTCTGAAGGAGTGAACTCAATTGACTAAAGCCAAAGCGGGAGTAGACAAAAACCTGCAAAATGTAGTCGATGATCTGGAGCAACCTGCCGTAAACAGTCATCATGCCCAGCAAATTCAGCAAGATATTAATGATCGCCGTCATCAGGATGCACTGAATCATGACAAAACGGAAGACAGGGACCCATCCCATTCCTAACAATGATGAGGGGGTAATAATATGAGCAAACCAAAAACAATTCCTGTACCGGAAGCGCAAGCATCCGAACAGCATCGTCATTCATCCAAACGCTCTTCCATGCAGGAACCATTATCCGGTTCCAAAAAAGTAAAAAATCAAAATCATGTGGATCATTTGAATCCCCAAGGTTAATAGAAGAAACAGATTCACGCAAAAGTCCCTTGTTACCTAACAGGGGGCTTTTGCGTATTCATACATATATAAAGACAGGCGCATGGTTATTCCCAAAGCTGACATAGGTCTTTGTAGCCATTTTAAAGAGGAAAGATCACATTTTTCCCAAATTAGGTTTCGGTATCTGGCGATATGGTATATCATTGATATTGAATTACTTTTTTTGGGGTTATCACGAGAGGAGAGAAACAAATGACTAAACGTATGGGGGCGCTTCTTCTTACGTTGCTGTTGACCGTATCTATGGCATTGACAGCATGTAGCAGCAAGCAGGAACCAAAAGAGGCATTGAAGACGGCCGCAGCCAATGCTTCCAAATTAACTTCGTATGAGATGAGTTCCAACTTTACAATTAATGAATTGAGCTATAAACCTGGGGATACTTCACAAACTGATCCTACTATGACTCAGTTTATGAGCATGCTGAAGGATGCTCAGTTGAATGTAACAGGTGTATACCAAAGTGAGCCAATGCAGACAGAGATGACTCTTGGCATCGAGCTTAAAGGCGACATGGGTATGACCTTTAACATTCCAATGGTGATGACGGCAGAGAAACTGTATGTGAAAGTGCCGAATATTCCGTTCTTCCCGATTCCGGAGAACGTTGTAGGCAAATTCCTGGAACTTGACCTGAAAGAACTGGCTGAGCAAGAGGGTACGGAATGGAACCCGGATGCTATGGATGCAGCCAAAACGCAAAAGCTGAGCAACGAAGTCATGGACGCAGTGCTGAGCGAGTACGATCAAGCTAAATTCTTCAAAAACCTAGACACCAAAGATGCACAACTTCCTGAAGGTGTAGATGCGAAGCAGGTTGTACAATTTTCGGTGAATAATGACAATGTAAAAGAAGCAGTTACTGTACTGGTAACAAAAGCTATGCCTAAAGTATTGGATATTCTGTCCAAAGAGGAATATCGTGAAATGCTGCAAATGGATCAGGCTGATATCGACAAAGCTAAGGAAGATCTGAAGATCACTGAAGCAGATCAGGCTGAAATGGCTAAAGACTTGGATAAATTGAAAGATGTTCTGACAATTAACCAATTCAACATCGATTTCGCATTGGACAAAAACGACTTCCCTGTATATCAAAAGATGGTCGCTGATGTGCTGATCAAGCCAGAAGATACAAAAGACGAAGTGAAATTGGCATTTACCGGTTCCAATACGTACACCAAGATTAATGAAAAAGCAGCATTCAAAATCAACATCCCTACTGGCGATGACGTAATTACTATGCAAGAGTTCGAAGAATTGATGAACGCTTCATACGGATACTAATCTCGCTGAGTTCAAACCGTCTGTGATTCAAGTGAAGGATCTCCTTCCGCTTGGATACAGGCGGTTTTTTTGTTACACAGCGTATGAGGGGGTATCCGCAAAATAATTGATCTTTTATTTTGAATCGTGACTGGTGATCTATACAAATAAAACCGCACTTTCCTACATAACTAGGGTAGTGCGGTCTTAAATATTAAATTTGTATATTGTTGAATTGGAAATACAGACAGCTTTGTGTGGGAACTTCTAAATTAATTAATTCGCAAGTTCGCCCAGGTCTCCAGCAAGTAGAGCATAGATCTGATGATCCTGATATTTGCCGTTGATCTTGAGGTATTTGCGAGCTGTACCTTCAAGCTGGAACCCGTTCTTCTCCAATACGCGCTGCGAACCTTTGTTGGTAGGCAATACCGCAGCCTGGACCCGATTTAACTTCAGCGCACGGAAGCCATAGGCTACGGCCAGTTTAACCGCTGCTGTCATTCTTCCGCCGCCCTGATAATCCGGATGGATAAAGTAACCCATATCAGCATAATTGGCAACGCCTAATACGACATTGTTAAGACTTACTTGTCCAATCAACAGGCTGTCTTTAATGGTGTAGATTCCAAATTGGTAACCTGTACCTTCTTCTGCAGCATTGACCCGATCCTCAATTCGTCGAGTCTGAGCATCCAATGTATAGAAATCATCTTCTCGCAAGGGTTCTACGGACTGGTATGGGATTCGTGTAATCTGAATCGGGTCCAGATAGGATTGTGTATCTTGGGGTGTGAGCAACCGAAGGCTTATGCCATTGGCTGTATCATAGAGGGTTAGCGCCATTACAGCACACTTCCTTTCTAATTGGAATGTTCGTAGTCGGTGACTACTTTAACTTTTGGCGCAGACTTCTGAAAAATTGAGTTAGCATCGTGGAGCATTCAGGCTGAAGGATATCCGGAATTACCTCGGTGCGATGGTTAAAACGAGGCTCCTGTAGCAGGTTCATCAGTGTACCTGCACAGCCTGCCTTGGGATCAGCCGTACCATAGATTACGCGGGGGACCCTGGATTGTACAATCGCACCTGCACACATCGGACAAGGTTCCAATGTGACGTACAGAGAACAATCCAACAAACGCCAAGCTCCGATGGTCTCGCTGGCCTGACGAATAGCCACCATCTCTGCATGGGCGGTGGAATCCAGTGTAGTTTCACGCAGATTGTATCCCCGACCAATGATTTGGTTGTTTTGTACAATTACAGCTCCAATCGGTACTTCCCCAAGAGCCTCGGCCTTGTAGGCCTCGGCAATGGCCTCCCGCATCCAGAGCTCATGCTGAGCTTCCTCAGATAAATGCGCAAGATCGGTCTGAAGAAAATGGTCAGTCATTACTATATAACTCCTTCCAGAATCGTTTATTCAGCGAACAAGTATTCGGGTTGTTAACATGTTGTGTATAGAAATGTGGATAACCGTATAGTTGCTCACATAGTTATAAACAAACTATCCACAAGCCTGTGGGTATGTGGATAAATATAGTGATTAATTTCATTGTAGAGTTCGAAAATACAAAAAACAACGAATTTCGAGCTTTTCAGTCCTTCGGTAACTTTTGGACACAGGGCAATTATCCTTTTCAAAAAGACATACAAGCGTTATGATGGAGATAGGTTTTGCCATATATCGCCAGAGGGTACAAGCCGAGAGGTGAACAAAAAAACTTGTCTATTAAAACGAAATTATCCATGATTATGTCGTGCTCAGTGCTCGTTATTTTAGTGTTGAATATCGCACTGAGTTATTATACTACAGAAGAGAATCTGAGGCAGGACAGTGAAACCAAGATGGTGCTCACTGCAAAGCAGATTGCAATTGCTGTCGAACAGAATCAATACAGTTCGGATTATGTAAAACGGCAGATTGGAAACAATCTGTGGCTTGCTGCTGTCATGGCAGCGGAAGAATTGGACCCGGATATTAATAATATCACAAATGAAGAACTTGTACGCTTGAGCCAAAAGGTCGGCGTTTCGCATATTTCGTTAATGGAGCAGACGGATGATGACATCGTTGTTAGCCGCTCTTCGGATTCGAGAGAAATTGGGCTGTCCACCAAATCCATGACCTATTGGTATCAGGCCTTTAAGCAGTTGTTTGAAAAACAACAGGTGACGATTCCCCAAGGGCAGAAGTTGGAGCATTTCTGGTCAGATGGATTTGAATATTCTACATCCAGTCCTTCGGATATTGATATCTGGGGTTACTACCATGATGGAAAGAGAAACTACATAATCAATCCCTTCTATAATAATACGGAAGTTGATGACTATGTGAAAATCTCTAGTCCGGATGAGATTTTGAATAAAATTCGTGAGGTCAATCCCTCCATTCTGGAGATTACAGGCATCAATCCGTTGACTTTTGGCAGCCCGAACATGGGTGATGACGGAAGAGATTCGAACTTTAGCAAGTTGAATAACAGACCGATTCGTTTTGGTACATACCAGTATGGTTCTACGGATGAGGATCATCGTGCTGTGGTGCGCGCCATTCGAACAGGGCAAAATGTATCTTTTGTCAGTGAAACGCACGAACAGAAGGTACTGAAGAGTTTTATTCCCATTTTCACACCCAATCAGTCTTCCTATGTGATCAGTATTGTCATGGACTATAAGCAAATATCCTCCATGGTATCTGAGCAGTTGGTGAGCCATGCCTCCATATCGTTGGTTTTGCTGGAGATCGTTATCTTTGGCAGCTATCTGCTCGCAGGGTATATCACACGTCCGATCCAATCCATATTGGGCAAAGTGAATGATGTAGCGGATGGGCACTTTGATTTCCGTCTGAAAGTCCGGAGGAAGGATGAACTTGGCCAACTGGCCAATCGTATTAATGCCATGATTCGTAATCTGGGCCATTATACGAGCCGTCTGAAACAAATGTATGAAGAGAATCGGGCGGTGAAAGAACATCTGGAGTCCATTATCAATCAGACAGCGGATGCCATTCACATTACAGATCTTGAAGGAAAAGTGCTTCGGGTTAACCGGGCATTTGAACAATTATATGGCTTTCGAAGTCGTGAGGTGGAAGGTCGTAATCTGAAGATCATCCCGCCAGAGGCAGAAGAAGAAATGAAACGTCAGCATGCCCAACTCGTTGAGGGAATGTCCATTACATCCAACGAAACCACCTGGATGAAGAAAGACGGGACCCGAGTAGAGGTCAGTGTCAGTACGGCTCCGGTACGAGACGAGGCTGGAGAGATTACCGCGCTGATTAGTGTCTCTAGGGACATTACAAGTCGTAATCGGATGGAAGAGCTGCTCAGACGTTCTGAGAAGCTAACAACCGTGGGCCAGCTTGCAGCAGGTGTGGCACATGAGATTCGTAATCCACTGACCACGCTGCGCGGATTCCTACAGTTACAGCAAGAGAGCAACAAGCTGAATCATCGTCATCTGGATCTGATGTTATCAGAGCTGGATCGCATCAACCTTATTGTTGGTGAATTTCTGATTTTGGCCAAACCGCAGGCGGTTCATTTCCAGAATCGGGATATTCGTTTTATTCTTGGCGATGTCATCTCGTTACTGGATAGTCAGGCGCATCTGCATGGTGTAGAATTTGTACTGCGTGCCTCATCCGATTCGGCTATGGTACACTGTGAAGAGAACCAGCTGAAGCAGGTATTCATCAATTTGCTGAAAAATGGTATGGAGGCCATGCCAAATGGAGGAAGCATCCATATCAAGCTCAAGCATGACGAACAGTCGAAACGCGTCAGAATTGAGATCAGGGATGAAGGGATCGGTATCCCGGAAGAGATGATGCCCAAGCTTGGGGAGCCCTTCTTTACGAATAAAGAGTCTGGAACAGGGCTTGGCCTGATGGTCAGTCAGCGCATTATTCAATCACATAAGGGCATGATGGATATTAAAAGCGTCATGAACAAGGGAACAACGGTTATCATTGAACTGCCTGCATCCGAGCAACAACCGGAAGTTATTGAGGCAGATCAGGTAACGGATGAACCAATTACAGATGAAGAGAGATAGATGAGGTGAGATTACCTTTTGCGTATTAATAAATTTATTAGTGAAACAGGTTATTGCTCCCGGCGTGAAGCCGACAAGTTGGTGGATAGTGGTCAGGTAACCATTAATGGAGTTAAGGCTGAACTGGGCAGTCAGGCAGAAGAAGGCGACGATGTACGAATCAATGGCAAACCGATCAAGGAAAAGAGAAAACACGTATATATTGCGTTGAATAAACCGATCGGAATCACAAGTACAACTGAGCAACATATTCAGGGCAATATCGTTGATTTTGTCGGACACGATGAACGTATCTTTCCAATTGGGCGCTTGGATAAGGACTCAGAAGGTTTGATCCTGATGACCAATGATGGTGATATCGTTAACCGGATTCTTAGATCAGAAGGACGCCATGAGAAAGAGTATATCGTTACTGTTGATCGATCTGTAACCGCGAGTTTCCTTAGAGGTATGAGCACTGGGGTGAAGATCCTGGGTGAAATGACCCTGCCTTGTACAGTGACCCGGATGACGGATCGAGTATTCCGTATCATCCTGACTGAAGGAAAGAACCGTCAGATTCGGCGGATGTGTAGTGCCTTTGGCTACGAGGTTCGTAAGTTGAAGCGTATTCGGATCATGAACATTCATCTTGGAGAAATGGCGACAGGTTCTTGGAGAGAGCTTACCGCTGCTGAAAAAGCAGAGTTGGGCGGTCTGTTGGACTATTCACTGGAATAGTTGACAGGTAAATCTTCCAAAATAGTGTGAAAAAATGTAGAGATAAACCAAAGCATAAGCCTTATATATACCCAAAAGACCGTTCTCCTTGTACCTGGAGAACGGTCTTTGGTTAATGAATCGCTGCAGGCCTCTAGTTTCCTTCGCCAACGGCTTTTACATTTGTATTGTTACTTTGATACTTCCGAATGATAGATACCTCTACACGGCGATTCTGTGCCCGTCCGGTATTGGTGTCATTGCTGGCAATCGGGTGATACTCTCCATAACCACTTGGTGTGAATTTGGAAGGGTCCAATTGCGAGTTCAGCAACAGGATTTTCAGGAAGTTGAGCGCACGATCTGCACTCAGATCCCAGTTATCCTTATATTGGTTGTTCGAAATGGGAATATTATCGGTATGACCGGATACAACCACTTCATATTCAGGGAACTCCTGTAGCATGCTTGAGATTGCTTTGGCCAAGGATCGTGATTCAGGCTTTACATCTGCTCGGCCTGAGGAGAACAGGGCGTTATCACTGATGGTGATCTTCAATTCAGACTGATTCAGCTTGGTGTTCAGCTGGTCCGAAAGTCCGTTCTTCGAGATATACTGGTCAAGCCGTTTCTTGAGCTTCTCCAGATCTTCCTGCTCTTTTTGAGCCATCTGTGCATCCGTTATCTGAGCTGGTGTTTTCTTGGTGATTTCTGTAGGTTCCTGTTTGTTCTTACCCAGATCGGCACCTGGCGTATCCGGATTCATGGACGTATGATCCAGAACACCGGAGCCTCCATTCAATGCACTGCTTAGTGCGGAAGCCATCTGCTCGAACTTGGCTGCATCGAGTGAACTCATGGAGAACAACGTGATAAACAGGGCAAGCAACAAGGTCATCAAGTCAGAATAGGGAAGCAACCAGCTCTCGTCTATATGTTCTTCATGTGGTTCGTGCTTTTTAGCCTTTTTCACCTGATGATCCCTCCTTCTCTTCCAGTTGTTTACGTTCGGAAGGTGTCAGGAATACGGATAACTTTTGGTTGATGGCAATGGTGGATACACCAGACTGTATGGATAACAATCCTTCAACCATCATCAGCTTGATCTCCATTTCTTGCTTGGACATCCGCTTCAGCTTGTTAGACATCGGGTGCCATAACACGTAACCACTAAATATACCAAGGAGTGTTGCGATAAATGCTGCCGCAATCGCATGGGAGAGTTTCTCCATGTCACTGAGATCGGCAAGTGCTGCGATGAGACCTACAACGGCCCCGAGAACCCCGAGCGTTGGCGCGTACATCCCCGCTTGAGCGAAGATCAAGGCACCGCCACGGTGGCGCTCCTCTGTAGCATGAATATCTTCCATCAGTACATCACTTACAAATTCCTGATCGTTGCCGTCGATAATCATACGCATACCGCCACGAAGGAACTGATCGTCAATCTCTTCTACTTTTGATTCCAGTGCAAGCAAACCTTCACGACGGGTAGTGGAAGCCCAATCCATAAACGTGCCGATCAGAGACACTCGATCAATAAGTACTTGATTTTTGAAAATGATCCCGAAAAGCTTAGGGATTTTCTTAACTTCAGACATTGGAAATGCGATAAAGATAGTTCCTGCTGTACCAACAAAGATAATAACGTAGGCTGCCGGATTGTTAACCAGGTTGATTAAGGGCGCACCCTTCAGGAACATACCGAGTACAAGGGAGACCAGTCCAAAAACTAGTCCAATAATCGTTGAAATGTTCATCATACACCTCATCCATGAGATAAAATTGAATCCTTTCAAGCGGCTGTATTCGGGCTTCCGGACGAATTTTTGGCCGCAATCCGTTCAATGTTAGGCATTCCTTACGGTTGCTAAAACAGTTAAAACGGTCATATATGTATTTATCGACCAGAAGGCCTTTTTTTTTAAGGGCTATTTTCAGGTATAATAAGATCAAATCCGCTCCTTAGGGGCCGAATAGGAGTGAAAAGCCAATGGGCGTAAAGCATGGACGGGATTATGAAGGAATTTTGACAGATCTGACAACGGCAATCGGACGCATACCGGATCGGTATGTTTTCTTTGAAATGGACGCGGAAGAGTGGGAGAGACTGGCTGTATCTGACCAACTTGAAGTGGATGAGGCGTTGGCGGAGGATTTGTTCTATGCGCTGGGCGAGGAGTCTGTTATTCCGGTTGGAAGTGGCGTGGTCATCCATGATAAGGAGCAGCACCGCATTCATATTTTGATCGGGGAAGAAGAGTTGACGTTTGTACCTTTAATTTAGTGCGTTTACATGCATTTTCAAGGGTATGGATGAAACTGGAATTGCCCTCGAAGCCTTATGGTCATTGGTTCTATGCCATGTAGTTGATTGGATTTTGAAGCTTGTCCGTGGTAAGATGTTAGTCGTGAAATGGGCCAACCGCATGGCGGTGAGCCTGGCCTTTGAGGTTGCTGTTGATAGCGCCGAAGGTGTCGGTGGTTATACGGACTCACGTCTGTAATGTACCATCCTATGGGGAGGAAGATAACGCATGGTTTTTTCGCAAGAGGAAGTCGAAGCTCATCTGGGGAGGCTGGAAGGCTGGGAACTGGAAGAGGGACGGTGGATTGTACGTAAATTCGTGTTCTCCAACTACATGAAAGGGATTGCATTTGTGGATGAGGTCGCTGCGATCTCGGAAGCATTCAATCATCATCCTTTTATTACGATTGATTATACAACGGTTACGCTGCGTCTCACGTCATGGGATGCGGGGGGGATCACATCTGTAGATATCAAGGAAGCAGGGCAATATAACGAAGCTTATGACAAAATGAGGTCGGAATAACGAGGTCAGTTATTATCGCGCGGCCAGAAGTGAGTGAACCATACATGTCAGACTATAATCAGAAACAACCTCTTATTGCTGTCGTTGGCAGTCTCAATATGGATCTCGTGGTGAAGACAGACACGATTCCGGAAGAGGGAGAGACGGTGAGTGGTGAGGAGCTGCATTATCTCGCTGGTGGCAAAGGGGCGAACCAGGCTGTTGCCGCTGCGCGTCTGGGTGGACAGACTACGATGATTGGTGCGGTGGGATCGGACGGTTTTGGCGAACGTCTGCTGCACAGTCTGACGGAAAGTGGGGCAGATGCCTCGCAGGTTCGCATATTGGAAGACACGGTTACAGGGACGGCTTCCATCTGGCTCTCTCGGGGAGACAACCGGATTATCGTTATTCCTGGTGCGAATGGGCAAGTGGTGCCTGAGATGTTGGAAGAGGCGGATACGGTAAAAAGCCTGACTGCAGCCGCAGCGGTGCTGCTGCAGCTGGAGATCCCGCTGCCAGCGGTTACCCGCGCCGCCCAACTGGCGGCTGAAGGCAGCGCACTGGTGGTGCTCAACCCGGCTCCCGCGGTGCCGTGTCTGCCCCAGGAGCTCCTGCGGTGCGTCGACGTTGTCACGCCGAACCGCAGTGAGCTTGCCGTGCTTACCGGCCGGGATCACCTCCGGCCGGAAGACCTGGATGCGGCGGTCGCAGAGCTCGCCGCATCCCTCGGGGCCGCTGTCGTCACGACGCTCGGCCCCGAGGGAGCTGTGTACGCGGCGGCGCCTGGTGGCCGCGTACAAGCAGGGCGTGCCGGCGCGTGCCGTGCGCCCGGCTACGCCGTAAGCGCCGTCGATACGACCGGCGCTGGCGATTGCTTCAACGGCGCGCTGGCGGTAGCCCTCGCGCGCGGTGAGACGTTGGACGCGGCCGTAGGCTTCGCCATGGGTGCGGCCGCGTTATCCGTGACAAAGCTCGGCGCCCAGTCCGGGATGCCGTCCGCACGTGAAGTTGAGGCCTTTCTGGCTGAGCATGCCGCAGAGGCTTAATAATTGATATAACAAAGAGGCTCTTATTCTCCCAAAAGGGGATTAAGCGCCTCTATGTTATGCGTGTGCAGAGATTATTTCTTCTCTGACAGCCACATGGCGATATTGGCAATCTCTTCATCCTGCAGTTTGCCCTTGAAGGAAGGCATACCACCTTTACCTTTGACAATCGTAGTGTAGATCTTCTCCAGATCATCCTGACTACCGATGTTTGCCAGAGCAGGTCCTACGCCACCTTGAAGCTGATCCCCGTGACAGGAGATACAATTGGCTTTGACCAGTGCTTCAGCCTGTCCGGCATCCAATGTTACTTCCGGCATGGTTGGCTTGGCTTCTTCAGCCACTTCTTCTTTCCCTGGAAGCGTAAACATTAAAACAATAGCTAAAGCGCATGCTGCAAAAAATACTCCGCTCATGATCCATTTGTGCATCCCTTATGTCCCCTCCAGAATGAAAGATCATCTAACCTGAAACTATCCATATCATTATAACGGAACCTGTACTGACATCATAGCATTTTGTGGGAAATTTTTGAACTAATCACATAACAAGGCGCAAATTTGGTTGTTTTGCAATGGATTTTAATCACGAGGCCCTTCATAAACCATACAGTGAAAGGGCTTTAAGCCGCTTGGGGTCTGTCGTTCGTATGTATCCTGGGTGACAAATCCACTCTTCAGATAGACTTGAATGGCACGAGCATTCCAAGTGAGCACTTCCAGATCGATCTCATTCTTCGGATTTCGGCGAATGGCTTCCTGTACAATGGCCGTGACAAAAGCTGTACCTTGACCCTGACCACACAGCTCTGGATGCATGCCAAGGCCAATCCGGGTTACCCCTTGAAGTGGGAAGTATTGAGCAAACCCACATATATGATCGTTCTGATCCAGGACGATCGCATATTGCTCTTGCCGCAGCTGTGCATCTCCGAATTCCACTTCCAGAGCTTTCATCTGCTCCCAGGGGAGCCAGCTGTAGATATTGTAAGGCGGGTCATACTGCCAACTGCAGATAAGCTCCGCATGTTCTTCTCGCATGGGTACAACGTGAAACGTCACAGGGGTTTCCTTCATACACCTGCATGCTCCTTTCCTTGAAACAGAACTCTTTGTCCACTCTACAAAAGAGATGTTCATTTAGCAAGTCTTCCTTCCCAAGAAAAAAAATGAAACAAAAGTTCCGGTAATTCCGTTTATATTATAACGGGATGGGTAAAAACATCATAAGGGCACGGACAAACGAACGCAAAATGGACTCGTTTATGTCGCAGGATATACCCCGAGTATAACTTGCAACATAAATAAGGATTGAAGCACAAAAAAACCGCCGGATACATTCCTGCGGAGAATGTACCGGGCGGTGCTGTTATGCTTCTTGCTTCGTTCCAGTATGGTTAATGGTTACAGCATCATGTTGCTCAGCTTGTCCCTAGTCAAGGGCCAATGATTCATATGCGTCCGTGCTCATAATCCGTTTCGCGCCAACATAACGATTGGCCCAATAGTTTTCACTCAATGCACTGATCGTAACGCCTTTGGAAGAAGAGGAGTGTGCAAACTTTCCATCCCCTACAAAGATTCCTACATGGGATACGCCTTTACCTGTTGTATTAAAGAACACCAGATCGCCAGCTCTCATTTCCATGCGGGATACGGAATCGCCCATGTCGAATTGGGAACTGGATTGGCGTGCCAAATCAATACCCAACTTGTCGAATACATACCGTGTAAATCCGGAGCAGTCAAATCCGTTAAGCGTTGTTCCCCCACTTTTGTATGTAGTTCCCATTGCTGAATCAATTACTGTGTCCATCTTTGAATCTGCGAATGCGCTACCTGCACCAAGCGATAAAGCGAATGTGATGCTAAGTACAGCTGCGGTTAATTTCTTCTTGAACAAGAGATATTCCCCTTCCAACGCCTGCGAGGTTAGCTTAAGGATTCGGTTGAAGGTCCCCTATGATCCCTCTGTAGCAAGATCAATTCACCCATAACTGGTTCCCCCGCTTCCCAGGTGCCAGGAATTTGGCTATGCTAGTTATGCACCTGCGAAATCAAGAAATGACGATTTAATTTTAAGTAGTTACAAATATGAATGTAAAGATTACAAAGTTGTTACTAAAAACTCACTGCGATTATTGTAACAGAGGAGTACGGATTTGGCAACGTTTAGCAACAAATTTAGCAAAAAAAACCTCGACCTTTGACGGGGAAAGGTTGAGGTTTGCCTATTTATAAGTACATATTAGGCCATGAGTTTAACATGTGATGGTAACAATTTTTAAACTATGTGCTCTCACCTTTGGATATTTTGGACTGCCATAATCGGAAATGGCTGCATATTTTCCACAGACTTAATAGACATCTGGCAAGCGGATACGTCTGTTGTAGTATAAGTCCGGTAAGTCCCGTTAATAACCATGAGGCTGAAGTGAATGCCCCAAAGACGAGCAGGTGTACTCCGCCCAGCAGGAGTGCAATGCCGATTACAGCGGTGAGATGACGCAGTGCAATCCAGAGTGCTTTGAGAGTACCGTGAGCCCCGCCTTCTCCTTCTGGTGCCGACACACCGAACTGCATGTAGAGTATGGCATGGTGGATGATCCAACCATATACAATCCAGGCAGCAACATAAGGTATACCAGGCAAAAGTAATTGAAGAGAATGAAATCCGTCCATGAGAATCGAGTAGAGCTTCGGTATGAGCCAGTAAGCGGGCAGAAGTATCAATAAAGTACGTATGGTATGGAGCAGCAGCATCGGTTTCCACAGATTTTTGATTCCCCGGACAAAGGGGATACGCTCTTCTGTAGAATTAAAGTGCTGAAGTGAGTAGAGCAGTCCTGCCTGAATGAGGGGGCTGATCAACATGCGAACCAGCAGCATGCCCCCTAGAATCCATAGATAACGATGAACCTCTGGATGGGTAGACAGGTTAAGTTGACTTTCCATTTTGAACAAAAGTGTACTCAGCTCCCCTGCATCAGCATCTGGATAGCGCAGGAGCAGCGGGACGACTGCCGATTGTACCATGCGATAGAAGAAATATCCCCAAATGAGTTGATAGAGAAATAAGAGTGCGGCAATGAACATATGCTGACGGACGAGAAACCAGCCTTCACGTATTTTCGCTTTCACCGTTTCCACCTCACCATGACAGACCTCCGAATATGGCTTCTATTAGTTTGGTTACACTCATGCTCCAGCGGGACTTCGCCCGCTCATCCAGTCCGGATTTCAGGAAATTGTTCATATGGCGGTTCTCCAGCACGATCGAGTACAGGGGATCGGTCATGGCCCAGGCTACGGGGGATGTGTGAGTTAATTTATAGGTGATGCGATCTTCTTTACCATTCCATTGCTTGGTGAGGATATGCCCGTCTTCAAAAGCAATGCGAACAGGAACGGCGTTGTAATCACTCCCTTTTTTTGCGATCGTCACGGATGACTCGTACAATGTTTGGCCGTCTTTCTGTACAGGCGTAACACGAATCTTCTCTACAGCAAAGTCAGCCATTCCGTTACCATAGACATATTGATCAAAATAATCAGACCAGGAAGTGCGGGTCACTTGTTCCACAACGTTCTGAAAATCAGCCGAAGTGGGATGTTTGAAGCGGTACTTCTTCACATAGGTAGAGAGAATGCGCTCCATCTTTTTTGCACCGACTTGATGTTCGATACCAAGCAATACAAGCTTGCCACGTGTATAGACATTGGCTGCATACTCATTCTGTGAATCAAACTTCCAGGATTCTTGTGTTAAGGATGAAGGAGACGTAATCAGTCCCGATTGTACCGGCAGATTCGGTATCAATCCATATTCCTGCTCCATCAGTTTGTCTTCTGCATAAGAAGTGAACCCCTCATCCAGCCAGGCTTCCTCGAATTCGTTGCTGGCAACCATGCCGTAGAAGTACTGGTGTCCAATCTCGTGGACTACGGTACGTTCCAGGTCATAACCTGGGGTAGTATCATCGGCTCCAAAGGCCGTAACTAGCGTAGGGTATTCCATACCTCCAGCACCGTTCCCCGCTTTGGGTGGAACTACAATGGATAAGGTTGCGTAAGGATACGGGCCAAACCATTTGCTATAATTAGCTAGTGCGGCCTTCGCGGCGTAGAAATAACGTTCTTTCAGATCCTGATGAGCAGGGTCCAGATATAACTTGATTCGTACACCAGGCACATTGGGTGCGGAGAATGGCTCCTCTGCGTACACAAAATCGGGTGAGGCTGCCCATGCGAAGTCATGCACATCATCGGCGTAGAATTGATAGACCTTTTCTCCGTTCTTCACCACGGCTTGCTGCGTTGGAAATCCGGTAGCAGCCACTTTGTATGTTTCAGGCACCCGAATACGCACACTATATATACCGAAGTCAGCGTAAAACTCTGAATTGCCATGGTACTGGTGCAGATTCCAGCCTTCCGTTGTTCGTCCACGTCTGCCCACAGGTTCATAGGCACTTAATTTGGGAAACCATTGACCTGCCATGACAAAATGATCAGCAGTTCCCATCCGGGCAAAAATCTTGGGCAGATTCACTTCAAATCGGGTGTGGAGTGTGATACTTTCCCCGCCTTTGACGGGTTTGGGCAGGCGTACTTTAATGAGGGTGGTGTCCTTGATATTTCCGTCATCTGGTTGCACATACTGCATCCGGTGCAGCAGAGAGAGCCCGTCCTCCGTTTTCATTTCGGTAATGTTCATGGAGCCATAACCATTGGTAGGCATGACATCACCCCGAAGCTTTCCACCGGATTCCTTCATAAAGGTGGTATCAGCAGAAGAGAAAGCGTTGGGATACATATGAAAGTAAAGCTCGCTGACGGTTTTTTTGCCTGGATGAGTCCAGGTGATCGTCTGAGTCCCTTTCAATACGTTTCCATCGACCAGCTTCACATCCATGTGATATTCCACAACACGGTTGCTGTACACTTCGGCTGTAGGGGTCTGTACACTTTCTGGAGGTGCTGGGGTTGGAGCTATTGCCTTGGGCTTGCCCGATTCGGGGGCGAGTACTGGCAATTCGGAATGAGTTGAGCGATTATAACCCAGAGTGATCCATATCCCTCCGGCAAGTACACACAGGGCCAGGGATGCAGTGAGCCAGCTCTTGGCGCGTCGTGGAATCATCGTTAAATACCTCCCGTTGACAAGCATCTACAGCATGTATATGTTTGCAATGGGACAATTATTAGTTAAAATATTTGTATCAACCCTTGGAGGCTATAAACATGGACCAAAACGAGCAAAACGGCAAAAAACAGATTGCCTTGAATATCGTTAGTGCAAAAAGCAAGCATAAAGGCTTCGGTGCAGGCTCCATTGATCTGAATAACCTTTCCCCGGTCATTATTGATAATGGCGAGGCTAAAATCGATATCGGTGCGATGCATGCGAAGAGCAAGGTGGAACGCAATATCAAGTTCTCTACCAATCGTGAAGATGTGCCCAACGGACGCCAGGTATGGCTAGTGTGGGTAGCTGTCGATCGCACGGAAGAAGGCCAACTGTATGGTGGAGCAACGGCATGTGAGATGTGGATTGATACGGAAGCAAGACGTGGATGGAAACTGCTGGCGGAACATGTGAATCGCATGGATTATGCCTTGAAGCGTCGCTTCATGCTGGATGAGCTTGGACCCGAAGCTCGAGCTGCACTTAAGACACTGTTGATCTCACACAACGAAGAATGGTGGAATGCTTCTCCAGATGAATTGAAAGAAGCACTCGCCTAAGGCAGATCATTCAACACAGTATAAAAGAAAAAAAAGGCCCCTCGACCGGAAAGTTCGGTTGGGGGTCTTTTGCTTGTGCATTAATCGTATTCAACGATCTGAATAATTATGAGTTTTCATCCGAAGTGAATTTCCAAATGCTTAATATAACCAGGGGTCATAGGTGACGTAACTAAGTCATCGCGTATTTGCGTCATTCTACCCACCAACGTTTGAAATCTCCCCACCAGGAATGTTTCTCTTCCTGTATGCCTTGTTGATTCTGTACCTGACGAGTTTTCTCATCTTCTCCAGAATCCGAATCATCCGTCGTACCATGACATACCTCTGTCGGTTCAGTACCATCAATAAAAACTTCCAATCGTTTCTCTTCACAACCGTTGCCTGCCAGCTTGCCGGATTCCGGGTCAATATATACACTTACGACATGATCAGGCACGGTGAAGATTTTGGGTGGTACGCTCGCAAGTGCCTGCTCTGTGAACTGGGCAAAGATCGGCGCTGCCCGGCGGCCATCCGAAGTCGAGATGGCTTTGCCTTGGTCGTAACCAACCCATACCGCGGTGGAGAGCTCAGGTGTGAATCCAACCAACCAAGCATCTGTATTGGTTGTGCCAGTTTTTCCGGCTACCGGACGTTTAATCGCCTTAGACACCCGGTTGCCCGTTCCTCCATTTTCGAAGACACTTTCCATTAAACGAGTTAGGACATAAGCTGCTGCAGGTTCCACGACGGTCTCAGCCTTGGTTTGAGGCGATTCATAGAGCACACGTCCTGCGGCATCCGTCACTTGCAGAATGGCGACAGGTGGTGTCCGTTGTCCACCAGCAGCAATGACGGAAAAGGCCGACGCCATCTCCAACGGGCTGACAGGTGACGTTCCCAGTGCAAGAGAAGGTACGGCGCTCAGGTTGCTTGTAATGCCGAGGTTTTTCGCCATACTCACAACCTGCTCAGGACCGATCTGCATAATGGTGTTCACCGCATAGATGTTGTCTGAAGCGGCGATCGCTTGCCTTAGATCAATCTCACCCAGATACTTGTCTCCAAAGTTGCCGGGTTTATAGGTTTTGCGGTCATTGTCATAGTGAAACAGGGTAGGTTCACTGTTAAATATGGATGCACTGGTGAGCTGCTTGGATTCCAAGGCTGCCAGATACATAATGGGTTTAAACGCCGAACCTGGCTGGCGCGTTGTCGCCAGAACATGGTTAATCTGATTGGTGCGATAATTCTTGCCCCCCACCATGGCTTTGATGTAGCCCGTACGAGGGTCGATGGACACGAGGGCCGTCTCCAGCTCACTTTTGGCATCCATACCCTTCGCTATGGCGTCTTCAGCTGCTTTTTGAACACGCAGATCCAGGGTGGTGTAGATGTTCAATCCCCCATGATCCAGCATCGCTTCACTGATTCCCAACTCTTTGATCGCCAGATTCCGGATATAGTCACGGAAATAAGGGGCGCTTTCCACCGTTTTACGCTCGCTTTCCGGTTTGAACGAAAGCATTTGCTCATAGGCCTTATCCGCTTCGGCCTGGGTGATCTTGCCGATATCAGCCATGGCATTCAGCACAATCTTCTGTCGGTCTTTGGCATTCTTCATATGGTTATAGGGTGAATAGTAGGTCGGTCCTTTTGGGATTCCTGCCAACATGGCACTCTCTGCAAGATCCAACTGTTTGGCTGATTTGCCAAAATACATTCGTGAAGCCGCTTCGATTCCGTACGCACCATGCCCATAATAGATTTCGTTCAGATACATCTGCAAAATTTCATCCTTGCTGTATTTCATCTCCAATTGCGCCGTGTACATGGCTTCCTTGGCTTTGCGAGTCCATGTTTTCTCATGAGACAGATACAGGTTACGCGCCAGCTGTTGAGTCAATGTACTCGCACCCTGCGACATCTGCATATGTTCGAGGTTAACGAGCACAGCCCGTCCCATCCCTTGCACGTCGAACCCGTAGTGATTATAGAATTTGCGGTCCTCTACAGCCAGAGTGGCATTGACCAGATCTGGAGCGATATCTTCCAGTTGAACGGGTACAGAGTCTTTGCCACCTGCAGAGAAGGTAGCGATGACTTCACCTTGACTGTCCAGTAATCTGGAATTCCGATCAGAGTCTGCTAGGGGCAGGCTGGTTGCGTATAGATAGACCAATCCTGCAGCGGTAGCAAGTATGGCGAGCACGGCGAGCAGAGACAGGTTTTTAAACAATTTACGTACACGGAACCCGCGTTTGCGGGTCTTTTGATTTGGCTTGGTCATGGAACGGGCTCCTCTCTTTTCTTCCAGTATGGGACTTGATTGGCAGGGATATTCAATCGGGTGCATAAGCAATCAAAATGTAGCATTTTCGCCCGGGAAAACCGTTTTGCAGTATAAACGTCAATCGCGTATAATGCAAAAGGGTAATGAAAAGGTAAGATTCGGCACAAGATACTAAAGCGCGTAAGGACGAACAGGCGAATGGTCATTGATTCATTGATTAGTCAGACGCTCTGCACGCTCAGGTCAATTTAATCTATATAATGAAGTGAACCGCGGACCTTTCCCGCAGGCCAGCAATTATAATGCGATATGGCGCCGAACGCTGGACGTGCTTGGGCGAACCGATTATAGTGCACAACACTTGGTCGGGTATGGCTGATCATTAACTTTACGGAAAGAAGGTAGAGATCATGGAATTGTGGTTTACGGAGAAACAGACCCCGGTATTCGGGATCACCGCGAAGATTAAGCAGACCTATGTTACAGAGAAAACGGATTTTCAAGATTTGGCCATGGTAGAGACCGAAGAATTCGGTAACATGTTGCTTCTTGATGGCATGGTGATGACGACTGTAAAAGACGAATTCGTATATCACGAAATGGCGGCACACCCTGCGCTGAACACTCACCCGAATCCGAAAAAAGTTCTGGTTGTCGGTGGCGGCGATGGCGGAGTCATTCGTGAAGTCATTAAACATGCTGCTGTAGAAAAAGCAGTTCTCGTCGAAATTGACGGTAAAGTTATTGAATACTCCAAAAAATATTTGCCTGAAATCGCCGGCAAGTTGGACGAGCCTAATGTTGAAGTGCTCGTAAACGACGGCTACATGCATATTATTGAACATAAAAATGAATACGATGTGATCATCGTAGACTCTACGGAGCCTGTAGGCCCGGCTGCGCCATTGTTTGAGCGTGGGTTCTATCAAGGCATCTACGAAGCATTGAAAGAAGACGGAATCTTCGTTGCCCAAACGGACAACCCTTGGTTCAAGGCGGATCTGATCCAGAAGGTGAACAAAGACGTCAAAGAAATCTTCCCGATCGTACATGTGTACGGCTGTAATATTCCAACCTATCCAAGTGGTTTGTGGACATTCACTATGGGCAGCAAGAAACATGACCCGCTCGAAGTGGATGAGACTCAAATCCCGGAGATGGATACCAAGTATTACTCTCCGCGTCTGCACAAGGCAGCATTTGTACTTCCTAAATTCGTGGAAGATTTAACGAAATAAAAGGGGAAATCATTAATGAAACTGGATCAAGCTTATTCAGGAAACGTATTTATTTGCAGCTCTGAGGATTATGAGAACTCCAAAGCGGTTATCTATGGCATGCCGATGGATTACACCGTCAGCTTCCGTCCGGGTTCCCGTTTCGGCCCATCTCATATCCGTCAGGCATCGGTTGGACTTGAAGAGTACAGCCCGTATCTCGACAAAAGCATTGTAGACATGACGTACTTTGACGCTGGAGACCTGCTTTTGCCTTTCGGTAACGCGGGACGCAGCCTTGAGGTAATTCATGAATACATCGGAAGTCTGCTTGCTGACGACAAATTCCCAGTTGGTCTCGGTGGTGAGCATCTGGTTACTTGGCCAGTCATCCAACAGATGTACAAGAAATACCCGGATCTTATCCTGATTCATATTGATGCACACGCTGACCTTCGTGAAAACTATGAAGGCGAGCCATTGTCCCACTCCACACCAGTGCGTAAAGCAGCTGAGTTGATGGGTGGCCAAAACATCTATCAGTTCGGTATCCGTTCCGGTTCCCGTGAGGAGTTCCAGTATGGTCGCGAGAACATCAACTTCTATCCATTTGAAGTGGCAGCTCCGATGAAGGAAGCTCTTCCGAAGATGGGCAACCGTCCGGTGTATGTGACCATCGACATCGATGTGCTTGATCCGTCAGCAGCACCAGGAACAGGTACAGCAGAGGCGGGCGGTATTACGTCCAAGGAACTGCTTGAAGCCATTCATATGATCGCGGGATCTGATGTAAATGTAGTTGGTTGTGACTTGGTTGAAGTTGCACCAATCTATGATCCAACACAACAGACACAGATTGTAGCTGCGAAGCTGATCCGTGAAATGCTGCTTGGATTCGTGAAATAATCACAGACTAATCGATAAGTATAACGCTCTCTGTCTGCGCGGTTTCAAATTTGGGCAGGGGAGGGCGTTTTTGTATTGTTAACTTTTGGACAGAGCTGTGCTATACTGACTACATAAGTATTCAGTAGTATATTAATTGATATATTACATTCGTGAAGTATATGGTGATCGGGTTCGGTCATATACTAAAAAAGAGTCTTCACCGCGTCAACGGTAAAAACTCTTAGGACCCGAAAGGCTGTGGATTGCCACGGCGCGCATGAACTAAATAATGCTATTCAAGCGAAACCCACCGTCAGGCGTCCAACCTTATGAGGTGGGTTTTCGCTTGCTACGAAACTTTTTGCGCAACCAACGGTAAAGCTTTCGCCCACTCAGTACAATACTGAGGATCGCAGCAATCCATCGGATTACATCAAGCAACGCCACAAGTTTGACCATCGACGTCACCCCCTTTCGGGAAGCTGCGCCGTGATCTGGAAAACATCCACCGTTATTCAAGAGTCCATAAAATCAATTATAGCACGTATGTTCCTATGTCTCTACCATTTATTGCTTGTATCAGTATAGGCTCGCATATGCAGATATCTTGCCTTGGCATGACTCCATCTTAATATGTATGCCTTTTATTAAGTATCAGTTTTGTTATTCTTGCTGTGGTGACGTATCCCATTTAACTTAGAGTACACAATGTTTGGTGATGAACCACCCTTGCCTACATGATCCAATCATGGGTAAAGGTGGTTTTTTTCTTGCGAAATTGTCATCGGGGTTAATCAGATTGTTACGTTAGAACCATCATATTTGGGTAAAACCATAAATGGAGGTGTTACGATGACAACCAAGAGTACAATGACATGGAAACGGATTGGTGCACTCGCATTATCGTTAACGCTGGCTTGGGGGATGGGTCCGGTACATACGCTATCAGGTGCTAACGCCGCATCCTCACAGGCATGTGGAAAGGGAGATCATGGACTATCTGCTACATTGAAAAAGGGCAGCGGTGTGGAAGAGCAACACCTGCAATTTACGGACATTGATTTTCTTAATGATACAACTGGACGAGCTGGGGGTGAGGGCTTCCTGATGGGCACCTCGAATGCAGGATGTACGTGGCAGTCCATATATACCGGGCAGTGGCAATTCACACAGCTTGATTTTCCGAATAATGTGAACGGATATGCGCTGGCGCGAGTGAAGGATTCACCTGCAACCTATCTGGTCCGTACCAACGATGGGGGATCGCACTGGACGCGGCTCGATACGCCGGGCATTCAATTCAAGCGAATCGATTTTCGCAATAAAGATGTAGGTTATGGTTACACCTATAATGGTGCATATCAGACGAAGGATGGCGGGGTAACCTGGAGTAAAATGAATACACCTGCCAACACGCGTGCAGCTGCCTTTGCAACAGAAAAGCAAGGGTATGCCGTGGTGGTTGTACCTGGATCGGGATATCATCTGAAGCAAACGAGTGATGGCGGCAAAAACTGGACAACCTCTCTTCGAGTTGTCTCAGACACATGGAGCGGAGCAGATCTGTATGCACATGGCCAGCAAGTATGGGCCCTTCTGTATGGTGATGCAGGCATGTCTCAACAATCCTACTCCCTCTATGCGAGCGGTAATCAAGGCAAGAATTGGACCCAAGTATTTGCGCAATCCACAGCAGGGGGAGGTCCTGCACCAGGTACAAACAGTACGGGCAAAGGAAATGGACCAGCTAACCCGGGTGGTCATCCCGGCAACATGGCGTTGATTGGTAATCAGACCGCGTATCTGTCTGCAGGTTCACCCGCAGCTGGCAAAGTGGGTATTGGACGTTCTTATGATAAAGGTTCCACGTGGAAAAATATTGACCTGAAAGATCCGGGATACAGTTCTCGTATCTCGTTCCCATCTGCCAAGACGGGTTGGCTCGTAGTAACAAGTGATAACTCTCCTGCAATCTATCAGACTACGGATGGTGGAACGACGTGGACACAAAAAATGTTGTTGCCTTCAGAGTAGGATTAAGTAGCCTGTATTCTGAAATAACAAACGGGCAAATCCAAATTAGAAATGTATAAAAGTCAATTTGGTAAGTCTCTGTATGAATTTCTACACAAACAAGCCTCTTCCTAATCAATTACACAGGAAGAGGCTTGTTTGTGTAGAAATAAAAACGGTTGAAACCTACTCCAAAACGAGTTATTGTAAGCGATAACAATACAATTTATGGGGGTTGAAATCATGGTTGATGTTATTCTAAAGGCGGATTCAGATCAAGGATTAATAAATCGCAATATATATGGTCACTTTTCCGAACACTTGGGACGTTGTATTTATGAGGGGCTGTGGGTAGGAGAAGATTCACCCATTCCGAATAACGATGGTATTCGAAATGATGTATTGACGGCCTTGCAGAAGCTTAATATTCCAGTACTTCGCTGGCCAGGCGGTTGTTTTGCCGATGAATATCACTGGAAAGATGGTGTAGGTCCGAAGAGTGAGCGTGCTCGTATGATTAATACGCACTGGGGCGGTGTGGAAGAGAACAATCACTTTGGTACACATGAATTCTTGAGATTATGTGAGTTGCTCGGCACGGAGCCATATATTAGTGGCAACCTGGGTAGCGGTACAGTGCAAGAGATGCAGGAATGGGTGGAGTACATCACGTTTGACGGCGAATCCCCGATGGCGAACTGGCGTAAGAGTAACGGTAGGGAAGAACCGTGGAAAATGAAGTACTTTGGCGTGGGAAATGAGAACTGGGGATGCGGCGGCAATATGCGTCCTGAATATTATGCGGATGAATATCGCCGGTATGCTACATATGTACGTAACTATTCCGGGAACGAGATTTATAAAATCGCTTGTGGGCCCAACGAAGGCAACTATGAATGGATGGAAGTCCTGATGCGGGAGGCTGCTCGCTTTATGGATGGGATTAGTCTTCATTATTACACCATCCCTACAGGAGAGTGGACTGATAAAGGTGCAGCTACAGGATTTGGTGAGGCTGAATGGTTCACCACCTTGAAAAAGACGCTCCATATGGATGAATTACTGGTGAAGCACTCCGAGATTATGGACAAATATGATCCAGAGGGCAGAGTCGGCATTATTGTGGATGAATGGGGCACGTGGTATAACGTTGAGCCGGGAACCAATCCAGGATTCCTGTATCAACAGAACACGATGCGGGACGCTGTGCTTGCAGGTGTTAACCTGAATATTTTCAACCAACATAATAAACGGGTACACATGGCAAATCTTGCGCAGATCGTCAATGTACTTCAATCGCTTGTGCTCACGGAAGGGGACAAAATGCTCCTGACACCTACGTATCATGTGTTTGATATGTATCAGGTTCATATGGACGCGCAGCGACTGGATTTGAATTTTGAAAGCCCTGGGTATACCTTCGGAGAAGAAACCATTCCTCAGCTCAGCTTGTCAGCCTCCCGCAACAAGGATGGGGTCATTCATGTGACAGCTTGTAATCTGAGTCATACCGATGAGTTGGAAGTTGTGTGTCAGCTGGACGCAGCTCAAGCGGCTAAAGTAACTGGGCAGATTCTGTACCATACTGATTTTGGTGCATTCAATACCTTTGAACAGCCGGATCATGTTCAACCTGTGGCGTGGGAAGGACTCACACTGGAGAATAACACCTTGCGTTTTGTTCTTCCTCCAGCATCGGTTGGGGTCATCGCTGTTGAGAGTTAATGATGAAAAGGCAGGAACCTTGCAAGGGCTGTAATGATCAGTACGATGTGAAGATTAGCGATACCAAAATGGCCAGACTTGTGGAGATTGCCTCGCGTTCGCGTCCGACGGTACAGGATGAGGAATATGAACGTCGGCTATCCATCTGCTCTGCTTGTCCGGGATTGCAATATGGCACAACTTGTCGGTATTGTGGCTGTCTCGTACAGGTGCGAGCGAAGCTGAGTGAGTCGACATGTCCTTTTCCTTATGAATCCCAATGGGCCTGATCGGATGAACGAATCTTATTATAATGAAGCAAAAGGGAGTTGCACTTTACAAGTGCGGCTCTTCTTTTTTGGCTTGATGAGGAAAAAACTCTGAATTTGGATTTGAATTGAGCGAGGGAACTGGATATAGTTATACAGTAGAGTGTAGGATAGCGAGCTATCCGGGAATATGAGCGCGTATAGCGACACAACAATACGGGAAGGGCTGTTCTCACCGGCCGTGCCTGATTTTGCGTCGCCTCGAATATAATGGAGGTTAACATTCATGTCGAACATGCGACCGGTACACATCCGGCTGCACAGCCGTTATGAAGGTGAAGATGTGCTGCAGGAAATGCAGGGTGAAGCTGTGTTAAAAGGGTCCGTTCTTTATGTGCGTTATGAAGAACCGCAGGTTGGACCTGAGGGAGGCACAACCCGCACAACATTGAAGCTGGGCGGACAATCCATCAAGATTATACGTCATGGTGAGGTGGAATCGGAGCAGACTTTTGAATTGAATCGGAAGCTTCCTGGTTTCTACCGATCACCATACATGTCGTTTGCCCTGTCCACGCATACACAGAAGCTGGAACTTTCCATTCAGGGATTGAGCGCACGCGCAGCGTGGAGCTACGACTTTTACCGCTTTGATGAAGAATCCGGACATTTCGCGATTAGTTTGCATATACAGGAGGAACCAATTTCATGACACGTAATCCACTAGATACGATTAACGAACGGGTAAGTACGGCCATCGGCAACGCCATTGTGGCAGCCGGAATTGTTACGCAGGACGAATTGCCAGCCATCACATTGGAAGTGCCGCGTGAGAAGACACACGGGGACTTGGCGACCAATGCCGCCATGCAGCTGACCAAGATTGCCAAGCGCAATCCGCGTCAGATTGCTGAAGAGATCATTGCCCATCTGAATCTGGCTGAAGCCGGAATCGAGAAGGCTGAGATTGCGGGCCCAGGATTCATTAACTTCAAATTGGACAAGAGTTACCTTTATCCAGTACTTGCGCTTGTGCAGGAGCAGGGTGAAGATTACGGAAGAATTAACATCGGAGAAGGACGCAAAGTCGAGATGGAGTTTGTTAGTGCCAACCCGACAGGCAGCCTGCATCTGGGCCATGCCCGTGGAGCAGCTGTAGGTGATGCACTATGTAACATCCTTGACTACGCAGGATATGATGTAACCCGTGAATACTACATTAATGATGCAGGTAATCAGGTGTTTAATCTGGCTCGTTCCATTGAAGCTCGTTATCTGCAAGAGCTGGGTCAGGATGCTGAGATGCCTGAAGACGGTTATCACGGTGAAGATATTAAAGGATTCGCCAAGCAGCTTGTTGCTGAAAAGGGTGACGAATTGCTGTCCATGCATCCGGGTGACCGTGCGGCTTATTTCCGTGACTTTGGCCTAGAGAAGGAACTGGACAAGATCAAACGTGACTTGAATCGCTTCCGTGTTAACTTTGACATCTGGTTCAGCGAAACTTCCCTGTACGACAACGGAGAAGTGCTGCGAGTACTTGATGAATTGCGTGACCGCAATGAGATCTATGAGCAAGATGGAGCAACTTGGTTGAAAACGATGCAGTACGGTGACGACAAAGAACGTGTACTGATCAAGAACGATGGCACGTATACTTACCTGACGCCAGATATTGCTTATCACCGCGACAAATATGCTCGTGGATACGACACGATGATCAACATCTGGGGTGCCGATCACCATGGATATATTCCACGGATGAAAGCTGCGATGCAAGCACTGGGTAATGACCCTGAGAAACTGGTGGTCTTGATTGCACAGATGGTGAGCTTGTTCCAGAACGGTGAAAAAGTGAAGATGTCCAAGCGTACAGGTAAAGCTGTAACGATGGAAGATCTGATGGATGAAGTCGGCATTGATGCCATCCGTTACTTCTTCACAATGCGCAGTATGGACTCCCATCTGGACTTTGACATGGACCTTGCGATTTCGACATCCAATGAGAATCCGGTATTCTACGTGCAATACGCTCATGCACGTGTGTGCAGCGTATACCGTCAGGCTGAAGAACAGGGTATTGAACTGCTGCCACTGGCACAGATCGACCTGTCCAAGCTGACAACAGAGCACGAGTATGACCTTCTCCGCAAAATGGGAGAGCTGCCTGAAGAAATCTCGGCAGCGGCAACAGGATATGCACCTCATCGTATCATCCGTTATGTATACGAGCTGGCATCCCTGTTCCACAGCTACTACCGTGCAGAACGTGTCATTACGGAAGATGCGCAGCAAACTCAAGCACGTCTTGCGCTGATCGGTGCTGTGCGTACCGTTATCGCAACGGCGCTTCGTCTGGTAGGCGTAACCGCTCCAGACAAAATGTAAATTCCAGGCTCGCAGCCTACCGCCGCTCTGCCTAAGGCAAAAAGTCTCCATGTCCACGTTGAGTGTCTTCAACGTGGTACATGGAGACTTTTTTTGGTTGTGTACCCGGAGTTGAAGAAAACGAAATGCCTGGTCCAAGGTACACTAGCCTGCCCTGACATCACAGCGGGCGTAACCTAGAGTCTCAGCCACTACGTAATACTCCCTCATACGTACTGCCTGGGTCGGGCTACTGCGTTTCGCCACGAGCCTCAATCAAGTGCTGCTGACGGCTGGCAGAGCTGGCTCACTCCCCGCCCTCCTGCATTAGTTTCAGGGCATCAATCTCACCACCTCGCACCTTGCTTTTTGCGGTGGTGGTCTTGCGGGCGCGCAGCGGGATCGTAGCACGTTTGACGAGTGTCTTGATTTCGCTGGGGGACAAACCCGGATGTTTTGAAAGCAGCAAGGCGATAGCCCCACTCACATGGGACGTCGCCATGGATGTGCCGCTCATCTCGTGATGCTTGCCTTGTACCCAGGAGGAGACAATCTTATCACCGGGTGCATAGACATCCACATATGCGCCACGATTGCTGAAGGACGCAATACGTCTGTTTTTGTCGGTTGCCCCAACGGATATGGTTTGCGGATACCTTGCCGGATAATCAATACTGCGGCGTTTGCCGTCATTTCCTGACGAAGCAACAATGACGATTCCAGCATGGTATGCACGATTGACAACGTCAAGAAGCGCCTTGCTGCGTGTTTTCATGCCAAAGCTCATATTGATGATATCGACCTTGTTACGTACACACCAGTCGATGCCAAGTACAATGTCGGATACATAAGCCGATCCGTTGTGGTCAAATGCTTTCACCGGATAGATCAGGGAGCGTGGAGCTACACCAATCATGCCTGCAGTACTGTTGGCAGCAGCGATAGTCCCTGCAATGTGGGTGCCGTGTCCGTTATCATCATGAGGAAGCAGACTGCGGTTTAACAGATTGATTCCGCGTGCCAGGGAATAACGAAGATCAGGATGGTGATAATCAGCACCTGTATCAATCACACCGATTTTAATCCGGTGTCCGGTAGACACAGACCATACTTTGGGCGCCCTAATCTGCTTCACTCCCCAGGGTATGCCTTGAGCATTGCTCGGTTTGCTGTGGAGTGCGGTGGCATGAAGGGAGATAGGTACGTCTGCTTCAATCGTAATTTCATCCCCATAGCAGTATAGGTCCTCCGGGCGTTGGACTGGAGCGATAATGGAACGAGCCAGTCGCGAGGAACGGACAGCCCCAAGGTCGGTGAATTCATTCCGCATTCGAGACAATTCGACGAGACAGGCCTCGTACTGCTGTGGTTTGGCAAATCGGATCAAGTATCGCCCTCCCTGTTCTGGTTCAGGGCGTCGCATTCCGTCAATCAATTGATGCAATAAACCAGTATAGTCCATAATGGGCAGCCCCCTTCGGGATGAACATGCTGAGGTATTCTATGAATGCGCTCATCCCGCCGCATGGGGAACTTGCCCTTTTTTTACAAAAACACATTCTCTTCGTGTCAAAACGGGCGCAGGGACATATGATGGATGGAGAGCTAGAGGGCTCTTGCGGGGAACCTGGTGAGGAGTAATCCTCCAAGGGTATACAGTCAGAAGGCGGAGGGGACTCCGTCTTTTTTATTATGGAGTTGTCTCTTTGACAAAAGAGGATATTCTTGTGGGTACGATGTCACTTCACGTTTAATATATGGACATATTGTTGCTGCTCTCCGCATTTGCGCCACATCCGTACATAAAAACTTGCTTTTTAACGCTAAATAGGTTTTACTTAGGTTTGTTAATGGATATGTTATACGTAACAGTCCAGTTCGTAGGGGTTAAAAAGTGAATTTTGTGTGAGAGGAAGTGTCTGCAGTGAGTACCTCGCTCAACCTGAAAATTGATAAAGAAAAGGTAAAAGAGATCCCTTTGGTGGACCTTGCCTTTATGGTGCTGAAAGCGGCTAATACGCCGTATTACTATCGTGACTTGATGAATGAGGTAGCGAAGCAGCGCGGAATGACTGATGAAGAAATCAACGAGTTTATCGCCCAGCTATATACCGAGATTAATATCGATGGCCGTTTTGCTTGCGTCGGTACAAGTCTGTGGGGCTTGAAGCGCTGGTATCCGGTAGCCGGAACAGAAGATTCCATGACGGGTGCGAAGCGTCCGCGTATCATCAACGATGAAGACGATGATCTGGAAGATGAAGACTTCGGTGAAGAAGAAGACAGCTATAACAGTGACGAAGACTTCGACAGCACGGATAAAGACGAAGAAGAAGACGAAGAAGATGAAGACGAAGATGACATCTTTGATGAAGAAGACAGCGAAGAAGAAGTGCTGGTTGAAGATGACGATCTGGAAGATGAAGACCTCGAAGAAGACGAAGAAGAGTCCGAAAACGAGGATGAATTTGACGACGATTCTGATAATCGGTAGTCATTTTTGACGTCTATAATTTACCCGTTTCCCCGGAATAGTCAGCCTTGACAGCAGACGGGGTAACGGGTAAACTATTGCATGGGCTTATGAATGAGCGACAATATATTTATGTTTTTTATAGAAGGTGCCCCGTCCTGCGGGAGTACTTTTTTTTGTATTTTTAGAGGCATAATTTTGCAAAATGATTTCTTTCCGTATGCTCCCGGCCAACATTTCGTGGCCCGTTTTTGTATATCAAAAACACCTAATGGAATGAAGGCTACCGGAATATTTGCACTATTTTTTGCTGTAGAACAACGTGTATTTAAACCGTCTTCGCAGAAAGAGCAGTTCGCAGATGCAGGGAATTTCTGCCATTGCTCTTTTTAACGATGATTACCTGGGAAACAGGTTACGATAACACCATATATCGCCTGAATTTCTGTACTTATATTAGGAGGGTAATAACAGTGACAAAGTATATTTTCGTGACGGGCGGAGTTGTGTCCTCCCTAGGCAAAGGGATTACGGCTGCTTCTCTGGGCAGATTGCTGAAAAACAGAGGGCTTAAGGTAACGATCCAGAAATTTGATCCATATATTAACATCGACCCGGGAACAATGAGTCCTTATCAGCACGGTGAGGTTTTTGTAACGGATGATGGCGCGGAAACGGATCTGGACCTTGGCCACTATGAACGGTTTATTGATATCAATCTCTCCAAAAACAGCAACGTCACGACTGGTAAAGTATACTCTTCCGTCATCAGCAAAGAGCGGCGTGGGGAATATCTGGGTGGAACGGTACAAGTTATTCCACACATTACGAACGAGATCAAAGAGCGTGTATTCCGCGCTGGACGTGAAGCGGGTTCGGATGTGGTTATTACGGAAATTGGCGGAACAGTGGGCGACATTGAGAGTTTGCCTTTCCTAGAAGCTATCCGTCAAATCAAGAGTGATGTAGGTCGCGACAATGTGATGTACATCCACGTAACACTTATTCCTTATATCAAAGCAGCTGGTGAAGTGAAAACAAAACCAACGCAACATAGTGTTAAGGAATTACGCAGCATTGGTATTCAACCGAATGTGATTGTATGCCGTACGGAGTATGAATTGTCTAAAGACATGAAAGCCAAGATCGCCCTCTTCTGCGACATTGATGAGAATGCCGTGGTTGAATGTCGTGATGCAGACACCTTGTATCAAGTACCTCTGAACCTGCGTGAAGAAGGCTTGGATGAGATCGTGGTAAATCACCTGAAACTGACTACTCCTGCACCGGATATGAGCGAGTGGGAAGGGCTGGTTGACCGGATCAACAAGTTGGAGCATACAGTTGAGATTGCTATTGTTGGTAAATATGTAGCGTTGCATGATGCATACCTGAGTGTTGTTGAGTCGTTGTCTCATGCAGGATTTGCATCCAATGCTGATGTGAAAATCCGCTGGGTTCCTTCTGAAGATATTACGGATGAGAATGTAGGCGACCTGTTGCATGGTATTGGCGGTATCCTTGTTCCTGGCGGATTCGGAGATCGTGGTATTGAAGGTAAAGTATCGGCAATCCGTTATGCTCGTGAGAAACAAATTCCGTTCTTCGGTATTTGCCTGGGTATGCAGGTTTCCGTTATTGAATATGCACGTTCCATCGTTGGTTTGAATGGTGCGAACAGCTCCGAGATTAATCCGGCTACGGAATTCCCTGTGATCGATCTGTTGCCTGAGCAAAAAGATATCGAGAATCTGGGTGGCACGATGCGTCTGGGGCTGTATCCTTGTAAGCTTCAGGAAGGTTCTTTGGCGATGGCTTGTTATGATGACGAGCTGGTGTATGAAAGACACCGTCACCGGTATGAGTTCAACAATGAATACCGTGAAACGATTGAAAAAGCAGGACTGGTTATCTCGGGTACATCCCCGGATGGACGTCTGGTTGAGATCGTGGAACTTCCAGGACACCCATGGTTCCTGGCGGTACAATTCCATCCGGAATTCACTTCCCGTCCGAACCGTCCGCAACCATTGTTCCGTGAGTTTGTAAAAGCTTCTCTGGAGAATGCGCAGAAGTAATACAACGTATTAATGTTAACGTAATAGATATTGGGATGTTCCTGGCAACCATAGCGGATGCCAGAACATCCCTTTTTTTGCGTAAAAAGCAGATGGATATGCTTTTTGTCATTTTGTGAATGTAGCGGGATTTTAATGGAAGAGGTAGAATACTTATCATGACGACTATGGGATAGTTATCCAGATTCAAAGATGTACATGCTTTCCTAATTCTAGGAGGTTACAGAGTGGAAGATAAAAAAGTTTTGATTGTTGATGACCAGAATGGTATTCGAATCCTGTTAATGGAAGTGTTCAGCAGTGAGGGGTATAACACGTTTCAAGCACCCAACGGCAAGGTTGCTCTGGAGATTGTGAATAATGACAAGCCTGACCTGGTATTGCTCGATATGAAGATTCCTGGGATGGATGGTCTGGAAATTCTGAAGCATATTAAAGAAATCGATCCGGGTATCAAGGTCATCATGATGACCGCTTATGGTGAACTGGACATGATTAAGGAAGCCACGGATCTCGGAGCGCTCATGCACTTTACGAAACCATTTGATATCGACGAGATGCGAGTGGCTGTGAATATGCAACTTCGCAATGGTACGGCCAATAAATGCAGCTGAATCCTGTTGATACAGGATTTTTTTGCGTGTTGAGTACATAGAAGGTACTTGGTGGGAGAATGGGGTATTTCACTCCTTCATCCGGGGAATATTGGAAATGGGGAAGTTATAAAGCGGTGTCTATGAAAACTGTGCTGCAAAGCACAGCATTTTTGCAAATGCTTGTTTAGTATTTGACATGGGATGTGGTATAATAAGCCCGTATGTGATTTCGGCTAAAAACCATAGACACAACCCAAACCCCTAGGAGGATTGAAACCATGCCATTAGTATCTATGACAGACATGTTGAACAAAGCACTTGAAGGAAAATATGCAGTTGGTCAATACAACATCAATAACCTTGAGTGGACTCAAGCGATTCTTGGTGCAGCTGAAGAAGAAAAATCCCCAGTAATCCTGGGTGTATCCGAAGGCGCAGCACGTCACATGGGCGGCTTCTACACTGTAGTTAAAATGGTAGAAGGACTCATTCACGACATGAAAATCACTGTTCCAGTTGCAATTCACCTGGACCACGGTTCAAGCTTCGACAAGTGTAAAGAAGCGATCGATGCTGGATTTACATCCGTTATGATCGACGGTTCCCACCACTCTATCGATGAAAATATCGAAATGACTAAAAAAGTTGTTGAATATGCACACGCTAAAGGCGTTTCTGTAGAAGCTGAAGTAGGTACTGTAGGCGGACAAGAAGACGACGTTATCGGCGGAATCATGTACGCTGACCTGAACGAGTGTATCCGTATCGTTAAAGAAACAGGTATCGACACATTGGCGCCAGCTCTTGGTTCCGTACACGGTCCTTACCATGGTGAGCCTAACCTGGGCTTCAAAGAGATGGAAGAAGTTCGTGACGCGGTACAAGTTCCACTCGTATTGCACGGTGGTACAGGTATTCCTAAACACGACATCGACAAAGCCATCTCCCTGGGTACTTCCAAAATTAACGTAAACACAGAGAACCAAATTGCTTTCTCAAAAGTGGTTCGTGAAGTGCTTGCAGCTAAACCAGATGCTTACGATCCACGTACATTCATCGTACCAGGCCGTGATGCAATCAAAGAAACCGTTAAAGGTAAAATCCGCGAGTTTGGTTCTAACAACAAAGCGTAATTTAACTTTACCAGTTCCATACTGTGAAATGGAAAAACACCGCCTAGCCGGTGTCTTTCCATTTTCACACCTTATTTCTACATCGGAAGCCAACAGCACGTATTGCCGTTCATCGGCTGCAAAACACGTAGGGGGACATTAAGCTTTATGGAAAAATTGATGATTAGTGGCGGACGTCCGTTACAGGGAACTGTAACTATAAGCGGCGCCAAGAACAGCGCCATTGCGCTTATTCCTGCAGCATTGCTTGCCGAGTCAGAAGTCGTGTTGGACAACCTGCCGCTTTTGAGTGACGTGGCGGTTTATGCAGAAATTTTGGAGGAACTCGGAGCACGTGTGACTTGGGAAGGCAGTCAGATGAAGATTGACCCTTCTGACATCAAATCCATTCCTATGCCGAATGGTCCCGTGAAGAAGCTTCGCGCTTCGTATTATATGATGGGTGCATTACTAGGGCGTTTCAAAGAAGCGACCATAGGTTTACCAGGGGGCTGTAATTTTGAGCCTCGTCCAATTGATCAACATATCAAAGGGTTTGAAGCGCTTGGCGCAACCGTAACAAACGAACATGGCTCCATTCATTTGCATGCCAAAGAGCTGCGCGGAGCAAAAATCTATCTTGATGTAAGCAGTGTCGGCGCAACCATTAATATCATGCTGGCGGCTACTCGTGCCAAAGGCTCTACAATTATCGAAAACGCGGCTAAAGAGCCTGAGATTATAGATGTAGCAACACTTCTGAATTCCATGGGTGCCAGCATTAAGGGTGCAGGTACCGAAACGATCCGTATTGAAGGAGTCTCGGAGCTTAAAGGCTGCCGTCATTCCATCATTCCGGACCGTATCCAAGCAGGTACGTATATGATCGCTGCAGCGGCGACGCGCGGAGATGTTCTGATTGACAATGTGATTCCCAAACATCTGGAGGCTTTAACGGCAAAGCTGCTGGAGATGGGGGTTGGCATTGAGGAATTGGATGAAAGTATACGTGTCATTGGTAAACCAAGTTATAACCACGTGGACGTGAAGGCGCTTGTATATCCTGGTTTCCCAACGGATCTACAGTCACCCATGACCAGTGTTTTAACACAGGCAACGGGTGTGAGTGTCCTGAGCGACTTTGTATACAGTAATCGATTCAAGCATGTGCCTGAGTTGGTACGGATGGGCGCAAAGATTCGAGTAGAAGGACGGTCAGCGATTATCGAAGGCAGTGCATTAAACGCGGCCAAAGTAAAAGCATCCGATCTTCGCGCTGGAGCAGCGCTGGTGATTGCCGGTCTCACCGTCAGTGAAGGTGTGACTGAAGTGACGGGGGTCGAATATATCGACCGCGGTTATGATCATCTGGTGACTAATCTGCGCTTGCTCGGTGCAGATGTATGGCGGGAAACTGATTAATAGGAAGCATTATGCATGATTCAGTCCTACACATGTTTATTTTAACTGAACTGCATATCTTTTGATAATTAGGTAAACCTGTTTTAATAGAGTTCTCAGTCTCTCCGGCATAAGACGAAATGTTTCTGTTTCCTTTACCGGAGGGTCTTTTTTTGAATTAAACTTCATATGGCTGTAAGAACATCATTTCTCATCCCCAACCCCCGGTTTTGTTTGAACTGCGCTCCATAGCCGGTCTATCCGGATTGATCGCCTCAATGCATCGTTCACTCAATAGCGGATCTGGCCGAATGTTGGCCATCCCACCCGGAAACTTACACTCAAAGACAAGTATTTGCATTATAACGGTTACATTCCGTACAATGGACAGAAGGGATTGTGGCAGACGCCGCTCTCTATAGCCGGAACATCTAGCGAAACTATCCATTTCACACGGACTTATTAATTGAATAGGTGGTTATTATATGGATCTACAAATTTCCGATTTGGAAGAAATGAAACTAACGGACCTCTACAAACTGGCCAAAAAATATCAGATTCCTTACTATGGTACGTTAAAAAAGAAAGAATTAATCTTTGCTATACTACGTGCACAAGCTGAACAAAGCGGCCTGATGTTCATGCAAGGCGTACTCGAGATTTTACCTGAAGGTTACGGATTTCTTCGGCCGATTAACTACTTGCCAAGTACGGAAGACATTTACATCTCAGCTTCTCAGATTCGCAAGTTTGACCTAAGAACAGGTGACCTCGTATCAGGTAAGTGTAGAACGCCTAAGGAAAACGAGAGATACTTCGGTTTGTTGCAAGTCAACGCTGTAAATGGTGAGAATCCATCGGCGGCTGCAGAGCGACTTCACTTCCCGGCACTAACCCCACTGTATCCGCAGAAAAAACTGGTTCTCGAAACATCCCCCAACCATTTGTCCACACGAATTATGGATGTGCTCGCCCCGGTAGGATTGGGACAGCGCGGATTGATCGTAGCACCTCCCAAAGCGGGTAAAACGCTTCTCCTCAAAGAAATTGCCAACAGCATCTCAACTAACAATCCTGAAATTGAACTGTTTGTCCTGTTGATTGACGAACGTCCAGAGGAAGTAACGGATATGTCGCGTTCGGTAAAAGGGGAAGTTGTGGCTTCAACATTTGATGAACTGCCTGAGAATCATATCAAGGTGGCGGAATTGGTGCTTGAACGTGCGCTTCGTTTGGTTGAGGCTAAAAAGGATGTCGTTATCCTGCTGGATAGCATTACACGTCTTGCCCGTGCATATAACCTGGTTATTCCACCATCCGGTCGTACGCTTAGTGGTGGTATTGACCCAGCTGCATTCCATCGTCCGAAACGTTTCTTCGGTTCTGCCCGGAATGTGGAAGAAGGCGGAAGCTTGACCATCCTGGCAACGGCATTAATTGATACCGGTTCACGTATGGATGACGTCATTTATGAAGAGTTTAAGGGTACAGGTAACATGGAGCTCCATCTGGACCGTCGTCTGGCAGAGCGCCGCATATTCCCGGCAATCGACATTCGTCGTTCCGGTACACGTCGTGAAGAAGTGCTGCTCAGCAAGGAAGAGTTGGATACAATCTGGGCGATTCGTAAAAACATGAATGATTCCCATGACTTTGTTGAAGGATTCCTAAAAAAACTTCGTAACAGCAAGACAAATGCAGAGTTTTTGGCGGCATTTGATTCGGCTGGTAATAGCCCGACAAGCAATTCGGGGACAACAACAACCCGTCGCTCACCTAGACAGACAGCTACGTCAGGTACATCGACGTAAGTGTCGTTTAATTAATCACTTTCTTTTTGCAGCATTGCTGTAAATGTTACAATACACTCGTCGTTAGGTTTAACCCATTAGATGTGAGGAGAACATCATGTATTTAGTATACGCAGATGAAAAAGGTAATGTATTTGATCATCCTTCCCTGTACGGGCTTGCCCGCAGTGGAGATATGATCGTTGAGATTATGGAAGACGAACTCATCCCTTTGCCAGAGGGTGCAACGTTGGTTGGACTCCCGAGCACCCGGCCCATTGGTATGGACCCGGATACCGGTGAGATGCTGCCAATGCCAACGGACACACAGGCTGTAGGTGCGTTGCTTCCACAGGGATTCACTCGTTTGTGTCTCCCTGGATATGTGAAGACGGATAAGGAGTATAAGCTGCCTTTGTTCGGTTATTCCGCAGTAGTTTGGAAAGATGGCGGTTTCTATGTCACGGCTGCGAAGTCGGATAGTCCTGACCAATGGAATCCGCTGAACTGTGATCGTGATGATGTACGTTCCGGGGTTAAACGGTTGACGGAGCAATATCCTGAGAACCGTCTTTATACCCATCTGTCCAATTGTGCGCTCGGATATGAATGTCTAACTTCGTCGAACACGTTCCTGAATCGTTGGGAAGGTGGAGTACCGGTATCCTATTCTTGCAATGCGGGCTGTTTCGGGTGTATCTCCGAGCAACCGGATGATAGCGGTTTTGTTTCCCCGCAGACACGTATGAACTTCCGACCACGTGTGGATGAGATTGTGGAGGTTATGCTGGAACACCTGAAGACCCCGGAGTCCATCATTAGTTTTGGACAAGGTTGTGAAGGGGAGCCTTCCACGCAGGCCAAGCTGATTATTGAAGCGATTCGCGAAGTGCGTTCCGTAACGGACATGGGGTATATCAACATTAATACCAATGCTGGTCTGAACGATCACATTAGGGGTATTGTAGATGCTGGATTGGATCTGATGCGCGTAAGTACAATTAGTGCACTGGATGACCACTATAACGCCTACTATAAACCGCGTGGTTATACCTTAGCCAATGTTGAGAAATCGATGAAATACGCAGCGCAGCAGGGTGTATACACGTCCATTAACTATCTGATCTTCCCGGGCGTAACAGACCGTGAAGAAGAGATTGAGGCGATGATTGAGTTTGCGAGAAGAACCGATCTACGCTTGATTCAGATGCGTAATCTCAATATTGATCCGGAGAGCTATCTTGAATTAATTCCTCCAGCTCAAGGTGATATCTTGGGCATGAAGCAGATGATTGAGATTTTTGAAGACGAGTTGCCTGATGTTGTGATCGGATCGTACACCCATGTTCCACCAGCTGGAATGGCGCGCCCAAAACGGTTGATTACCTCTTAACAATAATGGATTGCAACAGGCACAAGGCCGTGTTATAATCTCAGGGTTGTGCCATTTACTCTGGGTCCGCTTGAGGCTCAGGGCGGAAAGAGGTGAAAGGTAATGAAAGAAGCAATTCATCCTAATTACACGATTGGTCAAGTATCTTGCGCTTGCGGGAATACTTTTGAGACAGGTTCGGTTAAAGACGGACTTCGTGTAGAGATTTGCTCCGCGTGCCACCCGTTCTTCACAGGTAAACAGAAGTTTATCGATGCTGGCGGCCGTGTTGATCGTTTCAAAAAGAAATACGGAATCTAATTGGACAATTCTTGGAGTTGTCTGCTAATTGCATCCAACACACCCCTGCTGATCTGGCAGGGGTTTTTATATGTTATATGTAAGCATAATCGCATTCACGTTCCTCTGGTTGCAATTTGGATAACCTTACGTTATACTATTTCTTACCGTGCTAGATGGGGAGGTAGCGGTGCCCTGTAACTCGCAATCCGCTATAGCGAGGTTGAATTCCTGCTAGAGGTTTTGCCGATGTGAGGTTTGGTCCCTAAACGTGGTGTTGACGGTTGGGTCCTCCGCAATGAGTACTCATGAACCTGGTCAGGTCCGGAAGGAAGCAGCCATAAGTGAGATCACTCTTGTGCCGGAGGGTTGCCTAGCCCGAGCTATTGTTCAGGGGTGCCACTTGGATCGCAAATATCGATAGCAGGTGCACGGCTTACCATTTAAATGTAGAGACCTTTGCAGTTGTATGTATGCAGAGGTCTTTTTGATATGTCTTAATAAACCACGCATGAATGAGTCAGATAAAGTTTGGATTCACCCTAGAATATAGTATAATAGGGGAACGACAAAGGACTCGAATGCGAAGTGGAAGGAAGGTAACGCATCATGGAGCATATCGCGTTATACCGGGCTTGGCGTCCCCAGTCGTTTCAAGATATGGTGGGGCAACAGCATATTATTCAGACCTTGCAGAACGCGATTCGTGAACAGCGGACTTCCCATGCCTACTTATTTAGCGGGCCCAGAGGAACGGGAAAGACAAGTGCCGCCAAGATTTTGGCCAAAGCTGTGAACTGCGAACGTGGGCCTGCGCCTGAACCTTGTAACGAGTGTGAAGCTTGCCGCAGAATTACGACTGGCGCTGTGATGGATGTGCAGGAGATTGATGCTGCATCCAATCGGGGCGTTGAAGAAATCCGTGATCTTCGGGAAAAGGTTAAATATGCGCCAACCGAGGTCCGGCAGAAAGTCTATATTATTGATGAAGTGCACATGCTGACAACGGAGGCATTCAATGCTTTGCTCAAAACATTGGAAGAGCCACCACCACATGTGATGTTTATTTTAGCAACAACGGAACCACACCGCCTTCCGGCTACCATTATATCGCGCTGTCAGCGATTTGATTTTCGCCGGGTATCCCTGGAAGAGCAGACAGCAAGACTTACACTGATCTGTGAACAGGAAGGCATGGAGGCTGACCAGGATGCACTTCAATACATTGCCCGTTTATCGGACGGTGGAATGAGGGACGCACTTAGTGTGCTGGATCAGATCTCTTCATTTACGGATGGACGAGTAACGTACCAGCAGGTCATGGACATGACGGGTGGAATTGCTTCAGAGCAATTTGCCAAACTGGCTGCTTCGCTGCTCAAGGGTGATGTTGGTCATATTTTGCAGATGATTGAAGGTTTCATGCATGAAGGAAAGAGTGCAGACAAGTGTATGGAGAATTTACTGTATTATTTCCGTGATTTGCTTATGATTAAGATGGTACCTGATGCAGACAAACTGACGGACCGGGTACTTAATCCGGAGTCTTTCCGTGATATGGCGGAGTCATTCACCAGGGAACAACTATTCCACATGATTGATACCCTTAATCGGTACCAGAGTGAAATGAAGTATGCAGTACAACCACAGACATTATTCGAAGTTGCATTGCTTAAACTGTGTAGTATTCCAGCTCAAGGTGAGGCTTCTGTTCAGGTGGGAGCTTCAGCTCATGCAGCACCTGCTGATGGGGGAGAGATCAACCGCTTGAAGCAGCAGCTTGCTGAGTTGGAGAAGAAGTTGGATCGTGCACTAAAAAGTGGTTTGTCTGGTGGAGAAGGTTCATCGAGTGCTCCATCTCGCCCGGCAACAAGGGCCCCTGTATCGAGAGGCAACTCCCCTGCGAAGCTTCCTGCACAGTTGGATCAGTATGTTGCGCGCAAGGGAGCCCCTGAGTTCGCAGAGATTAGCAAAAAGTGGAGTCAGATCCTGCAACGAGTGAAGGAAGAGCGGGTTACCGTTCACGCCTGGTTTGTGGATGGTGAGCCGGTATCATTGCTTGAAGACAATGTGTTGGTTGCTTTTAAAAACAACATTCACCGTGAAACAACGGAAAAGCAGGCTAACCGTGAAGTCATTGAGCGGGTGTTGTCCGAACAGCTTGGGCGACCTGCACGATTGGTGACGATGATGCTCAAAGATTGGACCGGAGCAACGGAGGGAGCTTCTGAAACGCCAAAGGAGGACTTTAAGCTTGAACCTGAGCATGAAGACGGCGGTTCAAGCAACAAGCAGCCATGGATTGATGAAGCCATCCAGCTCTTTGGTGAGGACCTTGTAGTGATCAAAGAATAATGCGCATAGCGCGATAACCATAACAAAGGAGATGAATAATTATGAACAACATGAACCAAATGATGAAACAAGTGAAGAAAATGCAGGAGCAAATGCTGAAAGCACAAGAGGAACTGGCGGACAAAACAGTCCAAGGTACTTCTGGTGGCGGTGTAGTGACGGCTGAAGTTAACGGACACAAGAAATTGCTTGCTATCACGATCAAACCTGAAGCGGTAGATCCGGAAGATGTTGAAATGTTGCAGGATCTCGTTATGACAGCAGTTAATGATGCAATGGCCAAAGCCGATGAGATTGCCAACAAGGATATGGGCAAGTTCACAGGCGGCATGAATATTCCGGGATTATTTTAATTAAAAATTGATCCTGTCAAAGGAGACACAATCGATTGTATTATCCCGAACCAATAGCCAAGCTGATTGATGCCTTCACCCGGTTGCCGGGTGTAGGTCCCAAGACGGCAGCGCGTTTAGCTTTTCATGTGCTTAACATGAAGGAAGATGACGTTATCGATTTTGCCAAAGCGCTCGTAAGTGTGAAGCGTAATCTTCATTACTGTTCTGTATGTTGTAATATCACTGATACGGACCCGTGTCGTATCTGTCAGGATAAGTCCAGGGATGTCTCTGTAATCTGTGTAGTTCAGGATTCGAAAGATCTGGTGGCCATGGAGCGCACCAAGGAATTTGATGGATACTATCATGTGTTACAGGGTGCGATTTCACCTATGGAGGGAATTGGCCCAGATGATATTCGTTTGAAGGAACTTCTGATTCGATTAAGTGATGAACGTATAAAAGAGATCATTCTGGCGACGAACCCCAATATTGAGGGTGAGGCTACAGCGATGTACATCTCCCGCTTGGTGCGTCCGTTTGAGATCAGTGTGACCCGGATTGCGCATGGATTGCCTGTAGGTGGCGATCTTGAGTATGCGGATGAAGTGACCCTTTCCAAAGCGTTGGAAGGGCGCAGGGAGATGCGTTAGTGTGATCAATTTGTATTACGCAGCGAACTTCCTTGGAAACTTCGGATGCTAAATAAGTTTCGATGTGCAAAGAGAGCCTTAGGGCTCTCTTTTTTTTGTGAAGAAAATGAATGCCTGAGTTCTAAGTTTGTCCTTTCCCTGATAAGTATGAGAATATGCTTTGCTGATCAGGAGGGGGAGAGTTTATGTTTTTGTGGCGAAATACACGGAACTCGGTAGAGAAGCACAACAGAATGTTGAAGGAACTTGAGGCGGAACAGATCTATGCAGATATTCAGATGGCTAAGCAGGAATGGGAGCGGGCTATGAGACAGTTCGAAGATGCACAGGGGCAGGATGAGATTGATTATGCCATTTATGTATTAGAGGCAGCTGAGCGGAAGTACCAGATCCACTTGAGAAGAGCAAAGCGTGCCAGAGCGGATGATGTTACATCACAGCGAGGAATTAGTATGTAGTCATGCTTACATTAAACACGGAGGTGTAACATATGAAGAGTATCATACTAGGAAGTGTATTGATTATTTCATTACTGGGGCTTATCGTTGTTTTATTCAGAAAACGGCTAGGATTATCGTTTCTTACGTCATTCGGAATTCATCTGGTGTTGGCCGCAGTAGGGATATATATAGTGAATTATTCCGGCTGGATTACAGGAACCTACATCCCACTGAACCCTGCAACGATAGGGACTGTAACTGTTTTGGGATTGCCAGGTGTGGGGCTATTATTAGGCTTGAAAATTTCTTTGTTCGGATAGTTGACTCGTGGGATATTTATATGGTACATTATATCTCGTTGCTTTGCTTGCTTGGTTAGATGCTTTAGATGAAATGAAGGAGTTCATTACGAACTTCGAAAAAGAATTTCAAAAAAACACTTGACCAAAACAAACGAAGTATGATATATTATAAAAGTCGCCGCTGAGAGAAAATGGTGACGAAAAAACGAGTTTGATCTTTGAAAACTGAACAACGAGTGAGTAAACATTCTGCTTGCAGAATGAACGCAAAAGTTTGAAACAAGC
>NZ_VXKZ01000086.1:0-52587 GCF_008693195.1 Paenibacillus sp. UASWS1643
CCGTTGGGGTTCTCATCCCCAGAACGCAAAAAAAGCTTCCCGAAGGAAGCTTCTTTTTAAGACGTCCCAGGAGGGATTCGAACCCCCGACCGACGCCTTAGAAGGGCGTTGCTCTATCCAGCTGAGCTACTGAGACATGAATTTTTTCAAGCAAAATTGATTTTATCATATGCATACAGGAATATCAAGCATTTTATTTTAAACTGTATTTCGTATATGATATTTGGCGGCAGTAACGTTTTTTTCATTATATTTAAGGTTATGTTAGAATATCAGGAGAACTCAAAAAATAGATCAACAATTGTTTTAATATATACATCTATTTAGGTTGATTCCAACTGGAGATTCAGGATATAGAGGAGGTGCTCCCATTAAGGAATCCACGACCCCGGAAACCGAGCATAACAACAATATTGTGCTGTTTCCTAAGACGCTGGACTATTACCAGATTCAATTGACAGTTATGCTTGAAAATGAACGGTATGGTGAAGCGATGAAATTGCTTCACTTTTTGCTGCAATGTCAGGGACAGGAAGAGCGCCACTATGATGAATGGCGGGCCCTGCTTGAATGGCTTCAGGCTGCGTTTCCTCAATATGAAGAAACCTCGCCTGTCGTGCTTGAAGAACGAGAAGAAGAAGAGATTAGTGAGGAAGACATGGCACGGCATCATGCCCGAATGAAGCTTGAACAGGATGATGGCTATGCAGATAAGATGCTTCGCACAGTCATGGAGGAGCCGCTGTCTGAACAGACGATGCTGGCTTTGGAGCAGCTGGCTTATCTTGATCTGCCGAAGATTGACGAGGCACTTACGAGTTGGTTAAAAGATAAGTCGCTTCACCCTCTGCTTCAATTCCGGGTGCTGCAAACCTTGCGTCGCCGAGGTGTTCAAGGTATGATCCTGTTTACGAGAGGCGAAGAGCAGGTTGAGGTCGAAATCGACACCGTGCCTCTTAGACCAGAGGAATTCCCAATCCAAATCGTTCAGATTCTGGAACGAGTGGCAGATCAGACGGAGGTTCATGAACCTACGCTCTTTTATTTTGCCCAGGAACTGTGGATACAATATGTCATGGCGGTGTATGGAACCCGTGATTATGTATCGATGCTGGAAGAAAATGATTCCATGACAGATATATGGGCAGCAGCTCTACATATGACCGTTGCAGACAGTCTGGGTGGTTCGCATGATGAGGAGAATACCCGCTCAATGTATGCTGTGACAGGCGCGATGCGCTTTCGACTGGAGCAGGCTTATCGTTCCATGAAACAGTTTGTATCTGCCGGTTTGGATGGTTAATCGAGGCCGGAAACGTTTTCCTTAAACCGTATCAAGGGATTCCCCTTGAAAAAGAATCTAATCTTGTTTATACTAAAATGGTTATTTTGTACGTGATTGCCTACGTGAACATGTGAATTTTGGAGGGGAAAGTATACAATGAAAGCAACTTGGGAAAAGATAGAGAAGAACCTTGGGGTTCTTGAGGTTGAAGTGGATGCAGATCGTGTAACTGCAGCACTCGACAAAGCTTTTAATAAAGTGGTTAAACAAGCAAACGTACCTGGATTCCGTAAAGGTAAAGTACCACGTTCCATCTTCGAAGCACGTTTTGGTGTAGAGAGCCTTTATCAAGAAGCAATCGACATTTTGCTTCCTGAAGCTTATACAGAAGCAATCGACCAAACGGATATCTTCCCGGTTGATCGTCCTGACGTAGATGTTGAACAATTCGCTAAAGGACAAACATTCAAGTTCAAAGCAAAAGTAACTGTGAAACCTGAAGTTACTCTTGGTGAGTACAAAGGAATCGAAGTTGCTGTAGCAAAAGGTGAAGTAACTGACGCAGAAGTGACTGAAGAACTTGAGCGTCTTCAACAACGTCACGCTGAACTCGTTGTAATTGACGAAGGTTCCGCTGCTAACGGCGACGTTGCAGTAATCGACTTCGACGGTTCCGTTGATGGTGTACCTTTCGAAGGTGGACAAGCTGAGCGTTATTCCCTGGAACTGGGTTCCAACACATTCATTCCTGGATTTGAAGAACAAGTTGTGGGTCTGTCCACAGGTGACTTCAAAGACGTAGAAGTGACTTTCCCAGAGAGCTACCATGCAGCAGAACTTGCTGGCAAACAAGCAGTATTCAAAGTGAAAATTCACGAAATCAAACGCAAACAGCTTCCTGCATTGGATGATGAGTTTGCTAAAGATGTTAGCGAATTCGACACACTTGAAGAGTACAAAGCTGACCTGAAAACACAATTGGAATCCCGTAAAGCTGACGAAGCCAAAGCTGCACAAGAAAATGCAGTTGTAGAAAAAGTGGCTGAGAACGCTGAAGTGGACATTCCTGCTGCAATGGTTGAGAGCGAAGTACAAAACATGATGCGTGATTTCGACAACCGTCTGCGTAACCAAGGTATGAACCTTGAAATGTTCCTGAGCTTCTCTGGCCAGACTCAAGCTGACCTGAGAGGACAAATGCAAGAAGATGCTTCCAAACGTGTTCGCAACAACCTGGTGCTTGAAGCTGTAGGTAAAGCGGAAAACATTGAAGTATCTGACGAAGAAGTGAATCAAGAACTCGAGAAAATGGCTGAATCTTACAAGCGTCCTGCTGATGAGATCCGTGGCATCCTCGAAGGTAATGGTTCCCTGGACAGCCTTCGCGATGAAGTAAAACTGCGTAAAACGATTGATGTTCTCGTTGAGAACAGCACAGTTGTTGAACCAGTTGAAGCTCCAGCTGAAGAAGTTGTTGCAGAAGCTGACGAAAAATAAGACAAGCTGTTATCAACTTGTCAGTTGAATAAACGATAAGGCACGTGAATTATTGCGTGCCTTATTTTTAAATTATGACATCCATTTTATAGAAAATGAAGTAATTATATGGATGAATACTAATTTTATTGATCCACGTACACTTTTTACATACCTATGTACTTCATGAAATAAAAAACGGCAAGACGGCATAGGATGGCTTCAATTTGCACATACATAGAAAACATGGTTAAATATGATCAGGCTAAAAAGTAAACAAACGAATGTCTGACCCCTCTTGTGAAAAATGACATTGTCACAGGAAAGTGTTAGAATGAATTTGGGTTTGCTTTACAGGTGGCCTATGTCTAATTACATGTAGAAAAGAGGTTGGTCTCATGAGTCTGGTGCCAATGGTTATAGAACAAACCAATCGAGGCGAGCGGTCTTACGATATATATTCGCGTTTGCTGAAAGATCGCATTATCTTTCTAACCAGTGCGATTGATGACGATGTAGCCAATCTTGTCATAGCACAGCTTTTGTTTTTGGCAGCCGACGATCCTGAGAAGGATATCAGCTTGTACATTAACTCACCTGGTGGTTCTGTCACCGCAGGGATGGGTATATACGATACGATGCAATTTATCAAGCCGGATGTATCTACCATTTGCGTAGGGATGGCAGCAAGCATGGGCTCGTTATTGCTAACAGCCGGTGCACCTGGCAAGAGATATGCGCTGACAAACAGCGAAGTAATGATTCATCAGCCGCTTGGCGGCATTCAAGGACAGGCTGCAGATATTAAGATACACGCAGAATGGATTATTAAAACACGTCAGAAACTGAATCAAATATACGTCGATCGTACGGGTCAACCTCTTGAGAAAATTGAGCGGGATACAGACCGTGACTTCTTCATGAGCGCTGAAGAAGCTAAGACGTACGGCATTATTGACCAGGTGCTCAGTAGACCGATCAATTCCTAAAGGGGTGGTTTCATGTTTAAATTTAACGATGAGAAAGGGCAATTGAAATGCTCTTTTTGCGGTAAATCTCAGGAGCAGGTACGCAAGTTGGTCGCTGGACCAGGCGTGTATATTTGTGATGAATGTATCGAACTTTGCACCGAAATCGTTGAGGAAGAACTTGGTCATGATGAAGAAGTAGACCTGAAAGATATTCCGAAACCAAAAGAAATTCGTAATATTCTGGATCAATATGTTATTGGACAGGAACAAGCGAAAAAATCATTGTCTGTTGCCGTGTATAATCACTACAAACGGATCAACACACAAAGCAAAATTGAAGACGTTGAATTGTCAAAGAGTAACATTTTGTTGTTAGGACCAACAGGTTCTGGAAAAACGTTGCTTGCGCAAACGATGGCAAAAATTTTGAATGTTCCTTTTGCTATTGCGGATGCTACGTCATTAACAGAAGCGGGTTATGTAGGTGAGGATGTAGAGAACATCCTGCTCAAACTGATTCAAGCTGCTGATTATGATGTGGAAAAAGCAGAGCGTGGCATTATTTATATCGATGAGATTGATAAAGTAGCGCGTAAATCCGAAAACCCATCCATAACCCGTGATGTATCGGGCGAAGGTGTGCAACAGGCTCTCTTGAAAATTCTTGAAGGAACTGTGGCTTCTGTACCACCACAAGGTGGTCGTAAACATCCTCATCAAGAATTCATTCAGATCGATACAACGAATATCCTGTTCATTTGCGGCGGTGCCTTTGATGGTCTGGAGCAAATGATCAAACGCCGGATCGGTAAAAAAGTCATTGGCTTCAATACCGTTTCTGAGCAAAAAGATCTGAAACCAGGTGAATACCTGGGTATGGTATTGCCGGAAGATTTGCTGAAATTTGGTCTGATTCCGGAATTTGTAGGCCGTCTGCCAGTCATCTCCACTTTGGAGCCACTGGATGAAGATACGCTGGTACGGATTCTTTCCGAACCAAAAAACGCGCTTACCAAACAGTACCAAAAACTGCTTGAGCTGGATAATGTGAATCTGGTATTTGAACCAGCTGCATTGCTCGCGATTGCAAAAGAAGCAATTAAACGTAACACAGGTGCACGTGGATTGCGTGCCATCATTGAAGGTATCATGCTGGAAATCATGTATGAAGTGCCTTCACGTGAAGATGTTACGAACTGTGTCATTACCGAAGAAGTTGTTGAGAAAAGAGTCGTGCCTGAACTAAGCCAATCGAAGGACGATAAGCAGGAAGAGAGCGCCTAATAAAGGCCTGAATCCCGTTGAACTCTGAAATATAGACTTGTCAGTTCTCCACTTTGGCAGAAGGCGAATTCATGTCTCTGTCAGGGTGGAGCTTTGACGTTGTGGGGAGAGAAATCACTCATGTATTTAAGACAGGATACACGTCCCGTAAAAGTGGGAAACGTAACGATCGGTGGCAGTAACGAAGTCATTATCCAAAGTATGTGTACAACCAAAACGGCAGACGTTGAAGCAACGGTTGCAGAGATTCTGCGACTGGAAGAAGCGGGTTGTCAAGTGGTACGTGTAACGGTGAATAATGAGGAAGCTGCCGCAGCCATCAAGGAAATCAAAAAACGCATTAATATACCGCTAGTAGCGGACATTCATTTTAACTATAAGCTGGCTTTACTTGCGATTGAGAACGGCATCGATAAAGTTCGGATTAATCCAGGTAACATCGGTAAACGTGCAAAAGTGGAAGAAGTGGTTAAGGCTTGTAAAGACCGCGGCATTCCGATTCGGATTGGAGTAAATGCGGGGTCTTTGGAAAACCATCTCCTTGAGAAGTACGGGTATCCTACGGCAGATGCCATGGTAGAAAGTGCATTGTATCACATTGGTATTTTGGAAGAGCTTGATTTCCATGATATCATCGTGTCTCTCAAAGCATCGGATGTGCCGATGGCGATTGAGGCGTATACCAAAGCTGCTCAAATCATTCCGTATCCGTTGCATCTCGGGATTACCGAAGCGGGTACATTGTTCTCCGGTACGATCAAAAGCTCCGCAGGTATGGGAGCCTTACTCTCTATGGGTATTGGTTCAACGATGCGGATCTCACTGAGTGCGGACCCTGTAGAAGAAATCAAGGTTGCTCGTGATCTGCTCAAAACATTTGGACTCATCACAAATGCAGCTACATTGATCTCCTGCCCAACGTGTGGACGTTTGGATATCGACCTGTTCTCCATTGCCAACGAAGTGGAGGAGTATATCTCCAAACTGAAGGTGCCGATTAAAGTATCGGTATTGGGTTGTGCGGTTAATGGTCCAGGTGAGGCCAAAGAAGCGGATATCGGGATTGCCGGTGCTCGTGGAGAAGGTCTCTTGTTCCGTCACGGCAAGATGATCCGTAAAGTGCCTGAAGAAATCATGGTTGAGGAATTAAAAAAAGAGATCGACAAAATCGTCGAAGCCTACGAAGAGACAGGTGTTATTCCTGGTCGTTCGCACTGATTGATTCATATCTGTTACAACAAAAGCTCGTCAGCAATGGCGGGCTTTTTATTTTCTCGCATACAAATTCCGCATCGCCCGTTTACGTCGCGTTGAAAAGGCTATACTACCAAGTATTAGCATGATCTCATATGAGAATAGCGACAAAATAGGAGGATGTGAAGACATGGAATTTGGTATGGTCATCATGTTGATTCAGTTATTTTTTGGAGTGGTGATTGGTTTGTATTTCTGGAACCTGCTGCGTGGCCAGAAAACAAACCGCAGTGCCGTTGAGCGTGAATCTCGCAAGGAACTGGAGAAGCTGCGCAAGCTGCGTTCGATCTCACTCACCAAGCCGCTGTCGGAGAAGACGCGTCCAGCTACCATTAACGATATTGTTGGGCAAAAAGATGGGTTGCGTGCCCTTAAAGCTGCATTATGCAGTGCGAATCCGCAACATGTTATCATTTATGGCCCTCCCGGAGTCGGGAAGACAGCTGCCGCAAGGGTTGTGTTGGAAGAGGCCAAGAAGAATCCATCTTCTCCTTTCAAGCCAGACGCCAAATTCACGGAGCTGGATGCAACAACAGCCCGTTTTGATGAGCGTGGTATTGCGGACCCCTTAATTGGTTCGGTTCATGATCCGATATACCAGGGAGCAGGAGCTATGGGCGTTGCTGGTATTCCCCAACCAAAACCGGGCGCTGTGACGAAAGCGCATGGAGGAATGCTTTTTATTGATGAAATTGGTGAATTACATTCGATTCAGATGAATAAGCTGTTGAAAGTGTTGGAGGATCGCAAGGTGTTTTTGGAGAGTGCGTACTATAACTCGGAAGACACGCATACTCCTGCTTATATCCACGATATTTTTCAAAATGGCCTGCCGGCCGATTTCCGCCTTGTTGGAGCAACGACTCGTTCGCCTCATGAACTGCCACCAGCTTTGCGTTCCCGCTGCATGGAAGTTTATTTCCGTCCTTTGTTGCCTGAGGAGATTGGGCGAATTGCAGAGGATGCTGTTCAGAAAATAGGGTTCAGTCCATGTCCGGATGCCGTTGATGTGGTCAAGCGATATGCAACCAATGGACGTGAAGCAGTCAATATCATCCAGCTGGCTGCTGGACTTGCGCTGACAGAGAAGCGTGAGACGCTTCAGGCGTCTGATGTGGAGTGGGTGGCGGGTAGCAGCCAGATTCAGCCACGGCCTGATCGGAAGGTCCCTACACAGCCGCAGGTGGGGTTTGTTAATGGCTTGGCGGTATACGGACCGAATATGGGAACCATTTTGGAGATCGAAGTGTCTGCTGTTCCGGCTCTTAAAGATCAAGGCCGAATCAACATTACAGGCGTTGTGGATGAAGAAGAGATTGGAGGCGGTTCGCGTACACTCCGGCGAAAAAGTATGGCCAAAGGGTCGGTTGAAAATGTGTTAACCGTATTAAAAGCCATGGGTATTCGTCCGAATGATTACGATTTACACGTGAACTTCCCAGGTGGGACGCCTATTGATGGTCCATCTGCCGGGATTGCGATGGCGACTGCCATTACATCAGCCATTCAGGGACGCCCTGTGGATCATGAGATAGCGATGACTGGCGAGATCAGTATTCATGGTAGGGTTAAGCCTATTGGTGGCGTGCTGGCCAAGGTGGAGGCTGCCTTTCAGGCAGGAGCGAAGACCGTTATTATTCCTGCGGAGAACTGGCAGTCCATTTTTGAGAATCTGGATGGCTTGCGCGTTATCCCGGTAGATACGGTACAGGACGTATTCCGTGAAGTGTTCGACTGGGTTCCGGAATTACAACAGATGGAACAAACGAAGCTTGCAGAGGAGACAGTTGCACCTGCACCGGAGATTTTTCCACCGGCATCCGCTTCCTATTTGCGTGCGGACGTGCCTCGTCCAGGACAGGTTACAGATTCGGGAAGCTGCTAAGCGCTTCCCTTCATTGGTTTTTTATGTGAACATTTGATAGAATAATGAATGACTACAACCTGAGAGCCATTGGAGGTGCGAAAGCGATGGGACCGAGCAAAGCGAAAGGTCGTCGTTTTCCTTTACTGCCTTTAAGAGGACTTCTCGTCTACCCGAGTATGGTACTGCATCTCGATGTGGGCCGGGAGAAATCGGTCAAGGCTTTAGAAAAAGCGATGGTAGAAGAACATCTGATTCTCCTATGTTCCCAAGCCGAAGTAAATATTGAAGAACCAACACAAGAGGACATTTTCAGAATCGGAACCGTGGCCAAGGTCAGACAGATGCTGAAGCTTCCGAACGGTACGATTCGTGTACTCGTGGAAGGCTTGGAACGGGCTGAAATTATTGAATATACGGACAACGAGGAATATTATGAAGTACTGGCAAAAGAACTGCCTGAAGAGGAGAATACCCATCCGGAGACGGATGCCTTGATGCGTACCGTTCTGAACCAGTTCGAGAATTATATTAATCTGTCCAAAAAAGTGACACCAGAGACACTCGCAGCGGTGTCTGACATCGAAGAACCAGGGCGTCTGGCCGATGTCATCACGAGTCACCTGTCTTTGAAGATCAAGGATAAACAGGAAATTCTGGAGACCATCGACGTGCGGGAACGTCTGGAGAAATTGCTGGATATCCTGAACAATGAGCGCGAAGTGCTGGAGCTTGAACGCAAGATCAGCCAACGTGTGAAGAAACAGATGGAGAAAACGCAGAAGGAATATTATTTGCGCGAGCAGATGAAAGCGATCCAGAAAGAACTGGGTGAAAAAGAAGGCCGCGCGGGTGAGGTCGAGGAACTTCGCACTCAGATGGAAGAACTCGGCTTGCCGGACAAGGTGAAAGAAAAGGTCGAGAAAGAAATTGATCGACTGGAGAAAATGCCTGCAAGTTCAGCCGAGGGCGGAGTCATTCGCAACTACGTGGATTGGCTGCTTGGCCTTCCTTGGAGTCAGATGACAGCGGATGATCTGGATATCCAAAAAGCCGAAGATGTGCTCAATGCAGATCATTACGGACTGGAAAAGCCCAAAGAGCGTGTGCTTGAATATCTGGCTGTCCAGAAGCTCGTCAAGAAACTCAAAGGGCCAATTCTCTGTCTGGTTGGACCTCCAGGGGTCGGTAAAACATCACTTGCTCGTTCGATCGCCAGATCGCTGGGGCGGGAGTTTGTAAGAATATCTCTTGGCGGCGTACGTGATGAAGCCGAGATTCGTGGTCACCGACGCACCTATGTAGGAGCAATGCCTGGGCGTATCATCCAAGGGATGAAAACGGCAGGTTCACTGAATCCGGTATTCCTGCTGGACGAGATCGATAAGATGGCTTCAGACTTCCGCGGAGATCCTTCCGCAGCGTTACTTGAGGTGCTTGATCCGGAACAGAATAATACGTTTAGTGATCACTTTGTCGAATTGCCGTTTGACTTATCCAACGTTATGTTTATAACAACTGCCAACACGGTACACAATATTCCGCGTCCATTGCTGGATCGGATGGAAATGCTCAACATCCCTGGTTACACGGAGCTGGAGAAGCTGCAAATTGCGAAAAACTATTTGTTGCCCAAACAGAAGCAGGACCATGGTCTGGAAGAAGAGCAATTGGAAATCCCGGATGACGCGTTGTTGCGTGTAATTCGTGAATATACACGGGAGTCAGGTGTGCGTAATCTGGAACAGCAGATGGCTTCGTTGTGCCGAAAAGCTGCGAAAAACATCGTATCTGGTGTGGAAGGTCAGATTAACATCTCATCAGATGAGATCAAAGACTACCTTGGACCTGGCAAGTTCCGTTATGGTATGGCCGAACTGGAAGACCAGATTGGTACCGTAACAGGTCTGGCGTGGACTGAAGTGGGTGGAGATACCCTTGTCATTGAAGTGACTGTTGTGCCTGGAACAGGTAAATTGACTCTCACAGGTAAACTTGGGGATGTCATGAAGGAATCGGCACAAGCCGCATTCAGTTACACCCGTTCCAAAGCTACACAGCTTGGAATTTCGCCTGACTTCCATGAGAAGAACGATATCCATATCCACGTTCCGGAAGGAGCGATTCCGAAGGATGGTCCATCTGCCGGGATTACGATGGCAACAGCGTTAATCTCAGCCTTGACGAACAAACATGTGTCCAAGGATATCGCGATGACTGGTGAAATAACACTACGTGGACGTGTGCTGCCGATTGGTGGCCTGAAAGAGAAATCACTGGCAGCCCATCGTGCCGGCTATAAAAAAATATTATTGCCTAAGGATAACGAACGGGACCTGCGTGACATTCCAGACAGCATCAAGGAAGATGTGGAGTTTGTCCCTGTAGCCCATATGGATCAGGTATTGCAGCATGCACTTGTTGAGCAGACAGGAATTCACCTGTAATCCACGTATCCGAAAGGTTCGTATGAAGATTAGACCGTTCTGCGGAGGCTTCGGCGTCCGCTGGAACGGTTTTTTTGGTATGATAGAACAATCCATGGCATAATACCTTCAACAGGTGATGCATAGCACAGGCGTTCAAGAGAGGAAAGATACAATATGAAAGTAAATCAATCTGAATTTATTATCAGTGCCGTTCGGCCTGAACAATACCCCGAGGACGGTCTGCCAGAGATTGCTTTGGCGGGACGCTCCAATGTGGGAAAATCTTCCCTGATCAACCGTTTGATCAATCGTAAAAATTTGGCTCGGACGAGCTCAACACCGGGTAAGACACAGCAACTCAACTATTATAAAATTAATCAGGATCTCTACTTCGTCGATTTCCCGGGATATGGCTACGCTAAAGTTTCCAAAGAGCAACGCTTTGCCTGGGGCAAAATGATGGAGAAATACTTGTTGGGACGTGAAGAATTGAAACTGGTTATGCAGATGGTGGATATGAGACATGAGCCATCCAAGGATGACAAGATGATGAATGAGTGGCTTCGTCATAATGGATTGCCTTTGGTTGTCGTAGCGACCAAGATGGACAAGATTCCAAAAACACGCAGAGCCAAACATATCAAAGTCATTAAGGAATCACTGGGTCTTCGTTCAGGGGATTTGTTTGTACCGTTTTCATCCGAAGAGGGATTGGGGAAAGAAGAGTTATGGGATATCATTACCCGCCATGCCCGGATAGATAAATATGCACCAGTGCTGGAAGCAGAGGGTGCTTCTGATGAGGAAGAAACCAACGAAATTAACGGATAACCGAGATAGTATACCGTTTTAGTGCAGGAAAGTGAGCATGCTAAGTGAATCTTTGATGAGATCAAGATTAATCCGGTTTTTTATGGAATTTCGTGAGAATTCATCATCTGGATCTGGAGAAAAATAACGTTAGGGTAGTGTATAATGAGCATAGGTGCATATTGCCAACAGTACCAAAATTACCGGCCATGCCGGCCTGAAGAATTTTGAGATGACTGCTACATGTGCAGGATGACAAAACAATCGGGAAAGAATTGAGGGATTTGTATGGCTCAGCGGTTAGCCACAGAGTATGTTAAGGCCACTTTGAAATTGTCAGAACCCCAGATGCATCAGTTTTTGCGCATGACAGATGATGGCAGGCTTCATCACCGGGTTAAGGTGTTGGACAATGGTTGTCAGGAGGTTGTGCTGGGGGATGTAAGTGGAGAAGAAGTGCATTTCCCTTTTGACCGCATAGAAGGGTTTTATATCTGTGAGTTATCTTGCCGCCTGGTGAATCTGCATCTGACCAATGTTGTCCGGAAGCTCTTTGTGACTTTTAAAGGTGACGGGGTCGTTCATCGGATCTATAAAGGGTTCACCATGACGTATGTTTATGCTCAAGGCACTGTCCGCAAAATTGTGGAGAAGACCGGGGAGAACACCCGAGTGATCTATGAATACAAAAATACGTTGCTTGAATTGCAACATCTGTTCCAGGCCAGAGATGTAGAACGCGAAATCAACCGTGTGTATGCCGAGATCGATTCACTGCTGGATACTAGAAAAGATGCGACTGCTGATCAGCTCCATCATATTGATGAGACGCTTGCTCGTCATCAAAAACGATTGTTTGAGCTTGAAGCTTATTAGCTTAAAATTGTATGTTTATAAACGTATATGTATATAATGAATTCCCTTGTATCTTCCGGGCAGTGGCACTCGCCAATGCGGAGGTTTCAGGGGGATTTTTTGATGTGAAATCGAATATTCCGAATTGAAAACATTTATTTTACAATCTTCTGGAAAAGGGTTGATTTCACTCTGATTCAATGTTATTTTTAATCTCGTTGAAAACAATATAGGAACCAGGATTCACTCAGGACATTATATGTTGCGAGAGATTTTTCCCTCGGGAAGTGAATGACGTAGGTCCTAGCGGATGAAATTTTTCAAACATTTTATTCCTAGGAAAGGGGAACCGAAGGATGGAATATTCAACTTTCGGAAGACACGTTGCTGTTGATACTTGGGGTGTCGACTTTAATCTACTGAACAATGCAGAGTATCTGGAAGCCCAAATGGTTGAAGCAGCGGAGGCATGTGGCGCGACAGTGATGTCCGTACAATCCAAGCAGTTTGATCCACAGGGAGCGACCGTACTTGTACTATTGTCTGAGAGCCATCTCTCCATTCATACGTATCCTGAGAGAGGTTTTGCAGCGATTGATTGTTACACATGTGGGGAGACTGTAGATCCACAGCTTGCTATTGACTACCTGGTATCCGTATTAAAGCCTGAAAAAACGTATGCAAAGAAGTTGGTACGTGGATTGGGCGAATTGCAGGTTGAAACACCAGAGATGAACAACCAGACTGAACGGGTTTAAATAAAAAATATATTGCATACACAATGTTCACATATCGGGATGGACACATAACCTCCCAAACTTTAATAGTCATGGGATAATTCCATGGCTATTTGTTTTAATATGCGTATTGTTATGAATATTCATAATCGACACTTTTTAACGCATAACAGTGAACTTTGGTGAGACACTACAATAAATGACAGTGCATATGATGATGAACATGGTGATTTCATAAACATTTCATAAAAATGACCCGGTCACGGCTATGATGTGTGATATAATTAACCATGTCAATCATAAATGGATAGACATATGCAGTAAGCACTTTGATTGGAAATTTATTAGGCAGGTGAACTTGCAATGCACATCGTTGTCGTTGGTTTGAATTATCGCACGGCGCCTGTAGAGGTTAGGGAACGATTCACATTTGCAGAAAAGGATTTGTCTGAAGCGCTGCAGCAGCTCAAGCTGACCAAGAGTGTATTGGAAGGTGTAATCGTAGCCACATGTAACCGTACCGAGTTGTATGTTGTGGTGGACCGTCTTCACATGTGTGGTTATTTTATTCGAACATTCATGGAACAATGGTTTAATGTACCACGGGAAGAATTTACGCAACACTTATATATATATGAAGATGATCAAGCCATGCGCCATTTGTTCCGTGTCATCTGCGGACTAGATTCCATGGTCATTGGTGAGACTCAGATTCTTGGACAGGTGAAACAGGCTTTTCTTAAAGCGCAGGAAGAGAAATCAACAGGTACCTGGTTTAATAAGTTATTTAAGCAGGCAGTTACATTGGGTAAACGGGCACATTCGGAGACTTCCATCGGGGAGAGCGCCGTATCTGTCAGTTATGCTGCTGTTGAACTCGGTAAGAGGATTTTTGGCATGTTCACAGACAAGAAGGTGCTCATTTTGGGTGCCGGCAAGATGAGTGAACTAACCGTGAAACATCTCTATGCCAACGGGGCATCCGAGGTCATCGTGGCGAATCGTACGCTTGCAAGAGCAGAAGAATTGGCAGCCAAGTTCCGGGGCACACCTTGTACGATGGAACAGGCATTATATCGACTTAATGAAGTTGATATTGTGATTAGTTCCACTGGAGCTGAACGTTATGTCATGGATGCAGCAGTGGTACGGGAGAGCATGAAGCGTCGTCAATCTCGTCCATTGTTCCTGATTGATATTGCGGTTCCACGCGATATTGATCCGGCGATTGGTGAAATTTCCAATGTATTTCTCTATGACATTGATGATCTGGAAGGAATCGTGGAGAGCAACCTGGAGATGCGTAAGGTGGAAGCTGCCAAGATTGAGAGAATGATCGAGCTTGAGATGGAGGATTATTACCATTGGCTCAAAACGTTGGGTGTTCGTCCCGTTATTCGCGCTTTGCAGGAAAAAGGTGTCTCCATTCATGAAGAAACGATGGATAGCCTGTTTAATAAACTGCCTGAGCTCGATGAACATCAACGTAAAGTCATTCGTCGTTTGACCAAGAGTATTGTGAACCAAATGACGACAGATCCGATTAATCGGATTAAGGAAATGGCAGGCACGAAGCAAGGTGATGAAGCTCTGCGCATGTTTACTCAGATTTTCGCTCTGGAAGATGCAGTAGAGATGGCCGCTGAAAAAGTGAGTCAGAGTGATGCCACAGCTCTGGCGAAACCAGCTGCTCACTTTAACGAAAACCGGCAAGACCCCGTGTCGGCTTATGCTCCGGCAGGCGTATAAGGCGGGTGGGCAGCTTGACCCTTGCTGAACAAGTCTATGAAGCTCTAATCTATATGTATGCCCTGAGCCTACTGTTCTATTTCTCGGACTGCATTCGACGCAATGCGGGGGCGAAGCGGACAGGCACAGGGTTTCTTGTCGTTGTTTGGGGATTGCAGGTAACGCATGTTATATTGCGCATGTGGACTGAAGGCCATTTCCCCATCTACACCACCTTTGATTTTTTGTTTATATTTTCATTCAGTATTGTACTGATGTCTCTGGTCATGACTCGCATCCAGCGTTCCGAATTTGTGATTTTGTTGCTGAATGTTGTAGGTTTTTCCGTTACGGTATTAAACCGACTGTGGTTTACGGCCGGAGAGATATCATTGCATAACTGGCAAACGGTACATGGATTACTTATCATGCATATTACCTTGGCGAATCTTGGTTTTGCGGCGTTAACCGTTGCTACGGTATTTGCCTTGTTATATCTGTTCTTGCACCGTAAGTTGAAGAAAAAAAAGTGGAATGATACGATGCGACGGCTGCCAAGCCTGGAAGTGATCGGTAAGTATATGGATGGTGCTACGTTGATAGGAACACCGCTCCTTGGTGTTTCTGTGATGCTTGCCGTATTATCCATTGTGGCGGAAAGACGTTGGATTCTACTCTTGGATCTCAAAGTTATTTCGACAGGTCTTGCTATAGCCATCTATGTGGGTTACTTCGTATCCAAGAGAAGGAAACAGTTCTCTACAATTATCATGGCAAGATGGACACTGATCGGGTACGGATTTGTCATTATAAGTTTTTTATCCAATGCGTATTCAGCGTTTCATCGTTGGACGGGAGAGTGAAGGGGATGGACCGTTACACACCGATATTTGTGAATACTTCAGGCAAGAAGTGCTGCGTGGTTGGTGGTGGACGTGTTGCCGAACGTAAAATTAAGGGATTGCTGCATGCCGAGGCACAGATTACGGTCATTAGTCCGGAGCTTACTCCCGTATTAAAACAACTGCATCATGAATCCCGAATTCAATGGATAGACCGGTCCTACCGCAATGGAGATTTGCGGGGGGCCTTTCTCGTATATGCAGCGACTGACCATTCAGAGGTCAATTCAACTGTGGTTCGGGATGCTGAGGCTGCGGGCATATTGGTGAATGACGCAATGTCTTCGAAGCACAGCAGCTTTATTACACCAAGCGTGGTAAGGCGCGGGAGATTAAGCATAGCGATATCCACAGCAGGAGCGGGACCGGCAGCAGCTGCGGAGATACGTGCCACACTCGAACAACAGTTCGGTGATGAGTATGAGACGTACCTTGAGTTTTTGCACCAGATGAGGACCGAGGTGAAGTCACGCGTATCATGTTCAAGTCTCAGAAGTACGTTGCTTCGGCAGTTAACTGAAATGCACATATTAGAAGATATTCGTACAGGCCATTTTCGGTGGTGGACCGAAGAAGAAATCGGGGACTGGATATCCCGTAATCAGGAGGAAGTGTAGATATGCGTACAATTAAAGTTGGAAGTAGACAGAGCGCGCTTGCGCTAACCCAGACAGGCCATGTCATTCAGGATTTACGCGATATTTGTGAGCGGGAAGGATTAGCTTTTGACTTTGAAGTACATAAGATTGTTACCAAGGGAGATCTCATTCTGGATGTAACGTTGTCAAAAGTCGGAGGCAAAGGTTTGTTTGTCAAAGAGATTGAACAAGCGATGCTTGATCGTACGATTGATATGGCTGTGCATAGCATGAAGGATATGCCTTCCGAGTTACCCGAAGGATTAATCAATGGTGCTATTCCCCGTCGTGCAGATCCACGGGATGCGCTGATCTCTAATGGTGAACTAACTCTGGATCAACTGCCAGAAGGAGCTAGAGTCGGAACAAGCAGTCTGCGCCGATCGAGTCAATTGAAAGCCTATCGTCCAGATTTGCAATTGGAATCGATTCGCGGCAATATTGATTCCCGTCTGCGGAAGCTGGAGACCGAAGGATTCGATGCGATTATTCTGGCAGCTGCAGGATTGTACCGTATGGGCTGGGAAGACCGAATCACAGAGTACCTGACTGAAACAGCTTGCCTACCGGCAGTGGGTCAAGGCGCGCTTGGTATCGAATGTCGTGAAGACGATGAGGAACTGTTGCACTTGCTGCAGCTGTATAATGATCCTGAGACAGCATTTCCTGTACAGGCGGAACGCCGTTTTCTCAGTGTATTGAATGGGGGCTGCCAGGTTCCGATCGGTGCTCATGCGGTGTGGGTGCCTCAGCAAGATGCAGATTCCCTGAATGGTGAAAACACGTTACAATTAACAGGTATGGTCGGTACGCCGGATGGTGGACTGATTCTTAAGGAAGTTCTGATCGGCAAGGACCCGGTTCGTCTGGGTGAAGAAGTGGCTTGGAGATTGATTGAACGGGGAGCAGAGCAGATACTGGCAGAAGTTAGGGGATGAAGACATGGTGGGAAAGGTCTTTTTGGTAGGGGCAGGTCCTGGCGATGCAAAGCTGATTACGGTAAAAGGGTGGGAATCCATCGGTAAAGCTGATGCTGTAGTCTATGATCGTTTGGCAAGTCCGAGATTGTTGAAACAAATGAAACCCGGCGCAGTAAAGATTTACGTGGGCAAGCGCCCGGATCGGCATACGATGAAACAGGAAGAGATCAATCAACTGTTGGTTGATCTGGCGCTTGAAGGCAAGGTTGTAGTTCGACTTAAGGGTGGCGACCCGACGATCTTTGGACGTGTAGGCGAAGAGGCGGGTTTGCTGCACAAAAACGGAATTCCGTTTGAAATTGTACCTGGGGTTACCGCTGCAATAAGTGTACCTGCGTATGCCGGGATTCCCGTCACTCACCGTGACTATGCATCTTCCATCTCTATTATTACGGGGCACGAGAGTCCGGACAAGCTTGATCGCAGTATCCATTGGGATAAAGTGACGAATGCAACGGGCACACTTGTATTTATGATGGGGGTTGCCAAAATTGGATATATCAGCGAACAATTGATTCGTCATGGTCGTCCAGCGCAAACACCGGTAGCTCTGATTCGTTGGGGAACACGAGCGGAACAGGATACCCTTATAGGTACCCTTGAAGATATAGAAGCGAAAGTGATCGCAGCCAATTTCCAACCACCAGCTGTTATTGTGGTGGGAGATGTCGTCAATCAGCGGGAACAGTTGAAATGGGCAGAAGCGCTGCCGCTGTTTGGCAAACGAATTCTGGTAACCCGTGCTCGCAGTCAGGCGAGTGAACTGGTGAATCGCATTGAGGAACTCGGCGGCGAACCGTATGAGTTTCCAGTTATTGAGACGGTCATGCCGTCCAGTGAATCTGCGCAGCAAAGTGTCAAAGACGCCTTCAGTGCTTTAAATACCTATGACTGGGTGTTTTTCACAAGTGTGAACGGCGTGGAGTTTTTCTTCCGCCATCTGGAACAGGAGGGCAAGGATATTCGCTCGATTCATCAAGCGAGAATTGCTGCCGTAGGACCTTCCACAGCAGACGCTTTGCGCAAACATGGCATCGTTGCTGAGGTGGTCAAAGGTCCTTTCCAGGCCGAAGGCATGCTTGAGGCTTTTGAAAGTGAACTGAAGGAAGGCCAGAACGTACTGCTTCCGCACGGTGATCTGGCCCGTACATGGTTATGTGACCAGTTGAGAGAACGAGGGCTTCAAGTCACTGAAGCCATCACCTACGATACGATCCTCGCTGGTGAGGATGATGACGAACTGCTTAAGCTGCTTGAAGAAGGTGGTATTCATGCGGTGACCTTTACAAGTTCATCGACGGTTACCAATTTCATGAGTATGTTGAAACGTATGGGACTGCAAGATCCACTGCCTTTATTGAAAGATGTGGAGGTTGCGTGTATCGGACCTGTTACAGCGAAAACGGCAGAAGCCGCTGGACTAAAGGTTACACTGATGGCAGAGGAAGCAACGATGGATAGCTTGATCACAGTGCTATGCGACTGGAAACGGACAGGCACCAAAGAAGGCGCTCTTCGAAATTAATACACATGTAATCATGTCAACATATGAAGCGTGCTGAATTCGATAGGATACCAGCGCGCTTCCCTTTTTGCTCTATTTAACTTTCAGGGAGGTTTTACACGTATGAGTTTTCCAATTGTACGGCATCGCCGTTTACGCCAATCTACAGGTATTCGTAATATGGTCAGAGAGACCCATCTAACCGTGGATGACTTTATTCAACCGATCTATGTGACGTATGGAGAGAATGTAAAATCCGAAATTAAATCCATGCCTGGCGTATTCCGCTTCTCGCTGGATCGTCTTCAGGAGGAAGTAACGGAAATTGCCGAGCTGGGAATTCCAGCCGTGTTATTGTTCGGTATTCCCGAGACTAAGGACAGTGTGGGTTCATCTGGCTTCGCTGAAGATGGCATTGTGCAGGAAGCGACGAGATTGATCAAATCCTGGTACCCGGAATTGCTGGTTGTTGCGGATACTTGCTTGTGTGAATTCACGGATCATGGTCACTGCGGTATGGTACACACCGTGGAGATTGACGGCCATATCTGCGGAGATGTATTAAATGATGAATCACTGGATCTGCTCGTGCAAACGGCAGTGTCTCAAGCCAAAGCAGGAGCGGACATCATTGCACCGTCCAACATGATGGATGGATTTGTACAGGCAATCCGTGCCGGGCTGGATGAGAATGGATTCAGTCATATTCCGATCATGTCCTACTCTGTCAAATATGCGTCGGCATTCTATGGCCCATTCCGCGAAGCAGCAGATTCAACGCCGCAATTCGGGGACCGCAAATCATATCAGATGGACCCGGCCAATGCGCGTGAAGCTTTACGTGAAGCAGAGACGGATGTGCTCGAAGGAGCGGACATGTTGATGGTTAAACCTTCGTTGTCCTATCTTGATGTCATGCGTACGATTAAGGATCAATTTGATCTTCCGCTTGTTGCCTATAATGTAAGTGGCGAGTATGCCATGGTTAAGGCCGCGGCGATTCAAGGCTGGATCGATGAGAAAAAAGTTGCCATGGAAATCCTGCTCAGCATGAAACGCGCAGGTGCAGATATGATCATTACCTACTACGGAAAAGACGCTTCACGCTGGTTGGCTGAGAAATAAAATAAATTATATTAAGGAGGATATTCATGACTGCACAACAAGGTAATCGACGCAATGATGAGCGCTCACGCAGCGCGTTTGAGGAAGCTAAGCAGTACATACCCGGGGGTGTGAACAGCCCTGTACGCGCATTCAAATCGGTGGGACTTACTCCGATCTATGCAGAACGCGGCGAAGGGTCCAAAATCTACGATATTGATGGCAATGTTTTTATTGACTATGTGGGATCGTGGGGCCCACTCATTATGGGACATGCACACCCTGACGTTGTAGAAGCTTTGCGTGAGACAGCCCTCAAAGGAACAAGCTTTGGTGCGCCTACCTTGCTGGAGACCGAGATGGCAAAGCTGGTCTGTGAGCGTGTACCTTCTATCGATATCGTGCGGATGGTTAATTCCGGTACGGAAGCAACGATGAGTGCCATTCGACTGGCACGCGGGGTAACCGGACGCAGTAAAATTCTGAAGTTTGAAGGATCATATCATGGACATGCGGACAGCTTGCTGATCAAAGCGGGTTCAGGTGTTGCAACACTGGGTCTACCGGATAGTCCAGGTGTACCTGAAGGTGTAGCTGTGAATACAATTACGGTACCTTACAACGATCTGGAGTCCGTTAAGCTTGCTTTTGAACGTTATGGTGAAGAACTGGCCGCTGTTATTGTGGAACCTGTGGCAGGTAACATGGGGGTTGTACCTCCGGCTTCCGGTTTCCTTGAAGGCCTGCGCAGTTTGACGACCCAATATGGCAGTCTGCTTATTTTTGACGAAGTCATGACCGGTTTCCGCGTAGGATTGAACTGTGCTCAGGGACGGTATGGGGTTACACCTGACCTGACTTGTCTGGGTAAAGTTATCGGTGGCGGACTCCCGGTTGGTGCTTATGGTGGTCGTCGGGATCTGATGGAACAGATTGCACCTACGGGACCGATCTATCAGGCAGGTACATTGAGCGGGAATCCGCTGGCTATGGCAGCAGGGTATACCACGCTCAAATTGTTAACACCAGAGGTCTATGACCGTCTGGAGACATTGTCTGCACGTCTGCAAGCCGGATTCGAGAAAAATGCAGCTGAGACGGGTATTGCGATAACCATTAACCGTGTGGGTTCCATGGTTTGTCCATTCTTCAGTGCCGTTCCAGTAACCAATTATGATATTGCCAAAGAAAGCAATCTGGATCAATTCCGTCGTTATTTTGCGGCCATGATTGATCAAGGTGTGAGTGTTGCGCCTTCGCAATACGAAGGCATGTTTGTCTCTGGTGTGCACACGGAGCAGGATATTGACGATACGATTGAGGCGAATCGTAAAGCTCTTCAATCGCTATGACCATCAAAAGTTGGAAACGCCGCGGGGAATGGCTGGAGCTGATGCCAGGGAAAGCCGTAACAGGCAGTTTGGACAAACAGATGGCCGCAGAGCAATGGCTATTGTCTGAGCTGCAGTTTCCGGAGAAACTGCTCCGTCAGCTGAAAGCAAACCGAGGAATACAACTTGCAGGGGACCGGCTTCGGCTGGCCCTTTTTGCGTCCCAGCCAATCGATGTTGAGTCACGCTGGGCTGATGTGGATGTATTGTATGAGGATGATTTCTGTCTGGTTATGCACAAACCGGCAGGCATGAAACTGCATCCAGATGGAAACCGTGCCGATCAGGCCATCACGCTGGATCATGTGGTTGCCTCTTATTATGAAATGAACGGAATACAGGCAAGCGTACGCCATGTTCATCGACTGGATGAGGATACAACCGGACCTGTTCTGTATGCCAAAAATGCTTTTGCCCTCGCCAAACTGGATGAAGCGATGCGTCGCAAAGAGATTGGCCGCCATTATGTTGCCATTGCAGGTGGACAAATTCCCCTTGAACTCCACAAAATTGATGCTCCCATTGGCAAGGACAGACATCACAAACAGCGCAGGCGTGTCTCGGAAGGTGGACAGGAAGCTGTTACCCATGTGGAGATTGTCGAAGTATGGGAACGAGCAACCCTTGTACGATTAAAGCTGGATACAGGACGTACACACCAAATTCGTGTACACCTGAGTTACGCGGGACACCCGCTTATTGGTGATGCGTTGTATGGAGGTAGAGCGGATGTCATTGGGCGACAAGCACTTCACGGAGAGATGCTTAAGTTTAGTCATCCTTTAACCGGAGCCGTGATTGAAGTGGATGACCCTTGGCCGCCCGATTTCACACAATTGGCAGAACGTGAAAAGGTGTATTCATAAATGAATATAGAGCGAACTTTACTAGTTACACGAGAACGGAGAAGACAGAAATAACGTGAAGAAACGGAGCGTTCGCCTAAAAACTTTCTGAAAGAAAGCTGCTTCGGAAGCATAAGCTATCCCCGGATTTTCCCTTTGAAGAAGGGAATCGAAAAATCTGGGGATAACAGTGATCGGAAGGTTATTCTGTCATCGAAGTGGCTAGGTGCAACATTCTCTATTTCGCTTTATATAACAAGGTTTTTCAAAAGGTGGCATGCTCATCTCATTCAAGGCATATAGATGGGGTAACGAAGGATTTGGACCATGGATCAGTCCCATGAGAAGGATCATGGTGAACATATGCCGAAAGGAGGACGCCACCTTTGTTGAATCAACCTTATGGTTTGCGGTTCGATATTTATGAGCGCGTTCATTTGTCTGAGGGAGTCCCTGCGATTGAGGAATTGGAGGAGATTGAACTATACCCGCGCATTCAAGTCATAGGGCAGGATGATCATGCCACGTTAAGAGGACATCTTTTACTTACAGGTGCGTACAGAGGAGAAAATGAGGCTTCAGAGGAGCTCAAACATTTCATTCCCGTGGAGATCACAGTGCCGCTGAACCGGGTCAGATCGATTGAGGATATTTCCATCGAGATCGAAAATTTTGACGTGGATCTGTTATCCAATCGCAGTCTGAACATTACAGGCGTGTTGTCGCTGCGAGGTATCGAGGGCTTTCCTGTTGAAGAGCCACAAGTGTGGTCAGCAGATGAGTTTACAGTTGTCCACTCACCTGATGCTCAGCAATCCAACCGTTCCGATGAAGCAGCACAGACAGGCAGCAGCGACCCCAACACATTTGCACAAGAGTACCTGCTCCAGCGGAGTGAGGAAGAGAGACTTGCGAATGCAGCAGAACTTGCCTATGGTGCTCCGGAATTCGCTGACCTGTCCACAAGGGAAGAGACATTAAGGAATAGCGAAGAATGGCAGCAGGAATATGCGGATTCGTCATCGGAAGAGCCACTTCAATCTGAGGAGCAAAGTGCAGAGTACGCTAACGAAAACAGACAACCTGATGCAAACGAAGATCCCGCCTCTCTGACAGCGAATGGGGATGAATTGGCATCTCATGAGCAATACAGCGAACCTTCTCCGATCTCGTCATTTATGGCTGAGACCGCAGATCGGTTAGCTTCTTACCCTGAGTCGGAACCATTGCTGCCTCTGGAAGATGAGTCTTCGGGTTGGTCCGAGCCTTCGGTGGATGCATTGCCTGCGAACTCGAGAAGTGCAGATCAAGCAGTCCCAGAGCCTGCTGCTCAATCATCTAATGAGTTCGCAGCACCAGATGTGCCGGACGGACCTGAAGTATGGCATTTCGAATCAGCGAGATCTGTACCTCAGCAGGAGAATCAGGCAGTTGCCGATGTCCCGGGCGAATCACAGGCGGAGAACTGGCAAGGTGTATTTGCTTCGTCCGAACCAGGCAACGCTGAGGAAGACCGACCGTCTTTTGAAGCGACTGGGGTAGACGAGTTCGTACAGAACGAAGCATTTGTTCCTGAACCTGTGGCTGAGACGGAAGACAAGCCGGAGCTGAAGGTTGCTTTTGGCAGCAAAAAAGAATCCGCGCCACGGCAAGAAGAGGGCGTGGGTATCTCCTCCTTGTTATCCTCCGGCAGAGCGGCACGCGATGCTGAAGTGGAGCGAGGCGATGAGGTTCCTGCGGGTGTGGTACAGGAAGAAACATATCCAGCTGATGATGTGGAATGGAAGAACCTCTTTCTGGGAACAATCGTGGACCAGACCCCATTCCGCAAGGTGAAACTGTGCATCGTTCAGCGAGAAGATACACTGGATGCCATTGCAGATCGATATCAATTGAGCACGAGGGAACTTCAGTTGTATAACCGATTATCTGAGCAGGTTGTGGAAGAAGGTCAGATATTATACATCCCTTAATTCGCAGTTAAAGCCTTCGTTACGGCCCGTGATCCCCTTGAGGATTACGGGTTTTTTCATGATTCGTCCTAAACCTGCATTCCAGTGCTCTTTATCCGCAGTTGTCAGGTTGACTATCGCGCACGAGCAAGGTATGATGTGTGTAGGTTTTTTGAAGAACAACGTGGAACGGGAGTAGTAGACAGTATGACCTTTCAGAGAGTGGAATTGCAGCGCTGTGAGATTCCGCAGGAACCAACTGATCGAAGTCGCCCGGGAGTTGCCTGTTTGAATACAAGAGATGAATGAGATCTATCGTCATTTATTTCTGAGGTAGGATGGGCCGGTAGCAGCCGTTATCTGCTTGAAGTGTCACGTCATGTACAGAGGGTGAAGTCTATCTTGCTGTAGGCGTGAAACAAAGGTGGTACCGCGAAAGCTAACCTTTCGTCCTTTGATGGATGAAAGGTTTTTTTTGTTTTTTTTGGCGAAGATGATGAAGTAACGGAGGAATGACACATGTCTGAGGAAAAAAAATCAGCTGCAACAGAAATGCCGACCACTTACGATCCTAAGGCGGCAGAGGACAAATGGTACTCCACCTGGATGGAACGTGGATATTTCAAAGCCGGTCAACGTAAAGATGCCGAGCCGTATACGATTGTAATTCCACCCCCAAATGTGACCGGGATGCTGCACATCGGGCATGCGCTCGACTTTACACTGCAGGATATTCTGATCCGCACCAAACGGATGCAAGGTTATGACGCACTGTGGCTTCCCGGTTCGGACCATGCAGGTATTGCTACCCAAACCAAAGTGGAGCAGAAGCTACGTGAAGAAGGTCTGACCCGTTATGATCTGGGACGCGAGAAGTTTCTGGAGAAAGTATGGGATTGGAAAGATCAATATGCCACAACCATTCGTCAGCAATGGGGCAAAATGGGTCTGTCGCTTGACTACTCACGTGAACGTTTTACGCTGGATGAAGGTCTGTCCCAAGCGGTTCGCAAAGTATTTGTTCAACTGTATGAAAAAGGCCTTATTTACCGAGGCAAACGCATCATTAACTGGGACCCGGTGAACCGGACAGCTTTGTCCGACATTGAGGTTGAATATAAAGAGGTTCAGGGTCACTTGTACCATCTGCGTTATCCGCTCAAAGACGGAAGTGGCTACGTTACAGTGGCAACAACGCGTCCTGAAACGATGCTGGGTGATACAGCGGTTGCTGTTCATCCGAAGGATGAGCGTTATGCAGATATGATTGGTAAAGTACTTGTACTGCCTATCATTGGACGCGAAATTCCAATTATCGCTGATGATTATGTGGATAAAGAGTTCGGAAGTGGTGCAGTTAAAATCACGCCTGCGCATGATCCAAATGACTTTGAAGTAGGTCTTCGTCATGATCTGCCTCAAATTACGGTAATGGATGAGAGCGGTACAATGAATGCTGAGGCAGGCAAGTATCAGGGACTGGATCGCAGTGACTGCCGCAAGCAGATTGTTGCTGACTTGAAAGAGCAGGGCGTATTGATCAACATCGAGGATCACACGCATCAGGTTGGACACAGTGAACGTACCGGGGCTGTTGTTGAACCGTATCTGTCTACCCAGTGGTTTGTTGAGATGAAGCCACTTGCAGAGCGAGCGATCAAGAAACAACAGAGCGGTGAAGGGGTTAATTTTGTTCCAGACCGTTTTGAGAAAACGTATCTGAACTGGATTGAAAACGTTCGTGACTGGTGTATTTCCCGTCAACTGTGGTGGGGACACCGAATTCCTGCCTGGTATGATGAGGAAACGGGTGAAATTATCGTATCTGCTGAAGATCCGACATTGCTCCCAGAGAATGCTGGCCGCAAGTTGAGACAGGACGAAGACGTACTCGATACCTGGTTTAGCTCCGGCTTATGGCCGTTCTCGACACTAGGCTGGCCGGAAGATACGGAAGATCTGCAACGTTATTATCCGACAAGTGTTCTTGTGACAGGGTATGACATCATATATTTCTGGGTTGCACGCATGATTTTCACTGCATTGGAATTCACGGATGAGATTCCGTTCAAGGATGTACTGATGCATGGTCTTGTTCGTGATGCAGATGGACGCAAAATGTCCAAATCACTGGGTAACGGTGTAGATCCGCTGGATGTGATTGAGAAATACGGAGCAGATGCAATGCGTTACATGATCTCAACCAGCAGCACGCCAGGTCAGGATCTCCGTTTCCGTTGGGAACGGGTGGAACAGGCACGCAATTTCGCCAACAAGATCTGGAATGCTTCGCGCTTTGCATTGATGAATCTGGAAGGATTCACCTATGAGGAACGTGACATTAGCGGAGAGCTTGGTACAGCGGATTATTGGATTTTGCATCGTCTGAACGAAACTTCCCGCGATATTACGCGTCTAATCGAAGCGTATGAATTTGGGGAAACGGGTCGTGTGTTGTATAACTTTATCTGGGATGACCTGTGTGACTGGTACATTGAGTTTGCTAAGCTGTCCTTCTATGGGGAAGATCCGGTTGCCAAAAAGAAAACACAATCCGTGCTTGCTTATGTGCTGGATCAGACCATGCGCCTGATTCATCCGTTTATGCCATACATCTCCGAAGAGATCTGGCAGCATCTGCCGCATGAAGGTGAGACCATTACGCTGGCATCATGGCCGGTATATGATCCTGCTCTTGAGAACCCGGAGGCTGTTGCCGAGATGAACCTGCTCATGGATACCATTCGTGCAGTGCGAAATATTCGTGCAGAAGTGAACGTGCCGATGAGCAAAAAAATCGAGTTGATGGTCAAAGCAAATAGTGCTGAGACGTCCAGCATCATTGCGCGTAACAGTCACTACATCAAACGTTTCTGTAATACGTCCGAGTTCGATAGTGGGCTGGATTTAAACTCACCGGATAAGGCAATGACTGCGATCATTACGGGGGCAGAACTATACTTGCCGCTCGCAGGTCTTATTGATATCGAGCAGGAAGTGGCTCGTTTGGAGAAAGAGTTGGAGAACCTTGAGGGCGAAGTTCTCCGTGTAGAGAAAAAGCTGGCGAACGAAGGCTTTGTTGCCAAAGCTCCTGCCAAAGTTATTGAGGAAGAGCGCGCCAAGCAAGCAGATTATTCCGATAAACGGGATAAAGTGATTGCACGAATCAAGGAACTTAAAGGTTAATATATTTGGGTCGGATGGAGAGCCATTATGCCATCCGGCCGCTTTTTTCACTCAAACTCGGGACCGAAGGTGAATCAGATGACGGAATTAGACGGGACAGATGCAGCAGCTCCTTTACTTACGTATAACGAGGCCGTGGACTGGATCAATGGCCTTATTCCTTTTGGCATCCGACCTGGATTGGAACGAATCGAGAGTCTGATGTCCATGTTAGGCAACCCACACCAACGTCTCAAATTTATTCATGTCGCGGGAACGAACGGCAAAGGTTCGACTTGCGCTTTTTTGACGTCAGTGCTTCTTCAGGCTGGATATGATGTGGGTACCTTTACGTCGCCTTATATCACCAAGTTTACAAACCGTTTTCAATACAACGGTGAGGATATTCCTGAAGAAATCCTGCTTAAGCTTTCGAACCGATTACATCCACTGGTCATGGAAATGGCCTCCACTCCGCTTGGATCACCCACGATGTTTGAGGTGTCCACGGCTCTCGCGCTTCTGTACTATGCAGAGGAGTGTTACCCTGACGTTGTGGTATGGGAGACGGGGCTAGGGGGAAGGATGGACGTAACGAATATTGTCGCACCTGTTGTGTCCGTCATCACCAACATTGGTATGGATCATACGGATGTGCTTGGAGATACGATTGAGCAGATTGCTGGAGAAAAGGCAGGTATTATCAAGCCGGGAGTACCCGTTGTAACTTGCGCGACTCAGCCCGAAGCTGTGAAGGTGATTCAGGAGAAAGCACAGCAGCTTCAATCAAGCGTGTATTTGGCTGGAGACCAATTCTCTTATCATAGACTGGACAGCAATGAGAACGGACAATCTTTTCATTTTACAGGCCCGTTTCGTGATCTGGACGTTCGCATACGCATGCAAGGCTCACATCAATGTGACAATGCAGCGGCTGCACTTATGGTGCTTGAATTGCTTAGACAATACATGGCATTTATGCTGGATGACAACGATATCGCACTTGGACTGGAGAATGCTTTCTGGGCAGGAAGATTCGAAAAAGTCGTCGATGAACCCCGAATTGTGCTCGATGGAGCACATAATCCGGAAGGTGCAGAGTCACTGGCCAAGAGCATTACGGATGTCTATCCGCACAACAAGTTAATTTTGATGATGGGTATGTTGGCAAATAAGCATCACGAAGCGTATTTGCAGCATATACTGCCACTAGTGGATACGCTGATCCTGACCGAGCCAGATTTCCGACGCAAAATGGATGCAGCCGAATTGCTGCAGATTGTCGAACGGGTACGTCCCGCCATTGCGAAGCAGGAACTGGAAATCATCGTCGAGCCCGAATGGGCAAAGGCACTTGATCTATTGAAGTCACGGACGGAAGCGGAAGATCTGGGGGTGGTCTCCGGCACACTGTACCTGATTGCGGATGTGCGGGCAGCCCTTTTGCATCAAACCGATTCTGAAAAAGGTTGGTGAAAGTTTTGTTAAATACATCGGAACACGTTCATTTTATAGGGATTGGCGGATACGGCATGAGTGCCATCGCAAGAGTTATGCTGGAAATGGGATACACCGTTACCGGATCGGATGTCGCTTCACAGGAGTTGACCGAGAAGTTGGCAGCCAAGGGAGCGAAAATATATATCGGACATACGGCAGAGCACGTTACTGGAGCTGACCTGGTTGTCTACTCTACGGCAGCGCCTGCTGATAATGTGGAACGGGTAGCCGCAGCTGAGCTGAATATTCCGATTCTGCATCGTTCCCAGATGCTTGCACGTTTGTTGAACGAACGTAAAGGTGTGGCAGTGGCTGGAGCTCACGGGAAAACAACCACCTCATCCATGATTGCACTTGTTATGGAGAAATGTGATACGGACCCGACATATATCATTGGCGGAGAAATCATGAATGTGGGAACCAACGCCAAGGCAGGCCAGGGTGACTGGGTAGTCGCTGAGGCGGACGAGAGCGATGGTTCATTTTTGCAGTACCATCCATGGCTCGGTATTGTAACCAATATTGAGGCAGATCATCTGGAGAATTACAACAGTGATTTTGAGGAGCTCAAAAAGGCTTATGTGCAGTTCCTGAGCCAGATTCGTCCGGAAGGAACAGCGATTGTGTGTTCTGACGACGAGAATGTTCAAGCGATTTTGCCAGAACTCAAGTCACGGATTACAACTTATGGTATTGATCGTGCTGCAGATTATACGGCAACGGATATTGTATTGGGCGATCGCCGTATCTCCTTTACGATGAATCATCAGGGTGCTGCTATGGGCACGGTGGAATTATCGGTGCCGGGTAAGCATAACGTTTATAATGCGATGGCTACTGTGATTACCTGTCTGGAAGCAGGCATTCCATTTGAGAAGATTGTGGCAGCTATCATCCAGTTCCACGGAGCCAAACGCAGATTCCAGGTATTGGGCGAGGCGCGCGATATGCTGATCATCGATGATTATGCTCATCACCCAACTGAGATTGAAGCTACCATTAGTGCAGCCAAAGCAACGGGCAAACGTATTATTGCGGTATTCCAGCCACAGCGTTATACGCGTACGTTCTTCCTGCTGGATGCGTTCAGCCGTGCTTTCGCGGAAGCGGATGAGGTGCTTATTACGGATATCTATTCTCCTGCGGGCGAAAAACAGATTGAAGGGGTAACCTCAGCCAAACTGGTTGAACTGATTGTTCAAAACAGTAATGCTTCTGCACGTTACCTCCCTACAAAAGAAGAAGTTGTAGCTGATCTGCAGCATCGTTTGCAGCCAGGAGATCTTGTGATTACGATGGGTGCAGGTGATATTTGGAAAGTCGGCGATACACTTGCCAAAGGTTTGAAATAAATCAATTGAGAAAACGCCTGTCTTCGATACGAAGCAGGCGTTTGTTTTGCGTTATATGGAATGTATTCCCCAGTCTCTGCATATAGCTGATATAAATGGGACAAAGGAGAGGGTACGGGTGAGCAATGCTAGAATGACGTTTCGCTTCGGGGATCATGAGTCGGACAAGCCTGAAAACAAGAGGAGTTCCGCGTCCAGTCCCTTGGTGACGTTAAGTGAAGAGTTACCGCATAATCAACCGCTAACGCCTAAGCAGATGGATACAACCCCATCATGGACGCCTGAGGATATCCCCGGAGACTGGGGAGAGACGGTGCTGACAAGCTCTACTGTACCTGAACCTGACGAGCGGGTGAGCCCTGATTCGAACTTGAACTTGGATGAGGCTCATTATTTTCGAAACCGTTCCGGTTACGGTTATGTTAATCACACCGATAATCCGGAGGAAGAGCGTCTTGATCTGTCCAATACCCATGATGATCAAGGCCACGACTGGCTTGCAGATTCGGAGAACTATTCCTATAAGCGAAATCGCCCTCCAAGGGGATGGAAAATGATTGGTTCTGTCACTGGGGCACTTGTTACCGGAGCCCTCTTTGGTATGGTAATTCTTTCATTTTTTAATAAAGAAGGAGCCGTCAAGCCAGGCGATCTTCTTCCCGTCAATCAGGCAGTTTCCACTGTGACGGGTCAGGAGGGGGCTGCAGGTACAGAACAGCAGGTTCAGACAGCGGCTACTGGCAGCACGTATTATGCACTTCAATACGGCGTGTTCAGTTCTCCTGAACGAGCTGAGCAGGCCAAGCTTGAGCTGGCTCAGGCTGGTATAGCCGCAGGGTCTGATCCTGAAGATGGCAATCGAGTATATGCAGGCATTTCGGCTGATCGTGAAGAGGCCAAGCTACTTAGCTCCAGGCTAAAAGCTCAGGGAGTCGAACTGTATGTCAAGGAGATCGTGAACCCTGAGATCAATCCGGCTATATTCGGTGGCAAGCAAGAGGATGTGCAGCTTTTCTTCACAAACAGTTCTGCACTGGTCGAACAATTGTCTACCTTGTCCATTCAGCAGTTGGGACAATCCGCACCGACAGCAGTCTCTGCAGAAACGATGACCGCGATTCAGAATAAGCACCAGTCGTGGTTAACCGGTTTGAATAGCCTCTCACCCGGCCTGACTGCGGAGGTACAACCTATTGTTGGTGGAATGGAGAAATCAATGAACGATGCAATAACGGCTATTGCAGAGTACAACAAGAACCCGGATGATGTGCACATGTGGTCCGTGCAGTCTGATCTGATGGAATATGTACTACAGCAGAAAAAATGGCTCGAAGCGATTAAGCAGTAACATGCTCTTTCCCATAACAACGCTTGGAAATACCCATCCGGCAAGGAACTGGAAATAGTTCCCCTTGCCGGATTTGTGTTTGTATTGACGTACAAAACCCCGTATAATAATGTGGGTGTCAAAAAATGGCGAGGGAAGATTACCGATGAAAAAAAACTTCGGCATGTTATTGCTGTTTCTGCTGCTCGGCTGGATGGCCGGAGCGTGGATCGCCAAGGCACTGCAGCCTGTAAAGGCAGTAGCCTTTCTTACGAAAGCCACGACCATACGTTGGTCACCACAGGCTGATCTGGATATTATCAGTTATGATATTTCACTTCAATTTCAAATGAGCCTTCTGAGTCTGATCGGTATGATTGCCGCTGTGTGGCTGTATCGCAGACTGTAGGAGAATGACGAGTTATGACGAAAAAAAATTAAACCAGTGACATCTATTATCGTGATCCGGACAGGATGTTGCCGTGGCATAAGGAGCCGTTCATTTTGGATAACACACAACAGCGCCCTATTATTCTGGCCTCCACATCGCCTCGGCGCAAAGAACTGATCGCATCACTCCACCTAGCGTTTGATGTAATACCAAGTCATGCCAATGAAGATACACCACCAGAGTGGACACCTGAACAGACGGTACAGGAACTTGCTTTGCGCAAGGCGCTTGCCGTGTATCGCGGGCTTGAAGGCCGCGAGCAGGAAGCCATTATTGTTGGTAGTGACACCGTTGTTGTTCTGGATGGTGAGATTCTAGGCAAACCCTTGGACGAAGCGGATGCTGAACGTATGTTATCGCGGCTGCAGGGCCGCGTGCATCGGGTGTTCACGGGCGTCGCTTGTATTGATGCGGGCAATGGACAGTCGTTAGTTCATTACCGCCAGACCGATGTAACGATGAAAGAGCTGTCGGATGCGACCATCCGTGCTTATGTGCAGACAGGTGAGCCTTCAGATAAGGCAGGATCATATGCCATTCAGGGCATTGGTGCTTCACTGATCGACCGCATTGAAGGATGTTATTTTAATGTGGTTGGCTTGCCGCTATCCTTGCTAAGTGATATGTTGGACGGGTTCGGCGTACATGTGTTGCCACGAACATGAATGAAGTCAAATGTTGTGAAATGAAAAGAGGGAACATATGGAGTCGCCTCAATACATGATGCGCGACATCCCCCAGGAAGAACGCCCGAGAGAACGCATGATGGAATACGGGGCGGGCGCCTTAAGCCATGCTGAATTGCTGGCAATTTTACTTCGAACAGGTACAAGACAGGAATCCGCGGTGCATATGGCACAGCGGATTCTGGCCGAAGCGGGTGGCATTCGCTCGTTAATGGATTTGAGTCTGGAAGAACTGACCACGATGAAAGGGATCGGCAATGCCAAGGCTGTGCAATTGAAAGCTGGCATTGAGCTGGGTCATCGGATTGCCAAGAGCAGACTCACACAGTCGACCTCAATACGTACACCGCGTGATGCAGCTGATATCCTGATCGAACAATTGCGTTACTTGCAAAAAGAACATTTTGTGTGTCTTTTTCTGAATAGCAAAAATCATATTATTGCCCAGGAAACACTCTCCATGGGTAGCCTCAACGCTTCGATTGTACATCCACGTGAAGTGTTCCGGGCTGCCATCAAATGCAGCAGCGCATCGATTGTGTGCGCACACAACCATCCGAGTGGTGATCCTACGCCCAGTCCGGAGGATATCCAAATAACCAAGAGACTGATTGAAGCAGGCGCTATTGTTGGCATTGACGTGCTTGATCATATTATTATCGGAGATGGAACGTACGTAAGTTTGAAGGAGAAGGGCTTAGTATAATATAATGGTTGGCGTTGATGTTTTCCTATGAATGTTAACGGCGTTGTCCGTAAAAGATAGGTTCACTTTACAAATGCAAAAAAACAAATGCGAATATTAGCTCCACGTATTGCGTGGGAATAAAATTATTACGCTCTGGATCAGAATGGAGCGGCTATATGAGGCAGAAAAGGAGATTATGTTATGTTTGGTGGTTTTACGAAAGATTTGGGTATTGACTTGGGGACAGCAAATACGTTGGTTTATGTACGAGGAAAAGGAATTGTGGTGCGAGAACCTTCGGTTGTCGCTATACGGACAGATACAAATAGCATCGAGGCAGTAGGTGAAGCCGCCAAAAAAATGATTGGACGTACACCAGGTAACATTCGTGCCATTCGTCCAATGAAAGATGGCGTTATTGCCGATTTCGATACAACGGCAACGATGATCAAATATTTCATCCGTGAGGCGCAGAAACAGCGCTCCATGTTCCAGCGTCATCCAAACGTGATGGTATGTGTACCATCCGGGATCACGGCAGTAGAACAACGTGCGGTTGAAGATGCAACCAAACAGGCTGGAGCACGTGAAGCCTATACGATTGAAGAGCCTTTTGCTGCTGCAATCGGTGCAGATCTGCCTGTATGGGAACCAACGGGTAGTATGGTTGTCGATATTGGTGGCGGTACAACAGAAGTGGCTGTTATCTCTCTTGGTGGTATTGTAACGAGCCGTTCGGTTCGTGTAGCAGGTGACGAGATGGATGAATCCGTTATCCAGTACATCAAACGCCAATACAATCTCATGATCGGTGAGCGTACATCGGAGCAATTGAAGATGGACATCGGATCAGCTATGCCATTGGAACAAGTAGAAACGATGGAAATTCGTGGACGTGACCTTGTAACAGGTCTGCCGAAGACAATTACGATTACTTCGGACGAGATCAGTGAAGCGCTGGCTGATACCGTGAATGCAATTGTTGAAGCGGTAAAAGTAACACTGGAAAAATGCCCGCCTGAACTTGCTGCCGATATCATGGATCGGGGTATCGTTCTTACAGGTGGTGGGGCGTTGCTTCGCAACCTGGACAAGCTTCTCGCTGGTGAGACAGGAATGCCTGTCATCGTGGCTGAGAACCCGCTGGATTGTGTAGCAATCGGAACAGGTAAAGCGCTAGAGAATATTCATTTGTTCAAGAGCAGAAGCAGTTCGGCAGTTCGTTCCAAACGTTAATTGGTATTTGCCTTACTTGGCATAGCGACCAAGTGGCAAGATATCTTTATAGAGGACCCGGTTAACCCCGGGGATGAGCTATTACCCGCTTAACAGGGGAGGATCGGCTGATATTCTTGCAGGGACTACAGGTCTGACAGTCTCCCCGCCGGGCATGGCTCGGAAGAGAATATGGATGTTAGAGGGTGTTCGAACTGTTTAAACTGCTAGGCAACAAAAGACTTTTTGTTTTGCTGGTGGGCCTTGTTACATTTATCGCGTTAATGGGCTTTACGCTCAGTCCGCGAACCACTCTATCCTGGCCGGAGAAATTCCTGAAGGATTCAGTTGGATTTGTACAATACGTATTTTACAAGCCCGCTTCCTATGTAGCGGGCTTTTTCAAAGATGTAGCGAACATGCGTACGGTATATGATGAGAATGAAGAGCTTCGCATCGCGATGGGACACTATACCCGGGATCGGCTGAAGTACAATGATATGGAGCAAGTGAATGAGCAGCTTCAGAAAGCGCTCAATTTCACCGAAGAGCAGAAGAATCGCTATAATTACGGTTCTCGAATAGCCCAAGTTATCAGTGCCAATTCGGATCCAAACAGCAGAACCATTAACATTGACATCGGTGAAAATGCGGGAATCAAGCCGGGGATGGCCGTTACCTCCCAGGAAGGGCTGGTCGGCGTGATCAGTCATGTCAGCTCATATACATCAACGGTTAATCTGTTAACGTCCATGGATGCCAATGATCCGACATCTAATGCCATTGCAGCAACGGCAGTAGGTAAGGAGAAAGTATTTGGTATGATTGAGAGTTATGATCCGAAGACGGGCATGCTCAAGATGACCAAAATCTCGGAGGATTCAAACATCAAAAAGGGTGATGAGATCATCTCTTCGGGAATCATCAATAACTTTCCCAAGTATATGCGGATTGGTGAAGTGGAAAAGGTTGAAGTTGGGGAGTACGGTTTAACTCGGACTGCGATTATCAAACCATATGCAAGTTTCCTTGACTGGAAAGAGCTGATCGTCATTATCCCGCCTGAGGTAAAAGAATAATGGTAACGCGCAAGCAAGTTTTGTTCCTGTTACTATTCGTTTTGTTCATTGCAGAAGGCACAATTTTGCCGCTGCTCATCCCTTCTGGCTGGCAGATGCGTATTTCTGCCAATCTGGTCTATATCGTCATTTTGTTTATTGCTGTATATCATCATCGACACACGGCACTAGTACTCGGTATATTTTTTGGACTATTGCATGACGTTGTATTCTACGGCGAGATGATTGGACCTTATGGATTCTCGATGGGATTATCGGCATATATGATGGGACTCATTTTTCAAGCACCACGTGCACCACTGCCGGTTATGGTATCGGTTGTCATTTTGGGGAGTCTGCTTAATGACACCATGCTATTCTTCCTGTACAAGCTCTTCCAACTTAACCACGTGACCTTTGACTGGGCGTTGATTGAATACATGATTCCTAATTTGTTCATTCATTTTGTGTTTGCCTTGATCATATATGTCCCGCTTCGGAAACAACTGGAGCGGATCGGCAAAAGACGGAGCAAGACAGAAGAAGCTTCCTAAATACATTTATGGAGCGCAAAGCAGGAACTTGGGGCCCCGGGCACGAAATGTAATGAGATGGGAGGGACAGGCTTATGACGGTAAAATCGAATCACGTAACGATTAAAGGCATCCGAGACGGCCTGGTTTTCCTGTTGGACGATCAATGTGAATTCGAGGAATTGCTCTATGAGCTCCGCTATAAGCTGGAACACAGCCATCAAAATATTTTGACCGGACCGATTGTTCATGTGGATATCAAGTTGGGTGCCCGCGAAGTGACAGAGGGCCAGAAAGAAGCAATTCTCGATATATTGAAACAAAAAGGGAATCTGCTTATTCGATCCATCGACTCACCTGCACTCCAACCGGAGGTTAAAGGACCGCCGCCGATTGTAACCATGTGTGGTATGGTGCGTTCAGGTCAGGTGCTTCATCATGAAGGAAATCTCCTGTTTCTTGGGGATATCAATCCGGGGGGCACAGTGACGTGTACCGGAGATATATATGTGTTGGGTTCACTCAGAGGTATGGCTCATGCCGGAATTGGCGGGGACGAGGAAGCGATCATTGCCGCTTCGGTATTTGCACCGACGCAGCTACGGATTGCGGATATCATCAGTCGTCCTCCCGATGAATGGGAGAGCCGAGAGACCGGAATGGAATTTGCTTACTTACAGGACAATCAGATGCAGATAGACAAAATGAGCAATATCGTTCGGTTACGCCGAGATTTTAATGTGTTTAAAGGAGTGTAGCTCATGGGAGAGGCGATCGTGATCACTTCGGGTAAAGGCGGCGTGGGTAAAACAACCACCTCGGCAAACATCGGGACAGCGCTGGCGCTGCTCGGCAAAAAGGTTTGTCTGGTAGATACCGATATCGGCCTTCGTAATTTGGATGTCGTGATGGGACTCGAAAACCGTATTATTTACGATCTGTGCGACGTTGCGGACGGCCGCTGCCGTCTGAATCAGGCTTTGGTCAAAGACAAGCGTTTCGAAGAATTATACATGTTGCCTGCGGCGCAGACGAGAGACAAAAACTCAGTGTCGCCAGAACAGGTCAAGGATATTATCCTTGAATTGAAAAAAGATTTTGAATACGTTATTATTGATTGCCCAGCCGGCATAGAGCAGGGTTTCAAAAATGCGGTAGCAGGAGCAGATCAGGCCATCGTGGTCACTACACCGGAAAATGCTGCAGTGCGTGATGCGGATCGTGTCATCGGCCTGCTGGAGAGTTCACACATTCAATCACCAAAGCTGGTGGTGAATCGAATTCGCAATAATATGGTTAAATCGGGTGACATGTTAGATATCGATGGTATTTTACAAGTACTTAATATTGACCTGATTGGCATCGTGCCTGATGATGAACTGGTCATCAAAGCTGCCAATTCAGGAGAACCTACGGTCATGAATCCGGATTCACTTGCGGCGATTGCGTATCGGAATATCGCACGACGCATTCTGGGAGATACGGTCCCATTGATGCAGCTGGAGCAGAAAAAGGGAGCTTTTACTCGTTTCAAAAAGTTCTTCGGAATGGGTTAACTCGTTAAACGAACTTATTCATAAAGCAATTACATGACAGCCGTGGCTTATAGCCCGGCTTTTTTTGTTACCTGCGGGCAGGCTTGTTCATATTATCAACCACCTCTTCATAGGATGTAGTAAACAAGCCTCGGCGGGAGGACATTTCATGAACACGAAACTCAGAATCAAGCAGAGACGAGAAGAACGCATTCGGCGACTGATGGATGGTGCCACTGAGGAGGTCTTACAGGAGCAAAAAGTAGGTTCGCTATTGGACAAGAATGAGATCATACACCCGAAACCATTTACGCCTAGTGAAGGTATACAGGAAAGAGATCCGGAATGGTTGTGGAAAAAAGAGAATGGTCATTTCGTTCCAGGGGGGCATTCGAGATTTAACTTGTTCAAGTCACTTCTCAAACGGACGGTCATTAGCGCTTTGATATTTGGCGGAGTATGGGGTCTATTTCAGTTGGATACATCGTGGACGACATCACCCAAAACAGTCATTGCGGATGCACTCCATCGAGATATGGATTTTGCCTCAGCAGCGGCTTGGTATGAACGGCATTTTGGAGGAACGCCTTCATTTCTTCCGGTCCTCGGACATACGACGGATGCAGTGAACGGATTGAAAGTAAGGCAGTTACTGGGCAAACCGATCTCAGGCACAGTGGTTCAGCCATTCGCGCTGAGCATGAAGGGAATTGAGATCGTTCCGGATGCCGCAGGTGCAGAACTTATACAGGTCGCAAGTTCTGATGCTGGGCGTGTCATGGAGGTTATCGGCGATGCAGCAAGTGGATTCACAGTTGTCATCCAACATACAGGCAATGTCACGGCAATATATGGTCGGCTGAACGAAAGTGAAGTGAGCGTGAACGATTGGGTAGAAGCGGGGAATCCAGTGGGGAGTCTCAAGGCTACGGGTGGTGAACAACCGGCCACGCTCTATTTTGCAGTCAAAGAAGGGGAGGAGTACGTAGACCCGGCGGAAGTTGTTGCCCTTGATTAGGGTGTGGGGAGTCCGTATTACGTTTCATCCGTTCTTTGTAATTATCATGATGGCCTCCCTCGTGACTGGACATTTTATTGAACTTATTACGCTGTTTGCCATCGTATTCATTCATGAATGTGGACATGCTGCTGCGGCTGCCCTTCTGGGCTATCGTGTCTTGTCGATCCAGATGCTTCCTTTTGGAGGAGTAGCGGTTATTGAAGATGGAGGTACGATCACGGCCTACCGGGAAATCATGATTGCTCTCGCAGGTCCATTACAAAACATGCTGATGGTTGGCGTGGTTATGCTGTTGCAGTATAGCAATCTCGGCGACCCGGTTTTTCTCAACTATATCATTCAGGGGAACCTGCTCATTGCCCTATTTAATCTGCTGCCTGTACTTCCTTTGGACGGAGGTAAAATTGTTCAAGCACTTGTCAGTCTGTGGGCACCTTACTATACAACTTTAATGTGGACTTACAGAATTAGCATCCTGTGTAGCGTAGGAGTTGTTTTGTATGCGATCAGCCGATGGTTTACTGGAGACTATGGCTTACCGTTAAACATTCTGTTAATCGGCCTTTTTTTGTTCTATTCCAACGTAACGGATTACCGAAATGTGCCCTATCGCTTTATTCGTTTTCTTATGAATCGAGAGGGTGCGTTCGCTCGTCACGCGGCTACTGGCAGTTTGGCGCAGCCAATAATCTCATTTCCAGCGAAACCTTTGGACACTATTTTGCGTCTATTAAAGAGAGAAAGATACCATATGGTATACGTGATGAACAGACAGGGTCGAATTATGGCCGTCTTGCCTGAGCAACGGATTATCGGTTCCTATTTTCAACAAAATGGTGATAAATTGTAGAGTTCTGGTGGACCTGTTCTGAAATGGGTTAATACATGTACAATGAGAATTGCAAAGATACTGAAATGGATGTGGATGAATTGAATTGTCTTCTAGAGGTGAAGCCATGAAACAAATGATAGTACATAATGAACATAACCTCATGCAAATGGCGCTTCTGGAAGAAGGCAAAGCTGTGGAATTTACGGCAGAGCGTACACGCGAGCGTGGACTGCTGGGTTCCTTTTTCAAGGGACGGGTCGTGAATGTGTTACCGGGTATGCAGGCTGCTTTTGTGGATATTGGTCAGAAAAAGAATGCGTTTCTTTATGTGGACGATGTGTTGCATCCTCATCTGGAGAAACAGCCCAAGGTGAAGCCTTCCATTTCGGAGTTGCTTCGTCCGGGTCAGGAAGTCATTGTTCAGGTTCTGAAAGAACCGGTAGGAGGCAAGGGAGCCCGGGTGACGACTCATTATTCACTCCCGGGCCGTTGGCTTGTCTACATGCCTGTTGCTGACTATGTAGCGGTATCCAAGAAAATTGCCCGTGAAGGGGATCGTTCCCGTCTTAAGGCACTTGGGGAGCAACTGAGGCGGGATGAAGAAGGACTTATTATTCGAACCGTATCTGGAGAAGAGCAGCATGAAGCCATTAAGTCGGACTTGGAAACATTACGCGCGCAGTGGTGTCTGATTCGTGAAAAAGCGGACAGTTTGCCTTCACCAAGCCTCTTGCATCGGGATCATAGCATGGTACAGCGAATCATCAGAGATGTGTATACGCCAGGGAGTGACGAAGTCATCACTGATAGTGAGGGACAAGCCCGTGAGGTAAAAGCATTGCTCGAAGAGATTAGTCCTGGTCATCAACCCAAAGTACAGGTGTATCGGGGAACAGAATCCATCTTTGCTGCCTATGGTGTGCAGGAACAGTTGAATAAGGATTTTGCCCGGAAAGTGTGGTTGCCCGGAGGCGGATACATTGTCATTGATCATACCGAAGCTCTGACTGTAGTGGATGTGAACACGGGTAAATATACGGGAGCTGGCGGTGACAGTCTGGAAGAGACCGTGACAGAGACCAACATACAGGCAGCAGTGGAGATTGCCCGTCTAATGCGCCTGCGGGATATCGGTGGCATGATTATTGTCGACTTCATTGATATGGAGGAAGCCTCGAATCGGCATGAAGTCGCGGCAACCTTGGAGGGTGAGCTCAAGAAGGATCGGACCAAAGCGTTTGTAATGGGTTGGACCAAGCTGGGCTTGCTCGAACTTACCCGTAAGAAAGTGCGGGAAGAAAGTACGCTGCCCTATGTGGAGCCGTGTTCTTCCTGCCATGGTACGGGAAAAAGATATATTTCACCTTTGCATTGATTTTTGATATATTGCGTGATATAATCTTCAAGTATGTGTTTAGCCTAATGGTCTTGCACATGCTGTAACCGCACTGGCCGGGTATAAGAACAGTTCCGCAAGGACACTGTCACCTGAGAACGGGCGAGTCTGAGACATGAGGAGGTGCAAGGCAAATGTACGCAATTATTGAAACAGGCGGCAAACAGTACAAAGTCCAAGAGGGCGATGTTCTGTTCATCGAGAAATTGACTGCGAACGATGGCGAAAGCGTAACGTTCGACCGTGTCCTGGCTGTATCTAACGATCAAGGTTTGACAGCAGGTACACCATTGATTTCCGGAGCTACTGTAACGGCTAAAGTGGAGAAACATGGCAAAGGACAAAAGGTTATCGTATACAAATACAAACCTAAAAAGAACTACCATGTGAAGCAAGGTCACCGTCAACCGTACACTAAAGTAACTATCGAAACAATCAAAGCGTAAAGAAGGTGCGATAAGTGATTATCGTTCAAATCTTTCGTGATGAGGACGGGAACATCGAACGATTTTCCATCGAAGGGCATGCTAATTTTGCCAAGCGGGGAGAAGACATCGTATGTGCCGGGGTATCCGCTGTTACAGTGGGTACGGTGAACTCGATTGAAACATTGACCGGTGTCGAAATGGATGCCAAGATGAAGAATGGCTTTTTAAGCGGTTCTTTACCTTTGTTAGAGAGAGGGGAAACTTGGTCCCAGGTACAATTGTTACTCGAATCCATGGTGGTTATGCTCTCTAATATTGCAGAGTCATACGGGAAGTATATTAAAATACAGCAATTCAAATAAGCAAAGAAGGAGGACAACCAATCATGTTGAAATTAAATCTTCAGTTATTCGCATCGAAAAAAGGTGTAGGTTCCACGAAGAACGGACGTGACAGTAATGCTCAACGTCTGGGTGTTAAACGTGCTGATGGTCAAACTGTAACTGGTGGTAGCATTCTCGTTCGCCAACGCGGAACGAAAATTCACCCAGGAACTAACGTTGGCATCGGTAAAGATGACACTTTGTTCGCGAAAATCGACGGCGTTGTAAAATTCGAACGTTGGGGACGCGATCGCAAAAAAGTAAGCATCTATCCTGTTAATGTTGCTCCTGTAGCAGCAGCAGTAGAAGCGTAATATCGGCATTCCGCCTAAGGAGCCTTCGGCATTTTTGCCGAAGGTTTTTTGTATTCAACGGTTATTCGATAATGAACTGGCAGAAAAGACATGTTATACTTGGTTACGGTGGGTGTAGACCAACCGAGTTTTGTAGAACGGGGAGAAGCCATGAAATCTTGGAAAAGAGTGCCGTGGATTGCGGCATGTTCACTTCTGATTCCTTTGGTTTTCGTTATGTTGTATCCGGCGATGACCTCAAGCGTCGTGTGCGCATTGTGGTCCGTCGCAGTATTGCTCATTTCTGTGAATGCGATGAAGAAACAGGCGGAGGCGGAACGCAGAGCCATCATACAATCCATGGAAAAGACAGCAATTGCTTCATTAAATCATCATCGACACGACTGGATGAACGACCTTCAGGTGTTATATGGATATCTTCGGCTGGGCAAACTTGATAAATCATTGCAATGTGTGGAAAGAATAAAAGAGCGGGTTACAGAAGAAAGTCGAATCTCCAGATTAGGCATTCCTTCCCTCGTATTTTATCTTCAGTCTTTTCGCGCCAGTGGAATTGCGCTGGACTTGCATGTGGAAATAGAAGATGAGTTGCAGCTTAGTGCTCTGGTCTCTCCCGAGGATGGCGAGTCACTTACCGGGGCGATTGCTGATGCAATCAGGGCCTATCAATATGGCGGCGGCCGGTCTTCTTGGGGAGAGGTTCGCAAACTGACCTTGAACTTCGGACAGGATCATGGAGATGTGGTTGTCCGACTGGATGGGGATCAAACACCCGATCCGGAAACACTGCGGCAGCTTACTGCCGTACTCAAAGGAAAAAAAGTCAGAACGGAGCAGTTTCCGTCTGAGGATACGTTTATACAATTCAGAATGCCGTGTGGAATATAGGAAGAAGGGGTTAACCAATGTTTGTAGATAAAGCGAAGATTTATGTAAAAGCCGGAGACGGAGGCGACGGAATTATTTCGTTCCGTCGTGAGAAGTACGTACCAAACGGCGGACCTGCCGGGGGCGATGGAGGCAGAGGAGCTGACATCATTTTCCGCGTGGATGAAGGTTTGCGTACGTTGATGGATTTCCGTTACCAGCGTCACTTCAAGGCCCCACGTGGTGAGAAGGGACGTAATAAAAGTCAGCATGGTGCAAACGCGGAGAACATGATTGTGCGCATTCCACCAGGAACGATCATTTTGGATGAAGACAGCGGAGAAGTACTGGCGGATATGACACGTCACGGTCAACAGGTTGTTATTGCTCGTGGTGGTCGGGGCGGACGGGGTAACATCCGATTTGCCACACCGAACAATCCTGCACCTGAACTTGCTGAGAACGGTGAAGAAGGACAAGAGCGTTACATCGTACTCGAACTGAAAGTTATGGCAGATGTTGGTTTGGTTGGTTTCCCGAGTGTCGGGAAATCCACATTGCTTTCTGTCGTTTCGTCAGCCAAGCCAAAGATCGGCGCATACCATTTCACAACCATTACACCGAATCTGGGTGTAGTCGGTGTAGGAGAAGGCCGAAGCTTCGTGATGGCCGATCTGCCTGGACTGATTGAAGGTGCGCATGAAGGGGTCGGACTGGGACATGAGTTCCTGCGTCATGTCGAGCGTACTCGTATTATTGTTCATGTCGTAGATATGTCGGGTTCAGAAGGACGCGATCCTTTTGAAGACTGGCAGAAAATCAATGACGAATTAAAGTTGTACAATCCGCTTCTCGCCGAGAGAACGCAAATTGTAGCAGCTAACAAGATGGATATGCCAGACTCTGAAGCGAACCTGGAGCAATTTTTACAGCAAGTTCGTGAAGTTCAACCTGATATTGAAGTGATGCCAATTTCATCCTTGACCCGGAAAGGGATTCAAGAACTTCTGTATCGTGCAGCTGATCTGCTGGATCAGGTTCCAGACGAGCGAGTGGTTGAAGAGGTAGCAGATGTATCTGAACGTAAAGTATATAGTCTGGACAAAAAAGAAGACGATGGTTTCAAAATTGTGCGTGAGAATGAAATGTTCGTTGTCGAAAGTGCCAAGATTGACCGCATGATGAAACGGATGCAACTGAACTCACATGAAGCCATACTGAAACTCGCACGTACACTGCGTTATATGGGTGTCGACGCTGAGTTGCGTAAGCGCGGAGCTGTAGAAGGTACCATCGTGCGTATTGGAGACTTTGAATTCGAATTCGTGGAAGGCAGCAGTTACTACTAGGTAGCCGTCTTCCGTGGAGAGACAGATCGATATAGGAACGCAGAGAAGTGGGAAGTGGACCCGCAACTCTGCGTTTTTTTGTTTTTTCCTGACATGGGAGAGGGATAAACTTGTATACTGTGAGGAACGTATTTCAAAAAATAGGCGTGTCATGTATTGCCCTTTTGCCATAGATCCTATATAATGTCCACTATATGAATACATGAGTCTTTGAGGAGAGGACGTTCTGTGAACGAACGCTATTACTTGGTACGGGAAGATATTTTACCAGAGGCAGTGGTGAAGACCATGCAGGTAAAAGAACTACTGGCTTCTGGTGATGTTAAAACAGTGCATGAGGCGGTTGAACAGGTCGGATTAAGCCGGAGTGCCTTTTACAAGTACAAAGATGGAATTCATCTGATCAACCAGCTTGAGCGCGAGAGAATTGTAACGATCTCCATTGATCTGGAGCATCAGTCGGGTATCTTGTCTCGTGTGCTTGGACATGTAGCTGGTTATGGAGCTAATGTACTCACGATTAATCAGAGTATCCCGCTTCAAGGAAGAGCCAATGTTGTCATTTCGGTGGAAACAACACATCTTCATGGCGAAATTGGTGAAATGCTGGATCGAATGCAAGATATGCCTGGAGTAAGACGTACACGTATTGTAGGCCAAGGGTAATTAGGCTTTAATATACAGGACTGACGGACAAGAATAGACATTAGGGGGTAGATCGTTAGTGAAACCAGTAAAAGTCGGATTATTGGGTCTGGGAACTGTCGGAACGGGAGTCGTTCGCATTGTGGAAGGGAATCAGGAGGATCTGAGCAGTCAGGTTGGATCGCCGATTGTCATCGAGAAGATCGCAGTGAAAAATACAGAGAAAGAACGTGTTATTGCTGTAGACCGTGCCAAGCTTACGGAAGATCCTTGGGAAGTCATTCGGCATCCGGATATTGATGTCATCGTTGAAGTCATGGGCGGCATTGATCAGACGAAGGAGTATATTCTTGAAGCGTTGGAACGTGGGAAACATATCGTAACAGCAAACAAAGATCTCATGGCACTGCATGGTACAGAGATTTTGGCGAAGGCACAGGAAAAACAATGTGACGTGTTCTATGAGGCGAGTGTTGCTGGAGGGATTCCGATCATTCGTACGCTGATTGAAGGTTTTTCTTCTGACCGGATTACTCGCATTATGGGGATTGTGAACGGAACAACGAACTTTATTCTGACCAAAATGAGTCAGGAAGGTGCATCCTATGAAGAAGTACTGGCTGAAGCACAAGCTCTGGGATACGCCGAATCGGATCCAACTTCCGATGTGGAGGGACTTGACGCAGCTCGCAAAATGGCGATCTTGAGTACGCTCGGTTTCCGTACCAATGTGGAGTTGAAGGATGTAACTGTTAAAGGAATATCCTCCGTAACCCGTGAAGACATTATGTATGCCAAAAGACTGGGCTATGAGATGAAGTTACTTGGTATTGCGGACCGTATTGGCGATGAGATCACGATCAGCGTTCAGCCGACGATGGTTAGACAAAATCACCCGATTGCTTCAGTCAACGGTGTGTTCAACGCAGTATATGTACACGGTGAAGCTGTAGGGGAGACGATGTTCTACGGTGCGGGTGCGGGAGAACTCCCAACGGCAACTTCGGTTGTAGCTGACATTGTGGCGGTTACCAAAAACCTTAAACTTGGCGTGAACGGTCTCAAAGCAATTGTGCCTTATAAGATTAAGCGACTGCAAAGCGACGAGCAGATCGTGTCAAAAAACTTTATTTTACTACACGTAGACGACAAAGCCGGTGTATTGGCACAGATCACACAAATTTTCGCAGAATATGATGTCAGTCTGGCGTCGGTTGTTCAACAGCCGAATGAGCACAACCCGGATGCCGAGATCATTATCGTTACACATAATGCAAGTAAGGCGAGCATGGATAAAGTGTTAAAACATTTTGAATCACTCAGCGTCATTCGCCGCATTAAGAGTGTCTATCGGGTGGAAGGTTAATTGTCCGTATTCCATACTGCATCTCAATTATTTCAGTTATAACGTACAAGTTAATCATATCTGGTTCAACAGGTCATCATTTCAGATTATTAAAACATAAAGGAGTTTACCCACAATGAGATATCAAGGACTTTTGCAAACGTACAGAGAGCACCTTCCAGTTAATGAAAATACACCCCTGCTTACGCTTCAGGAAGGAAATACACCGTTGATTCATGCAGAGAATCTGTCTGAGGAACTCGGTTTGAATATTTATTTCAAGTATGAAGGTTTGAACCCTACGGGATCTTTCAAAGACCGCGGTATGGTTATGGCTGTTGCCAAAGCTATGGAAGAGGGCAGCCGTACGATTATGTGTGCATCCACAGGTAATACGTCAGCAGCTGCTGCGGCCTACGCCGCACGTGGTGGCCTCAATTGTATCGTACTGATCCCGAATAACAACATTGCACTGGGTAAACTGGCCCAAGCCATGATCTATGGAGCTAAGGTGATCGCGATTAATGGTAACTTTGACCGTGCACTGGAGATTGTGCGTGAGATCACAGCCAAACATCCGATCACGCTTGTAAACTCTGTGAATCCGTTCCGGATTGAAGGACAGAAGACAGCAGCGTTTGAAGTAATTGAACAACTTGGCGAAGCGCCTGACGTTCTGGCTATTCCAGTCGGTAATGCGGGTAATATCTCGGCTTATTGGAAAGGTTTCAAAGAATACAAAGAGGCAGGTAAGTCGAGCACACTTCCACGTATGGTTGGTTTCGAAGCAGAAGGTGCGATGGCCATTGTCAAAGGTGAGCCGATCCTTGAACCTGAAACAGTAGCAACAGCAATTCGAATCGGTAATCCGGCGAGCTGGAAAACGGCTGTAGCTGCAGCTGAGGAATCTGGTGGACAGATCAACTATGTAACGGATGAACAAATTCTGACAGCGTATCGTACACTTGCTTCTCGGGAAGGGATTTTTGCTGAACCTGCTTCTGCGGCTTCCCTTGCCGGTGTATATAAACTGAAGAGTGAAGGGTACTTTAAAGGCGGAGAGACTGTCGTTTGTGTACTGACAGGCAATGGCCTGAAAGATCCTAATATTGCGATCAAAACAGTAGCGACTGAGCCGCTTGTTGTTGAAGATACGGAAGAAGCAGTAATGGCGGCTATTGCACAACTGGAGCAGCAATCTGTATGAGTTTGCGTGAAAAGGTAACTGTAAAAATACCTGCAAGCACAGCCAATCTCGGTCCCGGGTTTGATACCCTGGGCATGGCATTGTCTTTGTATGCCTGGTTGGAAATGAAACCTGCCGAGCAGACGTCATTTCATCTTCACGGCAATCATTTAACAGGCCTGCCAACAGATAAATCGAATTTGATTTACGAAGTTGCACAGATGGTATTCAATGAAGCTGGGGTATCCATCCCTGAATTGGAGATTTCCATGTATTCTGATATTCCGCTTACGCGGGGACTCGGGAGCAGTGCATCAGCCATCGTTGGTGCATTGGCAGCAGCGAATGCATTAATTGGTGCTCCTTTATCCGATGCCAAGCTTCTGGATATGGCCACATCCCTCGAGAAGCATCCTGATAATGTGGGAGCATCTCTGTATGGCGGTATTATTACGGCTGCATGGAATGGTCAACAGGTAGATCATATACGTATTGAACCACACCAGGATCTGCAGGCGTTGGTTATTGTACCTGAATTTCAGCTGTCTACTTCAAAAGCAAGGAATGCAATTCCAGAGCAATTTGGCATGTCTGATGTAGTGCATAATATTAGCAGATCCTCACTGCTCGTTGCCGCTTTGGCGAGTGGGCGACTGGATATGATTCAGAAGGCGATGTCAGATCGAATTCACCAACCATATCGGGCATCATTGGTGCCAGGCATGGCTGAGATATTGGAACATGCTGTTGATCATGGAGCGTTGGGAGCTGCCCTTAGCGGAGCTGGCCCGACCGTATTGACTTTGGTAGATCGTCATGACACCCGAAAAGCGGGATTGGAACAATATTTGCTGGACACCATGGAGCGGGAGGGCATATCTGCTTCTGCACTGTGGCTCGATCCGGATTTGGACGGTGTAACCGTGCTGCCTGATCAAGACGAACGTCCTTTTCTGGACAGAATCAAAGGGGAAGTTAATGCATGAAACGAATTGCAGTATTACCTGAAGGCTCAGTCTCTCATGAAGCAATTGATTTCCTTTTCAACGGAGAACCATTAGATTTGCTTCATTCCAAGCTGATTTCGGATGTTTTTCGAGCAACGGATAGCGGGATTGCACAATACAGTGTCATTCCGATTGAAAATACAATTGAGGGTTCAGTTAGTCTCCATATGGACTGGCTTGTAAATGAAGTGGATATTCCGATGCAAGCAGAGTGGGTATACCCATCCATCCAGAATGTGATTGGACATGGCTCGGAATTTAAGACAGAGAGTGGCGAGTATGATTTTAGTAAAATTACCAAGATTATGTCTCATCCTGTGGCTATTCCGCAGTGTCAGAACTTTATTCGGCTACATTCGCCTGGGGCGGACCTTGAAGGTGTGAACAGTACAGCTGAAGCTGTAGAAATTGTGAAAAAAAATCCGGGTAAGGGCTGGGTGGCGATCGGTACCAAACTTGCTGCTCAGAAGCATGGCTTGGACATTATGGCTGAACGGGTTACAGATCATGACAACAACTACACCCGTTTTGTGCTCATTGGCCATGAACCTGTGAACATTCCACGTGAACCGGATCATGTAAAAACCAGCTTGCTGGTGACGTTGCCAGAAGATGCACCGGGTGCGTTGCATCAGGTATTGTCAGCTTTTGCATGGCGGAAGCTGAACTTGACCCGCCTCGAATCTCGTCCAACGAAGAAACGATTGGGCAGTTACTATTTTTACATTGATGTCGTGGAAACGGTCGATTCGGTATTGCTTACCGCAGCCATGGCAGAGATTGAAGCATTGAATTGTCAGGTGCGTGTTCTGGGTAGCTATCCTTGTTATACATATCCTTCGAGATAATTGACCTGATGGTGTTTGGGAATGTTAGAAGGTTGTCATAAGTCGGGGTAGAATGAGCGAGTAATGGCTTGTCATTTGGTGTACAATGGACGGGTTAACAACGTTTCGGAGTACAGGGAATGGATATTTTATGGAGGTGCAGTCATCAGTGGCAGAACAATGGATCTATTTGGATGGTCAGTATGTGACCAAGGAGAACGCAACCGTTTCGGTATATGACCATGGATTTTTGTATGGAGACGGAATTTTCGAAGGTATTCGGATCTATAACGGAAATATTTTCAGATGTAAGGCCCACTTGGATCGTTTGTATGATTCGTCAAAATCCATTAGTTTGAACATTCCGCTGTCCATTGATGAGATGCTGGAAGTCATGGCTGAAACGGTGCGCCGCAATGATATGCGTAATGGATATATTCGTCTTATTGTATCGCGTGGCCCTGGTAATCTGGGGTTGGACCCGTTACGTTGCCCTAAGGCATCCGTAATCATCATCGTGGAGCAATTGGCGATCTATCCGGAGGAAGCGTATCTTACTGGATTGAAAGCCGTGTCCGTATCCCAACGCCGGAACATTCCGGACGCATTGAATCCGAAAATTAAATCATTGAACTATCTGAATAACATCCTGGTTAAAATCCAGTCTAACTATTCAGGTGCTGGTGAAGCAATTATGCTTAATTCCCAAGGTTACGTAACTGAGGGTTCAAGTGATAACATCTTCATCATCAAAAATGGTGTAGTGTACACGCCGCCTTGTTATCTCGGAGCACTTGAAGGGATTACACGACAAGCAATTATCGATCTATGTGACGAACTGGAGCTTGAGTTGAAAGAAGTGCCATTCACCCTGCATGATGTGTATATCGCAGACGAAGTCTTTTTCACCGGGACAGCTGCAGAAGTTATCGCTGCATATGAAGTGGATGGAAGAACAATTGGCACGGGAGTAGCAGGTCCGGTAACGCTGAGACTGCTGGAAGCATTCCGTCAGATTGTTGACAAAGATGGATATAAAGTGTGGGAATCTTAAGTTAGAATTGCATAACATAGGGAACATGAATCCTCCTTGTCCGATAAAATTCTGCATACCTGGTGTATGGGGATTTTGGAGACAGGAGGATTTTTTTTGTTTAGTTGATGTCATTAGCCCGATTTCTGCATAGGATGTAGTAACGGTATGGGCGAATGTACTGCCCAAGTATGACGTCTAGGAGGTTAGTTCCCTGTGAAAATACACATGGTGAAAAAAGGCGACACATTATATCTGCTGTCCCAAAAATACAATGTAGCGCTGGACAAATTGATCGCGGCTAATCCGCAAATCACAAATCCCGACAAGCTGGATATTGGCATGAAGGTCAAAATCCCTGCAGAGCCAGTAACACCGAAGCCGGAGGGTGTTCTCCACAGTCACAAGGTGCAGCAAGGAGATTCGTTATGGAAGTTGGCACAAGCCTGGGGAGTTCCTTTAAAAGATATGATCAATGCCAATCCACAGTTGAAAAATCCGAACGCTCTGCTGGTGGGGGAAACAGTTTATATTCCATCTATGCACGCACAAGGAAACAGCACATCTAATTCGGGGGCCGGCAACATTGCTGCTCATGAAAAGTTGTCACCTGAAGGTAAGGAATACACGGGAGTCAAAGAACCGGAACCACCGGCTCCAGTAGCGCCAACTCCCCCTGCTCCGGTAGCAGAGGTTCCTGTTCCAGTCCCAGTTCCTGCTCCACCACCAGCCAATACGGAGAAGCCAAATGTGAAGCCTGAACTGGAGGTACTGCCGCAGTTACCAGAGCTTCCTGAAGTGAAACCCGAAAAGGAAACGCACAAAAAAGAAGAGGTTAAACCCGAAGTTCATGTAAAACCGGTAGCAGAATCCAAGAAATACACAATGCCTAATCTTTCGCCTGAAATTATGCCTTTGCCTGTAATGCCTAATACAAAGTCTCCAACTGAGGTTGCACCAGCAACGAAAAAGCCTTGTGGTTGTGGTAATAAGTTGCATCATGCGCCTGCCGAGCACCCTTATGTTCAATTCCCGGTTCCTGTACAAGAGGTGTATGGTGCTCAGCAAGATATGTACACGGCAGGAGCGAGTAACAATGCGTCGTTTCCAGGGATTCCAGAAGTTAGTCCTTATAGTGGCAGTGATCTGCCTAACAGTCCGTGGACTGGCGCGGAGCAGGGTTATAACCACAATAACGTTATGCCGAATCTGTCCGCAGACATGCAAAACAACTCATTTCCGATTGCGCCAGCTGGCGAAGTGAATAGTCCATTCCCAACGTATGCAGCACCTAGTCATATGAATCATCAGCCGCCTTTCATATCTCCATACTCAATGCTTCCGTACCCTCCATGCGGATGTGGCTCACATACACATGTCCCTCAGTATACTTATCCTTCTTATGGTTATCAGGAACCGGCTTGGAACATGAACATGTACGGTCCTTCGTATGGCATGCCACCTGAAATGTCCACATCAACGATGCCAAACCAGCCTATTGAGTATGCTTATCAGAATCCGTACCCTACTCAGAACATGGTTCCCCCGTCCCTGCTTGGAGCATTTGGTGAAATGTATCCTCCTCAGGGGCAAGATAAGGGTGGTAAAAAAGGGGGGCGTGAAGACGCTAACTTAAGTCAGGTAGCAATTGAAGAGGCTGTATCAGATTCGGAAGGGAAGTCCAAACAAGCAGGGAATAAGCCGGCAGCTGCAAAACGCAGAACAAGCAAGGCTCCTCTGAAAAATAAATCCAAGGTATCCGTGTCCGGGAAAACATCCAGAGAGGGTACAGCTACTTCCAACCAACGGAAATCCGATAAAAAGCGTCGCAATCCATGGATACAAAACTAATCTGGGGATTGCGATTGATCAATAAGTGAGGTACCTGTTATATAAGAGGGAAGCCAGCTCTGTAATACAGAGCTGGCTTCCCTCTTACCTGGAGTGAACATTGAGTTGCGGATATCGGGGATAGTTGCTCAGGAAAAAATAGAAAGTATTTTTATAAGAAGTTATTGTAAACCCTTTCATAAATGTGTTAAAATATTTGTACCCTATGAGCGTAACCTAATATGATAGGACAAGATAGGGAACGGATAATGATAGCTTTAGCTACTGCAAAACTACTAAGAGAAAAGAAATGAAAAAAACTGTTGCATTACATTCAGTCGTATGATATATTATTTAAGTCGCCGCTGAAACACACGGTTGACAAGGGGAACAAAAGAAATAACGAAACAAGTTTGATCTTTGAAAACTGAACAACGAGTGAGTGAACATTCTGCTTGCAGAATGAACGCAAAAGTTGGAGACAAGCCTTGGCTTGAATCGGCTGGAGCACAAATGAGATGTTTAATTTCGTCAGATTCAAAATGAGCTTATCGCTCTTTTCAATACTTTATTGGAGAGTTTGATCCTGGCTCAGGACGAACGCT
>NZ_VXKZ01000087.1:0-57869 GCF_008693195.1 Paenibacillus sp. UASWS1643
TTTGTCATTCTCAATGATCGGTTACGTCAAGTACCTTCGGAACAGCTACGAGATACGGCGACCTACAAATATAATCGTTATGGTGAGATTCATCCAGGGATGATGAGTGAACGTACGTATCAGGAGTATTACCGCGATAAATTCACGAAGATGAAAACCCCTGTAGGCGGATACAGTCTGCTGCTGATGCCGGAGCAATTACGTACGTTTATCGGACCCAAAACGAATATTCCGACGAACGCAAGTGCGGATGTACTCCGTGCAAATGCTGCCATTCAGCAGTGGTATGGAGAGTATAGTCTGCCCGCCGAGCCTTACGTGGTTCAAGCAGGAACCAATTTGGCAGAGTATGGGCGTACCCATGGTGGTTTGGATGCAAAGTCACCCATCTTCTTGAAGAACGGTTATATTGTTGTGAACTTTAACTTGGAGTCGATCCAGGAAGGGAACCTGGGGGCTCCGCATCTGCAATATATCCATGCACCGCTGATGAACCAATGGTTGCTGGAAGGATTTCAGCGTCAAGTCGAAGATAGCTACGGCAACTCGTTCACTTTAAGGGACGGAGACGTGGTGTTCTACCATGCTGATCGTTCCAGCCGAGATGATTTCAGTGCACAGGTGCCACATTAAGCGAGAATATACAGTTAAAATAAGCCCGAAATAGGCTGAACGTTTAGAACACAATAGGTTGAAATAAGCAAGAAATAGAGTCCGGCATCGGACAGATGGAGAACGCGATGAGTAGAATACAAGTAACCCCGGAGCGTTTGTTTGAAGCCTCACGAGAGGTTGAACGGACTCGCGCGCAAATGGGAGATACACGAGAGGAACTCGTTCGATTGATCCGCTGGATGGAATCGATGTGGTCCGGGATGGTACGAGAACGGTTTTTAGAACGATTTGAAGAAACCCAGCCTCGCATGATCGAAACGCTGGAGCATTTGACCCACATCGCGAAAGAACTTCGAGACATTGGTGTCCGTTTTCAGCAGGCAGATGAGATGAGCGGGGCAGCAGTGGCAGGTAGCGTAGCTACGATGTCGATCGGGCTGAAAGCAGCGAATAGTCCTAGCAATAAGGGATATCGAATGGTGTATAATTCTCAGTGGCATATGTGGCTGCCGGTTAATGAGAAGGGTGTGACGGACCAGGCAGCTCTTCAGGCGTTTGAAAAGGATAAGGGTAATTTAGATATTAGTACGTTGAATCAAGGCCCCGGTCCTGTCGAACCAATAGATCAGGATCTGATCCAGTTACAGATTGAAGCACTGGAGTTGCGGGTTAACCCGTTTACGGGAGAGCCTGTCACGGACTCTTACGCTAAGATGATGATCGCATCTCTGAAATGGAGCCAAATCGTAGGCGGGATTGGGCTGGTCGTTGGAAGTGCGAAAGGCAGCAAAGGTCCATATAAAGGTCGCGGAACCAGTGCAGCATTGGACAAAGTGAAGCAAACGATTCGGGATGCGAAGGTTAAGAGAGAGAAGTCAAGCAAGGGTGCTAACGGGATGGGGAAAAGTGTAACTCCCTCCCCAGTGTATCAAAAGGTAAACTATGGCGATCAATTTACAAAGAAAGGTAGAAAAAAGGTTTTAAAAACGAATGTGGAATACACATCACCAGATGGTTATACTTATCGTACGGATAGCCAAGGGCGTATTATTGAAAGTGAAGGAACACTTGTGCTTGGCAAAGGAGACCGCAGCGAATATGCACAGAGGACAGTAGGAAAAGGACAAGGCAGACAGCTTGACGATGACGGTGGACATTTAATAGGAGCACAGTTTAAAGGACCAAAAGATATTGATAATCTAGTCCCGCAAAATAGTCAAATTAATAGAAGTGGTGGGAAATGGTATGAGATGGAGACTGAGTGGTCGAAGGCTCTTCATGAGATACCACCTAAGAAAGTTACAGTGAAAATTGAACCAATTTATTCAGGTAGTTCAATGAGACCAGATTCATTCAAAATTATCTATCAAATTGGTAACAAAAGGCCAGTTACTAAACGAATATTAAATAAAGTTGGAGGTTAATTAATGGAACAAAAAATGAACGAATTATATAGAACAATTGCAGAAATCATAGATCAAATGATACCAGTTAAGTGGGAGGACTTTTATTTTAATGGTGAAGTGGAAAATGGAGAAGGCGGAGTCTTTTTTTTCTTTAAGCCTGAAAATGGGAGAGAGTATATTTATTCTCTTGATATTTTAAATAGATACAATGTTAATTCAGAAGAATATAATCATTTAGAGACTAAATTGTTTGAAGTTACAAATGAGTTGAAAAATTTATTTTTAAACGAAGGACAGGATCCATGGTTTTCAATAACCATGAAGCTTACATCTAAAGGGAACCTAAATATAGAATACGATTACACGAATTGGGGCGAATCCAACTTTGGCCCTTCAGACAGGTTAGAATATTGGGAAAGTAAATATCTGAATCATATTCCACAAGAAGAGAATGACAGAGTGAAAATTGAGAAAATGAAAGAGTTCGAAGAAGTGAATTAGATTATTTTTCTTTGGTAGTAGGGGGTTACACAGTGCTGAGTAACTAAGTGTCAAACAGCAGTTTTAAATTCGATTGTGCGCACATCAAATCCTTTAAGTTTACAACATAAATAACGTTATCGTGCTTTATTAGCAGGTTAATTATGGTATTTAATACCGTGATTAATCTTTTTTATTTTGTATTTGGAAACAAGCACAACTTAAAAATATAATCGAATAGCGAAATTCCTCCGAGGATGATGAGTGAACGTATGTATTCAGGAGTATTACTGGGATAAATTTACGAAAATGAACCCCACGTAGAGATACAGTCTGCTGTTGATGCCGGAGCAATTACGTACGTTTATCGGACCAAAAACGTTGAAGGGACGGGAAAAGGCCATAAGCCCGACCTTTATGATAAGGATGGAAATTATACGGGCGGTAGAACGCAAAAGGAATTAGATAATTTAGCAGGCGATCCTTCACATGGCGGAAAAAATAGGGATCAGGGTTTGAAAGAAAGAGAAATAGGACTAGACTTGGCACAACGAGGAAAACTAGGGAAGATAGTACGTGATCCACAAGGAGACGGATGGGCAGAATTTATTGATACAACAAATAACGTTAAATGGGACGTTGTAAAGTTTCGTATCATTTCCAAATGGTCATACTTCACCTAAGGAAGGCGCTTTTACAGTAAATAACGGAATGAAGGCAATCAATAAAGAAATGAATAAAACTTACAATGTCATTGTGGATAGAAGAGACGTGATTCCTGAACATGTAGAACAGTTAAAAGAAGCAATTAAAAAGCTGGAATATCAGATAGGATTAGCTGGTATCCATAGGGGATTAGGTATGACAGATGATATTAAAGAAACTATGACTCGATTAGAATCACACCGCCTTTGGCTTGAAACTGTTGGGAAACAAGGCGAAAAACTAGGTATAGATGAAATTGATTTGCGAAATATGGATTTGTCACAATACCCATTAGACCAAGCATATATAACAGCTTGTACCTTTGATGGCATGAACTTAAATCACAAAGATTTCTCTTCATCTTTACTAAGTTCATCAACTTTTATATCTACATATTTGGAAGGGGCAGACTTTTGTAAATCTAATGTCTCGTATGCGGACTTCACAAATGCCAATCTTAAAGCTGCTAGACTTTCTGATAGTGAATGTATCGAGACTGTGTTTGTTCAAGCAGATCTATCAGATGCTAATTTAGTAGCTGGTCTTTTTGATGAGACAGATTTTCGCAATGCAATATTTTTTAATGCTGATTTGCGGTTAGCTACGTTTGAAAATGTATTGCTAAAAGGAGCTAAATTAACCGGGGTTCGGGGGCTGGAAGAGGCTTTTATAAAAAGCATCAATATTGGGACGCCAGAACAACCAAAAATTCTAGTAGGTGAAGAAGCTAGAAAATGGTTACAAGATAATAAGTAGACCCTTTACAACAGTAAAGATTAGTCGTACAATAAACGACCAACAATGCCATAATATGAGCTAGCCGCCCGTATTGTGGTCTTTTTTTATCCTCTATAAGCACTATAATGAAATTACTAATAACCTTATAGCATTGAACAGGTCAATTATAATTAGATACTCCCATAATTGACCTGTTTTAGTTAGCGTCGTTTTATACAAAACAAACTCAGCAAACAGCGTTTTGATTAAACTTTACTTTCACACAATGTAGCTGACCATGGCGACGATGGATATCTACTCAGTTACCCCATCTTCCGCCCAAGCAGCTCAATCTTATCCAGCCAATTCTTTCTCTGTTCATCTGACTTCTTACCGACTTGATCTACAGTTGTTATCTGCACAGGTTTGATGCCTGTCAGCGCAAAGGTGGAGATTTTCATCATTTTGTGTGCGGGCTCACCTTGGAACCATTTGAAGTACCAGCTAGGACCATCCATCGTGGTGATCATGCGAGCGGTGCGGCCTTTGAGCAGCTGATCCGGGAAAGGTTTTCCTTTTTGATACTTGAAGGCATAACCTGGCATAAAGATCCGGTCGATGAAACCTTTCAGCAGGGCAGGCGGTCCTCCCCACCATATTGGGAACACCCATACGAGATGCTCAGCCCACTTGATTGCATCTTGAGCTTGTAGCAAATCTGGTTCAAGTGGAAGTTTATTACGATATCCTCCCTCCAGATTCATGTTGAATGCCAACTCGTTCAGGGTGATCATGCGGACGTCGGCACCAGCCTGCACCGCACCTTTGCGGTACGCCTCGGCGATTGCGCCGTTGTAACTGGGTGAGACGGGATTGCCTTGAATAATTAATATTTTTTTCATGGAAGATGACACGTCCTGACTATTTTAGTTAATGAACACTAACCTCGTGTGCAAAAAGAAAAGGTCACGTATGACCCGGTGATCCATCGGTATATCCTGATGGTATGTTGACGATTCTCTTTTTATAACGTGCAACTCTGAACCTTACTTGGTGTTCTGCGAGGTCAGAATGGTTGCCCCTCTCCAGTTCTACTCTTGAGGTACTTGCCCCAACATCAATGAGAGTCGGTGAACGGTTTCCCCGGTGTAGGGTACCAACGACTCTGGCAATTCACCTTGCATACTCGAGACTGCCATACGTGTAATCGCACCGATCACCAGAACGGCTGTGAGCCGTGAATCCTGCTGAGGAAGTTCGCCCCGCATCATTCCCTGATCGATGAGATCCATTAACGCATCCAATGGTTGACGGTAATCATCACTGCTTCCTACTTCAATGAATATTTCATGATTCTGTGAAATCAACAGCAGTCCATAGGGATCTTCATCATGCAGATGGAGAACCTCAGTAACCAGTTGCTTGAAGCGTTCCAGCACCGGACCTTCCTGGCGAACATACCCGTCAATCAGTGAAGTATAGTCCGCGCAGTATTGGGTGAAGGCTTCCAGGGCAACGGCATCTTTGTTTTTAAAATGTTTGTAGATCGCCGCATCGGTCACTCCGGCGGCGTCACCGATCTCTTTGACGGATATGCCGTCAACGCCTTTGGTTGCGAACAAGCGCATCGCCGCTTGTAAAATATCTTTCTTTTTACTATCCACATGAGGTTTGTTCTTCATAATCGTATAGTAAGTGATTACTAACTAAAATGCAACAAGCAATATTGAAACTCTAAATGGAGACAATGAATAAGCGCTTACGAACAAAGCTTGCAGGCTTGAGAGAGGCAACGTATGATGAATAGAAATTAACATCGGAGCAGCAGGAAGAACGAAACGGATGGTGGATTGCGTGAACGAAGAGTTGGATGCATACAGCTGGGTGACGCCCGAAGGAATGCTGAATGATCACTATATAACAAGCCGCGAACAGTTGTATAAAGGAATGAACGGACGATATGTGGAGCGATTCACTATTCCTACCGGGGGGAGTTATATTTTCAAGCCGCTGACGAATCCTGCACAGCATGGACGGGAACGATGGATGTACGAGCGCGTATTATCAGGGTTAGCACAGATCTATCCGCAACTCATTGCAGCGTCGGATCTTACTATTGCACCGGCACAGAGTTGGATGATCTATGAGGATCTGGGGCAACTGGTGCATGATTCGCGAGAGGCGACGATGCTTGATGCAGCGGCACATATGGCAGCATGGCATGCATTGCCTGTTACGGATTGGAGTGAGCTGCCTCGCGTAGGTCAGAAACCGCCCATTCGCACGATGCTGGATGAGTTGCAAATGCATAGGCAATTTACCGATGAACTGTTATCTAGATTGGGTATGCAGCTATCCGCATCCGATTGGGACAAGATCTCAAGGTTGATCCTCACGGCAGAAGAAGAGCTTCCTACTGTTCTGTGTCACGGAGACCTGCATCCCGGAAATATGGCGGAGGTGGACGGCAGACTGGTCATATTGGACTGGGAGCATGCCCATCTGAATACGCCGCTGTGGGACATGTACCATCTGGTAGATCTCTCGCATCCGCTGTTTCCCAGAACGATTACGCCTGCTTTGCGAGAGCGGGTCATAGACATTTATTTGGACAAACTAGAGAGCCTGGGCGTGCAGATTGAACGGGATTCTTTTGCAGGATGGTACAACGCCTATGCTATTGTATTCTCACTCTGGATGCTGCGTTTGATTGATGGTGACCTGAGAAGTGAGGAATGTGTGTGGCCGAAGGAACAGTTGCGTAACCAGTGGCATGAGGCGGCAGCGACGCTGGAACAGTGCATGAAGCACATGGGTGAGGAATAGAAATGAGGGGTGAGAAGCTTGCGTAAAGTCGGACTTGTTATGCGTAAAATTCAATTCACAGAAGCACAGGGGCCGCGCGTATTTGCGGATCGACTGAAGCAGATTGGTCTGGAGCTGGGCGTGGATATTGTTTTCATCTCGCCGGAGCGTCATGTCAGCGGATACGACTGGTTGCCAGGTTACGAGCATGAGAAAGGTGACCTGGTGAACTACGATATCGTGCTGGATCAGATTCATAGCCAAAATATAGAGCATGTCATCTACACCGTATCCGGGTTTACGTTTTTGAAGATGTTCTTACCGAAAAGCGTGTTGTTCCCCCACAGTTTTCCCGATCCCGCGCTGACGGGATATGAGATGATGAAGCCATTTTATACGATGGTAGACAAAGCAATTGTGCAGACCGAGTTTTTGAAAACAGAACTGGGTCGCAATTTCGGTGTACATGACGTGAACGTCATCCCGATTGGTTTTAGCGAAGAGCTGGCGAACCGACATTATGACCCGAGCCAGGTCGTGCATAATCGGGTGCTCTGGATCGGGCGGGATGAGGCGAACCGTCGCCCGGATCTAGTTCTGGAATATGCTCGGCAGAACCCGGACAAGGAAGTATATATGGTGTTTGGCGGTGTACGCTATAAGGAAACCATGAAGAAGTACGACATTCCTGCCAACGTGAAGCTGAAGTTTGCGCTCACACAGGATGAGATATTTACGTTGATGAACTCATCCAAGGTGTATTGGAACTGTTCAGCCTTTGATACGTTTGCGATGCCGCTGACGGAAGCGATGGCGATGGGCAAAATGGTTGTGAAGCCGGAGCACGCTTGCTACGGTCACATTCGATCCACGCATGCCTTTGCAGGCAACGAGGATAACTGGTTTGAACTGGTGAACATGGCTGCGGCTGCGCCGCGCAGTGTGTCAGAAGACAACCGGGAGTATGCCTTTGGTGCTTTTTCGCGCACGAAGATGAAAGAAGGGTACCGCGAATTTTTTGCTAACTGGTTGAAGTGATGCCATATGTATGCAGATATAAACGGCTTGAGGCTCCGGTAAATCAACTTGAGTAATAAGGGTAGGACGAGCAACGTAACACATTCAGTCGGTGAATCGAAAACAGAGACGAAAAGGCTTCTAATCGGGTAGGTATTCCGATCAGGAGCCTTTTCGTTATACCTAAATCAACGGGTGCTCTGATAGCGATCAACAGGGGGGTATATTATTTTGACCCGAATGAAATGGACATATTTTAGTATTTAACAAAAAAAATACGAGTGTTATGCTGTGAGCGTAAGGAAGGAGTGATCCTCAGATGAAAGCGCTATCTCCGAGAGAATATCAGATTTTGCATTTTCTATTGGAGCGTAGGGATTTCGTTCCGGTCAAAGAAATAGCCGGTCACATGAACTGGTCGGAAAAAACGATTTACAGGGAACTAAACGCCTTGGAACACAATTTGCATATTCGCGGCATTCGCCTCGAACGGAAGCCGGGAAGAGGTATTGCGCTGGCTTTAACCCAAGAACAGACGATGGAGCTGAGAAGAACGCAATGGGCTTCGGGAAAAAGGGTGGTGACAACCCTTTCCGTAGAGGCGAGGAGAATCAAAATATTGACGAATTTATTATATGATTCTCCTGAGGAAACCTCGATTAACAAGCTGTCAGAAGAATACTTTATCGGCAAGGCATCGATTGTGAATGATCTCAAGGCCATTGAAGAACGAATTGAACCCTTTCAGCTCCGACTGGAAAAAAGCCAGCTCGGTACCCGTCTGATCGGTTCAGAGATTAACATTCGCAAAGCCATGGCTTCTCTCATTAATGAACTTGTGAGTGAAGAACGGGCGGGAGAACAAGAGCATGAATCTCGGATTGATGGTAACACACTAGTTGAGTTGATAGAACATTTTGGCTGCGATTCAGTTCAAGGGATTCAACGTATTCTGGAAGAAACCGAGCAGCAATTAGGATATACCATAGGCGATCCATATTATATCAACCTGCTGACTCACCTGCTGATTTGTATCCGCAGACTGAAGAGTGGCAAGGTCATTCGATTGGCTGACGGCATTCCTGATCATCCCGTAACTGATCCTCATGTGCATTCCATCGCAAAAGCCATGGCCAAGCGAATCAGTGAGCTATGCGGATTGGAATTACCAAGTGAAGAGATCTATTTCATCTATCAATATCTGATTTCATCAGGCATGAGTGTTCCGTCCCTTAATCTTGAGTTGTCTGGTCTGATGGACAAGGTTTGTCCAGAGTCTAAAGTGATGGTCAAGGAATTAATTCAGACTGTATCCGGGATGATCCGGCGTGATCTCACAACAGACGAACAATTGTACAAGGGTCTGATCATTCATTTCAAACCGATGCTGAATCGTCTAAAATACAACATTTCCATTAATAATCCTCTGCTGGAGGATATACGTAAGGCGTATGCCGAGATATTCTCTCTGGTCCGTTTGGGGATGCTGCCCATGGCCCAAGCCTGCGGATTGAATTCGTTTAGTGATGACGAGATAAGTTACCTGGTCCTTTATTTTCAGGCATCCATTGAGAAAAGCAGTAAAAAGAAAAGAGTTATTCTGGTCTGCTCCACTGGAATAGGGACATCTCACTTGCTGAAAAGCCGGATCAATCGTTCATTTCCCGAATGGGAAGTCGTTGATGTCATTTCGACAAGCTGGTTCAAGCGTATGGAGGATTGGACGGACATTGATCTGATTATATCAACCGTGAAACTGGAGCATCATGACTTGCCAGTTGTGTATGTCTCGGCGCTATTAAATGACGCGGATGTCAGCTTAATAAAGGCGAAATTTAACGAGGAGAGGTTGAATCAACATCAAAACAGGGTGTTTTCGTTTCCACTGCTCAGGGCCTACATCCACCCATCTTATGTACAGATTGAAACGAATACGAAGGAACAATATACAGAAGGTACAGCATCCCGTCTGAAGCTGTTTGCATCCATACTCCAACACGTAGGCGCTAATCTGGAGAACCGGACATTTGCCGAGGCTAAGCTGAATAACCATTTGTCGGTTTTCCTGATCCGCAGTGATGTGAATGTCAATCCCATCGTCGGTTTTAATGTCATTCAAGGCGAACCGACCAATTGCAAATTGGAAATTGTAATCGCTTTCTTCCAGGATGGGCCACTAACTGAATTATTGATAGAAATACAGAGCTTGTTGATGTGCAGGCGCATGTATGAACAGATCATGAGAGTAACTACACCACAGGAGCTTTTCGAGATATTACAGTCCAAGCACGATCAGGAGGAGGACCATTATGGATATAACCAAGATTATCAACGAACGGTTGATTAAGCTGGATCTAAAAGCACGAACCAAGGATGAAGCCATCGAGGAATTGGTGGATTTGCTTGCAAAGGAAGGTGTCCTTTCCTCCAAAGAAGAGTTTATCAAAGACGTCTATTTAAGAGAAGAAGAGGGTCAGACTGGCCTGGAGAACCACGTTGCTATCCCTCATGGCAAATCGGCGGCGGTCCTCAAGACCTCCCTCACCATCGGACGAACAGAGCATCCGCTTGAATGGGAGACCCTGGACGGCAAACCTGTCCATGTCGTTATTTTGTTTGCTGTAAGGCTTGTAGACCGGAATACAACCCACATGAAGCTGTTGGTCCAAGTTGCGAGTATGCTCGCTGATGAAGAGGTACTGGAACGTTTGATGCATGAGTCGGACTCGGCCCAGATTATGGAGCTGTTTGCTAGCAGAGAGAGCGTATCGTAGAACATGGCAATTCAGGATTTTAATATGGAGCACAATACATCATTTGGAGGGATTCTGATGAACATTGTAGCCGTAGCCGCGTGCACTGCTGGTATTGCCCACACGTATATTGCCAAGGAAAAATTGATCAAAGGTGCAAAAGCGCGTGGTCATGAGATTAAAGTAGAGACCCAAGGCACCATAGGAACAGAAAACGAGCTTTCCAGGGAAGAGATTGGGGCAGCTGATGTTGTCATTGTGGCTGCAGATATCAAAATCGGTGGAGAAGAAAGGTTCAAAGGCAAACGGATCATTCGAGTCAAAACCGAGACGGTCATTAAAGCCCCGATTAAATTCATTGAAAAGGTGGAGCAGTCTTTAGGGGTATCCTCATAACAAGGGAGGCAGGGCGATGAGCGCAAAATCCAATCACGCAGGTTCAGTCATCAAAGGTCATCTGTTAACAGGCATTTCCTATATGATTCCTTTGATCGTTGCTTCAGGGCTGTGTATCGCGCTGGGACAAATTCTGGGAGGAGCCGATGTGGGCAAGGCGGAAGGTACCATTCCGTATATGATTAACCAAATCGGCGGTTGGGGCATGGGGCTGGTTGTCCCTTTAATTTGCGCAGCGATTGCTTATTCGATCTCGGACCGTCCCGGAATTGCTCCAGGATTAATTGTTGGTTTTATATGCAGTCAGATTCAAGCGGGGTTCATTGGTGGGATGCTGGGCGGATTTCTGGTGGGTTATGTCGTACTCGGTATCCGTAAATATGTGAAGCTGCCAAAGTCCATGCAAGGATTAATGCCTGTTCTCGTTATTCCGTTTCTGGCTACATTGATCTCTGGTTTAGGTATCTTTCTTGTCATTGGTCAGCCAATTGTCTGGTTACAGGACAGTCTTACCCATGTGCTTGAATCGATGCAGGGGGGGTCCAAATTTGTTTTAGGTGCCATTCTGGGCTTGATGGCCACCTTTGATTTCGGGGGGCCTGTTAATAAAACGATGTCACTGTTTGCTGATGGGATGCTGGTCCAAGGTATCTATGGGCCTGAGGCTGTCAAGTTTGTCGGCTCCATTATTCCACCATTAGGGATTACCCTATCGTATTTCCTGACGAGAAACAAATATACGGCAGCAGAAAAAGAATCGTTAAAGGCCGCATTCCCGATGGGAATCTGCATGGTCACGGAGGGTGTCATTCCGATTGCGGCAAGGGATCTGATCCGGGTGGTGACTTCCTGTGTCATCGGCTCAGCGGTAGCTGGTGGATTGATTATGATCTGGGGCGTTGAGGCTCCGGTGCCACACGGGGGATTATTCGTTGTTCCCCTCTTCACCCATCCATGGTTGTTTATGTTGTCTCTTCTCATTGGAACCGGAATCTGCGGTGTAACCTTATCTTTATTAAAGAAGCCAGTTACGGTGATGGATGAAGAATTCGACGATACCGAAGACGAAAGCGTAACCTTCGATGACATTGTGTTCAAGGTGGAGTAATACCCGCCATATAGATAGCGCTTACATTTTATTAAACCAATCTAAAGGAGATGTGTTTCATGTTGATTACGATGAAGGAGCTACTTAAAGTAGCCAAGGAACACCAATTCGCGGTGGGAGCATTTAACGTGGCAGACAGTACATTTTTGAGAGCTGTGATTGAGGAGGCGGAGCACTCCAATTCCCCGGCAATCATCGCCATTCACCCGACGGAGCTTGAATTTTTGACGGATGAATTTTTCGCATATGCCAGCCAGCGTGCACATGCCAGCCATGTTCCACTGGTGATCCATCTGGATCATGGGGGGTCCATTGCTGATATCATCCGGGCGATCAAGTGTGGATTTACTTCTGTCATGATTGACGGTTCTCTGCTCCCTTATGAAGAAAATGTGGCTATTACTAAACAGGCGGTGGAGCTTGCACACGCCGTCGGCGTATCTGTTGAGGGGGAATTGGGAACGATTGGGCAGACCGGTAATTCTATCGAGGGCGGTGTATCTGTAGTAACTTACACAAATCCGGCCCAGGCGGAAGATTTTGTGGCACGTACGGGTATCGATACATTGGCGGTGGCCATCGGTACAGCCCATGGCATATATCCCAAACATATTAAACCGGAGTTGCAAATGGATATTCTGAGAGAAATCAATCAATTGGTAGATATCCCTCTCGTTCTGCACGGGGGATCCGCAAATCCTGATCAGGAGGTTTCCGACTCTGTTCAGTTGGGGATATGTAAAATCAATATTTCCAGCGATATGAAACATGCATACTTCAAAAAAGCCCGTGAAATTCTAAGCACGACGGAATTATGGGACCCAAATGCCATTTACCCGGACTGCATTGTTGAGGCTCAAAACGTCATTCGTTATAAAATGAATCTGTTCAATTCCGTGGGTAAGGCAGACTTGTATAAAGGACTGCTTTATGAGCAACGTCAGGCTGAAAGTGTGAGCCTTTACTAAGCCTGCTGGCAGGAACAAGGCATCATAAGAAATATGCCAATTGGATATCATGAAACCTTCCTGAAGCCCACCATTTACGAATTTCATTTATCGTGAATGGTGGGCTTCATTATATGATAAACTCTACACGTATCAGAATGCCCAGCGTCCATGTGTATTCGGAGAATGTGTGAAGAAGGAGGGGAGCATGAGTGAAAGGCCTTATTATATTAACACTCCTTGTTTGGGTCGCATTATTGCTGATTGAATGGCTTATCTACCGGTTGCAAGGACGCCGAATGACGTGGGTACAATATATATTGCCATGTGTGGCCTTGCTCGGCGGTGCCGTCGTAATCATGATCAGCATCGATATTGGCGGGTGGAACGGCATCGGATATGCCCTGCTTGGCGTATCGCTGGGTACGGCGGGAATGTTAACACTCATTACGGTGGCGATCAGGGATGTGGTGCTTCGGCGACGGGGCAGAAATTAATCAGAGTAGTAGCTGCTGTGCAGTACGGATGAATTGGGCGATGGGATGGTTGCAGGAATGCATTCGTCTGTGATATATTGACATTAATTATGACAAGGGAGGTGAAGACAGGTGAATCACGAGATGCTTAACAACCGTATTAGCCAGCTGCCGATTGCTATGGCTGGCATTGTTCATACTTTTCTGACCAACGGGAGAAGTCTGTCCAATTTTGAATATACGGAAGTTAACATTTGCGAGAAGATGCCTGCCTTGACCTCATTCGGACGATAAGCGATATTGCTTGAATTCTGAAGGGCCGCGGAGCTAACCTCCTGCGGCTCTTTTTGTGTTGCGGTCAGGATCTTCCATACCATAGGAGGAACCTTATTATGATGATGATTAGCGCGCAACAACTGACTCAATACCACGGAGCACATCTGGTGCTGGATGGCATTACGTTTGAAATTATGGAAGGTGACAAGGTCGCCCTGATCGGCCGTAACGGAAGCGGCAAGACCACACTTATGCGCCTGATGGCAAGACTGAACAAGCCGGATGAAGGGCAATTGATGATAAAGAAAGATACACGAATGGGATATGTGGCTCAGGTTCCAGAAGGATTGGATGAACATACCGTACTGGATGTACTGAGTCTTGGATTCAAGGAGCTTATGATATGTCGCACGCAAATGAAGGAAATGGAGCAGCAGATGTCCGATCCGGCATGTGCAGCAGACCCTAATCAATTGGAGCGCTTGTTGAAACGTTATGCGGCACTGCAAGACCAGTTTGAGCGTGAGGGTGGATACGAAATGGATGCCCGGATCGATCAGGTGGCGAACGGTCTGGATATCGCCAAGGCACACTATGGTTGGCGCTTCGGTTCCTTGTCCGGTGGGGAGCAGACTCGGGTGGTGCTGGCCTCGCAGCTAATCGTAAAACCCGATCTGTTATTGCTCGATGAGCCAACGAACCATCTCGATCTGGAGCGGGTCGAGTGGCTGGAAGGATTTTTACGAGAATATCCCGGCACCATTGTCCTGATCTCGCATGATCGCTATTTTCTGGATCGGGTCGTGAATCGAACACTGGAGCTGGAGGATGGAGAAGCGGAAACGTCTGCTGGCGGTTATACGGAATATATGAAAGTGAAGGAACAACGGCTGTTGCAGCAATTCGAGGAGTTCAAGGAGCAGCAGAAGGTTATCAAAAAAATGAAGGAAACAATCCGCCAACTGGAGGAATGGGGTCGTGTGGGCGGCAATGAAAAGTTCTTCCGGCGGGCCGCTTCCATGCGCAAGGCGCTGGAGCGGATGGAACAGGTGAAGCGTCCTGTCCTGGAGCGCCGCAATGCCGAATTCGATGTGCGTCCTACGGATCGAACGGGTAAGCGGGTAGCGGTATTGGAACAGGTCGAGAAGAGCTATGGTGAGCGTGAAATCCTGCGCGGAATCTCGGGTCTGCTGGAATATGGAGATAAAATTGCACTCATTGGACGCAATGGCTCCGGCAAGACAACCCTGTTCAAGCTGTTGCTTGGTGACGAGCAGCCCAATGCGGGCAGGCTGGAGTGGGGGGCACGCGTGGATGTAGGGTATCTGGCTCAACAGGAGGAACCTACGAATCCGAAGTTGAACGTACTTGAATACTTCCGTCTGGAAGCAGGCGTGGAAGAGGGAGAAGCTCGCGGAATACTGGCTCGATACCTGTTCTATGGAGCAGATGTATTCCGCTCTGTCGGGCAATTATCTGGTGGGGAATGGACGCGTCTGCGGCTAGCTCTTCTGGTGCAACGCAAACCCAATGTACTGCTGCTCGATGAGCCAACCAACCATCTTGATATCGCATCGAGAGAAGCGCTGGAAGAGTCGCTGGGTGATTTTGAAGGTACCGTACTTGCCATCTCACATGATCGGTATTTCGTCAATCGCCTCGCTTCCCGTGTCTGGGAACTGGAGGACGGTCAGATGACCGCTTATCTGGGAGATTATGAGGCGTATCGTGAGAAGAAACTTGATTTGCAAGCTCGTGCGGCGGCGACAACTCAGGCTACAGCAGGCGTGGGCGTTTCTTCTCGTGGGAACGCCAAATCAGAATTGAAGTCAGGTTTAACGTTCGCGTCGAGCGGGACTGCCAGATCAGGGAAGCAACCAGAAGCAACCTCGACATTGAACGGTTCCACTGTTGCGGCTACCGATGGAAGTCGTGATTATGAAGTTTCTACTAAATCAGGTAAGGCGTTGACTCCTTCAGCAGCAGTATCGAAACATAGAAGTGGCAATGGTAACAACCAGTCTGCAGAGAAGCTGGAACAGACGTTGGCTCGTCTTGAGGCAGAGATTCAGGTGCTGGATCAACAGTTGGAAACGGTGCAGAACAATCCGCTTGAACTGGAACAAATCTGGAATGACCGGGAGCAATTGTCCACTGAATACAATAATGTATTGGCCCAGTGGGCTGAGTTATAAGTCCGAATGGCATGAGCATAAGATTGAACAAGCGAGGTCGGAGAATCTTCTCCGGCCTTTTTGAACTGAATTGCGTACCAAAAGTAGAAAACAGTATGTTATTTCCTGCTTCGTTAATCGGAGAACGAAGGTAGCCAACATGTTCTTTATTACATGTCATAGTGAATAGTGTAACTTTTTTCCTTCTGATGCGTTAAATACGTTTGTATGAATTGAAACGGCTCACCTAAGAGCTCGCAAAAAGGGAGGTTAACGGTATCTATTATTCATTGACGTATCGGAGTTGGTCAGATGATCGACAGGCGGAGACAGGGGTGCTGGAACAGACTTCAGTCACGCGTGATGAACTATTCATGCGCAAACTGGTGGATGCCACCTTGGTGAGAAACAAACTCTGGGCGCATCTGTCCAATGAATGCCAGGATGGGCGGGAACATGCAGTATATGTAACGGCATATGAGCAACAGATGCCGGACGAGTACGGTGCAGCCATTGCGGATGCTGCGCTGGCCATGTGCAAAATGTCTTCCATGTATAGTGCAGAGTACATGTTGTGGAATGGAAGTTCATTTCAGGAGTTGGAACTCACAGTATCCTCCACCTATACGATGGAGCTTGCAGAGCAACTGCTGGATCATTACATGGTTCGCGGTGGCAAGACGTATGAATTCCTGTATTCCGTGCTGGATGCGGATCGCAAGAAAGTGTTGTTTTATATGAAAGAGGTGGATCTGTAATGAGTGACCAAGAGCGGGGGCAAGCATCGAAACCCGGATCAAAAGCAAAACTGGTTGCTTTCTCCCTGATGCTGGCGGTTCCTGCCGTGTTATCCGGTTGTGGCAGCAACAATGATGAATGTGACCCGGAATATGATACCGGATGTGAATATGATTCCAGCAGTGGGCACTATTACTACGGCGGGTCGTCGTATCGAAGCAACAAGGACAGTAACAGCTCCTATAGCAAATCCAAGTCCAAATCAAGCGGCTTCGGTAGTTTCTTCCGCAGTTCGGGAGGATAACCGGATGAGGCAAGTGGTTCAACTGCCGTTTAGTCACGAAGAGGTATTTCAGGGCGAAACGGAACAACAGATTCCATATCATCGAATGTATGGGAAGCAGTATTGTGTGCCTGCATTGACGGTCTATTCTCCCTCGGAGGTAGAAGAGCTGCGTGCCGCAGCCGAGGCGGTAGACGGCATTTACTGTAAAGTGATGCGATTTATCCAGCAATATATGCCGGATTCCTTTTTGGAGCATCAGCTGGGTATCCATCCCGGGCTTATTCCGACGGCACGTATGGAGATGGTGACTGGAGGAATTACCCGCCAGGACTGGATTATCGGAGAAGCTGGGCCCAAGTGTATTGAAAATAATACGGACACTCCAACGGGCATACCGGAGGCTGCTGCATTGGAAAATATCCTGGTCGGTCTTGCTGAGCCTGCCGCGTTGATTGCACCATCTGCCGAGATGGATGCACGTATTCAGGCGTGTTTCAAGATGTGGCTGGAATTCTATGCAGAGCAAGGATTGCAGGGTCCGGTGACGTTCACTTCTTTTGGTGAACATGTCGAAGATCGAACAAATACGGAATACCTGATGAGACGTTGTCAGGAAGCGGGATACGAAGTTTTCTATGCTCCACTGGAGGAACTGGAGATTGTCCCTGGGGAGGCGCTTTACCATCAGGCTCGGGAGATCAACCTGCTATACCGTCTCTATCCGCTGGAGTATCTAATCGATGATCGGGATGAGACGACAGGCGTGGAGATTGGTGCTGCGCTGCTTGATCTTGTACGGGAGGGACGACTAGGTCTAATGAATCCGGTTCAGCATGTACTGATGCAGAGCAAAGGCTTCATGGCGGCAATCTGGTCGCTCTACGAGCGTAACGAGCAAACCCCGGAATATTGCGGGTTTACCCTCTTTAATGAAGCAGAGATGGACGTGATTTCCCGATATCTGCTGCCCACCTATTTTTCAGCTGAGCCTTTCGAACTGAACGCTATACCATATGTAGCCAAAAGCTATTGGGGGCGCGAAGGCAGAGGAACTCTTTTGCTGGATGGAGGAACGAACAATGCCTTTGGAAAGCAGGATATGGAGCATCCTCTTAACGAGACGCTGGAATCCAATCTTGCAACTGCGACAACAGACGAGGATGAAGAGGTTACAGCTTATTACGAAAACCAACCCAAAATCTATCAGCAGCTGGTTCCGATGGAACAGGTCGTGATTGAGACGGAAAATGGAGCGTACAGCGGTTATCTGCTTACAGGGGTGTTTGTTATCGGTGGGCGTTTGGCTGGGGTGTTACCCAGGGTCGGGGAGAAAGTAACCGGAGATATGGCCTATTATTGCGCGGCTGCGGTTCGTGAACGGATGAATGATGAGGAGGAGAAGAAGGAATGGAGAACTTGGGATTGAACTTGCTGAATGTTGTGGTGGGTATAGGCATTTTGCTGGTGGTATTGGTATGTGGATATTTTGCTTTTAGCAGATTGACCCGGTATAACGATAGTGAAGAGATCGCGAAAGGAAACGAAGCGGCAGGCATGTACATGGGCAGCAAATTGCTGGGACTGTGTATTATTGTGGGCATGGTATCTTTCTCAACGCATTCGTGGTTGGATATGCTGCTGTGGTCGGCGTTTGGAATTATTGTGCTGTGCCTGGTCTATATTATATTTGACTTCCTCACGCCCAAAATGCGAGTTTGCGATGAAATCGCACGAGGAAATATGGCGGTAGCGCAGCTGCTGCGTTCGATTATCATCGGCGTTTCCATCGTCATTGGTACGTTTTTGATGTAAAATAAGACATAGTGTTTTATAGAATGTACTATATAAATGGAAGAAGGAGCGCGGCATCATGAGAAGAGTCATCATCGATACAGATACAGCAGGAGACGATACGATTGCGATCCTGACGGCATTGCATCACTTTCAGGTGGAAGGCATCACGATCACGGGCGGTAACGTACAATTCGACCAGGAGGTTGAAAATGCCCTGTACACGGTACAGGTTGCTGGACATGGCGGCAAGGTGCCTGTGTATAAAGGATGCGAGCGTCCGTTAATGGCCTACGGTAAAGCTCAGCACCGCACAGTGGAAGACGTGCATGGCGATGATGGCATGGGCGGCGCGCATTTCCCGAAGGCGGATCAGCGTCCCGAGAGCGGGCATGCGGTTGATTTTATCATTGAGAAGGTGCATGCACATCCGGGTGAAATTGAACTTCTGGCAATTGCCCCGCTGACCAATATTGCGATGGCGATTCAGAAAGACCCCACGATTATTCCGGAGATTGCTCACCTGTACATCATGGGCGGAACGAATAATGCACTGGGCAATATCACACCGGCGGCGGAGTATAACTTCTACGTGGACCCGGAAGCAGCGAAAATTGTACTGCATGCAGGGATCCCGATCACGATGGTTGGCTGGGAGATGTGCACGCAATATTCAGTGATGGATGATGACGATCATGCAGAGATTGCAGCTCTCGGTACATCAGGTGCAGATTTCTTTACAGCCATTAACAAAGTGGTTATGCAGTTCAACAAGTCGGTACATAAACTCAATGGCACCACTCATCCCGATACGTTGCTGATGGCTGTAGCCGCGGATGAATCCATCATGACCAAGTCGGGTCAATATTATGTGGATGTCGAAGCGGCAGGAGAGCTGACACGCGGATACAGTGTGGTTGATATTAACGGACGTTTTGGCAAAGAGCCGAATGTACGTGTCTGTGAAGCCATTGATCGGCCGAAATTCAAATCTATGCTTCTGGACGTTCTCTCAGCGATCCAATAAACGCAGTAATTAAACTGCAGGAAAAAGAAGAAAATCCGTGCCTATCCCAGGTACGGATTTTTTTTGCTCATTTTAATCTAACCTTGCTGCAACAAAAACGTGCGAATTCCTGTCGTGACCAGATCATGGTCTTCCTCATCAGGCAGACCCGATACTGTAATGGTGCCGACCTGTCCCTCATTTTCCAGAATCAGCGGGAAAGCGCCACCAGCCAGGACATAATCAGATGCAGGCAGATTGAAGTCTTGCTCAAGTGTCTGATTTTCGCTTCTCAACCGCAGAGCTGTATGCCAAGAGCTGGAGGAGAAATGATTCACCACGTTGTTCTTGCGGCGAATCCAGTCTTCGTTGTCGGGATGAGTGCCTTCCATAGCATGCAAAAAGAGACGATGTCCTTTCAGGGTTATGTCGATGGTCACGGCTTGGGAACGACGCTTCCCTTCTTCGACCAGATGCAGGCCAAGGTTAAGCGCCGTTTCAGAATCAAATGTGCCAAATACCAAGTTCTTTTCTTCCTGCTGCATTTCCTTTAATTTCTCTGTCATGATCAGGTTCAAATTACAGGCAGCCCCTTTACATATTGATTGATGTCTACATTCGACATAGATTGGTGTAGTCCCTTCTGGATGCAGTCTGATCGATGTTAGTGGACGTTATTTGCGTGGTTGAAGACGGCTCATTTGGAGACCGTACATCGGCTGTGTTAAAGTGAAAGGAACCTAATATACTCAAAACTCTTAAAGTTAAAATAAGTTATCGCTAAGTAGGCAGGAGGAGAAGCGCGATGCTGTTTTATTTTGTAGCACTGCTGGTGACTTTGGTGGACCAGGGAACCAAGATTGCAGTGAGGATGTATATGGAAGTTGGCGACGTCATGAGACTGGGTAACTCGGGCATGCAGTTACAGCATTACGAGAACAGTGGAATGGCGGGCAGCATGTTTCAGGGAAATGCGCGTTTGTTCGGTGTGATTGCTGTTATGTTCATAGCGGGCATGCTGTATTATCGGAGTAAAGGTGAGATTCGCGGTTTCTGGATGCAAGCTGGCGCGGGTTTTATGGTCGGTGGGGCTTTAGGAAATGCGATCGATCGATTTATCTATGCGCGGGTAACGGATTTTCTCGTGTTTCCGTCAGGACGCGGGATTTTGAATCTCGCGGATGTCGCAATTAACATCGGTGTGGTCATGATCATCATCGGCATGTTGATTCGTGCATATCAGAGTTATCGAGCCAAGCGTTTACGCAATGCTTTGCCGAAAGCAGAACGTTCGTAACACGTGGATAAAAGCGTTACAGTGGGTGAATATAAGCTTAATAAATAAGGGACATTGGATATCATCCAGTGTCCCTTATTTATGCCCAATTCAGGTCGTGGGAAGAAATGCCTTGATTCATTTTTACCGAAACCGTTTTAGGAATAATAAAGGCTTGTATAGCCAACGCTCATAGTATGAGTTGGTGGAAGGATTAACCAAATGGTTATTTCACCACCTGAATGGGTAAATCTTTACGTATATAAAGTGAAACTAAGATATACACGAACACGGAGAGTGCAGAACCAATCTGAAGAAGCGAAGCGTGCGTGTTTATCACCGGATTTTCCCTTTGAGGAAGGGAATCAAAAAAATCTGGTGATAACAACGATCGGAAGATGGTGCTGCAATCGGAGTGACACCGTGTAAATCACATTAGTTCAATTTTTAAAGCTGAGGGAGGTACAACATGAGAACAACGCTTACCAAGGCTCTCGGGACAATGTTGCTATGCGGAATGATGGCTGTACTTCTATCTTCCTGTACCAGTGGGGATAGTGCGAATGGCAAAGTGCAGATTGAATTTTTCCAGAACAAGCCTGAAGCCAAAACAACCTTTGACGAATTGATCAAAACGTTTAATGCCGAGCATGACGATATTCAGGTGACACAGGTGAATCCGCCAGATGCGGAGACGGTCTTAAAAACGCGTGTCGTCAAAAATGATATACCGGATATTATGGCCATGGGTGCAACCGACACCTATTCCATTCTTGCCCAGAGTGATATTTTCACCGATCTGACGGATAGTTCATTACTCCAGACGGTTGATCCGAACTACATACAAATGCTGAAGGATCTCACAGGCATGGACGAAGTGACAGGTATTCCTTACGCGACTAATGCAAACGGCATCATGTACAACAAAACGTTGTTTAAGGAAATGGGATTGGACGTACCCAAGACGTGGGATGAACTCATTGCGACCGCCCAAAAGATCAAGGATGCAGGTGAGATTCCATTTTATTTCACATACAAGGATGATTGGCAGACGAGTCTGCCCTTCAATGCACTGGCCTCCAATCTGGTCGGTATTGATTTCTACCAGGAGCGGCGCGATAACAAAGTGACGTTCAAGGAGAAGTACCGCGAGGTAGCTGAGAAGCAACTGGAACTCATGAAATACGGTCACGGCGATAACTTTGGTAAAGCTTATTCGGACGGTAACCGTGCTTTCGCTAATGGTGAAGCTTTCATGTACATCCAGGGAACCTGGGCCATCTCGGAGATTCGCAAAGCGAACCCAAATGTAGACATCGGTTTCTTCCCATTCCCAACGGGCAACGATGCAAGCGAGATCAAGCTGGTGAACGGGATCGACTCCCTTTTTACCATTGCAGCAGATACGCCTAATCGCGAGCAGGCAGAGACGTTTATTGCATTTCTATTAGAGCCTGAAAATATCGGAAGATATATTGACGAACAGACGCTGTTCTCTGCGGTAGAAGGCGTGAAGCAGGATGATCCTGCGGTACAGGAATTGATGCCATATATCGAGCAGGGCAAGGTTATTGACTTTCCCGATCACTATATTCCGGCTGCGGTGCAGCTGAATTCCATCGTACAGTCCTTTTTGCAGAACCAAAACATCGACAACTATCTAGATACACTCGACAAAGAATGGGACAAGGTTGCTAATCGGCGCTAAGCCTTGTCTGAAGGAGGATGGAGTATGAACAAGCGTATCGCACCTTATTACTGGATGACGGTTCCGGCGGTTGTATTGTTCTTTGTATTTATGACCCTGCCGGCCCTCCAGGGCATCTATTATTCATTTACGAATTATAACGGATTCGGGAAAGAGTATGATTTTGTTGGTTTTAAAAACTATTTCAACTTGTTCCAGGACGACAATGTAGGTAACGCCTACTGGTTTACGTTCAAATTCGCGATCGTTGTGACGATCCTGACCAATATTCTGAGCCTGCTCATTGCACTCGGGCTGAATGCCAAGATCAAGTTCCGTAACTTTTTCCGCGGCATCTACTTCCTGCCCAATATTCTGAGTGTACTGATCGTAGGTTACATATTTAACTACCTGTTCTCCAACGTATTCCCGATCTGGGGACAAAATCTGGGCATCAACGCGCTATCCACGAACATACTCGGCAGCGAGAGCCTAGCTTGGATCGGTATCGTCATTGTTGCAGTATGGCAATCGGTGGCCCTGAATACGATTCTATATTTGGCTGGTCTGCAAACGATACCAACGACACTATACGAGGCATCCAACCTCGACGGCGCAGGCAAATGGCGTGAATTCTGGAGCATTACTTTCCCGCTTATTGCCCCGTTCTTCACCATTAATATGGTGCTGGCGATGAAAAACTCACTTATGGTCTTCGACCAAATCGTAGCCTTGACTAACGGTGGTCCCGGACGGGCGACGCAGTCCATCTCTCATCTGATCTACACCGGAGGATTTGAAGGCGGCGAATATGCATATCAATCTGCGAACTCGGTTATTTACTTCATCGTTATTGCGGTGATTTCAATTCTGCAAATCCGGTTCCTGCAAAGAAGGGAGATGGATCTGTAATGAGAAGCCGTACACGAATCAATTGGCCCGTTATGCTGCTCGTTGTGCTGGGTACCCTGTTTATCCTGTTCCCACTTTATATGACCGTTACGATTGCTTTGAAAAATCCGGAACAGATGACCCAATCGGTCTTTGCCATTCCGACCACACTTCACTGGGAGAATTTCGCGAGGGCCATCGACATGACAAACTTCTTCCAATCGTTCCGTAACAGCGCAATCGTTACCGCATCAACCGTGCTTTTGACGTTGCTCAGTAACTCGATGGTGGCCTATGCCATTGCACGGAATATGGAGAAACGCAAGTTTTTCAAAGGGCTGTATTATTACTTCGTTAGTGCGATGTTCATTCCGTTCCCGATCATCATGCTGCCGATTGTTAAGCTGACCGCATCGCTGGAGATGACAAATCTGGTAGGTCTGATTCTGCTGCACACGGTCTATGGTCTGGCATTCAACGTATTTGTGTACGTTGGATATATCCGGTCCATTCCGGTAGCGCTGGAGGAAGCGGCATTTGTAGATGGGGCGACAACCTGGGGTACATTCTGGAAAATTATTTTCCCGCTCATGGCGCCCATCAGTGCCACGGTTGGTATTCTGACCTGTCTGTCCACGTACAACGACTTCTTGCTGCCACTCATTATTATCAGTGATCCGGGACAGTACACGCTGCCGCTGGTACAGTATGTATTCCAAGGGCAGTTCAATACCGAGTTTAACCTTGCGTTTGCATCCTACCTGCTCGCGTTGCTGCCGATGATTATCATCTACCTGTTTGCACAGAAGTGGATCATCAACGGGGTTACACAAGGGTCTGTAAAATAACCGAAGTTATGCTAAAGAAAAGATTATGTGTGAAGGAATATGAACCAAGAGAGTGGACTCTAAGAGTCCACTCTCTTTTTTTGATTCTTGTCATTTGGCGTTTGGGAACTGTCAGAAGGATTGATTAACCTGTAAAACTATGCTATTTTTTAGTCGTTAGTTTAATCGATAAACAAAGACGATGAGAAGAGGGGATTCTGGTTTCTTTTTTTTGCAAGCGCTTTAATAAGAAAAACTGAATACGTAGATAAATCCGGCATCGTTTGTACCCAGTCTTCAAGAGCACGGGCGAAAAGTGGTGGGTTCTTTTACATGCCAAAAAGAGAGGAGAATGGGGAAGTTGCATTGGAAAAAAGGACATTTTAACTCCCTCCGCAATCAGATCTTCATTGGTTTCGTTCTGGTGATGCTTGTTGTTCTGCTGCTCGCAGGCATATCGGCTTATGATCGGGTAGCTGCTCTGCTAAAAAGCAATGCGGAGAAACATATTCATCAAACTGCTGTCCAAGCCAGCGGCAGATTGGATGCACTCATTGCACAAGTGAACTCGCTGACCGCCCAGGTTGCGGATGATTCCTATGTGCAGCGCCTGCTCAGCGATGAGAAGCTAGGCAACCCGGCCACCTTTAATCAGCGCCAAGCTCTCTTGCAGATTGCAGGCAGTTATCAGTCTTTCATCAACGGAGCGCAAAGTATGGAGATATACACTACGAGTTATAACCGCATCTTTCCGATGGATGACCGATCCCTCGATCTCAGAGTGGAGCGCAACTGGATCAACCTGGCGGATGAAGGAAAAGGCAGACTGGTATGGGCAGGCGCTGACCCTGAAGATCCGGGTGTGCTTCTGGCTATTCGGCGCATTAACCTGCTGGAACATTCCTTTGAGCATGGAGGCTATATTGTGGTGCGGATGCAACGCAGTTTCTTTCAACTCAATGATTCGAATGGGGCAGATGGTTCGCAGGACTCGATCATGCTCTTGGATGGGGCAGGCGAAGTTGTGACTTCTGATCTGGAGATTAATCTCGATCCCAAAGCCATATTGGACAGTGGATCCGTCGTGCAGAACGGGGAGGAATCCTATATCGTTGTCCGGCAAAAGTCTGAATTAACGGGATGGACACTTGCTGTGCTGACTCCGCTGCGGGAGACAACGGAAGGGGTATCCATCCTGAGGACGGCGCTTCTCATTTCGGGAATCATTGGTGTTGCTCTGTTCCTGATCATGTCCTTTTTTCTGTCCACGATGATTACACGTCCGCTCATACGCCTGATGCGGGCCATGCGTAGTGCACAACCGGGAGCCATGAGACCTAATCTAATGGTCAGCGCTACGATGGAGATTAATGAACTCAACAACGTGTATAACCAGATGGTCTACAGACAGAACGAATTGACCCGTGTGGTTCATGAGAAGGAAGTCATGCAGTCCCGGGCGGAGTTGAAGGCGTTGCAGTCTCAGATTAACCCCCACTTTCTATTTAACACACTGGAGGCGTTCTATTGGTCCCTGGAGGAGAAGGGAGACGAGGAGATGGCACGTATGGTTGTGGCGATGTCCCGATTGTTTCGTTACATTATCTCCAGCTCTCAGCAGGATGAGTGGGTTACGATTGCCGACGAGCTGGAACACGCAGAGCGGTATCTTCGCATTATGCAGATGCGGTTGGGGGATCGAATGCAATGGGAGATTCAATTGAGTGATGCGGGTCGTAAGGTCCCCATTCCGAAACTGCTTATACAGCCCTTGGTGGAAAATGCGATCCTCCATGGCATTGAAAGTAAACTGGGACCCGGCAAGATAAGCATCCACGTGGATGTTTCAATCGATGAGAGTCTGGTTCGCATTGAGGTTCGGGATGATGGTCCCGGTATGGATGAATTACGGCTTCAATCTGTCATTCATGCTTTACATGGTGGTCCCACTGTATCCAACAAGGGGTCAGGCGTAGGTCTGATCAACGTACATCGACGGCTGAAGCTCTACTTTGGCAGCCAACTTGGCGAACGGTGCAAGCTCTCCTTAACAAGTAAGGTTGGGGAAGGGACCGTCATTGGCTTTGAGATTCCCATGGGAACGGAGGGTGCAATATGATTCATGACAAAACGATTCTTATTGTTGATGATGAGCCACGTACAAGAGAGGGTATTCGCAAGACATTGGAGGGATGGTCAGCAGGACGAAATCACATTCAGACTGCAGAAAGTGGCGTCGAGGCTGTCGAATGGCTCAAGAAAAAGCCGGTGGATCTGTTAATAACGGATGTTCGCATGCCGGAATTTTCCGGTTTGTCCCTCATTGAAGCCATTCAGCATTTTGCAAACAAACCTGTTGTCCTGATTATGTCGGGACATGCCGATTTTCAATACGCCCAGCAGGCCATTAAGTTGGGTGTTGTGGAGTATATGTTGAAACCGATTGATAAGGAACAATTGCTACAGACCGTCGAAAAAGCCCTAAAGTTCAGCGAACAGCAGCGACGTATTCAAACGATGCAAGAAATGGTTGACCCCAAGCTGCTGGATGTTAAGGAGCGAGGGGAACAGAGGCTAAATAGCCAGATCAGTGAAGCTTTGACCTATGTGGATACTCACCTGGGTGAACATGTGACCATGCGTGAAGTCGCTGATTTGCTCCATCTCAACTCCAGTTATTTCAGCGTATTGTTTAAGGAACAGATCGGCATCAATTTTAGTGAATACCTTACCCGCAAACGCATTCAGCGCGCGAAGGAGTTGCTTGTGCAGACAGCCCTGCCGATCTCGGAAATTGCGGAACAGGTGGGGTATCAGACGGATAAGTATTTTATCACGGTATTTAAAAGTCTTGAGGGGCTTAGTCCAAGCAAATATCGGCATTCCCTATCTGAACGAGATAACAAATAACCTCAAAAAAGTGGAGTTTTTCCAAATTGTTCTGGTCTTATAGAGGCAATAGACCCGTGCTACAATTTGGTTAAAGCGGTTACATTAACCGAAAAAACCAAGGGGGTCTGGAATAATGAGCAAAAAGACGATGGCCATTCTTCTGTCATGGACGCTGGTTCTCGCCGTAATTTTATCCGGATGTAACAGTTCAAGTTCGGAGCAAGCGGGTGAAACGGGCAGCAACGGCACAGATGGGAAAGTAACCCTCAAATTCATGCACCTCTGGCCGGCAGGCAGTTCTGCACAGCAAAATAAATTGGTCAACGATATCATCAAGCAGTACCAGACGGATCATCCGAATGTGACCATCAAGCAGGAAGTGCTGGAGAATGAACAATACAAGAACAAATTGAAAATCCTGTCTGCATCCAATGAACTTCCCGATATTGGTGTAACTTGGGCTGCTGGTTTTCTGGAGCCTTATGTGAAGGGGAACCTGTTCGCACCGGTCGATGATCTGCTGAGCGACTCGCTGGGCGAAAAGTTCATAGCTGGCACAACAGAAGCCTATGCGATTGACGGCAAAACATATGCCCTACCTATCGAGTTAAATATCTCCCCCATTTATTATAACAAAGCCATTTTTGCGAAATATAACTTGCAGCCGCCAGCAACGTACGATGAATTCCTGAGTGTGCTGAAGACACTGACCGAGAACGGTGAGGTTCCGATCGCACTGGGCAATAAAGACCGCTGGACTGGCTCACTCTGGTATATGTATCTGGCAAATCGGTTAGGTGGAGATGCACTGGAAAAGGCAATCAATGGCACCGGCAAGTTTGACGATCCTGCTCTGACTCAAGCTGCTGCCGAGGTACAAAAGCTGGTGGATATGAATGCCTTCAACAAAGGTTTCAACGGGTTGTCCAACGATGAGGGCAAATCCGAATTCATGAACGAAAAAGCTGCCATGTATCTGATGGGTACGTGGGAACTGCCAAACTTCACGACTAACCCGGATATCCCACAGGAATTCAAAGACAAGATCGGATTTTTCAAATTCCCAACGATGGAAGATGGCAAGAGCGATATTAACAGCTGGGTAGGTGGTCCAGGCGTAGGGCTGTTCGTGGCCCAGAATTCCAAAGTGAAGGAAGAAGCGGCGAAGTTCGTGCAATACTTTGTGGAAAAATGGGGTGAGAGTTCGGTGACTGAGGCAGGCGTCATCCCGGCAACCAAAGTGGATACGGCTGCAGTACAGCTGCCACAGCTCTACATCGACCTGCTGAACGAATTGAATCAGGCCAGCAGCCTTACGCTCTTTGCAGATGTACAGATGAAACCGGCAGCCGCTCAGGCCCATCTGGACATGATTCAGGCGTTGTTTGGCAAAGCGGTGACACCAGAGGATTTTGTGAAGAATCATCAGGCTGCAATTGATAAGGGCAATTGACGTACACGTGCTTGAACGCTTGAAGGGAGGATAATGTGATGGACAAAGTCATGTCCAACCGTCTCGTTGCTGCGTTGTACGTGCTACCTGCACTGCTTCTGCTGCTGATCTTGGTTTACATCCCGATTGTGCTCACCGGGTATTATGGGTTGATGCAATGGGACGGGATCGGTGCAATGACCTTTATTGGATTGGATAATTACGCCAGACTGCTTCAGGACGGAACATTCTGGCAGAGTGCGAATCATACTTTTTTGCTTGCTTTGTTCTCCGCGCTGAGTCTGATCGGTTATCTGATGATTGCTTTGGTGCTGTCAGGCAAGATCAAGGGTGCCAATCTGTTCCGCAAAATATATTTGATCCCGATGCTGCTGTCTTCGGTCGCGATCGCCCAGTTATGGCTGAAGATCTATCATCCCAGCAATGGTGTGCTAAACACTTTTCTGGAAGCGATCGGCTTCAGCAATCCGCCAGCCTGGCTGGCGGAGCCATCACTGGTGCTGTATGCACTGTTCGTACCGATTCTATGGCAGTATGCAGGCTTCTATATTTTGATCTATTATGCGGCCCTCAAAAATATTCCGGAATCTCTGGTGGAAGCAGCCCGGATTGATGGGGCAAGCCCTTGGCAGATCGCTTTTCGAATTAAGTTGCCGCTAATTACTGAAGTCATCAAGGTGACTGTGGTACTGGCTGTGGTAGGCTCACTCAAGTATTTTGATCTCATCTACGTGATGACCGATGGCGGACCGAATGGCTCCAGCGAAGTGATGGCCTCCTATATGTATCGTCAGGCGTTCCGTAGCTTCGACTTTGGTTACGGCAGTGCTGTAGGGTTCTTCCTGCTCTTGATCTGTCTGCTTGTTACCTGGCTGCTTCGTAAAGCGACGGCATCCAAAGATACGATCCAGTATTCCTGACGCTAGTTCGTGTCTGAAAACTCGCTGAAGTGCATCTTTTACCGCCTTTTCGCCCCCTGCTGCGTCACTTTCCCTTGACGTGCCCCGGCACGCCTGCGGAAAATTTCCTTGCTTGGAACGAAAATTCGGCAAAATCTGCCACCTTCGGAGTTTCCAGACACGCCCTAGTGAAATGAAAGGAGGTCCATCCCGGTGAAGACGGATACGGCCGTTAGATTGCCAACTTACCCGGGGACAGGCCGAGGCTCGGCATGGTTAAGGAGATTCGGATATGTTCTGCTATATTTCCTCTTGTCCCTGGTAGCTTTGCTGCAAATTTTACCCTTGGTATGGCTGCTGTTATTCTCGCTTAAAAATAATCAGGAAGTATTCGACATGGCGCCTTTTTCCCTTCCTGCTACCCCGCGTTGGGAAAACTATGTCAAGGTATGGACAGAGGGAAATATCAGCTTGTACTTCTTCAACAGTGTATGGATTACCGTGGTCTCGGTGGTGGTTACCGTGCTGTTTGCCAGTCTGGTGACCTTTGCCATTACACGTATGCGCTGGAAGGGCCGTTCGCTGGTGCTGGGGCTATTCATGGTGGGTCTGATGATCCCTGTACACTCCACGTTGATTCCGCTGTTCAGCTTGTTCCTGAAGCTTCATCTCACCGATCATCCTTTGTCAGTCATCTTGTCTTATATTGCTTTTAATATGCCAATTACCATTATGATTTTACTCGGATTCTACTACGCGCTTCCCCGGGAAGTGGAAGAAGCCGCAGTGATGGATGGCTGCTCCGTGCATCGAATTTTCTTTCGGATTATCTTGCCGATGACAGCTTCGGTTATCTCCACAACGGCAATCATCAACATGATCTATAACTGGAATGAGTTCATCTTTGTTAATACGTTCATCAGTACGGATTCATACAAGACCCTGACCGTTGGGGTGCAGAACTTTATCGGTCAATATACAACGGACTGGGGAGCCATTGGTGCAACGCTGATGATCAGCATTATGCCGATTCTGATTGCTTTTCTCATCCTGAGTAATCGAATCGTGGAGGGCATTGCTGCTGGTTCGGTTAAAGGTTAAAAGGTTGAGTTGAGGGTTAGGGTCCTTCCATTACTTGCTTAAAAGGCAAGTTGGAAGGGTCCTTTCTTGTCTTCTGAAACCTTTGGTAAGTGTACGGAAGATGGGCTTGATGAAAACAGTGAAAATTCCTATTTATGGTATTACAAAAAACTTTCAACTATTTTCGCAAAACTACTGCATTTTCAAACCACCTGTGCTAACATACCCTAAGAATTAAAGCCCACATGGGAAAGGTGAGAAAATGACAGCAATATCCTCAACCAAAGAGTCCCTTCGTTCTGATGCCAAGGATCTGAATCTGATTCGACTGACATGGCCCATTTTCCTGGAACTCTTCTTATTTATGTTGATGGGGAGCGTGGATACGCTCATGCTCAGCTCGGTATCCGATAATGCGGTCTCCGGCGTTGGAGCAGCCAATCAGATTATTTCTATCGCTATCCTTGTATTGGAAGTCATTGGACATGGTGCTGCGATTGTAGTAGCACAATATATCGGATCGAAAAAGTTAAGTGAAGCAGCCCAAGTTACGGGTAATGCGATTACACTGAATCTTATCGTAGGTCTGGTCCTGAGCGGAATCTTCCTTCTGTTCGGCGGACAATTGCTAACCCTTCTGAATATTCAAGGCGAAATTTATGATTTTGCCCGTTCGTATATAAATATCGTTGGTGGCGGGATCTTCCTCCAGGCACTCATTAATGCGCTGGCTGCGACGATTCGTACACATGGTTACACCAAAGAAACGATGTATGTTGCTGTATTCATGAACGTGATTCACGTTGTTGGTAACTATGCATTGATCTTTGGACACTTCGGCCTGCCGAAACTTGGGGTGGAAGGGGCAGCCATCTCCACGGTAGGAAGTCGGTTTATCTGCCTGCTGATCTTCTTCTGGTTGTTGTATCGTGTGAGCGAGGTACGGGTGGATTTCGAATACTACATTAAATTGTCCAAGAAATTCATTGGCAAAATTCTGCGGATTGGCATTCCGTCTGCGATGGAGTCCATGGTATATCATTCCTGCCAGCTCGTGTTCACGCTATATGTGACCTATCTGGGCGCAGAAGCCATGGCAACCAAGCAGTATGCGGGTAATATCTCCAGCTATATCTACTTGTTCAGCATGGCGATTGGTATGGGGACATCGATCATTGTAGGCCGGCTTGTGGGTGCGCGGCGCAAAGACGATGCGTACAAACGTGTTTTTGACAGTGTAAAATGGGCCCTTCTGGCCACGGTTATCATTGATGTAATCATCATATTTTTCCGCGTACCGCTGATGAGCATATTTACGGATAATCCGGAAATTATCAAGCTGGGGGCTCAAGTGATCCTGCTCAGTCTTTTGCTCGAAACAGGGCGTACCTGCAATATTGTGATCATTGGTTCCCTGCGTGCGGCAGGGGATGCAAAGTTCCCGGTATACATGGGTCTGATCTCCATGGTCTGCATGAGTCTGCCTCTGGGGTACCTGCTCATATTCAAGCTTCATCTGGGGCTCGCTGGTGTGTGGCTTGCCATTGCGGCGGATGAGTGGACCCGTGCGGTCATTATGTTCTTCCGCTGGAAGAGCAGAGCTTGGGAGAAACATGAACTGGTGGAGCATGATGACGAAGATGTTGGTGCACAGCCGGTACCGGCTGTCTGACGAAGAATGTTGTGCAAATAGATAAAAGGAGAGTCAATTACGGAAAGCATTCCATTCGTGATTGGCTCTTTTTTGCGTTCCGAGATAGAGGCCAACCGAAGTGAAGATAGCAAAAATGATCAAAACGGCGGTTACACCATTCACGTATAGTAAGGATATGGAAGGGGGCTTTACCTCAGTTGAGCCGTTATCGTGCAATGATTCAGCAAAGTTTGTTTTATATCGAGACTCATCTGCATGAGCAGATTGGGCTGGAAGAAGTGGCATCCGAGGCGTTGTTGTCGCCGTATCACTACCATCGAATTTTCCGTAATGAGGTGGGCATGACCATCGTGGATTATATCCGCAATCGCCGGATGAGTCTGGCGTCCACGACCTTGCGATCGACGGATGCGGGCATTTTGGACATCGCGCTGGCATGTGGTTTTGAGAGTCAGGAAGCCTTCACCCGCGCATTCCGCAAATTATATGGCATGCCACCAGGACGTTTTCGCAAATTGTTCGATCTGAAATTATTCGAAGGAAGAACCAGAGGAGGAGAAGTACAGATGAATCAGACGTCAACAGTTACAGGTTGGATGTTAACGGGAAGTCATCCGCAGAATTATGAGATGGGCATTGATCCTGCCGAAGTGCATCAGGGAAAAGCATCAGGATATTTGAAGGCAGTTACGCCGATGGAGCCTAACGAGTTCGCAACGATGATGCAACAGTTCAGAGCGGACAAGTATGTGGGTAAGCGGATGAAGTTATCGGGATTCGTGAAGACCGAGCATGTGGATGCGTTCTGCGGGTTATGGATGCGTGTTGATAATAACGTCCATGATGTACTTCAATTTGATAACATGCATGATCGGCCAATTACGGGTACGCAGCCATGGAATCAGTATAGTATTGTGCTTGATGTGCCGGAGGGCAGTGCGGTCATTTCATTCGGGGTTATTTTGAACGGTAAAGGAAAAGTGTGGGTCGACAGCTTCCGCTTCGAAGAAGTTGATCTGAACACACCGCTGACGCATATGGAGACAGAGTACGAGATGTCAGACGAGCCGCTCAATCTGTCATTTGAGGAGTAGATGTAGAGGATAACCCAAAACGGCTGACTTAAGCAGTAACATGATTCGGAATCTATAGACCAAGGGCTGATCCAATCACGGGTTGGCTCTTTTTGTTGCCTTTGGGGTATAAAGAAAGTAAAGCGAAGTCCAAGCTGAGAGGAGGACACCTTTCATACAAATTACAACTCATCCATAGCCAATTAACATAGACCTTGCTAACATAGACCCATAAACTAACCCATGACATAGATAAAGAGGATGAATCCCATGAATAAAAAAGTGCTCGTGGTAGATGACGAATCAAGCATCGTCAGTGCCATTGCTTACGCGCTGCGGCGCGAAGGATATGAAGTAGAGACCGCGAGTGACGGCGAAGAGGCCTTGGTCAAGGTTGCATCCTTTCACCCGCAAGTCATGATTCTGGACGTCATGATGCCCAGGCTCGATGGATACGGCGTATGCCGCAGGCTGGAGGACCGGGAGGATATAGGCATTATTTTGCTGACCGTCAAAAATGATATCGTGGACAAGATCGTTGGCCTGGAAATGGGTGCCGATGATTACATGACCAAACCATTCGAGATCCGAGAATTGCTCGCAAGGGTGAAAGCGCTCATGCGTCGTGTTGAGAAAAGCAGTCCACCGCCTGACGATTCGAAGAATCAGGCCATCGTGAATGGCACACTGCGTATTCATGTTGCTCACCGCACGGTGACCGTGAATGAGGAAAAGCTGGATCTGACACCAAAAGAGTTCGACCTGCTGACCATTCTCATGTCCAATCCCGAGCGTGTGTACACACGAGATGATCTGCTGGATCGGGTCTGGGGCATGGAATATGCAGGTGGCACACGGACCGTGGACATTCACATTCAGCGTTTGCGCAAAAAAATCGGAGATACGGATCAGCAAAAATTGCAGACCGTATATGGGATTGGCTACAAAGCATCTGCACCTGAACCAGGCGGGGTTGTATGAGAGTCAGCATCAAGCTGAAGTTCAGTGTTTTTCTGGCAGCCTTGCTTATCCTGACCGTGGTGGTGCTTAGTTCACTGGTCCTGCGCGGTATTGAACGCAATCAGCAGTCACAGATTGAAGGTATTCTATCACAGCAGACACGGCTGGTGAATCTGAATGTGCGACAGTCCTACTACACCGAGTCCGTTCATCTCGATCAGGACGTTTTTTTACAGCGAAATGGCCGCAGGCTGGCACAGGAACTGGCCAACTCTACCGGATTGCCAATAGCACTCTATAACATGACAGGTCAGCAGGTGGGAGCATCCTTCGCCTCCGGTGAGAGTGAACTCGTTCAGGAAACGTTAGACTATGCGCTGCATAATAAAATTGCCTATCATGAACAAGGGGACACCCTGCTCTACGCTGCGCCATTGGACGGTCCGGATGGGCAGATGGGTGCCGTGTGGATACAGTATCCTGTCCAGAGTTACCAAGATTTTTATGCCCGTATCCTTCAACTATTTATGTGGGCAGGGATTGCGGTTGTGGCGCTTAGCTTCATTCTGGGGTATCTGTTCTACAATCGGTTTGCTGTCGCGATTACCCGGCTGAAAAAGTCTGCAGATTTCATTCGCGAAGGGAACTACATTACGGAGTCTCCTTTAAAGCGCAAGGATGAGTTGGGCGAGCTGGGGCAGGGCATCTATTATATGAGTACATCCATTCAGCAAAATATCACAGCCATGCATGCGGAGCAGCAGAAGCTGCAACTAGCGATTGAGAAACTTCAGGCGCTGGAAAAGCAGCAGAAACAATATATCGGTAACATCAGCCATGAGTTCAAGACACCGCTGACATCGATCAAAGCTTATGTGGAGCTACTCGACATGTACAAGGATGATCCGCAACTTCTTGATGATGCCACAAGTAACATTGGCAAAGAAACGGAGAGGCTGTACGAGATGGTGGAGAAAGTACTACATTTATCTGCTCTGGAGAAGTATGACTTCGAGAACCAGGCCGAAGATGTAGAGGTCAGTGCTCTACTGGAGGATGCCTGTGGCCGGATGCGTGGGAAAGCGGAGAAGTTTGCGCTGAACATGGAACTGGATCTTGAACCGGCGGTGATCCGCAGCGATCGGGAGAGTCTTATGCATATTTTCATCAACATGCTGGATAATGCCATCAAATATAACATTCCGGATGGTGTGATCCGGGTGAAGAGCGAACTACGGATGCAGGAGCGTCAAGCGATCATTCGCATCTACAACTCGGGTACGCCGATTCCGGCAGAGGCGCGGGAGAAGATTTTTGAACCCTTTTACACCGTAAACAAAGACAGAGCCAGAAAAACCGGTGGAACCGGACTGGGGCTATCTCTCGTGAAGCAGTTTGTTGAAAAACAGGGCGGTACAATCACCCTGCTGTCGGGCGATCCAGAAGCTGGGGAAGGTGTGACGTTCCAGCTCATGTTCCCTTTGGCTGATTCAAGTTTACAAGTTCGAAACAAGTCTGAATAACTTTGGAAGTATGCGATGTGTATGCTTGGTCTATAGCAAGAGAAACCAGGGGGGACCATCATGAAGTGGAAACAAGCAGCTTTGGGCACGTTCGGAGCCATTGCCCTGTTAACGACAGCGGCATGCGGGGGAACAACGGAGCCGGGGGGCAACGCACAAGGTGGGAAAACGGGCACCGACATTACAGTAAAAGATAATACCAACACGTCCGTGTACCAGAGCTTTAAGCTGGAGAAAATCGATAAACTTCCAAATATGCGCGGGATCGCATGGCTTAGTGATGATTGGATTGTATCCGACAAAGAGAACAAGTCCTTGAAACCCGTCACGGTTGAAGGTCAGGAAAGATACCCGCATAACTTATATATGTATGATCTGACGAAAGGCACAGACACGCCGCTCAAGGAAAGTGAAGCCAGCCTGGGTGCACCGCTGGTGTCACCGGATGGTCAGTACTTATTCTATCGGGAGCCGGAGGAAAATACGGGCAAAGGCTACTTCCTGAACTTGCATAATGGGGAGACAACTCCTGCTGGTAAGGAGGATGGCTTCATCCAAGAGGGTGCATGGCAGGATAATGAACATGTCGTTTTCCCCAATATGAAGGGTGATCTGATCTCGGCAAGTGTGGACGGTACAACAAAGGTACTGGTGGAGACGGGTAATTTCAATGTGCGGAGTATCGAGGTGTCAGGCAATATGCTCTATTATATTACGGGCGAAGACGGCCAGTTGAATGCATACGATGCGAAGACGGGTGACGTGAAACAGGTGCTGAAAAGTGTGGAGTGGGTCATCCCTTCTAATGATGGAACAAGGCTTGCGATTGTGAAAAGAACAGCGGATACCAAACGGGCGCTGGTGCTCACCGATCTGGAAGGCAATGAGAAGGCTACGCTCGCCAGAGGCACGCAGATTTTCGGCACAAGCTGGTCGGGTGATGATTCCAAGATTGCATACACCATCAATTCCGAGAATGATAATGAGAAAGGGCTGTTTGTCTCCAACACGGAGTCGGCAGAACAGTTCCAGATCTCGGCGGATATGGACAACGCCTCTGACCCGCTCGCCTGGAGTCCGGAAGGCAATAAAATCCTGTTATCGCAGGCGGTATTGGAGAACGGATTGTATCACTTTGTAACCTCAGTCATTACGATCTCCGAATGAAACAATCAGAAAAGCCTGTTCCCGGGAAGGAACAGGCTTTTAGATATGCACTAATTCTTTGTGTTCAACAGTAATTTGACCGCTTCTGCACGCGTAGTTTTATCACTTGGAGCAAAGGTATTCAGCCCTTTACCGTTCAGCATCCCGGCTTTTTGCATGCCAGCGACAGCTGCTTTGGCCCAAAGCGGAATCTGTGCGTCGTCAGCAAAGGTTGAGCTTGTGCCAGTTATCGCTTTTAATTGAAACGCATCGGCTACCATGACAGCCATCTCGGCACGGGTTACAGCGTCATTTGGGCGGAAAGCCCCCTCAGTGTCCCCCTGAATAAATCCTGCTTTCACTGCACGAGCTACAGCAGACTGTGCCCAAGCTCCTATTTTTGCATGATCGGTAAAAGATATTGCGGCTTCTGTGTATTCTGTTTGCAGTGCATTCATTAGCATCACCGTAAATTCAGCACGCGTAACGGATGCATTAGGCTTGAATGACCCATCGGAGAATCCACTTACGATACCTTCACGGACGGCTTCCTGAATGAAATCTTCCGCCCAGTGCCCGTTGACATCGCTAAATGCAATCTCTGCTGGAGCCTTGGGTTGTTCAACCGAAAAAACAGCAAATTTGGTGAAATGGTCTACGTCTACGTTGACTTGATTGTCATGAATTGAAGCTTCTCCCGCAGAGATCCACAACTTGTTTTGTTCATCAAAGTAGAATAGCCCAGCCTGTTGATTGGTTGGCAAGCTTGATGTATCAAATGCCAGATTCAAGGTTACGTATTTAGTGAAGTTCTGTTGAACATTCTTAAGTAACTCATATACCGGGCTGATTAGTTTAGTCTGATTAGTTAGCAAGTCCGAAGAATCTGTAATCTGGTCAATCGTGATCTTCATTTCTTGATTAGTTGCTCCAGCCGGGATGGTTACAGTGATGCCATCACCCAAACTCACCTTCCCAGCCTGCCCCGCAGCAAGTGTTAAACGTCCATTCGTGGACGAATGGGTTATGGTATTAGGCGGCGAAGGGGTAACGCTCGACCCGTTGTTATTCTGGTTACCAGAGCCTCCGCCGCTGCTGTTACCATCATTACCACCTGCTGGTGGCGTGGAATTAACACTCCATTTGGCATATAAGATCAAATCGGCTGTAATCTCTGTTTGAGCAAAGTTGAATGGAGTCTTCAACTCGGGGTCTGCGTACCAGCCTGCAAATGTATAGCCGGAACGGCTTGGCGAAGCAGGTGCTGAAAGTTTCTTTCCGTATTCAACAGCTGCATTGGATACTGCTGATCCTCCAAGTGTATTGAACGTTACCTTATATGTGTTTGGTGCCCATTTTGCATACAATGTGGTGTCCTGAACAATCGATCTAGTATTCAGGTCAAATGGCGTACTCCATTCAGGCTCAGTATACCAGCCTGCGAAAGTGTGTCCTGCTTTGGTTGGAACGTCAGGAGCTGCCGCCAACTCACCATACGTGACTGTCTGATCAGGAACGACTGACCCACCATTAGTTTCGAAGTTAACGGTATAGGAGTTGACCGTCCATTTCGCATATAAAGTGAGATCATTGGTTACGGCGGTAGTGTCGAAATCAAAAGCCTGACTCAATCCTGAATCGGTATACCATCCACCGAAAGTGTGTCCTGCTTTGGTTGGAATGTCAGGTGCAGTCGCCAAGTCACCATGTTGAATAGACTGATCAGCAACGACTGAACCACCGTTAGATGCGAAGTGAATGGTATAGGAGTTGACCGTCCATTTTGCATACAGAGTGATATCGTTGGTTACAGTTGTATTGTCAACATCGAAAGCCTGACTCAATCCTGAATCGGTATACCATCCACCGAAGGTGTGCCCTGCTTTGGTTGGAACGTCAGGAGCTGTCACCAACTCACCATATGGGACCGTCTGATCAGCAACGAATGAACCACCATTAGGATCGAAATTAACAGTATAGGAGTTAACCGTCCATTTCGCATACAGAGTGATATCAGCGGTAACGGTGGTATTGCCGAAATCAAAAGCCTGACTCAGACCTGAATCGGTATACCATCCAGCAAAGGTGTATCCTGCTTTAGTTGGGACTGCTGGAACAATCACCTTGTCACCGTAAGACACCTTTTGTTCGTTTACTTCAGAACCGCCGTTACTGTTAAAGTTGATCGTTCGCGGCGTATAAAAGCTGAAATGTAAGGTTGTGGTATTGCCCGCACTATCGGTAACAATCAGTGCATATTCTCCTTCAGATTGAAGCGTTTCTCCGCTGCTGAAGGGTGAACCGTTCAGAGTGGCTGTTCCTTCATTAAAAGTGATTGTTGGGCTTTCATTGTATTTTCCATTATCGGTGACACCCGATACAACGGGAGCTACCGTATCAATGGCAAAATTCAAAGTTGTACTGCCAATACTGTTGGTTACCACCAATGTATAAACCCCGTCAGCCGTAACTGGAGTGCCACTCGGGAATGCAGCGCCATTCAGAAATGCGGTACCACTATTAAATGCAGGTGTTACCGTTTGATTATATATTCCACCGTCAGATATGCCGTTGACTATAGGAGGAGTGGTTTGCTCAATCGTTATGGTCACTGACACCGGAATACTTGTACCCCATGGATTGCTGGCACTATAGGTAAAGCTGTCACTTCCCACATAATTGGGGTTCGGAGTATAAGTAAATGCCCCGTTAGCATTCATTACCAATGTTCCGTTCATCGGCCCACTTTTCAAAATAGTAGTAGAACCGTCGCTATCATTGGAAAGCACGCCTGGTGCAGACTCAGCTAAAGTGGAGTTTTGATTCGTGGTATAGGTGTCTTCGATTGCTTCCGGAAGCTGCCCACCGTCCAAGTTGGGGAACGCTCCTGCGTTAGCAACATAATAAACCAAGTCGGATTGGCTGCTGTTCAAATTAGGTACTTTAAAGTTCACCTGACCATCGCCCCCAAACCTGGTGCTCAACAGACTAAACAGGGGCTGATTACCGTTGGTGGGGAGTGTCGTACCATTCGCTAATATCCAATTGTTCGTCGAAAGATTAACGAGCATGGGAATGATCTCACCAATGTACTCGTTACCTGTACCATTCTCGGCATGGTTAGCTGGGTTCGTAAATATAGCATAATGTACACCATTCATCTCTGGGAGGTTAGGCAACTTGAATTCATCCGATTTGTCTGATCCGTAGGTTGTACCAATCATTTTATATAGATCCGAATATACGGAGGTATTAAGGCTCTGCCCTTCAGCAGTTAACCAACCCGTGGGAGAGAAGAAATATGGAAATAGGCGAACCTCGCCTAACACAGCATTTCGGGTATATAAACCATCTGGGTCTCGGGAAGGGAATATACCATCCATAGCTATGTAATAGCCCATCCCTTCTGGTGCAGCATGGGTAAGGTTAGGTAAGGCAAATGTTGATGTGCCGTCCCCGCCATACTTAATGCCTAGCAGCGAGAAGAGTTTTGAATTTTGGCTTATAGAGAGCGTCTGTCCTCTGGCAGGCATCCATCCTGTGGGCACCGCGCTGTAAGGGAATAATCTGATCTCACCAAGGTAGGGATCTGCGGCTGCGGCATGCGCTTGTTGTACTATGCTGATATTATTCCAGAGACCACTTAGTCCGATCAGGAATACCAACCATATGATGCTTACTTTCCTGAATAGTGTTAAACTCACGATCTCATCCCCATTTTTCATTTAAATATGTTACGTTATGCTTATTCCTGATCCACCTTATCTTTCTAAATCACAGGGGGAAGTCATATAATGATGAGCATAGTTTAATGGATATGAAAGCAAAAATGAATACGATTTTAGTTCAAATTCGAAATATTTTTTTGGATTTTCCAGAGACAAATCATTTATGGTTGAAATGTTCCATATCTTTCATCCCTTTCTATACATTTATATTGACTAAGCTATTCCGCTTCCGATAAACTAGAATGCAGGAATAAAAGTCGAATGTCAGGCAGCAGTTCGAGACGATGTTTCGGGCGGCTGTTTATTTTCTTTTTAACAGTAAGGGTGCAACGTAGTCGTCTTGCCGGATGATCCGGCTCATAACAACATGGAATAGGAACAGGTGATATACATGTGTAACAGCGCGTATCGCGTGCTTTTATATTATAAGTTCGTGAAGATTGAAGACCCTGAGACGTTTACACAAGAGCATCTGCAATACTGTAAGGACCTCGGTGTGAAAGGCCGTATTCTGATCGCATCCGAAGGCATTAACGGTACGGTATCCGGAACTCCTGAACAGACGGAACAGTATATGAAAGACATGCATGCCAACCCGCTGTTCAGCGATATGGTGTTCAAGATTGATGATGTGGAAGAGCATGCGTTCAAAAAAATCTTTGTTCGTCACAAAGCAGAGCTGGTTACGTTCCGCGTGGATGAAGATCTTGATCCGAATGTGATCAGCGGCAAACGCCTTTCACCGAAAGAGTTCCATGAACATCTGCAACGTGATGATGTCATCGTTATTGATGGTCGCAATGATTACGAATACGAAATTGGCCATTTCCGCGGGGCCATCCGTCCAGATGTTGAGTCGTTCCGTGAGTTTCCGGAGTGGATTCGGGAGAACCTGGGTGACATGAAGGACAAAACGATCATTACGTATTGCACTGGCGGCATTCGCTGCGAGAAGCTGACCGGGTTCATGATCAATGAAGGATTCCAGGACGTGGCTCAACTGGACGGCGGTATTGTCACGTACGGTAAAGACCCTGAAGTACAAGGCCATCTGTTCGATGGCAAGTGTTACGTGTTTGACGAGCGGATCTCTGTACCGATTAACCGGACAGAAGAGGATATTGTCATTGCCAGCTGTTATCACTGTGGAACGACACATGACCGATATATTAATTGTCCAACCTGCAACCTGCAGCACGTAAGCTGTGAGGATTGCGAAGAGACGCATAACCGCTTTTGCTCGGATGCCTGCCGGGAGGCAGCACCGGTACACGCATAAGCAGGAGAGCAGGTGCTGATCGTGAAGCGCGAAGAGGAACGAACGACGCGTGAACGGATTTTGTTCATGCTGAAGCAGCAAGGTACATTGACCGCGAGGGAAATGACAGCTGATCTGGGTCTGACCGGCATGGCCATTCGCCGTCATCTGACGGCACTGGAGCAGGACGGCTGGATCGAGGTTCGGGAGGCCCGGGCTACGGCCGGACGTCCGTCCTCGGTGTACCAACTGACGGTACGCGGGGACAGCTTTTTTCCAAAATCATATTCGTCCCTTACGCTGGAACTGCTTGAAGAATTGTCTGACTCAGCCGGGAACGGTGTGGTGGACGCATTGTTCGAGAGTCGTCGGGACAAGCTGCTTCGCAGCGGATTGCCCCAGATGGAGGGCCAAGATCTGGCCGGACGAGTGGAGGAACTCGCGCGAATTCAGAATGCCAACGGATATATGGCGGATGCGTCCAGAGAAGAAGATGGAACCTACGTCATTACGGAAATGAACTGCCCGATTGTACAAGTCGCGAGTGTATACAAGCAGGCTTGCCGCTGTGAACTGGAACTGTTTCGCTCGCTGCTTCAAGCTGAGGTAGAGCGTACCGAATGTTACGCCGATGGCGGCAAAAGGTGCAAGTATGAGATTCGCGAAGCGTCGGGGAATTAACTGGTTTAGGAAGAAAAATAAGCTATCTATACTAGGCAACTTGCATAACTTGCGAGTTGCTTTTTTCTGTTATGTAATGTTTTCTATCACACTCATGCGATGAAAGTAAATTGGAAGCGGTTCAACCATTGACGGATATCGGGACGCCCCTTAATATTAGGGGAACAATAAAACACCAACACGGGCCATGGACTTCAGTCGCATGACAAAAGTCTATATTTGTCTGCTTTTGTCGATCAAAGCAACAATGCGTTGAAGCGTTTGTTTTGTCCCACCCTATCGTGTCAATGGAATAGCGATAAGGGTAACCAAATTTTATAAGATGGAGAGGGGTTCTCACACATGAAAAAGAAATTTTGGATGTCACTGATGATGGTTGCTTCAATGATCGTTGCAGCAGGTTGTGGAAATAACAGCGGTACAGGCTCGGAATCCGAAGGATCAGGGACTACAACAGGTGGAGGAAGCGAGGAAAAATCATACCAGATTGCCATCTCGCAGATTGTTGAACATCCATCTCTGGATGCTACACGTGAAGGATTCATTGCAGCCCTGAAGGAAGCGGGCATTGAAGAGAACAAGAACCTCAAAATCGATTACAATAACGCGCAAGGTGATTCGACGAACAACCTGTCCATTGCACAGAAAATCTCGGGTGATTCCAAAAATGATCTTGTACTCGGCATCGCAACACCATCTGCGCTGGCGCTGGCTCAACAAGTGAAGGACAAGCCATTGCTGTTCGCAGCGGTAACGGACCCGTTGGGTGCCAAACTGGTGACCGATATGGACAAGCCGGGCGGCAATGTTACAGGTGCATCCGACACGAATCCGGAGGCTATCGTACAATTGGCTGACTTTATCGCTAAAAATTTGCCGGATGTGAAAACGGTAGGCTTGGTCATTAACGAAGGTGAACCAAATGCGGTGGTTATGGCAGATAATGCAGAAAAAGCACTCGCAACACATAATATTAAGCTGGTGAAAGCACCCGTTACGAATACATCTGAAGTAAAACAGGCAACGGATTCTCTGGTTGGCAAAGTAGATGCCTTCTACATTACACTCGATAACTCTGTCGTGAGTGCGGTTGATACGATCATTCAAACGGCGAACAGTAATAAAATTCCGTTCTTCTCCAGTGATCGGGATACCGTTGAAAAAGGAGCTTTTGCAACGGTAGGCTTCAAATATTATGATCATGGATATCAGGTGGGTGAGATGGCTGCGGACATTCTGAAAAATGGTACAAAACCTGGTGATATGAAAGTCACCGTTCCGGACAAACTGGATCTGATCCTGAACCTGAAAGCGGCTGAAGCCCAAGGTATCACGGTTACGGATGAGATGAAAGCGGAAGTAAAAGACCAGGAAAACAACATTATTCAATAGAATCAATTCATAAGTTATGAGATTGATTCAATAATCTGACCGGAGTGTAATCCGGCAGTATGGATGCGAGGCGAACATGCAACGGGTTCGCCTCATTCTTTTCGATAGACAGGGAGGAAGTAGTGTGAGTATAAGCTGGAATTCAATTGAAGGGGCGATCGAGCTGGGGCTTTTATATGCACTGATGGCACTTGGTGTATATATTACGTTTCGCATACTCGATTTTCCTGACCTTACCGTAGACGGAAGTTTTACAACAGGGGGCGCAATCGCGGCGGTGATGATCTCCAATGACTTTTCTCCTTGGCTCGCCTGTCTGGCGGCAATGGCTGGCGGTATGGTAGCCGGAGCTTGTACGGGCCTGCTTCATACCAAAGGCAAGATTAATGGATTGTTATCCGGGATCTTGATGATGATCGCGCTCTACTCCATTAATATGCGTATTCTTGGCGCACCGAATAAATCCATTATGGGTATGGATAATCCATTCTCAGGTGAGCATGTCATGGTACTAATTATCATCGTGGTGCTGGTGTTTAAAATCATGCTCGATCTGTTCATGAAAACAGATGTTGGACTGGCACTCCGCGCGACAGGTGATAACAAACGCATGATTCGCAGCTTTGGTGCAAATACGGATGTGACTACGATTGTAGGTGTCAGCTTATCCAATGGATTGGTTGCCCTGTCTGGTGCATTCATTGCACAGCAATCCGGCTTTGCGGACATCACAATGGGTATTGGTATGATCGTCATCGGACTGGCTTCAGTGATTATCGGTGAGGCCATTCTTGGAGCAAGAACGGTATTCTGGGCTACACTTGCAGCGATCGTTGGTTCAATCATTTATCGAATTGTGGTTGCGCTTGCCCTACAGGTCGAATGGTTTGATACATCTGATCTGAAGTTGATCACCGCGGTGATTGTCATTATTGCTCTTGTATTCCCAACGATGCAGCGCTCCATGAAGCAGCGCAGTCTGGCTCGCAAACGAACGGAAGAGTTAATGCGATCCGGGGGTCATCAGGCGAAGGGAGGTATGTGAGCATGCTGGAGATTACGCAAGTAACCAAGCTGTTCAACCCAGGCACAACGGACGAGAAGACCGCGCTGGTTGGCGTGAATCTGACGATGAATCCGGGAGATTTTGTGACGGTGATTGGCAGTAACGGAGCCGGTAAATCCACGCTGATGAACATCATTTCGGGTGTGATGAAGCCGGATATGGGCGATGTACTAATCAATGACCGCTCCATTAAAAACCTGCCGGAGCATAAGCGTAGCAGCTGGATTGGCCGGGTGTTTCAGGACCCAATGGCAGGAACAGCACCACATATGTCCATTGAAGAAAATATGGCAATGGCATACAAACGTGGAAAAGGACGCGGACTGGGCTTCGGAGTTACCCGTGCCAGACGTGAGATTTTCAACACGCAATTGGAGAAGCTGGGAATCGGACTGGAAAAGCGGCCTAACGCGAAAGTCGGTCTCTTGTCAGGTGGGGAGCGGCAGGCACTTAGTCTATTGATGGCGACCTTTACCCAACCACAGATTCTACTGCTGGATGAGCATACGGCCGCACTTGACCCTTCACGTGCTGAACTGATCACGGAACTAACGGAGACACTTGTGCGTGAGATGAGACTGACTACATTGATGGTGACGCACAATATGGAGCAGGCCATTCGTCTGGGTAACCGTCTGATCATGATGGACAAAGGCCGAATTATTCTGGATGTCAGCGAAGAGCGCAAGCGTACGTTGACTGTACCTGAGTTGCTTGGTGAATTCGAACGGATTAGCGGCAAAAAAATGGCGGACGATCGTGTCGTGCTGGGTTAAGGCAAGGTAATACAATATACGTAGCGTCTACAATCTAGCTATCTATAAGATAGACGATAAAAACCTTTTGCGTTCTCGCAAAGGGTTTTTATGGTATGTTGAACACGTTGAAAAAATGGAATGAATCTATACGATTTCGGATTAGCGAATTATACATAGTAGGAGGAACCAGGCATGTCTTTGCAATTGGATGAAGGGACATATACGGTAACACGGCGAACGGAATCCATTCGTCTACTCGCCAAGGAATTTGCACTGCTGCATTTCCTGTATGAAAACAAGGAAAAAGCCTTCACCCGCAGCCAACTGCTGGATCGGGTATGGCCACTGGAATATCCGGTTGAACGCACCGTGGACGATCATATCTATCGCCTGCGCAAGAAGCTGAAACGCTGGGATGAGATCCGTCTGGATACAGTACGGGGCTACGGATATCGGCTTGCTGTGCATGAGAACAAGTCCGCTCTACCCGCTAGCCCTTCTGCTCAGGACCCAGAAATGCAGGAAGTCATTCACGGATTACTTCGTAAATATCACTTGTTTGGGCAGGGAAATGCCATACAGACCCTGGTTCAACAGCAGGAAGCACTCGGCATTCAGATCGCCCCTTATTATCAGTTGTATATCCGTTTTATACAGGGAGATCTGGAATGGCTGATTACAACAAAGGAAATTCCCTTTGAGGAGCGACTATACTGGCTACTAATTTTCGTGCACCCCCTGATTGAGCCAGCGGATAGTATTCAGTTGTATGAACAGGCGCTGAATTCATCGGCATTGTCTGCCGATCAGCTTCGCGAACTCCGCATTCTGAACATCATTGAAGTCTATGTAGAGGTGGGCCAATATCAACGGGCCAAAGCACAACTGGAGGAAACGTATCGTGTAATAGAGACTGACGAGCTCAAGAATTTCAGACTGCCTGTAGCACTTGCAGCGTTGTATGTGGAACTGTGGGGTGGTAGCGGTGAAGCTGTTGAGGCCCAGATGGCAGTTCTGCGGTCAGGATTAAAGGATGCGCCCTATCTGCGAGAGATCGGACGTTTTCAGGTGATGGAAGGATTATGGTTACTTCGGCAGGGACGGATTCGTGAGGCAGAGTTAAGAATGGATGACGGTCTGGATGTATTGAAAATGTCGCTGAACGCACCGCTATATCTGAATGCTGCATATCAGATTCTCCTATTCCTGGGTCATCATCGAATTGAAGGCAGACTTCGGAGTAAGTATCGTCAAGTGTATGCTGAGATCGGCAAAAGTTACGGTGTTCCCGCATATGGACATCAAATTGTAGATGAAATACGTAACTTTTTATCCCCTACCTCCCCATCCTCTGATCTTCCTCTGATATAACTTCTTTATGATTACAGCCAAGGAACAGACAGACCGCTAACGGCTGTAATCAAGGGAGGAAGTACATGTATGACCGTCATTTCTAATGAATCCACATCCAATGAATCCACCGAATCGCAAGCCTCATCTGCGCAATCTTCCAAAAGCTTATGGACTAACCTCCGGTTTGTCCGCATGTTTATCGCATACTCGCTGGCTACGTTTGGAGATTGGTTCGATGCACTTGCCATCCAGGTGATGGTGGCCTACCGTTGGGGTGCTGATCCGCTGATCATTGCACTTATTCCTGTATGTATGGCTGTCCCGGGTATACTGCTTGGCTCCTTTGCAGGTGCTCTGGCTGATCGATTGCACAAAGTGAAAATCATGATTTTGTGTGATGTAATCACCGTGGGATTAACCGTTGCTATTTTATTCGCACCAAGCCCGGCATGGTTGCTTCCACTGCTCGCTCTGCGTGCCATGATGGGAGTGTTCCACGTTCCAGCTCAGCAGGCGTTAACCCGTCAGGTGGTGGCAGAGGAGCATCTGTTTCAGGCATCGTCCCTAAACGGTTTTGTGAGCCAGTGTTCGAAAGTAGCGGGACCACTTCTGGGTGCAGTCATTTTGGCCTTCTTTTTACCACAAATCTGTATTGTCATTAATGCCTGTACCCGCCTGTTGTCAGGTGCGGTATTATGGCCCTTGCGGCGTTTGGTGGAGAAGTCGGAGTCCGTTGAATCAGACGGAAGTGCTACTAATGAAAAGGATGGATCGGAATCTTTGTTCTCCCAGTGGAAGCAAGGCTGGCGTTTTATACGGAGCAGTCGCACCGTGCTGAGTACGATTCTGTTCGGCTGTTTTGGGCTCATGGCCATTCTCATGATTGATTATCAGTTTACGACCCTGTTTCGGGAGATCAAGCCAGGTAATGAATCACTGCTCGGCTGGTTGGGGTCGTCGGCAGGAGCCGGGGCAGTCGTCATCATTTTGTTGTTAAATCGCTTGCCGAGAATTGGGTATGGGTTGGGACTGGGTGGAGGATATCTGTTCGTGGGTGCCGGAATCGCTGCGCTGGGGTGGATTGGCCCACAAACACCTGAAATTTGGGTCATTATCTGGGGCCTCTGCATTGGGCTGGGCAATGGACTCTTTATGGTAACACTGAATTATTTGCTGCAAAAGGAAACCCCTCCTGCCTATGTAGGGCGCGTCTTTGGCATTCAAAATTCACTATCCAGTGTTGTACTGGTCGTAGCTCCACTTGCAGGTGGAGCGCTCATTCGAGTTGTAGGGCCGAGCCCCACCTTCCAATATATCGGTCTCGCTACGCTGGTAATTGGTTTTGCCGGCATACTGCTGCAACGAATCTTGTGGGAAGGGAAGCAGCCTCTCGTGTCTGAAGCAAAAGAGACCATTCCGCAGGAATCGGTCTGACAGCCTTTGCCCGGACATTTTAATCATCATTATATCTACAATATAACGAACAGCCGCTTTCGGTACTCATCCGAAGGCGGCTGTTTGCACATTGCATTATTAAGCACGATTAAGCGAATCACACTTCCCACCAAGCAAAATAAGCAGTAGAGGCCATCAGTCCACCAACCGAAAGTGATCCGCTGACAGAGAGGTTAATGGCTTGACCCGGAGGAACCACGTAACGGCCAAATTCATTGGATAGAAACGGCCCTGCTTGAAGGGGCATAGCCATCAATGGGGTCGCTCCTGAAGGTGCAGCAGCAGAGAACCGTACCGTGGCTACGCTGGTATTGCTGCTGGAAAGGTTGCTGTTGACCGATGTTAGTGTGGTGGGCGATGTCAGTGTTCCATTAGCGCTCAGACTCATGGAACCGCTGAAGGAAGATAACAGATTAAGTGAGACCGTAATTCCGCCGGAGAGCCGCGATACGTATAGGGTTTTCCCGCTCCCTGCGGGATTGGCCAATTGTACGGTGGCAATAACCGTTCCTCCCAGCAACCCCAGTGTTGTAGAGTTGGTGGAACCTGCATTGTACAGATTGCCTGTACTGCCAGCATTATTCTCCGGAGGTGCAACAATGCCAGGAGAAATATACGTGTTGGTGTTGGACGTATAGACGGGCTGGCTTAATGGGTTGAATACATTATTATTCGGCACAGTGTGCACCTCCTTTTATCAGGATCAAACTCAGAATTCCCACCAGAACAGATTAATGGCTGCGGTCTGGCTCCCCGTACCTACGCTAATGGATAATGTTTGTCCCGGTGGAACAATAATGGAGCCATTCAGATCCAGTGAATACATTCCTGCGGTGAGCGGAATACTTGCAATGCTCGTGAAGGCTCCCCCCAGGGTACCTGTATTTTGTCTTGTGGTAACTACACTGGCGTTGGTATTTCCAAGTAACGTATTGACGGGTACTGGTGTGCTACCAACAGTCACGGTTCCTCCTGAATAGATAACAAGAGTAGCTGCCGCTGTTGTGCCTCCTGTGAGGCTGGATATGCGTATTGTTCGGCCGCTGCCGGCCGCATTCGAGATCTGTAGAAGAAGATTCTGGTTGGAAGGAATCGAGGTATTGTTGGTCGTCAGGGCAAAAAAACTGCCTGCAGCAGCTGCTCCGCTGTCTGGTGACGCTTCAATGCCCGGGGCTGAGAAGGTATTGGTCAGTTGAGTAAACAGGGGACGATTGGATTGGTTGAATACATTATAGTTGGTCATCTCATCCACCTCCCATAGACCAGTTCATTTGAGCAACATTCCGGTTGATTCGCATTTCATTGTACTTGCAGTGTATGTGAAAAGAAGCAAAATGGATTGGGGACTGAGCCGTATATCTGGAAATAACGGCGGTTGCCGTGCCCGTATATCCAATCCGGGCATACGATGCGTAAGCACATTTTTTAAGGGGAAATCGAGATGAGTCGAACAGCAAAGCAAAGCAAGAAGAGAACAAAGCAACCAACTAAATATGTCAGTCGCCGCCGCTCCCGTCATTCCTGCCGCGCTAAATTGCTGAAACCCCCTTGTTCCCGGATTACTCGTCCCCGGTTCAAGCAGGGTGTTTCCTCACGTACGAAACTCCCTGGTGCTATTCATTGTTTTACAGAGCATACGTATATCGGAGCCGAAACCAGTAGCAGCATGGATTCACTCCCGGCACAAGACACCTCATCACTCAGCATGTATACCTATGGCGTTGTGAATCGGGGAAAACATCCGGCTCTTGTACAGATCCAGATCAGCCCAAATGCCGTGGATTATGCTGTGGACAGCCAGGAGGTGGTCGCGGGAGGCCAGACCAAAGCGCTGGTACCATTGCGATTTTTACACTATACCCGGCTTGCAATTCGATCCGTTGAACCGGATCAACCGACCCGGCTCGATGTTTACTTTCAGGCACAGCGTATGCCGTAAGGGAGTATGATCTCACAGATTTGACCAGGGAGGAGGACGAGGCACATGCCTAACTTTACAACGTTTAATACGAATCCGGATAATCTGAGAACGTTGATTTTTGGCCAGGATAGTACAGGCACAGCCCAGCCTGTCAGAACGGATACGAGCGGGAACGTGGTTGGTATTATTTTGGACGGAACCATCAGTAACATCTCAGGTCTGACCACGGTTACAATTAACGCCGGAACGATTACCAACATTCTAAACGGAACCATCACGAGTGTACTTGGAGCGACGATCACGGCAGGTACGATCAACAGCGTGCTTGGAGCCACAGTTACAGCGGGTACATTAACGAACTTGCTAAATGGTACGATCACAAGTGTATTGGGAGCAACGATCACGGCGGGAACGATCACCAGTGTGCTCGGCGCAACCGTAACAGCCGGAACACTAACGAACTTGCTGAATGGTACAATCACGAGTGTGCTCGGAGCCACGGTGACCGCAGGAACGTTGACGAACCTGTTGAATGGTACGATTACGAGTGTATTGGGAGCAACGATTACCGCCGGAACGATCACGAGTGTGCTCGGAGCCACGGTGACCGCAGGAACGCTGACCAACTTGCTGAATGGTACAATCACAAGTGTATTGGGAGCGACGATTACCGCTGGAACGATCACCAGTGTGCTTGGAGCAACGATTACAGCGGGTACCATCACAGGTATACTCGGAGCGACAATTACAGCCGGAACACTGACGAACCTGTTGAACGGAACCATTACTAGTGTACTCGGTGCAACTGTAACAGCGGGTACGTTGACGAACTTGCTGAATGGTACGATCACGAGTGTATTGGGAGCAACGATTACCGCAGGAACACTGACAAACTTATTGAACGGAACCATCACAAGCGTACTTGGCGCAACCGTGACTGCAGGGACGTTGACAAACCTGCTGAATGGTACAATCACCAGCGTGCTAGGTGCTACAATTACCGCGGGAACACTTAGCAGTGTGACGTCCATTTCACAGAAGAGTTTTCAGGAGTCCCAACTCATAAGCACCCCGACCGCAAACACCTTCACAGCGCTCCCGGCGGTTACGACCAGTGTATTTGGCACGTATTCTTTCTTTGTATATAACCGGGGGCCGGGTGTAAACCGGGTAGATGCTCTTGTTGAGATCAGCGCCAACGGAACGAACTGGTACACGGATGTGACGACGGTAACGGGCATTTTGTCCGGGTCAGTCGATGTATTGGTACCGCAGCGTTTTCTCAAATACACGCGTCTTTCCTACCGATCCAGCCTAATCGGCGCACCAAGCACGATTGATGTGTTCTTCAATGGACAAGGCACATAACCCGTTTATTTGTCATATAGGTACATGGAGTTCCTTTGGTGGACTTCATGTACTTTTTTGTATTGGAGGTGTTTGCATTGAAGAACCGTTTACTTGGAATTCATATGATTGTGCAAAATGAAGAACATCACCTGCCCCGCTGTCTCGACAGCTTGAAGCATATCAGCACGGAATGTTTTATCACCGATACTGGGTCGTCCGACCGTACGGCTGAGATCGCTAGATTATTCGGAGCAACGGTATTGCACGCCTGTTGGCAAGACGACTTTGCCCATGCACGAAATATCAGCCTGCCTCTGGCAAGCACGGAATGGGTCCTGTATTTGGATGCGGATGAGTACGTTACGCAGGGATTGGAAGAACTGCTGAATTTTTTACCTAAAGTCCATAAAAGCATTTCGAGATTACGTATTACCATAGAGAATCGATACGGCGAGGGGGTAGAAGAGAGTGTTATCTCTCAGCCAGTGAGGCTGTTCCGTGCTCATCAGGGATATCGATACAAGGGGCGTATTCATGAGCAATTGGTTCGTAGTGGCCCAAGCGAGATTGTCCAGGAAGAGGCTGGTGATATGGATAAGAGCGAGACCTTTACAGGTGAGGAACATATGTTGATCGAAACAGAACCGCTTGCTCCACTATGTCTGGTTCATGATGGATATCTGGTCTCAACGATTTCGAAGGAACATAAACCAAGACGTAATTTAAAGCTGATTGAGCGGGAACTCGCAGATGAGCCTGCACAGCCTTTTCACCTGTACAATCTGGGAGTAACGTATTGCCAGCTTGGTCAGATCGAAAAGGCAATTGAAGCGTTCCGTGAATCATTACACCTGACAGAGTTGCTCGCGCCATATCGACCAACACTGGTTAGAGATTTTGCAAAGACCCTTGTGGGATCGGAACATTACGACGAGGCGCATGCAATTCTGGCTGTGGAAAGACAGCGTTATCCATCCTATGCTGATCTGCGCCTGTTGTATGGGGAGACGTTGGAGCAGCAAGGTTTGGAGGAGCGTGCATATCAATCGTATGCCCGAGCAACGGACTGCCGGGAGAGAACGAACTGTGTTGGGCAGAGTGATGGCGGTGGCATGTTAGACGCGTCATATGTAACGGAAGCGGGTTCTGACAGTTACAGAGCCTATACTGCCATGGCAAGACTTGCACAGAAACGGGGATTCCTGAATGAGTCTGCACATCTGTACGGGCTGGCTCTGGACAGTATGTTCACATATGCTCCGGCATGGGCCGGGTTGGCAGACGTGCTGCAACAATCCGGTGAAACCGATGAGAACATAGCAGAAACATTACTTTCCAGAAGCAGAGGAATCGAGGAATCGGTTCACGGTGACTTGATTCGTGGTGGAATGTCCCATCCACACGACATGAAGAATGAGGATCACCTGGTGCAAGTGATTCATGTTCTAACAGGCTGTGGAGCATATGAGCAGGCATTGAAAATGCTGGATACAGATGCTCGTACTGCTCGTATCCATGTTGCGGATCGAATACATTGGATGTTATGTGTGAATAGGGTTTCCGAAGCACTGCAACTGGCAGAAGAACACTGGAGCGTGGGGTGTGTGCATGAAGTAAATCTGCCGGCTGAGCACAGAATGGATTGGGCACTGGCTTGTTGGACCAACGGATTACGATTATCCGAGGCGTTCCTCGCAACTACGCTTCCACAAGAAAAGAACGTTTGGAAGGTCATGGATCGACTGCTGAATCAGTTAACCAAAGAGCCGCGAAGCATGAAACCTGCTTCACATGAACAAAAGCTTATGCAATGGGGTCCGCATTCAGAGATGGTAGCAGAAAAGGTTGTGCGACAAGCCATAAAGACAGGACAGCTTACACTTGCTGAGCAACTGCATGAGTTGCGGGCCATGATGATGTGTGACCATTGGGGAACGGCTATAACTTTACGACGGGAGTTTGCAAGTCTGCTGTATCGTCAGGGGTATACCAAGGTAGCCGCGAACATCCTGATTCAGTGCATGACCGAGAGTGAACTGGATGCTGAAGGTTTATTCTGGCTGGGTGAAACGCTGTATGCCAAAGGCCACAATGATCAAGCGCTCTCTCTGTTCGAGCAGGCTCTGGAGCGGGAGCCTGATATGTGGAAGGCCCGAGCTGGAGCAGCTGTATGTTACATGCGATTGGCAATGGAGGCGATTCGGCAGGAATTGGTTCGATCTCCGTCGGCAGGGTCACTCGCGGCACAACATGCTGCACTGGAACAAAAGCTGCGAACGACGGAAGGCATCCCATGGCGTACGCTTTTCCATGCAAAGGAAAGGAGGAATCAGCTTGCGAGCGGAACGAATTTCCCTATGCATGATCGTGAAGGATGAGGAAGAGTTACTGCCTCATTGTCTTGCCAGTGTCGAGGGATCGGTGGACGAAATTATTGTGGTGGACACCGGTTCATCGGATCGCAGCGCGGAGATTGCGCAGCAATATGGAGCGGTGGTTGTGCGATTTGAGTGGTGCGAAGATTTTGCCGCAGCACGGAATGCTGGCCTGGAGCGCGCTTCCGGCGACTGGATTCTTTTTCTTGATGCGGACGAGGCACTCGATAGGGCTGCGCGGGAGCAGATTAGGAGCTGGACGGCGGTCAGCGGATGTGACGGATTGTTTTTAAACATTCATAACTATACAGGTACGGGTCAACAGGGGGTTACCGTGAATCCGGTTTTGCGTCTCTTCCGTAATGCCTCGGAGCATCGGTTCGAAGGTCGAATTCATGAGCAGATTGCGACGGCGATTTGCCGTAGGAATCCAGAGGCGGCTTTTCATGTGACGGACATGGTCATCCATCATTATGGGTATCAGACGGCGATTGTGGAGCGCAAAGATAAGGTGAACCGCAATGTTCGCCTGCTGCAACAGGCAGTGGAGGAAGAACCGGATCAGCCGTTCCATCACTATAATCTGGGTGTCGAGTATTTGCGTGTGGGGGAAGCGGAGCGGGCCTTGGAGACGTTTGGTGTGGCTCGGATGGGGATTGATCCTGCGGTGACCAGTTACGCGCATTTGCTGTACAAATATGAAGTTCGTTGTCTCCAGCATCTGAATCGCTGGCAGGAGGCATTGGATCGCATTGATGCTGCGCTTGAACTCTTTCCAGAGTACACGGATCTGATGCACCATCGCGGGGTATGTGCAGACGCATTGGGTGATGCAGATCGGGCAGAATATTCGCTGCGTGAAGCTGTCCGTATGGGACCACCTCCACCCATATATCATACGGAAGAAGGTATCGGCACCTATCAGACGTGGTATACGTTAGGACGATTGTTGGAAGGAAGGGCAGATCTGGAGGGTGCGGTGGATGCTTACGTGGAAGCGGTACGTGCCAAATCGAGTCTGTTACCACCGCTCTATCGGATATTCCGAATTATGCGAGTCTCTGGGCAGGAACATCAGATTCCAGAGCTGGTGAGGGAGCGCTTTGCACTCAGTTCGGAAGAGGCTACACACAAAGTATTGGGCATTTTGGAGCAAAGTCGTTGTTATGAAGCGGCTCTGCAATTGTTACTGGGTGTATCCTCACAACCCTCCGCAGAGATGAGGGAGCGTTTATCTGTGGCGGAGGCGATGCTCCAAATCCAACAGGGAAGATGGAACAAGGCGCGCCTGAAACTGGAACCTGTGCAGCGGAAAAAAGGGCTGCTCGCGATCTCGTCTGCACGATGGCTCGAACGTTTGGAGTGGATCGAGGGTAAGGAAGTCAACGGAGATGATCCATTGACCTTGTGGTTGAAGCGTAGTTCTCAGGGAGGTGCAGCAGTAACTAATGATGAGGAATCTACTGTGCAGACAGGGCGAATTGCTGGTCTGAGAGCGACAAAGAAGAAGGACATGGACTCCGGTATGGACGGAACGGTTGCAGGAACAGAGTATGATGGCTGGCAGGCCCTTGGACTGATAATGGAAGGATGTGTACAGTCAGGGAGATGGAAAGAGCTGCATAGTCTGATTCAGATGTGTCGACAGCAATTGGCGGGAGAGAGCGTTCGAGTGGGAGAGAAGGAGAAAGAGGAAGGGAAGAGGAGCGAGAAGGATAAGGATAAGGATAGGGATAGGGATAGGGATAGGGAAAAAGGAGAAGATATGGGACCATTCCCTGGATCTTTGGATACGCTGGTGGGAACCAGTTGGTTGGTGAAAGGATTGGTTAGTGCTGCGGATCATCATATGGAGGTGTTCGCTCGGCATGCAGCTGGACAGAGGCACCGTTGTTGGCCTGTCGTTCAGCATATTCGGCTGGAGTTGCCGGGAGCGGACGGGTTTGAGAGCTGAGAGGGATTAGGCAGGTCCAGGGGTTGAACTTAAATCAGCGGGCTAATGAGTGGGGCTGAACTCCGTTGGTGAGGGGTCGTGATGAATATGGGTATAGGGATTAGCTTGTGTATGATCGTGAAGGATGAAGCACTGTCACTCCAGCGATGCTTGAATGCAGTCAGGAATGTTGTGGATGAGATCATCATCGTGGATACCGGATCGGTAGATAATACAATCGAAATTGCGCGTCTCCATGGTGCCGTTGTAATTCGGACGGAATGGAACGGAGATTTCAGTGAAGCCCGTAATCTGTCGCTGGCCGCTGCTACGAAACCGTGGATTCTGGTGCTTGATGCGGATGAAGTATGGGTACAGACTCCGCAGATGAAGGAAGAACTCGTGCAGTTGTTAGCGGCAAGCAGAGACGATGTATGGGGATATTGGCTACAAGTCACGAGTCTGCTGGGTGTGTCCGGTGAAGAACGTGTGACGGATGCGGTATGTCGATTGTTCCGAAATGATCCCCGAATTGCCTTTCAGGGCAGAATTCATGAAGAGATTGCTTCTTCCATCATGGCACTGGCTCCGCAAGGTGTGCTTCATTCTGGACTTGAGGTCATTCATTACGGATATCTGGAGCAGGCGATTACCGCCAAAAATAAAGGTGCACGCAACATGCAGTTGATACGTTCCGCATTGAATCAGGAGGTAGATCAACCGGAGTTGTTGTATGCTCTGGCTGCCGAGTGGTTTCAGCAAGCGAAGTATGATGAAGCACTACGGTTGTTACAGCCATTATTGGCAAAACTTATGCCGGAGTGTGGATATCACTCGGATTTGGTGCTGAAAACGGCTTACGCCTGGCGAGAGATTGGTAGTCCAGAACGGGCACTTGCTGTAGTGGAAGCATGGGCGCCCGTGTATGAGGATTTTCCGGATTTGTTGGAGCTTGGTGCTGTACTCGAACTGGATCAAGGGAGAGAGGATGTGGCCTTAGACTGGTTAAATCAGGCTAAATCAACTGCCTCCACAGCCAGCAGGTATACATCAGTCTCTGGTGCCGGGACCTATCGCAGCCTGACGCTGGAAGGCATGGCATATGAGCGGGCTGGCCGCTGGGCAGAGGCAGAAGCCGCGTACATAGCGGCGCTGGGCATACAACCCGGCAGCTTGCCTGCATGGCAGCGGCTGTTGTTGCTGGCCGCAGCCACAGGGCGGCCGCATTCCATCGCCAGCGTTGCCGCTCGGGTAAGCTTGCCGCCTGCGGCATGGCAAGCGCTGATCCCGGCCGCGCTTGCCGCGCATCGGTCGGAGTGGCTGTTGCGCCATGCGGCGGCACTTGCTGCCCCGCTGCGTGCGCAGCCGCTTGCCGCCGGGCTTACGCTGGCCCAGCTGGGCGAGGACGCCGCGGCTCGGGCGGCTTTGCAGCCCTGGGCGGCGCATGCGCAGCACCGGCCAGAGGCGGCCCTGGCGCTGTGGGCGCTGGGCCACAAGCAGCCCGGCAGGCGCAGCGCCCGAGCGGCGGCTCGCCAGCAGGCA
>NZ_VXKZ01000009.1:0-233 GCF_008693195.1 Paenibacillus sp. UASWS1643
CGACGGTTAATAGTTCTGGCGAAAGTCTGCCAAGCACCTTTGTGCCGGGAAGAAACATCCGGTTTTTGACCCTCGCCTCTATTTACGCCTATCAGGTACAGGCCAGAACGGTCATCACCGGGGTTTGCGAAACGGACTTCTCGGGCTATCCGGATTGCCGGGACGAGTTCGTCAAGGCACTCAACAAAGCCCTTGAGCTGGGCATGGATTACCCATTGAAACTTGATACTCCG
>NZ_VXKZ01000088.1:0-63509 GCF_008693195.1 Paenibacillus sp. UASWS1643
ACACGACCGTTAAGCCCTCTAGCGCCGATGGTACTTGGACCGCAGGGTCCTGGGAGAGTAGGACGCCGCCAAGCGAAGAACCACTGCCGATGTTATTCGGTGGTGGTTTTTATTTGTTTATTTAAGGGGATGCGAAAGCATCTCTTATTTGACTTTGTAAGAATCCTCTGACACACTCTAAGGGGTACATATATCACATATCAGGCCATGATTTGGATTGATAATAACTCTAGTGAATGGGGTGTAGGAAGACATGGAAATTCAGAAATTGACGGTAGATGATTTTGAACCAGCGATGGCACTCTCCGAATATGCTTTTCAGATGGTAATGAATGATGAACAAAAAGAAAAGCGGCGGAGTCAGTTCTCGTCACAAGATATATGGGGTGTATATGAGGACGGGCAGCTAGGAGCCAAACTTCACATCATTCCTTTTCAAACCTATATTCATGGCAGAGCGTTCGAGATGGGCGGTATTGCGGGTGTAGCCACCTGGCCAGAGTATAGACGCAAAGGCTGGGTAGCGGGTCTACTGAAGCATGCGTTGGAAGAAATGAATCGTAACAAACAAAGTATATCATTCTTACATCCATTCTCTTTTGGTTTCTATCGAAAGTATGGATGGGAGACGTATGTTGAATTTAAACGGTATAAAGTACCTACAGCTCATTTGCCTCTGAAAAAAGCGACACCTGGAACAATTCGGCGTGGAGATCCGGGCCTCAGCATATTAAAGGAAGTATACAGTGCTTATGCTGAGCGCTATAACGGAACGCTGGTTCGGGATGATGCAAGGTGGGAGAATTCAGTTCTTGTTAATGGAAGCAGCCAGAAGGCTGTATATTACGATGAAGCTGATGCAGCACAAGGTTATCTTTTATATGAGGTTAAGGAAAATAAGTTTACCATTAAAGAGATCATTTATCTGAATGAAGAGGCTAGGCAAGGGCTGTGGACCTTCATTGCTAATCATGATTCCATGATCCAGGAAGTTACGTTGCAGGCGCCTGCCAGTGATACGCTTGCTTTCCAATTGGATAATCCACGGATTCAACAGGAGATTGTACCTTATTTTATGGCGCGTATCGTTAGTGTAGAGCAGTTTATATCCCAGTATCCATTTGCAAGCCAGGACTCACCGGTGCAGATTGTACTTCAGGTAGAAGATGCCCACGCTCCATGGAATGAAGGGGTATGGCAATTAAATGTGGCAATGAACGGAACGGCGTCCATATGGAAAACATCGGAACCAATTACTGATGATCAGACCATTAAGGTGGATATTCAATCCCTTACCGCAGTGCTGATGGGTTATCGCAGACCAACGGAAATGGCACGGATCGGAAGAATTCACGGACCAGAAGCAGCAATCAAGGCTTTGGAACAAGCGATTCCTGAACGGGAAACCTATTTGCTCGATTTCTTCTGATGACTATTGCCACTGCTCCATTTAACTTGATTAGCTTATATAGAAATACGGCGTGATCGAAAGACAAATGGACTTCTCCAGCAATTTTGGGGAGGTTTTTTTGTGTCTGGGGAATATTTCGTGTAAAATCGTAAAAAATGAATAGTGACCCCACTTGGCAAAACCACAAAATATGCTATAATGGTTATAAAGTCAAAGAAAGTCAAAGTCAACTAAAGGTTTAATACTTAAGTAGCTTTCTTTCATCAATCTGATGCATGATCGCCAATATACGGGATTCATTTCATCGGAGGATCAAGGGAATATTAAAGGACCTTCGTGCTTCCTTCGCTCTCCTGTTGATACCTGTGGAAGCAAGATTCGTTGTTTTCCTGATTGGTTAAATGGGTAGAGAAGGTGTACTCTGTGGGGGCGTGTGGGTCCTTATTGACTTAACGTTTCAGACAGTGGAGGATGATTGGATGCGTAATATCTCTGATATTATCGAACGATATCTGAAGAGTATTTTGCATGAAAGTCCCGAAGGAATGGTTGAAATTCAGCGTAATGATCTGGCAGATCAATTCTCATGTGTACCTTCCCAGATCAATTATGTCATCAGCACACGTTTTACACTCGAGAAGGGATACCTGGTAGAGAGTAAACGCGGCGGTGGTGGTTATGTTCGCATACAGCGCATTGAATTACCGGCCCAATCAGCTCTGCATAATCATTTGCACCATAGTATTGGTGAAGAGATCGGGCAGACAGCTGCCGAAGGTCTGATCTATCAATTGGAAGAAGCACGCTTCTTGAGCAAGCGGGAAGCCGGGTTGATGCGAGCTGCTGTATCTAGAGAGGTTATATTAGTCAAACTTCCTTACCGGGATCAAATTCGTGCCAGAATGTTGAAGGCGATGTTAATATCTTTGCTCGGTAAATGAAAACTATCGGGGTCAAAGGAGGTACATCAATATGCTGTGCCAAGAATGCAATAAACGTCCGGCGACACTTCATTTTACGAAGATCGTAAATGGAGAGAAGACGGAATTCCATATTTGTGAGTCATGTGCCCGTGAAAAAGGGGAAATGATCCCTGGGACAGCAGGTGGGTTTTCCATTCACAACTTGTTGTCCGGATTGCTTGATTTTGATCCAGCCAGCAAAAGTGGATCGGCAGGAACACCACCTGCAAAAGCACTTCAGTGTGAAGAGTGTGGTATGACGTACGCACAATTTAGTAAGATAGGCCGGTTCGGCTGCAGTTCATGTTATAAATATTTTGACAGCCGTCTGGATCCTTTGTTCAAGCGGGTTCATGGTAATACGTCCCATGTAGGTAAAGTGCCTGCACGAGCTGGTGGTCGCATCAAGGTGAAACGGCAAATCGCTGATCTGAAGCGTGAGCTCCAGGAGAGCATCGCGCAAGAGGAATTTGAAGAGGCGGCTCAGATCCGTGACCAGATCAGAGGACTTGAAAAAGGGATAGCTCAGGAGTAAAGTTTGTCATGAGTAGGAGGGATGCGTAATGCCTAATCTGCGCTTTACAGAGAAGGCGCTCAGCGACTGGATGCGCAGTGATGCGGCTGATTCCGAAATTGTCATTAGTAGCCGTGTCCGGATTGCACGCAACCTTCAGCATGTTCCATTTCCGATGCTGGCTTCCAATGAGCAATCGGAAGAGGTGCTGAATAAGCTGAGCGAAGTACTTCAATACGATGACGTTCATGCCTTTGGGGATTTTCATACTTTGGATCTGATCGATATTGACGAACTCGACAAACGGGTGCTGGTGGAGAAACATCTCATTAGTCCAAGTCTTGCGAATGAATCCAGGAATGGTGCAGTTATTCTCAGTGAGGATGAGTCGGTCAGTATTATGATTAATGAAGAGGATCATCTTCGTATCCAGTGCCTCTATCCGGGGTTCCAGGTGAAAGAAGCCTGGGAGAAAGCTTCCGCAATAGATGATGCTTTTGAAGCGCATGTGGACTATGCTTTTGATGATCGCAGAGGATACTTAACCAGCTGTCCTACCAATGTAGGTACAGGTGTCAGAGCATCGGTTATGATGCACTTGCCTGCCCTAGTGATGACACAGCAGATAGGCCGTATTCTAACCGCAGTTTCCCAAGTGGGATTGACGGTAAGAGGAATATACGGTGAAGGTAGCGAGGCGATGGGTAACCTGTTCCAGATCTCGAACCAGATTACATTGGGACAGACCGAACAGGAAGTCATCGAGAACTTGCATGGTGTTGTATTACAGATGATTGGTCATGAACGTACTGCCAGAGAACGGCTAATTACCGACTCCAGACTTCGGATTACGGATCGTGTCATGCGTTCTTACGGCATATTGTCTCATGCAGCTATTGTTGATTCCAAGGAAGCTGCACAGCGCTTATCGGATGTACGCCTTGGCGTGGATCTCGGCTTGTTGGATGGACTGTCCATCACGGTAATGAATGAGTTGAATGTGATGACACAGCCGGGATTTTTGCAGAAAACATTCGGGGAAGATATGCGCACAGATGAGCGTGACATATACCGTGCTCAGTTGATTCGTGATACGATCAATGCAGCGAAGCAGCCCTAGTTTAGCCTGATATTGTATTGAATTATGGTTTCATGCCGCATTGCGGCTTTTATATAATAAGGCATGTACGAATGCCGAATGACTTTATTCGCAGCACGGCTGCAAACAAAAATGATATGAAGAATACGAAGGTTATTTCATTACATGACCCTCTTTTTATCCAAAACCATGGAGGTGCAGGAGATATGATGTTTGGAAGATTTACGGAACGGGCCCAAAAGGTGCTCGCACTCGCGCAGGAAGAAGCTGTCCGTCTCGGTCATAATAACATCGGTACTGAGCATATTTTGCTCGGCCTCATTCGTGAAGGCGAAGGCATCGCAGCCAAAGCACTGATCGGCCTGGGACTCGGATTGGAAAAAATTCAGGATGAAGTAGAAACGCTGATTGGCCGTGGCCAAGAGCAACCTACCAACATTGCATATACGCCACGTGCGAAAAAAGTAATTGAACTGTCTATGGATGAAGCTCGTAAATTGGGCCACACCTATGTAGGCACAGAGCATATCCTGCTCGGATTGATTCGTGAAGGCGAGGGTGTTGCAGCACGTGTGCTCAATAACCTGGGAATTAGCCTGAACAAAGCACGTCAACAAGTGCTGCAATTGCTTGGCAGCAGTGAAGCTGTATCCAGTCATAATGGCACACCTGCCAATGTAAGCACACCAACGCTGGACAGTCTGGCACGTGACCTCACGGCTTATGCGAGAGAGAACAACCTGGACCCAGTCATTGGACGTAGTAAAGAAATTGAACGTGTCATCCAGGTGCTCAGCCGTCGTACCAAGAACAACCCGGTATTGATCGGTGAGCCAGGTGTAGGTAAAACAGCGATTGCTGAAGGCCTTGCACAAAAAATCATTGCAAATGAGATTCCGGAAACATTGCGTGACAAACGTGTAATGACCTTGGATATGGGTTCTGTAGTCGCTGGAACCAAATATCGTGGTGAGTTCGAAGATCGTCTGAAAAAAATCATGGATGAGATTCGCCAAGCAGGTAACATTGTCCTGTTTATCGACGAATTGCATACCTTGATTGGCGCAGGCGGAGCTGAAGGTGCCATCGATGCTTCTAACATTTTGAAACCGGCTCTGGCTCGTGGAGAATTGCAATGTATCGGTGCGACAACACTGGATGAATATCGCAAATACATCGAGAAGGATGCAGCGCTTGAGCGTCGTTTCCAACCGATTACTGTAGATCAGCCTTCTCCGGAAGAAGCGATTCAAATCTTGCATGGCTTGCGTGACCGTTATGAGGCGCATCACCGCGTGAAAATTACGGACGAAGCAATTGTGCAGGCGGTTAAACTGTCTGACCGTTACATTACAGACCGTTTCCTGCCAGATAAAGCGATTGACCTGATTGATGAAGCGGGTTCCAAAGTAAGATTGAACTCTTACACGATCCCACCAAACCTGAAACAACTGGAAAGCCGTCTGGAAGATATCCGTAAGGAAAAAGACGCAGCAGTTCAAAGTCAGGAGTTCGAAAAAGCCGCAGCGCTACGTGATACGGAACAAAAAATCCGTGAAGAGCTGGATGTAACGAAGAATCAATGGAAAGAAAAACAAGGTCGCACGGATTCCGAAGTAACACCTGAGGATATCGCACAAGTGGTAGCCAACTGGACAGGAATTCCGGTGAACAAGCTGAAAGAAGAAGAGACACAACGCCTGATGAATCTGGAATCGATTCTGCATGAACGTGTCATTGGCCAGGATGAGGCTGTGAAATCGGTCAGCCGTGCGGTTCGTCGTGCTCGTGCTGGATTGAAAGATCCAAAACGTCCGATGGGTTCATTCATCTTCCTCGGTCCTACTGGGGTAGGTAAAACAGAACTTGCTCGTGCTCTGGCTGAAGCAATGTTTGGTGATGAAAATGCAGTAATCCGGATTGATATGTCCGAGTATGGTGAGAAACATTCGACTTCCCGACTCGTCGGAGCGCCTCCAGGATATGTTGGATACGAAGAAGGTGGTCAGCTGACAGAGAAAGTTCGTCGCAAACCATACTCCGTAGTCCTGCTTGATGAGATCGAGAAAGCACATCCAGAAGTATTCAATATCTTGCTGCAAGTGCTTGAAGATGGTCGTCTGACGGATTCCAAAGGTCGCGTTGTTGACTTCCGGAATACGCTGATTATCCTGACATCCAACGTGGGTGCCGAAGCGATCAAACGTAACTCTACACTTGGTTTCACAGCGGTTGTGGATGCAGGCGCGGATTATGATAACATGAAGGGTAAAGTTATGGATGAGCTGAAGAAAAGCTTCCGTCCAGAGTTCCTTAACCGGATTGATGAAATTATCGTATTCCACTCTCTGGAACAGAAACACATTGCAGAGATTGTTACCCTCATGAGCGAGGAACTTCGCAAACGGCTGCGTGAATACGAAGTTGACTTCGAACTCACCGACAATGCCAAGGACTTCCTTGCCAAAGCCGGCTTTGATCCAGCTTACGGTGCACGTCCGCTTCGTCGGGCAATCCAGAAGCATATCGAGGACAAATTGTCTGAAGAGTTGCTCACAGGTAACGTAACCAAAGGGGATTCATTGCTCATCGACGAAGAGAACGGTGCACTGTCTGTTACGAAAAAAGACGTGGTTGTTCCTTCAAATGAGGAAATCGAAACCAAATAATATACAGCAAGCTTTGGAGTTGAACTTCAGCTTGTAATAAACTTTAATCCTTCTCGGCTTCGGCCGGGGAGGATTTTTTGCACTTTGGACAGAAGACGGACATGATTATGTCAGGAACATGTGTAAAGTTTGCGATAATCCTTTACGAAAAATCTCAAACAATGGTAAACTTTTAGTAACCCTGCACGTCAGGGAGTTTGGGTGAAATTCGTCGAATAATGCAAAATGCTGTTATAAAACTATATTATAGGAGTGCTGAAGTGGCCAAAGTTAAAACCAAGTTTCAATGTACGGAATGCGGCTATGAAGCCCCCAAGTGGTACGGTAAGTGTCCGGGTTGTCAGTCATGGAATTCAATGGTGGAAGAAACAGAGACGGTGGTCAAAACACAAGGGAGAAATTCTCCTCTGTTTGACAGTAAAGATAAACCGCTTCCTATCATAGATATAGATAGCGGTCAGGAACCGCGTGTACAGACTGGAATCGGAGAGTTGAACCGGGTATTGGGTGGTGGAATCGTTCCGGGTTCGCTCGTTCTGGTGGGTGGAGATCCGGGTATTGGTAAATCAACGTTGATGTTGCAGACGTCTCATGCTTTAACGCATTCGGGTTTGCGTGTGTTATATGTTTCCGGTGAGGAATCAGTCAAGCAAACCAAATTGCGGGCAGACCGCCTCGGGGCACTCTCTGCCGAGTTGTATGTACTGTGTGAAACCAATATGGAACGTGTAGAGGAAGCGGTGGATCAGATCCAGCCGCATTTTCTTGTCATCGACTCCATTCAGACGGTGTATCTTCCCGAAGTTACCAGTGCGCCGGGTAGTGTAGCACAGGTAAGGGAATGTACGTCAAGGTTCATGCGAATTGCCAAAGGCAGAGGCATTGCAACGGTTCTTGTGGGGCATGTTACCAAAGAAGGTGCCATTGCCGGTCCACGTATGTTAGAACATATGGTGGATTGCGTGCTTTATTTTGAAGGCGAACGGCATCATACGTATCGCCTGCTGCGTGCGGTGAAGAACCGTTTTGGTTCCACCAATGAGATTGGCATTTTTGAAATGGGCGAGGATGGACTTCGTGAGGTGGGCAATCCGTCTGAACTCTTTTTGTCAGAACGCCCACTGGGTGTAGCAGGTTCAACGGTAGTTGCCAGTATGGAGGGGACACGTCCTCTGCTCGTGGAATTACAGGCGTTGATCTCAACCACCCATTTCCCTTCTCCCCGCCGTATGGCAACAGGGGTAGATCTGCATCGATTAAATCTGATCATTGCAGTGCTGGAGAAACGGATGGGCATGTTTTTACAGACCCAGGATGCGTATCTGAACGTGGCTGGTGGAGTACGGTTGGATGAGCCCGCGGTAGATTTGGCGGTTGCTGTCAGCATTGCATCCAGTTTGAGGGATGTACCGACCAAGCCGGATGACGTCATCTTTGGCGAGATTGGTCTGACAGGTGAGGTTCGAGCCGTATCACGGGCCGAACAACGAGTGAAGGAAGCCGCGAAGCTGGGCTTCAAGCGTGTCATTTTACCAGAAAAAAGCTTAAAGGGCTGGAAACATCCTCGCGGGATACAACTGATCGGTGTGAATACCGTGGCAGATGCACTAGCGGTTGCTTTAGATTAGGGGGCATAACAAGATGAAAGATTCGAGCCAACTGGATAATATGAATGAGTTGTTAAGGCTGATCGCACCAGGTACACCTTTCCGCGAAGGTCTGGAAAATGTGCTGCGCGCCAAGACGGGCGCACTGCTTGTTGTAGGATACAGCCCTGAAGTCATGGAAGTGGTGGACGGGGGATTCTCGATTAACTGTGATTTCTCCCCGAACTACCTGTACGAACTCGCCAAGATGGATGGAGCCATTATACTTAGCGAGGATTTGAAGCGTATTCTTTACGCCAATACCCAATTAATCCCGGACTCTTCGATCTCTTCATCAGAGACGGGGATTCGTCACCGGACGGCAGAGCGTGTAGCAAAGCAAACGGGTAAATTGGTCGTATCCATATCACAGCGCCGGAATATCATTACCTTGTATCAGGGGACACTTCGTTATTCCCTCAAGGAAATCGGGGTTATTTTGACCAAAGCAAATCAAGCGATTCAAACCCTGGAGAAATACAAAGCGGTATTAACACAGTCTCTTACGAATCTGAGTGCTTCTGAATTTGAGGAATTGGTGACGATTCCTGAAGTGGTTAATGTGATTCAGCGTACCGAAATGGTGATGCGGATCAAAACGGAAATCAAACGATATATTCATGAACTCGGGAATGAGGGACGACTCATTTCCATGCAAATGGAAGAACTCGTGGGTACAACGGAAGAAGAAGCCTGGTTATTGTATAAGGACTATGCCCGTGACGACAGTGATGACAAAATCCGTGAAATTATCGTGGGACTGAAAAGATTGTCGGACGATGAGTTGCTGGATGCACATCATATTGTCCGTCTTCTCGGCTATCCTTCATCAGCCGCTACTTCTGAGGATTCGGTTGCCCCTCGTGGATTCCGGGTATTAAATAAGATCCCCCGCCTGCCCAATGTTATTATCCATAACCTGGTGGATCAATTCGAACAATTGCCTCATGTTATTATGGCTACAATTGAAGAACTGGACGAAGTGGATGGTATTGGTGAAGTTCGTGCCCGGACCATTAAGGAAGGCCTCAAACGTTTGCAGGAGCAGATGTTTATCGACAGACAGATGTAAGGGTTTGCCTATATAAAGGCTTGAAATGGATGAGGTGAAACAACGATGCTAACCAGATTCATTCCGAATCTCTTTACCCTGGGTAATCTGTTTCTTGGAATGATGGCAATTTTGCTTGCGATTGATGGAAATTACAGTTTGGCTGCCATTATGGTCATTGTAGCGATGCTGCTGGATGGTCTGGATGGCCGAGTGGCACGGGCACTTAATGCCCAAAGTGAATTCGGCAAGGAACTTGATTCCTTGTCTGATATGGTTTCCTTTGGTGCAGCACCAGCCCTGATCATATTTATGGTGTCGTTTCAAGATTCAATGCCGATCCTCGCCTGGATTGCAACAGCAGCTTTTCCGATCTGTGGAGCCATTCGTCTTGCACGGTTTAACGTTCGTCCGGGTATTCCTGGATACTTCACAGGTCTGCCGATACCGGCAGCCGGTGGGGTACTGGCCACACTGTCCTTGTTCAATAAGGATATTGGCCCGGTTAGCATGATGATTGCTACATTGCTGTTATCGTATCTGATGGTGAGTTCGCTTAAATATCCCAATTTCAAAAAGGTCGGTTTGCCACGCAAGGCAATATGGATTGCACCTTGGGTTGTGTTATTTGCCATAGCTGTAGCCGTTATTTTCCCGGAGCAGTTATCCAAATTGATCTTTATTCCGCTGGTGTTATACGCCTTGTATGGAATGAAGCATAATGTGCGAACAGCGGCCTCGCGTAGTCGGGCGAAAAAGCGCAAGGATGAGAAATCTTCCCGTCCTTCCGATCGTTAAGTCGCCTCGGAGACAGACACTATACAAAGAAAGCACGTACTCTCCTGAACTGGAGAATGCGTGCTTTTTGTTTATTCAGATCTATTTACAGTAAAAGGAACCCTTGCGAACACATACATATCTTCTTACGACAGATTAAACATCCCTAACGTTGAACACTTCTGTGATTCGTGATTTACGACCTCTTCCATGTTAATGTCCAGCAGATTGCAGAGAGCCGACATGTAGAACAGGTTCCGCCCTAGCTCAGAGCTGATGACCTCTCTGCAGTTCTCACACAACTCACCTTCCACATGCGTTTCCAGCAGGCCCTTGGTTTGAGCGATATCGCTCTCCGGGGCATATTTCTGCTTGGTGGCGTGCAGCTCGATGCAGCCGCATTCGGTAATGGCTTTGGACACGGCACGGTTAACAGACGCTCCGGCTTGTCCCGTTTTGGACAGTACATCAATCAGGCTGCGATGACGCAGCAACAGTTCAGAAACTTGATCCTGGAAAGCCTGTAAACTTAGCGTACTCATTTTGCCACTCACCTCGGGATATGAATTGAATTCATTATATGCCAATAATTTACCTACTTTCAACTGACGATTGCAACATTTCCAAAAAGTTCTTCCGGAAGGGATTAGCAATTCAGGAATTGGATCATACTGGATATAAAGATCAAGATACATTGAAGGAGGTGCAGGGACTAATGTGGAAAAAAGGCATTTTAACTTTTACAGGATTGTGCGGTGCATGGTTCGGCTACACGGCATATCATCTGGCAGGAAAATCGGTCCCATGGATGGCGGAGTGGATTCAGTCCGCAGGATTACTGGGAGCTGGTATATCGACGCTGCTGGGAGCTGTAATGTTTATGGCTGTATGTAATATTGGTGGAACATTGATGGCAGACAGGCTGCATAGTGGGATCAATTCATTGGCAAAAGTACCTATGAACGAATTGGCTGCAGGTGCCGCAGGTACCGTTGCTGGGTTGCTGGTGGCCTTGTTGCTCTACCCTGTTGTGAGATGGATGGGGACGGCAGGAGAAGTGCTGCAAGTGGCGCTGACGGTGATTAGTGCTTATTCCGGTTATGCCCTTGCCATGGCGAAGAAAGACGATCTGGGGGCCTTCTGGATGTCTGGACGATGGGGTCATCCCGAGGTGGACGAGGATAGACGGATGGAAGAACATAAAATTCTGGATACCAGTGTTATTATCGATGGGCGTATTGCTGATATATGCAAAACCGGATTTATTGAAGGCACGATCGTAATTCCGGAATTTGTTCTGGAGGAGTTACAGCATATTGCGGATTCATCGGATCTGCTCAAGCGGAACAGAGGACGGCGTGGACTGGATATTTTGAACAAAATCCAGAAGGAACTTGATGTAAAAGTCCTGATCTACGAGGGGGATTTCGAGGAAATCTCCGAGGTGGACAGCAAACTGGTTAAACTGGCTAAAGTACTTCAGGGCAAAGTGGTCACCAATGACTTTAACCTGAACAAAGTGTGCGAACTCCAGGGTGTATCTGTGTTGAACATTAATGATCTCGCCAATGCGGTTAAGCCGGTTGTTCTGCCAGGTGAGGAGATCATGGTGCAGATCATCAAGGATGGCAAGGAGCATGGTCAAGGTGTAGCCTATCTGGATGATGGCACAATGATCGTTGTGGAGGGCGGACGCGAGTATATCGGCATGATGATGGAAGTGCTCGTGACCAGTGTGTTGCAGACTTCTGCGGGACGAATGATTTTTGCCAAGCCTAAACTGTTGGAAAAAGCCCAATAAAGCGTTATGATGGGTAGTGTATCGTTGAATGATATTGCATATCTTTGGACGATAAACTGACAGACAAGGCAGGGATTGCGGCATGGATAAAGGGTGGGGCGTTGTCATTGTGGCAGCAGGTCGCGGAACCCGGATGGGGACGACCGAGAGCAAACAGTTTCTGTTGCTGCAGGACAAGCCCGTTTTCATACATACGCTTGAGGTATTTGCTGCGCTGGACGAGATCCGCGAGATGGTGCTGGTCACAGGAGCTGCAGATGTTGAACGCTGCCAGGATTGGGTAAAAGAATACCAACTGGATTCACGTGTCCGTGTTATCCCCGGAGGGAAAGAGAGACAACATTCTGTCCATAAAGGCCTTGAGGCACTTGGGACGGATTGGGTTCTCGTTCACGACGGGGTACGTCCTTTTGTGAACCCTGAGCAGGTCAAGGGATGCATGGCGGCTGCCACATCTGGTGGTGGAGCAGCTGTACTGGCGGTTCCTGTGAAGGATACGATTAAACAAGTGAATGCGGAAGGAGTCGTTACGGCGACGCCAGACCGCAGCAGTCTGTGGAGCATTCAAACCCCGCAGGCTTTTCGTCTTTCTTCCCTGCTCTCCGCCTACGAATCAGCCGAGCAGGACGGATTTCTGGGGACAGATGATGCCATGCTGGCTGAACGTCAGGGAATGTCGGTCAAGGTTGTGGAAGGCAATTATACCAATATCAAATTAACAACGCCGGAAGATTTGCAATACGCTGCGTTTTTGCTGGGGGGAGAGAAGAAGCGATGATACGTGTAGGACAGGGATTTGATGTACATCAGCTGGTAGAGGGACGCCCGTGTATTATTGGCGGAGTAACGATTCCTTATGAAAAAGGACTGCTGGGTCACTCGGACGCAGACGTGCTGTTGCACGCTATTAGTGATGCCATTTTGGGTGCGCTGGCACTTGGGGATATTGGCAAGCACTTCCCGGATACCGATCCGGAATTCAAAGATGCCGACAGCCTGAAATTACTGGAGCATGTATGGCAGCTTGTTAAGGATCGCGGGTATAAGCTCGGGAATATCGATTCAACGATTATTGCCCAGAAGCCAAAGATGGCTCCTTACATCCCACAGATGGCTGAGGTTATTGCCAAGGCACTGGAAGCGGATGTAACGCAGGTGAACGTGAAAGCAACAACGACAGAGCAACTGGGGTTCCCGGGACGGGGAGAGGGCATTGCCGCTCAATCCGTTGTTTGCCTTGTACGTGTGTGATATCATCAATCAATTAGTGACGGAGGGGATCATATGAGCACGGAAATTCGTGTGCGTTACGCGCCGAGCCCAACGGGACATCTGCATATCGGGAATGCCCGTACGGCGTTGTTTAACTATCTATATGCCAAACATAATAACGGTAAATTCATTATTCGTATTGAAGATACAGACGTAAAACGGAATATTGCCGGTGGTGAAGAAAGCCAACTGAAATACCTGAAATGGCTCGGAATTGAGTGGGACGAAAGTATTGACGTGGGCGGAGAATACGGACCATACCGTCAAACGGAACGTCTGGACCTCTATCGTAAATATACGCAGGAATTGCTGGATAAAGGTCTGGCTTACCGTTGCTTCTGCACGGAAGAAGAATTGGAGCAAGAGCGCGAGGAACAGTCAGCACGTGGAGAAACACCGCGTTATTCTGGCAAACACCGTGACCTGACTTCAGAGCAAATTAGTGCATTTGAAGCAGAAGGCCGCGTAGCGAGTATTCGTTTCCGTGTGCCGGAAGAGCGCACATATACGTTTGATGATATGGTTAAAGGCACAATCTCGTTCAACAGCAAGGAATCCGGTGACTTCGTCATTGTGAAAAAAGACGGCATTCCCACGTACAACTATGCTGTTGCTGTGGATGATCACTTGATGAAGATCTCCCACGTCTTGCGCGGGGAAGATCACATCTCGAACACGCCGCGTCAACTGATGATCTATGAAGCGCTTGGCTGGGAGCCGCCGCAATTCGGTCATATGACGCTGATCGTGAATGAAAATCACAAAAAACTGAGTAAACGGGATGAATCCGTTATTCAGTTTATTGAGCAGTATGATCAGCTCGGCTATTTGCCTGAAGCGATGTTTAACTTTATTTCCCTGCTTGGCTGGTCGCCGGAAGGGGAAGAAGAGATCTTCTCGCAAGAGCAACTGATCTCCATTTTTGATACGAAACGTCTGTCCAAGAGCCCGGCGGTATTTGATACCCACAAGCTGGCTCACTTGAACAACCACTATATCAAACATGCTGACCCGGAACGTATTGCCGAAATGGCCATTCCGCATCTGCAAAAGGCTGGACGTATTTCTTCCGAGCTGTCTGCTGAACAAAAAGAATGGGCTTATACTCTGGTACACCTGTACCAGGAGCAGATGAATTCTGCCTCTGATATTGTCGAATTGTCGGAAGTATTCTTCCGTTCCAATCTGGAGCTTGAAAGTGAAGGAGAAGCTGTGCTTGCGGAGGAGCAAGTACCAACCGTGCTGAAGGCATTTGCGGATAAAGTGCAGGCAAGTGAAGAGTTCACACCAAGCAAAATGGCTGCATTGATCAAGGAAGTACAGAAAGAAACCGGCTTTAAGGGCAAACAGCTCTTTATGCCAATTCGTGTAGCCTTGACTGGACAGACGCATGGACGGGATCTGAATCAAACGATCGTGCTTCTGGGTCGGGATACGGTGATCGAACGTTTGCTTGCACAAGTAAAATAATCTTAGTCGAAGACATTCCGTTAATATGGAATCTGAACACAGTCTATGAAGTATGGATTACGTAGGAGGCTGTTGTCAGTCTGAGGCCTTTTCGCTATAATAACAACACAACGAATAATTGATATGATTTATCTAATAGAACAGCAAAGACCGGGAGGAGTAGACTGACCCGGACAGATTCAGAGAGGATGGTCCCGCAGCAAAGAGAGATTTCTTTGGATGCGGTGGCTGTGAACCATCCACTGTCCATCAGTCGAAATGCGCCCGTGAGCTGCACAGCCGAATCCAGCCCCGCCTTTGTCGATCATGACAAGGGAAAACGTTAGGATAGGTTGTGACGATTGGTTTCCGTTACCAAACCGCTTGAGGGCTCATTCTATTTAAGAATGGACCGAGCAGAGTGGGACCGCGATAAACGCCTCTGCAGCTAAATGCTGCAGGGGCGTTTTTTTGTTTAGGCGAGTGTGCAGTACACTACCAAGGAACGCGCCGTCCGGTAAGCCGGAGGACGGGAACCTGAACAAGAGGGGAACGAGCATGTTCAAGAAGATCAGATCAGATATCCAGGCGGTGTTTGAAAACGATCCGGCGGCCCGAGGTTGGTTTGAGGTGGTATTCACCTACTCAGGGCTGCATGCGATATGGGCACACCGGATCGCTCATTTTTTATACAAGCGAAGATGGTTCTCGGTTGCCCGGTTCATTTCGCAGGTTAGCCGTTTTATGACAGGAATCGAGATACATCCTGGAGCTACGATCGGAAAGCGGTTGTTTATTGACCACGGAATGGGCGTTGTTATTGGAGAAACATGTGAGATTGGCGATGATGTCGTTATCTATCAGGGGGTTACTCTGGGCGGAACAGGGAAAGAAAAAGGAAAGAGACATCCGACCATTGGTAATAATGTGGTTATCTCATCCGGAGCCAAGGTGCTGGGTTCATTTAGCGTGGGGGATCAATGTAACATTGGTGCGAACTCCGTTGTGCTTAAGGAGGTCCCTTCCAATAGTACCGTGGTAGGTATACCGGGCAGAATTGTTAAACAGGATGGCCGACGGGTAGATCGCCTCAGTCAGCAATTGCCCGATCCGGTCGTTGACTCCTTGCGCAGTATGCAAAAAGAACTCGAACGATTGCAGAAAGAAGTACGTACACTGCAGAATGCCCGTGAAAATGAGACTGTGCGTGATACGTGATACAATAAATAAAGGCAGTATAGGATGAAAGGATAAGTGACCATGACGCTTCAGATTTATAATACGATGAGTCGTACCAAAGAGGAATTTGTTCCCCAAGAGCCAGGGAAAGTGAAAATGTATGTTTGCGGACCAACGGTATATGACTACATTCATATCGGGAATGCACGCCCGGTTATCTTTTTCGACACAGTTCGTGGATACCTGGAACAGACAGGACATGATGTGAACTATGTGGTGAACTTCACGGATGTGGACGATAAGCTGATTCGCAAAGCAGAACAACTTGGAACAGACGTTCCTCACGTGGCTGAGAAATTTATTGCTGCCTATTATGAAGACCTTGAGGGATTGGGTATTCCCAAGGCAAGCAGCAATCCGAGAGTAACGGAAAACATGCCGCTGATCATTGATTTTATCTGTGAGCTCGTTGAAAAAGGATTTGCGTATGAAAATGGCGGTGACGTCTATTATCGTACAGGCAAATTCAGCGAATATGGCAAACTTTCAAAACAAAACCTGCAGGAGCTGCAGTTCGGAATCCGTGTGGGTGTAGACGAGCGCAAAGAGCATCCCGAAGATTTTGTGCTCTGGAAGGCTGCCAAACCAGGTGAGATCTATTGGTCCAGTCCTTGGGGCGATGGTCGACCAGGCTGGCATATTGAATGCTCCGCCATGGCTCGGGAGTACCTTGGGGATACACTGGACATTCACGGGGGTGGACAGGATTTGCAGTTCCCGCACCATGAGTGCGAATGCGCCCAATCCGAGGTATTAACGGGTAAACCACTTGCGAACTACTGGATGCATAATGGATTCATCCGAATTGATAACGAGAAGATGTCAAAATCACTCGGTAATGGTGTTCTTGTTAAAGACTTGCGGAATCAATATAAGCGCGAAGCGATTCGTTATTTCATGTTGTCTACCCACTATCGCAACCCATTGAACTTCACGGATGATACGATGGAGCAGGCACAGAACAGTGTGGACCGGATTGCGAATGCTGTAGGTAACCTGAACCATCGTCTAAATGCAGTAACTGTTGATCAGGATATCACAGCAGAGTTTGCGGCAAGACTCGACCAAATTCGTCAGCAGTATCACGAGAAGATGCAGGATGATTTCAATACTCCTGATGCGATTACTGCTATGTTTGAGTGGGCAGGGGAAGCCAACCAACTGTTGCAGCAAGAAGTAGTTAATGCGGCAGACATTCGCGCACTCCTCGAGTTGTTCAGTGAATTGAATGCTGTACTGCGCATTTATACTGACGCAGAGCCAGAACTTCTGGATGAGGAAGTAGAACGTCTGATTGAAGAGCGTGTAGAAGCGCGCAAGTCGAAAAACTGGGCAAGAGCGGATGAAATTCGCGATGAATTGTCTGCACGTGGCATTCTGCTTGAAGATACGGCGCAGGGCATGAGATGGCGGCGCAAATGAGCGAAGGACATCCAAATACACCAAAACAACAGGAGCAGGTCACAGAGGGAGGATGGTTCCCGTATCCTCCTTCCAGACCTGCGAGGTTGATTCCACCTATTGCACTGGCCTATATTGGTGATGCGGTATATGAGGTAGCTGTTCGTCAATATCTGTTGTCGAAAGCCAACATGCGTCCCAATCATTTGCACCGTAGTGCAACCGGGTTGGTATCAGCGAAGGCGCAGAGCCGCATACTTACAACGATTGAGGCTGAACTGACAGAGGAAGAACGGGATATCGTCCGGCAAGGGCGGAATGCCAAGTCGGGTAGTGTACCCAAAAATGCAGATGTGTTGGAGTACAGACATGCCACGGCTTTTGAATGTCTCATTGGTTACCTCTATAGCAGTGGTCATCATGATCGCATGATTGAACTGATCGGGCTTGGCATTGAGCACGCGGAACAACAATCGCCATCGCCGACAAAAAAATAGAAATTTCAACAAAACAACGCATTACAGAGAGGATCGAACAACGATGGAAGAAGAATGGATCGCCGGTAAACACTCCGTGACGGAGGCGCTGCGTTCAGGCCGAACCATTAATAAAATATGGATTGCCGATACAGCACAGAAACATTTGACTCAACCTATTATCTCGGAGGCTAAAAAACTAGGTATTGTCATTCAACACGTGGACAAGCGTAAGCTGGATCAAACGGTACCAGGCATTCAGCATCAGGGGGTAGTTGCTCAAGCGGCACCTTACGCTTATGTGGAGGTAGAAGACATTCTTGCCGCAGCAAAAGCGAAGAATGAGCATCCTTTCCTGATTCTGCTGGATGAGATTGAAGATCCTCATAACCTGGGGTCAATTTTACGGACAGCAGATTGCACGGGTGCGCATGGTGTCATTGTACCCAAACGTCGCTCGGCAGCGGTAACCGTGACCGTATCCAAAACATCAGCAGGCGCTGTGGAGTACGTGCCAGTGGCTCGTGTCAGTAATCTTGGCCAGACCATCGATCGCCTCAAAGAGGAAGGTGTATGGGTTGTAGGGACAGATGTCACGGCTCATGAAGGTGTCTTTGGTAATGGAGTCTTTACTGGCCCTGTGGCATTGGTAATCGGAAATGAGAACAAGGGAATGGGACGACTTATTCGTGAGAAATGCGATGTGCTGATCAAATTACCAATGCAAGGTCAGATTAATTCCCTGAATGCTTCCGTGGCAGCTGGGGTTGTCATGTATGAAGTGCTCCGCTCGCGTCAAGCGCAGGAATAGAAGGTATGGCTGATTCCCGTGATGTGCTTCTTGTAGACGGGTACAACATGATTGGTGACTGGCCGGAATTAACCAAACTGGCGGAAAGTGGGCTCGAAGAGGCACGTAACAGGCTTCTCTTTCGTCTTGCAGACTACCAGGCTTTCTCCGGCCGTCGAGTCATTGTTGTGTTTGACGCCTACCTCGTGCCTGGACTCGGTAAATCCTTTACTCAGAGCAAAGTGCAGATCTATTTTACAAAGGAAAAAGAGACGGCAGACGAATGCATTGAGAGACTCGTTCGGGAACTAAGCATGCGAAGACGCCAAATCTATGTGGCTACGAGCGATATGGTAGAGCAACATGTTATATTTGGACAGGGAGCGCTACGTGTATCTGCGAGGGAGTTGCTAATTGAAGTTGAGCAGAACGAAAAAGAATTAAAAAAACGACTGGAAGAAGATCAGGCGAAGACCACGCGTAACACACTCAGGGGCAAGTTAAGTCCCGATGTATTGAAAGAGTTTGAGCGATGGCGCCGGGAATAACAGCATGCTTTTACAAAATTTAGAATATTGAAACTCTTGACATTTATGTTATTGATGTTCTTTTTTAGGCAGAGCGTGGTTGACGGTGTGAGGTACCATCATATATACTGATCCTATATTTCATAGAGTAGAGTAACGGGGTACCTTGCGTTGCAGCCGGAGGGATTGTCTGTGAGTGTCGACCTCAAAGATATCATGTTATCCAAGTATGATTACCAAAGTGACGAAGACATTGTCGAAGCTTTCCGTGAAGGCGAAAGCGAAGCGTTAGAGTTTCTAATTAACAAATATCGTAACTTTGTACGCGCCAAGGCAAGATCTTATTTTCTGATTGGGGCAGACCGGGAAGATATTATTCAAGAAGGAATGATTGGCCTCTACAAATCCATTCGAGATTTCAAAGGGGACAAGCTGGCTTCGTTCAAGGCTTTTGCCGAACTGTGTATTACAAGACAGATCATCACGGCGATTAAGACAGCAACACGTCAGAAGCATATTCCGCTTAATTCTTATGTATCTCTGGACAAGCCTATTTATGACGAAGAGTCTGATCGTACGTTACTCGATGTGATTTGTGGAACCCAGGTCAGTGATCCGGAAGAACTTATCATCAATCAGGAAGAGTTTGTGGGCCTGGAAGATAAAATGTCCGAGATTCTGAGTGATCTGGAACGTAAAGTATTGATGTTGTATCTGGACGGGAGATCTTATCAAGAGATTGCAGTAGATTTGGACAGACATGTGAAGTCCATTGATAATGCACTTCAGCGCGTCAAGCGCAAACTTGAAAAGTACCTGGAAGTTCGAGATAATTAAACACATGTTGTCGTTGACGGAAAAGGCTCGGTGTTTGAGTCTTTTTTTAGTGTCTCAAGTTTATAAAATCTAAGAATGTTCATACTAGTAATCGCTCGGTCCATGCAGGAGAAGAGAAAAACAGAGATGAGAAACGAATGTACGTTGTACGGAAGTAATACCCAATGAATGAAAGGCTATTCTTTCATTGACATGGTTATACCCTTGTGATAAAGTGTTTTAGGTAGGCCTAAATTTATGGCTTTTTTTCAGGATCAATTTAGAGACTCTGCTTGAATGTGGAAGTCTTCGGGAGGTGTACATCATGCGGGTAATTATTACTTTGGCTTGTACTAACTGCAAACAAAGAAATTACACTACGACAAAAAACAAGCGTAATCACCCCGACCGCATGGAGATGAAGAAATTTTGCAAGTTTTGTAACGAGCAGACTTCTCATCGCGAAACCAGATAGTTTTTGGAGGTGTCGGCGTGAAACGAAGTTTCAAATCTCTGATTTCCTTTTTCTCAGAAAGCTGGGCTGAACTTAAAAAAGTTCGCTGGCCTAATCGTAAAGAGCTGACCAACTACACATTGATCGTACTTGGTACTGTTGTGGTTATGACGCTGTTTTTTTGGGTCATTGACATTGGCATCTCCTTTGTGATCGAAGCGATTATTTAAGAAGGGTTCCGGTGGCTTGATATGGAAAAAAGATGGTACGTCGTTCATACCTATTCAGGGTATGAGAACAAGGTCAAAGCCAATTTGGAAAAACGCGTAGAGTCTATGGGCATGGAAGACAAGATATTCCGCGTTCTTGTTCCTATGGAAGAAGAAGTGGTAAACAAGGACGGTAAGAAAAAAACCGTTATGCGTAAAGTTTACCCCGGTTATGTCTTGGTGGAAATGGTACAGACGGATGATTCTTGGTATGTTGTTCGCAACACACCAGGTGTTACAGGATTTGTCGGTTCGACAGGTTCTGGGTCCAAACCAACTGCATTGTTGCCTGAAGAAGTGGAACAAATTCTGAAGCACATGGGTATGGTTGAACCTAAGCCGAAAATTGAGTTCGATATTAAGGAATCCGTACGTATTAAAGTCGGCCCTTTTGCGAATTTCGTAGGCTCCGTGGAAGAAATTTTGGTAGACAAAAGCAAGTTGAAAGTGCACGTGAACATGTTTGGACGGGAAACACCGCTTGAGTTGGAATACACGCAAGTGGAGAAGATATAGTCTCTTCAAGTTTCTTGTGGGAGGGTTGAAAAACCCGTTAACCACTATTTTGCAAGGAGGTGTCAATCATGGCGAAAAAAGTTATTAAAATGGTAAAACTGCAGATTCCAGCAGGTAAAGCAAACCCAGCACCACCAGTAGGTCCAGCTTTGGGTCAAGCAGGTGTCAACATCATGGCATTCTGTAAAGAATTCAACGCTCGTACAGCTGATCAAGCGGGATTGATTATTCCAGTTGAAATTTCTGTATTCGAGGACCGTTCCTTTACTTTCATCACTAAAACTCCACCAGCAGCAGTTCTGTTGAAAGTGGCAGCTAAAGTTGAAAAAGGATCCGGCGAACCGAACAAGAAAAAAGTTGCTACTGTTAAACGTGATGCGGTACGTCAAATCGCAGAAACAAAAATGCCTGACCTGAATGCAGCAGACGTTGAGTCCGCTATGCGTATGGTCGAAGGTACTGCCCGCAGCATGGGTATCACCATCGAAGACTAATTTTCATAAGAAACATGGCTTCGTAAAACCGGTCGATTCGCGACCGGTTGATGTGGGAGGTATATCCGCTAACACCACAAAGGAGGAATAAAACATGGCTAAACACGGTAAAAAATACCTGGAAGCTGCTAAGCTGATTGACAGCGAAGCAACTTACGAGCCTTCAGAAGCTGTAGAGCTTGTGAAAAAGGCAGCTACTGCAAAATTCGATGAAACAATCGAAGCAGCAGTTCGTTTGGGTGTAGACCCTCGTAAGCAAGACCAGGCTGTACGTGGTGTTGTTGTCTTGCCACACGGCACAGGTAAAACACAACGCGTATTAGTATTTGCAAAAGGTGACAAAGCGAAAGAAGCGGAAGCGGCTGGCGCGGACTATGTTGGTGATGCAGACATGATCAACAAAATCCAACAAGGCTGGTTCGAATTCGACGTCTGCGTAGCGACACCGGATATGATGAGTGAAGTAGGTAAATTGGGCCGACTGCTCGGCGGTAAAGGTCTGATGCCTAACCCTAAAGCCGGAACGGTAACTTTCGATGTAACTAAGGCTGTTCAAGAAATTAAAGCCGGTAAAATCGAATATCGTCTGGATCGTGCAGGTCAAATTCATGCACCGATTGGTAAAGCTTCTTTCTCTTCTGAGCAACTTAATGAGAACTTCAAAGCTCTCATGGAAGCTCTGAATCGTGCTAAACCAGCGGCAGCAAAAGGTGTTTATCTGAAGAATGTTAGTCTTTCTTCCACGATGGGCCCTGGCGCACGCGTGAACGCAGCAGCTTTTAGATAATATCTCTTGACAGGCTTGTCCTGTTTTTGATAAGATATAAAAGTTGTGAGTCCGAGTGACTGACCGTTGACATTTGAATATGCTTGCCGTAGACAGTAGGTGCCATTTGGCTTAATTTCCTGCCGAGGTGTGATTATAGAACTTAGAACGATGCAAATCGATGATGAGTATATATCAAGCCTTCGTGATTCTACGGAGGCTTTTCTTAATGGGATAAATTTGATCAGGAGGTGTACAGATTGGCAAACGCAAAAGTGATTCAAGCAAAACAAGAGTCCGTTGATGCAGTAACAGCAAAATTGCGCGAGAGCGTTACAACTGTTGTTGTTGACTATCGCGGATTGAACGTTGCCCAAGTAACTGAGTTGCGTAAGCAACTTCGTGAAGCAGGGATCGAATTCCAAGTGCTGAAAAACTCGTTGCTTCGCCGTGCAGCTGCAGCAGCAGAACTGACAGAACTCGATAGTGTTCTTACAGGTCCTACTGCAATTGCATTCAGCGTAGATGACGTTGTGGCTCCAGCTAAAATTCTGAACGACTTCGCGAAAAAGAACGATGCACTGGAATTGAAAGGTGCAGTCGTAGAAGGTCGCGTAATCGGAGTAGAAGAAGTTAAGGCATTGGCAGAACTGCCATCCCGCGATGGACTCCTCTCCATGCTCCTCAGCGTGCTTCAAGCGCCAGTGCGCAACTTCGCGCTTGCGGTTAAAGCAGTTGCAGAAAAAGAAGAACAAGGCGCGTAAGCGACTTGATCTGAATGCTGCTTAGGCGGCAAATGAATTAAAAAAAATAATATTATATATGGAGGTTCACTCATGAGTAAAGAGCAAATCTTGGAAGCAATCAAAGGCATGACTGTACTGGAATTGAACGATCTTGTTAAAGCAATCGAAGAAGAATTCGGCGTAACTGCTGCAGCTCCAGTAGCTGCTGCGGGTGCAGTAGCTTCTGCTGAAGCTGAGCAATCCGAGTTCGACGTAATCTTGACTAACGCTGGTGCTTCCAAAATCAACGTTATCAAAGCAGTTCGCGAAATCACAGGTCTCGGCCTGAAAGAAGCAAAAGAACTGGTTGACAACGCTCCAAAAGCATTGAAAGAAAAAGTTGCTAAAGAAGAAGCAGAAGCGGTTAAAGCTAAGCTTGAAGAAGCTGGCGCTACAATCGAAGTTAAATAATTTAGCTTTTATAAGCTAGATGAACAAAACAACAAACCCCTTGACTTATATCAAGGGGTTTGTTGCTGTAATTGTAAATGGAAAGTGAGTGAGGGCATGTCCAATCATTATTATTCGGACAAACCGCAAGTAGCGCATGATCGCAGAGCAACTGAAGCGGTTCTTCGCGGATTCAGTCTGCGATTCGTGACGGACGCCGGTGTGTTTTCCAAAAACGGAATCGATTATGGCAGCAGAGTATTGATTGATGCGATAGAGTTGCCATCAGGGGCTCATGTTCTCGATGTGGGCTGTGGATACGGGCCAATGGGTCTTACTGCAGCCAAACTTGTACCGGATGGGCATGTCACCATGATCGATATCAACGAGAGAGCCGTGGAACTTTCCAGGGAGAATGCAAAAGCGAACGGAATTAACAATGTTACGGTACTACAAAGTAATCTACTGGCTGAAGTAAAAAAGCAAGATTTTGACGTTATTCTAACCAATCCGCCTATACGGGCTGGGAAAGAGACGGTTCATACTATTTTCGAACAGGCACATCGCCATCTGAAGGTAGGCGGTTCGTTGTGGATTGTCATTCAGAAGAAACAAGGGGCCCCGTCAGCGAAAGCAAAATTGGAATCTTTGTTTGGAAGAGTGGAAGAAGTGACGAAGGATAAAGGCTATCGGATTTTCAAAGCGATGAAATCGGAAGAGGGTTCTACTAAAAGCTGAATCCGAGTTTGTAAAGTAAGCAGGGGATCATTTTTTTTGCAATAGGACTATTGACTTGAAATTCAGGCCGTGGTATTATTGTAAAATGTCAGTATTAAGATGCCCTACTTGGCTTTAGCTAACTAAAAATGTCAACCTTTTTTTACGCCGAACGGGCTTATTATGCCTACGTTTGGCGTATAATATGTACATTTTGGGCAAACTGGGGATAAGAATGATTTGGAAAGACATCCGCCGATCAAAGTTGCTCTTTTTTCGAACGACATTTCGAGTAAGGGCTTTTCTTTATTTGTGGATGCATTGCTTTGCTCTGTATGTGTACCATTATAAGGTTACAAACAGAGGTTCGCAACGAAATTTTTAAAGTGAGTAGACATTGAGGGGTGAGTTTAAGTTGGCAGGACATCTTGTTCAATATGGTCGACGCACTCGGCGCAGTTATGCACGAATTAACGAGATACTCGAAGTTCCAAACCTGATTGAAATCCAACAAAAATCCTATGATTGGTTTTTGGAGGAAGGGTTGCGCGAAATGTTCCAGGATATCTCGCCGATCCAGGATTTTACAGGTAACTTGATTTTGGAATTTATCGATTACAGTCTCGGTGAACCGAAGTATACAGTAGACGACGCGAAAGAGCGTGACGTTACTTATGCAGCACCGCTTCGGGTCAAAGTCCGGCTCATTAATAAGGAAACCGGCGAAGTCAAAGAGCAGGAAGTATTCATGGGAGATTTCCCGCTGATGACCAACACGGGCACATTTATTATTAATGGTGCGGAACGGGTTATTGTCAGCCAGTTGGTTCGCTCTCCTAGCGTTTACTTCAGTACCAAAGTAGATAAAAACGCCAAAAAAACGTATACCGCTACAGTTATTCCTAACCGCGGCGCTTGGTTGGAACTGGAGATGGACGCGAAGGATGTTGTTTACGTCCGGATCGACCGTACACGTAAAATACCGGTTACGGTTCTCTTGCGTTCACTTGGTTTTGGCACAGATGCTGAGATTCTGGATCTGCTCGGTAATGACGAATATATCCGCAATACACTGGACAAAGACAACACGGATTCCACGGAGAAAGCACTCATTGAGATCTATGAGCGTCTTCGTCCGGGCGAGCCTCCAACGCTGGATAATGCGAAAAGCTTGCTCGTAGCGCGTTTCTTTGATCCAAAACGTTATGACCTGGCTAATGTAGGTCGTTACAAAATGAATAAAAAACTTCACATCAAAAACCGTTTGTTTAACCAGCGCTTGGCTGAGTCACTTGTTGACGCTGAGACAGGTGAAATCATTGCTGAAGCAGGTCAAATGGTTGATCGTCGTTTGTTGGATGAAATCATGCCGTATCTGGAGAAGAGCGTTGGATTCCGCACGTATCACGTGGGTAACGGCGTTTTGGATGCCAATGATATCCCTATGCAAACGATTGATGTGTTCTCACCAACTGAAGATGGTAAAGTGGTCAAACTGATTGCCAATGCAAACATTGACAAGTCCGTTAAAAACGTGACACCGGCGGATATCATTTCGTCCATCAGTTATTTCCTTAACCTTCTGCAGGGAATTGGTAGCACGGATGATATCGATCATCTGGGTAACCGTCGTTTGCGTTCGGTGGGTGAACTCCTGCAGAACCAGTTCCGTATCGGTTTGTCCCGTATGGAGCGTGTAGTTCGTGAGAGAATGTCCATTCAGGATGCTAACGTAATTACACCACAGGCTTTGATTAACATACGTCCTGTTATTGCATCGATTAAAGAGTTCTTTGGTAGCTCTCAGTTGTCACAGTTTATGGATCAAACGAACCCGCTGGGTGAGTTGACACATAAACGTCGTTTGTCCGCACTCGGACCCGGTGGTTTGACGCGTGAGCGCGCAGGTATGGAAGTGCGTGACGTCCATCCATCCCACTATGGCCGTATGTGTCCAATCGAGACTCCAGAGGGACCAAACATCGGTTTGATCAACTCCTTGTCTACGTTCGCCCGTGTGAATGAATATGGCTTCATTGAAGCTCCATATCGCTGGGTTGATCCGAAGACAGGTATTGTAACCGAGCAGATTGATTACCTGACAGCGGACGAAGAGGACAACTATGTTATCGCGCAAGCGAATGCGAAGTTGAACGAAGACGGTACATTTGAAGAAGAAGCGATCATTGTACGTTACAACAAACAGTCGGATAACATCCTTACGATGCCGAGTGAGCGAGTTGACTACATGGACGTATCTCCTAAACAGGTTGTATCCGTCGCTACAGCGCTTATCCCGTTCCTTGAGAACGATGACTCCAACCGTGCACTTATGGGATCTAACATGCAGCGGCAGGCGGTTCCACTCTTGATTCCTAAAGCACCACTTGTAGGTACAGGTATGGAGCACAAAGCTGCAAAAGACTCTGGTGTATGTATTGTCTCCGATTATGACGGAATTATTGAACGTTCTTCTGCGAACGAGATTTGGCTCCGTCGTGTTGAAGAAGTGGACGGTCAGGAAGTTAAAGGCGATATCGTTAAATATAAATTACACAAATTTATGCGTTCGAACCAAGGAACATGCATTAACCAGCGTCCGATTGTCAAAAGAGGTGCTGCTGTCAAAGCTGGCGATATCCTCGCTGATGGTCCTTCAACGGAAATGGGTGAATTGGCTCTGGGACGTAACGTTGTTGTTGCCTTCATGACTTGGGAAGGTTACAACTACGAGGATGCGATCTTGCTCAGTGAAAAACTCGTTAAGGAAGATGTATACACATCCATCCATATCGAGGAGTATGAGTCAGAAGCGCGTGATACCAAGCTCGGACCTGAAGAGATCACACGTGACATCCCTAACGTTGGGGAAGAAGCGTTGCGTAACTTGGATGAGCGCGGTATTATCCGCATCGGTGCTGAGATTAGTGCTGGCGACATTCTGGTTGGTAAAGTAACACCTAAGGGTGTAACAGAGCTGACAGCAGAAGAACGTCTCTTGCATGCGATCTTTGGTGAGAAAGCACGTGAAGTGCGTGATACTTCCTTGCGTGTACCACATGGTACTGACGGTATCGTAGTAGACGTGAAAGTATTTACCCGTGAAAACGGTGATGAACTGCCTCCAGGTGTTAACCAACTCGTTCGTGTATATATCGCTCAAAAACGGAAAATTTCCGAGGGTGATAAAATGGCCGGACGTCACGGTAACAAAGGGGTCGTGGCCCGCATCTTGCCGGAAGAAGATATGCCTTTCCTGCCAGACGGTACACCGGTTCAGATCGTTCTTAACCCACTGGGCGTACCTTCCCGGATGAACATCGGTCAAGTGCTCGAGGTTCACTTGGGTATGGCCGCGATGCAACTGGGTATTCACGTAGCAACTCCTGTATTCGACGGAGCGAAGGAGTATGACGTCTTCGATACGATGGAAGAAGCAGGTATGCAACGTAATGGTAAAACTGTCCTGTATGATGGTCGTACAGGTGAAGAGTTTGAACGTGAAGTTACCGTAGGTGTCATGCACATGATCAAATTGGCACATATGGTTGATGATAAAATCCATGCCCGTTCCACGGGTCCTTACTCACTTGTTACGCAACAGCCATTGGGTGGTAAAGCTCAATTTGGTGGACAGCGTTTCGGGGAGATGGAAGTATGGGCGCTTGAGGCTTACGGTGCAGCTTATACACTGCAAGAAATCTTGACTGTTAAATCCGATGATGTTGTTGGTCGGGTTAAAACGTATGAATCCATTGTCAAAGGTGAGAATGTTCCGGAACCAGGCGTTCCTGAATCATTCAAAGTATTGATCAAAGAGCTGCAAAGCTTGGGTATGGACGTTAAGATTTTGAGCGAAGATGAGCAAGAGATTGAAATGAGAGAAATGGACGATGAAGATGACGCTGCGAGCGATAAGCTCAGCCTCAACCTTGAGGGTACAGAGGTCGGAGCGGAATAAACCGCTTCGAGCGCATGATGACCGGCGTTTTTCATCAGGCTCGCGTCTTGCTCCGGCTTCGGTCGGAGTGGTCGTAACCTAGAATACAGGAATTGGTTAAGGAGGGTTGCTCCTTGTTGGACGTCAACAATTTCGAATACATGAAGATCGGGCTTGCTTCCCCAGAGAAAATTCGTTCTTGGTCCCGCGGAGAAGTGAAAAAACCGGAAACGATCAACTATCGTACGTTGAAACCGGAAAAAGAAGGGCTGTTCTGCGAAAAGATTTTTGGCCCTACAAAAGACTGGGAATGTCATTGCGGTAAATACAAACGCGTCCGTTATAAAGGCGTTGTCTGTGATCGTTGTGGCGTTGAAGTAACACGTGCGAAAGTACGCCGCGAACGGATGGGCCATATTGAGCTCGCTGCTCCGGTATCGCATATCTGGTACTTCAAAGGTATTCCGAGCCGTATGGGTCTTGCTCTGGATATGTCTCCAAGATCTCTTGAAGAGATTATTTATTTTGCATCATATGTTGTAACTGATCCAGGAGAAACTCCACTGGAGAAAAAACAGCTGTTGTCCGAGAAAGAATACCGCAGCTACCGTGAAAAATACGGCTATGGTTTCCAGGCTGGCATGGGCGCAGAAGCGGTTAAAAAATTGCTTCAAGACCTTGACATAGACAAAGAGCTCGAGTTCCTGAAAGAAGAGCTCCGGACTGCGCAAGGACAACGTCGTAATCGTGCAATCAAACGTCTGGAAGTTATCGAAGCATTCCGTAACTCCGGCAACAAACCAGAGTGGATGATCATGGATGTACTTCCTGTTATCCCACCGGAACTTCGTCCAATGGTACAGTTGGATGGTGGACGTTTTGCAACGTCTGACCTGAATGACTTGTATCGCCGTGTAATCAACCGGAACAACCGTCTGAAACGTCTGCTTGATCTGGGCGCGCCAGATATTATCGTGCAAAATGAAAAACGGATGTTGCAGGAAGCTGTTGACGCATTGATCGATAATGGTCGTCGTGGACGCCCGGTAACGGGTCCTGGTAACCGTCCATTGAAATCTCTCAGCCACATGCTGAAAGGTAAACAAGGACGTTTCCGTCAGAACTTGCTCGGTAAACGGGTTGACTATTCTGGTCGTTCCGTTATCGTTGTTGGACCTTACCTGAAAATGTATCAGTGTGGCCTACCGAAAGATATGGCACTTGAATTGTTCAAGCCTTTTGTTATGAAAGAGCTTGTAAATAAAGGGCTTGCCCACAACATCAAGAGCGCGAAACGTAAAGTTGAGCGTGTAAGTCCTGAAGTATGGGATGTTCTTGAAGAAGTAATCAAGGAGCATCCGGTTCTGTTGAACCGTGCCCCTACGCTTCACAGACTCGGTATTCAAGCGTTTGAACCGATTCTCGTTGAAGGTAAAGCGATTCGTCTTCACCCACTCGTATGTACGGCATACAATGCCGACTTTGACGGTGACCAAATGGCCGTGCACGTTCCGTTGTCCGCTGAAGCTCAAGCGGAAGCACGTATTCTGATGCTTGCATCAGGAAACATTTTGAACCCGAAAGACGGTAAACCGGTTGTTACTCCTTCCCAGGATATGGTGCTTGGTTCTTATTACCTCACTATGGACAACAAGGAAGAAAAGGGCACAGGTATGATCCTGCGTACAGTTAACGAAGCTGTATCGGCATACCAACGTGGTACTGCTGGTCTGCACGCTCGTGTAGCTATTCCGGTTAAGGCGCTTGGTAAAACAAGCTTCACGGAAGAGCAACAAGAAGGAATGTTGCTGACTACCATCGGTAAAATTATCTTCAATGAGATTTTCCCGGCAAGCTTCCCGTATATCAATGATGCGACTCGTGCGAACCTGTACCAAGGTACTGCAGATCACTCATTTGTATATGAAAAAGGTGCTGATCTCAGAGAAGCTATTATGAATGCTCCTCTGGCTGGCGGTGTCGGTAAAGAATACCTCGGCTCCATCATTGCACGTTGTTTTGAAATTTATCACACAACGGAAACAGCCGTTATTTTGGATAAAATCAAACAACTTGGATTCACATACTCTACACGTGCCGGTATTACGGTTGCGGTATCTGATGTTATCGTTCCGCCTGAGAAGTTTGAAATTCTTAGACAGTCTGAGGAAAAAGCACAAATCGTTACGAATCAGTACCGTCGTGGTCTGATTACGAATGAAGAGCGCTATGACCGTATCATTGATATCTGGTCAAAATCCAAAGATGACATCACTGAGATTCTGATGAAGTCCATGGATCGTTACAACTCGATCATGATGATGGTAGACTCCAAAGCACGGGGTAACAAATCGCAAATCACCCAATTGGGCGGTATGCGTGGTCTGATGGCCAACCCATCCGGTCGTATTATCGAACTCCCAATCAAATCGAACTTCCGTGAAGGTCTGACGGTACTCGAGTACTTTATCTCCACTCACGGAGCGCGTAAAGGTTTGGCGGATACAGCCCTGCGTACAGCCGATTCAGGTTACCTGACTCGTCGTCTCGTAGACGTAGCCCAAGACGTAATCGTGCGTGATGATGATTGTGGTACAGATAAAGGCTTTACGGTAAGTCGTATCCAGGATGGTAAAGAGGTTATCGAAGATCTCTACGACCGTATTGAAGGCAGATACTGCTTCGAGACAGTTCGTCATCCGGAAACAAAAGAAATCATTGCAGGTCGCAATGAATTGATTGACTCCGATAAAGCAGAAGCGATCATCAAAGCGGGAATCACCAAATTGCAAATCCGCTCCGTACTCAGCTGCCGTGCAAGTCACGGTGTCTGCAAGAAGTGTTATGGTCGTAACCTTGCGACAGGTAAACACGTGGAGATTGGTGAAGCAGTTGGTATTATTGCAGCACAATCCATTGGTGAGCCAGGAACACAGCTTACAATGCGTACGTTCCACACCGGCGGTGTAGCCGGAGACGATATTACGCAAGGTTTGCCGCGTATCCAAGAGTTGTTTGAAGCTCGTAATCCTAAGGGTCAAGCAACGATCAGTGAGATTGATGGTGTGGTTAAAGAGATTCGCGAAGCGAAAGATCGTCGTGAAATCGAAATTCAAGGTGAAGCGGAGTCCAAAGTATACTCTGTTACCTACGGTTCCCGTGTGCGCGTAAGCGAAGGCATGGAAATTGAAGCGGGTGACGAGTTGACAGACGGTTCCATCGATCCGAAAGAAATGCTGCGCATTAAAGGCGTACGTGGCGTACAAAACTACATTTTGCAGGAAGTACAGCGCGTATACCGTAACCAAGGCGTAGAAATCAATGACAAGCACGTTGAAGTTATGATCCGTCAAATGCTGCGTAAAATCCGCATCGTAGATGCAGGGGATACAACGCTGTTGCCAGGGTCGTTCGTAGATACGCATGAGTACGAAAGAGCTAACAAAATTGCGATTCTTAGTGATAAAGAGCCAGCGGTTGCTAAACCAATCCTGCTCGGTATTACGAAAGCATCCCTGGAAACAGACTCGTTCCTCTCAGCGGCTTCGTTCCAAGAAACTACACGTGTACTGACAGATGCAGCGATCAAAGGTAAAGTCGATCAGTTGCTTGGTCTGAAGGAAAATGTAATCATCGGTAAATTGATCCCTGCAGGTACAGGTATGCACCGTTACCGCAGCATCAAATTTGCTGAGCCAGAAGATGGCCAATCTTCAGTAGAAGAACTCGAGCCAGTTTCGGTTGATTAAATAGATTTCTCCTCATTTAGAGAGGATGAAAGTTTTGTACGTCAGGAGGCGGACGCTTGTATAGTGCAGGCGGACAAATCCTGATGTGCGTAAACTTTTATAAAATCTTTTAGTATTAGCATTGACAATGCTTGCGCTAGATGCTAATATATCAAAGGTGCGTGGGCAGCTGATTGTACATGGTTCTATTCGGAGGAATGCACAATGTCTAATGAAAAAGCCTTGCAAGATGCTCATGTCAAAATAGGTACCAAACAGACCATGCGGATGGTGCAGACAGGTATGGCTTCTGAAGTCTATGTCGCAGAAGATAGTGATCCGCAGCTCACTTCCAAAATCATTGCCTTGTGTGAACAACACAATGTGAGGTACACGAAAGTGGATACAATGAAAAATCTCGGCAAAGCTTGCGGGATTGGAGTGGGAGCAGCCATGGCTGCTGTCGTAAAATGATAGTGTAAGGAACGTTTTTGTCCGAGAACTTTTAGGGATTCTCCAAGGCAAAAACTTTTCATTTGTCTTTTTATGAACCGCCTGGGTCTGTGGACTTAGCGAAAAGAGGTTTATAAAGAAACATGAATATTTGAGGAAGGGGGTGGCAATCACATGCCAACTATCAATCAACTGGTTCGTAAAGGACGTCAAGCAAAAGTTGAGAAGTCAAAATCTCCAGCTTTGCAAAAAGGATTCAACGCTTTGAAACGTGAATCTACTAACATCAGTGCCCCACAAAAACGTGGTGTCTGCACTCGTGTAGGTACAATGACTCCACGTAAACCAAACTCTGCACTTCGTAAGTATGCTCGTGTTCGTTTGACGAACCGTCTCGAGGTAACTGCTTATATCCCGGGAATCGGACATAACCTTCAAGAGCACAGTGTGGTATTGATCCGCGGAGGTAAAGTTAAAGACCTTGCAGGAGTTCGTTATCACATCGTTCGTGGAGCTCTCGATACTGCAGGCGTAAACAACCGTATGCAAGCTCGTTCGAAATACGGTGCAAAACGTCCAAAAGCTAAAAAAGCCTAAACCATTATAAGCAGAGAACCTGAAAGCCTTCTGGCTTAGGTCTGGAAGGTACAGGGTCTGCTGAACAAGAAAGAAAGGGGGATATCCATGCCACGCAAAGGTCCAGTTACGAAAAGAGACGTGTTGCCAGATCCGGTATACAACAGCAAGTTGGTTACTCGTTTGATCAATCGCATCATGCTCGACGGAAAACGCGGTGTTGCTCAAAGCATTCTGTATAATGCGTTCAAGTTGATTCAAGAACGTACGGGTAATGACCCGATGGAAGTATTTGAAGCAGCAATCAAGAATATCATGCCAGTCCTGGAAGTTAAAGCTCGCCGTGTCGGCGGTGCCAACTACCAAGTACCAATCGAGGTAAAACCAGAGAGACGTACTGCTCTGGGACTACGTTGGCTCGTGAACTACTCCCGCAACCGCGGTGAGAAAACAATGGAAGAGCGTTTGGCGGCTGAGATCATCGACGCTTCCAACAACACAGGCGCTTCCGTTAAAAAACGTGAAGATACGCACAAAATGGCTGAAGCGAACAAAGCGTTTGCTCACTACCGTTGGTAGGATTCAGTTCACAATAAAAAACTTCTATTTTGAAGGGAGACCCATTTCATGGCTAGAGAGTTCTCCTTAAAAAATACACGTAATATCGGGATCATGGCTCATATTGATGCGGGTAAAACCACGACAACTGAGCGGATCTTGTTCTACACAGGACGTACGCACAAAATCGGTGAAGTACACGAAGGCGCTGCGACAATGGACTGGATGGAACAGGAACAGGAGCGCGGAATTACGATTACTTCCGCTGCAACTACCGCTGCTTGGAAAGGCCACCGCGTTAATATTATTGATACCCCGGGACACGTTGACTTCACTGTTGAAGTTGAACGTTCCCTTCGTGTATTGGACGGAGCAGTTGGTGTATTCAGTGCGAAAGAAGGCGTTGAGCCTCAGTCCGAAACCGTATGGAGACAGGCTGACAAGTACGGCGTACCTCGTATCGCATATGTAAACAAAATGGATATCATCGGTGCTGACTTCCTGAACGTTGTATCTGACATGCGTGATCGCCTTCAAGCGAACGCTGTTGCGATTCAACTTCCAATCGGCGCTGAAAATGATTTCAAAGGTATCATCGATATCGTTGCACAAAGAGCTCATATGTACAAAGATGATCTTGGTCAAGATATCGAAGAAACCGACATTCCTGCAGAATTTGCAGATCAAGTTGAAGAACTTCGCAACGAGTTGATTGAGCGCGTTGCTGAACTGGACGAAGATTTGACAATGAAATACCTGGAAGGCGAAGAGATCACAATTGATGAGATCAAATCCGTACTCCGTAAAGGTGTTGTAGATGTTAAGATCTTCCCAGTTATCTGTGGATCCTCATACCGTAACAAAGGTGTTCAACTGATGTTGGATGCTGTTATCGACTACTTGCCAGCTCCAACAGATGTACCATCAATTACTGGTCATCTTGAAGATGGAACTGAAGCAGTTCGTAAGTCCTCTGATGAAGAGCCATTCTCCGCATTGGCATTCAAAATCATGACTGACCCTTACGTAGGTAAATTGACATTCTTCCGCGTATACTCCGGTGTTCTTCAATCCGGTTCATATGTATTGAATGCCACTAAAAACAAACGTGAGCGTATCGGTCGTATCCTTCAAATGCATGCGAACAGCCGTCAAGAGATCACTGAAGTTTACTCCGGTGATATTGCAGCTGCCGTAGGTTTGAAAGATACGGGTACAGGTGATACACTATGTGATGAGAAAAATCCGGTTATCCTGGAGTCAATGAACTTCCCTGATCCGGTTATCGAAATCGCCGTTGAACCTAAAACCAAAGCTGACCAAGATAAAATGGGTGTTGCTCTCGGTAAGTTGACTGAAGAGGATCCAACTCTTCGTGCTCATACTGACGAAGAAACAGGTCAAACAATCTTGGCAGGTATGGGTGAGCTTCACCTTGATATCATCATCGACCGTATGCGTCGTGAGTTCAAGGTTGAAACTACTGTGGGTAAACCACAAGTAGCTTACCGTGAAACATTCCGTGCTCCAGCGCGCGTTGAAGGTAAATTCGTACGTCAATCCGGTGGTCGTGGTCAATACGGTCACGTATGGGTTGAATTCGAACCTCTCGAGCCGGGTACAGGCAGCCAGTTCGAAAGTAAGGTTGTCGGTGGTTCCGTACCAAGAGAATACATTCAACCTGCACTGTCAGGGATTGAAGAGCAAATGAAAAACGGCGTTATTGCAGGCTTCCCGCTTGTTGACGTTAAGGCTACAATCGTAGACGGATCTTACCATGATGTCGATTCCAATGAGATGGCATTTAAAATTGCCGGATCTATGGCGCTTAAAGCGGCTAAAGACAAGTGTAAACCAGTTCTGCTTGAGCCTATCATGAAAGTAGAAGTAACTGTTCCAGAAGAGTACATGGGTGACGTAATGGGTATGTTGAACTCCCGTCGTGGCCGCATCGAAGGTATGGATTCCCGTAGTGGAGCTCAAATCATCCGTGCTAAGGTACCTCTGTCTGAAATGTTTGGTTACTCTACAACTCTTCGTTCCGGTACTCAAGGACGCGGCGTATTCTCCATGGAACTCTCTCACTATGAAGAAGTTCCTAAGAGCATCGCTGAAGAAATCGTTGCCAAAACAAAAGGCACCGAGTAGTTTTCTCACACTGGATGCAAGTGCATAAGAATTCAATTCGGAGCACTTCATTCAGTGAAAACATAAAATTATAATTTTAAGGAGGCCACGTTCAAATGGCAAAGGCTAAATACGAACGTAATAAACCCCACGTTAACATCGGTACTATCGGTCACGTCGATCACGGTAAAACAACTCTGACTGCTGCAATCACAACTGTATTGTCCAAAACTTACGGTGGTGCTGCTGTAGCATTCGACCAAATCGACAAAGCGCCAGAAGAGCGCGAGCGCGGTATCACTATCTCCACAGCACACGTTGAGTACGAAACTGACACTCGTCACTACGCTCACGTAGACTGCCCAGGTCACGCCGACTATGTTAAAAACATGATCACTGGCGCGGCACAAATGGACGGAGCTATCTTGGTAGTATCCGCAGCTGACGGCCCAATGCCACAAACTCGTGAGCACATCTTGCTCTCCCGTCAAGTAGGCGTACCTTACATTGTTGTATTCTTGAACAAATGTGACATGGTTGAAGACGAAGAGTTGTTGGAATTGGTTGAGATGGAAGTTCGCGACCTTCTTAACGAATATGAGTTCCCAGGTGACGATACTCCAATCACTCGTGGATCCGCTCGTGAAGCACTGGCAAACCCAGATGGCGAATGGGCTCAAAAAATCGTTGAGATGTTCAAAGAGATCGACACTTACATCCCACTGCCTGAGCGTCAAACTGACAAGCCTTTCTTGATGCCTGTCGAGGACGTATTCTCCATCACTGGTCGTGGTACTGTTGCTACTGGCCGTGTAGAGCGTGGTACTGTTAAAGTCGGCGAAGAGATCGAAATCGTTGGTATCACTGAAGAAACTAAAAAATCTGTTGTAACAGGCGTTGAGATGTTCCGCAAATTGCTGGATTCCGCTCAAGCTGGTGACAACATCGGAGCACTTCTTCGTGGTGTTGACCGTAACAACATCGAGCGTGGCCAAGTTTTGGCTAAACCGGGTTCTGTTAAGCCTCACACAGAATTCACAGCTCAAATCTACGTTCTGACTAAAGAAGAGGGCGGACGTCACAAACCATTCTTCACTGGTTACCGTCCACAGTTCTACTTCCGTACAACTGACGTAACAGGCATCATCAACTTGCCTGAAGGTACTGAAATGGTAATGCCTGGTGATAACATCACTGTTACTGTTTCCCTGATCTCCCCAATCGCGATTGAAGAAGGAACTAAATTCTCCATTCGTGAAGGCGGACGTACAGTAGGTGCCGGTTCCGTAGCATCTATCCAAAAATAATTCGGCTTAACGCTGAATAAAGCATATGCAACAGTGTACTGGAACGAGTAACATTGTATTGTAACGAAGCTTCGGAAGAGTTCTTTATCCGACATCGGATAGAGAACTCTTTTATTATGTTTAAAGTTTCGGAACCTGCGTCATACGAAATGAACATCATTTACGAGTTTAGAAGGATTGGCAAGGCAGCCTGGATATTGAAGAATAACACTGCAATAAACGAAGTCATTTCATCAGAAAAGATAAGTTTAAATGTTTTTCTTAAATATGCTTGCAATACGCCTATCTTTTCTATATAATAATGAATGTTGTTCTGTGACGTTGCGATGATGTGAGAGGTTACTGGCACACCCGGCCCCTTTGCCATGGGAGAGTGGCTAGAAAATTTTCACGGAGTATGTCCGATAAAAAATTGGGCGATAGAAGGAGGGACTAAAATGGCAAAGCAAAAAATTCGTATTCGTTTGAAAGCTTACGACCACAGAATTCTTGATCAATCCGCGGAGAAAATTGTTGAAACAGCAAAACGTTCGGGTGCTGGTGTATCCGGTCCGATTCCGCTTCCTACTGAAAAACAAATCATTACTATTCTTCGTGCGGTGCACAAGTACAAGGATTCTCGGGAACAATTCGAGCAACGTACACATAAACGTTTGATCGACATCGTTAACCCGACTCCACAAACTGTGGATGCCTTGATGCGCTTGGATCTGCCGTCCGGTGTAGATATCGAAATTAAATTGTAATATAGCTACAACAAAGACCATGTATAGAGGAAAAGAGGTGTCAACATGAAAGCAATCTTAGGAAAAAAACTCGGAATGACTCAAGTATTTACTCCTGAAGGTAACGTAGTTCCAGTAACGGTTATCGAAGCAGGCCCTTGTGTTGTTTTGCAAAAGAAAGACATTGAGAACGATGGCTACGAAGCAATTCAAATCGGTTACTCCGATAAGAAAGAGAAAAATGCTAACAAGCCAGAAGCAGGTCACGCTAAAAAAGCGAACACTGCCCCTAAGCGCTACGTTCGTGAAGTTCGCGGTATCAACATCGCAGAATATGAAGTTGGCCAAGAACTGAAAGCTGACATTTTCGCTGAAGGCGAATTCGTTGACGTAACGGGTGTATCTAAAGGTAAAGGTTTTGCCGGCGTTATCAAACGTTGGGGACAAAGCACTGGACCTATGTCACACGGTTCGCGTTACCACCGTGGCCCTGGTTCAATGGGTTCGATCCAAGCTAACCGCGTTCCTAAAGGCAAACGCCTGCCAGGACACATGGGACATGATACTGTTACAATCCAACGTCTTGAAGTAGTTAAAGTAGACGCTGAGCGTAACGTGTTGCTCGTGAAAGGTTCCATTCCTGGACCGAAAAACAGTCTCATTAAAGTTAAAGAAACGGTGAAAAAATAACCACTGAAGAAAGGAGGAACACAAAATGCCAAAAGTATCAGTTTACAATGTAGATGGTAGCCAAGTAGGCGAAGTTGAATTGAACGATGCGGTTTTCGGAATTGAGCCGAACCAACACGTTCTGTACGATGCAGTTCTTATGCAACGCGCTTCCCTTCGTCAAGGTACCCACAAAGTAAAAGGACGTTCTGAAGTACGTGGCGGTGGACGTAAGCCTTGGAAACAAAAAGGTACAGGTCGCGCTCGTCAAGGTTCAATTCGTTCACCACAATGGAAAGGCGGCGGTATCGTATTTGGTCCAACACCACGGAGCTATGCGTACAAACTGCCTAAGAAAGTTCGCCGCTTGGCGATCAAATCAGCCCTTTCATCCAAAGTGCTTGACAATGACATTATCGTTTTGGACGCTCTCACATTGAGCACCCCTAAAACTAAAGAATTCGCAGCCATCTTGAGTAACCTCAAAGTGGGACGTAAAGCTTTGATCGTAGCTCCTAGCTATGATGATAATGTAGCTCTTTCCGCACGGAATATTCCAGGCGTGAAATTCGTAGCTGCTGACGGCATTAATGTTCTTGACGTGCTTTCGCACGACAAATTGATCATTACGAAAGAAGCAGTTCAGAAGGTAGAGGAGGTGCTCGCGTAATGAAGGATCCTCGTGATATTGTAAAACGTCCGATTATTACGGAACGTACTGCTGACATGATGAACGACTTGAAATATGTATTTGAAGTCGATATCCGTGCAAACAAAACCGAGATCAAAAAGGCAGTAGAAGCTATTTTCAATGTAAAAGTGAAAAACGTGAACACGCTTCGTGTTCCAGCTAAGCCGAAACGGTACGGACGTTATTCCGGATATACTAGCGAATGGAAAAAAGCGTTTGTAACGCTGACAAAAGACAGCAAAACGCTTGAGTTCTTTGAAACTGTATAATTGAATTTTTGAAGTAAGGAGGGAAACCCAGTGCCAATCAAAAAGTATAAACCAACATCCCCGGCAAGACGGAACATGTCCGTTTCTACATTTGAGGAAATCACCACAAATCAGCCGGAGAAATCGTTGTTGGCCCCGTTGAGCAAACAAGCAGGCCGCAACAACCAAGGTAAAATTACAGTTCGTCACCATGGTGGTGGACACAAACGTAAATACCGTATCATTGACTTCAAACGTACTAAAGATGGAATACCGGGCCGCGTTGCTACGATTGAGTATGACCCGAACCGTACATCCAACATCGCTCTGATTCACTATGCTGATGGTGAAAAACGTTATATCATCGCTCCTAAAGGTTTGAAAGTTGGAGATCAAGTATTCTCCGGACCTGAATCAGATATCAAAATCGGTAACGCACTGCCACTCGAAAACATTCCAGTAGGTACCGTTATCCACAACATCGAGTTGAAACCAGGTAAAGGCGGACAATTGGTTCGTGCTGCTGGTACAGAAGCTCAATTGCTTGGTAAAGAAGAAAAATACGTTTCCGTTCGTCTCTCTTCCGGAGAAGTTCGTCGTATTTTGAAAGTTTGCCGCGCGACAATCGGATCTGTTGGTAACCAAGACCACGAGCTCATCAAAATCGGTAAAGCCGGTCGTAGCCGTTGGTTGGGTAAACGTCCTGAGGTTCGTGGTGTAGTAATGAACCCTAACGATCACCCACACGGTGGTGGTGAAGGTCGTGCTCCAATCGGACGTAAATCGCCAATGTCACCATGGGGTAAACCTACTCTTGGTTACAAAACGCGTAAGAAAAATAAAGCTTCTGATAAATACATCATTCGCCGCCGCACGAAGTAATACACACTGTGCATAACTTCGTGAGGCATCTGCGGATGCATAATAGCTACGTTTGAAGGGAGGATCTCCACATGGGTCGCAGTTTGAAAAAAGGGCCATTCATTGATGGCTACATGCTCAAAAAGGTAGAAGAGATGGAAGCTTCAGGTAAGAAGAATGTAATCAAAACCTGGTCCCGTCGTTCTACAATTTTCCCACAATTCATCGGACACACATTTGGCGTTTACGATGGTCGTAAACACGTGCCAGTGTATGTAACTGAGGACATGGTCGGACACAAACTGGGTGAGTTCGCTCCAACCCGTACGTACAAAGGCCATACTGATGATGATAAGAAAACAAGAAGATAAATGAACATCTTTAATGTTTGAGAGGAGGTTACACAATGGAAGCAAAAGCACATGCTAAGTTTATCCGGATTGCTCCTCGTAAAGTTCAACTCGTTGTTGACTTGATTCGCGGCAAGCAAGTAGGTGAGGCGGTTGCCATTCTCCGTCACACTCCGAAATCCGCTTCTCCAATCGTTGAGAAGTTGCTTAACTCCGCTATTGCGAATGCGGAACATAACTATTCTTTGGATGTTAACAACTTGGTTATCTCGCAAGCTTACGTGAACCAAGGACCGACAATGAAACGTTTCCGCCCTCGTGCAATGGGACGTGCAAGTCGTATTAACAAACGTACTAGCCACATTACTTTGGTGGTATCTGAGAAGTAGAAGGAGGGGAAATGTGTGGGCCAAAAGGTAAATCCAGTCGGACTCCGTGTCGGAATTATCCGTGACTGGGAATCTAAGTGGTATGCAGGCAAAGACTTCGGTGATCTTTTGATGGAAGACGTGAGAATTCGTGAATTCCTGAAAAATAAATTGAAAGACTCCGCTTTATCTCGTGTAGAAATTGAGAGAGCGGCTAACCGCGTAAACGTAACGATTCACACTGCTAAACCAGGTATGGTTATTGGTAAGGGTGGTTCGGAAGTTGAAAATCTTCGTAATCAAATTACGAAAATTGCTGGCGGTAAAAAAGTACACATCAACATTTCTGAAATTAAGAACCAAGACTTGGATGCTGTTCTTGTAGCTGAAAGCATTGCACAACAATTGGAACGTCGTGTTTCTTTCCGTCGTGCTCTGAAACAAGCAATTCAAAGAACTATGCGCTCCGGTGCTAAAGGTATCAAAACTCAAGTAGGCGGACGTCTTGGCGGCGCTGAGATCGCACGTTCTGAAGGCTACAGCGAAGGAACTGTTCCACTGCACACACTGCGTGCTGACATTGACTATGGTACAGCAGAGGCTCATACTACTTACGGACGTATCGGCGTAAAAGTATGGATCTATCGTGGAGAGGTTCTTCCTACGGCTAAGAAACAAGCTGCTAAGGAAGGAGGCAACTAATCATGTTGGTACCAAAACGTGTAAAACACCGTAAGCAACAACGTGGACATATGAAAGGCCAAGCTAAAGGCGGAACGACTCTGAACTTTGGCGAATACGGTCTGCAAGCTACGGAACCGGCTTGGATTACGAACCGTCAGATCGAAGCGGCTCGTATTGCGATGACTCGTTACATCAAACGTGGTGGTAAAGTTTGGATCAAAATTTTCCCAGACAAACCAATCACTCAAAAGCCTCTCGAGGTTCGGATGGGTAGCGGTAAAGGTAACGTAGAAAAATGGGTTGCAGTAGTGAAACCAGGTAAGATCATGTTTGAACTTGCTGGTGTACCGGAGGAAATTGCACGCGAAGCAATGCGTCTTGCCGCTCACAAACTGCCAATCAAAACGAAGTTCGTGAAACGTGAAGAATTGGGTGGTGAAGCAAATGAAAGCTAGTGAATTTCGCAACCTAACCTCTGCTGAAATCGAGCAAAAGATTGCCGGATTTAAAGAAGAACTCTTTAACCTCCGCTTTCAATTAGCTACCGGTCAGCTGGATAACCCGACTCGCATCCGTGATGTGCGGAAAGAAATAGCTCGTGCTAAAACCATTATCCGTGAGAGAGAATTGGGAATCGGTTAATTAGGGATAGGATGGACAATCCGTCCGTAATCAGGAAGGAGGCCAACAATGAGCGAAGAACGTAACGCACGTAAAGTGCAAACTGGTAAAGTGGTCAGCGATAAAATGGACAAAACAATTGTTGTTGCTGTAGAAACTTACAAAAAACACAACTTGTACCATAAACGCATTAAGGTTACTAAAAAATTCAAAGCACATGACGAAGAAAACACTGCGAAAATCGGTGACACGGTGAAAATCATGGAGACTCGTCCGCTTTCGAAAGATAAACGCTGGAGACTTACTGAAATCGTAGAAAAAGCGGTTATCATCTAATGCTCAGCAGCACTGCTGAAAGGAGGAATACTAAATGATTCAACCATTTACACGTTTGACTGTGGCTGACAACTCCGGTGCGAAGGAACTGATGTGTATCCGCGTACTCGGCGGTACGGGACGTCGTACAGCTCAAATCGGTGATCTGATCGTTTGTTCTGTTAAACAAGCAACACCAGGCGGCGTTGTCAAAAAAGGTGATGTAGTTAGAGCGGTTGTCGTTCGTACGAAACGTTCTGTACGTCGTAAAGACGGTTCCTACATCGGTTTTGATGAAAATGCAGCGGTTGTTGTAAAAGACGACAGAAGCCCACGTGGAACACGTATTTTCGGACCAGTTGCTCGCGAACTTCGCGATAAAGACTTCATGAAAATCGTTTCCTTGGCTCCAGAAGTTATCTAAAGCTTAATCTCGTGATGTTAGAAACAGGAGGTGTACGAAATGCCAAGAGTGAAAAAAGTTCTGGAATCCCATAACAATAAACTTCACGTTAAGAAGGAAGATACGGTTATGGTGATCAGCGGTAAAGACAAAGGTAAAAAAGGCCGTGTCATCGCTGCTTATCCTCGTGAGAACCGCGTCCTTGTGGAAGGTGTTAACATGGTGAAAAAACACCAGAAGCCTAACCAGCAAAATCCGCAAGGCGGCATTATCGAGAAGGAAGCTCCGATTCACGTTTCCAACGTAATGCACATCGATCCGAAGAGCGGAAAAGTAACCCGTGTAGGTTACAAAGTTTTGGATAACGGAAAGAAAGTGCGCGTTGCTAAACGTTCCGGAGAAATTATCGACTAATTGAACCGAATGAGAAAGGAGGGCTATGATTCATGGCATCAAGAATGAAAGAACGTTACCTGCAAGAAATCGCTCCTGCTTTGATGCAGAAGTTTAACTATACAACGGTAATGCAAGTGCCGAAAATCGAGAAAATCGTTATCAACATGGGTGTGGGCGACGCTGTCCAAAACTCCAAAGTGTTGGATTCCGCAGTAAGCGATTTGCAACTGATCGCAGGTCAAAAACCTGTAATCACTCGTGCTAAAAAATCTATCGCAGGATTCAAACTGCGTGAGAATATGCCTATCGGTGTTAAAGTAACATTGCGCGGCGAGCGTATGTACTTCTTCCTCGATAAACTGTTCAACGTTACGCTTCCTCGTGTCCGCGACTTCCGCGGTGTATCGAGCAAAGCTTTCGACGGACGTGGTAACTACACACTGGGTCTGAAAGAACAACTGATCTTCCCAGAGATCGAGTATGATAAAGTTGATAAAGTCCGCGGTATGGATATTGTCATCGTAACAACGGCGAAAACAGACGAAGAGTCCCGCGAATTGCTCACGCAAATGGGAATGCCTTTCGTTAAGTAATGTTGGCATAACGTTTCCGGGTGTCTGGAAAGACTCCCTTTTCTCCGAAATTATTTAGGAGGTGTCAGGCTAAGTGGCAAAAACTTCGATGAAAGTTAAACAACAACGTACACCTAAGTTTAAAGTACGTGCATATACACGCTGTGAGCGTTGCGGACGTCCACATTCGGTCCTGCAAAAGTTCAAAATTTGCAGAATTTGTTTCCGTGAATTAGCTTATAAAGGCCAGATCCCTGGCGTGAAAAAAGCAAGCTGGTAAAAAGTCCTGAACGGGAAGGAGGTTAACTCACAATGACTATGTCTGATCCAATTGCAGATATGCTTACTCGTATTCGTAACGCGAACACTGTTCGTCACGAAACGGTAGAAATGCCTGCTTCGACAATGAAAAAACAAATCGCCGATATCCTGAAGCGTGAAGGTTTCATCCGTGACGCTGAAGTTATCGATGATAACAAACAAGGGATTATCCGTGTTTTCCTGAAATACGGTCAAAATAACGAGCGCGTTATCACTGGTCTGAAAAGAATCAGTAAACCTGGTCTTCGTGTTTACACGAAAAGCAACGAAGTACCTCGTGTACTTGGTGGCCTGGGAATCGCGATCATCTCGACATCTAAAGGTATCATGACGGACAAAGAAGCTCGTCAATCGAAATCCGGCGGAGAAGTCGTTTGCTACGTTTGGTAATATAACGTCACAAGATAGGAGGTGCAACATATGTCTCGTATTGGTCGCAAACCAATCACAGTACCAAGTGGTGTAGACATCACCCTGGACAACACCGTTATTACGGTAAAAGGACCAAAAGGAACTTTGACTCGTGAGCTTCATAAAGACATGAAGGTTACAGTTGAAAATAACGAAATCACAGTTGTGCGTCCTTCCGATAACAAAACTCACCGTTCTTTGCACGGCACAACGCGTAGCGTTGTAAACAATATGGTGAGCGGCGTTACTGAAGGATTCGCGAAATCTCTGGAATTGGTTGGGGTCGGATATCGTGCAAGCAAATCCGGAGATAAAATCGTTCTAAACGTTGGTTACTCTCACCCGGTTGAAATTACACCGGAAGCGGGAATTGAATTCGAAGTACCTTCGAATACAAAAATCATCGTTCGCGGAATTGACAAAGAGCGTGTAGGTGCTTACGCTGCTAAAATCCGTTCCGTACGTGAACCTGAGCCGTACAAAGGTAAAGGTATTAAATATGAAGGCGAGCGTATCATCCGTAAGGAAGGTAAAGCCGGTAAGAAGAAATAAGATTTCTCTTACCGCCTTTGCGCGGCTTTCGGCTTGCTTGCTTCGTGTGTTTCTAATATACCCCGTGGCTTCTGCTTTGAAGCCAGCGAGGTAACCTGAAAGGAGTGAATCTTTGAGATGATTACGAAACCAGATAAAAATAAGGCTCGTCTGAAAAGACACCTTCGTGTTCGTAAGAAAATCCAAGGAACGGCAGCACGTCCTCGTTTGAACGTATTCCGTTCTGGTAAACATATGTATGCTCAAATCATCGATGATGTTGCTGGTGTAACAATCGCTTCTGCGTCTACTGTAGACAAAGAATTGAGCACTGACATCAAAAATGGTGCATCCGTTGAATCAGCTCGTAAAGTTGGCGAACTCGTTGCTAAACGTGCTAAAGATAAAGGTGTTTCCAACATCGTATTTGACCGTAGCGGTTATCTGTACCATGGTCGTATCGCAGCATTGGCTGAAGCGGCTCGTGAAGCAGGACTTGAGTTTTAAGATATTTTTCAAAAGGAGGTTAACGACTTGCGTGTAGATCCGAATACTTTGGAACTGACTGAAAGAGTTGTAAATATTAATCGCGTAGCTAAAGTAGTAAAAGGCGGACGCCGTTTCAGCTTTAGCGCACTGGTTGTAGTCGGCGACGGCAACGGCTGGGTTGGAGCTGGTATCGGTAAAGCGGGCGAAGTACCTGATGCAATTCGCAAAGGTATTGAAGACGCTAAGAAAAACCTTGTACACGTTCCACTCGTAGGAACATCGATTCCTCACTTGGTAACAGGTAAGTTCGGCGCAGGACGCGTGCTGTTGAAACCAGCATCTGAAGGTACTGGTGTTATCGCTGGTGGTCCTGTACGTGCGGTTCTCGAACTTGCTGGTGTAGGTGACATTTTGACAAAATCTCTGGGTTCTTCGAATTCCATGAACATGGTCAATGCGACTTTGGAAGGTTTGTCCCGTTTGAAGCGTGCTGAAGACGTGGCTAAACTGCGCGGAAAATCCGTCGAAGAGCTTCTGGGTTAAGGAGGGAATTCTCATGGCTAAATTAGAAATTACCCTCGTCCGCAGCTTGATCGGACGTCCGGAGACGCAAAGAACAACTGTGAAAACATTGGGTTTGCGCAAAATCAATAGCAAAGTGGTACAAAACGATAATCCTGCCATCCGTGGTATGATTAACAAAGTAAGCCACTTGGTTGCTGTTAAAGAAGTAGAAGCTTAATAACGGGTTAATCCCACAAATCTTTAAGGAGGTGCAACGAACGATGAAGTTACATGAGCTTTCACCATCTCCTGGATCCCGCAAAGAACGCAAACGTGTTGGTCGCGGTCCAAGTAGTGGTACAGGTAAAACATCAGGTCGCGGTCACAAAGGACAAAATTCTCGTTCTGGCGGTGGAGTACGTCCAGGCTTCGAAGGTGGACAAAATCCATTGTATCGTCGCTTGCCAAAACGTGGTTTTGTAAACCCAACTCGCAAAGAATATGCAGTTGTGAATACTGAAGACCTGAACAGTTTTGCTGCGGGTACTGAAGTAACTCCAGAATTCTTGATGACGAACGGCGTAGTTAAAAACGCTAAATCCGGAATCAAAATCCTGGGTAACGGTGATGTCACTGTGAAGCTGACTGTTAAAGCTAACAAGTTTTCTCAATCTGCTATTGAGAAAATTGAAGCTGCCGGCGGTACAACTGAGGTGATTTAATGTTCAAGACCCTAAAGAATATCTGGCGGGTTGAAGATCTGCGCAAAAGGGTATTATTTACCCTTTTTGTACTGATCATTTACCGCATCGGCTCCTTTGTCCCCGTGCCGGGAGTTAACAAAGATGTGTTCGAAGCGACAAATTCTGCGGGTAAAGAAGTTTTTGGACTTCTCAATACGTTCTCGGGTGGAGCGCTCTTCCAGTTCTCGATATTTGCGCTCGGGATCGTGCCTTACATCACTGCGTCTATCATAGTACAGTTGCTTTCCATGGACGTTATTCCTAAATTAGCGGAGTGGGCAAAGCAAGGTGAACAAGGTAAGAAGAAATCTGCACAGTTGACCCGTTATTTAACCATCGGGCTGGCATTGATTCAAGCGTTTGGTACGTCGATCGGATTCAACCGCTTGTACAATACAGAGATGGTGCCTAATGCTACATTTGCAGATTATATCTTGATCGCGATTGTACTTACGGCCGGTACTTCATTCCTGATGTGGCTTGGTGAGCAGATCACCGAGAAGGGCATAGGAAACGGAATTTCGATCTTGATCTTTGCCGGTATCCTATCTACGGTACCTAACATTATCAAACAAACGATCGAATCTGACTTCATTCAACCTGACCAACTGTTTATGAATATTCTTAAAGGTGTTATCATCGCAATTGTTATTGTGTTGATCATCATAGGGGTCATTTATATTCAGCAGGCGATTCGGAAAATTCCGGTACAGTACGCTAAACGTGTCGTAGGTAACAAAATGTACGGTGGACAGAATACACATATCCCGCTGAAAATTAATGCAGCAGGTGTTATCCCTGTCATCTTTGCATCATCGCTGTTGATGTTCCCAACGATCATCGCCAACTTCTGGGCAGATCGCCTCTGGGCACAGTGGATCGGACAGAACCTGACTACACACAAACCTCTGGGTATGCTGCTGTATGTCGTGATGATCTTCGGTTTCACATTCTTCTATACTTTCGTACAGATGAATCCACAGCAGATGGCTGATAATATGAAAAAGAACGGCGGTTACATCCCAGGCATTCGCCCGGGTAAAGCAACCGAGAAATATCTGACCCGTGTCATGACTCGTTTGACAATGGCCGGAGCCATCTTCTTGGCAGTCATTTCCGTTCTGCCTGTATTCTTAGGGGCACTTTCTGGTTTGCCTCAATCTGCGCAAATTGGAGGAACATCCCTCCTGATCGTTATCGGTGTTGCGCTGGATACGATGAAGCAAATCGAAAGCCAATTGATCAAACGCCACTACAAAGGTTTTATCAATAAATAGGCAATAGGTACCGGTCGAGTGAAGATTTACTTGCCGGCACCTATTGTGCTGTTTGTTGATGTAGGGTAGTCTTGGAGGGAGTGACATAACGTGAACATCCTATTCATGGGCCCTCCGGGGGCAGGAAAAGGAACGCAAGCAGACGTCATCGTGAAAGAGTTCGGTATTCCCCATATTTCAACAGGCGATGCATTTCGTCTCGCGATCAAACAGGGAACTCCCATTGGCATGAAAGCCAAGGAATATATGGATCAAGGATTGCTTGTACCAGATGATGTAACCATTGGCATCGTTGAAGAACGTTTGCAGCAGCCTGACTGCAGAGAAGGTTTCCTCTTGGACGGATTTCCAAGAACCCTTTCGCAAGCAGAAGCGCTCGATGGCATTCTGGATCGATTGAACTCAGGTCTCGATCATGTAATCAACCTGAAAGTGGATCGCAACAAATTGCTGGCTCGTTTGACGGGTCGTCGAATTTGTAAAAACTGTGGTTCCACTTATCATGTGGTATTCAATCCGCCTAAGCAGGAAGGTATTTGTGATAAATGCGCTGGTGAGTTGTATCAACGCTCTGATGATAATGAAGAGAGTGTAGGTACACGACTGGACGAGTATATCAACAAAACAGCACCACTCCTCACGTTCTATGAGACTAAAGGTCTTCTTCGTCAAATGAACGGAGAACAGGATATCGATCAAGTTTCTCAAGAAATCGTGTCCTTACTGAGAGGTTAATTGATGATCATTGGTAAGTCCGAAACGGAACTGGGCTTGATGAGGGAAGCAGGGAGAATTGTTGCGGAAACGCATCGTCTCTTGGCAGAGCATATCGCTCCCGGTATTACGACTGGAGAACTTGACCATATGGCCGATCAATATATCCGCAGTCAAGGAGCTGTGCCGTCTTTCAAAGGTTATAACGGTTTCCCTGCCAGTGTGTGCGCTTCAGTCAATGAAGAGTTGGTACATGGATTTCCCGGCAAACGCAAGTTGAACGAGGGCGATATCGTTACGTTTGACATTGGCGCGCAGTACCAGGGGTATCATGGAGATTCCGCCTGGACTTATCCGGTCGGCCGTATTTCCGAAGAAGCCCGTCGTCTTCTGGACGTTACCGAGGCTTCGTTATACGCAGGTCTGGCGCTGGTAAAACCGGACGTTCGCTTGTTTACAATATCTCATGCGATTCAGAAATATATTGAAGATGAAGGGTTCTCCGTAGTTCGTGAATATGTCGGTCACGGCATAGGAGCAGATCTGCACGAAGAACCACAGATTCCGAACTATGGTCTTCCCAATCGGGGACCACGGCTTAAAGCGGGCATGGTGCTGGCCATAGAGCCGATGGTTAACGTAGGTAGACGGTATGTGAAAACGTTGGAAGATAACTGGACTGTCGTCACGGTTGATGGAAAGTTATGTGCCCACTTTGAACACACCGTAGCAGTTACACCAGATGGTATGGAAATTTTCACGAAACTGAATGCGTAGGTGATGAGGCATGAACAGTCAGTCTAATCCGCAGCTCGGTCAACTTGTGAAGATCCGTAAAGGCCGCAATGCGGACCAAGCCGCAGTAATTGTTGCTATAGCGGACAGTAAGTTCGTATATATTGCGGATGGAGACAAACGTAAGTTTGATCAACCAAAGAAGAAGAATCTTCTTCATCTTGAACTCCAGCCCATGATTAGCAGCGAGGTTGTGAACAGTTTAAACGAGAGTGGTCGGGTGACAAATGGAAAGCTCCGTTACGCGGTTCATTCATTTCTGGAATCCACCAACATTCAAGCTGAAGAGAAAGGAGACTGACTAATGGCTAAGGAAGATGTCATTGAAGTGGAAGGTACGGTTCTCGAACCGCTACCGAATGCAACATTCAAGGTTGAGCTTGAGAACGGTCATCAAATTCTCGCTCACGTTTCCGGAAAACTGCGGATGCACTTTATCCGTATCCTGACTGGAGACAAAGTAGTTGTTCAGTTGTCGCCTTATGATTTAACAAAAGGTCGCATAACTTACCGTAAATAGTAGTAGACAGTTGCAATGAACTGTGAAGCTTATGTAGCGGGTTTTGCCCGGCAAAACTTGCGAAAGCTTCGAAGCCGGTTTTACAATAGTAGAACAAGGTCAATGCTTACGAAGAGGGTTTTGCTTAGCAAAACTTTGAGGAGGTAATTCACATGAAGGTAAGACCTTCGGTCAAGCCGATTTGCGAAAAATGCAAAGTCATTCGCCGCAAAGGGAATGTTATGGTTATCTGTGAAAATCCGAAACACAAACAAAAACAAGGTTAAAGAAGGGGGTGTAGCGTAAAATGGCACGTATAGCTGGTGTGGATTTGCCACGTGATAAGCGCGTTGAGATCGCCTTGACTTATATTTTCGGAATCGGTAAAACGACTTCCCAGAAAATTCTGAGCACAACAGGCATCAATCCGGACACTCGTGTTCGTGATTTGACGGAAGATGAAGTCAGCAAATTGCGTGAAAGTATCGATAAAGAGGTCAAAGTAGAAGGTGACCTGCGTCGAGAAATCTCTTTGAATATTAAACGTTTGACGGAGATCGGTTGTTACCGTGGAGTTCGTCATCGTCGTGGTCTGCCTGTTCGTGGACAACGTACGAAAACGAATGCTCGTACTCGTAAAGGTCCTCGTCGTACAGTAGCGAACAAGAAGAAATAATAAGGGGGGATAAGAGAAAATGGCTAAACCGAAAAAAGTCGTACGTACTAAACGTCGTGACCGTAAGAATATTGAATCTGGCGTGGCGCATATCCGTTCCACTTTCAATAACACTATCGTTACTATTACGGATCCTCACGGAAATGCAATTTCGTGGGCAAGCTCCGGCGGCCTCGGATTCAGAGGTTCCCGTAAATCGACTCCGTTTGCTGCACAAATGGCTGCTGAGACTGCTGCCAAAGCTGCAATGGAACATGGGATGAAAGCCGTTGAGGTTATGGTTAAAGGACCAGGCGCAGGCCGTGAAGCAGCGATCCGCTCTTTGCAAGCTGCTGGTCTTGAAGTTAACCTGATCAAAGACGTAACTCCAGTCCCGCATAACGGATGCCGTCCTCCAAAACGTCGTCGTGTCTAATGAGATTTGCCCCTGCGTGTGGTATATTTCCGGCACAATCTGCTAATAATGGTTGTTTAGGCATACTACTACATGTTTTCGCAAGAGAAGGTAAATGTTTCATAGAGGACCGACGTTTTGAAGGAGGGGTATTGCAGTGATTGAAATCGAAAAGCCGAAAATTGAGACGGTAGACGTCAACGATGATGGCACCTATGGGAAATTCGTAGTAGAACCGCTTGAGCGCGGATACGGTACGACGCTTGGAAACTCGCTTCGCCGAATCTTGCTCTCGTCACTGCCGGGTGCGGCAGTGTCTTCGGTTCAAATCGATGGCGTTCTGCATGAATTTGCTACAGTTCCTGGCGTAATGGAAGATGTAACGGAGGTTATTCTTAACCTGAAAGCTTTGTCGCTTAAGATTCATTCGGATGAGGAGAAAGTGCTCGAGATTGATGCTGAAGGCGAAGGAGCAATTACGGCTGGAGATATCCGTGCTGACTCCGATGTGGAAATCCTTAACCCGGATTTGCACATTGCTACGCTCGGACCAGGTTCGAGACTTCACATGCGTATTTTTGCCAATCGCGGTCGCGGCTACGTCCAGGCAGATCGGAATAAACGCGATGACCAGCCGATCGGCGTCATCCCAGTCGATTCCATCTTCACCCCGATCAGTCGCGTTAACTACGCTGTGGAAAATACGCGTGTCGGTCAAGTGACCAACTATGACAAGCTCACGTTGGAAGTTTGGACTGATGGAAGTATTCGTCCTGAAGAGGCTGTAAGCCTCGGCGCTAAAATTTTGACTGAGCATTTGATGCTCTTCGTGGGTCTTACAGACGAAGCGAAAGATGCAGAGATCATGGTCGAAAAAGAAGAAGATAAAAAAGAAAAAGTACTCGAAATGACGATCGAAGAGCTGGATCTCTCTGTTCGTTCCTACAACTGCCTCAAACGTGCCGGTATTAATACCGTGCAAGAGCTGACTACGAAAACGGAAGAAGACATGATGAAAGTCCGTAACCTCGGACGCAAGTCTTTGGAAGAAGTTCAAGAGAAGCTTGAGGAACTTGGTTTGGGACTCCGTACAGAAGAATAGACAGCCGAGTGCTTGAAGTGAAGGAGGGAAAACAATGGCATACCAAAAGTTGGGCCGTAATTCCAGCGCACGTAAAGCTTTGTTCCGTGACCTGGTAACCGACCTGTTCTTATACGAACGCATTCAGACAACTGAAGCGAAAGCAAAAGAGGTTCGCTCTATTGCTGAAAAACTGATCACTAAAGCGAAAAAGGGAGATCTTCATGCCCGTCGCCAAGTGGCAGCTTATGTTCGCCGCGAAACTATCGATGGTGAGCAAGATGCAATCCAAAAACTGTTTAGCGAATTGTCCGGTCGTTACGCTGAGCGTCCAGGTGGATACACTCGTATCTTGAAACTGGGACCTCGTCGTGGTGACGCAGCGCCAATGGTTTACTTGGAACTGGTAGACCGCGCGTAAAACAGATGAGATGAGGAAAGGGGACAGAATCAACGATTCTGGATTAACCCTTTTTTTCTCTTCATTTCGGAATTCGTGCTGTAATAGAAGCTCCGTAAGGGGCTTCTTTTGCTGTTCGGGATAGGGATATGTATAGTATGGAACAAAGGTGTGGTATTAATGCGGAACTTATGTATGACGTTAACTTATGATGGCACTGCCTATTACGGCTTCCAAGTACAGCCGGGTGGGAATACCATTCAGGATCATCTTGAAGATGCGATTCGTGCTTTAACCGGTGAGAAGGTTAAAATTACAGGTTCAGGCCGAACAGATGCAGGTGTTCACGCTCGCAGACAGATCTTCAATTTTCCTACGGAGTCCCAGATCCCGATTGAACGTTGGTGTATTGCGCTCAACTCCAGACTGCCATCCGATATTGTCGTTATTGATGCGATTGAAGTTTCGGCTGATTTTCATTCTCGCTATGCAGCGAAAAAGAAAACGTATCGTTATACAGTCAATGCGAATCAATTTCCGGATGTATTCAACAGAAGACTGCAGTATCATCATCATGCGAAGCTTGATATTATGGCAATGCAGGAGGGCTTACGACATTTCATAGGGACGTATGATTTTACCTCTTTTGCTTCACGCAAGTCTCAGAAAGAGAATCATGTCCGTTCGGTATACGAAGCATGGATGGAAGTGGACCGATCAATGTGCAGAGACCATCCGCGCGATCAGGGTGTCATTCACATTTATGTGAGTGGTAACGGCTTTTTGCAGCATATGGTTCGTATCATTGTAGGGACACTGCTGGAGATCGGAGAGGGCAAACGGAAAGCCTCTGATGTACCAAATATGATTGCTGCATGTAATCGATCTGCTGCAGGACCTACTGCAGTTAGCTGCGGTTTAATGCTCTGGGATCTTGAATACAAAAAAGATTAAATTTGGTGAGTGAAAAGCTTAATTAACACTTGCGATTTAACCGCCTATCATGTAATATAAAAGTTGTGTTTTCTTAATGGCTTTCCCACAGCCCCAATTAAGAGGTTCACATCAAATTTACAATCCATCAACACCTAAAGTTATAACTTAACGAACGAAGATAAATGAAAATGATGATTTTGAACATTTTAAGGAGGAACTTTTCATGCGTACTACGTACATGGCGAAGCCTAACGAAGTTGAGCGCCAATGGCACATCATTGATGCTGAAGGCAAAACCCTCGGACGTTTGGCGAGCGAAGCAGCAGCTTTGATTCGCGGCAAACACAAGCCACAATTCACTCCACATGTGGACACTGGCGATTTCGTTGTTATCATCAATGCTGAGAAAATCGTATTGACTGGTAAGAAAATGCAAGGTAAAAAATACTACCGTCACTCAATGCACCCAGGTGGTTTGAAAGTAACTACAGCTGAAGAGATGGTTAAAAACAAACCTGAGCGTATGTTGGAATTGGCTGTTCGCGGTATGCTTCCTAAAACTCGCATGGGCGAGAAAATGAAGTTGAGACTTAAAGCGTACAGAGGCACTGAGCATCCACATGCAGCACAAAAACCAGAAGTTTACGAACTTCGCGGTTAATTAAAAGGAGGACAGTTTCATGGCACAAGTACAATACTATGGGACAGGTCGTCGTAAACATTCGGTAGCACGTGTTCGCCTTGTACCGGGTGAAGGACGCATTGTCATCAATAAACGTGATATTAATGAATACTTCGGTTTGGAAACACTCAAACTGATCGTAAAACAACCACTGAACTTGACAGAAACGCTCAACAACTATGACGTTCTTGTTATTGCTCATGGTGGCGGAATCTCCGGTCAAGCCGGCGCAATCCGTCATGGTATCTCCCGCGCTCTGCTCAAAGCAGATCCGGAATACCGTGCATCCCTGAAAAAAGCAGGATTCCTGACTCGTGACCCACGTATGAAAGAGCGTAAAAAATACGGTCTTAAAGCGGCTCGTCGCGCACCTCAGTTCTCCAAACGTTAATATTAAAAGCCTTTGGCCTCGGTCAAAGGCTTTTTTATATATTCATGACTATTCCGCAATAATTATTTTAGTTTGTGCAATAGCTCTCTTATCTCTGATGTCTCTCCTCATGCTTGTGAATTTTCCTTCATTGCCTTTTCTGTGCCCTCATAATGTCCCTCACTACGTTCCTATAATATGTACGTTAATACATCTCATCTTACTGAACCTCTCCAATCGTTTTAGCTCATTGGATTTGTTCTTATTCTCTTACCCATCGCTCACCACACATTCTATAACAACTCCTTATAAAATCATCTGTTAGAACTCACTCAAGATTTCTTGAATGCACTTTGCTTACTGTTTTTGCACTTAATTCTTTATTGCAAACCTTATCAGTATTTCTTATGGAAACGATAAAAGTCCCTTACATATCAACCGCTAAAATTCGCAGTGCTGCTCCCATTAAATCTTCTGCTTTTCGTCCTTCACTTTCAATCGACCAGTGATTTTTGGATACTCTTCTTGGCGACAAGAACTGTCCAAACCCAACGGCAGCAAAGGTTTCCCAGGCTAAGATATGTATTTTCACCTTCCTAATGACCTGGGCCAACATCATTGTTTTTATCTCATTAACAGAGGAATGGATAAATTGAACCAAAATATTGTGTGAGAGCGACGATAAAAAATGATCAAAAACTGATTTATTTTACCATATGGCAGGCATTGACATCCCCAATGAAAGATTTATACTAAACATAATTCATATTAGATTAGTCGGCTTTAGGATGTATTGAATTGCAGAATGGGGGAAATTCACAGATGAACTTGTTGGAGAAAGAAGAATTGGCACGGACGAAGGCAGAGGAACTGGAACATGCCAGTCCAGAGGATATTATTCGGTATGCTATTGAAACATTCCCAAATATCACTTTTGCATGTAGCTTTGGTGCAGAAGATGTTGTACTTGTAGATATGTTGCAGAAGATTAGCCCATCCACAGATATTTTTTATCTGGATACAGATTTTCACTTTAAAGAAACATACGAAACACGTGATAAGATGCAGGAGAACTACAACCTTGAATTTGTACGCGTGTCACCTAAGATTACTCCGGAAGAGCAGGCAGCTCAACACGGTGAAGAGTTGTGGAAGTCTGATCCCAATGGGTGCTGTAACATTCGCAAAGTCGAACCGTTAACACGTATTCTTTCTCAGTATGATGCATGGATTACAGGTATCCGTAGAGATCAAGCACCAACTCGTGCAAACTCAAAGAAGGTTGAATATGATTCCAAATTTGGCCTGATGAAATTTAATCCGATTGCTCACTGGACGACTGAGGATGTATGGCAATATATTCGTGACAATAACGTTGTATATAACCCTCTTCATGATCAGAACTACCCAAGTATTGGTTGTGAGCATTGCACACGTCAGGTTATGCCTGGTGAGGACCCTCGTGCTGGACGCTGGTCTGGTAATGATAAAACGGAATGTGGCCTTCATAAATAATAAATATACAAGGAGCTGACAAGATGACATCGATTCTGCCTCATGGAGGTACGTTGGTTCAACGTATCGTACAAGGAGAAGAACGGGAGCAATTGTTGCAAGAAAGTAAAAACTTATCCTCTTTGCGTATTAATACCTGGACAATATCAGATTTGGATCTAATTGGTGTAGGTGCGTTCTCACCACTCGAAGGTTTCTTGAATGAGGAAGATTACCTTTCGGTGGTGTCTCGCATGCGTCTCGCCGATGGAACAGTCTGGAGTATACCAATCACACTTGCTGTTGACGATAAACAAGCCGCATCCCTCCAGATTGGTGAACGTGTGAAACTTGTTGGTGATCAAGATGGAGTCACGTATGGACTGCTCGAAGTCCAAAGTATATACCAAGCCGATCAGGGTGAAGAAGCTCGGCGTGTATTCAAAACAGATGATCCCGAGCACCCGGGTGTTAAAAAACTGTTGGAGCGTCCTGCAACATACGTAGGAGGTCCAATCCAAGTGTTGAACCGTCCAAAACCTACGAAATTCGAAGAATTCTATTATGATCCTGCAGATACCCGGAAGATTTTTCAGGAGAAGGGTTGGAAGACGGTAGTTGGTTTTCAAACACGTAATCCTGTCCATCGGGCACATGAGTACATCCAGAAGAGCGCTATGGAGATTGTAGACGCACTCTTCCTGAATCCGCTTGTTGGAGAGACGAAGTCGGACGATGTTCCCGCAGATGTTCGGATGAAGAGTTATCTGGTATTACTGGAGAACTATTACCCGGCTGATCGTGCGTTTCTTGGTGTGTTCCCCGCAGCCATGCGGTATGCCGGTCCACGTGAAGCTATTTTTCATGCGATGGTTCGCAAAAATTACGGGTGTACCCACTTTATTGTTGGTCGTGACCATGCGGGTGTTGGTGATTATTATGGAACATATGAAGCACAGGAGATCTTTACTAACTTTACAGCAGAGGAACTGGGGATTACTCCGTTGTTCTTCGAACATAGTTTCTTCTGTACCAAATGTGGAAACATGGCATCCAGTAAAACTTGCCCACATGATAAAGAACATCATATGGCGCTTTCCGGCACCAAAGTACGCGGGTTGCTCCGTGACGGCCAGTGCCCTCCACCTGAATTTACACGTCCTGAGGTAGCTGAGGTGCTGATTGAAGGAATGGCGGAGCAAGTCCGGTCCTAGCGGTATATTTGTCCATCTTGTCCCATATAGATGATTAGAGTCATTTATAGGGACGAGGTGGTTTTTTTATGCGTAAAAATATGGGGAAACACTTTGTAGTCTGGGTTAGGCTAAAAACAATCAAAAGGGTCATGCTGAGTCTCTGTCTGCTGGCCATGTTAGTGGCGGTAATGTCCTATGAACTGCCGTCCGCTAAGACTTCAGGTTATTGGAGTTTGCCGATGGCGGGTAAAGTCATTGCCATTGATGCAGGGCACGGAGGTCCAGATGGAGGAGCGGTAAGTAAACAGGGGGTTATTGAAAAAGATATCAACCTGTCTATCGCCCTGTATGTGAGAGATTATTTGCAACAGGCAGGGGCCTTAGTGGTGATGACACGAGAAATAGACACTGATTTGGCGGAATCGGACACTAAGGGGTACTCCAAACGCAAGACGGAAGATCTGAAACAAAGAGTACGGCGGATAGAGGATAAGCAAGCAGATCTCTTTATTAGCATTCATATGAACAGTGTCCCTTCCAACCGATGGAGTGGAGCTCAGGTTTTCTATACAACTAACCATCCGGATAACGAAGGTTTGGCTAATCTACTTCAACAAGAGATGGTTCGTAATCTGGAGAATACAGATCGAATCGCCAAAACGGTGAATACGGTTTATCTGTTACAGGCTCTGAAGATCCCTTCAGCGCTGGTAGAAGTGGGTTTCCTTTCTCATCCGGAAGAGGCACGTATGCTTGCCGACGAAGCTTATCAGCGCAAGGTAGCTGCTTCAATCTATAATGGAATTCTCAGATATTCCTCAGGAGAACGGCCTAAAAGTTAGTCAGAACAAGAAAGGTAATGATATAATTGGATTAGCATACCTAATTACATGCCAATAGATAAAGCTGAGGTGCTGTCTGATGTTATCAAAAGAACAGATACTTGAACTATTACAGCCATTACAAGAACCGCAATTGGGAGTAAGTCTGACCGAACTGGAATGGGTTCGAGATATTATGGTGAAAGAAAATCATGTGGCTCTGACCATAGTGACACTGGAAAATCGACCTGAGGATACAACAGCCTTGAGTGATGCAGCGCGTAATCTGTTGTCCCAGCACGGACTGAAGGATGTACATATTCGTGTGCGTGCAGCTTCTGAGCATGATCGTGAGAGCTTGAATATGGGACAACCCGATGATGAGCCAGATCGGGACGAAGTGCTCGTAAAAGGTCACGCAGCGGGTTTAGATGGACATGAGTTGTTAAGTCCAGAGTCGGGTGTTCGTTTTATTGCTGTGGCCAGTGGTAAAGGTGGCGTTGGTAAATCAACGGTAACCGTTAATCTCGCTGTAGCATTGGCACGTCAAGGCAAGAAAGTGGGCTTGATTGATGCGGATATCTATGGTTTCAGTGTACCCGACATGATGGGGATTGAAGAATATCCGGTCGTTGAAGATGGCGTTATTCAACCGGTTGAACGTTTTGGCGTCAAAGTTATGTCGATGGGCTTCTTTATTCGGGAGAATAATCCGGTAATCTGGCGTGGACCCATGCTAGGTCGGATGCTGCGTCAATTCTTTACGGATGTCCAGTGGGGCGAATTGGATTATATATTACTGGATTTGCCGCCAGGTACGGGAGATGTTGCTTTGGATGTGCATCAGATGTTGCCACAGAGCAAGGAAATCATCGTTACCACTCCGCATGCAACAGCAGCTTTTGTCGCAGCACGTGCGGGTGCGATGGCCATTCAGACCGATCATGAGTTACTTGGTGTGGTTGAGAACATGGCTTACTATGAGTGTGGCAGTTGCGGAGAGAAGGATTATGTCTTTGGTCGTGGAGGCGGGGGAAGACTTGCGGAAAGTCTGCATACAAGCTTGCTTGCCCAGATTCCTTTAGGCACGCCGGATAATCATCCTTCCGAGCCTGATTTCTCACCTTCGGTTTACAAAGCAGATTCCCGTATAGGGGCTATCTACGATGAAGTTGCCCGCTCCATTGAATCCAAATTCTAATGGTATGAGTGTTATAAATACAAATAAAGCCTGCGTCCATTCGGATGCAGGCTTTTCAGTTTCTGTAATATACCAACATCTACTGTTTATGAACCTCCACCGCCGCCAGAATCTCCACTTCCACCATCTCCGCCATCACTACCACCTTCGCCCTGACCGTCTTGCTGTCCGCCTTGCTCTTCCCCTTGTTTTCCGCCACTTTCCACTTTCGGTTGCAATTCGTCCTGTACTACCTTCTTGAGCAAAGTGAGTACTTCCATGCGGAACAACGGGTTTTGCATCACTTCCTGCATGACAGTCATCGTCTGTTTACGATAATCCGGAGTCTTCGTCATATCCATGAACATCTTGGATACCTCAGGTGACTTCATGATGTCTTCAACAGACTTTTGATATGTTGGATCTTTAATCAATTGCATATGAAGCTGTTTACTTTGTGCGTTGATCACTTTGGCAAATTCACCCGCAAACTGCGGATCGGTCATGATCTTTTCGAATTCCTTTTTGTATTCGGGAGCTGTAATGGTATCTTTTACTGCAATACGTATTTGTTCCGAAGATTGCACAGGCATTAACATTTTCATACCAATGGATCCCGAAGCGCCACCCGAACCGCCGCCTTCTTCAGAACCGCTGCTTCCGCTGGATGAGCTTTGACCTGTAAGAGCTTCCTCCACCGCTTTCTTGCCTTCGTCACTTTTCAAAATATCTACAACCATTGTTTTCATCTCTTTATAACTGCCCTGAGGAGGCGAAGAACTCTGATCTGAACCGCAGCCGGCAAGCATGACGGATAGCCCCAGTACGACACAGCATAGCTGCCACAAAGGCCGTTTCATGTGTACAATCCCTCCTTGATTAGATACTGGATGTAGTATGTGATGGGAAAGGGGGAAATATGTTGAGCAATGATGGTTTTTTGCTGAGAAGGTTGGTAAAATAAACACTCGGGGGTGGAAAACTTTTGAATTTACGTAAATGGTTTTTCCTGTTTTGGACAGCCTTGCTTATTGGGGCCGCGGGAGCATTGGGTACAGGATTGATTATGATGCTGGTGAACGGGGAGAAAACAAATGGATTGAATGATTTTCTTCTGTATCTTTTGATCCTATTTGGATCAGGGGTTATGATCAGCGTGTATTCGCAAATGGGTTTCTTTGCATATCTGATATTGAATTATATGGGTAAAGGTGTATTTCCAAAGCGCGGTTGGCAGATCGTGCAGATTGTACTAACGGTGTTAGCCCTGCTTGACGTGATGTTTTTACGTCTGTTTGTCGGGGGAGACCGGGAGCGCATATCGGATATTGTGTTAGGTATCATTATTTTGGCAGCTGCAATTGTTACCGCTTACGTTAAAGTAAAGCTGACTCATATCTCCGCGCTTGTACCCACACTCTTTTTCATGATTGCCGTCACCATAGTGGAGACGATCGGCGTATTACGTATTGATGTGAATGCTGCAACCATATTTATTGTGGTTCCCTTGCTCTTATGTAATGCATACCAAATGCTGATATTGCACAGGCTGGTGGATGTATCTACGAACCGGAGTGTAAGTGGAAAGGCAGAACAGTTGAAAGAAAGCCGAGCATAGAATTCATTTTGCATAAAAAACATACCAAAAAGAGCTAACCTGGTTAGCTCTTTTCAACTTTTATACTCGTATTCGAGCTGTAGCCCAAGCAATCTACCAATTATTGACCGCTGGCTTGATCACGAACTTCCTTACCTTCTACACTGGAATGGTTAAGCAACTCAGACACGGTTACGAATTCATAGCCCTGGTTTTTTAATTTGTCGATAATGACAGGGAGTGCCTCATGCGTTTGTTTAGAAGAATCGCTTGCATGCAGCAGTACGATGTCCCCTGGATGTGCCTTGCTTACTACGCGATCAACAATCGTCTGTACACCCGGGTTTTTCCAATCCAAGGAGTCGGTATCCCACTGCACAACCTGATAATTCAGACTATTGGCTACCTGAAGCACACGCTTGTCAAAGTCCCCGTTGGGCAGTCGTATTAATTTCGGTTCTTTTCCCGTTAAATCGGTTAAAATGCTATGAGCTGTCGAAATTTCTTTGCGTATTTCTTCTTCGGTCAGGCTGCTGTAGTTTTCATGTCTGTGACCATGGCTGCCAATTTCATATCCTGCCTCTTTGATGGCAGTAACAATTTCGGGGTGTGTCTTGCTCCAGGGGGAGGAAAGGAAAAAGGTTGCCTTCTGCACTTTATTCTCCTGAAGAACTTTCAGAATCGGCTCTGTCCGTTTATCTCCCCAGCTAATGTCAAAGGTAAGTGCGATTACCTTCTTCTCGGTTGGAACGCTGTAGACGGCTGATGGTGCTTCCTCCGAGAATACGGAGACATTGCCACTCTCCAGATAAATAATACCGATCGCAAAGATGGCAGCAACGAGGACAATCAGGTACCGTTTAATCTTTTTGCCGCTAAATACATAGAACGAGTTCATTTCAATAAGCGCCCCTCTCCCATAAGAAATGCTTGTTTACTCTCCAATGTATGCTCGTACTCCCCAGTTATTCGTAACGGAACCTTGTTTGTCCATCATTTTAGATTCTACAGGAGGTTATTATGTTAAAATTCAGTACATTTCTTAGAGATCTTGGTTCCATCCGCAGTGCATTAATCTGGTCCGTAGTTTTATTTGCTGTTGGTATAGGGGCAGGATGGGTGAGTACAGGGCCACTGGAAGAATTATTGTTGAACCAAATCGGAGGATTACGTGAAGTCAGTGAACGGCTGGAGCAGGGGGGCAATGTGCAATGGAACTTCTTCCTGTTTATCTTTTTCAATAATGCCATCAAAAGTGTACTTGTCATATATGCCGGTATATTCTTCGGAATTCTGCCTCTCATCTTCCTGATTATCAATGGGATGGTCCTTGGATTTGTGGTGCACACCACGATGAATTATGGAGCAAGCTTCTATGATATTGTGGTTAAAGGTTTACTTCCGCATGGCATTATTGAGATTCCGGTCATTATCATTGCTTGCGCCTTCGGACTGAAATTTGGTGGTTTGGTTATCAAAAGCCTTACGCAACTTGGAAGTGACAAGCGAAATACGATGGGTACCCGGTGGAGAGCATTCATGAATAGGACGTTAACGGCATCCTTCTGGGTTGTCATCTTGCTTCTTGTTGCAGCAATCATCGAAAGCACACTTACGTATACTCTGGTGAGAGGATAAAATTTTGTGCTGGTTGGCATTCATAAATTTTCAGAAAGTTGACCATAACAATAAAACGGGTTCCAGCAGCACCCACAAAAGCGAATGCACGGGTGTTGCATGAAACTTGTGTAAGTGTGATAAAGAGGCTATGCACAAAAAGGAGAACTCTAATGCTGGGTATGTTGTTTAACGAGAAGGAATGCAAGGAACTAGACTATGTGCTGCGTAAAGAATTAGATGAAATGCTGTTCGATCTGAGTGATAATCGTCTTGACCAAGAGATCAAATATGCTATCGCGAGCCGATATAAGACTGTGTTCCGCATGTATGCACGCTTTGCCCCGCCAAAAGAGTTGTCCAAGTATGCAAGAGGTGGGAAGCTGAAAAAGTCGAAGCCATAATGCTGAAGTTGGTCATATATTCGATTTACAGTAGTGGAAGTGAGGTGCGGCTCTTAATAGCGGGTGCTGTACCTCTGAACCATGAGAATGTGAAATTGTTAAGGGGATCATACTTTTTGTCGAAAAAGGGTTGACCTTTCTAATTTCATATGGTAAATTAATTTTCGTTCCTTTTTTAGGAGCGGTTCACCGAAACAAGCATGAAAATAAAGCGATTGAAAATAATCGAAAAAATAATGCTTGCAAAGAGAACTTCAACATGATATATTATAAAAGTCGCCGCTGAAACGACGGCAACATGAGAAACAGCACTAAATTGAATGTTTGATCTTTGAAAACTGAACAACGAGTGAGTAAACATTCTGCTTGCAGAATGAACGCAAAAGTTGGAGACAAGCCTTGGCTTGAATCGGCTGAAGCACAAATGAGATGTTTAATCTCGTCAGATTCAAAATGAGCTTATCGCTCTTTTCAATACTTTATTGGAGAGTTTG
>NZ_VXKZ01000089.1:0-68655 GCF_008693195.1 Paenibacillus sp. UASWS1643
TTTCAAACTTTCGCGTTCATTCTGCAAGCAGAATGTTTACTCACTCGTTGTTCAGTTTTCAAAGATCAAACTTATTTTGTTACCGAATGTCGTTCTCTTCAGCAACTTTTATATCTTATCACATCCGAACCAACTTTGCAAGCTCTTTTTTTAAGTTTCTTTCGAAGCTTATTTCCTTTGCTTGCCGCACCGTGTAAACCGTGTTTTCTTGGCCGGACTTAGAATATACCATGTACAGATTTTGAATGCAAGTCTTTTTTTGAAACTATATTAACAATCGGTTTGATCTAATACAGACGTACATATGGTACTCTCCCAACTTAGCAAGTTCATACGCACGTCCATTTTCACTTTAATGTTTAACATTCCTAGCAGGAACCTTTCTTGGCCATAAACTGTAACTAAAACTTATCAGAAAATCGATTCCGAGTATCATTCCCCACACTCTGATCAGATTATTGAAGGCAGCTGTACGTTCAGCATCTCCAATCCACCATATCATGGCGAATAAAAAAGCACTTCCTATAGCCCAAGCCAATAGATGTCTAAACCATCCACTACGTTCACGACTCGCATGTTCTCTGCCATATAACTTGTTGCTGCGAGGATTCTCTCCACCCTTGAACCAATATAGGAAATATCGATCCGCCCAAGCGATCATCTGATGACCATAAGCAATACTTGCTCCTATATACACCGCAGCTATACCATGAATCATACTTGCTGTAGCTCCTCGCTGTAGATCCATGACTGTAGCTACCAGCAATAACAGATCGATAACCGGCGTTGCCATTAACAAACCGATGCCTAACCGCTTCATGCCAAGGAGATACCTGACACTCAGACCCGTGAACACAAACACCCAAAAGGCAATCTCACAACCTATAATGAAATAACCAATCATTTCAGCCCCTCCTTTTTTGATACATATGTATTAAATATAATTTAGCACGTATGTACTATAATAATCAACAGTGATATAATATGCCTATGCCTAAAATTGTTGATCATGATAAACAGCGCGTGCTCGTGGCCGAGGCAGCTTGGCGTATTATACGAAGAGATGGCATGGAGCAAGCCTCTGTTCGGAATATCGCTGAAGAAGCTGGAGTTTCGGTTGGCTCAATGCGCCACTACTTTTCTACTCAATCGGAACTACTACTATATGCCATGAATCTGGTATCTGAACGGGTGTCTCATAGAGTCCAAAAAATGTCCTTTAACGGTTCTCCCATGGACAATATGAAATGCCTATTGCTCGAATTCTTACCAAACACGGAAGAAAAACTGGCCGAAATGGAGGTGTGGTACGCTTTTACAGCCAGATCGAAAACCGATCCTACACTCAAAGAACTTGCTAATACCGTATATGATGAACTCAGACAAGCTGTAGGCTCTGTTATCACCTACCTGATAAAGCTCGACCTCTCCAGAACCGATCTGGACAAAGAACTAGAGATTGAAAGATTGTATGCACTCGTGGATGGCTTAGGCATACATACCGTGCTTAGACCGGATCAGATGAATGCCAAACTTATGGACGATGTTCTCACTTTGCATCTTGCTTCCTTGTGCCGTTAAACCAAAAAAACCGCAGCACATTCGTGTGACTAAGGCCCGTTACGATAACAGGAGTTAGTTCTGAATGTCTGACGGTTTTTCTTTTTATCCGATAATGATCCGGCCTTCCGGATGACGATACAGTTTCTTCTCTTTGCGCGGACGAAGGGCATACGCGATGGTTAATGGCCCAATCCGACCTACAAACATGGTAAAGGTAATAATGATTTTTCCCCAATTGGTCAACTCATCAGTCACTCCCACAGAAAGACCCACGGTACCGATTGCGGATGCAGCTTCAAACATCAGTGAAAGGAATGGCGCATCCTCTGTCGTAAGCAGAAGCATCACCACGATCATGAATATGATCAGAGAAACCATAATAATGGTCAACGCCCTCATCAGCAGTTCTTTCGGAACACGCTGGCGGAAAAATACAATATCCTTATTTCCCCGAATCATGGCATACACTGCACCAATCATGATCAGGAATGTAGTTGTCTTGATCCCGCCCCCGGTCGATCCCGGGGAAGCCCCGATAAACATCAGCAGAATGAAGAAGAATTGGGTAGCCTGCCTCATCTCCGTGATATCGATTGTACTTGTTCCCGACGAACGTGTAGAGACAGACTGGAAGAAGGACGCATAGATCTTCTCGCTCCAGGTGAGCGAAGCCAGTGTATGTCCATTGGTGAATTCGAAAACAAACAACACAATCGCTCCTATACCGATCAACGCTCCAGATACAGACAGCACCAGTTTGGACTGAAGAGATAGACGGCGGCGTTTGCGATACTCAAACAGGTCATTCAATACAACAAATCCAAGTCCACCAGAGACAACGAGTACAGAAGCGGTCACATTGAATATCCAGTCTCCGGTGTAGTATTGAAAGCTGTTGCCAAACAGATCAAATCCGCCATTATTAAACAATGAAACGGAATGAAATATTCCATAGTATACAGCCTGACCCAATGGCATCTCCGTTGCCCAGCGCAGCGCCAGTATGACAGCAGCCACCCCTTCAATGGTAAAGGAGAAAATCAACACCTTGCGGATAATGCGTACTATCCCTTCCATGCTGTCTGCATTAATGGCTTCTTTGAGTAATAGCCTGTCCTTGAGGGAGATTCGCTTGCCCAATACAAGCGCAAAGAGGGTAGCCATGGTCATGAAGCCGAGTCCACCAAGCTGCATTAATACCATAATGACGATCTGACCAAACAAATTAAACGTTGTCCCTACATCCACAACAACCAATCCAGTCACACATGCGGCAGAGGTTGATGTAAAGAGCGCGTCAATAAACGCCAAATGTTTACCGCTTTGGTTGGAGATTGGCAACATGAGAAGCACGGTTCCAATCGCAATGATAAGCAGAAAACCACCGACCAGAATTAACGGAGGAGATAAGAATTTGGCAAAGTGAAGCCTGAACTTCATGAAGGGCACCTCTTTTAACAAAAATACGAACAGGTTAATCTAACAAATTCAAGACGCGGTGCTACCCTAATGGTGCGCTGCGAGCAAGGGCCTTCTGAAAAACTTTATTTTTAGCGTCTATGTAAACCTAAAGAGGAACTTGCCCCAGCATGATACTGAATGGCAGGTTCCTCTTCTATTATGAACGTATCCTACGTTCCTTATTTAATCTTGCGTACGAGGACGCATGTGCGGGAAGAGCAGTACATCACGAATCGACGGGGAGTTGGTAAGCAGCATGATCAGACGATCAACCCCGATTCCCAATCCGCCTGTTGGTGGCATACCATATTCGAGCGCACGGATGAAGTCGTCATCCATCTCATGAGCTTCGTCGTTCCCATGTTCTTTCTCCAGCATCTGTGCTTCAAAGCGCTGACGTTGATCGATTGGATCATTCAGCTCTGTGAAGGCATTGGCATGCTCGCGTCCAACGATGAACAATTCGAAGCGATCCGTGAAGCGCGGATCTACATCATTTTTCTTCGCCAGCGGTGAGATTTCAAGAGGATGTCCCATGATGAATGTCGGTTGAATCAACGTCTCTTCTACGAATTCTTCAAAGAACGCATTCAGAATATGACCAAATGTCATATGTTTTTCAACCGGAACCTTATGTTCCTTCGCCAAGTTATGTGCTTCCTCGTCCGTCATATGTACGGAGAAGTCTACGCCCACAACTTCCTTAACTGCATCCACCATCGTAACACGACGCCACTGCGGCGTAAGATCTACTTCATAGTCCCCATACTGGATTACTTGCGTACCCAGTACTTCCTGTGCAATATGAGCTACCAGGTTCTCCGTCAATTGCATAATGTCCTTGTAGTCGGCATATGCCTCATACAACTCAATCATTGTGAATTCCGGATTGTGACGTGTGGACATACCTTCGTTCCGATATACACGGCCGATCTCATATACCTTCTCCAGTCCGCCAACAATCAGACGTTTCAGGTGAAGTTCAATCGCAATCCGCATGTACAGTTCCATATCCAGCGCATTGTGATGCGTAATAAACGGACGTGCTGCAGCTCCTCCTGCGATCGTATGCAACGTAGGTGTTTCCACTTCCAGATATCCAAGGGAATCCAGGTAACGGCGCATCGATTGAATGATTTTGGAACGTGCGATAAAGGTTTGTTGTACATCCGGGCTCATAATCAGGTCAACATAACGCTGGCGGTAACGCAGCTCTACGTCGGTGAGACCATGGAATTTATCCGGAAGCGGATAGAGCGATTTGGACAGCACTTCAAGATCTTTTACTTTGACAGAAGTTTCACCTGTTTTGGTCTTAAAGATCACGCCTGTTACCCCAACGATATCGCCAAGGTCCAGCAGGCTAAATGCCGCATACTTGTCTTCAGGCACGCTATCCTGACGAACATAGATCTGGATTCTGCCGCTCAGGTCCTGAATATGTGCGAAGCTTGCTTTACCCATTCCCCGCTTCGCCATAATCCGTCCGGCAATACTGACTTCGATGTGCTTCTCTTCCAGCTCTTCCTTGGTCAGTTCTTCATACTTCTTCAGAATGGAGCCGGCTTCTTCGGTACGTACGTATTTTTGGCCAAAAGGGTCGATTCCCAATTTGCGGAGCTCGTCCAATTTGTCACGGCGAATTTGTAAAAGCTCGCTAAGTTCGGTTTCCTGATTCAAGACTTCATCCGTCATGATCTTTATTCATCTCCTTATTTACATTGCAGGCATCGCTTGAGGACACTTCCTCAATGTTGAAAAAGCTTCCCTAAGGAAGCTTTTGTTTACCGTGCCCAACTGCTTCGTTACTATAGCTTTTTAATATCTACAATTTTATATTGAATTACGCCAGCAGGCACACTTACATCAACAACTGTACCATTTTTCTTGCCCAAGATCGCTTTACCGACAGGGCTTTCGTTAGAAATCTTGTTCTGAAGCGGGTTTGATTCAGCAGAACCTACAATTGTATACTCTGTGATGTCGCCGAATTCCAAATCTTCCACAGTGACTGTTGCACCTACACTCACAACATCGGTGTCAATCTCATCACTGTTAATAATGCGTGCGTTCCGAAGCATTTTCTCCAAAGTAATAATACGACCTTCAATGAAAGCCTGTTCGTTCTTGGCATCTTCGTATTCAGAGTTCTCACTGATATCTCCATACCCGATGGCTACCTTAATCCGTTCAGCCACTTCGCGGCGCTTCACTGATTTCAATGTTTCCAGTTCTTCTTCCAGCTTCTTAAGTCCCTCTGGTGTAAGGATAACTTCCTTGTCGCTCATCTCAACCGATTCTCCTGTCATGGGAATAATTTGGATTGTACGGCAACGGAATCAGTGCTAATTACATAGCTCCGCCCGCATACATCTTCAAAACTATATGAAGTTCTCCAGAGAAATAGAATATTCCTCCTGATGACTAGCCTTTAATTAACGCACATGGCGAATTTATACTGTGAAAGTATAGGGGAACGATCTCGAAAAGTCAATGTTACGTCCTCTATAGCTGTAAACGTTTTACAGTCTTAATTACGATGCAGTTCCGGCAATTACCGGTTCTGACTCCAAATTGCCTTCGCGTTTCAGCTGACTCACAAAGTTCTCCAGAATCTGTACCATCTCATCACGCTTGGTACCTTCCATAATAACGTCCTTGATGCGAGCAGATCCTTTCAAGCCTTTCAAATACCAAGCCAGATGTTTACGCATCTCGCGTACAGCAACCGTCTCATTCTTCAATGCGATCAGGCGATCCATATGCAGGATGGCAACACGGATCTTCTCTTCGCCATTCGGGTCAGGAAGCAATTCCCCCGTGCTTAAGTATTGAATGGTACGATACAGCATCCATGGGTTACCCAGGGCAGCACGACCGATCATAACTCCGTCACAACCCGTTTCATCCAGCATACGGCGAGCATCCTCTGGTGTATGGACATCACCATTGCCGATCACTGGAATAGAGACAGCCTCTTTTACATCTTTGATGTGTGACCAGTCAGCTGTGCCTGTGTAGAGTTGCTCACGCGTACGGCCGTGCACACTTACCGCCTGTCCACCCGCACGTTCAACCGCGAGCGCATTCTCCACCGCGAAGATATGCTCGTTATCCCAGCCAATACGCATCTTGACCGTTACCGGCTTCTCAACCGCATCTACTACAGCGGATACCATCTCATAGATCTTGTTCGGATCTAGCAACCAACGTGCCCCTGCATCACATTTCGTTACCTTAGGCACAGGGCATCCCATGTTAATGTCGATAATATCTGCATTGGTTTCTTGATCCACGATTTTGGCTGCTTCTACGAGGGAATCACGATCTCCCCCAAAAATTTGAAGGCTCAGCGGTTTCTCACGCTCATCTACAAATAACATCTCACGTGTACGCTGGTTGCCATGGATAATGGCTTTGCCACTCACCATCTCCGCGCATACGAGGCCTGTTCCGAATTCTTTTGCGATCAAACGAAAAGCCGGATTACATACGCCAGCCATCGGCGCAAGTACGACCTGGTTTTTTATTTCAATGCCACCAATGTTAAGCACGGTAGTCGTTCCACTCCTTTTTTAATTCTGTATATATCACGATATTAAGTTCGATCGATATCTTGGTTGTTGTAACATGACGAAACCGAAACAGTCCTAGTTGCCCCGCAACTCCTCGATACTGATTGCCAGCACACCAGCAATTCGATCAAGCTCTTGCTGTGATACCTTACGGTTTCCCCGTTCAATGGTTCCCAGAATGGCCAGCGAGATGCCGGTCTCGGCCGCAAGTTCATGTTGTGTTAAACCTTTCAGCTTCCGGAATGCCCGGATTCGATTGGCCAATTGCATGTTTTCCAAAGCTGTATTCCATCCTTTCCATCCAGTACAGACAACGATGATTGTACAAAGGTATACAAACCTGAAATCTCGCCCTCCGGTACGATATCCGACAGTGGCACCAGTACAAAAGCCCGTTCTCCCATACGAGGATGAGGCAATTGAAGCAATTCGGTATCTCGCGTCTCACCGTGCATCCAGAGCAGATCCAGATCAACGGTGCGCGGTCCCCAGCGAATATCACGAACACGTCCAAGCCGGTTCTCGATATCCAGTAATTCCGTGAGCAACTGCTCCGGTGTCAGCATCACCTGTACGGCGACTGCCATATTCAGAAATGCAGGCTGATCTACATATCCTACAGGCTCCGTCTCATATAGTGCAGAACAACGCAGAACGGATATATGAGGGTGTTCATCCAGCAAAGACAATGCTTCAAGCAGCGTCTGTTCCCGGTCACCCAAATTGGCCCCTAAAGCAATATAAGCCTCTGAAGATTCAGAGGTCGAATGTGCAATCATGATCGGTTCTCACTTTCTTGTGCGGCGAAGCTCTACCGTTACGCCCTCAAAATGAATATCGAATGGCGGATGTGGCTTCGTCACCTTGACTGTCAATGCATTGATAATAGTATAAGTGTCTAGTAAAGAAGATGCAATATGTTCGCCCAAAGCTTCAATTAACTGGAACGATTTATTCTCAACAATCTGTTTTACCAGCTCATGGATCTCGGCATAATTGATCGTTTTGGTCAGATCATCGTTACGCCCAGCCTCACCCAGGTCCATGTCAATCTCCAGATCAATATAATAACGTGCCCCTAGCTTCCGCTCCTCGGCAAATACACCGTGATATCCGTAATACTCCATTCGATGCATAACCATTCTATCCATACGATCCGCCTGCCCTCTATATATATTGAAATCCTAATCTATTTGAAGATATCCCTTAGCATCGCCTTTTAAAAAATGCTGTGCTTCCACTGGACGAGTCTCTCTGACCCGCCAGAATTATTTCCTCCGTAGACCCGGAGAAGCATATAACATGGCATCACACATGTCTGCCGTCCGCCGAATCGGCTTCACATCATGAACACGAACCATCTGGCAGCCTTGGGCAATGCCAAATGCCACGGTCGCAGCGGTTCCTTCCAGCGCATCATCCGCCCCAACATCCAGGGTGTTCTGGATGAATCTTTTACGTGAGGTGGCTAGCAGAACGGGATATCCCATTTCATTGAGCAAACCGAGCGATGACATGAGCTTCAGATTTTCTCCAAGATCCTTCACAAAACCAATACCCGGGTCCAAGATAATTTGATCTGCTTTCACGCCGGCTGTTAACGCAATCTGTATGCTCTCCTGCAAATCGCTGACGACATTACTCAGATAATCGGTATAGTTTCGCTCCTGCCGATTATGCATCAGAACGATGGGACACCCCAGCTCTGCTGCCGTGCGTGCCATATCTGGATCTGCTTTGGCACCCCAAACATCATTAATGATATGGGCACCGGCCAGAATAGCTTGACGCGCAACATCGGCCTTATACGTGTCTACCGATATCGGAATGTGCGGGGCTTGCTGATGCAATACTTCAATAACCGGAATGATCCGGCTCAGCTCCTCATCGGCGCCCACTACATTTGAACCTGGCCGTGTGGACTCCCCGCCGATATCAATCAGGTCCGCCCCGTCCTCCATCATTTGCATGGCATGAGCAACCGCCCGCTCCACATTGGTATACCGACCACCATCCGAGAATGAGTCAGGCGTGACGTTGAGAATGCCCATGATCTGTGTTCTTGCACCCAGCTTCAACTCCGCTGGCCCCCATGCATAGTTCCGTTCATAGATGACAGGTGTAAGTGTCATGAAGTATACCCCGCTTTCTGCCGGTACATACCCAGAAGGACTGTTGTAACCGGGCCTATATGTCCGTTGCTGATTATCGTTTCGACTCCGTCCTGATCCCGCAGAGTCGTAACCGGAACCAGTTCGGCAACCGAGCCTGTTAGAAATATTTCATCTGCTTGCAGGAGTTCCTCCCAGGCAGCTAACGTTTCTATGCAAGGAATGCCTTGCTCCGTGGCGATCTCAAGCACCACGGCTCTCGTGATGCCAGGCAGAATGCCGGTTGAGAGTGCTGACGTGTAGAGCGCATTTTCCCGTATCCAAAATACATTGCTGACAATCCCCTCAGCGACATGCCCATCACGGGTCAATTGTAGACCTTCTGCACCCTGTGCATCCTGCCCATACGCATTCAGCTCCCGTTTCGCCAGAATGCTGTTCATATAATGCAGTGACTTGAATCGGACTTCGCCTTCGGGCGTGTTGCGTGGTGTAGACAACCTTTGAAGCATTTTGCCACTTTCATATAAAGAGGGAGTGGGTTCAGGTAATGCTTTTGCCAGTAAAATATGATTTGGTTTCGAATAATCACCAGAAGGTAAACCTAGCGGCGCTTCACCCGCGGATACCGTATATCTCACGTACGCATCCTGAAGTCCGTTCGCCTGCATTAAACGTTGAATCCAATCTGTCACCTCTGCCGCGGTCGTTGTAAAAGGGATACCAAGTTCCTTACACCCCGAGGCCATGCGCTCCATATGCCGTTCCAAAAGATATGGGACACCCCGATAGGTCCGAAACGTCTCGAACAATCCAAGTCCGTACAAAAAGCCGTGATCCGTTACAGGAACCACGGCTGCCGCCATATTGACCAACTCTCCGTTTATCGCGGCATATTGCATATTATACCTTCACCTGTTGGGACAGGAAGTTGCGAAGCATCTGATGCCCATGGTCTGTAATAATGGATTCCGGGTGGAATTGAACCCCTTCAATCGCATATTCTTTGTGACGCAAACCCATAATTTCACCTTCAGCTGTCTCCGCTGTAATCTCCAGGCAGTCGGGCAGACTGCTGCGCTCTACAATGAGGGAGTGATAACGGGTAGCTGTAAATGGGGATGGCAATCCGGCAAATACGGATGTTCCATTATGGTGCATCTCGGATGTTTTGCCGTGCATCATGCGCTCTGCACGAATGACATTGCCACCAAACGCTTGTCCAATGGACTGATGCCCCAGACATACACCAAAGATCGGAATGCTTCCCTTGAAATGTTCGATGACTGCCAGGCTAATACCTGCTTCATTCGGTGTACAAGGACCCGGAGAGATCAGAATATGATCAGGTGCCAGTGCCTCTATGCCTGCCAAATCAATCTCGTCGTTGCGGCGAACTTCCACCGTCTCGCCCAGTTCACCAAGATATTGAACCAGGTTGTACGTGAAGGAATCGTAATTATCGATAACCAGTATCATATGCCTGCTCCTCCTCATCTTCCGTCAATCAAATGATGACGGTTGCTTCGTTTTATTTTTTAATGGCTTCGGCTCGCTCCACTTGTTCCTGTTCCATAGCTCTGCTTGCTTCTGCCTCTTCGCTGTAATTCACAGCTCTCATCATCGCTCTTGCCTTGTTGCGACATTCCTTGTATTCCCGATATGGATCGGAATCAATGACAATGCCTGCACCGGCCTGTACATAACCAATACCATCCTTAATGGCAAGTGTACGAATGACGATGTTCAATTCCATATTTCCACTGTAATCCATCCACCCGATGGATCCCGTATAAGGTCCACGACGCACAGGCTCAAGCTCCTCGATAATCTCCATGGTGCGGACTTTGGGCGCTCCGGTAATCGTTCCGCCCGGGAATGTCGCAGCAATCACATCAAATACGGATAACCCTTCTGCCAGTCTGCCTTCCACCTGGGAAACGAGATGCATGACATGGGAATACTTCTCGATGGTCATCAATTCAGGCACATGAACCGAACCGTAGGCTGCAATCCGTCCGATATCATTACGTTCCAGATCGACGAGCATAATATGCTCCGCCCGTTCCTTCTCACTACCCAGCAATTCATCCGCCATAGCCTTATCCTCTGCCTCATCACGGCCCCTTCTTCGGGTTCCTGCGATGGGACGAGCACTGACTTTCCCGTTCTCCACTTTGACCAGCAGCTCGGGAGATCCGCTTACCAGTTGAAAGTCTGGACTACGTAGCATACCCATATACGGTGATGGATTCACGAGGCGCAACCATTCATAAATATGCTCAGCGCTCGAATGAAGCCGTTTTTCCTGTCTCAAGGACAGATTCACCTGGAACACATCGCCCTGTCTGATATATTCCTGTACTGTGCGTACAGCCTGTTCAAAGTCCTCCTGTGGGAAGGAGGTTACCCACCCTTCGGATTCCCTGTTCGCATCTTCAGGCTGCGGTGTACGATTGACCTGCTTGTTGCGGCGTTCCAGTGCCTGCACTTGTTCCTCGGCCTGCGCAACCCCCATAATATGAAGCCATCGTTGCTGCATCGCTATCGCTCGTGCTTCGGCCACTGCATATAGACCACGAATATCGGTTTCGTTCGGATTAGGCTCTATAGCCAGATGAACCATGCAGAAAAGTGCCTGTTGCTGATGATCATACGCCCATATTTCTTCAAAACGCATCCACCAGTAATCCGGCAGATCCGGGTTATCTTCAGCCAAGGCTGGAAGCTTCTCCAACGATCTCGCTACATCATAGCTGAGATAACCTGCGTATCCACCCCCAAAGTCTGGAGCCCCAGTAACCTTAGGCGCACGATAAGGGGCTGTCCATCTCTTCAATACATCAAGCGGCTTGCCGCTGTCCGTCGAGGTCGTTCCTTGCGTCACATCATGAATAACTGCTTGTTGACCTTTCCCGGAAATTACGGATACGGGGTCTAAACCCAGAAATGTATATCTCCCGCCTTTGCCATTCTCCAGCACAATTGCGTATGGTGACGCCTGCTCCCAGGCTGCCTCCCACGATAACGGTAAACCGCCATGATACGGCCCCTCATCCGACTTGGTGATATAGGGCATCATGGTCCAGCCTTGTTCAGCCCACTCCATCCAGTCGGCGTATGTTGTCATCAGGTGTGTCATTGCGGTGTGCCGCCCTCCATCTGTCGCTAGTTCTATTGTCTGATAGTATACTAAAGCGCCGCCCCTTTTAAAAGCATTACGCCAAAAATCCTCCATACCCGTCATACGGGCAAGGAGGATTGGTTTTGTCATTTGTAGGTTTAGCCTTCGAAGTTGTAAAGCGGTGTGCTGAGGTAACGTTCACCGTTACTTGGCACGATTACAACAACGCGTTTGCCTGCACCCAGCTGTTTGGCAACCTGGAGACCTGCACGGATCGCTGCACCGGAAGAAATACCAGACAGGATGCCCTCTTCCTTCGCTACCTGACGAGCCGTCTCGAATGCATCATCATTCTCAATGTGGATGATCTCATCATAGATTTCCTGATCCAGAATCTCAGGGATAAAGTTGGCACCAATCCCCTGGATCTTATGTGGTCCTGGTTTGCCGCCCGCCAAAATTGGCGAAGCTGCTGGCTCAACGGCAACAATTTTAATACCAGCGAAAGCTTCTTTCAGCACTTCGCCTGTACCTGTAATTGTTCCGCCTGTGCCAATTCCCGCAACGAAAGCATCCAACGTACCGCCCACAGATTGGATCGCGTCCACAATCTCAGGGCCAGTCGTTTCACGGTGGATCTTCACATTGGCTTTATTTTTAAATTGCTCAGCCATGAAATAGGATGGATTTTCTTTCAGCAGCTCTTCCGCTTTTTTAACAGCACCATTCATACCTTCAGCTCCAGGTGTAAGCACAAGCTCAGCACCATACGCACGAAGCAAGTTACGACGCTCCAAGCTCATCGTCTCAGGCATTACAATAACGGACTTGTAGCCTTTGGCTGCAGCCACCATCGCGAGTCCAATTCCCGTGTTACCACTTGTTGCTTCGATAATGGTATCACCCGGTTTCAGCTTGCCTTCTTTTTCCGCTTCTTCCACAATGCTAATTGCGATACGGTCTTTCACGCTTGAACCTGGATTCTGGTACTCCAGCTTCACGAATATTTCAGCACTGCCTTCAGGTACGATACGGTTCAGACGAACAAGCGGAGTACCTCCGATGAGTTCTGTTACGTTATTAACTACTTTAGCCATATGAATGCCCTCCTTAGTGGATGAATAAAACTTGAGTCCTGTTAACCTATACTGTGCGGCCGGTAGCCTCTAGCTGTTATAGAAGAACTGCGGAAATCCTGTTGATCCTATCCCTTACTGCTAACATTTCTAGACAGGGCGGAGGTTTCCGAAAGTTTCTTTGTTCATAAGTTAATCTTTTATATCCGAGTAAACGAGTAGGTATTTATTATTTTCATCTTATCAACGTTAACCCTTATTGTCAATATGAGTACTCAAAAAAAATACTCTGCCTTTGGCCCTAAGACCACAGACAGAGTATTTTTATCAAGATGCAGCAGTACGATACAATCTTCTCCATTGAATTCAGGAGGCAGGAATCTCGGACAGGATTACGGCTTCATACTTGTTACGCAGCATTTGCTCTACCTGCGGCAACGGATCAGCCTGACTTAGAGCCAGTTGCATTCGAATCTCCTCACGGACCTCTTCGGCCGACTTGACCTGGCGTTCTTCTTTATCATTAAGTCTGATAATAACATAGCCTTCCTCCACTCGAACCGGTCCGGCAATATCGCCTACATCCAGCCCGGCAGCAAGTTGAAGGATTTCTTCTGACTGGAATGGATCATTCCGCTCAATCCATCCCAGCCTGCCACCAGCATCACGAGAGAAGCTGTCTGTCGATTGCTTGCGAGCAGCTTCTTCAAAGTCTTCCCCCTTCTCCAACGCATCCAGTAAGGAATCGGCTTCCTCTTCTTCCTTCACTACGATGATGGACAAGTCATATTTCTCGGGGGAGACGTAATCCTCACGGTGTTCAGTCCAGTAATGCTCAATATCTGCATCCTTGATCTGTATGCCGATCGTTGCGATTTTCTCAAGCAGCAGCCTGTAGCCGGCTTCCAATTCAAGTTCCTGTTTGGACAGACCCAACTGGGACTTCATTTCGTCAAAATATGATTTCTCTGAATCGTACCCATCCATCGCGGCCGCTAGTTCTCTTGCAATCTCTTGGGGAGTGACGATCAGCTTGCGTTCAATTGCTTCGGCATATACTGCTTTACGGTTTAACATCTGGAGTAATAACTCACTGCCGTAACGTCTTTTTAGCGCATCGGTCCACTCTTTGTCCGTGATGACTTCTCCGTTGATCGTCGCTACGGTGCTTCCTTCTTCCGTGTTGGCATCATGGGATGCATCTGCCTCGTCTTTGCCCTGTCTGAGACCATGCATAGCCATCACTGTACCCATGACCAGCATGCCCAGCGTCAAGACAATTACAGCCGTCCACAACCCTTTTTCCTGTCTTGTCATTCCGCATCCCGTCCCCGCATAGATCAGTTCTTGGCTTGCTCTAGGATGGTCTCAAGTTGTTCTTTGTTAAAATCATAGGCTTCATTACAGAATTGGCAGACCACTTCAGCTCGGCCCTCTTCTTCAATTAATTGCTCCATCTCCGTTTGGCCCAGGCTGATTAGTGTCTTCTCTACCCGCTCACGTGAACACTCACAGCTAAAATGAATATCCAATCCTTCCATCACTTGTACATCTGGCAACAATCGGCGAAGCAACTCTTCCAATTCAAGCCCCTGCTCCAGCAACGTCGTCACTGGTGGCAACGTACTAATGGCGTTTTCGATCGCCGTGATCTCTGGATCTGTCAATCCCGGCAACAACTGCATAATGAATCCACCTGCGACAATAACGGAATTATCCGTATCAACGAGCACACCAACGCCTACAGCAGAAGGTGTTTGCTCCGATTGCGCAAAGTAATACGTGAAGTCTTCGCCCAGTTCTCCTGAAATAATAGGCACACTGCCACGATATGGTTCTTTCAGTCCCAAATCCTTCGTTATATTGATGAAGCCTTCGGTTCCAACTGCGCCTGCAACGTCCAGTTTCCCCACGCTATTACTTGGCAAATGTACATGCGGATTAGAAACATATCCCCGTACTTCGCCTTTCGCATTGGCATCAGCTACAATCTGTCCAATGGGCCCATCACCGTTGACTTGTACCGTTAACTTCTCTTCACCTTTGAGCATTGCACCCATAATGGCTGCTGTTGTAACCGTACGCCCCATGGCAGCTGTAGCCGTGGGAAACGTATCGTGTCTTCTGCGTAGTTCATCAACCAGTTCCGTAGTCTGGATAGCAAAGGCTCTTACCTTTCCATTCATTGCTGTACCACGAATTAACCGGTCATGCTTGTTGTTGTTTTCCAAGTCATTCAGCCTCCTTTGGCGTATCGCCATAATAGTTGTAACACAGAAAAAACGGCACAACACTTAAGCTGTAATCTCAGCCCGCTGTATGCCGTCTCTATGCTCACCTTTCCCGGTTCCGCTCATATATAATACGCAGCCCTTCAAGCGTAAGCAGCGGATCAACTTCCTCTATACTACGGGTTTCTTCTGCGATAAGTGTAGCGAGACCACCCGTTGCGATAACTCGGGGCTTCGCTCCCATCTCCTCGCGAATACGTTCTACAATACCATCAACCTGGCCTGCATAGCCAAATATAATACCCGCTTGCATGGCATGAATAGTATTACGGCCAATGACCTTTTTAGGTTTCTCCAGCTCTATACGAGGCAACTTGGATGCCCGCTCATAGAGCGCTTCAGTGGCGATCTGAATGCCAGGTACAATAGCTCCCCCCAGGTAGTGGCCTTTCTCGTCAATACAGTCAAAGGTCGTTGCGGTACCGAAATCGACCACGACGAGAGGGCCGCCATACTTCTCAACGGCTGCCACTGCATTAACAATACGATCTGCACCCACTTCACGAGGGTTCTCGTATCGCAGGTTCAAGCCAGTTTTGATACCAGGCCCAACGAGCAAAGCTTTTTTGCCTACATACTTCTCACACATCGCTTCAATTACATTCACCAGTGGCGGAACCACAGATGAGATGATGACACCTTCGATGTCACTTGCCCTGATGCCGGACATATGAAATAAATTATAAATCAATACGCCGTATTCATCCACTGTTGACTGACGTGATGTACTCAGACGAAAGTGGTGCAGCAATTCCCGGCCTTGATATACGCCGAGCACCATATTGCTGTTCCCCACGTCTACAACTAGAATCAAAGAGGTTCACCCCTCTTTCTTTTCATTTAAATCCAGACTAATATCCAGGCTCTCAAAGGAATAGGTTAACCTGCCAACCGAAATTACATCCACACCACTCTCTGCAATACCACGAATGGTCTGAAGGGACACGTTACCGGATGCTTCAACCTTCACATGAGGAGCCTGTTCACGAATAAGTTCAACTGCTTCACGCATCCGCTCTGGATGCATGTTATCCAGCATAATGATATCTGCCCCGGCTTGCAAGGCTTCTCTCACCTGCTCCAGATTTTCAGTCTCCACTTCAATCGTCATCGTATGTGGAATAACGGTTCGCGCACGCTGTACCGCCTCGGTGATTCCGCCTGCACCCTTAATGTGGTTATCCTTAATCATAACGGCATCGTACAGTCCAAATCGATGATTCGCTCCGCCACCTACGCGCACTGCATATTTCTCAAGTAATCGGTGGCCCGGCGTTGTCTTACGTGTATCCACGAGTCTGGTCTCAAGACCATCCAGCACATCCACGTAGCTACGCGTACGCGTAGCTATTCCGGACATACGTTGCAGCAAGTTAAGTGCCAGTCGTTCCCCCGTAAGCAGTGAATGGGTGCTTCCCTCTACCTCGGCCAAAATCGTGCCATGAGTAACCTTGTCTCCGTCTGTTACCTTAGGTGTAAATACAAGATCAGGATCAACAACTTGAAATACAAGTTCAGCTACGGTCATGCCTGCAATAATACCATTGTCTTTGGCGTGTATAATGGCCTTGGATTGGTTGCCTGCCGGGATCGTCACACTTGTTGTAACGTCACCTGCACCAACATCTTCACGAAGCCAGTTTTTGATTGATTCGATAAGCCCTTCATTATATCCATTCAGTATCATGACATCAATTCCTCCACAATCGCTTGTTCTCGCTGCTGCAGACTATGCTTCTGCCACACGATATCATCACGCGCCGGGAAATCCTCACGATAGTGAGCCCCCCGACTCTCCTCGCGGTGTAATGCCCCGCTGGTAACTAACCAGGCACAGGTCAGAAGGTTGGCATACTCCAGCTCTTCCTTATGAGTGAGTGTCTGATCAAAAAATTGCAATTCCTGTTGCAGCTTGTCCATGGCCTTCTGCAGGTCCTCACCATTCCGGCGCAACCCTACCTGACGAACCATCATTTTCTGTAACCGTAAGCGTCTTTCGGATATCGGCTTTTGCTCTTCCATGATCTTGTTGATCTTGTTATTTATGTCCACAGATGAAGGCGCAGCCCCTCTTACTTGTAATAAACCAAGCGGAGGGAGAGATTGAATACGATCAACAATTCTCCGCCCAAATACAATCGCTTCTGATAAAGAATTGCTTGCCAGGCGGTTTGCTCCATGCACTCCTGTAGAAGACACCTCGCCACAAGCAAATAATCGGGAGATGCTGCTCTCTCCACTTAAATCCGTTTTCACTCCACCCATCATGTAATGGGCAGCAGGTGCAACGGGAATCCAGTCCGTTGTCATGTCTAATCCATAACGCATACAAGTCTCATATATGGTAGGGAACCGATGCTTGATCATCTCTGGCTGTTCATGTGTAATGTCCAAGTACACAAAGGTACTGTTGGTGGACTCCATCTCACTAACAATCGCTCGTGCCACGATATCGCGTGGGGCCAGTTCAAGCTGGGCATGATAACGATCCATAAAGCGCTCGCCCATCACATTGCGCAAATATGCTCCTTCGCCGCGTACGGCTTCTGACACAAGGAACCGCGGGGCCCCCGGGTAACAAAGAGAGGTGGGGTGGAATTGGATAAATTCCATGTCACGAACAATAGCCCCAGCCCGATAGGCCATGGCTACACCATCGGCAGTAGCTACATCCGGATTCGTCGTGTATCGGTACAGTTGTCCTGCCCCACCAGAGCAAAGAACAGTTGCCCGTGCCTTCACGAACACTTGCGATCCGTCATCCTTCTGAACCAGAGCGCCAATGCATTGCCCTCGATCTCGATCTGTAATCAGGTCAACAACAAAATGCTCATCCCATACTTCAATCCCGGGATGTTCATTCACTTCAACAGCAAGCGCACGTACAATCTCATATCCCGTCGCATCTCCGTTGGCATGCAAAATACGGCGGTGGCTATGCGCACCTTCCTGCGTCAACGCCAACTCGCCGTTCTCCAGATCAAATAAAGTACCCAAACGAATCAGTTCCTTCACTCCGTCCGGACCCTCATTCACCAATACCTCTACCGCTTCGGAGCGGCATAAGCCCGCTCCTGCTACAAGTGTGTCCTGCAAGTGGTAAGCAGGTGAATCATCCTCTGCAATAACCGCAGCGATGCCTCCCTGCGCATATCTGGTGTTACTTTCAAGTAATGACTTCTTCGTGATCATTAATACACGTTGTTGTTCACTTGCCTTAATGGCAGTAAACAAACCAGCAATCCCTGAGCCTATAACCAGTACATCCGTCTCTACCATGGGTAGCGCAGACAGATCAAAATCAACTAAATATTGCGGTATCATGTTATTCACCTGTCTTGGAGCAAGAGTAGCGCATCCTACTTTACCAACAACATGCGCTCTAGTGATTCTCTGGCTTTGTCGGCAACGGCTGGGGGCACGTATATTTGAGGCTTCATCGTTTCCAGGCATTTCACCAGTTTCTTCAAGTTGTTCACCTTCATGTTGGGACATACGAGGAACTTGGTAGCAAAGTGGAACTGTTTATCCGGACTATCCAGACGAAGCTGATATCCTGTACCATCTTCGGTACCTACGATAAATTCCTTCGCTGATGAATTTTTGCAATACTCCAGAATAGCTGTTGTGCTGCCTACAAAATCACCCATTTCTACAACCTCAGGGCGACACTCTGGATGGACAACAAACTCTGCATTTGGATGCTTGGCTCTCATCTCTACCACATCTTTGACTGTAAGCATATCGTGAGTGTTGCAGTAACCTTCCCAGATAATCATTTTCTTGTCTGTATGCTGCTGCACATAATGTCCCAGGTTTTTATCCGGTACCCAGATAATTTCGTCGGAATCCACCGATTGAATAACCCGGACTGCGTTGGCCGATGTACAACAGATGTCAGTCTCTGCTTTGATCTCAGCCGAGGAATTGATATACGTAACCACCTTGGCATTAGGATGTTGTGCTTTTAATTTGCGTAGTCCGTCCACATTCACCATATCTGCCATTGGGCAGCCGGCACGTTCATCCGGGATAATAACTGTTTTGTTTGGCGCCAGAATTTTAGCGCTTTCACCCATAAAATGAACACCACAGAAAACGATCACATCCGCATCGGTTTGTGCTGCCTTCTGGGCTAACAGAAACGAATCTCCACGGAAGTCGGCAACCTCCTGTACTTCGTCACGTTGATAATAATGGGCAAGAATAATGGCATTACGTTCCTTCTTCAACTCCATAAGCCGCTCACGCAGCTCGCGGTTCATCTCAGCCTTGCGCTCTAAAGCCAGAGCTTCCACCTGTGATCCTCTCCTTTATCGGGACAGCGTCATGCGCTGTTTCGTGGGCTAACCTAAGTCGTTATCTTCGCTTGAGAAACGAATCACAAGCGGTTTAACAACTAATTTACACAACGTTCACGACTCTGTCAATAAATGAAAAAGGCCCGGAACAGCGCTGTAACCACCTGTTTACTAACTGGTTCGCCATCTAACTCCCGTTTATCTTTATCTATCCTCTTTTAAAATAATGGATAAAAAAAGAGAGCCTCGAGGGCTCTCTTGATTTCACCTGCTATCATAGCCAGATGTATTGTGCATTAAGACGTTGGCTTAGTTCCGCCATCATCCGGGTTATTATTATTACCTTTTTCCAGATTCGGAGCTTCGTTTGGAATATCTCCGGCTGGTGGCTCAGGCGTTTCATCTTTACCTTGAATACGAACACGCACATCACCGATGGTGTCGATGATTGGCTCTCCGCCTTCAGTTGGTGTGCCTTCACCATCATTGTCATTCTCTGCTTTTGGAGTCAAAGAACCTGTTTCGATCAATTGCTTGATCTGATCCATTTCCAAAGTCTCTACCTCAAGCAAAGTTTGAGCGATCAGGTGCATCTCTTTTGAATGTTTAACAAGCAAGTCCTTACACTTCTCATAACAGTCATTGATAAAGCGCTGCATTTCCTGATCAATCTCGTAAGCAATGGAATCCGAGTAATTCTGTTCATGGCCGATATCCCGACCAAGGAATACCTGTCCTTGTGAACTTCCGAATTGCATAGGTCCCAATTTCTCACTCATACCGTATTCCATAACCATGCTGCGAACAATACCTGTCGCTTGCTGGAAGTCACTGTATGCACCAGTACCAATTTCTCCGATGAACAATTCCTCAGCTACACGACCTCCGAGGAGTCCGGTTACTTTATCCAGCAATTCCTGCTTGGTAACCAGCATACGGTCTTCTTTTGGCAACATGATTACATATCCACCCGCACGTCCGCGCGGAATAATGGTCACTTTATGTACCATATCAGCATGTTCAAGGAAGTATCCTACAATGGTATGACCTGCTTCGTGATAAGCAACGATTCGTTTCTCGCGATCACTGATGACACGGCTTTTCTTCTCCGTACCAACGATGACACGGTCAATCGCTTCGTCAACTTCCTTCATGGAAATATCTTTACGGTTACGACGGGCTGCAAGCAATGCCGCTTCGTTCAAGAGATTCTCCAAATCCGCACCAGAGAAACCTGTTGTACGCTTCGCGATAATATCCATCTTCACATCTTTGGTCAGTGGTTTATTACGGGAATGTACTTTCAGGACAGCTTCACGACCTCTTACGTCAGGGCGGTCAACCGTAATTTGACGGTCAAAACGTCCAGGACGCAGCAAGGCAGGGTCCAAAATATCTGCACGGTTCGTTGCGGCTATGATGATAATACCTTCATTAACTCCGAATCCGTCCATCTCAACGAGCAACTGGTTGAGTGTCTGTTCACGTTCATCGTGACCACCACCGAGACCAGCACCACGCTGACGTCCTACAGCATCAATCTCATCGATAAAGATGATACATGGGGCATTTTTCTTCGCATTTTCAAACAAATCACGTACACGTGATGCACCGACACCGACAAACATTTCCACGAAGTCGGAACCTGAAATAGTGAAGAATGGTACACCCGCTTCACCAGCTACGGCACGAGCGAGCAATGTTTTACCGGTACCTGGAGGCCCTACGAGCAATACGCCCTTAGGAATCCGTGCACCTACTGCTGCGAATTTACGAGGGTCCTTGAGGAAGTCTACAACCTCAACAAGTTCCTGTTTCTCTTCGTCAGCACCCGCAACATCTTCAAATGTAACCCGCTTCTTCTCTTCGTTGTAGAGACGAGCACGGCTTTTACCAAAGTTCATTACTTTACCGCCGCCGCCTTGAGCCTGATTAAACAGGAAGAAGAACAGCAGGAACATAATGATCAAAGGAATAAAGGAAGTCAGCAACGTCAACCAGATGCTGTCACCTTTCATTGGCTCCTGATGATATTGGAAATTGTTAGTTTCACTTGCAGCTACAAGCTCACTAATTGCCTCATCCGTAGGAGGAATATACGTTGAGAAATTTTCTGATTTGGCGCCATCAGGTGCCTTCTTGTATTGACCGGTCACGAGATACGTTTGACCGTTGAATTGAACCGTCAATTCAGAGACATTGTTGGCTTTGATCGCTGCACGCAACTGATCATATCTAGGATTATCGGTGGCTTCGCCGCCATTGCTGACGAACTGGACTATCCCCACCACAACTAAAAAAAGAATCAAATAAAAACCAGAATTCCGGATGAACCGATTCATCCCCTACCTCCTCTCGAGACACTTTAATTATTTTAACATAGCCCGACATGGCTTCTCAACAGAAGCCAAGAACAGCTCAAGGCTTGGGTCGGGCAGGATATTAGCTACTATAGACTTCCGGCTTCAAAATCCCGATATAGGGCAGGTTCCGGTACTTCTCCGCAAAATCCAAACCGTAACCAACGATGAACGCGTCAGGAATGTCAAAGCCTGTGTAATGAGCTTCCAACTCAACTTTACGGCCTGAAGGCTTGTCGAACAGCGTAACCACACGCACCGACTCGGCACCGCGGTTTTCTAGCAGTTCAATCAGATAGCTGAGAGTAAGTCCGCTGTCGATAATATCTTCGACAATCAGAACTTCCCGTCCTTCAACGGATACATCCAGATCCTTAATGATTTTGACAACACCTGATGACTTGGTGGAAGCGCCGTAACTGGATACCGCCATAAAATCCATTTCAACAGGTACCGTTATGTTTTTAACCAAATCAGCCATAAATATAAACGCACCCTTGAGCACACAAATGACCAAAGGATTGCGATTTGCATATTCGGCACTTAGTGTTGCGCCTAATTCCTTGACTTTACTCTGAATTTCTTCTTCACTGATCAATACTTCCTGAATGTCGTTCTGCAACTGTGCGAACCTCCTAAGTTATACTATGAAAGCCTTACCTGAACCATAACCACTACCCCTGAATCGCTGAATCGCCTACAGTCATGTACAGGATTGCGGAAGTGCCCTCCCTGACAGGAGCCACATTGGACCGTCGAACACCCGGTAACCAGATAATATGACCTGCTCCATCACATACCACAGGAATACGTGGACGGACAGATGGGGGGATTTTCTCATCGATGAAAATATTTTTCACCTTTTTGCTTCCGTTTAATCCCATCACTTTCATGGTATCTCCAGGTAACCGTGAACGCACAACCAGCGGCATAAGCAGTTGATCCGCATCAAACGCGGCTTGATCCGCCGATTCCGGTACATGATAGTCCTCGGGACTCACCGTCATCAACCGAATATACCGGTTAATTGGGGTGAGTGAAAGCTCATAAGTTCCACTCCATTGCGCAAGACGATACTCGTAAGATTGATCCTGTACGTCCGTCCGTATGCCAAAAGAAATCAGATTATACTCCCGAGTGCAGGCGAGTGTCTGTCCTATATCCAGGCTCCAGGTCGTCACATGGGTCTCCATGACCTTGTGCCGAATGGTTTCTATACGGGTAAAGTCGACAAAATCACTGTCCAAAGGCAGATAATTCAATATTAGTTTAATCAACCTTCGTTGTAAAGCGACATGTAACTTCAAGAAGGAAGGCACCTCAAAGGTTTGCCTTCCGCCGTTCACCTGCACTAGACACCTGTATGTGTCATATGCACTCTGCTCCATGAAATCGTCTTCATCACCCACAATTTCGGCAAGCCGATTCAATGACGGCGTGAGTTGTCCATTATACTGCCCCAAAAAAGGAAGCACATCCAAGCGAATGGCATTACGCCGATATTTACGCAGGGCGTTGCTCTCATCATTGAAATACATAAAACCCTGGGTATTACAAGCTTCTACAAGGTCTGTCTTGTTTATACGAAGGCATGGACGAATAAGTTCCACATTTTTTTCTCGTCTTTTAAACTTCATTCCTGAGAGTCCCGACAAGCCGGTTCCACGAAGCAAATGAAGCATGACCGTCTCCGCCTGATCATCGGCATGATGTGCCAAAGCGATGCTTGCCGCATTATATTTGGAAGCGACTTCGTGCAAAAAGGCATATCGCTTGTTGCGGGCTGCTTCCTGTGGTCCTTGACCCGTAAGCTCCATATATGAAGGTACATCGGCCTTGGTCCATTCAAATGTAATACCAAGCTGCTGTGCCAGTTCCATCATTTTCTCCGCTTCGTCATCAGATTCACTCCGGAAGCCGTGATGCACGTGGGCACAGATCAATTCAAGTGGTACATGCCGCATGCTGATCTCGTGCATGATATGCAAAAAAGCTACCGAGTCCGGCCCGCCCGATACTGCGACGACAATCCGATCCCCGGGAACCCATAACTGATGCTCTTCCGCTGCATCCAGCACGTTCTTCACCAGCATGTTCCAGCGTAAAGCCTCCATACCTGTTCCTCATTCCTTGCGTTATGTATATGCACTCTCACAGATCAAAAAAGTAGTGCATAGATGAGCACTCCAATAAGTAATATCACAGATACAGCAAATGCGTTTTTAAGCCAGCGCGGTGTTGTACTTTTGGAACGACGGCGGAGAGGCGTGGGGCGTGCCATCATTTCCTTCCACCCTTGTGCCGCATGACCTGCATCACGAAACTGACCTCGTAAAGCCTGATTCGTCCAATTGCGAAAAGGACCCAGTCGTTCACTGCGTTCCACCAGCGCTACAAGCTGATTCACACTTCGCAGTTGCGGTAATCCTTCGGCTGCCAGTGCCTTGAGCGCGTCTGCTTCAAGTACATGAATCAACAATAGTGCAAATGCAAATACATCATAGGTACCATCTGCCGTACGGCTGCCTGCATTCCAGAAGCCCCGATCATACCATTCGGTGAACTGTTTGACGCTTCGACCAATAGACGTAACTCCGCCATAGTCGATCAATTCCACCTGCCCATAGTCGGATACCAACACATTCTGAGGTTTGAGATCACCAAACACCCATCCCGCCTGATGCAATTGTGCCAGCTTCTGCAAGAGTCTAAGTCCCACCAGAAGTGTCCAGTCTGTCCCCTGACGCCGAATGAAGTGATGAAGTGCCTCACCTCTAACGTAACGCATCACATAAAAGGGAATATCCCGGCCACGAACGGCATAATCATCCACATCTTTAAGATAGGAAGGAATGCCGCTCTGCCGAAGGGCCTCATGATTACGCTGTAGTTGAAAAGATTTGAGTACATTGACTTCCGATTGCAGATCAACCGGATCAAATCCCATTTTTAGCGCGTAGTGTTTGCCATTTTCACCCCGTTGGACAAGAAAAACGATGCCATTAGCTCCTTTGCCCAGTAGCTTCCGAATCGTGTAACGACTGCGATTCCATTTCCCTGTAACCACGGTTCCTGGCGGGAAAGAAGCGTCAGACAACGTTGTCACCGAGCATCCCTTCTCTTTCAATGCGATAGTTCCCTTCTATTTCCTGCTGTTTCTCCAGTGTACCATAACGGTAAAAATCAATCACCTTCTGAATTGCAGGACCTGTCGGCGTTGCACCCTTCATCTGCAACCTTCCAAACAGGGACCGAACACGGCCTGGATCCGTTGTCCAGTCAATATCCATTACCGCATCTTCTCCACTGTGTCGCCCCGGAAAATGAAATACGGAAAGCTTGCTCTGACCTATACGCGCCTGCAAACTTAACATTAAATCACGAATGCCTTCTTCCACCGCAGCCAGTTTGGGCTTCATGCTGGCACTGACGTCTATTAGCAATATAACCTGTAAGGCTGTAGTTTCAGCCATATCATCCATCACTTCCACGACCCGGGCGCGTTGTGCAGGCTCCAGATCGGTTACCGTTTTGGGCTCCTTCTCTCCCAAAATTTGTGTTAACTCTCTATTAACCGCCTGCTGAATGGTCTGAACCACCGTTTTCCTTGTCATCATCTGCATGGTATGGGCAAGCTGCCGTGTACCTACAATTTGGCTGATTCCACCTCCGGCTCTGGCAATATCCTCAATCTCCCGGCTGCCCAGCTCACCAATGGTTCCATAATCAATCACGCCAACCACATTAACCGTAATCCCCTCTTCCTGTGCTTCGGCCGCTGCCAGCACCGGACTTGGTCCTACATTGGAACAACCGTCGGTGATCAATAAGATTTGCTTCATCCGATATCCCTCCGTTATTCGTTACTCTCCAACTCTATGACTAGCATTGCCAGAATGAAGAGACTTCAAACAGAAGAATATGCAATTAACTGACGGTCCGTGGACGCTCCATTCGGTTGATGCCAGGCACACGCAGTGTGGCCCATTCAGGGCGGAAATGCTCTACTTTTCCAACAACGACGGTCATATCATCCAATATCTCATGCTGCTGATATCTTATGACACTTTCAAGCAGGCAATCGGCCAAATCTTGCGGATCATCTGTATCAATCTCTTGAATGAGCCGTTTCATCCATAACTCTTTGTTCACCGCATACCCCGGTGCATCATAGATGCCATCCGTCATCATAATGAGGATATCCCCCGGCTGAAGCTGTACCGTCACCAGATCCACTTCAATATCTTTAATAATACCGATTGGCAAATTGCTGGCCGAAACCTGAATAACCTCCTGTCCTCGTTTGATAAAACTTGGCGTCGATCCGATTTTCATAAACGTTGTCTCTGCCGTATATTCATCAATCAGTGCCATATCCACTGTGGCATACATCTCTTCAGGGGAGCGCAGCATCAGAACGGAGTTCACGGATTTGATCGCCAGTTTCTCGTCCATGCCGGACTGTAGCAACTGTTCCAGTATGTTCAGCGCTGCGCTGCTCTCCATCCGTGCCCGTTCTCCATTGCCCATTCCATCACTGAGCGCCACAGCAAATGTACCGTTGCCTAACTCAACCGTACTGAAGCTGTCGCCTGACATCACATCTCCTCCTTTGGCGGCGGCGGCAACACCCGTGGTAACCTCGAAAGTTTTGGCTGAACCAAACGTGACGGTTGCCAGTCCCTGACGAGGATCGGTCATGGTCTCATGCAAGACGGCAATATGCTCGTCCAGTACATCCGAGATCAGCGGAGCTATCATTTTCCGGCACTCATCGAATCCACGTGTATATGCATGTACAATTTCAATCTCTACGTTGCCTGCTTCCAGATTGATGATCTCAATGGAGTGAATGGACAAGCCCAGTGACTCCAGTGCGTCCCTAATCTGCTCCTCCTGCTGTACCATCTCCTCACTTTCCCGCTGAATTTCTTTGGCCAGGTCCTCCATGACCTGAGATACACCGGACAATTGCTCTGCAACCAGCTGCCGACTATCGATAATTTGGCGCTTCCATTGCATGTTATGTTGATGCAGTCCATACTGGGCACGCATGACTTCAAGGACCTCTTCCGGTTTCGCACACACCCTGTTCCAGTCCACTGGAATCTGCTTGCCTGAGATCTCCGGGTTTCCTTCAATTGTACTCATCACGTCCGTCATATATTTGTAGGTTTGAATAAACTTCGCATCCCAGCATTGTGTGCGCTTGAAGCAGCTGGCACATGTGCCCTCGGCAACCGCATTCATGAAATGGTCCATTCCACCTTCTTTCTGTACCTGCTCCCCTGCACCGGACATCTGATCAAAGCTGCGTGACAATTGACGGAATACCTGCGAGAACCGGGTTACCCGTTCTGCCGTGATATCCCGTATCCGTTTGGCATACTCATGCTGGGATTTCGTATGATCCTGCGTACCCGGTACATATTTGGATATCGCCGTCATCAGGCTTTTAGGTGTCAACATGAATAGTACGATAGCTGCACACGTCTCCCATAACGAGTTCATAACATCGCCCGGTCCGCCCAGATATATGGATAGAATGGACGAACCCAGCAGCATGCCCAGTGCAACCGCCGCACGTTTGCCCTCTCGAAGCATACCCGCCAGCATCCCGGCAAAAGCAAGCAGGCTCATCTGATACACTGCTGACATGTCAGCCAGACTCAGAATCAAGCCGGTAATGACCCCAACTGAGGCTCCGAGGGGGGCTCCGCCCACCAGCGCAAAGATTAATATGAGATAACGGGAGAGCATATGCTCCACGGATAAGGACTGAATGGTCCACCCTACGGCTCCCGTCATAACGGAAGCGAGCAATATGATCAGGCAGAGGATCTCCTCGTTCTTTAGGCTGAACTTTTTTTGCGGTAAGTGAAGATCGGTATGGCTTGTATAAAAACAAGGGTGAGCACAAAGCTTAGTACGGAATCCATCGTGAGCATCAGCATGGCGTACCAACTGAAGGATGGCCCGATCACAACCGCGAATAATTTGACCATAAATGTAGTCGTAAACACCATCGTTGGCGCATAAGATAATTCAGCACGATCATATGACTCCAGACCACGGAAGAGCAGATAAAAGATGGCGATCTCCGATGCAACAATAAGTGGTACCGGAAACGGTGCAAAGAGACTCCCTGCGAGTAGAGCGGCGCCTACCGGAATGATGTAATCCCTGCGCATGAAAGCAATTACGGCGAAGTAAGCAATGGCAAAGGGAGATAACTCATTCAGGATCATTGCCTTTCCGAGCAAAAATCCCATAAACGTAAGCAGCAGTACCCATTTGCGGGAAGCAACCATCTGGACAGCCTTACGGGAGCCAAGCCAATGTTTCAGACGTACCGACAGCTCCTCCCGAGCTTCCGTACCTCCTTTACCTGCTTTCATTCCCGGAAATTGAATGACATTCCACTTTTCCATCATCCTCAAGGCACCCCATTCGATTAATTTGAATTTTCGTGTTTCGTTCTCGATGGTTCTGATTATAGATAGATTAGAAGACGTAGTTTGTCAGAATAGGTGGGCATGGTCCAAAAAGTTTACGACAAAAGAAACAAGCCTGGCGCGGTGGAGCGAAACCCCCGGCCTTATTGTAGTTTCATTCATTCTCCTACTTGATTCCGACAATCGGAATGTCTGATTTTGAACCGGGGATGGTTTGGTCTCGCCACCATTTGAGCAGGATAACTGTGGAATGCCACGGAAACCTGTCGGTAAAAAATGGTAGACGACAAATGTTCTTATGGTTCCATTTTGCCGTGCAGAAAAACTGGGGATATGGAGCTTCACCTTACAAAAAAAGCTATTCAACTACTATCTGTGAAGGAAACGCAAAAAAACCGTTAGCCCATAGGCTAACGGTTTTACTTATATGTTTAGATCAGGTTGTGACAGATTACACACGCTTGGCTCCACGGCCTCCGCGTTTGCCTTCTGTGTTCTTCTTAAGCGAAGAGATCCGCTCTTCACTATCTTTCAGGAAGCGTGACATTTTATCCTCAAATGAAGGTTTGCCTGCTGCGGGCTTGAAAGAACGGCCTCCGCGGTCACCACGGTTAAATCCACCGCCGCCACCACCACGACCTTGGCCACCACTTGGGCCTCCGCCGCTGAATCGTTCGCGATCTCCTCCACTGCGTTCCGGTCTAGGAGCTCTCGGGGGTCTAGATTGGGTTTGTTGCTCAACCGGTTTGTCAACAGCTTGCTTAATGGAAAGTCCGATCTTGCCATCCTTGTCAACGTTGATAACCTTCACTGTAACGAGGTCATTCAGCTTCAGGTGGTCGTTGACATCTTTGACGTAATTGTCGGCGATTTCCGAGATGTGAACGAGACCCGTGACACCTCCTGACAGATCCACAAATGCTCCAAAATGCGTGATTCCTGTCACCTTGCCCTCTAACTTGGTGCCCACTTCAATTGCCATAGAATAAAATGATCCTCCCTTAAAAATATACAACCCGATTTTTTGAATGCCAAAATCAATGCTGCGCTAATGTAATTATACCTTATGCCGTAAACCAAGGTCAACTGAACACTACCCCATCAGAGAGCCTATTTTTTCCGGTTTAACGGCTTCAGACATACGGATAACAAACCTAGCTCGATAATGGACCGAATTCCATCAGTTCCCTGACTCTTCAACCTGGATCGGCGTTTCCTCAGGAAGATAATATCCTTTTTTCCGCGCCAGCTGTCCTATGTATTCAGGGTCATTCAACCGGCTGACTTCGTACTTCAACTGTTCCAGCTTCTTCAACGTATCTTCCTTTGAAGCTTGCTGAGTGGCCAGATGAGAACTCTTGTCCGAAATTTGTGCAGTCTGCACAAGGAATGTATATCCTGCCCATATTACAAACACAATCATAAACGTCATCCAAAGCATGAGGCGCCTTTTTGCACCGGCAGATTTTCCTTGGTTAGTTGGAGCCTTTGATCTGCCCACAGGTGTTTTACCCATTACGGACCTCCTTAAAACCAGCGTTTCCATATCGCTGCAATTCTTGTACCCACACGGATCATGAAGCGTGGCGTTACCCAATATTTCAGGAGCGGCCTAAACATCCAGCGGAACAACTTGCCGAAAGGTACCAAACCTTGCAGTACCAGCCTGCCCAGGAATAATAGTATCGCAATTACAAAACCGAATAATACGCGAATGAACTTATAAATCCCTTTAACCGGCATAACGATCAGGATGTTAAGGATATGTCCACACCAATGAATCAGCGTTCTTGCGAGTTTAATTAACATTACCACAAAACGCTGGGTTGTAACACTTAAAAGCCAAAAATAGAAGCAAACCCCTATAATCAGCCCCAAAAAGACATAAAACCGCAACTGTCCGTGGTTTCCGGCGTATAGCATCCGAAAAACGAACAGCGCGGAAGCAACCCAGTACAACAGATCGAGCGTGTGTATACTCCATCTCGGAAACCGCAGCTGTCCGGACAGTACCCGGTAACTGTCGTAGGCCATTCCCATCACGACCCCCGAAGTAAGCATCCACATCAATGTGATCCATTGAGTATCCGGACTCATCGGAACATCTTGCCGAACAGGCCTTTACTATTCTTGTTCTGGGAACCGGGGTCCAGATATTGCAGAGAACTGACAGTGCCTTCAATGGATAACAGACCTTCCTCCAGGCTCAGGTTTTTGATATGTAAATTGTGCCCCCGGATGGTCAGATGCCCAAGTTCAGTCTGCAGCAAAAATTCCTCACTGTCGAAGCTCTCCACGTTGGAGACACCCGTCAGATCCAGCAGTTTCCGATTCTGCATGCTCAGATGATGCTGTTTGGCCTTACCGTGCTCAACCATGGCATGTACCCCTCCTTCTTACACCTAGCTTATGGATGAGGAGGTTGGAATAGAACCAGCGTTGTTGAACAAATAATCCGGTATCCAAAACAAAAACGCCCTTCCCTGTTACAGGAGGACGTTTCGATTCAACTTGCATTGAATGAATATTCAATACCAGATGTACTGTTACCAGTTCATTCCGTTATCCTTGGCGATCGGCTCTTCCTTCACCAAGGTGTAGAGGCTGCTCGCCTCATCCTTCTTGGTACTCTCGGCAATTCGTTCCACCTTCACGGTGACCAGTTTCTGACCGAACTGAACCGTCAGCTCATCGCCCACTTTGACATTGGCGCTGGGCTTCGCTTCACGTCCGTTTACCAGAACACGTCCCTGTTCGGAGACGTCCTTGGCCACAGTGCGGCGTTTGATTAGCCGGGAGACCTTCAGGAATTTATCAAGACGCATTATTTTACGGCTTCTTTAAGTTTGTTGCCTGCTTTGAATGCAGGAACAGTGGACTCAGGAATCACGATTTCATTCCCTGTTTGTGGGTTACGTCCGGTACGACCGGAACGTTTGCGGGTCTCAAAAGTGCCAAAGCCGATCAATTGTACTTTGTCTCCGCTGGCAAGTGCATCTGTAATTTCTCCCAAAAAGCCGTTCAATACGGACTCAACGTCTTTTTTAGTCAAACCACTTTTGGTTGAAATGTTGTTAATCAGATCTGTTTTGTTCATTTTTAAAAGCCTCCCAAATTGAAAAAAAAGTATCTGCGATTCCTGACAATGCATCGATTGCCGCTGATTCGCGTTAGGTCACTACACATGTATTCTGGCTTGGTATCTGAAATCCTGCCTTGGTCCGCGACTTTTTTTAGCTTTTTGTCGATGGTCCGCAGGCAACAGTCTAAGACCAGTACCCGAAACCATCTGTCGCTAAACACCAACTCCAGTTTACACAGATGAACACATGTTCGTATTATCATAACACACTGCATAGCATGAATGGAATAAAGTTATCTGGCTTTTCCCAGAAAATTGAACCCGTTATAATCCTGCCTTTTTCGCATCCTGCCAGAATTGCTCCATCTCTTCTACATTGCTATCTGCTGGTGTTCTTCCCTGTTCACGCAAACGCTCCTCGATGTACTGGAACCGCCCGACGAACTTGCGGTTGGTCGCAGCAAGCGCCTCTTCCGGGTCCGTATCGATGAATCTTGCAACGTTCGCGGCTGCGAATAATAAATCACCCAGTTCGAGCTTCCGTTCTTCCGCAGACTGGCCTTGTTGCACCGCTTCTTTCAACTCCGCCAGTTCTTCCTCGATCTTGGCAAACACGCCTTCAACATCATCCCAGTCAAAGCCTACTTTGGCTGCTTTCTTCTGTAACTTGTATCCCTTCATCAATGCAGGCAAGTCACGCGGTATACCATCCAACACGGAAACCTTCTGCTGATCCTGGCCTTTGCGCTTCTTCTCCTCTGCCTTCATCTGTTCCCAGTTCTGAAGAGCTTCATTCGCATCCTCTGCCTGATTATCTCCAAAAACATGTGGATGGCGGAAGATTAGCTTATCATTCAAACCTTCGATGACATCATACACATTAAATGTGCCCACTTCTTCTTCCATCTGGGAGTGCAATAAAATCTGCAGCAGCAGATCACCCAGCTCTTCTTTCATATGGTCGGGGTCATCCTCATCGATCGTCTCAATGACCTCATAGGTCTCTTCAATCAGGTTTTTGCGAATGGACTGATGTGTCTGCTCCTGATCCCATGGACAGCCACCCGGACTGCGAAGAATATTGACGATCTCATGTAAACGCGCAAAGGATCTGCGACGCAGGGCATCATCAGTGTTCTTCGGCACATAGATCAGTGACAGATTGCCGTACCCTTCGATCCGGTCCAGTTCGTGTAATGGAATCTTGTGAATAACCTCCTGGTCCTGTACACCCAACGCGTGCCCAACAAATACCGGATAATCATCCGGGTAAACCTCCATCAGGCATAGCTTCACATCCGAAGCAGTGAACACATCGTAGACTTGTCCTATCAACGTATGTAGCTGTGGTTGTACCAGTTCTGTGTTCAGGCTGCTGGCATCCAGGAGTTGAAACCCTTCGATTGGATCAAATCCAAGTCGTATAAAAGCTTCATCCAGGAAGCTCTCCCCGCCCATGACACGCAATGAGATACCCATCTGCGGACAACGTTCTTTGAGCAGGCGTACACTTGCTTCTGCTACCATCGGATGACCGGGTACGGCATACACAATCTCCGTTCCGGCCTCACCCTTGCGAGCGGCTTCTATCAGTTGATTCGCGATCTCATCATACACCTCGGGGAAGGAGGACTTTGCCTCATAGATGCCATCAAATGATGTCATCTCTAGTCCCTCTTGCTTCAGATCATTCAATACGGGATGATCCATGGTACGTACATACAGCGTAGCTGCCTGTTTCATTTTTTTGATAATACCTACGGTCAGTTGGTCTGCATCTCCAGATCCAAGACCCACTACGGTTAAAGCTGCACTCATTACATAAACCTCCATCCGGACTACCCTGTCCAGGCTCATAATCATCGTGTCTGAACAGGACTAATTACATGTATTATACCAGAATCATTCGATATCCTATAATTGCATATTAGCTGTGCTGGGTGTAGAAGCACCGTGAGCATGGAGCTAGCGCAGCACACGCAGTCTGCGTAGCAGCTTGGCAAGGCGAGGCCCTAACTTGGGCACGGCCGCCAGCTCCGCGGCGGTCAGTAGTCCTGTCCGGGCCGCCGCCAGCAAGAACACGGCCGAGCCTGCGGCAATGCCCAGCAGGCTCACGCCCATCGCTGCCAGCCTGCGATCGGCCGCGACACCCATGCCGCCGAGTACCGCTTCGGCGGCCCAGGCCATGCCTACCGCCGCCAGACTCATGGCGGCGATCACCAGCGCCGGCTTCGCCAGGACGGCGCCAGGGGCAGGGCGCAGGGCGACAAGTCGCGCCAGCAGCGCCACATTCAGGCCAGCCGCCAGCATGTAGGCGACTGCGCCTGCCAGAGCCGCACCGCTGATGCCCAGCGCCGGCACAAGCATGACGTTCAGCAGCACCTTGACGCCTGCGGCGGCCAGCATGTTGAACGCGGGTGCGCGCACGGCGCCGAGGCCTTGCAGCAGCGCCGCCGCAATAATGCTGACTGTGCTGCCCGCAGCCGTCAGCGCCATGTACCGCAGTGCTTCGGTGCCTGCGGCATCTCCGTACAGCATGCGGTTAATCGGCTCCGCCAGCACCGCAAGACCCGCGGATGCCGCCAGGCCGATCAACCAGAACCAGCGCAGCGCGAGGCCTGCTTGCTGCCGGACGGCTTCTGGCCCGCCCTTTAACCGGGCTTCCGCCATCGCCGGAATAAACAGTACAGACAGTGACGTAGCCAGCATCGTCACCAGTTGAACCAGCGGTAATCCACGGTTATAGATGCCGAAGGAAACCATAGACTGAACCTCATCCATTCCTTCTCCCCGCAGCAATCGGGGCACGGTGAAGGTATCTACCAGATTCATCAGCGGTACAGCCAGCGACCCGAGACAGACGGGAATGGCGTACATGAGCAGCGTCTTGATCCACTCACCATTGGATCGTGATCGTTCTGCCAGAGCGGGGTTAATGGAACTCACCGTTTTCATCTGTGGTGTAACCGATCTATTCTCCTGATGCTCTTGACGCTCATGAGAATCTGATCCAACCTCTTTGCCGTTACTGCTCCTTCCCAAATCCAATGATCCAGGTCCCATTTCCCTATGTTTCCGCCGATGACGTACCATGTACCCTAACATCGTTAACAGCCCGACCATTCCGCCGGCAACGGAGCCCATCATGGCTCCAGCGGCAATCGTCTCAAGCGAAGCGTCTCGTCTCATCAACCATAAAAGCAGAACAATCATGACGGTGACACGTATCGTCTGCTCCACCACTTGCGATACCGCTGTTGGGACCATCTGCTGTAATCCCTGAAAATATCCACGCAGCCCTGTCATCACCGGAACGAATAACAACGCCCACGATGCTGCACGAATCGATGGAACCACATGTCGATTACCAATCATGTCAGCGATTAGCGGCGCACCTGCATACATCAAGAGCGCCATGATCAGTCCAATTCCTCCAAGCAGCACGGAAGATAACCGGATAATCTTTCTGCTCTCGTCCGGTCTCCCAAGTGCATTTTGCTCTGCTACGAACTTGGATACAGCCAGGGGCAGCCCGGCAGCAGCAAGCGTAACAATGAGCATATATAATGGATACACCGTATTGTAAATACCAAAAACACCGTCTCCCCCCAGATTCTGCAACGGAATCTTTTGAAAAGCACCAATGATTTTGGAAATAATGGCGGCAAGCCCAAGAACAAATGCACCCTGTAGCAGCCTTGAGCCTGTAGACGGCTGTTTCATAAGTCCCTCCCGCGTAATCCTTTTAAGCATACCTTGCTATTATAACTGCCCGAAGGCACACAGACTAACCCTCCCCCATCACAATCATCCGGATTAACTTCGTTGTCCCTTAGAATGAAAAAACTCCCGTATGCCCAAGACAGGGCACCAGGAGTTGATCTGCGGTCTATTGTTCCATTTGCTTGCCAAGGAAACCAGCAGCCGTCTCAGACATCTTCACTTCCATCTGAGACATCTTCACCGATTCATCCTTATTGAACAGGATAACCGTTCCGATGGGGTCACCACCTGAAATAATCGGCGCAATAACAAAAGAGGATAACGTCTCGTCATGATCTTTGCTAAGTTCATAAGAACCATTGTTTGTTTCCAAAATGGTCTTTCTGTTTTCCATACAACCTTCCAACAGTTGACCCACCTGCTTGTCCAAATATTCTTTCTTGGAGCCGCCTGCCACCGTGATAATGGTATCCCGGTCAGAAATCATTGTTACATGTCCTGTACTCTCATACAGGGATTCTGCATATTCTTTGGCAAAATCACCAAGTTCGCCAATTGGCGAATATTTTTTAAGGATAACTTCTCCATCACGATCCACGAAAATTTCCAGTGGATCACCTTCACGAATACGTAACGTACGGCGGATTTCTTTTGGAATGACCACACGACCAAGGTCATCTATACGGCGGACAATACCAGTAGCTTTCATTTCACATGTTGCCCCACTTTCTCGAGAAGATTTTTCAACTACTGTTCCTTAATGGGTAGAGGAAAGTCCCAGAACGTTTAGTGTGATATCTTGACCATAGTATTCATCTGTTCCCATTTCCTTATACATGCTTCGGAGAATATAGTTGTGTAACTTTTGAAGAAGGCGACCATGTACCCATACGGCTTGAATATATAAAAGAAGAAGCAAGAAGGAGGTCCTAAGTCCTCCCCTTGCTTCTCTGTATGGTTGTCCATATTTACATAGTACAAGGCATTCATTTCGGGCGAATTCAACCCTGGACGTATGCTAACACAGCAATTTTACTAGCTTACTTGCTGCTTGTACCTTCATCTGTAGTTGCATCTTTGTCTGTTCCAGTCGTACCTTGGTCAGTCTTGGTATCCGTACCTGTGGAGTCATCCGTTTTTGGTTCGGTTGTTTTCTCTCCTTCAGTTCCTGTACCCGTTGTTCCTTCAGTTTTGCCTTCTTCAGCTTTTTCTGTTTTTGGCAACTTAACTTCTTTTACGATTTTGTCCAACTCATTTTGCATGAACGTATCGATCTCAGCAGCTGCCAATTGGCTCTTCAGGCTTTCTTTTTGTTCAGCCGTCAATTTGGCAAAGTCAGCTTCTGTACGAGCTTCCACTTTCATGACGTGGTAACCGTACTCTGTCTCTACTGGATCACTGATTTTGTTCAGTGGCAATGTTTTTGCAGCTTCCTTAAATGCCTCTACCCAGCTGCCTACAGGTGTATTTTCATACAGTCCACCCTTTTCAGCAGAACCTGGATCTTCGGAATATTTTTTTGCAATTTCAGCAAAATCAGCTCCGCCATCCAACTTGGTTTTTACTTCTTTTGCAATCTTCAGTGCATCTTCTTTTTTACGCTCTTTTTGCGTTTTTGGATCTGTGAAGTTAATCAGCACGTGACGAACAGAAGCTGTTGTGAACTGATCTTTGTTTTTCTCAAACTCAGCCTTGATTGCATCGTCCGTAACGCCTGTTTCTTTATCTTTGATAACTGTCATGATTCGAGTCATGTAGCCTTTAATGTTATCGTCAGTCAGGTTCTGAGCTTTCAGCATTTCTGTCCACTGATCTGCCTGAACAGAAGCTTTCATTTTATCGAATTGCTCAGTTGCCGCTTTTGTACCGGCTGTTTTGGCATCTTCGCTTGCTTTGCCACTCAGATATTCATAAGCAACTTCCTGTTTCACCAGATACTCTTTGAAATCGTCCATATCCATCATTTGTGCATACTCCGGATAGAGGAATTTCATGACACGTTGCTCCATGTCAAATTCATTGGCTGTAATAGTACCACCATCATACGTAGCGACTACAGCACTTGTATCCGTCGATTCCGGTGTTTTTGCTTCTTCCTTCTTGCCACATGCAGCAAGCAGTGATAAGGATAGTACTGCGACCATGCTCACAGACAGTACTTTTCCTACTTTTTTATACTTTGGTAACATCCTTTAGTTCCCCCTTTGATTTAAAAGCCGTCTTCATGGACTCCAGAATTTTCTCTACCAGCTCCATCAGTTGCTTATCCCCAAGCCCCTTGCCTTTAGCGTGAATCAGCATATGGGGTCCTTGTTCAAATTGTACACGTCTTTCGAACTGATTTCCAATGTGCGCGATTTTCGAGAGTTCAAAGGCATGTTCACGCCCTTCATAGAACTTCACAGTAATGTCCTCACCACGTTGGGAGATGGACTCAATACCGTAGATTTTGCCGTATACTTTCATCCGCGCAACAGCCAGCAAGTTAATGACGGCTTCCGGAAGATCACCGAATCGGTCAACCAATTCGTCTTCCAACTCCATCGCATCGTCGAAGGATGCAATGACCGCCACTTTTTTGTAGATCTCAATCTTCTGAATACTGTCATAGATATAATCGGACGGCAAGTAGGCGTCGATACTGAGATCCAGGGTTGTGTTCCACTGGTCTGAAGGTACCGGCTCTTCGCCAAGCATCGTAACTTTGCGTTTGTTGATCTCCTCTGCGAGCATCTGGGAATACAGATCAAACCCGACGGAAGCGATGAAACCATGCTGCTCCGCTCCTAGCAGATTTCCCGCACCACGAATCGACAAGTCACGCATGGCGATTTTGAATCCTGAACCCAGTTCGGTGAATTCTTTGATGGATTGCAGACGTTTCTCAGCAACCTCCGTAAGCACTTTATCCCGTTGGTACGTAAAATAGGCATACGCAATACGGTTGGAACGACCCACACGTCCGCGCAGCTGATACAGCTGGGAAAGTCCCATTTTATCCGCATCATGTACGATCAGTGTATTTACGTTCGGAATATCTACCCCGGTCTCGATGATACTTGTGCTCACAAGCACGTCATATTCACCATCCAGGAAGTCCAGAATGGTTTTCTCCAGCTCTGTTTCCGACATCTGACCATGTCCCACACCAACTTTGGCTTCAGGCACAAGCTCAGAAATTTCGGCAGCCATCTCCTGAATTCCCTGAACACGGTTGTAGAGGTAATATACTTGCCCACCACGGGCAAGCTCACGCTCAATGGCTTCACGAACAAGCGCCTGGCTGTGTTCAACCACATAGGTCTGCACCGGGAAACGATTTTCTGGTGGAGTCTCGATAACGGACAGATCACGCACACCCAGCATGGACATATGAAGCGTACGCGGAATCGGCGTTGCCGTCAGCGTCAGCACGTCCACATTGGTTTTCAGCTTCTTCAGTTTTTCCTTATGGGTTACACCGAAGCGCTGTTCTTCATCAACAATCAGCAGTCCCAGGTCCTTAAACACCAGGTCCTGCGACAGCAATCGATGCGTCCCGATGACAATATCCACTGTGCCTGCCTTGATGCCTTTGGCTGTTTCATTCTGCTCTTTACGGGAGCGGAACCGGCTAAGCACATGAATGTTGAACGGATAACCGGAGAAGCGCTCACGGAACGTCTCAAAATGCTGCTGTGCCAAAATGGTTGTTGGCACGAGTACAGCCACCTGTTTGCCTTCAATAGCTGCTTTAAATGCAGCCCGAATAGCCACCTCGGTTTTGCCGTAACCCACATCCCCACACAATAAACGATCCATTGGACGGTTTTGTTCCATGTCCTTCTTGATTTCTTCGATCGCACGCACCTGATCACGTGTCTCATCGTAAGGGAACATGTCCTCAAATTCCTGCTGCTCCGCGGAATCCTTGTCGAATCCAAACCCTTTGGAGGTCTGACGCTCTGCATACAGCTTAATTAGATCATCAGCAATATCCTGTACGGATGTGCGGACTTTATTTTTAACCCGTGTCCACTCATTGCCGCCCAGCTTGTATATTTTCGGTTCTTTTTCTTCGGAACCCACATATTTCTGAATCAGATCGATCTGCTCAATAGGTACAGACAGTTTGTCTCCACCGGCATAGAGAATATGCATGTAGTCCTTATGAATACCGCCAACCTCGAGGGTGCCGATCCCAAGGTACTTACCAATCCCGTGGTTCTGGTGAACGACATAATCGCCCACTTTTAGCTCACTGTAGGATTTGATTCGTTCCGCGTTGTCTACATTCCGAATCGGTTTGCGTACTTTACGCTGTTTTTGCGAGAACATCTCGCCCTCGGTCACGACAGCCAAATGAATGGACGGCATTTCAAAGCCCGTTTGCAAGTTACCGATCATCATCTCTGGCTCTGGAATATCATAGTCCATCAATACCCGGCGCATCCGCTCGAGTCGTTCCTCACCGTTCGCCAGCATGAGCACTTGGACTCCGGCCTTATGCCAACGCTCCATCTCTGCCTTCAGTACGTTCATCTGTCCATGGAAATCCTGCATGCCACGACTGATGAAGTTCAGAATGTTCTGTGGTTGGGTGTGTGGAACTTGGCGCAAAAAGATCGACATAAACAGCGTCTGGAATGGACGCTCATACAAGAGTTCATCACCATCTGCGGATAAAGGAAGATCCGGAAGTGTTTTTCCGTTTTGCATCAAATGCAGATTCCACTCCGATTCATCACGGTCAAGCTGTTTCGATGTCTCCGACAGTCTGGCAGGCTCATCAAGAACCAGCAGGGTATCTTCTGGCATATAGTCGTAGATCGTTTTGTTCTCCGGATAGAGCGGAGAAATATATTTATACATTTCGGAGAAATACACGTGCTCCCGCAAAAGCTCGATCTCCCGGTGAATTTCTTCACGAAGACGCAACTTCGCCTGCCGATCCGTCATTTTCTCCAGCTGTTGCTCCAGCAAAAGAACAGCCGCATCGGCAGCCTTTTCCATACGTTCACGATCTGCAATTAACTCCTTGCATGGTAAAACCGTAATTTCCTCAATCCGTTCAATCGAACGCTGATCCGCGGGGTCAAATGTCCGAATGGAGTCGATCTCATCATCAAATAACTCCACCCGATATGCGATCGATGAAGTAACCGGATAGAAGTCGATGATACCTCCGCGTACACTCATCTCACCACGAGATTCCACGCGTTCCACACGCTCATATCCGAGCTTTACCATCTCCAGCAGGAAGGAGTCCAGTTGAAGTGTGTTGCCCTGTTTAATCAAAATCCGAGCATTGGCCATCACTTCCGGAAGTGGAACATAACGTCTTACCCCGGAAAAAGGAATAACAACAACGCCCCTGAATCCCTGGGCGCAGCGGACCAACACATCAATACGCTGACCCAATGTTTCCGGGCTGGAAACAGCAGCTTCCGCAGCGACAAGTTCGTTGGCAGGATAGATCAACACCTGATCGGGTGAAAGCGCTTCCTGTAAATCTTCTGCAATTTTTTGAGCTGAAAACATATTATGTGTTACTACGAGCAATGGTCGGTTCATTTCCTGATGCAAGGCAGCCAGCATAATCTGACGCGCCGAGCCGGATAGACCCGAAACCAATTGTTCCTTCATGCCGGACTTGATTCCGGCTGTAATGGACCCGAAGTCCGGATCTTTGGAAAAAGCCTGTATAAGTGCTTGTAACAAAAGGGGCACCTCTCTTATAACTTACTTGATTATCTCACGCATATGCGTAGCATCACTATTAAAATGGATACAAATTCCTTTTTGTCCTGTTTCATCATATCGGATTACTCGCAACATTGCCACATCTGTTGATGCGGCGAGCCTGATATTCGAGATAGCCATGGCTTTCATGCCAACTGAAAAGAAGCCTCAGCAGGCTGCCAAGGCTATAAAAGGTGGAGCGTTATTACGCAACCGCCCTCAACTGTCATTCGATCCTGTACAGGCGATGTCTACTGAAGCGGACTCGCGAGCAGGCTGAGCTCCGGATTGTGCTCCAGGGCTTCCTTACAGTAATCACATGTAATCCGAACGGTAATGTCACCACCGGAATTATACGCTATTATATCCCTCCGCTCGTCGGGGGTCAAGAAATGAAAGCCGAGCTCTACTTCCGTTATCCGGGCAGAATCGATTCGTCCAATAAAGGTACGGCAATGCCGACATACGTAATTCACTGACATGTTTATGCCTCCTGAACATGGTTTATACATCCAGTATGTCCAGTATGGCTGAATCGAACCCGTCTTTTTTGATCATTTTACCAGTAAGTCTTATAGATTTACCCGTTAAACTTCGCCATTGTTTGTTCAAACGTATGCGTCAAGCTATGCTCCAGGGCATCACACGTTTGCTCAATAGTCTGATCCAGGGATTCCTTTTCTTTCTTCATGAATGTCGACAGTACATAATCAACAATGGCATGTCCTGGTTCAGGCCGGGATATTCCCATGCGTACCCGGTTAAACTTCTGTGTACCGGTATGCTGAATAATGGACTTGATTCCATTATGTCCGCCTGCACTACCTTGGTAACGCAATCTGACTTTGCCAATCTCTGTATCCATGTCGTCATACACAACAATCAGATCTTCAAGACTAACTTTATAAAAATCCATATATGCTCGAACCGATTCACCAGACAAGTTCATATAGGTCATTGGTTTGATCAGTACGGTTTTCACACCGCCAATATTGCCTTCTCCAATCAACGCTTTACATTTATTCTGTGTAATGGAGATATGATGACGATCAGCCAACCGATCCAGTGCCATAAAACCGATATTATGACGGGTTTTGGCATAGTTCGAGCCTGGATTTCCAAGTCCGACAATCCACTTCATCTTGTTCCCTCCTTCGGATTAGCCTGAGGTGAGGCATAGACTTCGAATCTTATATTTCATATAATATCAGGAAAGTAAAGATCGATTTACTGTAGTATTTACAGTTCATATTTTATCGACCCAGGAAGGTGAGCGGGTTTTGCGCGAAGACAATGGACAACTGACTCAACATAGCGATTTTATCTATCATCTCGAATATCACGTACCTGTACAGGTATACGACCGCGACACCCATATTGAGATTGGTCTAATCACACGTTTCGATAATCAATTCGTCGAAATTGCCGACACGCTTTTTCATCGGCGTCGTTTCCGATTTATCTCCCGCCCCGGGTATTAACCATATAAGATGAACGAACCATTTTACACTGGATCACTGCGCTTGCAGAAACATCTTCCGGTGTAAATTAGTAGTTCAAACTTATATGGACTGACCAGCGTCTGTTTCACTTTTAATAAAACGGCACGCCGACAGGGGTTACATTTTCCATTGAACCGGAAAACGTAACCCCTCTACTACTTTATGCAGACATCCTTATTCAATTTCAAACAGCTTGCTGATTGACAATTCCTCATGAACCCGGATAATCGCTTCTCCGAGCAAAGGCGCTACAGACAACACTTTGAGTTTGCTTGTCGGATTAGCATGCGTAATTGGAATGGTATCCGTTACGATGACTTCCTTCAATGGTGCATTCTCCAAACGTTCCATCGCAGGTCCGGACAATACCGGGTGAGTACAGCACGCGTATACTTCTTTTACGCCGCCTTCCATCAGAGCATTCGCTCCCAGTACAATCGTTCCCGCCGTGTCAATAATGTCATCGATCAGGATGGCTGTTTTACCCTCGATGTTACCGATAATGTTCATCACTTCGCTCACATTTGGCTCAGGACGACGTTTATCAATAATTGCCAAGGGTGCATTCAGGAAATCAGCCAGTTTACGTGCGCGTACTACGCCACCGTGGTCAGGCGACACGACAACTGGATTTTCGATCTGTTTCGACCGGAAATATTGAGCCAGAATCGGCACGCCGAGCAAATGGTCAACCGGAATGTCGAAGAATCCCTGAATTTGCATTGCATGCAGGTCCATCGCGATGACACGGGTTGCACCCGCTTTTTCAATAAGGTTAGCAACCAGTTTCGCTGTAATCGGGTCACGCGAACGTGCCTTGCGATCCTGTCTTGCATAGCCATAATAAGGAATAACGACGTTAATCGTCTTGGCAGATGCCCGTTTGAGTGCATCAATCATCACGAGCATTTCCATCAGGTTATCATTAACCGGCAAGCAAGTGGACTGCACGATATAAACGTGACAACCCCGAACACTCTCGGAGAGTTTCACTTGAATCTCGCCATCACTAAAGCTGGTTGTGTGAGATTCACCCATAGGGATCCCGATATAATCAGCAATTTGATGGGCAAGCTTGGGGTTAGAATTGCAAGTAAATATTTTTAATTTCGAATCAAAATAAGTCATAAAATAAAAACCCTCCGTGCTGGTTCATTGGAATCAATAAGCGTCTGCGACATGTCGGCACCTCCCCGATCTTCGGGAGGCAATCTTGTTATCAAAACCCCTTATTGGGGTTTGGCATTTTGTTTCTTGGCTTTGGCACGTCCGCGAATCTTCTCCGCATAACCAGGTTTATTCTCCTGACGTGGACGAGCAATGGCCAGATCATTCTCGGGAACGGAATGGGTAACGGTGGAACCAGCAACCACATAAGCGCCTTTTCCTACCGTAATCGGTGCAATCAGATTGACGTTGCTGCCTACAAAAGCATCATCTTCAATCGTTGTCACAGCTTTATTATAACCATCATAATTGACAGTTATTGCCCCACATCCAACATTTACGTTTTTCCCTACTATGGCATCTCCAATATAGCTGAGATGAGATACTTTGGAACCTTCATCAATTGTAGCATTTTTCACTTCAACAAAGTCACCGATTTTTACGTTGCGACCCAGCTTAGTCCCTGGACGCAAGTTAGCAAATGGACCTACCGTTGCATCAGAACCAACCTCGGCATTGGATACTACCGAATGTTTAATTGTAACTCCGTCCTGAATAACGCTGTCTTCCACATCTGCCTGAGGACCAATATGACATGCTTCACCGATGGAAGTTGTGCCTTTGAGGATCGTCCCCGGATACAAAACTGTATCTGATCCAATCGTAACATCCGCTCCGATATATGTCGATGACGGATCAATGATTGTCACACCATTCAACATATGGCGTACGGCAAGACGCTCACGCATGAAGGCTTCGGCTTGCGAAAGTGCAAGTCGGTCGTTAACCCCGATGGATTCTGCGATGTCATCCGACATGTAAGCTTCAACCACTTCTCCATCATTGCGGAAAATGCCAACCACGTCTGTGAGATAATACTCTCCCTGAGCGTTCTGGTTCGTCACTTTTCCCAGGGCAGCGAACAATTTTGCATTATCGAAACAGTATGTGCCCGTGTTAATCTCTTTCACAGCATCTTCCTGCTCTGTGCAATCCTTTTGTTCCACAATCCGTTGTACAGATCCATCTTCTCCGCGAATAACGCGGCCATAACCTTTGGGATTGTCCAACTGAGCCGTAAGAACTGTTGCTGCTGCTCCGCTGCTCTCATGCAACTTCATCAGACCTTCCAACGTCTCACTGGTCACAAGCGGTGTATCTCCACAGACCACAATTGTAGAACCTGTCTCTCCGCCAAGCAAAGATTTAACCTGCTTCACTGCATGACCTGTACCCAGTTGTTCCGCCTGAAGTGCATACTCCGCTCTGGAACCCAAAAATGACTGCACCGCTTCGGCACCATGACCGACGACAACTACACTGCGTTCAACGCCTGCGCTGAGTGCTGCATCCAGCACATGTCCAACCATAGGTTTACCGCATACGGGATGCAGTACTTTGTACAATTTTGATTTCATTCGTTTTCCTTGCCCTGCGGCAAGAACGATTGCCATTCGTTTCAAAATTAACGACCTCCTGTTCTGAAAATCCCATTGAAATGCATTGCTGATCTATATCCAATGAGTATCGTTCAGCCGGCTTCAAGCCGGTCCTGTTCATCGCCTGCTGTCTCTGTAATCACACGTAACAACGCGGACACCAACGAATCGTGACCTATATGTATACGCCGTGTACCTGCGAGCTTAACCGAATCCCAATGATTCCTAAGATGCCGCCCTGCCACCAAGCGCACGATGCGCTTTTTGTTCTCTGCTAATAAACTCAATACTGAATATATCTTATTCCGGTCAAAAAGAAAAGAGAGCCATAAGACATGGCTCTCTTTTCCTTCGAACCCCAATAATGTTCTCAGGCACCTTCTTCAATGACTTCTTCCTCAGTTGCCGCACGATCGTATTCAGTCAAAACTGCTGCCTGAATCTTCTCACGCGTACCGGAAGAGATCGGGTGGGCGATATCACGGAACTCTCCATCAGGAGTACGCTTGCTCGGCATTGCAACAAACATTCCGTTGTTACCATCAATGACACGAATGTCATGAACGACGAATTCGTTATCGATGGTAATGGATGCGATAGCCTTCATTCTCCCCTCCGAGTTAACACGGCGGAGTCTGACATCCGTAATTTGCATGTGTGTGTTCACCACCTTTTTCCATCAGAACTTGGTGTATAATTCCACACAGCATATACGAACTCCTTCTTTTTATAACCACAAAAATTTCCTAATTTCAGGAATTTTTTTATTTAATACACAATTCGACAACGTTCATGCCAGGTCGATGGAAAAGACCCTTTAACGACATAACATTCGTCATCTTTCTACAGGTCAAAATAGTTGCCAGGCTTGACGGAAATCTGTCTGCTCTTGGCATCAACCGCTGTAAGTTTCGCCAGAGATACGTAATCTGTTAGCAGACGTTCTTCTGAATCTACAGAACCAGATTCCACCAGTACCCCTACCCCCGCAACTGTAGCATTAAACTCGGCCAAAAGATCGATCATTCCTTGCACCGTACCCCCGGCCTTCATGAAGTCATCCACAATAAGTACTCTGGAATGCTCACGCATCGCCCTACGAGACAGGGACATGGTATGCAGACTTTTATGGGACCCGGATACATAATTGATACTTACGGCCGATCCTTCTGTAGCCTGATGGTCCCTGCGTACGAGCACGACAGGCAGGTTGAGCTGGGCTCCGGTCGCATAAGCCAGTGGAATTCCTTTGGTTTCTACCGTCATAACCACATCAATATTCATATTGCCAAAGGCTGTTGCAAAAATCTTGCCGGCTTCATTCATCAATGCGGGCTGACCAAGCAAATCGGACATGTACAGGTATTCTCCAGGCAAGATCCGATCAGGTTGCGCGAGCTGGGTCGAGAGCCGCTCCGCAAATGCCAGTGCCAGTTCTCGGGATACCTTCGGAATCCATCTTACTCCCCCGGCTGCTCCAGCCAGTGTATGCAGTTCTCCTGACCCACCTTCTTCGAACACTTCCTTGATAATAGCCAAATCTTCACTAATTGAAGACTTTGCGGCACCATAACGTTCGGCAAAAGTGGTCAGCGGAATAACCGTATGCGGTCTGGACAATAAGTATTGCGTCATTTCAACCAGCCTTGCGCTTCGTTTTAACTTCTTCACAGAGATCCATCCTCACGATCACGGAAACATCCAAATCCGAATAATTATTTAAAAATATACCACCTTTATACGTGTTTGTACATTATAAAAGCGAATTTCACGTCAACATACGTACAGCGTACACTTCTTTACAGAAACCACGCAGACCATTGTATATCCGGGCAACCTTTGATTCTTTGGAGACCAGACCAAATACCGTTGGACCGCTACCGGACATTAACACGCCGTCTGCACCCAATCGAATCATGGCATCCTTCAGATGCTGAACTTCCGGATACAGTTTCAACGTTACATCTTCAAGTACATTGCCCATCTGGTTACATACTTCCGTAAATGATTGGTTACGAATAGCCTGCTCCATTTTAGCCGCACTCGGATGACGAACAATCTTGTCACTGCGGAACCGTCCGTACACATCGGCTGTAGACACATTGATCGGAGGTTTGGCCAGAATCACCCAGCATTGCGGCGGAGTAGGAATGGGAGTTAACTTCTCACCACGGCCTGTAGCAAGTGCAGTCCCTCCTGTGATACAGAATGGAACATCCGACCCAAGTTCAGCTCCAAGCTCCTGCAGCTCGTGATCCGGTATATTCAACCGCCACAGACGGTTCAATCCACGCAGCGCTGCTGCTGCATCACTGCTGCCCCCGGCAAGTCCAGCTGCTACTGGAATCTTTTTATCCAGATGAATATGGACGCCCGTACGCACGTTATAGCGCTCCTTAATGAGTCTGGCTGCTTGGAAAGCCAGATTCTTCTCGTCCAGCGGAATATAACCCGCCTGACTGGAGATGAAAATGGTATCTCGCGGCAGCTCCGACATTTCCAGCCGATCAGCCAGATCGACCATGGTCATGATCATTTCAACTTCATGGAATCCATCGCTTCTTTTATGTAAAACGTCCAGCATCAAATTAATTTTAGCAGGCGCTTTTTCGTAAATTTTCAAGGCGTTCACCCGTCCTCACCTTTTCCCTAAGACAACTTAACATATTATATCAAAATGGGGCTGTCAAGTCATTTCTATTCCGCATCTAAGGGGAAAAAGCGGGGTTGTTCCTGACGGATTTCCCCGCTTTTCAGTCTGTTTGAACCGAATTAAGATTTGCGGGCAGCCTGCTCAGCAAGTTGAATGGCTCTTTTCACCATGTTTCCTGCATCCTTGGCTTTGATTCCACCCCAGCCTTCCTGTTGGACCGTATCATAGAAGCCAAGGTCTTTCGCAAGCTCATTCTTCAGATCCTCTGACATGACACTTCTTCTTCTGCGACTCATGAACCATCCTCCTCCAAAGTATCCTTCATAATGTGATGAGTTCGTTCACGTTTTGGACATCTTGTCATCAGGCTATATTCAGTTTCCTGCATTGCTTTAAGAAACTGTCCCTTCACCTGTCCATATAGTATGCCGCGACTGTTCCTCGCTCATTCCTGAGTATGTATGGGTTACGTTAGAGGACGAATTGGTGTTTAAAAAAACAAAAAAGCAATCCGCCTTGTGGGGCGAATCGCCTGTAAATCGATACTTACGTCTCCATATAGGAGCTATGCGTCTGGCTGCCCGGGTCATAAACCATGACTTCCACCGACTCCGTAAGTATATCCGCATAACTATAAGATACTCGCTTGAAGGTTTCTTGCTCCTCATCAAGCTTAACAATAAAAACAGAAGGGTACGTTTCTTCCAATACACCCGTACGCTCAATGGTCTTACGGCGGCCACCATTAGCCCGCAACATAATTTTCTGACCAATATGTGCATCGAGATTGCGTTTGATATCCAACAGCGTGTTTTTAGCCATTGTCGACGACCACCTCTTTTCTTGTCCATTATACCGGATTTTACAGTCATTGTCAAATCAAAACTAATTATTATATCAGCATCAAAAAGTTGTTGTCAATGAATTTTTTTGCAAACAAAAAAAGCCCCAAATTGGGACTTTAAATGGCCTACATCAGACTGCCGACGGGTTCACTTTTAACGTAGATAAATCATTCAGCCCAGGCAGACCTACCCGGTAACTCCCCCGTGTCTCGACACCACCCACACCCTGGCTACCACTGATGGTATTGTGCAGAACATCACTCATATTGACCGTATCACGCACAGATGTGAAGGAGGCCTTGGCTGCCACATAGACCGGATCAAGTGCATGAATGAGAATTCTGCCTGGAGAACTGGCAAAGTTTGCTCCAGCGCGCAACAGGGCCTCAAAATGGGACTGACAGGCCCCTGCCACAATAGTGAGTGCATCCAGATGGCGTTCATATTGTCTGGCCACCTGAATGGCCGACACAAAATTTTGCGAGTTCTTGTAGCTACCAAGACTATATAAGTCATAGGGCTGACGTGTCTTTAGCACCCCATCATGACCCGTAATGACCACGATATCTGGACGTACTTTGGGTAATAAACGGTATAAGGTATCTGCCATTGCCGATTCATGAACATATTGTCCCTCTGCGGGAACACGAAGTTGCTCATAGAGATCCATACTTTTTTTCAAATAGTTCGGATCTCCATCCAGATGAAGCACCTTCCCAGGCATCTCAAAATAAGCCGGTTCCTGCTGAGCAGACCAATCCTGTACCAGACCTTCGCGATTCCGCTCAGCCTGTTCCATACGATTCTGCTGCAGGCGGGACAGGGTCTGATGTGCTTTAACATGCGCCTGTCTGGTCTTGGCGCTTTGCGGTTCATAGGGAACCTGTATCAAATCGTCCACTGGGGAATCGGCAAGCAGCCGGAACTCAGTCCCTTTAATGACCGCAGCATCCAACTGGAGGCCTTCCACCCGAAAAGTCACATCGCCACCGTATGACTTCCGAACGACCAAGTCTCCGATATTCATCAACGTAATCACCTCTACCCCATCGTATGGGCAGAGACCCGGTTTGGTTCATTCAAATTTTACAGCGCTGCACGTACCCCTGCTTCCCACATTACGGTGCTGAGTGTAGCGTACTCCTGCAGACTCAATGTCTCTCCGCGTCGGGACGGTTGAATACCTGCCTGCTCCAGCAGAATGTCTGCCTGTTCCCGGTTCTCCTTTGTGAAGAAGCGTGCCTTCAAGTTGTTTGAGATTGTTTTTCTCCGCTGGGCAAAAGAAGCCTGTACCACTTCGAAGTAGTGTGCTTCATCCGGAATCTCCACTGGCGGTTGCTCACGCACTTTCAGCTTAATAACAGCTGATTCCACATTAGGTTGCGGAATGAAGACTGTAGGAGGCACAATACACACAAGCTCCGGCATACTGTAGTACTGAACTGCAATGCTCAGACTGCCGTAGTCTTTTGATCCCGGTGCAGCAGCCATGCGTTCAGCCACTTCTTTTTGGATCATGACAACAATGCTGTCTACCGGCAGCTTCTCTTCCAACAGTTTCATCATGATTGGAGTCGTTACATAATAAGGCAGATTAGCCACGACACTGACTTTGTCCACGGATGCAAAATCCGTATTAAACAACTCAGCCAGATCAAGCTTCAGCACGTCCCCATGATGAACACGTACATTCGAATAAGGCTGCATCACTTCTCCCAGGATTGGGATCAAGCGCTGATCAATCTCTACGGCTGTGACAGGACCAGCTACCCGAGCGAGTCGTTCCGTAAGGGCTCCAATACCCGGACCGATCTCCAGTGCACCCTTGGACTCGTCTAAATCGGCTGCATTAACGATTTTGTTCAGTATATTTTGATCGATCAGAAAGTTCTGACCCAGACTTTTCTTAAATGAGAATCCGTGTCTTTGAATAATTTCTTTGGTTCGCTTGGGGGTTGCAATTTCTATCGTCTCTTCCATGTCCTTCATATGCTCACAATCCTTCACGTTCAATTTGCGCTAATGCTGTAGAGAACTCTTCCCGTGTAATCTGAAATACACCGAGACGTTTGTGGAACTGCTTACCGTTACAATATCCGATACCCAGCAGATTGCCCATCTCCATGCGACGTGCAGCAGCCTGCGGATGCACAATAAGTCCTGCCGCGATCAGGTCCTCCCAATCGATCAGGCTAGGAGCGCCTTCGTATGAAGTATGTACGCGTGCCAGAGCATGACGGATCGCCTCCGGTGAGGCATTCTCCACCCCAATATCCCCTTTGCGTGTGGCATCGGCTTCCGGAATGAAAGCATGTTTGCAGCCAGGCACCTTATTCGCAATGATTTTACGAATGCGCTCGCCAGCATGATCCGGATCTGTCAGTACAATGACTCCCCGTCTCTCCTGAGCAAGCGCAATCCGCTTCAGAATGCGTTGGTTGATGGCTGATCCACCTGTTTCTATGGTATCGGCTTCCACGGCCCGACGGATGGCTACCGTATCGTCACGGCCTTCCACCACAATGACTTCTTTTATCATGTTCCATTTCTTCCTTTCTAACGCAAAAAGAAGAGGAATATCCTCTTCTCTGCCAAACGGCGGGGGAGACTAAATTCAGACTCCTCCGCCGCATATTCCGCATGAATCATTCATGCAACTATTTTATAGCATTCCCATTTCAAAGTAAAACGATTTTAGTTCGCTTCCGGCTTCACCGGACCGATCACGTAGACCGTCTTGCCTTTCTTGCGTCCAAAATTCAGGGCATGCTTCACACTGTCATAATACACATCAATTTTGTTGCCTTTAATGGCACCGCCTGTATCTTCCGCACGACGGAATCCCAGACCTTCGATATATACCCACCAGCCAATTGGAATGACTTTGGGATCAACCGCAATGGTGCGTCCTTCCGTTACACGAGTACCGGAAGCTGTTTTAGTTCCAATGCCAGGCTCTTCGGAAGAGTAGGCAGTCATGGATACATTTTTAAGTACTTTGGAGTATTTAAAAGAAGTCCCGGATACGGTAATCACTTTGCTGCCCGAGGCAGATGTTTTCTTCGAGTTCGTTGTTGTAGCCTTTTTGGTTGTTGAAGTCTGAGCTGATACGGTCTGAATCTCTGGTTCTTTCACGACCGGTTTTGCTTTGGTGCCGACAGCAATCACTTTATCTACACGATTATTCGCGACAGATTTGCCGACCATTTTTTTGGAGACCAATTCTCCATCCTGAAATACCTTTTCGATGTGCTGTACAAGTTTGCCTTCTTTGCCGTTCACAACGACACGGTTATCTCCTTTGTACAAGCTAGGGTCAGCCGTTTTAATGACTTTGTAAGCGATCGGATGTTCTACATCCACTGTACGCTTTGTTACGCGCACTACACGAATCTTCATATCCGCTTTGATCGAAGTTCCAAGCGCCGGATATACTTTATCATTACTTTCAACTTGAATACCTGATTTTTGAATTGCATCTTCTACCGATGAATCCGTTGTATACAGAGTCTTGGTGTCTCCGTCTGCCGTAATGTTAACTGGAACGGCCCGCTCAATAACGATTCGGTCTCCATCTGTAATCGCTCCATTCATGGACATGGATACCTTATCGTGAGGGCTGACTGTGATCGACTGCTCCTCCAGCATTTCCTGAAGCATTCCTGTACGAGTCTCTACCACCTGAGCTTTGCCATCAATAACCAGTGAAATTTGTTTCCCGGCCTGACCGTAAACGACTAACAAGATCATGATTGTAAGCGCAATTGAGAAAATCGCGATCAATGCCATTTGACGCATGTTCTCATGCTTCCACCGCAACGCGAAAGACTTACTGGATGATCGTGACTCATGGGTCTCTTCTGGTTGGAATGTGCCCACTTCTCCGTCCTCCTTCATAGCCTCGCCGTCTAAAGTAATGCATGATGTCTTTGACGTGACTATACCAAATTTTCTACAGAACACAGATTGGACCAACATAATCCGGTTCTGCACCATGAATCAATCTTCGCAACATGATGTCATCCTCCTGAATACCTACCGTATGATGACAATATTTCTTTTATTCAAAAACAAAAAAGCCAAAGAAAGAGTGTAAGAGGAACTCTTTCGTGGCTTCCGAATGATTTTGAATATCGGAAATTCATGCACGAGGTTGCCTCTCTTTTTCCGCTTGCGAGGTTAGCTGTCGGGTTCGGGCGAAAGAGAGCCGCCCTATCTTGGGTCACCCGCTCATGGCGGACGCCCTTGAATTCACCCCGAGACCCAAAGAAGAAATCAAATACGGCTTCGCAGTTCCCTTCGCTGCTTTTGGGTCAGCGAACGTTGCGCATCGGCCAAATACACCGATGTTTAAGCCCTATTGGTTCCCCCGCTCTCCGTTAACGGAGACTCAGCGAGACTGATTCATGAAAGTAATGTTGTTTCATCGGAAAGTGTCCCTTTGTTCATCCCCCGAACATCTGTCCAATTTTCCGCACAACAATTCACTGAAAAGATGATATCCTGTTTTGATGCATGTTGTAAAGCGTTGATCAAGTACGTTTTTCTGAATATTTGGTTAAAATATTGTAATATTCTTGATTTATTTGGATCAAAGGGCAAATTACCTCCGCTTACCTGCCTTTTTCGCCCCATTTGCTCGTTTTTTTAACGAATTCCAAATCGTTCCATGGCATTTTTGGTTGTTATTGCAGCAATTTCCTCCACCGAAATGCCTTTAATTTCCGCAGCTGCCTCTGCAACCAGACGTACATGCGCTGTCTCATTTCGCTTTCCACGATAAGGGTGAGGTGTCAAATATGGAGCATCTGTTTCAATGAAAAACCGGTCCATAGGAACCTTTGCCAGCACCTCTTTTGGCTGCTTTGCATTTTTGAATGTGATCGGTCCTCCGAAGGAGAGATGGAAGCCCATATCGAGACAACTTTTGGCTGTTTCCCAGCTGCCCGAGAACGAGTGCATCACACCGCCAACCTCACCCGCTTTCTCTTCACGCAAAATTCTTATGATATCCTCATGTGCATCCCGATTATGGATGACAATCGGCATGTTTACTTCACGCGCCAAAGCAATTTGTTGTCGTAATACGCGATGCTGTATTTCCTTTGGTGAAGTATCCCAGTGATAATCCAAACCAATCTCACCGATCGCAACCACTTTTTCATGCTTGCATAAAGATGCAATCCACTCCAAATCGCCCTCCTGCATTGTGATCGCATCTACGGGATGCCACCCTACAGCTGCATATATAAAGTCATATGTTTCAGCGAGTTTCATTGTGGTTGGAATCGTCTCCCGGTTAAAACCAATGTTGATCATGCGACCAACTCCTGCATCCACAGCACGCTGAATCATGTCCTCGCGGTCCTCGTCGAATTGTGGTGCATCCAGATGTGTATGTGTGTCGAACAGCATCATGTCTGTATCTCCCTTCATGTCGAAATATCGACTATCTTCTTTTTCAAAATCCAATTTGTAAAATTCAATAATTCAATGACTCATACATAAAAGATTTTGGGTATCTGTGTATTACATCATTACGTTTGTTTCTTCACAACTACAATATATAGAAGATATACGGATATTCTGATCTATATATTGCTGATTGTGCTATTTTTGCCTACTTGCATTTACATAATTATGTCGATCTACATATACTCCCCATTAAAGCAGATTACTGTATCATGAAAAATAGCTCTTTTAGAAAGTGTTTTGATATCGAAATTCTTCATCGGATTATATCCACACGATTACAAGAAATAGGGGCGTATATGTGACGGTAATTCGTGAATAATCGCATCCACCTTGTTTTGCGGGTAATACAAATGATGTTTCCCTCGGTGAAGCCCACTGATAGAACGGACAATGTCAGATACTTCTGACAACTCACGTAAATTGTCCTGTCGATCCAGAAGAAGAATCTGCTTATCTGTGGATTCATCCGGACGAAACACATCATACGGATTATCCGAAGGAAAATCAATTTCAAGATCATATTCGGGATCAAGGCCTGCCTGTGCAAAAGCTTCCCGAATCTCTTCCATCATTGTCAAGTCGACCTGTTCGAGCTCTACATACTTATATAACTTGCGATCCATAAAACGTTCGCATAACTCACTCAGAACAGTATCGTCCTCCTTGCGCCACTGCGTAAATGCCGTCTGGATTAATGCTTCATCCAACTGCAAATATTCATCTACAGATAATTCTCCTGCAAATAATTGAGGGAGTGGATCAATCATGAAGCGAAATTGAAAACCATGCTGTATGAGTGTTTTTGCTCGCTTGAATATTTGCCGCAATATAATTTCAGAACTACGAGTTACCGGATGGAAGTAAATCTGCCAATACATCTGATACCGAGACATGAGGTAATCCTCCACAGCATGCATGCCTGACTCCTTGACTACAATCCGCCCATGATAAGGACGCAGCATCCGAAGGATACGATCAAGGTCAATCGTGCCGTAATTTACACCTGTAAAATAGGCATCCCTGAGCAAATAGTCCATTCGGTCTGCATCAAGCGGACTGGTCACCAAGTTCACCACAATCGGCTTTTCATACGTTTTTTGAATGACAGACGCTACTTTCTCAGGAAAATCAGGAGCATACCGTCTTAAGATCGCCCCTACTTCGGTATCACCTGTAATAATGCGACAAGTCCAATCTTCGTGATTCATGTCAAAAGCCTCCTCAATGGAGTGAGAGAATGGCCCATGCCCGAGATCATGAAGTAGAGCTGCACACAGAGCTACAATCTTTTCTTCCTTCGGCCAATCCGAATAATGACTTCTTTCAAATTGAGATATGATCTTGCGTGTGATTTCATAAACACCTAGTGAATGTGAGAACCGACTATGCTCTGCTCCGTGAAATGTAAGGTAAGAAGTACCCAGCTGACGAATCCGGCGTAAACGCTGAAATTCCGGGGTGTTAATTAACTGCCATATAACCGGATCTTGCACGTGGATATAATTATGTACCGGATCTTTGAATACTTTCTCTTCCGTTAAACGTTGTTCCATGTCGACTCACTCCTTTAATTTCTTTTATATTAATGCTTTGAGTTCTACGATTCACCTAAGATTCGACACTATATGACGAACTTTGTCGAATTAAGTAGTTTTGTCGTTTTCCAAATCGACAAAGCTGACATTGAGGTTTAAATGCGAAAAACAGCTTCCAATCCCTTACCACCAGTAACCTTGTGAAAAACAGCCTTAATTTTAAGCTAATTTTAAGGTTGACTGATTTGGGAATCGTTGGTATGATGAGTATCATAAAACATAAAATAATGTCGAATAATGACAATGATAGTTAGCTGAGAGGAGCACTGATTATAATGATGAAATCAACAGGTATTGTAAGAAAAGTGGACGAACTGGGACGGGTAGTTATTCCAATCGAATTGCGCCGTACGCTTGGTATTGGTGAAAAAGATGCTCTGGAAATCTACGTTGACGGCGAGCGCATCATGTTGAAAAAATACGAGCCTGCTTGTATCTTCTGTGGTAATGCAGAGAACGTTACTTACTTCAAAGGTAAAATTGTTTGTAACGAATGTATTTCCGAAATCCCTGCACCTGTGACAAAATAAGAAAAACCAGGTATACTGGACTTATCTAAATTGTTATTTCTAACCTTTTTAATATTCCTTAATGACCTTCCCGGTGTGAACCCCACCGCGGAAGGTATTTTTTTTGCCTAGAAGAGAATGAAATTTGTTTGGAATTTTTTTTGAGCCACTCTGCTCTTTTTAATATTCCACTAAGGTTGGATATAAGCTTCTTTTCAGGTTATGTTCCCCACAACAGAAGATATTTGGTTAGATTACTACTCGATTAATGCATTATATACATCCCGTTTCGTCAGACCGCGATCGGTAGCCGTTTTTTTCATTGCATCTTTGCGGTTATGTCCTTCACTCTCATAATGGCTGACATGATCCGCGAGTGACATGAGCTGCCACCATGCTTCGCGCTCAGCCTTACGCTCCTCTTCCTTAATGCCTTCTACCAGCAAACAGTACTCGCCAAGAGGCGGATGTTCTTCAAGCCAGTCTATACATTCCTTCACGGTGCCCCTTGCGAATTCCTCATGACGCTTGGTTAGTTCACGAGCCAGGACAATCGAGCGATCACCCAGAATTTCTTCGAGGTGGACTAATGTTTTCCGAATACGGTGAGGCGATTCATAAAATAACAAAGTCCCGTTGGATTCGTCAAAAGCCTCCAGCACTTTTCGCATATCCTTTTTCTCCCGCGGCAAAAAACCGCCGAATGTAAAACGCTCGGTCGGTAATCCGGACACGATCAGAGCAGACAACGCAGCGTTGGGTCCAGGGATGGGAATGACCGTTATTCCGGCCTCCAGTGCAAGCTGTACAAGGTCCGAACCAGGGTCCGAAATAGCTGGCAAACCGGCATCGCTGACAAGTGCCAAATTTTTTCCTTCTATTATATAGCGTATCAGTTCAGGTCCACTCGCCCCCTTATTATGCTCATGATAACTAAACAGAATCGAAGGTGTAATTTCAAAATGGGTAAGCAGCTTTCGGGTCTGGCGTGTATCTTCTGCTGCAATGATGTCACAACTCTGCAATGTCTTGATGGCTCGGAAGGTCATATCCTCCAGATTACCAATGGGTGTTCCAACCAGATATAGCTTGCCTGATCCTTCAGGCTGCTCCGCATAGCTTTTCTGAATATGCAAAGTCATCTAAAGCCCTCCTTTCGTAGTACGCTCAGCATGTTGCTGACCATAGTAAATATCCATAATCTCTTCGCAGTATTTCCCCTCCTCATTGTAGACAATGAGTGGAGGAAGCATCCTTACTTCCGGTTTACCATCTTTCATTCCTTCAATTAACACCATGTTGGCTTCCAGATGAGCACGGGGATGTACCATCCGAATCCGTTTAGGTTCCAGCTTATATTCGCGCATGAGCGAGATAATCTCTGCAAGGCGCTGTGGACGATGAACCATCGATACTTTGCCGCCATTACGTACAAGTCGACTGCAAGCTTGTATCACTTCTTCCAGAGTACATCCGATCTCATGACGTGCCATTGCCTGATGTGTGTTCATTTTAAGATCACTGCCATTCAGAGGCATGTATGGAGGATTAACCGTTATTGCATCGTATACAGCATGTCCTGTTTCCTTCACCAGTTCTCGCAAATCGCCTTCACGAATCATAATCGACTCATCCAGTGTATTTAATTGCACACTGCGACGCGCCATATCAGCCAAGCGTGGTTGAATCTCGATCCCTTCCAAACTAGCCTGCGTACGCGTTGTAAGCAAAATGGGAACGACCCCGTTACCTGTACACAAATCAAGTACACGACCCCGTTTAGGTACGGAAGCAAATCGGGCTAATAATACGGCATCCATCGAAAAACTAAACACTTCATCACTTTGAATAATTCTCAAATCATGAGAGAGCAGATCATCAATCCGCTCTGACTCATGTAACACAACTTCATTTGCTTTCATATGTTACGCTCATCCTCCGGTACTCTATATCTCATGTTCGTTTAGTTTAGGTTTATAACCTTGAAAAAAAACCGTAGGGGATCCCTACGGTCACTTCATTTATTCAAAAAAGACAGGCAGAACAGACAATCGCCTTCCGTCCGCAAATGTCCATAATAGACGTTGCAGATATGGAAGCCTTCGTGATACAACCGAGCCAGATTATCATACCCTTCACCCACAACATCCTCGCCTGTAGCCGGACCTGCTGGCCTTGCTACAGGAGCGAGTGCTGAGGAGATCGGCAGATCTGCCGGAGCCTCACGTTTGAGCAGTTTGCGTAACTGCTCATTCTCGATGGTAAGCCGCTGATTATCCTCAAGCAGCTCCTTCACAATCATTTTTAACTCTCCTAAATCACCGTGCAACTGACCCAGTTGGGTTTCCATTTCATGAATGTGCGTAAACAGATTTTTCTTTTCCAAGTTTCCACCCCGAAGCAACCTTTATGGTTTACTTGATAACGACGTCATCCAGCGGAAGTTCTTTGACTTTACTGATGTCGAACAGTTGAACATGGACTGTGCGGCTACCGGCATTAATTCCGACAACTTTTCCTTCACCCAATGAGGTGACGACCAATTTGCCTACAGCTGGCAGTTCTTCTCTCACACTTTCATAGTTATCATGCTCAAATTTCAGACAGCACATGAGTCTTCCGCACAACCCTGAAATTTTCGTCGGATTCAGTGACAGGCTCTGATCTTTAGCCATCTTGATTGATACTGGCTCAAAGTCTCCCAGCCAGGAAGAACAACACAACACACGGCCGCAAGGTCCGATTCCGCCAAGCATCTTCGCTTCATCACGTACACCAATCTGTCTCAGCTCGATTCGTGTCCGGAATATGCTTGCCAGATCCTTGACCAGCTCCCGGAAATCAACTCTTCCTTCAGCTGTAAAATAAAATATAATTTTATTGCGATCAAACGTAAATTCCACATCGACCAGCTTCATTTTGAGGCCATGGTCTTTGATTTTATTTAAACAAGTACCGAATGCTTCTTTGGCTGCACGCTTGTTCTCATCAACCACACGGGCATCTGTCTCGCCCGCAACGCGGATGACTTTCTTCAGCGGCAACACCACATCGGACTCGCCCACTTCCTTCTTACCTACGACAACCTTACCGTACTCAACCCCCCGCGCTGTCTCCACGATAACGCAGTTTTCTTTCTCAATGGGAAGGTCCAGGGGATCGAAGTAATAAATTTTGCCCGCTTTTTTGAAACGGACACCCACTACACTGTACAAAAAATTAACCCCCTTGTAAGCCAACCCCACTTCGTCTGAAGCCCCGTCTTCTTAGGGAACCGGCCGAAGTTATAACCGTTTGCATATGATTGGAGCTTACTCTGCCCTCTCCCAGTCTTATGCCAAACCGATCAAAAATTGCTCCAGACAAAGCTGGCCATTGACGTTGAAACGCAATTTTTTTCTGCATGCTGCGGCCATATCCATATAGGAGACCCACTGCTCTGTGCTGCGGGTATGTGCCAACTGAGATAACATGTCTAACTGATCTATAAAAACGATATGTTCATGCCTATCGTACTGAACATACAGCATGTCCCTAAACCATAGATGGAACAAACTAAGCAACATGTCCAGATGTTCAGAGAGTCCGGTTTTAAAAAGCTTCTGCTGTGCAGAGATCAATGATGTACTTCCTCTACCCAGGGACTCCTTCCCTAATTGTAACATTACGTTTCTAATTTCTGCAAACCAATTCTGCTGGAGAATTTCTCTACATGCTTCCAATCCTGACGCTAAATGGACGGCAGAGCGAGCCAGATTGGCAGGGTGCCCTTCCTCGATCAGGGATTGCAGCATCTCTTCCGGATTCAGTGCGCTGAACGGCACCAATTGGGAGCGTGAGCGGATCGTTGGCAACATGGCCTGTCCATTATCTGTAATCAGGATGCCGACTGCTGGTACCTGCGGTTCCTCCAGAAATTTGAGCAAACTGTTTGCTGCCTGCACCGTCATTTTCTCGGCTTGTTCTATAATATATACTTTGGGATGTCCTGCCTCTGATCGGTATGAAAAAATACGCTGCAGATCCCGGATTTGATCTATTTTAATGTTGTTTCCATCTGGCGCAAGCATGGTTAGATCCGGATGGTTACCATGATCTACCTTACGGCATTCAAGACACTGCCCACAAGCGTCATCTTCAAGCTCTGTACAGAATATTGCCTTGGCAAAGGTAATTGCCGTCTTCCGTTGCCCACTACCAGCTGGACCGCTAAACAAATACGCATGGCTTATTGCATGACGTCTCAAACTACTTTGTAACATTTGCTTGGCCGCTTGTTGACCCATAATCTGTTGAAAGGACATACTTCCTCCTCAGAAGCTTAAATTAATAAGCATCCCCCGAATTTCGCCTACTTGTTGTAATAGAGAGATTTTTCCTTCTTCTGTATCCAGCAGTTCATCAGCCATGGATAACAGAGCGGAGTCAATTTCATCAATCAGCTTATAACGCTTGCCTCTGCCACGACGATCCCAACCCCTTGTCTCTTTCATGGATACACCGCGACGAACGGTCTCTTCCAGGAACCTTTTAACAAGTTGCTTATACGCCTTCAGTTCACGAATCGTCATGGAACGTGCCAAGCGATCGCCCTGAAGCTGGATTTCACTAAACCGGCGATTCAGTTCAGCTTGTGAGGCCCGTTCCCCCTGGTGATTCATCATATCAGAGAAATTTTTGGATTGAACCGGTTTGGAACCTGAATCAGTTGAACTGATCCCGCTCTGAATCGGTCTGAATCCAGGATTGATTTTCATGGATACGCCCGCTTTCTATCAAAGTTAGCTAATCGCCCATCAGCACAGTGCGCGTTGCGCCTGTGCGTGAGGATGAGGCTTCTATATATGCTGATCACACTCTATATAAATGGTAGATATACATCACCATTAAGGACTTGTTGTTTGTAGTCAACCTCTTTCCGAATGAGCATTCCCCAGCTAGAAAATGTTCATTCGGAAAGAGTGTGCCAATTCTTCTGATCAAGAAAGGCGGTTCCATAAGTGGCACACACGAACTTCTTTTAAATCTGCTTGCATCCATCGTTTCCAACATGCTATTGATCATGAAAGACCCTCATGGGTTCCATGCAAAACGTTTAAATTAGAAATGTTCGAAGCGATCTACCGGGAGAACAAATACAGTAGCTCCGCCTACTTGAACTTCAACAGGTAGCGGCAGGTAAGAGTCGGTTGTTCCACTCATTGGTGTGACCGGAGTCACGAGCTGTTCACGAACCTTACAGCTGCTGCGAATGACGTTCATTACGGATTCGACTTGACCATCATCGACACCGATCATAAACGTCGTGTTGCCTGCCTTCAAAAATCCGCCCGTACTGGCAAGCTTCGTTGCCCGAAAGTTTGCTTTGACCAATGCGCTGGATAATCGGTTGCTGTCTTTATCCTGTATAATCGCAACAATCAGTTTCATCCTGCATAACCTCCTTTAGAATAAGCACCTTTATCAAATGCCCTGTCTATATATTAGACAATTACTCGTCAAAATCCTTCAAAATCCCTGTCTCCAGCGACAAAATCATTGCTGCCAAGACATCCTCCTGCTTCATGGAAGCATCGATAACTCTGATTCGTTCCGGGAACTGCTCTTTTAATAGGAAGTAACCCTCTCGCACTTTACGGTGAAACTCCAGATTTTCCAGATCCAGACGGTTCACTTCGCGGCCATCATGAGAATCGATCCGGGCAAGCCCCACTTCAGGCTCAATGTCCAGATATAAGGTCACATCCGGCATGAGATCACCAATCGCAAAACGATTTATGGCCCATACATTCTCTATCCCGAGTCCACGGGCGTATCCTTGATAGACCAGACTGCTATCGACAAATCGGTCACAGATGACCGCTTTTCCAGCTCTCAGCGCAGGCTCTACTTTCTCCGCCAGATGCTGGCTGCGTGCAGCTGCATACAATAGCGCTTCGGTTCGAGCATCCATTGCCGTATGAAGAGGGTCCAGAATAATTGAACGTATTTTCTCCGCAATCTCTATTCCGCCAGGCTCTCGCGTAACTACGTAAGGTATACCCCGTTCTTCAAAATAAGAACCTATTCTACCGATCATCGTTGTTTTACCGGAACCCTCTCCCCCTTCCAGCGTAATGAATTTACCTCTGCCCTGCATATGCTTCCCTGCTTTCTATGTCGATAATTGCATCTATTGCTGCTGTAATTGAATATGCTTAGACCCTCTTGCTACAAGATATGATATCCCCCGCCCAGAGGTGTATAGCTACAGCTATATCGGTACGTTTTAATAACACCAAGATCATACAAGCTTGTTTCTTTCTATAATACTATAGGTCAGCGGTTACTCCAACATGAACAACAAAGTAAAGCGTTCAACCGTAGATAATCCATACCCATAATGGAAGCATAATTGATCCGGCAATGGCACTGACAATCATGGAAACTGAACTGAGGGCTACCGTATTCTCTCCATATTCAAAAGACCTTGCCATGCCGAGGGCATGAGATGCTGAACCCAGTCCAATCCCATAGGCATGTTTACTGCGGACTTTGGCCCATTTCAAGAGCATCGGCCCCAATAATATCCCTGAGAATCCTGCAATCATCACAAACAGCGATGTGAATGAGGCATTCCCTCCAACCTGATTAGCAAGTTGAATAGCCACAGGAGTTGTCACTGATTTTGGCAATAAAGCGATGACCATCTCTTGAGGATAGCCAAGCAGAATGGCGATCAAAGCCCCTGTGGAGACACCTGTAATACTGCCTCCGATTGTCCCACCCACAATTGGAATGATATTTTGCTTCAGCACATGCAGATGTCTGGATAAGGGAAAAGCGAGAGATACAACTGCTGGGCCCAAAAGCTCCTGTATCCATTTCCCACCCAACATGTACGTATCCAGCTTTATGCCGGAAATCACCAAAATCAGGATCAGTGTGGCAGTCGTTGTGAGTACAGGCATAAGTATTGGCCATCTCAGCCTTTTATATAGACGAGTGGCTGGAATGTATACAGCGATGGTTAGCGCGATCATTCCAATTCCGAGGATGAATGCTGACAAGTGATCGCCTCCTTTTTGCCTGAATGAGACGATCTCCATATCATGAGCCACTCACTTAATTTGGCAGATATCAGACATGTGATTAATGTGCTGACAATCAAACCAAGAACTAATAATAATGTGTTAGCTCTAAAAAAATCAAAATGATTAATGATGCCCACAGTAGGTGGAATGAACAATAATTGCAAATGGGATTGAAGCCAAGTTGACCCTTCTTCTCCCCAGCTCATTTTGACCCATCCCAGTTGAATGGCAATAAACAAAACCAGCATACCCACAATACTTCCTGTTAACGGCAGATGTAATAGAGTTTGAATGAAGTTGCCAATCCAGTAAAAACCGTACATCAACAAAACTTGCAGGACTATTCCTGTATATTTTTTTAGCGGAATACCCAAAGTGTTCCCTTCTTTCTTATGTCTATCTTTGTAAGTTGAACTAGAGCGTGTCTTCAAACTGAACGTGTCTGGAGTAGGGCACGGAGCGGAGCGCTATCGACCCTGTGACGTCCTATTCAGCGAATTTGAAGTGCTCGCAGCAATCTAAGGAATCTGAAACAGGCTATATTGGAATAACCAGCCGTTTACAGCGTGTTTGTTAGGTGAATTTGGTTAATAACGTGTCTCAGGTTCCTTACAAAATAAAAGAAGGACTCGAAGGCTAAATAAGACGTCCTCGGTTCCTTGGAAAATCGTCTGGACAATTCGCCAGGATAAGCAATCCTTGACTTCAAGATGTTGGAGTCTGACATCCTTCGACGTATTGCATGCCTGAGTTTGAAAACACACCCTATCAACTAGATTAATGACCAAGAGACCCTCACATGTGTAGGGTCCGGTATCGCTATCCGTATTGGTCATATTACCTACCTATTGGTGAATGCAATTCAGCTTTTTATCTGTTCTTCAATCCTTCATGACCCTCAATGACTGTAGAGATGCATCGAATACCCCATGAAACTTTGCACCCTCATCCCGAAGGAGTTGTATACGAGCCACCATCGATGTACTAATACGTTCACCAGAATATACAAGCGGTATCCCTGGAGGGTATGGAATAACCATCTCGGCTGATCGACAACCCGCACTTTCTTCTATCGGGACATTGATCGTATCCGTCTCCACAATCGGTTGCAGTGTAAAGGAGATTGGTTCCGAGTAGCAATTATTTTCTTGTAAATTGTTCCACGTGGAAATATAATGGGCCGAACCTTTCGCAATCTGTTGCGATGGCTCTGCATTGGATTGGATCTGCTCATGCCCATCGGCAGAGCTGATATGGTGTAAAGATTGCAACAGGTGCTGAGCATCTTGCACCGTTGAGCCCAGGCTGAAGAGCAAGACGACGTACCGTTCGTCGCTCATCTCAGGCACACAGCCGCATGCTTCCAGCTGCTGCTGTAGCCCATAACCGCTCAGCACCCCTGTGCCGTCATAGATGACGGCCTTGAATGGGTCCTGAGCGGTATACCCCGCGGCAGATGGCATCGCCGCCGCGGTCAGGCCCTCCCGTGTCTGCTGCGCAGCGGACACGGACATGCCAGCCGGCTTCGCTGTTCCGGCTGGCGGTTCTGGCTGCAGCGGCTGTGCAGGCTGCAGCAACTGGAAGCGCGGCAGCTCCGCGAGGCCGCGCTTAAAAGCATTCACGGCGGCGAATCCCGCCGTGAATGTGTCCGCGCCCTGCACGTGCAGCAGCCGGCGCGCCAGATCAAGCGAAGCCATCACGGGGTATGATGGGCTTGAGCTTTGCACCATGGCCAGGCGCTGTCTTAACAGGGAACGGTTTAACCGTGTTCCCTGAATGTGCAGCATGGCACCCATGGTGAAGGCCGTCAGCATCTTATGTGTCGACTGCACGACACCGTCTGCTCCGCATGACAGTGCAGAGACAGGCAGCTCCGGATGCTGCCCATAATGCGCGGCATGCGCTTCATCCACGAGCAATGGCATGCCAGCGGCGTGGCATACCTCGGCTATGGGCGTCAGATCAGCGCCCATGCCGTAGTAATTGGGCAAAGTGACCAACACGCCCTTTGCCTCAGGATAGGCCTGGACAGCAGCCTGCACCGTCTCCACCGACGGCATGACAGCAAGTCCAGACGCAGGATCGACCCATGGCTCCAGAAATACAGCTCTTGCGCCGGCAAGCATCAACCCGTGAATAACGGATTTGTGCACATTCCGTTGCACCAGCACAATACTGTTTGGCTCATCACACACAGTTAGCAATAGAGACAAATTACCTGCCGTACTGCCTCCCACAAGGAAGAAACTCTCCTCCGCTCCAAAACAATCTGCCGCAAGCTCCTGTGCTTCCTGGATCACACCTTCCGGATGATGCAAATCATCGGTGCCAATAATCTCCGTAACATCCATCTCCATCATCTCCAGGAATGAACGATCCGGCACCAATCCTATTTCCGAATGAGCCCCTTCATCGCTAAGTCGTTCCCCACTCGCCATGTCAGCCCCCTGTTCCTCCACTGAACTGAATTGCTCTATCCTTCGGTTAACGTTTCCTCCTGCATCGCTCTGAATCACTCCGTGCTGTTGTTCCTCATTAACGATATCCTTAGCTGGAGATTGCCCTGCTTCTGCTTGTTCCAGCAAATGTCGGTAAGCTTGTCCATTCTTATGCCCAGGCACATGAAAAGAACGTTGCTTCGAATCACGATACGCAAGCAACGCTTCATATAAAGGGGCTCTACTTGATTTATTTTTATGTTTCATGAAATAACCATCCTGTACATATATAATGTGCGCCCTATGCGCTCCAAAATGCTTCCTAATCTAGGGACGCCCTTCTTCCCCATTTCCACACGCTCTACTGCAAATGATCTATACCATTATATCAGCATACGCCTTCCCAAGATGGCAAACAAGACAATCTCTTCTCTCAAAAACAGAAAAAGGCCCATTGGGCCTCTATACACATCAGCATCATTGCAATGCGATGTTTCGCTTCTACTTCTATTAGCAACATTCATTATGCGTTTTTTTGTACCCAAATTTGCTTCATTTGATGAATAAAATAATTGTACTTGGCATCCTGCGCATCGGTATGAACCATTTCTGCTTCACAAGTGTCACATATGAATTCAGATACAATAAAAATGCCTTCTCTTTTTCTTTGCTCGCAGATAATACATGTGTGTTCGGCATGTTCTTCCATGAACCATCCCACCTTGTTTTACGTTTACTATCAGTATTGCACAGTTTCTATTATTTTAAACATTTTCATAGTGCTTTCTTTCTATAAAATATATATATTCGCCCACCCCCTCTTGGGTGTCTGTACCGAAAAATACAATCATTCTCCCTACAAGAACATTCACCTGCTTATGTATGTACAGTTATCCTACATTCCATCACATTTACCTCTACATCACGTATCTATTGGTCTGACTCAAACTTATATTCAATTTCCTTAAAAAAACTTGGAATCCCAGCCGATATATAATACATGATAACGATATCAAAGCCTGACAGTCCGTGTATTCGGGAGTATACTGAGATAAGCTCCGTCGAATCTCAATATCTTGTACAATCGTCATGGCGTGAGATACAAGGTTCATATACATACATGCATGATTCATTCCCTTTTACTCGTGTAGGAAAAACGAATATCTACCCCACACAAACGTGAATCCGAAGGAGGATATATAATCGTATGATCGCCGAACCGGAGAATAAAGCAACATTTTATCAATACCGGCTCCTGAAAAAAAAGGCTATCGCCCGCAGTGTCATTTACAGCTATCTGTGTCTGCCGGTCATCATGCTCTTATTCAATCTACTCGCATTCTCCTGGACTGGCCTCTTCTTTTTTGTACTGGCAGGTCCAATCACCATCTGGATTCATTATGTCATCGCCAGAACCATATTACTTCTGGTCCGTACCTCTTACGCCAAACGCTGGCGGTGGAATATGCGTATGCCCTGGTTAGGTTATATCCCTGATCAGCATTTTAGCTTCCGTATGTTTGTACGGGTACACCTTAACATGAGCTGGATTGGGCTGTGTATCATTACAGTATGTTTGATATGGTCGCCATTGTCCTTCACCCTCTCGCTGATCTTCTGGCATTTGTGGTTGCTGGGCCCTCGCTTATATGTTGTAATGGTCCTCTCCCGTGAGCGCAAAGATGGACTCATCAAATTGAATGAACAAGATGTCTCATACTATCTGCAATAACGCTCCCTCATTTATGCAATACTCAATGTACCTCACTTACCTGTAATACATAACCGCTGAGCCCTTCGAATAATCTGATACAAAAACATGATCGTTGTATCGTTCAATTGACTCAGCCTCACATGCTTAAATAAAGGTTATCCACTGTGGATAACCTTTATTTGTCGTCCCCGTCTTATCCCTTATCCACAGTATGGGTATGGTAAAATGAGTTATCCCCACTCGTGGTTCCGTTCTTCTCCTCTTCTCCTCCAGCTGTTCCATATCTTCATACCCCAGATATCTCGTAGATCTTACACCTTTGAGCAAATCTATTGCTCACTCTGAGCTCTATCTGTCTTCTAGCTGCTTTCCATCAGTCTTTCATTACCTCAATACCTCTATCCAACATATATCTCTCCCCCTCTACTTTTAGCGCTTTACACTTCCCTATGCTTCAAGCACACATACCACCTATACATATACGAAAGAAACAACTCCATCCCTTCTGTACCTTTATGACCTCTGATCCACCATACGTGATAGCTTCTCCCATCATTACTAAAACCTACTTCGCTAAATAACAAAAAGCCCCCAATCAAGTACATGGGAGCTTTACTATATTATAAGGAACATCACAACGTTAATTAATCATATACAACCTTACCCGCAACAGTTCAATCGTCTTCAGCCAATGATTTAACTGTCGTTTGAGTAGCATCATTTCTAGGAACCATTAGTGTAAAGGAACCATCATGTACTGCTAAATGCACAGTATGTCCTTCCTTTGCAAATACACGCAAGGTACTGGATTCATTGGATGTACCCTTGGCTTGCCTCTCTGTCCAACCCCAGCTTTTAATCTCGTCTAGATATACCTCAGGCAAGCTAGTACTCTCACTAATACCAGACAGCGTATATCGAACATAATCCATATCCGAATTATTTTCAGACTGGTCAGATTTATTCGCTACTTTAGGCACCGGAAAACTCTTCTCGTTCACCGCACCTTCATATGAAGTCCATACAGATCCTGATGCTTCACCGCATCCTGCCAGAACAACGGTTAAACAAAGCAACAGAAATGATTGTAGTCCAAGTCTCCGCCAACTTAACACACACACCCTCCTTTTCACAGCTGCACATTCCAGCTCTGTGGTCAGGTACTTTTAGCATATTTAACATAGTCCTATTATACTGGTTTTGCTGCTGTTATCCGTAACAAAAATGTTACCTTCCAATATCGATCATGTCAGAGCTTCCGCTTATCATATTTAATTCTTATAAACAAATAAAAACCACCACCGAATAACATCGGCAGTGGTTCTTTGCTTGGCGGCGTCCTACTCTCCCAGGACCCTGCGGTCCAAGTACCATCGGCGCTAGAGGGCTTAACGGTCGTGTT
>NZ_VXKZ01000090.1:0-71365 GCF_008693195.1 Paenibacillus sp. UASWS1643
GTGGCCAAACGCATCAGACTGTAAATCTGCTCCCGTACGGGTTCGGTGGTTCGAATCCATCATCCTCCACCAGTTTTTAGGGGCATAGTTTAAAGGTAGAACAACGGTCTCCAAAACCGTTGGTGTGGGTTCAATTCCTGCTGCCCCTGCCAATTAACTTTTAGAAATTAACCTTTTGTGGCGATCGTGGCGAAGTGGTTAACGCACCGGTTTGTGGATCCGGCATTCGGGGGTTCAATTCCCCTCGATCGCCCCTTTGTTTTTTCATTTTTTATTGGGGATTAGCCAAGCGGTAAGGCAACGGACTTTGACTCCGTCATGCATAGGTTCAAATCCTATATCCCCAGCCATTATGCGGACGTGGCTCAGCGGTAGAGCATCGCCTTGCCAAGGCGAGGGTCGCGGGTTCGATTCCCGTCGTCCGCTCCAAAATATGGCGCCATAGCCAAGTGGTAAGGCACAGCTCTGCAAAAGCTTTATCCCCAGTTCGAATCTGGGTGGCGCCTCCAGCATTTGCCGGCGTGGCGGAATGGCAGACGCGCTCGACTCAAAATCGAGTGGGAAACCGTGGAGGTTCGAGTCCTCTCGCCGGTATATTGAATAGCCCTACATGTTGCTTATGCAATGTGTAGGGCTATTTTATTTTATGTGAAACGATTTATGCGCAGTAAGAAAATGTAGAATAAGAAAAGATGGATGGTAATAAAGATTGACGTATGATTATATTAAGTATATTGTAGATAAGTGAAGTCTTTAATATAGAGGAGTGAAGTAGAGTGACTAATGGAAAAAATGAATCGGATACCGATTTGTTATTTGATCTTTCTGTATGGGATGAGGCATGGAAGAATCGTCCGAGAAGTTCAAAATATAAGAAAAAAAGCGCCTCCTTTAATACAGAAGAAGCTTTTGAGCGGTGGGCAAGGGATTATCATGTACAGTCGTTCACTGAAGAAGGAAAGCAGCGTTCTGAGCGCATCATGAGCTGGATCGAGAACCAGGGTGTGGAGTTTGCAGGGTTATCTATTTTGGACATTGGAGCCGCCTCAGGCATATTTACCATTCCTTTTGCGGAAAAGGGGGCAAGTGTGACCGCAGTTGAGCCTTCTGAGTTGCTTGTCTCCCTTATGAAAGAGACGATACCTCCTGCTCTGGAATCCAAAATAGAAATCGTAAAAGAACGATATGAGGAAATCTCTATTCAGGATAAAGGCTGGGAGAAGAAATATGACTTTGCATTTGCATCCATGTGTCCGGCAATGTCGGATTGGGAAACGATTGAGCAGGCGATCAATTGTGCCCGGAAGTATGTGTATATAAGTACTATGGCGGGACAGAAGGAACACACACTAATGGATGAACTTAAGGATGTACTGGGAGTAACTTCTTCATACAAGACCGGTGATATGGGGTATATCCAACAGTTGCTGTATTTGAAGGGGTATTCTTATACGATGATCATTACGAGAGAAGTTAACTCATTTGAAGTACCGGTGGAAGAGATTATCGAGAAGCTGCCAGAATGGCTTAATACGTATGAGTTACCATCGGATGAAGATTCCCTCAGATTGGCTGAGAAGTACATTAGCGATACGTACAAGGATAGTACGGTGACCTTCTCACGAGGAGCAAGGTTTGGTAAAATTCTAATTCAACTTGAACAGCCAAATATGAAAACAGTTCGTACTAAGGCTAAGCGATAAATCGCATAAGCTTGGCAAATGTACTGATAATCAGGAATTGAGACGGACAATGTAGTCTAACGTCTAAGATGACACTAGGAAGCATCACAACACTGCGCAAAAAGATGAACGGTTGAAACATATGATGTTAAGATTGTAGAAGTAAAGTTGTAAGTGAAGGGAGCAGGTTATGTGCTCCCTCTTTTTTGAAGCCACTAATTCATCGACCGCTTTGAACCAGCCCACCAGCCCTCGTTTATTTAGAGATATTCGAGACAACGAAAAACAAAACACATACCTCGTTTTCAGAGAATGATCTCTGAAGCATATTCCCTGATATTTTCAAGTAGGAGAGCACTCGACGGTTAATCGAGTTGTCACAGGCTCCGAGCCCTGTTAGGGGAGCCATATGGAGAAGTGGCCGAGCTGTCCGAAGGATTACGACTTACAAACGTGCTCCTTTTCTAATTTCGGTTCGACACTTCTGCTTTTTGCTTACGTTCCCGGTACTGGCCGGGGGTAATTCCTTCCCATTTACGAAATGATCGGATGAAATTTTGCGGATTGTTGTACCGCAGTCGTGCTGCGATCTCTTTAACGGTTAGATCACTTTCGTCCAGCCATTTTTTAGCGATGTTAAATCGGTACTTGGTCAGATATTCACTAAATGCACAGCCGGTCTCTTTGCGGAAAACACTACTTAAGTAGTTGGCATTGTAGTGAAGCTTAACAGCACATTCCTCAAGCGTCAGATCCTTATCATAATCTTGATGAATCATGGCAATCATTTTCTCAGATATATGCTGATACTGGGCATACTGTCTTGCTTTAAAAACCTGGATGACGGGCAAGATGACTTGATGATTAAACCATTCCTCAACTTCAGCAGCGTACTGCAAACCATGAAGTTCATGAAACATCGAGCCACGACCTTGGGAGATCTGTCCGAGTCGTATGCCGGATTCCTGAGTCATTTGCAAAATATGTGTGAGTAGCCTCGTAAGAGCCACCTCATACTCCTCGGGCGTAACCTCCATACCAAAGATCACTTCAAGCAGTTGTTTCAGAAGAGCAGAGGCCTGGACTTCGTCCGCATTTTGAATAGCTTGGATCAATGAATATTCCAATGATTCCGGGTAGGTCATGGGCCAAGTGGGAGTGTAATGATCTATGTTCTCATATTGAAAAATAATGCCTGTTCCCAGCTTCATCCGATGCCTCAATGCTTCCATGGCTTCTGTGTAAGCTTGAGGGATGTGATATAGAGAGCTGTGCGGCTGGCTGAATCCTATACTGACTTGAAGAGCTAGAATCTTATCAATCTGTTGTTGTAACTGGTCTGTTAATACATATAGCTGCTGTGAAAAAATAAAATGATCCTGTTCAACGGTGCCAATCACCGTGACTACCGTATGTTCCAGCACAATGGGAAGCAATTGTTGGTTATGCACAACCGTTTCCTCCAATATATTTTGAATAGCAAATAATAAGAGGTCACGATCACTAGCACTATATTTTGTATGATTAACGAGATCGGCCTGTAGTGTAATAATAGCAATTTGTTGCCATTCCCGAACCTGATGCGTGTAGCCATATTCATTCAGGGTGTCATAAAGAGTATGAACAGGGATCTTGCCCTGGAACAGATTCATCATAAAATGAGTGCGAATCTGCAACAGATGCATATTAAGTGTGTTCTCTAATTGGGAGCGAGAGGCAGATAGTTGTGAGACCCCTGCTCTGATCTGTTCGAACTCATCAGAAAATGGTGGTGATTGCTGAGCTACCGTGTGTCCTTCTTTGGACAGGTAGTTGTCACCAAGTTGGGTTAAAAGTTTACGAATCGGGACATGCATTCGCTTGGAGCCGAGCCAGGCGAGTAATAACGAAAGTAAAAGTAAGAAGATACTGATATACAAGGTGTGTAATCCGATATCGATATATTCTTGTGTCAGAACATTGGTAGGTGAGATTAGAACATAAGTCCATCCTTTTAAGGTAGAAGGGCTATACGTCAGAGAATAATGTATATCGGCGATCTTAACTTCCCGTTTTTCAAAGCCTGTTGAAAATGTAATGGGTGATAGTTTGGTTATGTTGGCTTCCGTATCCCGATCCTGTAATCCAATGGCAGTAAACGGTTGTCCAATGTATACAGGATCGGGATGGACTAAGATACGTTGTTCCCGATTCAAAATGATCAGTCCTGAGGCAGCATTGCCTATGGAGGCTTCTCCTAGTGTATTTTGCAAAGAGCATGCAGGGATTCCCGCAATCAGGGCAGCATCGGAAGACGTATTCAGATTCGGAATAGACCTTGCAAGGGCAATATGATAGATACAGCCTGTACCGGGTGAACGCTCATCATTGCTGAACACCGATGAAGGGGAGAGCTGCCATCCGGAGGTTAGCGTATCCGATATCAATTCCTTCATGGGAAGAGCCAGTGGAAAATCCGTATTACGATATAATCCGGCATGATCAATAAGCCAATTCTGAGATTGATTCACGAGGGTAATATCCAGCAAAGGTTCCCATGACCTCATATTCTTAAATTCACTTTGTAGCTTGTCGGCAAGCAAAGGCCCTTTCCCTTCTAGTGAAGAAGAAGCAGACAGAGAACGGAGGGTTACTGGAGAGCGAACGGCCTGATCAAGCATATAACTGACTGTAGCGAGTTTGTGCTCTACGTTGGATTGCATTTGTTCCAGCAACTGTCTGTTGGCCTGTGTACGATGCAGCTCAGTTTGGTTCGATGAATAGATAAATGCGGCAATTCCCGTTAACAAAATGGGCAGGGTGCTTAACAGGATTCCGAAGATGATCATTTTATGGAGATAGCTGATTGGTCGCACAGTTTCAGTTCCACCCCTGACATTAGAAATAGTAACACTTTCTATTTTAGTAAACGCTTACATATAGAACAATCTAAATTTTGTTTATTTGGATAAATAAGTAATTTTATGAGAGGGTATAGGAGCAGAGATAAGGGATTGCTGATAGATGATCTTGCAGAAAAGGCTAGAGAAACGGCTTGGACTGACTATCCAATACGGAATCATGAGAAACGGAATTGCAGTGTGAACGTAAATAGAGACATGGACATCATTCTCTCTACAGGTCGATATCGGCTAAAGGATAGCCTGAATACGGGTAATAGAAGGCATCTGGAGTGCTATTCAGCTTAGGTGGAACGTTGGTCTTATATAGGGACAGTCAAAGGTCCAACTAGATCCCCGACCTGAGTCTAGGATGAAAAACCGTCCACGGTCTGTTTTGAAAAGTCGCGGAATCCCCTAGAATAAGGACATAAGGTTAAACAAGAAACACGGAAACAAAAAAACAAGAAACAAACGAACAAATGACTCAACACATTAAAAGGAACGAATGGAAAGGGCGGTGAACAACAATTATGAGATTGAATAAGGGAAATGGCTGGGCGATTGTATTGATTGCGCTGGGTGCACTACTCCTCTTCGGAAAGTTAACTCCACTTCTTGGACACTTAATGGGTTATCTGATTCCGGTCCTGATGATTGCACTGGGATACTACGGAGTTAAACGAGGGAATGTGATGCTTGGCTGGATTGTTCTCATCATCGGTATCATCTCACTGATGGGTAAACTGGCATGGTTGATCGGACCGATCATCGCGATCGGGTTAATCATCTTTGGTATCTCAATGCTAAACAATAACCGCAGTCGTCGTGGTCGGTACTAAGCTTTCACGATTATGAAAAGGAGGGACAGAACATAATGAGTGTATTTCGTCGAATGCGGGATATTACCGTAGCCAATCTGAACGAACATTTGGAGCAAAGTCAGGACCCAGTCAAACTGATTGATCAGTTTCTGGTCTCGACCCGCCAAGACATCGGTGAAGCCGAGAAACTTCGTCATCAATATGCAAGCCATACCAGACAAATGAAACAACAAGCCGATCAGGCAGCAGGTATGGTGAACAAACGGGAAGAACAGGCTTCCATGGCTCTGAAAGCAGGGGAAGAACATCTCGCTAAGCTGGCCTTGCAGGAGAAAATCCTCCACGAGGAAAAAATGGAACAGTACAATGAATTGTATGCACAAAGTTATGCGGCATTACAGGAGCTGGATGAACAGATCGACCAGCTGAAGGTTGAATATCAGAATGTATACAGCAAACGCCAATATTACTACGCTCGTATGCAGACGATTCAGTTACAACAACGTATGAACCAGAGAGGCAATCACAACGGTCAGAATGTACCCCGTATGTTTAACCGACTGGATGATCAAGTCTCTGATCTCGAATATGAAGCACAAAGTCTCCGCGATATCCGGCGGATGAATCAAGATGGTTCAGGAGTGACTGGCAGCATGTCATCCTCTACGCTGGATAAGGAATTGGAACGCTTAAGACAGAAATTGAACAATGACAGAAAGGAGTAGTCACATGAGTAAATTATACCGCTCGGCGCGTAATCGAATGCTAACAGGTTTGATCGGCGGCATTTCTGAAAATCTCGGATTGAGTACCACGCTGCTACGTATCATTTTCTTCATCAGTATTTTCGCTACGGGAGGTACATCATTGTTGATCTACTTCATCGCTGCATTGGTGGTACCCAAGGAATCCAATCACGTTGATCCATATGCTTATGATTCCAACGTAAGAGGATACAAGTAAACGAAAGGAGCAAGCACATGAGCAAATTATACCGCTCAACGCGTGACCGGATGTTAACCGGCTTGTGCGGCGGAATTTCCGAAACCATCGGAATGGATTCCACCCTGCTGCGTATCATCTTTGTTATCAGTATCTTCGTAACTGGCGGCACGTCGTTGTTAATATACTTTATTGCAGCACTGGTGGTACCAAAAGAACCTTATCCGCCTTATGATCCATATGGCTACGGTCCGGGCCCAGGCCCTGGTCCTGGCAGAGGATACAACAACTATGATCATCAGTCACCAAGAGGTCCTTTTCAAAATAATCACAACCAACAAGGTCCTGGTAACTTCGGTCCTGGCCCTGGATTCAACGGCAGACCTCAATCTGGTCCCCGTTCTTATGACAACAACGCCTACGGAGCAGGTGCACCACAAGAAAGTGAACTTGATTCCATGATGAAAGATATCGAGAAAAAAGCACTGAAAAAAGAAGTTGAAGAGCTTCGCCAAAAATTATCTCGTTACGAGAAGGGAGAAAAGTAAAATGGGAGTATTTAAACGGATTAAGGATATGACGAAAGCATCGGTAAATGATATGTTGGATAAAGTAGAGGACCCGATTGTAATGTTGAACCAGTACTTGCGTGATATGGAGGCTGAGATTCATGAGGCAGAGGTAACTGTTGCCAAACAAATGGCAAATGAGCGTCGCATGAAACAACGTTTGGATGAAGCGGAGCGTACTTCGGTACAACGTGAGTCCCAAGCAGAAGCTGCTCTGGCCAACGGTCAGGAAGAAGTTGCACGCAAATTGTTGGAAGAGAAAATCTACTTTGATCAAAAAATTACGGAGTACAGCGAACTGCATGCACAGTCCGAAGCACAAGCAAAAGATCTGTTGCAACAGTTGCATGATATGAAAGATGAGTTCTACAAAATGCGTAACAAACGTAATGAACTTGTATCCCGTGCACAAATGGCAAAAGCTAAAAAACAAATGTCTTCCATCAACAGCTTGCATTCGATCGAAAGTGGCGGCGCATCCCTTGGATTCCACCGCATGGAAGAGAAAATCATGCAGCTGGAAGCTGAAGCTGACGTAGCTCGTGCACCTTATCGCAACACATCATCCACGTACACAAATCCTGTAGATGTGGAAAAACAGTTCAAAGTGGATCAGCAATTACAAGCCCTCAAAAATAAAATGGGCAATGGTTCCAAGAATGAAGCGAACGGAACTTCAAAAGAATAACTGTTCGCTTAGTGGACAATATGATATTCTATAAATCGTGTATAATGTACGGTTGGTAGAACAAAAGTTAAGCCATACAGGACTTCATTGCCTGATATGGCTTTTCCGTTGAATAAAGAGAGATTAACTTACAGAGGAGGTGCGGCGGGGATGAATCAAAAGAGTAAATGGCTTGCAGTTGTCATTATGATTATTGGCACAATGATGTTATTGAATGACAATATTAACTTCCTGACCGCTGCCGCACTGATTCTGTTAACGGTTGGAATGCTTCAAGTCCGCAATGGGGATACCCGCAAAGGTCATCGGTATCTTGGCATTGGTGCGGCACTGTTATTGCTGGATAATTTGATGATTGTATTTTTGATTGTACTGGCTTCTTTAGCTTACTTTTATTCAAAAAACAAAAAGATTCATCTGGACGAAGGCGTTATGAAGAAACAGAATTTCATGGCTCGGTACTACTGGGATCAATCATCCTGGACGTTACGTAGTATGAGTCTGTGGCATGCCATAGGTGAGGTTAACGCCGATCTATCTCTTTCGATTCCGGAGGAGAAACAAACAATTGTGCTGCTGCAAGGAGTTATGGGTAATGTTCGCCTCACACTACCAGAAGATTATGGTGTGGAGATTGAAGCATCGGTTCTTTTCGGCCGGATTAATCTTCTTGGAGAACAAGATAGCGGCATGATGAACAAATTAGTATGGAGAACGCCTGGATATGAATCCAGTGAACATAAAGCAAAATTTGTCATTTCTTATATTGTTGGCGACCTAAACATCAGTAATCCGTAGTAAAATAGATGAAGAGAAGGAGGAGACCCCGATGAAGACAAAACGACATACCGACATGGTAACCCGAAGTATGGGTGAAGGGATCCTCCTGGTTTTCATTGTGCTCGCTGTTATTTTGTATGTATTGTATACATATGGTTATCTTGCTCCGTTTGCAGGCTGGCGGCATCTGATTCAATCGGGTCTGGCCCTATTGCTACTTCTGATTGGGATTGGTGCGGTCTTTGGGTTCTATCAGAGTTACCGGGTTAAACGCCGGCTCGAACTGCTGCGGGAAACACTTCTACTGTGGGAGAAGGGCTCTCTATCACGCACTGTACCTGATCTGGGCGATGATGATGTGGGCCGTTTAAGTGAGCAACTCGGACGAATCGGAAAAAAGTGGGAAGATCAGGTATCTTCGCTCCAGCGATTGTCTACTCATAATGCACAGCTTGCTGAACAATCCAGAATTACGGCTATTGTGGAAGAACGGCAGCGTTTGGCACGGGAACTACATGATGCGGTATCGCAGCAATTGTTCGCGATATCCATGACAGCAACGGCCGTTGGACGGAAGATGGAGAAGGATTTTGAACGTGCTCAGCGGCAGGTGGCTTTGATTGAGGAAATGGCTTCGGTAGCTCAGTCCGAGATGCGTGCGTTACTGTTACATCTGCGGCCAGTTTATCTGGAGGGTAAACATCTCGAACAAGGTCTGCGTGATTTGGTGATGGAACTGAAAACAAAAGTACCTATGGACATTGTGCTCGAAATGGACGAAGACATTGAACTGATCAAAGGCATCGAGAATCATCTGTTTCGAATCGTTCAGGAGGCTATGTCCAATACGTTACGACATGCAAAAGCGGAAAAAATGGAGATACGGATCCAGCGACGTACTGATGCGATCCGGGTATTGATTCGTGATGATGGGCAAGGCTTCGATCTGGATGAGAATAAACAGGCTTCCTACGGTCTGGCTAACATGCGTGAACGTGTTACGGAGATTGGTGGAGCCATACAATTTGTAACAGCGCCTGGTAAGGGAACGCGGATTGAGATTACGATACCTTTGATGAACGATGAAAGTGAGGAAGAACATGTCAATGGAACCGGAAGTCGAAACGGAGACGGAAACGTCGATCAAAGTATTGCTCGTGGATGATCATGAGATGGTACGTATTGGGCTTGCAGCGGTACTGGATACCGAAGATGGAATTGAAGTTGTTGGTGAAGCAGGTAGTGGAGAGGAAGGCATTCGGCTTGCACAGGAGTATAAGCCTGATGTTGTTCTGATGGATCTGGTTATGGAAGGCATGGATGGCATTGAGGCTACTCGTCAGGTACTTAAAATGTATCCGGAGTGCAAAGTCATCGTATTGACCAGTTACCTGGATGATGAAAAAATGTATCCTGTTATTGAAGCAGGCGCATTCAGTTATCTTTTGAAAACATCAAGAGCCAATGAAGTGGCAGATGCGATTCGCGCAGCAGCTCGCGGGCAATCCGTTCTGGAGTCACAGGTGGCTTCGAAAATGATGAATCGCTTCCGGCAGCCACAGGCAGCAGCTCCTTTGCATGATGAATTGACAGACCGTGAAATGGATGTGCTCCGGTTGCTCGCCAAAGGTAAATCGAATCAGGACATCGCTGATGATCTGATCATCGGCATTAAGACAGTCAAATTCCATGTCACGAATTTACTGGCAAAATTGGGCGTAGACGACCGTACACAGGCTGCGATCTATGCTTATAAAAACGGACTTGCAGAGTAATAACAAGAATTATATGCAATCACATAATTAAGCCAAAGAACCGTGCATTAATGTGCGGAAGTTATAGATATGAGTTCAATTTAGATAGAAAAGTTTGAATGGAAAGCTCCGATCTGCCATGCAAGTGGCGGGTGGGGCTTTTTTTGCTGTGTTCAGAAGAAGTATAGCTAATGTGGGAAAAGGGCATGCTGTTGATAGATTCATAGAATACAAGAATGAACGGGGGATTCAAATGTTAAATCGTTGGATGACAGCAGGTATCTTGGCAATGGCTATCATTATTCTTATCGGTGTGACACAGGTATACGCAGAAAAGAACGAACCCAAAGCAGCCCAACTGGAACAGTTAATCTATACGGCTGACAGCGTGATTGATAATGTGGATCGTCTGGTGATTAAATGGCAAGGAGAAGGCCGGGGAGACGCGCAATCCCAGGCCGTATTACTGGCTAGTCACTTGGGGCTGGAACAACCAGTACGCGTACGCCAGACGGGCCATGATGTGTATCGCAGTGAGATGGTTGTCAATGAGGCTGCTGGAGAAGCAGGTATGTTGGTCAATGTCGTTGAGACAGAAGACAACGGCTACTACGCCATCGTACAAATTTCAGGGGATGCACACACAGACCGGAAGGCAATAATGACAGTACATGAACAGGTGGATCAACTGCTTGTAGACTCAGGGATGAAGGCAAGCTGGAATATGTCTGTGCAAGGTACAGCAGTTAATGTTACTGAACATGATGCGAGTCAGCAACTGGAACTGATCGAAGAACAGTTGTCCACAAAGGTGGATATCGCCTCCGTTGAACGTTATACAGATGCAGGCACTGCAAGTGTCTCTTATAAGGCGGCTGAGCTGCCCCTATCGATCAAGAGTGGCTCGCACATGTTGAATATGCAACTCGCAGTTCACCAGGTTGGGAACGAGGTCGATAATCGAATTACAGTGGGATTTCCGGTGATTACGATTGAATATTAAGGATGAATTTTTCATGAATTAGGACCCAATATTGAGAATCTTTATCAGAAAAATGAGTTTGAAATAGTGCATCCATTCAGTTGATATGCTAAAATGGCATCACATCCAAGAAGGAACTTGCTGGTAATTGACAGTTGTATGTCGTGCATATATAACACCATTACATAGCTCGGGGAGAGCGTGAAGGTTATCTTCCCGGAAGAAAGAGGAGCCCATGGTTGAAAAACAATTGCAAGATGAAGTACAGACACCAGGTGCAGTATTTTTCATTTTTGGAGCAACGGGTGATTTGGCCCGCCGGAAGTTGTTTCCGGCTATCTACAGTCTTTACCGTGAAGGCAAGCTTGCAGAAGACTTTGCGGTTATTGGCGTAGCACGTCGTCCGAGGTCCCCAGAAGAATTCCGGGAAGACATCTATGAATCCATTAAAGAGTTCTGCCGTTATCCAGCGGGGGAACCTGATGAGTGGAACTCTTTTGTCGATCATTTTGAATACAAAGCACTGGATATCAATAATGTGGAAGGATTCAAAGAGCTGCGTGCGCAGACGGAGCATCTGGAATCAAAGTTTAACACGCCGGGGAATCGGCTGTTCTATCTGGCACTGGCACCTGAGCTGTTTGGCAGTGTCTCGTACAGTTTGCGGGACGGTGGTATGTTGGAAAGTCAGGGGTGGAACCGTTTGGTGATCGAAAAACCATTTGGTTATGATCTGCAATCGGCCGAACATCTGAATGAGCAGATTCGTGAAGTATTCCGTGAAGAGGAAATCTATCGGATTGATCATTATCTGGGTAAGGAAATGGTGCAAAATATCGAAGTGATCCGCTTCGGAAATGCTTTTTTTGAACCGCTCTGGAACAACAAACATATTGCCAACGTTCAGATTACGCTTGGTGAAACGGTAGGCGTGGAAGAACGTGGTGGTTATTATGATCACTCCGGTGCACTGCGTGATATGGGGCAGAATCATATGCTTCAGATGCTAACGATGATTGCGATGGAGCCGCCAAGTCGCTTATTCCCGGAGGACATTCGGGATGAGAAGGTGAAGGTATTACGTTCATTACGGGCATTCACTTCAGACGAAGAAGTCAGCAACAACGTTGTGCGAGGGCAGTATGCTGAAGGAGAGTACCGTGGCAAGCAGCTTCCCGGTTACCGCCAGGAAGACAAGGTTGATCCGCAGTCGAATACGGAAACTTATTTTGCAGCACGTGTATTTGTGGATAATTTCCGCTGGGCGGGTGTTCCATTCTACATTCGGACAGGCAAGCGTCTTCCGGTGAAAACGACCGAGATCGTAGTTGAGTTCAAGTCGATGCCAAACAACGTGTACCTTGGGAAAAAGTATAAGCTCGAACCGAACCTGCTGGTTATTCGGGTGAATCCGATGGAAGGCATATATATCAAAATTAATGCCAAGAAACCAGGATCGGATTCCGAGATTCAGCCGCTCGCGATGGATTTCTGTCAGAGCTGCATGATTGGAATCAACTCGCCTGAAGCGTATGAACGTCTGCTGCACGATGCTGCAGAGGGGGATTCTACGTACTTTACCCGTTGGGATGAAGTGGCAACAGCCTGGTCTTTTGTGGATCGGATCGCAGCAGCCTGGGGACAGAATCAGGGAGAGCTTCATACGTACCCTGCTGGAACTTGGGGACCAGAAGCGACAGATAAGCTGCTGGAGCAGGACGGATTCCACTGGTGGCCGGTGAATGGTCAGGACGAGGACAGCGTGATCTGGCAAGTGAATGGTTAGGGTAAGGGCATTAAGGTAATAAGAACATACACAACATGATTGAGCCTGGGGACTTCGCAATTTTGCGGTGTCCCCAGGCTTTTTAGCGGGTAAAAGGGAGGTATCCATCATAAGGAAATAAGTAATTTAAATTAAGTTATTGACAAAAAGTAAGTATGTAACTTATACTCAACACATGAGTTAAAGAGTTACGCAAATGACAAACTTCATTCGGACAAACGTTTCGGATAAGTTATCATTCATGAGATAAAATGTAAACCAGTTGAAGGGGTTTGCGTCACAGAGAATCATGAAAAAAATGTGCATAATATCTTTAATCTGAGAATACTATTTTGTATATATTGAATGGAGGAAAAAGAAAATGATGTTGGATGTAGGGTTGTTGTTGATTCGTTTGGTGATTGGATTGTCGTTCATGGCGCACGGGGCTCAAAAGCTGTTTGGTTGGTTCGGAGGTTACGGAATCAAGGGTACAGGCGGCTGGTTTGAGTCGATGGGCATGAAGCCAGGTGCATTGGTGGCTCTACTGGCTGGACTCGCGGAATTCGGTGGTGGATTGCTGCTGGCTCTGGGTCTGCTCACACCGGTAGGTGGCATTCTGATTGCATTGACAATGGTCATTGCGATTGTGAAAGTCCATGGTGCAAACGGATACTGGTCCACGCAGAACGGATTCGAATATAATCTCGCGATTCTGGTCATTGGTGTAGCGCTAGCCCTGACAGGTGGCGGACAATACGCGCTGGATGCATTAATTTTCTAAAACACAATAACATGAAATAAATGAGGAGTGCCTGGATGCCATGATTATGGCAGAAGGGTGCTTTTTTTTTGCGAGTGAAAAGAGAAGAATCTGCGGTAGTAATCGGTTATTTTCGGTACAGATTATGGTACAATAGGAGAGTTGGGTTAAGAAGCAGTTCACGGTATACAGGAAAGCACAGATTTGAGGAGGATGAACTCCATTGTAAATGTGTAAAATTAATCTAGTGTGTAAATACCTAGTACGTAAAAACTCGTGTACAATCAACCGGCCTCGCCGGATTGCATAAAGATTGAATGATGGACCGGCCATGCCGGATTAACGTGAATGAACGGACGAAAGGGATTAAACCTATGAGCAAAGCTGCAAATGATATTCTTCAACAGGAAGTGGACAAACGCCGGACGTTTGCCATTATCTCTCACCCGGATGCGGGTAAAACTACATTAACCGAGAAACTGTTGCTGTTCGGAGGCGCGATTCGCCTTGCGGGAACGGTAAAAGCTCGGAAAGCCAGCAAACACGCAACAAGTGACTGGATGGAAATTGAGAAACAACGGGGGATCTCGGTTACTTCTTCCGTAATGCAATTTGATTACCTGAACCATCGCGTTAACATTCTGGATACACCAGGTCACCAGGATTTCAGTGAAGATACGTATCGTACACTGACGGCTGCCGACAGCGCGGTGATGTTGATTGACGTAGCGAAGGGTGTCGAGGCACAGACGATTAAGTTGTTCCAGGTTTGTGCGAAACGTGGTATTCCAATCTTTACGTTTATCAACAAACTCGACCGTGAGGGTAAAAGTCCATTTGACCTGATGGAAGAACTTGAAAATGTACTGGGTATTCGTTCAGTTCCAATGAACTGGCCTATTGGTACAGGTCGCGAACTATGCGGTGTATATGACCGGATGAAAAATCAGGTGGAGTTGTTCCAAGGGGACGATCACTCGATAATTAAAGTTCAGAAAGTAAACGGTTATACAGATCCAATTATCCGTGAGATGGCAGGAGAGTATCTGCATGATCAGTTAATTCAGGATCTGGAGCTTTTGGACGTTGCGGGAGATCCGTTTGATATGGAGAAAGTTCAACGCGGCGAATTGACGCCTATTTTCTTCGGTAGTGCGATTAACAATTTTGGTGTGCAGACCTTCCTGGAGAACTTCCTGGAACTGGCACCGAAGCCTGAACCACGTCGCAGTACGGCAGGAGAAATCCAGCCAACGAATGAGAAATTCAGTGGGTATGTATTCAAGATTCAAGCGAACATGAACCCGGCACACCGAGATCGTATTGCGTTCCTGCGTATTGTTTCAGGCAAATTCCAACGTGGAATGAGTGTGAAGCATACCCGTGTAGGTAAAGAGATCAAGTTGTCACAGCCACAGCAATTCCTGGCACAAGACCGGGATATTGTCGAAGAGGCATATGCCGGTGATATTATCGGTTTGTTCGATCCGGGAATCTTCCGGATTGGCGATTCACTGAGCCAAGGCAGCGAGGTTGTCTTTGAGGAGTTACCAACGTTCTCGCCAGAGATTTTCGCCAAAGTTACCGTAAAAAATGCATTGAAACATAAACAATACCAAAAAGGGATTGACCAGTTGACAGAGGAAGGAACCATTCAGGTGTTCCAGACGGCAAGTTTCGACGAGACGATTCTCGGCGTAATTGGTCAACTGCAGTTCGAGGTATTTGAATACCGGATGAAAGGTGAGTACGGGGTAGACGTGCAATTACAGCGCATGCCTTATCAGTTCGCTCGCTGGATCGTGGACGAGAATCTAGACGCAAGCAAATTCCGGATTAACTCTGCGCTTGTGAAAGATAAAAAAGGAAATTATGTAGTGCTCTTCGAAAATGAGTACGCCATGAGAACGGCTATGGATAAAAATCCTACAGCTCAATTCCTGGAGACTGCGCCTTAAGTTAAGACAGAAGTATTTCGTGGGAATTGTTAAAAGGTTAGTTAAACGCGACAAGTTCATGTGATGAGATAGAGCTTGTTAAAAATAAGATCCCTCCGCCAATTGTGGCGGAGGGATCTATTGCTATACACCTTACCTGGAGGCGGGTATGATCCAGCCGAATAAGGGAAAGCTTTCTTTTGCAGACAGAACAAACGGTTTGATGGTTACCTTGCCCTTCAATGCTTCGATTAGCGAAGCGGTTGAACGGGAATGGTGTGCAGATGCTCCTGCGCGATTTGAATGAGTTCTTCCTGCTTGGCAGGTTCTGTGTTCTTCCAGATCATCTCGAAAATGGCGCCAAGTCCAGGTAAAGCAGCTTCCGGTCCATCTACTGAACCTTCAATCATCTCCCGGAGCTGATCATCACTCTTGTCATGAACTTTATGAACAATCGCTTCACGCAGGCTTAATGTAATGGGCATCGCAATTCCCTCCTCGTATATTCGGCTGCTCTTATACTGTTCCCTGGGAAGCGCGAGCGCATTCAAGTTTATCGGGCTTTGTGGTATACTACGAAGGATTATTTACGTTAGCATGGGTATCCGTAATGATGCGTCATGCTGAAGTGCAGCGGGAGGTTAAGACCCTAATGGCCAAGAAACAGTATGCCGTAATTGGTATGGGACGGTTCGGATCAAGTGTTGCCAATGCACTGAGCGGTATGGGATTCGACGTGCTGGCAATTGATGCGGACGAGCAGAGGACTCAGGAAATGTCCAATGTGGTGACCCATGCGGTATCGGCAGATTCAACAGATGAAGAAGCGCTGCGTGCGCTGGGCATACGGAATTTCGACGTTGTCGTTGTGGCGATTGGTGAAGATATACAGGCGAGCATTCTGACAACCCTGATATTGAAAGATATGGGTGTACCGGTGCTGATCGTAAAAGCTCAAAATGAGCTTCATGGTAAGGTGCTGCAAAAGATTGGTGCAGACAAAGTCATCTATCCTGAGCGGGATATGGGACTGCGCGTAGCCCATCATCTGACCTCGCCTAATATACTGGATTACATCGAGTTATCTGAGGATTACAGCATTCTGGAGATGAGAGCTTCCGAGCAGATGATCGGCAAAAACCTGATGGAATTAAACATCCGTGCACGTTTTGGTTGTAACGTGATGGCGATTCGCAGTGGGAATTCGATGAACATCTCGCCGTACGCGGAGGACCGGATCGAAGCTGGAGATGTGCTGATCATTGTAGGTCACAAGGATCATTTGACGAAAATGGAGCTTGCGTATCCGAAGTGATGGATGCAGATGGGAAGGATGGAAAGATGGATATTGTATCACCGCAAAATACACGTGTAAAAGAATGGGCACAGTTGCTGGAGAAAAAGCATCGTACCCGTCAACATAAATATATCATTGAGGGCATTCATCTGGTCCAGGAAGCATTGCGCGCTGGAGCGGATCTGGAGTGTATTGTGTACGACGGAGAGCAAGGCGTACCTAGCGAACTGGCCGGGCTTGAGAATCCGCTACAGCGTGTGGAGTGGGTTAGTGTATCTCCTGCGGTTATCGCCAAATGTACGGATACGATGACGCCACAGCCTGTATTCGCGATTGTGCGTAAAGGCAGTGAGCCACTGGAAAGCCTAATTACCGGAGCACGGGGGCTAGTTGTGGTGCTGGACGGAGTGCAAGACCCGGGTAATGTGGGGACGATCATCCGTAGTGCGGATGCCGCTGGGGCCGCTGGGGTTGTACTTGGCGCGGGCAGTGCTGATGTATATAACCCGAAGACGATTCGCTCGACGATGGGGTCATTGTTTCATTTGCCCATTGTGGAGGGCCAGTTGGAATCGGTGCTTCCCGAAGCGAAGGCTGCGGGCGTGAAGCTGGTTAGTACTTCTTTGCAGGCAGAGCATTCATGTTATAGTTATGATTTTACGCAGTCGGTATGGCTTGTGATTGGTAACGAAGGCAAAGGCATCTCGGATGCTACGGCACGTTTGGTGGATGATGCGATTACGATCCCGATGCAGGGACAGGCAGAGTCGCTTAACGCGGCAATGGCGGCAACGATTTTGCTGTTTGAGGCGATGAGACAGCGGATATTTAAATAACTAATAATTCTCGTCCAATTTCAAATTAACTGACCCTAACTAAAATTAACTTTCCCCAAACCACCAAAGGCTGGAATCTGGTTGCCGCTTTTCCCAACCATTTTCCAGTCTTTTTGTCTTTCTTTGAAGCAACGCAGCAGGGATTTTCCATTCAAATCCTGAATAGGTGATATAGTTTCTATTTCTTAAGCTGATGGGCAGGTGTTCATTTTGGAAATGAATAACGGAAAAGGAAACACTCACTTTAGGGAATTTATGGCTTGGGCCGGGGAAAAGGGCTGGGACATAATGAGTAAATCCGGTTCGCAGTCACATTTAAACAGCGGCATCACTTCAAGATATAAAGGACTTCCAGATGAATATTTAGAATTCCTAAATGTAGTTGAAAAATGCGTTGCACCGGATGAGCAAATCTGGTTTATTTGTGAGGCTGAGTTCAACAATAGCACGGAGACCGCATTCCAATGGAATGAATTTGAAATGCTTAGTTTGGAGGCAGCAGAGGGTGATTCTATTTGGCAGTCAGAGATAACGGCCTGGTGGGATCATCACTTGCCGATTGTAATGTCTGTGGAAGATGGATATTCCTTCTATGCCATTGACTTAACAACCGACAGTGGAGCTGTTGTCCGTGGATGTGAGCCTGAATTTGAAGAGGTTGAAAAGGTATCCGATTCGTTTGGAGAATTTTTGGCATGGATGATGTCGAATTCAGATTAGCGTAGCTAGGAAAGGTTGATGTTTAGTGGTGGAAGGAAAATATGTGAAGTCAATAAACGAGGCCGGGGTAAGGCGTGTTCGCCAGCGGCCTGACTACTTATGAAACGATATAGGAATTCTTAACTTATGATATAAAAATGGTTTATATAGCGTGATTTTATTCTCATTTAAGTATGTTCCAAGCACATTTGCTACATATAAAATAATTCTTTATTGTTCGTTCTAGAAATGATATGCTAACAGCAAGTTAGTTCTAACTACTTTTTTGCATATTAAAGAACGATCGTTCTAAAAACTGAAATTACACTAATCTAAAGAATATGAGGGAGAGAATGAGATGAAATACACCGTAATTACAGGAGCAAGTTCAGGGATTGGATATGAAATGGCGATTTGAAAGAATATGAGATTGAGACTTGGATTAATAATGCCGGGCTTGGAGAAGGCTCGTTCATTGCTGATCAGAATTTGGATAAAGTGGAGACCATGCTGCGTGTAAACATTGAATCCTTCACCGTTCTTTCTACACTGTATGTGCGAGATTATGCGAATGTCGAAGGTACTCAATTGATTAACGTGCCTTCACAGAAGGTCTTGCAAAAGAACTGGAACTGAAGGGTGCAAAACTAAAAGCGAAGGTGCTTGCACCAGCGATCACGGAAACAGAATTTGTACAAAAATCAATAGATGCTGAAGGATTTGATTACAAAGCGAATATGTCCAAATATCATACTGCTAAAGAAATGGCAGGCTTCATGATCGATCTCTATGACCACAGCGAAGTGGTTGTAGGGATTGTAGATCAGAACTATGATTTTCAGCTGACAGGTGCGATCTACCCGGTGATTTCAGAATTGAATTAATACAGCAAAATCCAGAGGATACATTTACAAAATCTCAAATAAGAAGAGGAGTACATTCAATTGGAAAAGATGTGGAGTAAAACAAAGATTGGCAACATGGAATTGCCTCATCGACTAGCGATGGCACCTATGACACGCAGTCGAGCACAAGAAGATGGTACACCTGGAGAGTTGGCGGCACTTTATTATGCTCAGCGTGCAACGATGGGACTTCTGATTACGGAAGGAACACAACCTTCCGATGATGGACAGGGATACTTGTGGTCACCTGGCATCTACACCGATAAGCATATTGAAGGATGGAAAAAGGTAACGGATGCGGTGCATGAAGCTGGCGGATATGTTTACATCCAATTAATGCATGCGGGTCGCATGTCACATCCGGACAATACCCCGCATCATCGCCAACCGGTTGCTCCATCTGCAATCGCACCGGGTGTAGAAATGTTTACGGCTACAGGGATGCAGGATATCCCCGTTCCCCGGGAATTGAGTCAGGAGGATATTCAAACGACCATTGCCGATTTCCGAAAAGCAGCTGCCGCAACGATCGAAGCAGGGGCGGATGGCGTTGAGATTCATGGGGCCAACGGATACTTGATCAATCAATTCTTGGGAGAGAATTCAAATACACGGATAGATGAGTATGGCGGGTCTATTGAAAATCGTGCTCGCTTTACAATTGAAGTAACCAAAGCCATCGTGGAGGAAATAGGTGCAGAACGGACAGGCTTCCGTATCTCACCAGGCACACCGCTGGGTGGAATTCAAGATGGCGAACAAGGCCCTGAACTCTATCGCTATCTTGTAGAAGAATTGGCTCAATTGGATTTGGCTTACCTTCATGTTATGCATCTTGGAGATGAGAACCTGTTGCAAGACATTCGTTCGATCTGGCAAAATCCACTGTTGGTCAATCGGGCTGGAAGAACGTTGGATGATCTCAGTGTCGATTTAGATCGTGGTCTCGCTGATGTGGTACCTGTAGGTGTATGGTCCTTAGCTAATCCAGATTTGGTGGAACGACTTCAACAAGGTGCGCCACTGAATGAAGCAGATCCGACAACCTTCTTTGGATTGGGAAGTAAAGGCTACACGGATTATCCTACGTTGGAAGAATTAAAGTCGCAAGAGGGGCAACACTAGCACCAACCATGGAGCATGGCGTACAACGGAACATTGCGCGCCATGTTCCTAGTCTTTAAGCAAAGGAAGAGGATAAATGATGAGAGCAGCTCAAATACAGAAATACTCTAAAAAAATCCAAGTGGAAATCAATGATATTGGGCTACCTCAGATCCAGAGCCGTGAGGTCCTTGTCAAAGTGAAAGCTGCGGGTGTAAATCCACTGGATATCTTGAATATGAATGGCAGTGTTCGGATGATTGCCGACTATAAGTTACCTTTAACTCTAGGGAATGAACTATCGGGTGTCATTGAAGCCGTTGGTGATGATGTTTTGAATTTTAAAGTGGGTGATAAGGTGTATACCAGGTTGCCACTGAATAAAATTGGTGCTTTTGCTGAATATGCAGCTGTACATGAGGATGCCTTATCCATTATGCCTGAAAATCTATCTTTTATCGAAGCTGCGGCTGTCCCCCTTACTGCCCTGACCGCGTATCAAGCATTGCATGATGTACTCCGAGCTGAACCGAATAAAAAGTTGTTTATTCCTGGCGGAACCGGTGGATTTGGTGCAATGGCCATCCCGATTGCCAAGTCCATGGGATTAACGGTTATCACTAGTGGCAGTGAAAGGGGCAGAGCACGTAGTTTATCCATTGGAGCAGATCAATTCATTGATTATAAGACCGAGCAGTATGCTGATATTCTGTCCGATATCGATTATGTCATTGATACCTTGGGTGCGGATGAGATCAAAGCTGAACTGAGCATTTTGAAACCACAGGGGAAATTAGTCTCTTTGAAGGCAGGACCCAATTATCGCTTTGCAGTGGACAGTCAATTCCCGTTGTGGAAAAGATCATTGTTTGGTCTCGTAGGTGCACGCTTGGATTCAATGGCACGTAAGACTGATACTGAATACCGTTTTTTATTTGTACACTCCAGTGGGATTCAATTGCAAGAAATCACAGCTCTTGTAGAAAAAGAAGACATTAAACCTTCGATCGATTCTACGTATACGTTTGAGGACATTGAAAAGGCATTGATTAAAGTATCAACGGGTCACTCCCAGGGCAAAGTCATTCTTACCTTTTAAAGGTCCAACGAGAGCATGTTATTCAATGTTCGTTTTCTGAACAGGAGGGAAGGCAATGGCGAGAAGCAAAGAGTTCGAAGAGTGTGTTGTACTGGATAAAGCGATGAGACTTTTTTGGGAACAAGGCTATGAGAAGACGTCGATGACGGATCTGGTTAATCATATGGGAATTCATCGTAAAAGCTTGTATGACACATTTGGTGACAAACACACCTTATTTCTAAAGTCAGTAGATCTGTATGATCACAAAATCAGCTCTGCCCTTGCAGCAGGCGTAAAGCGTTCTCAAACAGCAACGGAAGCACTTCAGTTTATATTTCTTTCTTTAATTCATGGAGAAGAATCTCCAGCATCAGGCTGCTTCATTGTTAATTCGACGGTAGAATTGGCGGCACGCGATGAAGACATGAACAACCGATCAACGGAGATGTTTGCAAATACGGAGAAACTAATCAAGGACATTATGGTGTGGGGACAGCAGGAAGGTGAATTCACAACCGAGTACAACGCCGAAGTATTGGCGGAATATCTGCATAATGTAGGCGTTGGGTTAAGGGTGATGGCCAAGACTTCGATGACCAAGGAAAAACTTCTTCGTATAGCGACGCTATCCATGGATCTTATAATAAAGTAGTTTATTTTTTTTACTTTAAAAGAATGTTCGTTCTAATATGGGTGTTCCAGATGAAATATATTTATAGAAAAGAGAGGCAGGTAACGATATGAGAAAGACAGTTCTAATCACAGGGGTATCGGGTGGGATTGGTAAAGAGTTAGCAGATCGGTTTGCCAAAGGTGGACATCATATTGTGCTGGTAGCACGAAGCGAGGGTAAAATACAGGAACTAGCTCAGGAGTATCAGAAAAAGTATGGCATTCAGGCGACGGTTATTGCCAAAGATGTAGCGGCACCAGGGGTACCACAGGAGATTTATAATGAACTGAAGGAAAAGGGCATTGTTGTTGACTATCTTGTCAACAATGCAGGTTTCGGTCTGTTCGGGACGTTTATGGAAACGGATATGGAACAAGAAGTTAATATGATTGACGTGAATATCAAGGCTTTAACCGTCATGACAAAGCTATTCTTGCCGGATATGATACAACGTGGACACGGCGGTGTGATGAATGTGGCTTCGTTGGTAGGTTTTTTCCCTGGACCGATGATGTCGGTATATTATGCAACAAAGGCATATGTGCTATCGTTCACTGAGGCTTTGGAGAATGAAGTAAACGGTGCTGGTGTTACGGTGACAGCACTGTGCCCAGGCCTAACATCCACCGGGTTTGTTGATCGCTCGGGCATGGGTGTCTCGAAGATGTTGCAGGGCCCGATCATGGAAGCCGGACAGGTGGCCGAAGAAGGGTATCAAGGCTTTTTGCGTGGCAAGACGTTAATTATGCCTGGTGCTCGAAACCGATTCATCGCGTTTATGCCGCGGTTGTTGCCGCGTAAGATGATGACTCGCATGATTAGATCCTCACAGGACAAGACAGGACATTAAACATTTATAGAGGATAAATCATATCTTCCCCCATTCGCTCGTTTCACTGTCTCCTTCATCTTGTCTTTTAAGACAAACATACAAAAAAACAGGAGGAAAGCAGAAAGGCACAAATTGAATTTTCTCCATCTCAAATAACTCAGCTAATTGTTTCCTCATATGAAGTGAGTACTGGTACAAGACTAATGTGCCTCCAGGTCGGAGCGCTGTATGGATCTGTGACAGGATGTTTTGTCTCATTTCTCTGGAAAAATTAAAAAAGGGCAGTCCGCAAATGATACTATCCAACTGTTGCACATGTTCTTGATTGATTCTTTTCAACAGATAGGATGCATTCGAATGGAACATGAATTCAGGATATGTTTTCTTCAGATTACTTCTCATTTTGGGGTCTCTTTCAAATAAAAACACGGTTGCCGAGTTCGGTAAATGTGCTCTCATGAGACGTGTGACAGCACCTGTTCCTGGCCCCAGCTCAGCAATGGTTCTAACCTCATCCCATCGTACAGACTGGACGATTTTATAGGCTAGAAATTTGGAACTGGGCAGGACACTGCCTACTCGTTTGGGATTCCTCAGAAATCCTTGCAGGAAAAGAAAGGGTTCGGGTGTTTTCATCGTGGTATCCTCCATGGTTGAATTCATTGATGTTTCACTGGATGTTAGAAGGCAAGCTTAGTTGGAATATAAATACGTTACGCGTATGTTCTAGTGTTAGAGTCCCCTGATGTAACTCCGCAATGTTTCTCGCAATAGAAAGTCCCAGACCAGATCCTGATTGAATACCTTCGCTATTCCTCGAATAATCCACCTTATAAAAGCGATCAAACAGTCTGTTTTTTTGTTCTATCGTTAGGGGCATTCCTTTATTCTCTACTTCAATGGTAACGTGATTATGCCGCACACTCATCTGAACATGAATCGTACCCGGTTTAAAGGAATACTTCAGTGCATTCATGAGAAGGTTGTCGATGGCGCGTGCAATCTTATCACTATCCAGAGAGACCATAATCGGAGCCTCACCGAGTTTTTTTTCAATACGAATCCCATGTTCCTGAGCTAAAGGTTCGAATTCAAACAACAATTGATCCAATAGCTGACATAGGTCAACCTTTTTCCAATCCAATTGGGTGTTCACTGCGTTAAGACGTGTATATTCAAATAAATCATCAAGTAACTTCTTTAAATGCGTTGCTTTGTTATGGGTGTTCTGAATGAAGCGCTCATACTCTGCTTTATCTTGAAAGGATTCTGTTCTGAGTAGCTCAATATACCCGATTATGCTGGTAAGCGGTGTGCGCAGGTCATGAGAGATCCCCGTAATCATGTCCATTTTGGATTTCTCCAGTTCGCGCTCCTTGATGATCTGCATCTGTAACTGTTCAGTCATGTGATTAATGTTGGAAGCGACTCGGCCAAGTTCATCTTGTCGAACTACAGGAACCCTGTAGTTTAAATTACCTTCAGATATGATATGAAGCCCTTGCTCCAGTGAAATGATGTCTCTTACAATTTTTCGTGTGGAACCCAAAAAAGTAAGCGTAAAGATTAAGATAAATATAGGTGTCAGAATATAAGGGAAGTAGTTGAGAATCCAGTTCCACTCCAAACCTTCACTGATTTTTGCCACAATCGTAATAAGGATATTATTGATAATCACTGATCCGACAATTGAAATTACAAAACTGATCACCATTCGATTGAGGATATGGATCTGTATTTTTTTCGTTTGCTTGGATTGCTGTAATCGTTCAATCAATTTTATATCCCACTCCCCATACCGTTTTAATGTAACGAGGTTCGCGCGGATTTACTTCCAATTTCTCTCGCAGGTTACGAATATGAACCATCACCGTATTATCCGAATACCCGTAAGGTTCTTTCCATACGGTTTCGTAAATTTTCTCGGAGCTAAATACTTGTCCAGGATGGCTGGCAAGCAGCACCAGAATGGAAAACTCCAGTGGTGTAAGTGAAATGTCATTATCTTTGAGCTTCACAGAATGTTTACTCGTATCAATGACAAGGTCTTTAATTAGGATAAGTGAATCAAATTCAGCTTTGCCAATGAGTGTTTGACGTCGTAACTGAGCTTTAACGCGAGCCAGTAATTCTAACGGGTTAAACGGTTTGACCATGTAATCGTCGGCCCCGGTAGTCAGGCCTGTAATTTTATCAATGTCTTCTTCCTTGGCGGATAACATAATAATGGGAGTGGTCGATACTTCTCTTATTTTGAAGCAGGCTTTGATGCCGTCCATAATGGGCATCATGACGTCCAATATGACGAGTTGGACCGATGTTGTATTGATAATAGTTAGCGCTTCTTCACCATTGGCTGCTTCAATGACCTGATATCCTTCGTTACGTAAATAGACATGAATGACATCACGGATATCGGGTTCATCATCAACAACGAGAACGGTACTCATGGTTCAACACTCCTTAAAAATTAGGATAACATCAGTGTAAACGATAGTCAGGAATGTTTAAATTGTTTCCTTTTTGCGACAGACATAAACGAACGCAGGTGGGATATTCAAAGGCACTAATTCTATTTTTTCGATGATAAAGTGCTCCGATAATGTTCTTTTCATTTGAAGTGAATATTGAAAGGCGATGAATAACCCTCCAGGTTTGAGTGCCTTATGGATCTGGTCTACCAACGTATTTCTTAATTCAGGCTCAAAGTTGAAGAAGGGCAACCCGCTAAAAATGTAATCCAATTGCTGAACGCCCTCTTGATTCATAGATTCTACCAATCGAGCGGCGTCTGGATAACAAGAGAACTCCGGGTATGCCGTCTTAAGAGTATTCCTCATCGTTTCGTTCATCTCAAACAATAGGACTTTGGTGGAATCCTGTACTTGTTGATGAATATAGCGAGTGATAGGACCTGTACCCGATCCAAGCTCGGCGACTGCTTTTGCCTCTAGCCAAGAGGCTTGCTTCACCATTTTGCTGGCGAGAAACCGGGAACTGGGTATGATACTGCCGACATGTTTAGGGCTTTGTAGAAAGCTTCTCAAAAATAAAACAGGTTCATTGGAATTCATAGGGGTCCCTCCATAATGTGATGTTATGTTATCCAAACCAGTTAGAAATGTAATAAATGAAGCGTCGATAGTATGGGGCCGCCGAAGTAAATTCCCGCTGTAAAATACGTAATGGTCCATAACAAAGCACTGGAATAGGAGATAATAACAAATTTTCTATACTGGACGCCGCTCAGTCCAATGACCAAAGGGAGAACATACCGCACGATTGGAATGAACAAACCGATGCACATCGCCCAATTGCCACTCTTATTCAGGATGAGTTCGGCCTTGACGAAGTGTTTATGATGTTGAAATCTGTGCTTTATCTTGGTTCCAAATAACTTCCCTGCTAAATAAGCAAAGGTAATGGCCGTTAATAGTCCCGATAAAATACAGAAATATGTGATCCACGAATTGATAACTCCTGTGTGGCTCAAAATGGCACCGCTGATAATCGTGATCTCATTCGGAATTGGAATGCCGAAAGGCCCTAATGAGAAGGCAAAATAAAAAATCAGATATCCATACTGATGTAGTAGCTCTAAGATCGTATTACTGATCATTGTTTTGCCTCCTCTCTTGTTGATATAGCAATCTTAATGAAAAAAACTAAGGAATTAATAAGCATAAATCTGAAGAAAATCTAAAGAATACATAAGCAAAGCCAAACACTTACGTTCAAGAGAAAAAAGCCTTGCCAACTTAATGGCAAGACTTGAACAGGTAGAACTATTCAGGAGCGGTGATCAAGTGATATGAATTTCTGAATATCAAATAAAGTTTGTCTCAAAAAGGAACGTATAAGCAAGCTCGAGTTGATTACCTATATCTTTATCTGCAAGGAAGAGGATGAGCATAAAAGAAGAGTCGAGACGTCATAATGACGACTCAGCTCTTTTTTATGTCCCAGGGGATCAGACTTCTTTGAAATCAGTTTATTGTAGAAAGTAGAACCATCTGAATTTGGCACCGGCAACAAAAAACAAAACAATCCATCCCCATAGAAACAACAAACGTAAAGGTCGTGGAATCAGGAGATATTCTGAGTACAATTTGCTGAAAAAATTCATTACAGTAGTGACCACCCCTGCTAAGTTACTCCCTTATATTCGCTTTCGAAAGAAAAAGAGATGGTAAGATAACCAAGATCCCAATAAGTCTGTATACCGTGGCGTAGGGCTCAAGGTTTGTTCTGGCGATTATAAATCCGACGATCGATATAGATAATATCAAAAGACCAAAGGGGATCTTATAACTCAGATGCAGAACATCCAATTATATCAAAATTAGGTATATTATATCATGATAAACACCAGAGGACACTTTTGTATCAGATTCAGCCATACCTACTCATTCAATAAATAAATCGAACGATATGATGCTGGCATGCCAATATATAGTGTAAGGAGGAGGGGGATGGATAATGAGTGAGCAAGATGAGTACATAAAACTTGTAACGTTAATACGGGCGGGGCATGAAGAAGCATATGGAGAATTATATGAGAAAACAGTGACGAGGATATATCACACTGTGCGATTTCTCATCAAGGACAAGTCTGACGCGGAGGATGTAGTACAGGAGATTTACATTCAGGCGTATCGATCATTGGCGCGATATGATGCGGAGCGTGCTTTTCGTCCCTGGTTGATGGGGGTGACAATGCGACAGGTTCAGAGTTATCGACGCAAAAGATTGATGCAGTTTCGGTTTGGCAAGCGGATCGAGAAATCTGACGTTGGTATGGAATATGATTTTTCCACTGATCTGGTCAACAAACTGGCAAATCGTCCTCTGCTGGAACAGGTACACCGTTTGCCGTACAAGCTGCAGCAGGTGGTTACACTTCATTATTTGAATGAATACACGCAAGAGGAGATTGCTGGCATATTGGAGATTCCACTTGGAACCGTGAAATCGCGTATACATGCGGCGCTGGCGAAGTTGAGACAAAAAGAGAAGTTGAATCCAAGGTTGCGGGGAAAGGTGGAGGATTTGCATGAAACTCGATGAACAGTTGCGGACAGCCTACCAGGAAGAGACTAAAGAATGGTCCGTTCCTGCGAGAATTAAACATAAAATGATGGATGGTATTCGAAGTGATTCTCACATCAGAAGAAATCGAAAAAAATGGCTGGTCACGGGGCTCTTGGCTGCTGTACTCATTATTCCCACCGGAGCCTACGCAGGGTACACCTATCTGGCAGACGGAATATATGGTTCAGAGGAAAATATCGCTGCTATGGGAGGAACAGCTGAGGATTATATGAGGTTGGAAGCAAAGCTGCAGACGGCCAAGGCCCATTTAAGCGAAGAGGAATTTGTTCAATACATGGACTTGCTGAAGCAAATGGGGCAAATGGCCGTGAAGCATACTGATTCTCAAGGCAATATGCATCCAGAGCAGTGGAGTACAGTGGAGCAGGAACGATATAACCTTCTTGTAGCTGAGCTGGAACCGTTTTTTGAGAAGCTGGAAGCTGTGAGTGTGGGGTCCTCCAAAAAACTGATGGACGAGCAGCAATTTTGGACAGAACAGTTGGAACAGGCAGAGAAGACATTTACCAAGGAACAATATCGTGAGTTCAAGTCTGTCTATGAACAAATGAAGAAGTATGAAGCGATGATACTGTACAAGGATGGAAGTATCCATGAGGAACGCTTGTCAGCGGAACAGAAGGATGATTTAAGGCAGCTAGAGAGACGCCTAGTTCCCTATTTGAAACGGTTGGGGCTTGATGTACGGTGAAGCAAGTAAAACGGTTTGTACGAGAAGAAGCGGAGAAGTGAATTCTTTCGCTTCTTTCTTTATGTTGTGACCTGTTACTTCCTCCCCTGCACCTTCAGCCGATATTGATGCGGTGTAGAACCTGTGGCGTTACGGAATACTTTGCAAAAGTAGGAGGGGCTGGTCATACCGACACGGTGACCGATTTCGGGAACGGTGAGCGAGGAGCGAGTGAGCAGCACACAGGCATGACGAATGCGGGTAGCTTGAGCATAAGCAATGATGGTGGTGCCAGTCGCTTTTTTGAATACATGAGATAGATGATAGGGAGATAGATGAAGAGTATCTGCGATATGCTCCAAACGAAAAGGCTCTTGGTAATGCTGTTCAATCCACTGCATGATGGCTTCGGCATGAGGGTGAAGAACGTTTGCACTGGACGAGAGTACATCTTCGGAGCGGCGTTGCTGCCCGTCTTGCCACAGATAGCGAAGTTGTGCGAACAGATCCAATAAAAAGAGACGTGTATCCTCCTCTACTTCGTGGGGAGGCAGACCCGGATATGTATCGGCATATTGTTCCATTCGTTGAATGAGTGGGGAAGTGGTAGGAAGTTGGATCGGCTGAATCGGAGATTGCTCTCCCAGCAGGTCATGTATGAAACGGTGAGTCGTCATAAAATGCGACCAATGTGTCTTCAGTAGATCAAGCTCAACCATGAGTACAGTTCGAATGAAGGGCTGCTGTCTGGAGACCTGAATCTGGACGTGGTGCAATTGAAAAGGTCGAAAAATCATGAGCATACCGGGTTCAAGGGAGAAGACCTGACCTTCGGTTATCAACTGCCCGTATCCTTCGTGGATATAGGTTATCTCCAGCTGCGAATGAGCATGGAACACTTCGCGAAACGTAGTCTTGGAAGTACGACGACAAGCCAAGTTAAATTGTTCTCCCAGGATGATGGACATCATGAATACCTCCCTTATCATGCGCAAGATAGTTTCATTTTAGCACAAGATGAACGCATAAAAGCGCTTTATTATTGTGTATTGTGAAGGGAATAAGGGAGGTATGCAACGATGTTAAAAGTGGCGATTATCGGCGCAGGAGCAATTAGTGGAGCACATATCTCGGCATACTTGGCATTTCCTGAGCAATGTCAGATTGTGGCTGTGGTCGATATGTACGTGGATAAAGCACAGAAGCGAATGAACGAATATGGACTGGAAGGTGCACAAGTCGTTACGGATTATACGGAATTACTTACCCAAAACATTGATCTGGTATCCATCTGTACACCGCCATATACGCATGCTTCTATTGCATGTGATTTCATGCAGGCAGGTGCGCATGTATTGGTCGAAAAACCGATGGCATCTTCCTTGGAGGAAGCGGATCTGATGCTGAAAGTAGCGCAAGAAAGTGGCAGGCTACTATCTGTTGTAGCTCAGAATAGGTTTACGACACCGATGATGAAACTGAAAGGTGTTTTAGACAGTAAACAGATGGGCCCCATAGTACATGTGCAGGTTGATTCGTTCTGGTGGCGTGGGCACAATTATTATGATCTGTGGTGGCGCGGTACATGGGAAAAAGAAGGTGGAGGCTGTACCCTTAATCATGCGGTGCATCATATTGATGCCATGTTATGGATGATGGGACCTCCGATGGAATTGCAGGCCATGATGGCGAATACGGCGCATGATAATGCGGAAGTCGAGGATATATCCATGGCGATGCTCCGTTTTCAGGCAGGTGCGCTTGGCATGATTACCAGTTCGGTCGTACATCACGGAGAGGAGCAACAGTTAATTTTTCAGGGCAAGGAAGCCCGAGTGTCTGCACCTTGGAAAGTGGTTGCTTCTACCTCACGGAGTAACGGGTTTCCGGAATCAAATCGAGTATTGGAGCAACAGATTCAGAAGCTCGCTGACGAATTACCGGATGTTATCCATGTCGGTCACGCTGGGCAAGTTGAGAATGTGTTAAATGCTATTGAGACAGGTTCACCGCTACTGGTGGATGGGAATAGTGGACGGAATACACTTGAACTGATTGTAGGCATTTACAAATCGGCGAGTACCGGAGAAAAGGTTGTTTTTCCACTGAGGGCGGAAGACTCATTTTACACAAGAGAAGGAATCATGCAACATGCCGTACACTTTTATGAAAAAAAGACGGCGGTGGAGAACTTCGAGGATTCGGGTATTACACTCGGGAGCAAGTTGGATTCGTAATGCAAATTACTAGTAATTTTAGACTATTTAATCATTTATTTTGTGACAAGAGCAATATGAAAAACTATAGAACAAGTGGGTTAAATATCCAAGAAAACGCTGTTAGATCAATTGATCTGGCAGTTTTTTTGTTCAATACACACTTGAAAATTTCTTTTTTTAAAATACCGTTCAATTTAATTGGAAATGAAAAAGGAAATTCCGATTACAAAATAAATAATGTCTAGGACTATTGTGAAAATGGAGGACTATATTCTTAGGCACAATTGGTCATAAATAACAAAAATATGTTGTAAAATTGCTGAAATGAGTCTATTATTTAATTTGCTGTTACTTATTTATCCAAATCTTAGGTACTAAGAACCAAATTAGATAAGAAATTGATATAGTTTGAATTGGGAAAAATGATTGGTAAATTGGAATTGTAAAATTCATATAATTTCATAATTTTTAAGAAAATGGCTTGGAGGTATACATGGGGGATTTTGGAGAGTTAACAATTGGTTCTATGTTGTCTATTAATATTGTTTTATTTATCATTGGATTTTTAATGTACAGGAAATGGCGAAACCCAACATACTTAAAGTTTTTGGGAGCTTTTTCTTTAATGTTATTTGCAAATGTAGGTATGGCTCTAATGCCTCACAAGCTTATGTCTGCATATATGTTTTTCTTATCACTTTACTCAGCTGGAATGGTAATTGCTCAAATCGGGATATTTCGACTTTACTACAACAAACGAACAGACAAACTTTATGTACATTTAGGCGGAACTGCGGTTACTTTGATTACTGCCGCAATGTCTTTATTTTTACCCGTACAAATGAGTTCCTTTTTAGTGTTTCTTTCTGTAGTAGGTGTGACATTGTATACACTCGTTAAGATTTTTCCGGCTGTTGGGCTAAATCCACAGTATTTTATGGTAACGATCCTTTTTGCAATGCAGCTACTGTTGCATCTATCGAGTGCATTTACAGGTTATGAACTATTGGCAGAAATTAGTTTGATTTTGAGTGTTTTTGCTAGCTTCATAGTATTTACGATGATTTTTGAAAAGATTATTGGGGTTATGCAAGCTGCGACATACACATCAACACGGGATGAGGTAACAGGTTTATTCACGCAAAAACATTTTATTCACCAAGCTAATCAAGCTTTATCCAAAGGGAAGACAGTTGGGGTATTGTACATAGAAATTCAGAATCCAACCCACATTTCGGAAGAAGAGTCTTTTAAGAGAGCGGGAAGAGCCGTGGGAAGGATCTTGGAAGGTATTGGATTTGCTGGACGTTACCAAAGCGATGTCATTGTGGCTCTTATAACAAGTTCTAATTTGCCATTAGCAGAGCTGGCTAACTCCATGAGGATGAAAATTGATGTTGAAGCCTCAAGTACTGTACTGATTGGGTATATTGACACTAAGCCTGAATTTACACTGGATGACCATATCCGTGAGGCGAAAGAGGGCGCTGTTCGAACGAAGCAAAGTGGGCTTAATAGAATCTTTGATCTAGACCAAAGTAAAATTTTAGCGGATTAATGGAGGCAACCATAGTGAATGCGGTTATCATTTCCAGTAAAGCTTCTACGCTAGTGCATGAAGCCATAGGGAATACAGATGTTAGTTTTGAAAAAGTAGGTCGCTTTGAGAGTGGTCAGTTTATCGAATTTTGCGAAGCTGTAGCTAGAATTAACATCAATGCATTTATAACTGATCTAGACTGCACCGATTCGAATACTTTTCTACGTGGAATTAGTCAATATCGAACAGTGCGTTCAAATACTCGAATTATTGTCATTGCTCTTGATCGTTATGAGGATGACGGAGTCGTTCATGAATTGGCAGATATGGGGATCAACGTTGTTACAACCTCGCCAGGAACGAAGCCGAAGTCCATTATTCCAGCACTGCGCAATTTATTGCCAAATCCAGGCGAAGTAACTGGTAGTGGACAAGAGGATTGGGAATCCAATGATTCTGATCTTGAAAAAATAAAGGATCGCATTTATCGCTATACAGCGAAATTAACCTCTGCTGGCAGTTTTGACTCATCAGATGTTATGGATTTGGAACTTCCAGATGTGCCGATTCAAGAGAGAATAATTCTGAAAGATCGGATTATCGGAACCATTTTAGTTGCGGTTATGGGTGTTGAATCCAAAGTCGGTTCAACTCATCAGAGTATATTAATTGCAAACTATTTAAAACGTAAAGGCTACTCAGTAGGTTTAGTAGAGGCAAATAGTTCAAGTGACTTTACAAGTATTGAGAACGCATATGAAGGAACACAGGATTTCAAAAGCAATAACATTCACTTCTCTATAGAGGGCGTGGAGTATTACAAGAATAATAACAAATTGGATATTAACCATCTGATTACAGCAGGACATGACTACTTAATTTTAGATATCGGGAGCTTTGAAGAGAGTGACTGGAGTAAAGAGTTCTACAGAGCGAGTGTGAACATTGTGCTGGGTGCGGGTAGCGAATGGCGACAAGGGAAAATTAGAAGATTTAGAGATTTACATAAAAAAATGGATCAGTCTAATTGGGTTTATTGTGTACCATTTGTAGAAAATCTCAGTATCCAAGATATTCGAAAAGATCTTCCAGGGAATCTCGTATATCGAATTCCACCACATGCTGATCCCTATAAACATCAAGGAGATACAGACTCAGTATTAAACAAGTTGATGAAAAGTTACATGGGGGACTCTAAGAAGATATCTTCAAAAGCATTATTGTATGGTGTCCTCGGACTGTGCATCGTTATTATTATTGTTTTGATTATATTATTGGTCGTGAATAATTAAGTTTAATCATGTTGGATTGAGAGGAGTTCGTTATGTCTAAGATTCGTTTTAGGCAGAAGCAGTTGCTTCTGTCCGCTTCCATTGGGGGGGCGATCATTTTATTTGTTTGTGTTATCGCTGGTTATTTTATTATTGACTATATTCAAGGAAGATATGTTGAGCGAACACTTCAGATTGAGCAACAACTTCAAGATGCACAGAAGAAGTTGAATGAAGATAAGATGAAAGTGATCGTACTGAATGATGATCATAAGGCCGGAGATTTAATTACAGAAGATGACGTGAGTTCTCTAGTTGTACCGGTTAGTACGGTACCCCAAAATACAGTAGAGCAAGCAAAGATTGTAGGGAAAAGGATTAAGATTGATCTTCAGAAAAACTCTATTATCACCACACCAATGTTGTTTGAAGATGGAATAACACCAAATGACCTTAGAAACCAAGAGTTTAGTCTAGTACAGCTTCCTTTAAAGTTGAGAAAAGATGAATTTGTAGATGTTCGGATTCGTTTTGCAACAGGTCAGGATTACATAGTACTTTCTAAGAAAAAAGTAGAAGATTTAAACAATGGAACAATATGGTACAAAATGACTGAAAAAGAAATTTTGACGATGTCAAGTGCTATTGTGGATGCTTACATCAATGATGCCTCTATCTATGCATTAAGTTATGTCGATCCTTACATGCAAGATGGTGCAATCATCAACTATCCATCTAATCCTAAAGTATTGGATCTCATTGAATCTAATCCTAATATTGTTGGATTAGCAACCACGGCTCTCGAACGACAAGTAAGAGCAAAATTAGAACAAGATCTTCAGTCCATGAGTGATGAAGACAGACAAAAGTATATCAGTGGACGTAATACGACGGAGATGAACTCAAGGGAGTACATTACTGAGACAGAAGGACAGGGGAACGCAACAACATCCCAGCAAGATAATTCTCTGATGAATGAAAATCCAGCGGATATGAATCAGCAAAGTAATACTGGGAATGCACCAAATGCAACTTCAGAATCAGATGGTATGTTCAAAGATAGCAATACACGTGAACCTGCACAGTAAATAAGGAGACCGAGATGAAGCAAATACTTGTTATTGGGCACTATGATAAAACGGATTTTATGATGTACCTTGGTAAATTGTTGTCGATGGATCATCGGGTGCTGCTTGTAGATGCAACGCAAAATAAGGATTACGAATACGTATTCCCTAAAATTGATCAATCTCTCACGATGAACACTCATGATCAATTTGATGTTATGGAAGATGTCCACTCGTATGAGGGACTGATGCGTAATTTGGAAGAACAGAAATATGATTTTGTACTCATAGATTGTAATGACGAGGCTTCGTTGGTTGATTGGCCAGAAGTGGATTTTGTTTATGTTGTGACTTCCTATGAGAATCCTGTTATTCAGAAAAACGTTAATCTTATTCGCGCTTACTTCCAGGGAGAAAAGTTATCCTCTGTTAACATTCCATTAACGAAAGTTATTTATGAGGTTAGTAATCATCTGGACGAAAAATATATGGATAGTCTGCTGGATGAACTACCTTTATCGTGGAAAGAAAGTCTTGTTTATTATCCTGATGAACGTGATCAGACACTGAAGATTATTAATCAATATAAAAATACAGTCATGGTCAAACGTATGTCCAGTTCATACAAGCTAGTCATTAAACAGGTGATAGAGTTCATCCTTGGGTTGGAAACGTCAAAAGTTAACGCACTATGGAAGCGGGCCGAAAGGAGTAATTAACATGGGTAAAATTGCATTATGGGGCATGCAGCATGGATTAGGCGTAACCAGTGCAACCGCTGCTTTGGCTGCATTTATCGGGTTGGAGTATGATGTGAGAACTTTAGTATCTCAGCCGCAGCGGACGGACGGAGATATGGAGCGGTTTTTCAATAAAACAATTAATCAATATAATCGGCAATTTTTTGCCATTGGTGGATTGGGACTTGACTCATTAGAACGTGTTGCGAAGAGCAGTAAGCTTGAACGTAATAGTGTTAAAAATTATACACTAATGGTAGAGCGCAATCGTTTGGACCTTCTTTGGGGAAGTGAACGTCTTAATCGACCACAACAGGGTTCGATCGAAGCTGTGAATATGGTATTTCGTATGGCAGCAGAATACTATGGCATTTCACTTTTGGATGCTAGAAGTGGGCAGGATAACGAGGTCTCTAACAGCCTGATCAGCGATGCAGATTTGGTGATTATCTGTGTGAATCAAAATATAAGTGTACTAGAAAAATATTTTGACAATCAAAGGAATCATTGGCCAGAGGTACTTGAAGAAAAGCCACATCTGCTTCTTATGACGCAGTATGATCCTATGTCAAAATATAAGATCAAAAATATAGCCAACAAGTACAAGCTCAAAGCTCCTATATTGACAATTCCCTATAATACAAGCTTCAAAGATCATTTAAATGATGGTGACATTAAAGGTTTCTTTGCTAGAAATCGATTTGTTGGCAGCAGTCATGAGAATCATTACTTCATACAGGAAGTTGGCCGTGCTGCAAAAACAATACTGCATGAGATTGGTATTAACACCAAACTGAAGCGAATTGAAAGAGGGAATTAAGATGGGACTGAATTTCACCATTAATTTCCTCGCGATTGTTTTGATCGTAGCTGTTTTAATTGCGTATTTATTCTTGAAGCTGAACAGAAAGCCTGGTCAGGTTGGAACACGTCAGAAAAATGAAAATGAAGAAAGGTTCCAATTTGATTACCTTCTTGAATACGTTAAAACCATGATTAATGAGTACGTAAACAGTAACTTGTTGGATATGGGGATGACAAGCGAGGAATACAATCGTCGTCTGGGAGTTGTAGCTGAGCTAAGAAGTGCCATGAAAAATGCGACTTCAGGTGACATACAAGAGAAGATTTATCTTAAGCAATTTATATCTGATCTTTTGGAACGTAATTATGGTTTTAACGATGATAATATCGATAGAATCATTCCTTTTGAGGATGAAGATCAATTAACACAACAAGATAAATTTGATATTTTGCTTCATTTATATAAGAAGAAGTACGGATTTCAAGGTCTATCCAAGTTGATCGATAAGTATCAATTGGATCAACCAAAAAAAGTTATTGAAGATGGAACGGTAGATTCATATGTAATTACGGGTGATGAGATTGACTCCATTTTTGTCAAAGAAGCACGTGGTGGTTTGGAGTTTGATGACAAGTTAGCTATCGTTGTACAGCGTGTATACCAGCATTACAAAGGGTTTGGCGTGATTGACGAAATTCGTGATATGTCCATTGATGGCGTATCTGGTGGTGTATCAGGTGTTCCTACCAATATGCAGATTGTGGAAGACGAGATTTCATTGCTACAAGGAATGAAGCAATATAAGTATCCAGGGTACCAAAGTGTATGGATTTTCTTTCGAGGTAAGTCTATCCATTTATCGTTTTTAAGTTTTGAAACCGACCTAGAATTGAAGAGGGTATGTCAGAACATCTATAAGTATGACAATCCAGGTCAACTAACGGAGACGAACGGTTTTAAAGTCAATGAAATGAAAGATGGATCCAGGGTCGTAGTTGTTCGACCGCCATTTGCAGAGAGTTGGGCATTTTTCGTTAGGAAGTTTGATCTACCTAATATGAAATTAGATCATCTGATCTCATCCAAAGATGCCGTAAATGCAGAATTAGCTAGAGATATGATTAAGTACCTGATGAAAGGTGCGCAGGTTACTGCATTTACTGGACCTCAGGGTTCAGGAAAGACATCTTTGGTCATGGCCTCAGTTAAATACATATACGCTACGTTAACTTTGAGGATTCAAGAGATGACATTTGAGCTGCATCTAAGAAGACTATATCCACAACGTAACTCACTAGCATTGCGAGAAACCGAGAACATTGCTGGACAAGCTGGACTAGACCTTCAGAAGAAAACGGACGGTTCCGTAAACATTCTGGGGGAGGTCGCTACGGACCCCGTGGCAGCTTGGATGATTCAAATGTCGCAGGTAGCAAGTCTGTTTACGATCTTTACACATCATGCGACCTCTGCACGTGAATTGGTATGGTCTTTGCGGAACTCATTGCTCAAAACCGGTGTGTTCCAGAATGAGCGTATCGCAGAAGAACAGGTAGCAAATGCGGTGCAATGGGATGTTCACATGCGTAAGGAAATGAACGGTAAACGTTACATTGAGCGAATAACTGAGATCACACCTGTTCGATTTGAATCGGATACGTTGGAGCATGAAGAAGTGTTATCTAAAGATGATTCTATTGAGAGCAAGTTGGACGCTTTGGTCAATCTTCAAAGAGAAGCGTACAGAAGAAATAGCGGAAGAGTATGGAATGCACGAAATATCATTGAATACCGTAATGGTGAATACGTTGCTGTGTCTCCAATCTCTCCTGAAAAAATCGAAAAAATGTTGTTTAACATGAACGAGGAAGATCGTGAGAACTTCGGGCAGTTTCTGAATGCACACTGGGGGCAGGCTCAATGAATAAGTGGATATGGATTTTTGCCATTGCGGGCGGTGCCCTGCTTATTTCGGGCGGAATACTTCTTTATCTTATTCTCAAAGATCGCAAGCGGAAGAAGAATCGTGAGAATGTATGGCCTTCTTCTAAAAATGTAACAGGAAAAACACCACGACAATTGTTGGTATTTTACCAGAAATCATATCATCAACTGATCAAGGTTCCGATCGTCAAGTCACAGATTCTGAAGATTCGTAAACGTCTGACTGCGATCAACACCTACGATGAGTATTCATTGCGTAAAGAAACGATGCGAATTACCTATTTGACGTTAGGATCTATCATTATTGGTCTTATTGTACTGGCAATAATCAGTAAAAGTTGGATGGCATTATTCTTTGGAGCGTTAGCAGCTATCGTTATAAACGAATTGTGCATCGATATTTTTGTGAACCGGGTTGAAGATCGTCTGTTAAAACAGTTCTCGAATGTTCTGGAGGATGATCGTCATCATTATCAGGAAGTACGGATGGTTGATGAGGCCTTGTACCAGGCTGCACAATCGTCACCGCATGACATCAAGCTCCAGACGGAGAGGATTCACGAAGTATTAACATCCAAGGACCCTGCTCGAGAGCTGGAAAAATACTATGCGGTTGCGCCTAACCGTTATTTGAAAGTTTTTTCCGGAGTGTCTCATTTAATTATGGAGTACGGTGACCGCAACGTTCAAAAGGGCTCCATGTATCTGAATGCCATTAATAAATTCGTGCAAGAGATCAGATATGACCTGATGAGAAGGCAAAAATTACGTTACAAATTAGGCGGATTGACCTTACTTGCACTTATTCCAATCCTGCTGTCGTTTCCGTTGCAGCGTTGGGCGGAAAACTATTTTCCAATTACGACAGAGTTCTATGACAGCAGAATTGGTTTTTTAGTTCGAATGTTCATATACGCTTCAGCTGTAATCTGTTACTTGCTAATTCGCAAATTATCGGAGAATGATGAAGCCAAATATGTAGCTAAGGGTCCGCGAAAAGAGTGGGAAAAGAAAGCATATTCTTGGTCTTGGGTCAAGTGGATCGTGGATCGATTGGTCCCGTCACCAAATACGAGGAAGCATCATCGAACCAACATGCTCCTCAAAGAGGCAAACTCTCATCTAACATTGGAATGGTTGTATATCCACCGAATCGTTATCTCTGTCTCCGCGTTTATTGGTGTAATTGTGTTCTCTGTGTTTTTACATTACAACAGCGTACACCATATATTCAGCAAACCGACGTCAGAAGCAACGAACATTCTTGGATATATGAATGCTGATGAATTGGAGCGTGCTAATCAGGTAACAACAATGGACAACCAAATTATCGAAGATCTTCGGACAAATAAAGATTTGACGCGAGAACAGGTTGTTCAGTCCATAGAAACTCATTCAAATGAGCCATTAACAGATGTGGCTATGAATAATACCGTCAATCGGATTATCGGTAAAGTAACTGTTGTGAACAATGAGTATCTGAAATGGTGGGAACTCCTTATAGCCATAGGCTTTGGAGTTACAGGCTATTACATCACGATCTGGATTTTACAATTTCAGCGTCGGTTACGCGCATTGGAAATGCAAAATGAAGTGGACCAGTTCCATGTGCTTATCTCGATTCTGTGTGAATTTGAACGGATCTCTGTGGAGACCGTACTTGAGTGGATGGAACGATACAGTATCATTTTCAGACCAGCGTTGCAAAAATGTCTGCTCAATTATGATAGTGGTGCAGAGGAAGCCTTGAAAATGCTGAAATCGGATGCGCCGTTCGATTCATTTGGTAGAATCGTGAAACGTCTAATGCAGGCGGTAGATAAGCTATCGTTACGTGAAGCGTTTGACGATCTGGAGATGGAACAAGAGTATTATGCTGAGCAGAAGAAGGAACGCCTTGAGCGTTTGATTCGAAAGAAAACATCGTATGGCAAGTTATTTGGCTGGACACCAGGTGCACTGCTGATTGCACTATATCTGGTCTTCCCATTCCTTTACATGTCATTCAAACAACTAAGTGATATATCAACACAATTACAAACCATTTAAGAGGGGATTGATTTTTTCATGGAAGAAAATACAGGCGTCGGAATACGGGTCGCAGCCGGGATATTCCTCACCATTATGTTGATTACGATTGTAGTTATTATTACGATCTCGTCGCAGGATGCGGCGAAACAAGGACAGACCAAGATGGCTGCGATTACGACACAGTTGTCGGATACGGAGTATCAGACGTATAGCAATACCACTTTGTCAGGAAGTCAGGTTCTGAATGCGGTTAGGCAATATATGAATCAGGAGCAATTTGGTATACAGGTAATTACGGGAAAGCAACAAAACTCATCATCTGAATATGAAAAAGAAGGTGTGTTTTATGGAAGTAAATTTGATACTACGACTGGTGCGGTTGCATCTAAAGATAGTAAAAATTTAGATTTAAAGCGTGCGGAAGATCAGTATTACCCAGATTATATAAACCCGAGCGGGAAATTCAAATCTACTATTGTCAGAGATAAAAATAATATGATTCGTGGAATAATTTTTATACAACAATAAAGAAAAATTCTTCGATAAGTTATCTCAAGGAGGTCTCCAATGAGCGAAACAGTCGAAAAGTTCATATTAGTTGCGGCTGAGATCAGCATCGTAATTATCGCTTGCATGTTCGCTCTTGGAGGCATTCAGTCTCAGGATGCGGCAGTAAACGTTACGCATAAATCTGCAGTAAATGAAGAGCGAAGATTGTTCACAAGTCTTGAAATTACGGAGCAAATTACCTACACGGGTGCAGAGGTTCTTCAAAGCATAAGACAAATGAAAACCTTGGACGCCAATATTCGTGTAGTTAATAAATACTTCTATAGTTCAGATGATATTGAAAGTATTGATGTATCAGGGGTCGATCTCAATCGAACCTATGTTGTTTCATATATTCGAGACAGTCAAGGCAAAGTACAAACCATTGTTTTTACATAAAGGGTGAGCTAGTGTGGAAAACTCTTTCTCCAAAATATTAGGCATTTTCATTGCCATCGTGTTGTTATTTTTGTATCCGTTGTACCAACAGGCTCAAAGACAGGATGACTTGTCTCAGATCGTTATCCACTCAGCTGTGACTACATTCGTGGATTCCGCTAGAACCAAGGGGTATATCACTCCTGAGATGTATCTGGAGTTTAACCAAAAGCTCGGAGCTACGGGGAATCAGTATGACATCCAAATGGAACATTTACACAAGAAGTACAATCCGGAATATACTGATCCGGCTAATCCGGCTACTTTCCGTGATAGTTTCACGACCTACTTTGATGGTCATTACAATCAGGAAATTATGCAGAGGTTGTTTCCAAATAGCCCAGCATCTGATCTCGATCGCAGATATATCATGGCGGTAGGTGACTTCTTCACCGTGAAAGTGAAAAATGTTAATCGTACTATGGCAACAATTCTTAGTGATGTTTTTACTGGAGGCATTACGGATGGCAACGTTAAGGTCTATGTTCCTTACGGGGGAATGGTAATCAATGAAGATTACTAATCTGGCAATATTGTTTATCTGTATCTTTGTCCCTTTCTATCTCGTCATGGATTTTCGAACAGGAGACCAAAAAACGGCTCAGGCCTTATCTGATCAATATTCAGCTTCACTGCATACTGCAGTTCAGGATGCTTCTCAGATGCTAAATATGAATGTACTTCAAGAATATGAGGCGGGTTATCAGTCGAGAAAATTTTTCTTTGCAAATAAAGAGAGAGCGCTGGACACTTTTTTTCGCACACTCTATTTAAATTTCGATGTTGTCAATGATCCTGTCAGACAGGGGGCTCTTGCCGGATATATTCCTGCAGTTGCCGTCATTGATTACGATGGCTATGACTTGTACGCAGTGGATGAGTATAGGGATGCTAATAGCGAGAGGGTATTCAAGCATATGTGGAGACCGAAGAAACCATATTCGTACTCGGACGACAGAGGAAACAGTATTAATTTCACGTTGGACAGTTATGTATATGCGTATGATTCTTACGCAAAGGCTTGGGTTGAAGGGTTCCGTGAAGATTTGGAGGGCACAACCAACATTCCTTTATTAGACAATGCAGCCAATTTTGAAGCGATGCGAAAAAGTGTCATCGTGAAAAGTATTCAACAGGATCTGGCTTATTATATAAACAAACATAATGAGTACGCGACTCGGTACGGAGTCCATTATACCTTTAGCCTTCCACAAATTTCACAGGAAGAATGGATCAACTCCATCGATGACATTGGAATTATGGCATTTATCCAAGGAATTCCGATAGGGGACCAATTCTATAACAACTACGCTCTTGGTGGAGGCCGACTGGTCAAGAAAACAGAGATTAAAGGCGCTGTCGATCTGACAACCGGTATTAAATATTATTACCCTAGTACATGTTCTTATGGTTATCGGGAGGATGAGACATTTTCAAGTGAGAGAGATGCAGCAGCAGCAGGTTATTATCCGAAGGGCTGCATGAATCGATAAAAAATACGTTGTAGAGGAGGCAGACTGAGCATGTCCCACTTTTTTTATAAGAGATCGCCTAGGATTATTAAGGAAACTTCGGGAGAGGAAGTGGAAATTTTCTCCCCACCTTCACTTCCTCAACCACCACAACTGAACATTATCTCGATTATGGTTCCCATCATGGTTACAGTTGCAGGTGGAGCGGCAATGATGACTTTTTATCAAAGTCGGGGGAATGGGCAATTTGTAACCGTGCAGATGATTTCCCTCTGTATGATGGTCGTTTCATATTTTGTCCCTGTACTCGTTCATTTTCAGAGTAAAGCGAAGCATCGCAAGAAAATTAAAGATCGTGAACGTTTATACGACAATCATATCAATGAGAACAGGGAAACGCTGCAGAACTGGAAAAACGAATTGATCCTGAACTGGCACCAAACCCACTTGGATCCGCAATTTTGTATCAATATGGTGAAGGATCGAAGCTCTTCGGTTTGGGAGCGAATTCCACAAGATTTCGACTTTTTGAAAGTTCGCGTAGGCATTGGAACCGTGCCAAGTAACTTCGACATTACAATACCTAAGCAAAACGGGGTAGAGAAGGATCCGATGCTTGAAAAAGCGAGGGAAATGACGGAGAAATTCACTACAATTACGAATGCTCCCGCCTTGTTGGACTTGAGTAAATATCGCATTATCGGACTTGTTGGCGACGAAGAAGAACTAAATATGTTCTGTCGCACTGTTGTGACCCAACTTGCGGCACATCATGCACCGGACGAACTTAAAATGGCTGTATTTATGAATAAGATACAGCGAGAAAATTGGGACTGGATGAGGTGGATTCCGCATGTGTGGAACGACACCCGTTCGGGCAGATATCTGTTCGAAGAACGTGGATATCAACCTCAATTGATGGAGCAATTATTTACGATGCTACAGCGTCGTCAATGGTTGAATAAAGGGGAGAAAGCACTCCCGTTTTACGTATGTTTCCTGCCGTTCATTGAGATGCTGGAGCATGAACCTATTCTTCCTTTGATGATGAAGAGCTCAGAGGTCATTGGCGTCTGCAGCATCGTACTTGCACCGAGTAAGGACGTTCTTCCGAAGGAATGTGAACTTGTTATTGATTTGCATTCGGCTGAAGGGGTCATGCGTTCAACGAATGTAACGGGTGGTTCCGCTGGCGATACTACCTATGCTAAGCCTAAGGATGAGGTTCCATTTGTACAACCTTTCAAATCAGATCAGATGACACTGGAACAAGCAGATCAATTTGCACGTCAGATCGCTCCGTATCGGATCAAGCGGAATTCTGCGGATGAGATTGTCAATGTACTGACGTTGTTTGAACTATTTGGAATACAGAATATTGAACAGTTTCATGTGGAAAACAATTGGCAGAAGTCACGTTATCCCAATACCCTGCCTTTCCCTGTGGGTGTTAGAGGGGGGAAAAAGCCGGTTCTGCTGAACCTTCACGACAAGATCGAGCGTAAAGGACATGGTCCTCATGGACTTATGGCAGGAACAACCGGTTCAGGTAAAAGTGAAGTTATTCAATCCATTATTGCATCACTTGCGGTTGAATATCATCCCCATGATATGGCGTTTATGCTGATTGACTATAAGGGTGGGGGCATGTCCAACACGTTCCAGGAATTGCCCCATGTTATTGCGACAGTAACCAATCTCGAAGAAGAAGGATTAATCGAACGTTCTAAGGTTTCCCTTAAAGCCGAGCTTAAACGAAGACAGCGGTTATTCATTGCTGCTGGTAATGTACAGCATATTGACGAATATTATCTTACAGAGTGGAAAGATCGGGATCCTCTCCCGCATCTATTCATCGTCATCGATGAGTTTGCCCAATTGAAAAAAGACCAACCGGAGTTCATGAGTGAATTGGTTTCCATTGCGGCAATTGGTCGGACATTGGGTGTGCATTTGCTCTTGGCAACCCAGAAACCAGGTGGCGTTGTAGATGATAAAATCTGGAGTAACTCCCGTTATAAAGTTTGCCTTCGAGTTCAGGACGAAAGTGATAGTCGTGAGATGATCCGCATTCCGGATGCTGCTCATATTACAAACCCGGGGCGTGGTTTCCTACAGGTCGGTAGTAATGAAGTATTTGAATCCGTTCAATTCGCATGGAGCGGTGCTCCGTATCGACCAGATCAAAGTATTACGCAATCTGACCGCAATATGTATGCTTATGAATTAGATGGCCGCAAGACCAAGTTAAGAGACCAGCTGGAGTTGATTCAGGAAACAAAACCTTCTGAAGAAAAGACGCTCAGTAAAAAACAATTAAACGTTCTTATTGAGCATATCGCGATGAAAGCGGAACGCGAAGGTATTCAGCGTCTACCAGGTCCTTGGCTGGAGCCGCTGCCTAATCATCTGACCTTGGAAGATCTGGCTGTTAGTTCAAGTGAACCAGGTAAAATTTTGAATCCACAGGTTGGACTTATTGATGATGTAGTGAACCAAAGACAATTTCCACTTCGGATCGATCTGGAATCAGGACATTGGCTGATATATGGTATGCCAGGTACGGGGAAAACAACATTTATCCAAACCTTGCTGTATTCACTGGCAATGGAAACGACACCTAATGATGTGAATATCTATGCGCTCGATTTCGGAAGAATGCTGAAGGATTATACACTGTTGCCTCATGTGGCGGATGTCATTCAGGATGATCAGGAAGAAAAGATGAACCGATTGTTCAATTATCTGGAAGAGACCATTAGTAAGCGGAAAACACTGTTTGCTGAAACAGGAGTGAAATCCAGACTGTCTTACTGTGCCGAAACCGGAAATACGCTTCCAGCCATACTTGTTGTTATCGATAGCTATGTTAGTTTCCGAGGACAGTTCGAGAAGCTTCATGAGAAGCTGGATCCCCTTCTTCGTGAAGGACCAGGATTAGGGATATACTTTGTTGCAACCATTAACCGGATTTCAGACATGCTGGAACGGATCCGTAGTAACTTCCCAAATGCTGTCTCATATATGCTTGCAGATGCAGCGGACTATAACTATGCCGTAGGAAGGTTGACCAAAGCACCAACACAGATGCCGGAAGGAAGAGCCTTTGTGAAGGGAGCAATCCCCCCATACGAGTTCCAAACGGCGTTATCCATTAATGCGGTGAATGAGTCTTCCCGTGCCAAGTTATTGCGTGAACAGTTTGCAGTACTTGACGCTGCTTGTACGACTGCTAAACCAGAGTCTATTCGAGTATTACCTGAAGTTATTGCTATTCAAGAAGTATTGAAAGATATCCATAGGGTGTCTGATCCTACGCTACCCGTTCATATGAACATTGATAGCTTGAGAATGTTGGGATGGGACATGGAAGCGGATGGTCCATATTTCATGGTTGCCGGAAGAATGGAATCTGGTAAAACGTCATTGCTCGTCACAATAGGGTTGATGTCAGCCATGAAATATTCGTCGGATGAGCTTGAACTCTATCTATGCGACTTTAGACGCACACCTCAAGGGTTGGGAGCCCTGAAAGATCTCCATCATACAGTGGCATTTGCAACCAATGAAGCAACGATGGAAGAAATGATCGAAAACTTACGTACGAAACTGGAAGAGAGAGTTGCTGATCCAGATGAATTCGCTCCGAAGATGGTTCTAATGATGGATGATGTTGATTTCCTGGCTAAGCGTATCTCCAGAACGATCACAGGTCATCTGGAATACATCACCCGAAATGGACGGGAGCACGGTGTCTATATTATCGTTTCTGGGCAAGCCAATGCCATTAACCGTAATTATGATGAGTGGATGAAAGAGATTAAATCCGGTCAGATCGGTTGGTTGCTGGGTACGGCTGAATCTACAGATACTGAGCTGTTTAATATTAAAGTTCCTTATGTCTCAGGCAGTCGAGTATTGCCGGATGGAGAAGGTTACTATATTAAACGGAAATTCGTAAGTGTGAAAGCAGTACATGCATTTGCCAATGGGGTTGCTCAGGTTGAAGAACAAGTAGCAGAAATAAATAGAAACGCAGTTCTTGTCGTAAATTAAGACATTAAAGGAAAAAAGACTCATATATGAGTCTTTTTTCCCAAAAAATGTTTGGTAATTCACTAGTTCTTTGTATACAATAGTTAATGGGTAAAATTTATAAAAATGGTATAAAGGGGAAGATGGGAATGGCAAAGATTTTAATTACACCAGAAGAAATTGATAACGCAGGATCGAAGTTTGACCAAGCAGCACAAGAAAGCGAGCAGTTGGCTCAGCAATTGAATTCCTTGATGGAATCCATGCGCTCCCAGTGGGAAGGTATGACTTCCCAAGGATTCTATGACAGATTTGAATCCGATAAGAAGAACATGACCGTTTATGTTGAAATGCTTCGTGCAGTAGGAACAGAATTAAAAGCTATCTCAACTCGCTTCAGACAAGCGGACCAACAGTAGTCGTTACATAAGAAGCCAGGTAAACATACCTGGCTTTTTCTATATCCAAAGTATGAAAAGGTGAGGTTATTCCTATGAGTTATTCAGTACATGCGACGGGAAGCACCCCCGCTCTACTAATCTATTTAATTGATATAAGCGGCTCCATGACGCTTGAGCTTGAAGGACAACGGAGGATGGATATTGTTAACGAGGGACTTCAGACGATTATTCGCCAGATCGTCTACCGATCAACGAAAGGGTCAAAAGTGTCTCCTCGTTATCGAATTGCGATTCTTGCCTACAGTGATGAAGTCTACGATCTACTAGATGGTGTTAAATCTATTGATCGTATCGCTAATCGTGGAAGTCTGCCACCGCTATATCCGAAACGATTCACAGACACGGCGAAGGCATTCAAACAAGCGGAGAAGATTATTCAGTCTGAGCTTCGTAACATGGAGCACTGTCCTGCCCCTCTGATCTGTCATATGACGGATGGCATTTACACAGGGGAAGATCCTGAACCGATTGTTGAACGGATCAAAACCATGTCTGTCCCTGATGGACAAGTGCTGGTCGAAAATATTTTTATTACGGAGGATGCTTCCACTAGCCGGATTCGAGATACACGAGCTTGGAAAGGTATGATGCCGGATTCCTTCGTGGTGGACCCTTATTCAGAGAAATTAAAACGAATGTCTTCGGTTGTACCTGAAAGCTATCGCGAAATGATGATGGAATCCGGATATTCCATTCAGAAGGGTGCACTTATGATGCTGCCTGGTACAAGCAAAGACCTAATTTCACTAGGGCTGCAGATGTCTGCTTCTACCCCGATGTAACCGTAAGGAGGAGAACACATGGATCGAACATTATTGACCTTAATTATTGATGCTACTGGAAAAAAGACAGATGTAGAGCTACCTAATACGATACCTCTGCATGAATTACTTGAACCCATGCTCAAAGGATTAAATGAAGGTATGGCCCTTACGTTTCAAGCATCCAACTATCGCTACTATCTTAGCAGTGATGGAAGCGAGTGGAATAGCATGGACCTTCAGCAGTCTCTGGAGGATGTAAAAGCAATGGATGGAAGCTATCTGCGCATTGAGCAGGTTAACTCCTTCTCAACAATATAATTTCGAATCATTTTTTTGTGCAAAGGGGAGCAAGAATCGTGTTTCCACCTGATATTAATACAGAACTACGAATCAGAAACCAGGTTTACAGACTGGCCCAGCACCCTCAATTCGATGGTATGCCTTATGGTCAGGAGGGCAGGGAAGGCACAGTATACAAGCTTATTAACAGCTCGGGAGAAAACAGTGCCTTGAAGGTGTTCCGCCCAGCCTTCCGACAGCCTTCTGTCATGAAGTTAACAGAGCTCATGGCAGGCCTCACAGTCCACTCGGGACTGAGCGTATGGTCACGAACGATATTGAATCCGATAGAAGATATGGAGTTGCTCGGACATTATCCTGAATTACTTTACGGTGCACATATGCCATGGATTGATGGTGTGACATGGAGTGAATTAATGCTTGGCCGAGAGGCATTATCTCGGGAACAATCAATGAAATTGGCAATGGTTTTGGTATCTACCATGGCTGTATTGGAGCAAGCTGGCATAGCCCATGCCGACTTGTCAGCTTCTAATCTGCTGATCGTCAATCCTAATCAAGAGGCGGAGGACATGTCTGTTGAATTAGTTGATGTGGAAGGAATGTACGCCAAGCAATTGGAGGAACCCGATAATCTGCCAGAGGGTGCAACGGGATATACCGCAACTTTCCTTAGAGAGTATGGGGACTGGAGTCCTCTTGCGGATCGATTTGCTGGTGGAATCCTGCTTGCCGAGATGCTGGCTTGGTCGAGTACAGACATATGTAAGCAAGCGTGGGGAGATAGTTATTTTGATCCACAAGAAATCCAGCAACAAAGTGAGCGCTATGTACTTCTTCAAGCGACGCTCGAGCAACAGTATGGCCCTGAAGTAGCAGCGTTGCTAGACCGGTTGTGGAATGCAGAGCAACTACAGCAATGCCCAACCTTTGGCGAGTGGCAGATTGCACTGGCTTCAGCGAAGCAATTCGTGGAGCAAGAGGCGATTTCAACATCTGAAATGGAAATAGAGTTGGAGCAACCAGCAGAGGAATCTATTCACTTGCCGAGTGAGTATGCTGTTAACGCTTTGAGTCACGCCCAAGAGAATCAATTGTCTCGAGCCCGTCAATTGGAACGTCAGGGGAATCTGACATCGGCCTTCTGGGAATATGGCAAGCTGATTGAGCAATTTAACGATCGTTCGCCATTTCATGTTGAAATCTCCATTGCCATGGAGCAGGTACAAGGAGGCATAGATCAGACTGTCTTTAACCCTGAACCTAAGCAGACCCTCGTAAAAAAAGGCTGGAATCAACTGATCCAACAGAATAAACAGTCCACCTATGACCGTATGTGGATCTATGTAATAGGTGCTTCAGTGGGTGCGCTGGTTTTTGCACTAATTATTTATGTTATTGGTCTATTTAAATAGTGATTGAAGGAGTGCTTTATCTTGGGAAATGAATTAACGGAAGAGTGGTCATTCCAACTCTCTCCTGAAGAATTTTTCTTCTTGACTCAGTTGGTGGGAGTCCGTCATATAGCTAACTTTGATGATCCTTATCGCGGGTATCTGGCTAAGGAATTGGAAGAGGAATATAAGGTGATCGAAAAGACATTTGTAGAGAAAGGATATCTTGTTCCGAAGCAAGAGGGGGCTGGCTATGATATGAATGAAATGCTCGCTTATTGCATTGCTGCATGCGGCAGTGCCGATGTGATGCATGTGAGTAAGAAGATTGAAGGCACTGGGAAATACGCAGGTCACTACTATTTCACTCCTCGAATCGTTGTTGAACAAACAGTAGATGAATCAGGAGGCATTGTCCTTGTTCCTGTGGCAGATGCCCAGTTAACGTTAGAAGCTATGAAAGGGTTCTTTCCACTGACACTTCAATATAAGAGTGCGGCCAAAAAGGCGGTCATCAAAGACTGCACATGGGATCAATGGAATCAGCTTACCGAAATAGACCAGCATAATAGACTAGTTCAAGCAGGGCATACCGAAGAACAGGCAGAGCTTGCGTTAGACATCTTCAGTAATGGGGAGCGCTCAGGCTCTATGATGTTTATGAAGAGGCATGGACTGATGTGGCATCAGGAGGATTATCACTATGCGCAATGGGGAGACAAGCTGTATCTGGCGGTTGAATTGACGGAGGGGACGCTTCAGTTCCAGCCATATAAGCCGGCGATATTAAAAAAAGCGTTATTACGATTTGCGGATCAAATCGAAAAACTGGATGGAAAAGGGGTCAAATAAATGGCAGACCGTATCAAAATTGAACCTGAACGTATTAAGGAGATCGCTACCCGATTTCTGGCCAGCAGTCAGGAAAGTATTGCTTTGTCCAGAGAGTTAAAGTCATTGATCGATGGAATTACCGGGGAATGGGAGGGGAAATCTCAAGAGCGTTTCTATTCCTCTTACAAAGATGCCCATGTTCAGCTGGAAAGTGTATCAACTGTACTGAAGGATGTAGGGGACGAACTTAAAGCCATTTCCGAGAGATTCAGTAAGGCAGATTCAATAAAGTAAGGAGATGTACATATGCCAATTCGGCCTGACGTCGGTAAACTGCGGAGCATTGCCTCCAAATTACGCAGCAACAGCAACAAGCTGGAGAATGAACGCTCCAGTATTAATAGTAATGTACAGTCTATGATCTGGAAGGGTAGAGTGTATCAACACTTTATGGATGATTTCAGGGACACAACTCAACGGATGAGACAGACTGCGGATGAAATGGAACAATTCGCACGACGACTGGAAGCATTAGCCAATCAGTTCATGCAGGAAGATCTTGAAGAAGAGCGCAGAGAGAGAGAACGCCAGGAACGTGAGCGTCAGGAGCGCGAAAGACAACGAGCGGCCGCAGCGGCAGCCGCTGCGGCTGCGAAGAAGAAATAAGGGGGAAGCAATGTGAAATTGGAAGTCAGCCTATCCGACCTGAAGCGGACCTCAAAAAGTCTGAACGGAGCCGCGGATGAGATGGGGGATCTGCGTGCGGACCTGAATCGGTCCATGAACAGTCTAAGTTATAAAACTCTCAGCCAAGGTGGGGTACAAAGTACATTCACCCACCTGATGCGGGAACTGGACGGCTTGCAAACCAAGCTGGAACTGTTGTCGGAATTGACCCGCCGCAAACGAGAAGAATATGAACAAGCGGATCGGGAGGGCAAAAAATTCAACTGGGGGAAGCTGGCGAGCTTCCTCACCTTTGCATTGGGGACGGTGCTGGATTTCTTGCCTGTCGTTGGCAATGTGAAAGGGATCATCGAGGCCATCACTGGCCGGGATCTGCTCACGGGAGAGAAACTAGCCTGGTATGAGCGTGGTCTTGCCGTGCTGGGACCGCTGGGGAAAGGGGCCAATAAAGCGGCTTCGCTCTTTAAATATGCGGATGAAGCCATGGATCTGACCGGGAAAGCGGTGAAGCATGCGGACGACGCCGTAGATGCAGCAAAAACCGTCGGTCGCAACGCCGATGATGCGATCGATGCGATCCCGACCAGCCCCAACAAGGCGGGAGTACCCGGGAACTCGACCCGAGAAGCCGGGGAGGATATTGCTGGAGCAACGCCGAAGTCGACCAAGGCAGGCGAAGCCCCCGCAGGCTCTAGGGATACAGGTGACGCGCCGATGACCAGTAACAAACCCACGGGCAAAGCAGACGATGCGCCAAGCGATGCCGGGTCCACACGACACGATACGGGACTCACCGATGCCGAGAAGGCAGCGGCAGCAGCAGGTACGGCGGCAGGAACGGGATCTGCAGCGGCCGCTTCAATGATGAAGAAGACACCCGGAGGTAACGCTCCGAAAGGCGTAGATGCGCCAGGGGCGCCTAAGTCGAAGGATATCGATTCTTCGTCGCAATCTCCCTCTACAGGGCGAACCACCGAAACGCAGAATCCTCAAAAATCACATGCAGAAAGTAAAGTGGAGGACCCGATTCACGCAGCGACCGGTCATCAGTTTATGAATCACCGTCTGCTGACGCTGCACGGAGCAGCCGACTGGCCCTTCACCCTAATCTACCATTCGGGACTGTTGCAGCGGGGAGAACTTGGCCCGGCTTGGACGCATCAATATGGATTACGTTTGGATTTGAGTCCAAAAGACTTCCAGACTACCTTTGAAGCTAGAGATGTATATCAACCCATCGTAGATGTTTGCTGGACGCCGGGACGGAAAAACCGATTTACGCACCAAGGGGACGGCTGTTACCGCAGTGATGACCTGGATGTGAACCATGACGAGCTGAGCTACACCGAGCAGGGTTGGCGCTATACAGCCCGTAGTCCGCGCGAGATGTACCAATTCGATCTCAATGGCGTACTACTTCGTCACACCAACAAGGACGGATTGTCACTTGATCTGGTCTATGATGAAGAAGGAAAACTCCAGCAGTTGCAGGACCGGGTCACGGGACGTGTGCTGACACTGGACTACACCGCGGAAGGAAACCTTGCCGCGGTCAGGGATGCCTTGCGTGAAGCGACATTTGGTTATGATAGCGCAGGATTTCTGGTGCGTCTAACCGAACCGGACGGTACAATCACAGAAATGACCCATGACGGCGAAGGGCGTCTGATGTCGTTGAGCGAAGCCGGCGTTGTTCAGTTTACCAATACCTATGACGAGAAGTACCGAATCATTGCGCAAACCGACCCATCCGGTGTAGCGGGGCGGATGGCGTATGATACCGAGAGTCATCCGGGTCAGACGTGGACCACTGTGACCAATCGGCTGGGTCAGGCGCGCATCCTCGTGCATGATGACGCCTTACAGCTTCTCGAAGTGCATGCCGAAGCTGGCGGTATAACTCGATACACCTACACGTCACAAGGGCAGATGGCCAGTGTCACCAACCCATTGGGCGAAACGACGACGTATGTCTACGATGAAGAGGGACATCTGATCCGGGAAATTGACCCACTGGGTCATGAAACGGAATATCATTACACTGCGCACCACCAAGTTGCGCGTGAAACCGATGCCGAAGGTGGCGTAACTACCTACCAGTACGATGAACAACAACGACTGGCCGAAGTGACCCGTCCAGATGGTAGTACAGCCAAGTGGACCTATACCGAAACCGGACAAACCGCCACGTATCAGGACTTCACGGGAGCCATCTGGACCTATGCCTACAGCGAGACAGGTGAACTGCAGCATACGCTGGATCCGGAAGGTCGACGTTTACAGATTGGCTGGGATGAAGCAGGCCGACTAGTCGAACTGAAGGATGCAGCCGGAAGTGTGAGCCGCCGGAGCTACGATGGTGCAGATCGCCTGACCTCCGTCACCGACCCGCTGGGCCTCATGTGGCAGACCGTGTATGATGCCAGTGGGCAGCGCATTCGGGAGACCCGTCCGTCTGGGGCCTCCATGCAGTATACGTATACGCCGAACGGGGAAGTGGCAACCATCACCGATGCGCTCGGTCACACCCGGCAGTATACTTATGATGTCGAAAACAGGCTGATTGCCGAGACGAATGCACTGGGCGAAACCACTCAGCTCTCCTATGATAACGCAGGTCGATTGCAGACCGTGACCGATGCATTAGGACACGTTACGCGGTATGAGTACGATGGTGCAGGTCGTCTAGTCTCCGTCATCGATGGCGAAGGTCGGACGGTCCAGCAACTGATCTATGATGCCGCAGGTCGTCCCGTGGCATGGCAGGATGGACTCGGTCACAGGACGCGGCTGCGGTTCAATGCCCTCCATCAACGCATTGAAGATACTGACGCGGATGGCCATACCCGCCATTATCGCTACGATGCCGCGCACCGCCTGACCGAAGTCATTCAAGGCGAAGGGTCAGATGAAGTGATCTATCGTCAGACATGGGATGGGGAAGACCGCAATACGAGTTATACCGATGCCAGTGGAAACGAGACCCGTCTAACCTATGACCGCAGCGGTCGCTTGCTGCAGGAAACGAATGCGGCAGGCGCACGGACGGCATATAGGTATGATGAACGCGGCTGGTTAAGTGCCAAGCTGGATGCCAAGGGACAGGAAACTCGGTATGCGTATGATGCCGCGGGCCGCCTGATCCGTGCCACGGATGAAGCAGGCGAAATCGTGCTGACCTACACGCCGGATGGACAGGTGACCCGTGTGCTGGAAGCCGAGCAGCATGAGGAACGAACCTACGATACAGCAGGCCGATTACTTACCCGAACCGATGGATTTGGACACCTGCTGCAATATGCGTATGATGCCGCCGGCCGGATGACGGCACTGACCTATCCGGATGGCAAAGTGGTGCAGTATCGCTACCAAGCCACGGGTGAACTGGCTGAAGTGAAGGACTGGAACGGCCGCCTGACCCGGTACCGCTATGATGCAAGCGGGAAGCTCATCGAGACTCGGCGCCCGAACGGCAGCCAGGAGCAACGGGAGTATGATGCCGCGGGCCAACTGACTCGCCTGACAGATACGAGCGGACAGGGCATTCGTTTACAGCAATTCAAGTACGCATACAGCCCAAGCGGCTTGCTGCTGAAGGAAGAGAATAAACAGTACACGTACGATACCTTGAAACGCCTAAGCAGTGGCGCAGAGCCTGGCCGTATTGTACACTACACGTATGACCCGTCAGGCAACCTGACGAGTGAAAAGGTCGGGGTGTCTGAACCCGTTGGCAATTTGCTGATACAGCAGCAGTTACACTACACCTGGGACAATCGCCTACAACGGGTAGGGGACTATCCCGTAGAGATAGATGCGAATGGTAACCTCCTGTATGCCACGGATGGCAGCACCGCTTCCGCTTATGAATACGATGCCCGTAACCGACTGGTGAAGGCAGGCAAGCTGAAATATCGGTACAATCCGCAGGGAGACCGGATTGAACTCGCGCAGCGAGGGCAAGTGACCCGCTATGTGATCGACGATGCGCATGAACTGAGCCGGGTGCTGATGGAGCTGGACGAGGAAGGGCATGTGAAATCCCGTTACATCTATGGTCTGGGGCTAATCGGACGTGAAGATGCCGACGGAACCTATCTGAGTTACCACTACGATCTACGTGGCAGTACGACGTTGCTAACGGACGAGAAGAATCAGGTGACGGACCGCTATACGTATGGATTGTATGGTGAACTGGAGCAACATGAAGGATTAACCCAGCAGCCGTTTGCGTATAATGGTCGAGATGGGGTTATGACGGATGTCAACGGATTGTATTACATGCGAGCACGGTACTATGATCCGAAGCTGAAGCGTTTCCTGAACCGGGACGTCATCCGCGGGGAGATTCAGGACGGACAGACCTTTAACCGCTATGGGTATGTCAACGGGAATCCGGTAAGCTACATTGACCCGTTGGGGTTGATGAAGTGTGAGACTGGGGGGAAGAGTAAAAATGATGATTTTGCTAAAGAGCCATTTTTACCAGAGGATTATTATAAAAATAACTATGCCCCTCAACAAGGGACACCAAATACACGAATGGATTTTAATCGACTGGGTTCTAGCGGACAGATTGAGTATTCTAGAGTTATTTATGACAAGGCAGGGAAACAAAAATATAGAGTGGATTATAGTAATCATGGTAATAGTCTCCACCATACGAATCCTCATATGCATGAATTTATTTATGAAGACGCAGGGAAAAGTGTTAAAGAAATCAAATACTTCTTGGATAAAAGTAATGGGAGGTTGAGAAAAGGGAAGATTAATAAAAAAACAAATCAAATTGAGTTTATTGATTAAGTAGGAGGTTCAAAAATGAATTTTATAGAAAACTACGAAAAAATTACTGGTAAATTAAATGAATTAGGATCTTGGAGCTATGAAGGTATAATAGGAGTGGAATACAGTATTAATATTGATGGTTTGGACTCCTCTTCATCGACTTTAGAACTTACCTTCTTTGTAGCACTAATAAAAAGTAACCAGAGGTTTAAGCTTAAATTTAAGTATTATAATGTTTCTGATTTAACTCTAAGAAAGGTAACAAATATAAATCTTACCGACAGTTTAATTATTCATGATCAGAAAGCGCTTGGATGGGAAAACAGCAATAGATATCATGTCCATGATGACAGTGGTTATGGTGAAAATGATGGATTTAATCAAATAGAATTTTATTGTAGTTCAATAGAAGCAATATCTCTAGAAGATTTTTATTAATTCTTTTAAGAGAGATCATGACCTTGATGGCTTCTGGCCTCAAGGTCATTTCTTTTAGAAGGATTTAGTGATGAATGAATCGAGAAACTAACTTTTCATTTAACTACATATTATTCTGCTCATACTTGCTTACTAATTGACAATAAAGAGAAACTGTAAGAGTACATATTGAAAACGTGCAATGTAAAGTATATAAATGGACCGGATTATTACAAACCCGACTATCCCAAAATTGTACTATGGTTCCCATGATAGATGGGGCGCATTGGTAGAAGTAAAAAAAATTATTAATTGTCAAAATTGTTATAGCTACAGCGGGTAGGGGACTATCCCGTCGAGATGGATGCTAACCGCAATCTGCTGTATGCGACCGATGGCAGCACCGCTTCTGCCTACGAATATGATGTTCGCAACCGTCTGGTGAAGGCAGGAAAACTGAAGTATCGGTACAACTCACAAGGGGACCGAATTGAACTGGCGCAGCGAGGGCAATGTGAAGGCACGGTACGTGTATGGGCTCGGATTGATTGGAAGAGAAGATGCAGAAGGAACCTATCTAAGTTACCACTACGATATGCGCGGCAGTACAACTTTGCTGACGGATGAACAGAACCGGGTGATGGATCGCTATACATATGGATTATATGGCGAACTGGAGCAGCATGAAGGAGCAACCCAGCAGCCATTTGCGTATAATGGTCGGGACGGGGTTATGACGGATGTCAACGGATTGTATTACATGCGAGCACGGTACTATGATCCAAAGCTGAAGCGGTTTGAACCGAGATGTGATCCGTGGAGAAATTCAGGATGGGCTGACATTTAACCGATATGCCTACGTGAACGGGAATCCGGTGAGTTACATTGATCCACTGGGGTTGATGAAGTGTGGGACTGAGGGAGCGGGTAATATTCAGACTGGAGGTCGTAATAACCTCTCAGTAGATGAATATTTCCGTCAAGAAGCTGAAGCATCGAAAATGTATGATAGTATAAGAGCATCAACTTCAGATGTTCAGGGGATTTCAAAGAATACAGGAATTGCAGAAAGCCGGATACAACGCATCAAAGACCATGTATTTAATAATGAGCATATCAAGTCAAGCGGAAATGGAAGGTTTGACCCTGATTATGAAATTGCTCAAGCATGGACTAGATTACAGCAAGGAACTTACAATACGAAAGATATTGATTTATTGAATCATGAATTGTTTGAATCAAGGTTTGAAGGTATATTTAAGACAAATTATGAAACGGCTCACGACGCCGCTGTCAGGTCAGGTCGTCCGTGGGAAATAGGAGATTAGAGGTGATTATAAATGGGAGCTTTTGTCTTACTCTTGAAAGACTACGAAGATGAATCAGTTGTGATTTATAGATTCGGTCCTAAAGAAGATATAATGGGAAAGATTCAATTAAACAAAGAAACTAGAATGTTTGCCGAACTGGAACCGATTAACAACCAAAACCATTCAAATCAATTTTACTTCGATAGAGCGGCTCAAAGAATGGCGAGATGTCTAGTTAAGGAGGGCGGTGTATTTCCTGAGAAATTGACATTTGAATCCTAAGGAGTAGAACCTTGATTGGCTTCGTGCCTTTCAAGGTTTCTTTTTTAGGTGGGGTTACCAGTGCCCAATGACTCTATCATTCAACACCATAATTGATCTGCTTTTTGTTATGTTCGCTTTCTCACCGATTTTTCAAAATCATTCACAACTGTAAATTATGTTTCCTGATGGATGTAGTGCTAGAAACATTGCATTTAAATTGCAGGATAGTTTGACGAATATATTGCGAGGCTGTATCTGAGCCATGTTTACAAGGAATCATGCAACGAATTTGACAGTAGTTAAGATATTTATTGTGTACGGATAATCTGGTGACGACCAGTTGAGGGCAAGTGACCCGCTATGTCATCGACGATGCACATGAACTGAGCCGGGTGCTGATGGAGATGGACGGGGAAGGGAATGTGAAATCCCGTTACATCTATGGTCTGGGACTCATCGGACGTGAAGATGCCTACGGAACGTATCTGAGTTACCACTATGATCTGCGAGGCAGTACGACGTTGCTAACGGACGAGCAGAACCGGGTGACGGACCGTTATACGTATGGATTATATGGCGAACTGGAGCAACATGAAGGATAAACCCAGCAGCCGTTTGCGTATAATGGTCGAGATGGAGTCATGACGGATGCCAACGGACTGTATTACATGCGTGCACGGTACTATGATCCAAAGCTGAAGCGGTTCTTGAACCGAGATGTGATTCGTGGAGAGATTCAGGATGGGCAGACGTTTAACCGATATGCGTATGTGAACGGGAACCCGGTAAGTTATATTGATCCGCTGGGGTTGAGTAAGTGGGAAACAAAGTCTGAGGGTGCGAGTAAAGGTGATGTACCACGGATACCATCCGATGAAGAGTTACTAAGTTCTGTTAGTGAGTGGTCTAATATGCAGAAATCAATAGCACCGTCAAATAGAAAAAGGGATCTTTTTAATACGGCCACTCTAGCTTACGATGCAAAAACAGGTAATTACTATTATGGTATGAACAAAGGAGTGGATCTAAGTGGAGATGTGAAAAATACAGTGTTATTTGGAAACAAAAATCAAGTTGGGATATTGCCTAAAAATTCTCTCAATGATTATAAGGTAGGAAATTGTTCAGAAGTAGATGCAATTAACCAAGCATTGAATCAGAATGCGAAATTAAATGACTTATATTTAGTTACGATCGAAACAACACGTTCATCTTTTGGAAAAACAAGATTGGCTTGTGAAAATTGTACAAGCACTTTCAAGGGGACGGTTGCTGATGCTATAACGGGTTGGACTAAAGGAGAGAAGTAGACATGGATATGGAGCAATTTAAATATATATCGTTGAGAGGTAGGGTAGCATATGGGATAAGCTGTTTTGAAAACATAATTTTAACTCTCAAATATGATGTTAATGATTGGAAGCTTGTATTGAACTATTTATGGGAATTTACTAGTACTCAATATTTAGATGATTGGAATGAAGTTGTAGTTGAATTAATTCCTGAAAATTTGCTGGAGTTTCAAACTTATGAAGAACATGAGTTTGAGAGATTGAGTAAAGATGAATTTCTATATTTATTTAAATTATATCAATATATTGATAGATCGATAAATACTTCAATTAGAGATATTTATGAATTAGGTATTAGCCATGCTTATTCTGTAATTGAAGGATATGGTGAAAATAGTTTGAATTCATTGCAGAAGATTATCAATTTTATGAACCACAGTAATTTCCCTTTACCAGATATTCAGTCATTTTTGATTTACTCTATTAAAGAAAATAGAGGATGGGGCGATAAGTTTGACGGTACAAAAGTATCGAAAATAATAAATTAGTTGATTTTATAGTATGTGTTTGTTTTTATTATCTTATCATCAGTTATAAATTAGGCTATATTACGAAAATAAAAAAATACCACAATATGCGCTTAGAGCTTTGGACTGACCCCATAACGTGAGACAAATCAAAACACCTTTAAGAGAATGAAACCTTGTCGTAAGATAAGGAGATCATCTTGGAGGTGTTTTTGTAATGGCAACAAGAGTGAGTTATCCCGTGGAATTAAAGATGAAAGCCATAGAAATGAGATTGGAAGAGGTACCCGTGAAAGAGGTTATGGATCAGCTCGAAATACGAAATAAGTCACAATTAAAAACGTGGATGATATGGTATCGAAAAGGAGAATTACATCCCTTAGATCAACCGGTTGGTAAGCAATATAGCTATGGAAGAGGTCCAGAACACAAGACAGAACTCGAAAAAGTAAAAGCAGAAAACCGATTTTTGAAACAGCAACTGGATCTGCTGAAAAAGTACAATAAACTCGAAAAGAGGTGGAAGCAAAAGTCGTTATCGCTTGGGTCGAGTCCATTCGAAAAGAAGTGACGATGTCTGAGGCTTGTGCATGGCTTGGAATTGCTCGAGCGACCTACTACCGCTGGAAGACAGCTTGGGAGAGCAAGTGTCCAGATCCGATGGTCGTGAAAGTAGTTCAGCTTTGTACTCAGCACTAGTTCCGGTATGGATTCGAAAAACACTGCCTTGCTTCGGATTGAAAGTCCCATAAATCATAAACGAATACAGCGAATTATGCAGTACGAGGTTTTACAATGTCGAGTGAGAATGAAAAAATGAAAGAACACGGGGCAACCTGCAAAACCTGCGGAACATCTACTATAGTGCAAATTTCATGCAGAAACTCCTTTGCAAAAACAGGTGACCGACATAGGCTCATCCCAATAATGAAAATACCTTTGAATGGCTTTTAAACACCATTCAAAGGTTTCTTAGTTTTGATTCTATACATGACCGCATCGAACTCGCACAGCGTGGCCAAGTGACTCTCTACGCCATTGACGATGCGCCTGAACTGAGCCGAGTGCTAATGGAACTGAATGGCGAGGGAAATGTGAAGGCACGGTACATCTATGGTCTGGGACTAATCGGACGTGAAGATGCCGACGGAACGTATCTGAGTTACCATTATGACCTGCGAGGCAGTACCACCTTGCTGACGGATGAACGTAACCAGGTGACGGATCGCTATACGTACGGACTATATGGGGAACTGGAGCAACATGAAGGATTAACCCAGCAGCCGTTTGCGTATAATGGTCGAGACGGGGTCATGACGGATGCCAACGGACTGTATTACATGCGGGCGCGGTATTATGATCCGAAGTTGAAACGGTTCCTGAATCGAGATGTGATTCGTGGAGAGATTCAGGACGGGCAGACATTTAACCGATATGCGTATGTAAACGGGAATCCAGTGAGCTACATTGATCCGCTGGGGTTGATGAAGTGTGAGACCGAGATAACTCTTAAATATGATAGTGAAATGCCAAAACGTGAATTTGAGAAAAAGGCTAGTAAGTTAAAGGAACTATGTGATCAAGGTCTATTATACAAAGCACAAAACCCTGTATCAAGGGAACCTGCAGTTACAAGACAATATCGACAAGATATGATAAAAAGAATCTGGAATCAGTATGGACAGAATAACCCGGAGTTTGGAAAAAAACTAATAGATAGAGTAACAAAACGTATGCAACCAGATCATGTATGGGAGCTACAATAGGGACATCTGAAACGGAATCCACGAGTGTTTCGCCAACGCAGCATCTGCACTACACCTGGGATAACCGGCTTCAGCGAGTAGGAGACTATCCCGTAGAAATGGATGCGAACGGGAATCTGCTGTATGCAACGGATGGCAGCACCGCTTCCGCTTACGAATACGATGCCCGAAACCGTTTGGTGAAGGCTGGCAAGCTGAAATATCGGTACAACCTTCAGGGTGACCGGATTGAACTCGCCCAGCGAGGGCAAATCACCCGCTATGTCATTGACGATGCGCATGAACTGAGCCGGGTGCTGATGGAGCTGGACGGCGAGGGCAATGTGAAGTCCCGATACATCTATGGACTGGGGCTAATCGGACGCGAAGATGCAGATGGAATGTATCTGAGCTACCACTACGATCTGCGCGGCAGTACAACTCTCCTGACAGACGAACAGAACCGGGTGAAGGATCGTTATACGTACGGACTGTATGGCGAGCTGGAGCAGCATGAAGGCGTCACCTCGCAGCCGTTTGCGTATAATGGGCGAGATGGGGTCATGACCGATGCCAATGGACTGTATTACATGCGGGCGCGGTACTATGATCCGAAGCTGAAGCGTTTCCTGAACCGGGACGTCATTCGCGGGGAGATTCAGGACGGACAGACCTTTAACCGATATGCGTATGTCAACGGGAACCCGGTAAGTTATATTGACCCGTTGGGGTTGATGAAGTGTGACACTGGGGTGACGGGTAATGGTGATAATGCGTACAAGGATGATTTTGCTAAAGAGCCATTTTTACCAGATGAGTACTATCAAGGTAAGAATGGTAAGCCAGGTAAAAATATTGCACCAATTCAAGGGACACCAGGAGAACGAATGGATTTCAGTAGATTAGGTTCAAGTGGAGAGGTAGAGAGATCTATAGTGATATATGATCTAGGGGGTAAACAAAAATATAGAGTTGATTTTAGCGATCATGGTAATACACTTCATCACCCTAACCCCCCACATTTACATGAGTACACATATCAAGACGCTGGGAAAAGTATAAAAGAAAAAATACTGTATACTCTAGATACCTCTACAGGTAGAATGAGAAAAAGCGAAATTGATCCGAAATTAAATGAAATTGTTTATGTCGACTGAGATTTGGAGGTGTCAATAGTATATTATGATAAATGAAGAATTAATTCTAAACACATTTAAGGATTCTTGGGTATATAATAGAATTATAAAAGTAGTTTATGGTGTTGAGGAAGATTTTGACAATGATTTTGTTGGGAATCTTGATCTGACTTTCAAAGTAACTCTTTTAAGTTCAATGGAACCTTTTAAACTAAAAATTCGATATCATGAAATAAATGATCTGACAATTCACAAAGCCTTAACTTTTCCATTAACCAAAGGTCTGATTATTCGAGATTTGAAAAAAGAAGGGATTGTAAGTTGGCAAGAATACCATGTATATGATGATAGCGGGTATGGTGAAAACGATGGATTTCAATTCATTGATTTCTATTGTAAGGCTATTGAAGTAATTTCTGTAAAAAAATTCTATGAATTAGATTAAGTATGTTTTAAGAAAATAGTATGTAAGTTCTGATTTTTACCAGGCATTCATCATCTAGTTAGAAATGTAGATTACAAATCGCCTGTTCTTCTATCTGATGATCTTAAAGAGGTGTTGGAAAGAAATAATATTAAAGGGGTTCAATTTACTTAGAGTTAAAAACCTTGACTGGCTTTCCGCCTTTCAAGGTTTTTTTATTTTTTGAAATATTTATGTTTAAACATTTGAAAATTGTAAGCCACAGATGCAAATACCGCTTCCGCTTACGAATACGATGCCCGAAACCGTCTGGTGAAGGCAGGCAAGCTGAAGTATCGGTACAACCCGCAGGGAGACCGGATTGAACTCGCGCAGCGAGGGCAAGTGACCCGCTATGTCATCGACGATGCGCATGAATTGAGCCGGGTGTTGATGGAGATGGACGGGGAAGGGAATGTAAAATCCCGTTACATCTATGGTCTGGGGTTAATCGGACGCGAAGATGCCGACGGAACGTATCTGAGTTACCATTATGATCTGCGTGGTAGTACGACGTTGCTAACGGACGAGCAGTACCGGGTGACGGACCGTTATACGTATGGATTATATGGCGAACTGGAGCAACATGAAGGATTGACCCAGCAGCCGTTTGCGTATAATGGTCGAGATGGGGTCATGACGGATGTCAACGGCCTATATTACATGCGAGCACGGTACTATGATCCGAAGCTGAAACGGTTCCTGAACCGGGATGTGATTCGCGGAGAGATTCAGGACGGGCAGACGTTTAACCGATATGCGTATGTGAACGGAAATCCGGCTAGTTACATTGATCCATTGGGGTTGATGAAGTGTGAGACTGAGGGGACGGGGACCAGTGGAAAACCGACTAAAAATTTGGGAGCGGATACTCTACAGGAAAATTTAGTACAGCGAGGGGTTACACCTAGCGAAGTCAAATCAATTGAAGCAGGTAATGGTATTCAAAAGTCTTCTCCAGCACATAAAACCACCCCAACGCAACATGTTGGAGGAACGAAGCATTCTAGAGATCCTTGGACGTCAACAACAAGAAATAGTGATACTGCTAATTATTAAGCATCTCATGATGGTTCAGGAAGTAAATTACCAGTACCTAATCCAGTAGTTACAATTGACTTAAACAAAATTGATCGCAGTAACATAGTAGATGTTTCTACTCCTCAAAAGGCAAGTGAAATCTTAACAACTCCTTTCACTAGAAATGCTGCGGCAGCTGATCAAGAGGTCTTAATTAAAGGAAATATTCCGCCAGCAGCCATAATAGCTTATATAAAAAAAAAATTTAGTAATAGGAGATTGAATAATTATGACTAAAAAAGAAGCTCTAGAGTTATTAAGTTATCATTCTGGGCGTAATTCGGATATTTATAACGAAAAATGGCAAAGTGGATTTTTAGGAATGCTAAGACCGTTTACTGGAAGGTTGTCAGATGGTAATTTCATAGAAATAATGGAATGTTTGAAAGTCTTAACTTCAGATTTTAAAAATAAAGAGCTTAATCATGATTTAATTTCCGATTTATGGGGAATACAGTACTATTCTAACATGTGGGTTGAAAAAGGGGGAATGTTAGAAACAGAATGACAGAGGAACAAAAACAATTAATTAAAAAATGGACTGGCATAATATCTTATGCTGTTATATGTTTACTTGAAAATAGCGAAGAAGCATTTTATGAGTACGAAGAATATCTTGAGGAAAACTCGAAAGGAAATTAGAAGGGATTAAGTTAAGTAAGCAGGACAAAAGGTCAACATTTAAGTTCCATTGTAAAATAAACGTACTTGGGCTAATTATTATTGAGGGGAAATGAGAATTATAGTAACACTGTTGAGGTATTAGATAAAACTAAATCAGAGATATAGCTACAATTAAAGGAACGGATACTGAATCTTAATAATTAATCAATTAATTTTAACTCTACGATTACAAAAATAAATTTTCAAAGTATCATTGCTTGCTCTTAATTGAGTTATCTCGTTACATCGTGCAGGTTGATCATGGTTAGATTTCACTATGATTAACCTGTTTTTGTTATCTTATTTTTCAAAGAATACCCAATACCAACATGTGAATCAGCCAAGAGCAGCTGGAGGATGACGAGGTGGGCTAATTAAATGGTCTGACGAATACGAACGTATCGGGAATTCGTTTATAGCAATTCAAGTAGGAGTAGTCCAAGAATCTACTACTGCAGAAAGAGAACTAAAAGTACACGTATGATAAGTTGAAGTACCTGGCATTGGCGCCCAGCCGGACCGTGTTGTACAACTATGACTCGCCGGACGACCTGACGATCGAACGTTTAGTTACCTCCGAAGTGGAAATGGTGGACAATTCGCCCATGCAGATCCTGCACTATACATGGGACAGTCCATTTTACTTAGGGTTATCAATTATTTGATTCAATAGACCTATATTTTTTGAGTCTGTAGTGGTAAAATATTCATATAAATGGCATTTTTGATAGGATCTTAGGTTATAGGTGTCCTAGGCATAAGATAACTTTTTGAAACTACCGAAGGTCTTAAAGAAAAACGAATTATATCCATATTATCGAGGTGATAAACAAGTATCAGTGAAGGTGAAAATATAAAAGGAAGCAAACAGCAGACTTAATAAATGTACATAAGTATGAAGAGATCAAGAGAGAAAAAATAAAAATTGGAGCGTGAAAGATTTGAAAAAAGTAACACAACTCATATTAAGCGGTGCATTGGTAATTGGAATATTTCCTTTCACCGGAAACACCAGTCAAGCAGCAGTTACCTCATTTAAAGATGTGCCTACGAGCCATTGGGCGAAAGCATCGATCGATGCAGCGGTAGCAAAAGGTTATTTCAAAGGATATAGTGACGGTACATTTAAGCCTGGAGCGACAGTAACACGTGCGGAATTTGCAGCATTGCTAGCCCGAGTGGCTAAAGGGACGCCGGAAACGGAGCAAGCTAATGTGTTTAAGGATTTGACTGGGCATTGGAGTGAGGTAGAAGTTAATCGTGCGGTAACCTTTGGTTTTCTGAAGTCTTCGGATTATCCGAATGGGTTTAAGCCGGGCACGGCTTTGACGCGAGAGGAGATGGCAAAGTGGCTCAGCTCAGGACTTGCAGCGCAAAATGAAGATTACAAGCAAGCGCTGAAGGATACAGAGAATACGCTAGTGCCTGTGGCAGAATATTACAAGGGCGGGTTGAAGAAAGCAGCCTATCCTTACGTCTCGATCGTATTAGGAACTGGATTGATGGACGGGTACCCAGACGGTACGTTTGGTCCGGGGAAAACAACCACACGAGCAGAGGCAGCAGTTATTTTATCCCGTTACGAACAGGTACAGAAGAGCAAGGCAACGTCGTATAGAGATCTGAATGAAATGCGCGAGGTAGGTCTGACGGGAAGCAATCTGACTACAGCTACACCATACGAGTATTTCACAAGAGAGGATGGGACCGCAGAAAGCTTTGATCGTGTAATTGGAAAAAAAGTAAATCTACGCAATAATCTAGGAACTATAACTGCCCATCGCATGATTGTGGCTGATGCACAAACCAAGACTACGATTCGAAACTTATATGGAAAATTATTTATTGATAAGGATTATCGATACCCCTTACGTGATAGTTATTATGAAGCTTTTATGGAAGTAACGGTGACTCCAAATGGAAACAATTTAAGAAATCTAGCATTTATTCAAGCAGTGGGAGATATTTTTACAACAGTCGGGAATTTTAGCAGCGGGACTAAAGAAAAATATGGAATCAACAATTTGCCAGTAGAGGAGTATGTTGATTCAGGATTTTTTAAAAAAGGAGTTCCTCGCACGTTTTGGATGAAGTTCTATCTTAGAAGATCAGCAGGCACGTCTGTGAGCCAATCCATGTTGGCATTTGTAGTTGATAAACAAACTAGTACTTTCTTCAGAATTCCATGAACAATGTAATTAGAGGATTAAAGAGAGGCTTATTGTTTTTTTTCTTAATTAGTCCATTACTTATTACAGCTACAACGGAAAACACTGTAATTGCAGCTGATGATGTAGCCAAGATATTAAAAAAAATTGTTGTCAGTCCAGATCTGGAAGATCGGAAAGATTTGGAAGACTTTGCTGCACCTGTAGCTCTTCCTGAGGGACCAACGGGTTATCAAAAAGTGGTTAGAATCTTTGAAGGGGTCAAAACAGCTAATCCAGGGGTGTACTGGTACCAGATTGATAGTCTCAAGTGGATTGCAGAAACGTCTTTTGGAAATATTCCAGCGAACTATGTTGAGGACGGAGACAAGTATGCACCTGTGAAAACATCAGTTCGAGATCAAATTCAGATGGCAAATAATCCGGTGTATGTGCCTGATAAGTATATAGATCAAACTAAAGCTCAAGTGGCTTCGGATGTTGCCATCCCTAGCCCACATATTGTGAAAGTAGAGACAACGGAAGTACAAGGCTGGAACTCCCTTATTACCAATCTCGAACTGGATTCTACAAAGAAAATAGTAACCTAAACTTCGGATACAGGAAAAAAAGATTCGGATTTATATGTACAGGAATACACAAAAGAGTATGGGAAAAATCCCAGTGGAAAAATCAAGTACAGTACCTTATATTTAACGCCTTTAAATATAACATGGCGAAGTAAGTGGACGGAGCAGAAAAAAATTCGACTTACAGGTACTCAGCGATTAAAAAAAGATGAAGAAGCCAATCTCAAAGGTGAAGTGGCTACGATGAGTCATGGAGCTAAGCAATTTGGCAACTGGGTAGATATCTCCACTCGTTCGGGTGTGGAATGGAAATCAGATCAGGAAGGTATCGTTGAAGTGAACCCAAGTGGAAAGATTAAAGGCGTAAGCCCGGGAACCGCTACAATTTCTGTACGTTGGAAAAGCGACGATTCATATAAATACGATCTTATAGCTTACTTAAAAGTCACGGTGGGTGATGGGACAGCCCCACCAGGGGGAGTCGCAGGCTGTACATATACCATCAATCCACCGAATGAGGTAGCCGCACCCGAAACTGCGTTTATGGAACCAGGGGCCCAAGGGCATATTCTGGCGGATGATCCAACGAACGGCATTCATTTTGATGCCACGCGCGGGATCCCGACTTCGGAGCACTTGTATGCCAATACGTGGGCGATGAATTATCTGTTCCAGCATACCTTTGGCAAACAGCAAGGTACCATAACCTATGATTGTACCGCGGAACTTACATATGCCCGGACCTGGAAAGTGAAGCAGCCTAACCTGCCAGGACCGAATGGTACGTCTATCCCGCAACCCGATACCGAGGATTCGGATACGGTCGATGTGACGTACAGGTTCAGCTTTGACCGAAACTATAGCTATTGGAACATCAATAACGTCGAACTGTATTCGATTGAGCAGGCTAAAATGGAAAACTATGCTCTCCCGGATGGAAGCCGGATTACACTCTGGCCTCAGGGATATACACCGCCGGAGCTAGAGATGGAACATGACGAAGATGTGGAGATCCATGTCATGCCGCAGGAAACGGGTGAGATCAGCTACGTTCCCGAGGTGTTGGCGAGTTCTGGGTATACACCCTTACCTGTTCCGAATGATGAGGGATTATTAAAAGGCATGGCCGAGGGTCAAACGGGTCCACCCGATGTGAAAAATGATGCATTGGACTTTACCTGGGAGGGTTCAACGACAAACGTCATGGATGGCAGCACGGTGGTTGAAAATGGACCGGATCCGACACAAATCCCGGCACCAACGAAGATCGGCTCGTATAAAAATACCGGGGAGCAGGTGCTGTATGAAGATCGGTTGTTGATTCCCCGGACACTATTGAATAAAGCGGATACGGAGTCCACAGGGGAAATCCAATATGCCCTCCATCCAACGACCTTGGGAGGTAGTGGAGGAAAAACCTTCCCAATCGATCCGATCAACACTGTCACCGTCCATACCCCAGTCGTGAACTACTCGCTCGTATCGGATGATCAGCCTCATAACCAGAAAACGGTGCCGAACATGAACCGGTCCGCGCTTATTTTGGAGCGACCGTTCACGGTTCGCATCCCGACCAGCGGACAGCATCTGGATGCAGGGTCCTACCCGGGATATGGAGATCGGGATTACGCTAAATATTATCGGATTAAACAAGTCCGGTTTCCTTTTGACGTGTACAGTGCTGATCGAGCGCAATTTTATCCACGAAATACGTGGATCGATATCCAAGTACCGGTACTGGATACGACCTTCTATCTGCCCGTGTGGGTAGATGAAGGAGACTACCAGGTGGAATTCCGGAATATTGCTGAAAATGCCCCGTCGCATTTCAGTACCGAGCCGGAGATTGATGCCCAGCCCGATGCCAACACAGATCTGTACTACCACGCCGCTTCGGACGAAGTCTCCGTAGAGGTCATTGGGCGACTATATGACTTTGAGATTACCGATATCGCCGACTATAACTGGGAACTGGTCTTCCGCCGTTTCAAAAATAGCCTTGCGCCGACCTGGATCAGTTACTGGACCGGCACGCAGGATATCGATGGAGACAAGCGGGGTAACAAACCCCAGTTTACTGTCCCAATTCGCCCGGGCAGTCACCCCCTGCAAGGGTACCAGAATGTGGCGGTGAAAACGGGATACCACTTCAAGTTTGACTTTAAAACGAAAGGCAACATGTTCGGCCCACGAGATGGCATTCGTCTCACGCCAACCTTTGACTTTGTGAGTAAGGATGGCCGTACACGTGTGCCGGTGGATCTGTATTACTCCACCAACCAACGGAACTTTATTCGCATCGGTTCGACAGAAGATCAAGTGAAGCGGTTCGTGATTTTGAACGATCGGCTACGTCAAGTTCCGTCCGAACAACTACGAGATACAGCGACGTACAAATACAACCGATATGGTGAAATCCACCCGGGGATGATGAGTGAACGAGCGTACCAGGAGTATCACCGAGACAAATTCACGAAAATGAAGACACCCGTAGGCGGATACAGCCTACTGCTTATGCCAGAGCAATTGCGAACGTTTATCGGTCCGAAAACGAATATTCCCACGACCGCCAGCGCCGATGTCCTCCGTGCGAATGCAGCCATTCAACAATGGTACGGGGAATACAGTCTACCCGCCGAACCATATGTAGTGCAAGCGGGAACGAACTTGGCTGAGTATGGACGTACGCATGGCGGATTGGATGCTAAATCGCCAATCTTCCTGAAGGATGGGTATATCGTGGTTAACTTCAACTTTGAGTCCATTCGGGAGGGAAATCTCGCGGCACCGCATCTGCAATATATCCATGCCCCGCTGATGAATCAATGGTTGCTAGAAGGATTCCAACGTAAGGTAGAGGATAGCTACGGAAACAGCTTTACGTTGCGTGACGGAGACGTGGTCTTTTACCATGCGGATCGCTCCAGCCGGGATGATTTCAGTGCACAGGTACCGCATTAAAGAACACGCAAGGTAGTTTTATTGATTAGATCTTGATAGAAGAAATCCTTTTACCAGAGGATTTCTTCTATCTATTTACAAATAGATCCATAAAGTGAGGGATGGTTGTGTCCCGGATGACAAAAATAATTACGTTTACCATAATGATAGTTTTCATTTTAGGAGGGTGTTCAAGAGTGGATACAAAAGATAAAGATCAAGAAATTATAGATCGTTCGGAGTCCATTGCCATTCAGTATTTGAAAGAAACATATGGCTTGGATGTGACAATTACAGAAAAGAAAATTTTGCCTAAAATGGCGATGAGTTGGGTTACCGTATCTGGACATGTAACAGATCATGAGAATCTTATCTTCAGTGTGTCAGTTGATTACGATTCGAATGAAAAGGAATCTTTCAGTTTTAATACAGAATTAGAAGAGTTTTTAATTAATAAGGGTTATGATCCATATATTAGAGATAGAGGTGGAGATAGTGGGAAATAGGGATATTAGTAATCTAACCTATAAAAAAATGTCGAGCGAAGCATACAATGATTTTAAGACGAATAAAATAGATAGTCTTCCAGGTTGGGAAATAATAGACCAGAAACATAATTCATCCGGTATGGATGCAGTGACCTTTTATAATCCTGATACGAAACAAGCCGTCGTTGCT
>NZ_VXKZ01000091.1:0-77560 GCF_008693195.1 Paenibacillus sp. UASWS1643
AAGGACCTGAGGAAGCAAAGCGGTCGCATTTATCCCCGGATTTCACCCTTGCTAAAGGGTATGAAGGAAATCCGGGGTGACGGCGATCCGAGGGTTTTCTGATCAAGGAGTGACCACATGAGCATCAAGGTTTCATTTATACAATCCTGTTACAAACGAGAGGAGTTAACCTATGAGTTACGTAATTGGTGTCGATCTGGGAACCAGCGCGGTCAAAACCGTGTTGGTCAATCGTGAAGGAAAAGTGGCATTTGAAGCATCCGAGGCATACCCGTTGTACCAGCCCAAGGCCGGATACAGTGAACAAAATCCCGAAGATTGGGTAGAGCAGACCATTGTTTCCTTGCGTAAGTTGCTGGAAGTGTCTGGCGTGCAGCCTTCGGAAATCGAGGGATTGAGCTTCTCCGGTCAGATGCACGGACTGGTCTTGGTGGATGTAGAAGGTAAACCGCTGCGAAATGCAATCCTGTGGAACGATACACGTACTACAGCTCAGTGCCGTCGCATCGAAAAAGTGCTGGACAGCAAGCTGTTAAGCATTGCCCGGAACCGTGCACTGGAAGGATTCACCTTGCCGAAAATTCTGTGGGTTCAGGAGAACGAGCCTGAATTGTTACAGCAAGCATCCTTGTTTCTGTTGCCAAAAGACTATGTGCGTTATCGCCTGACCGGGGATTACGCTATGGATTATTCCGATGCAGCGGGAACTTTGCTGCTGGACGTTGCAGGCAAGCAGTGGAGCAACGAGATTGCAGAAGCATTCGAGCTGCCGATCTCCCTTTGTCCACGTCTTGTGGAATCGTTTGAGGAAGTGGGCACCTTGCTGCCTGAGATTGCGGATCAAACGGGTCTGGCGACTGCGACAAAAGTATACGCAGGTGGTGCGGATAATGCTTGTGGTGCCATTGGCGCAGGCATTCTGAGTGAAGGACAGACGATGTGCAGCATCGGAACGTCCGGGGTTGTGCTTTCCTACGAAGAGCGTAAAGATCTCGATTTCGAAGGCAAAGTACACTTTTTTAATCACGGGGAGAAAGATGCCTTCTATATTATGGGGGTAACGCTTGCCGCAGGATATAGCTTGTCCTGGTTCAAGGATACGTTTGCAGCGGACAAATCATTTGATGTGCTCTTGCAGGGCATCGATCAGGTTCCGGCGGGCAGCAACGGATTGTTGTTCACACCATATATCGTTGGGGAGCGTACACCTCATCCGGATGCGAATATCCGTGGCAGCTTCATCGGAATGGATGCAGGGCACAAGCTGGAGCACTTTGGACGTGCGGTGATGGAGGGCATTACCTTCTCGCTGCGCGAGTCCATTGATATTCTGCGTGGTGCAGGCAAAACAGTCAATGAAGTCATCTCCATCGGTGGCGGTGCCAAGAACGAAGCTTGGTTGCAAATGCAGGCGGATGTCTTTAACGCCACGATTGTGAAGCTGGAGAGCGAACAGGGTCCTGCGATGGGGGCAGCGATGCTGGCTGCCTATGGCTGTGGCTGGTTCCCATCACTGCAGGAATGTGCGACAGCGTTTATTCGTCCAGCGAAGTCCTATGAGCCGAACCCGGAAACGGTTGCCGTCTATGATGGATTGTTTGCACTGTACCAGGAAGTCTATGGACAGACACGTAGTCTCAATGATCGTTTGGCTGAATACCGTTAATTCATTTATTTCACTACATTAATCTCATGATTACATTTGAAAGCATCCGCGAAGGCGGGTGCTTTTTTGTCGTTCATCAAGATTAACCCCATGAAAGGTTTCTTTGGCCTGCATATCCGCATTCCGGCTCTGCATAGATTGGGAATAGAGGATTGTGATTCGTCCAGGCATCGTGTGTCGGACATTTTAATAGGTAGAAGCTTGAGCATGGGGGTGAAGCTTTGGATGGACATGAGGAACATGGAAGACCACATATTACCTTATCGATGATCGTTCGTAATGAAGAGAATCGCTATCTCAGGCAGGCACTGGAGAGACATCGTCCTTGGATTGATCGTGCAGTAATCATTGATGACGGAAGTACAGATGGAACGGTCGCGCTGTGCAGGGAACTTCTGGACGGTATTCCACTCGTATTAGTGGAGAACGCTGCTTCACGTTTTGCAGACGAGGTAAGCCTGAGAAAACAACAATGGAAAGAGACCGTGGCGACCGATCCGGAGTGGATTTTGAATCTGGATGCGGATGAGATTCTAACCAGTGACTTTGGGGCTGTACGCGATCTGTTGCTCAGTGGCAACGAGGATGCGATTTATTTCAGATTGTTTGATATGTGGAGTGATACGCATTACCGGGAAGATGAGTTCTGGCGGGCGCATGCCTACTATCGGCCATTTCTGATTCGTTATCACCCGGGGATGAGCTATGAATGGAAGGAAACACCTCAGCATTGTGGGCGCTTTCCGTTAACGATCCAGCATTGGACTTATGGCTGTCATGCTCCCCGGGTGAAGCATTATGGGTGGGCACGGGAAGAAGATCGCATCCGCAAATATGAACGCTATCAAGCACTGGACCCTGAAGCAAGATACGGTTGGAAGGAACAGTATGAATCGATATTGGATCAAGAGCCACGACTGTTGGCATGGTTCGAATAAGGAGAGGGGGAGTGAGCACGTTGAAGAAAGACCCGTTACACCAATCGCAAGAAGAACCCCAACCTCAAATAGAGCTGAATTCACATGAGAAAGAGAATCAAAAAGAGGAGCGAATACTGATCGCCAGCCCGGTTCGCCAGACAACTCCGGTGCTCCGTGAATTTCTGGATTCTTTGCATGCACTGGAACGAACAACGGTGAAGACGGATTATCTGTTTGTTGACGATAACGTGGAAGAAGCCGCATCGAATATATTGGGTGAATTTGTGCTTCAGCATGAAGGGAAGGTTATTCAAGCAGATGAACGTGGCAGCGGTAGTTCTGACAACAAAGGGGTGTACACCAAGGATGAGGGAGGACACTATTGGCAGGATGAGCAGATTTGGCGTGTAGCTGGTTTGAAAAATCGCATATTGCAATATGCACGCGACAATCACTACGATGCGGTTTTCCTGATTGATTCTGACTTGGTGTTGCATCCGCGGACGCTGGAGCAACTTGTATCGAGTGGCAAAGACATTGTATCCAATATCTTTTGGACCCGCTGGCAGCCAGATGCCAGGGAAATGCCGCAGGTATGGCTGCAAGATGAGTATGCCTTGTATCGCCGCGGTGGCAAAACAGTAGACGGAACCGAGGCGGAGGACGAGGGCACTCAAACGACTGCTTTTCTGAATCAGCTACGGATTCCGGGTTGTTATGAAGTTGGAGGGTTAGGGGCGTGTACCCTTATTCGCAAAAATGTTCTGGCAGCAGGAGTTTCATATGACCAGATTCCGAATGTATCCTTCTGGGGCGAAGACCGTCATTTCTGCATCCGTGCTCAAGCACTGGGTTTTCGTTTGTTCGTCGATACTCATCTCCCCGCGTACCACATTTATCGATTGTCCGAACTGCCGGGGGTATCCGCCTTTAACCGCAGGGCTAGACGAGGCGAAGAGACAATCAGTATTACCCTGTGTATGATTGTGAAAAATGAAGAAGCTTCGCTCGCCAGATGTCTGGACTCGGTCAACGGCATTGCCGATGAGATTGTAATCGTGGATACCGGTTCAACGGATCGTACCCGTCAGATTGCTTCCAGATATACGGATCGTATCGTTGATTTTGAATGGGTGGATGATTTTGCAGCAGCACGCAACTTTGCCTTCGATCAGGCGAAGAACGAATATATTCTGTGGCTGGATGCCGACGATGTATTTGAAGCGGAAGATCGGGCGAAGCTTATTGCCCTGAAACGTTCGCTGGACCCGGATGTTGATAGTGTCACGATGGATTACAATCTGTCATTCACAGCAGATGGCAAGGTAGCCTACAGCCTGCGCCGGAATCGTCTGGTGCGTCGGGATCGACAATTTCGCTGGATTGGCGCGGTGCACGAATACCTCGCTGTAGCGGGCAATCTGCTGCATAGTGATATAGCGGTTACCCACAAGAAAGATAAGGAGTATACCGATCGGAATCTGCGGATCTATCGCAAAAGGGAACAGGCCGGAGAGGAATTCGGGCCACGTGACTTGTACTATTTCGGTAATGAGCTGAAGGACCATGGACAGCATGAGGATGCGGTGAAGTACTATGAGAAGTTTCTGGATACCGGGCTGGGCTGGGTGGAAGATCAGATCGCTGCTTGCCAGAAAATTGCGGATTGTGAAGCTGCACTTAAACGTCCGGAACAGGAAGTCACGGCGTTGTTCCGATCATTTGCCTATGATTTGCCAAGAGCCGAGATTTGCTGTCGATTGGGTGGTTATTTTGCCGACCGTGAAGATTATCGCAAGGCCCTGTTCTGGTATGAACAGGCGACTCGTGCTGTACGTCCTGATGATCCTATGGTGGTGCTGAATGAAGCAGCCTGGACCTGGATGCCGCATCTGCAACTATGTGTGTGTTATGACCGGATGGGTAACCGTGCCAAGGCCCGGGAACATAATGATATCGCACTCGCCTATCATCCAACACATCCGAGCATGTTATATAACGATCGTTACTTTAAAGATCTGGAGAAGGATAACGTAATGGAAAATGCTTAGCATTTTCAGTCGAAATTTGGCCTCTTTCGTGGAATTAAGTGGGTGAATCAGCCCCGTTTCCATGGAGAGGTTTTTTGCATTGTGATAAAAGTACATCATAAAGTTGGTGACAGACGGATTCACTTCACAAATGGATTAATGTATTTCATCCAGGGGAGGATATGCTTTACAATAATAGTAACGGAAAAGCGGTGACCATGATTGCCTGTCTTCGGCTGCCGAATTGATGAAGCAAGGGGAACTGGATATGAATCTAACAGATGTTCTATTGGAGTCGAGGCTGGTCGCAATTGTGCGTGGTATAAGCCGCGAAGCGGCAGTAACAGCTGGACAAGGTATGACAGGTGGTGGCATCCGACTGATGGAAGTCACACTGAACACACCTGGAGCACATGATATTATTGCAGACTGGCGTGAGCGGCATGAAGGAAAGGCTTTTGTTGGAGCGGGTACGGTACTGAATGTGCAGATGGCGAAGGAAGCAGTCGCTGCAGGAGCACAATTTCTGGTGTCCCCCAATGTCGATCTGTCTGTCATTGAATATGCTGTAGAACATGGTGTCGAGATCTGGCCTGGAGCCATGACACCAACGGAGATTGTCGCAGCCCATGAGGCGGGAGCACGTGTTGTGAAGCTGTTTCCGATGGCGAGTCTGGGCATACCGTATCTGCGGGAGATCAAAGCTCCACTGAATCATATTCCACTGTTGGCAACAGGTGGTGCCACACTGGAGAATATTGCTGATTATTACGCAGCAGGCGCTGCTGCAGTGGGTCTGGGAAGTGCACTTTTACCACGAGAAGCTCTTGTAGCAGGAGATCATGAGCAGATTGCAGCATGTGCACGGAGATTTGTGGAAGCAGCTGAAGCCTAAACTCCAGTGTCATATAAGGGATATGTATATTTGGGTATATATATGAAGACGCCTTTAAATTAATTGTTAGATCAATCTTTATCATAAAAACTGATGTCCTTTAACGTACCGTTCATTCTATTGTTTTATGATGGATGTATGCCAGAATTCGGAGAGGAGAGATGCCCTGTGAAAGCTAAAACAATGATAGGCGGCATGCTCGCTGTGGCCGCAGTAACGGCAGGTGGATTATGGAAAGCAGCGGTAAAGAGCCAGACACCCAAGAAGATTCCAATCACACTCACCCCCCCAATGCCATTTGAGGATGTGACCTTTGACAGTGGGGGAGGTCGGGTGCATGGCTGGTTCATCCCGGCCAGAGCCGACATTCCGAAACCATGGCCGCTCGTTATTATTGCTCATGGCTGGGGCTCCAATCGCTCCCGTGTTCTTCGTTACGCACGTCCGATCTGGGAAGCAGGATATGCCCTGTTTATGTATGATGTACGTAGTCATGGGGCCAGTGATCCGGTTCGTGCTGCATCTGCCTACCTGTTCCGGGATGATCTGCTCGCGGCGTTGCAGTATACGACTGCACGACCAGAGATTGATGCGGATGCCATCGGAGTACTTGGACATTCTTTGGGGGGACTGGGTACGATTCTTGCAGTGACGGAGGGGATTCCTGTATCAGCAGTGATTACGGACTCGATGCCATCGCAATTTGAGGTAATCGTCAGTTCAGAGCTGAGACGACGGCGTCTGCCCTTGTTTCCACTGGCCCAGTTAATTCCGAGAATCTGGTTCTGGCGACTGGGTGAATCTCTGAAATCCTATCGTCAGCGTGATCCAGTGGTGATGCTGAATGAACGGCGCAGGGGGATGCAACTGCCGATGCTTATGGTGCACTCCAAGGGAGATAATTTCATTCCCCCGAGTGAGCTTGAATATTTTATGTCCAAAGCCGATCCGCCTGTTGAACATCTATGGGTCAACAGTGGAGGACACAGTTGTTCCGAGGAAGATCCCGCCTTCTGGGATACCGTTATTCCCTTTTTGAAAACCCATGTTCAAGGTCAGGCGAAGCCGAACGATTCGTCTATAGCGAGTAGTTAAAAAGGTAGAATCAGCCTACATAAGAGTGCAGGCTAACAGAGAAAACGCCAACGTGGTTGGCGTTTTTTTTGCTGTTATTAGCAATATGCAGAAATTCACATTTGTTAAATTGCCCGGAAAACGACGATTAAAAAGGAAGCTTATGGTATCATAGAATAGACTGGCAATATTCATGCGAGGTTATTTGTTATGCTTCTTTGTATGAAATTGAAGGGAGAGGTCGAGATTTGAGTTTGAATTGGAAGTTTAATTTACGTTTGAAAATGTTCGCAACCAAAGCAACAACCGCAGCGATGGCAACACTGCTGCTTGCTTCGCAAACACCAGGTTTTGCAGGCAGTGCATCAGCCGCGCAAGCAGAACAGTTGACCGAAGCGACAACGGGGGAAAATGAACAACTAGACGCAACGAGCAATGACGTGCCTGAGGGAGCAAAAATCTCATCCAGGCAAGCCAGTGAAAATATACTGAAATTATTTCCATTATTAAAAAAAGCAACGATCTCATCTGCACGATTCGATTCACCTAATTCCTATCCACCGCCAGACTACAAGGCGTGGGAGATCGGATTTCAGATTACACAAGGCAATCATACGTCGGGATTCAGTGGAACTGTACATGCAGGCACAGGGGAAGTGTTAAGTGTACATTTGCCGTCGGATATCCTGGACAAACATGTCTCGGAATCGGATGTGAAGCTAACCAAAGCTGAAGCTGAAGAAAAGGCCGTGGCACTGTTGTACCAAGCGATTCCAGGTCTTAAGGACAATGAATATGCTCCGCTTGGAGATCTGTATTCTTCCATCGAACAAGAGTCGTTGTTTGGCAGAACAGAGTATCGATACGGGTACCAGTTAAAACATGATGGATTGTTATCTGACGCAGAGACAGTCTACATTAATGTGGATGAAAGTGGTTTGGTGACAGGTTACTCACGAGGTACTATTGAAGCCAAGTATCCCTCATCGAAACCGGCAGCTTCAGAAGAGAAGGCCAGAAAGCAGTTTGAAGAACAGTTCGATGTGGAACTGGCTTATATCGCCAAAGATCGTCTATCTTCCAAACAGGGTCAGCAGTATTATCTTGCATATACACCAAAAAACATCAGTATCGTTCCGATTGAAGCCAATACGTTGGAACGGATTAATACATTAACAGGTAAAGCTGTGGATGAAGATTCTTTGCAGCAGGATACGAAGTTGAAAGGTGATGTAACGCCTTTTGTCCCGGCCAATGGTACGAGGTTAAATGTTCAACAGGCCGCCAATCGGGTCGCAACAAACTTTGATATTCCCAAGGGTTATAAGCTGGAACATAGCCAGCTGGGCAAGGGATATTACTCAAGTCCGAACAATCAGGTGTGGAGTCTGAGCTGGAGTGATCGAAGTGCCAATATGTCCTATATGTTCATGCGGGATATCTCAGCACAGGTAGATGCAGTTACCGGGCAGATCTACAGCTATACGATGATGCAACGAATCGGACCGGAGATGGTACAGGAGAAGCCGGCTGAGGAGAAGGCAGGCAAATTGGTAACCCGGAAGCAGGCTGAGAAACTGGCGATGGACACAGTGATTGCGCTAGTTCCAGACGCAACGGAGCAGTTCCGACTGGCTAATGTGATTGAGGTGGATGATGCTCGCACATTTTTGTTCCAGCGTTATCTGAACGGAATTCCGGTTAAGGAAGATACGGCACAAGTACAGGTGTTGAACAACGGGACGATTAACGAGTTCTATACACGTATTGCAGCAACGCCTGAACAACTGCCGGCAGATGTTAAGCCAGCCATCAGTTATGAAGAGGCCAAGGCACTCTATCTGGAGGAGTTCAAGCTGATCCTAGCATATTCCCGTTATGGCGGATATGGTACGAACGGTGGTCAAGTCATCCCAGCGGGGGTGAACCTTGCTTATATGCCTACACGTGATGAGAATTCGATCTATGGCAACTATGAAGCGCTTGATGCGAACACAGGGGACTGGAAGCTTTTATACGGGGACACAAACTCTGCAACCAAGGCTGAACCTACGGACATCTTGGGTCATGTGGCCGAAGCAGCTCTACGCAATATGACACAGCATGGCGTATTGCTTGCTGATGAGCAGGGACGCGTATTCCCGGATCGTGTGATCACCCGAGGAGATTGGTTTAACTATCTGGCAAGAGCGATTAATCCAAATATGGATCTGTACTACAGTGGGGACAGAGATGACAAGTTATACGCTGATGTGACACCTGACAGCCCGTATTATAAGGCAGTTCGGGCATTAATCGATCAGCGCTGGCTTGCCGGAGTGGACCCTGAACAGAATTTGAATCCGCAGGAAGAGATGACACGTGAAGAATTGGCAGTGCTGCTTGTACGTATTTTACGTTATGAAAAGCTGGCCGGATTCTATACGTTGCCATCGGATCTTCCCAACATTGCGGATGCAAGTGCCATTACGAGTAAGGGAGCGGTTTCCCTGAGTTTGAAGCTGGGATTGCTTCCTTCGATTGAAGGACGATTCATGCCTGCACGCAAAGTGACGGTAGCTGAAGCGTCACAGGTATTGGAACGGCTGGCGAAGCTTCAAGGTAAAACAGATACGTTTATGAGTGGTAATCGTCTGTATTAGACGAGAATCACTCATATCATGCCCAAGCGAATCATAGGATGAAAATAACGGATAATCGTGATTGATTGTACTGAAGATCAAAGGGACCTTCCATAGAAGGTCTCTTTTGATTTAATTTTTACAAAAATTTATCATTTTAACTAACATTTACACAGCGATCGGAAAGTTGTTCTGACATCGGAGTGTTAGTGTAAATATTCTTTAGTTGAAATGATATAGAAGAATGACGACAGAGCCTTTTGTGATACAATAGGGCGTGAGAACTTTGCAAAGAAGGGTGGGTTCCTTTCATGGGTAAGAACGGGAAACGAATTATCACCATACTGCTGGCAGGCTGTCTGATTGCTGTAGCGTTACCACGTACGGTTGATCTGGATCAACTTTATGCTGCATCAGGGACATCAGATATATCCACGGCAACAGATTTGCGCCAGACCTTGCTTACCGCAATGTCACAGCGAACGGAGGAACTTGTTTTTACATACAAAGGCAATGTGAAAGGCCTCAAAAAACAATTACAAACCTCCATCGATGAGGCAATGAAGAGTGACCCCTATATCCAATATACCGTTAAAAGTTATGCATTTAATTATAAAGGCTCCAATGTGTCAGCCGAGGTGCATGTGACTCTCTCCTATCGGGAGACCAAGGAGCAGACCGATTATGTGAATCGTAAAGTCACAAACGTGTTGAAAGAAATCATCAAACCAGGCATGACGGATCATGAGAAGGTCAAGGTCATCCATGACTGGATTGTGCTTAACCTTTCCTACGATACTTCGCTCAAGAAATATACGGCCTACGACGGGCTTGTTACAGGCAGTACCGTATGTCAGGGATATTCGCTGTTGGCCTATCGGATGCTGGAGCGAGTAGGTATCGATAACCGGATTGTGGAAGGTACAGCGGGCGGCCAGCTTCATGCCTGGAATATCGTGAACCTGGACGGCAAGTGGTATCACATGGACACCACCTGGGATGATCCTACCCCTGACCGCAAAGGTAAGGTTAGCCACAGCTATTATTTGCTGAGTGATGATGAGATGGCACGTGACCATATCTGGACAGGCAAAAGCAAGTACCCCGCTGCGCCAGCCCCATATCGAGAAGCTTTATTAAAGCTGGTGAAGGCAGGAGATAGCAAAAAAGCCGCATATCAGAAGCTGTACCACGCTCTGGACTATTCCCTGTATGATGAACAGGATGCCGTCAAAGGCCATGCTGCGCTGAAGACCAAGGTTCAAAGTACACTGAAGGAAGGCGGAACCTCGCTCACGTTCAGGTACAAGGGTACGGAGGCTGGACTGATTGAAGATTTGCAGGATTTGTACCAGCTTGGCATGAAATCGATATCTTATTATGTGTCCAAAATGGAAGGTACTGCGGATCTGCGCGTCAAAATTAACTGGACACTATAACAACAATTTGAACAGGATACTCCGCTTGAGGAGTATCCTTTTTTGTGTTCAATTTTGTGTTCAAAGATGAGGGTTTTAGTGTTGTCTATTTTTTGTATATGTCGCTTTGCTATTCTAATCTTCGGCGTATGCCAACACTACGTACGAGGAGGATATGCAAAAAATGAGGAAAAAAGTGAGCATAGTGATCATTGCTCTGTTGCTGGTCACGCAAATGATGCAGGGGTGGATATTTACACCAACCATGCATGCTCAGGATGAATTAACTAATTTGCCAGCCAGTGCAATCAGCGATACAGCGTCAGAAGAAGTTTTGGCAGGTTCGGAAGAGGTGAACAACGTTGAGGTTGCTGCCACTCCGGAAGAAGAGGAGGAGGGAGACCTCAACCAGAGCAGTTTAGCAATGGCAGCTGCAGGCCCGGTAATTACAGATCAATTGATTACCAGTGTGCAGATGTACAATCAGGCACCAGAAGACAACGGGAATGGCACGATTGAAGTCAAAGGAGATAAAATCGAGGATATTCGACCACGCATTCAGGATGAGGTGGCTGTAGTCTTTACATGGGGACTTGCAGATGACAACCACAACTACAGCGATGGCTCTACCTTCACCTTTAACTTGCCCGATAAATTCATCATCGGATCGCAGCTTAAGGGTAATCTGGATGGTGGTGTTGGGGAGTATGTGGTGAATCCGGATGGGACAATCATCTTTACCTTTAATGAACTGATCGAGCATGCGAAGCTGGAAGGCAACTTCTACGTGTGGATTAAGTTCGATGAGAGCAAGATGGAAGATGGTTTGAAACAACAGATAGACTTTAGTTCCGTAGGGCAGGGCATCATTGATGTGCATTTTGCCAACACGGCCATAGATAAGTTGAAGAAATCGGGAAGTGCGAACAAAAATAACTTCAACTCGGATGAAATTATATGGACCGTAGATTTTAACCAAGGCGAGAAGGCTATGAAAAATGCTGTTCTTGCAGACACGTTCCCAACAGAGCTGGAGCTCAAGGGCGATATCGAAATTCGCGAATTGGAAGTGCAATTGAATGGATCTGTAAAAGAAGGCCCAGTAATTAAAACGGAACCACAGTTTCCAATTCAATTGGGAGATACAGATAAGGCCTATCGTGTGACTTACACGACGAGTGTTAAAGCACCAACCACTGCTCCGTTCACCAACGTGGAGTATCAAAACGAGGTTGCGCTTACAACGGATCAGAGTGAGCACGACGAAACAGATATTGGGCGAGTTCGTGTGAGTTTTAATGAGCCTTTGAACAAGTCAGGGCAAGATAGTGCGTATGATCCGGTGACACAGACGATCACATGGAAAGTGCAATATAACTACAATCAGCAAGAAATCATGCAAACGAATGCATGGATTGAAGACCGCTTTGATACGGCAAAACAGCAACTGATCAACAATTCCGTCAACGTGTATCAAGTGGACATTAATGCAAGTGGAGCGGCTTCCAACAGAACACTGATCAATCCGAATGAATACACACTCGAAGCGATGGGTACAGGGTTCGATGATGGCTTCAGATTACATTTTAAGAACGATATTACAAAGGCCTATGAGATCGAATATGATACACTATCCATTCATCGTGTTTATACAAACGACACCATTACGAACACAGTGAACATGTATGATGGTACTTCCAAAACAGGCCGAAGAGACATTCAGGAAGTCATTTTTGCAAAGAGTGTAAAAAGTGAAAACTTCAACACAAAAGAAATCGAATGGCAGATTGTTTTGAACCGCGATTTGCAGGACATGACGGATATCGTCATCACCGACAATTACGAAGGCAGACATATGAAACTGATTACGGGTAGTCTTCAAGTGAGTGGTGTTAACAAAGGCGACTTTGAACTGACTCCAGACCCGGCTGATCCAACGTATGAAAAAGGATTCTCACTTCGCTTGAAGGACGGCGTAACGCTCAGTACGGAGCATGTTATTACTTATAAGACAAGCTTCGATCCCACAGTGGGTATGCCAACGAATGATGAATATCGCAACTCAGCCAAGATCGATTGGGAAGAGTCTGATGTAAAACAGACTGCGATTACAAAATCTGCTGCGGTCAAACCGCAAGACTACACGATTCAAAATGGTAACAAAAAGGGTGAATATAGCGCCAAAGATAAAAAGATCACCTGGACAATCGATGTAAACTACAATTTGTTTGATATTCAGGATGCAATCCTTAAGGATGCTTACACTGGAAACCAATCTTTCGTAGACGGCTCATTGAAGGTTCATGAGTTAGAGTTACAGGGAGCCAATAATGTTACTGCTGTAGGTAGCGAGGTTCCGCTCACAGCTGGTCAATTCCAGCTGAACCCGGACGGTAAAGGTTTTGTGTTGGATCTGGGTAACATGGGCAAAATGGCTTATCGCATTCAGTACCAAACAAGTCTGGATGGACCATATTCTGTCGTAGGCGCTTATGCCAACCAGGCTGTTCTGACGGATGGTGAGGGTGGTGCAATACGATTTAATAGATCAGCCAGTGTTACACCTGCCAACGGTGGTGTATACGTCCGCAAAACAGGGAAGCAAGAAGGTACAACGGATAAAGCATCATGGACGGTTAATATCAATCCAAGTCAATCTTTCATTCCTGCGGGTGATCAATTAACAGATACCTTGTCAGAGAACCAGATTTTATTGGCTGATTCATTGAAATTATATGCAACCAATTTACCTGCCAACAATTCAGGCAATGTATCCACCAAAGCTGGACTTGTTGATCCGGCTGATTATGAATTGGACGTGGAGGGCAATACATTTACCTTCACCTTCAAGAAAGATATCCATACCGCATTCATTTTGGAATATCAGTCTTATATTAATGCCGATCATGGCGCCCGAATTGAGAATAAGGTTGAATTTGCAGGCCAATCTTCCTCGGTAATCGGAGAAGGTAATCAGTCGGGAATCAAAGTTTCCTTGGCTGGAGCAGGTGGAGGAGCCTCTACAGGTCTGGGCAAAATCAGAATTCATAAAGTCAGTGATACAGGAGTTCCGCTGGAGGGTGCAATATTTGCAATCTATAATGCGTCTGGAACTACGCTTCTTGAAACATTGAAACCAACGGACGAGAATGGTGTGGTTGAAAGCTCCAGAAACTATCGATTAAACAATCTAACCAACGGTATACCTTATAAGTTAAAAGAATTATCTGCACCGGCAGGATACTTGGTTGATCCTGAATATGGCTCTGCCTCAGGTAAAACGATTGAATTTAAGGATGCGGATATTGCTTTTGAAATTGAAAATAAAAAGATTCGTCAAGGCTTTGAATTAACCAAGGTAGATGCGGTTGACTCCTCCAAGACACTTAAGGGTGCAACTTTCGAATTGTACTCCAAGGACGGCGCAACGCGAGAGAAAATCGATGAGTTAACGACAGGGGAAGATGGGAAGATCGCCAAAGGTGGACTGTTGCCAGGGGATTATGAGCTGGTAGAAGTCGTGGCACCTGAGTTTTATCAATTGGATGCTACACCAATTCCGTTTACGATTGTAGAGAATCAGACTCAGATTATTACACTGACGAAGTCGAATGCAATGGGTGCAGGCGGTAAACTTGTCGTTACCAAAGTAAATGCCAAGGATAAGTCCGTATTAAGCGGAATTGAATTCGAATTACGTGATCGTTCCAACAGTGTCATCGATACAAAAGTAACCGACCTAAATGGGATCATAGAATTCGATGGTTTGGACTATGGTTCATATACATTGGTAGAGACCAAGGCAGAAGGCTTTGTTATTGAACAGCCGGAGACCCTTGTATCTATTATCAAACCGGAAACTCAATTGACCATTGAAAATAAAAAAAATGATCGTTCTGTGAAATTGATTAAAACCAATGCGGGTCGAACTCAGCACCTTCAAGGAGCTGTGTTTGAATTACGGGCCCAAACTGCATTGATGGATGCAAATGGGAATTGGGAGTTCCACAAGGTAACAGGTCTAGATGAAGCTTCACTGACAACCAATCAACAAGGTGAAATTGTACTTGAAGGCCTGGATATCAATAAATATCAGTTGGTTGAAATAAAAGCACCTAACGGATACATGTTGGAAACAACACCAGTTCCATTTGAAATTACGAACATACAAACCGAAGCCGTAGTTGTGGAAAAAACGAATCAGGCTATCCCGGTATCGGGTGGTGGGTCTAGTGGACCTTATAATCCGGGAACACCTACTACGGGTGTAACACCAGATCCGGAGAAACCAGTAACACCAGGTCCGGAAACACCAGGAACGTCTATCCCAGGCACAGTGGTTACTGGACCTACTGAACCTGAAGACGGAACCGAAATTCCAACAGATGAAGATAACGGAGTAACTCCTCCTTCGCCTGGCGATTCCAACGGTGACGACACTGCACCTCCAGTTGGGGATACAGATGTACCGGATGGGGATGGTGCACTTGCACCTCCTGCTGGAACGGATACAGATGGGTCACAGGGCAATGGAAATTCTGCATCACAGCAGACCGGAAACTCTGCATCACAGGGAATGCTGCCGAAGACAGGCGAAGAGAGCACATGGACTTTCACTGTGGCAGGCATGATGCTGATGGCACTAGGTAGTGTGGGATACATCTACTTCCGACGTAGACAACTGCTTCAGCCTTAGATTGCACGAGCACGTAATGCAGGAACAGATCATATTCAGATAAAAACACCCTCTAGCTTCACAAGTGACCCAGAGTCACCGTGTGAATATACTAGAGGGTGTTTTATTTTGTTTCAGCAGAACCTTAGGGAAGATCAGTATCCGGCATCGTCCGGATTTACTACTTCAATAGCTCTTACAATTAGGCGATGTGTTGGATTGACGAGTGGATCACAGGTAATCAAGGTAAGGACCTGTCCAAGCCCGGGATCTTCCAGCACGGATAAGTCAGTTGGTTCCACAACGGATATTTGATCTACCTTGTATTGGATAATCGTTCGATCTGCCAGAGTGACTTCCATTGAATCACCAATCTGGAGTTCTCCCAGACGATTGAACAGCCGTCCTTTTTTGTGGGCGCGATGAGCGGCTATGGCAGCATTACCTTTGTTCCCGATACGGGTGGTTTCGACAAGATGGGTTGCAGCTACCTTCATATTGTCCTCCGTTGCACCCTCCAGAATCGGTAAGCGGACATCAATCTTGCCAATCGATAGTACCCCCAACGTATCCGAGGAGGCCTCTTGTACTGGACCTGTATTGTCAGTAGTCGGCTCGGCAGAAGCTGCATCCTGTATGCCTTGTTCGAAGGAGTGATTAAGCTTAGACAAGCCGTTTTGCAATTGCTCCAGATCGTTCATGACACGGGTTTGCTGCCAGTCATAATACGTTTCCCGCAGGAAAGGAAAGCTGATGATCAGGATGCCCAATAGAACGAGCAGAATAGAGAATTTTTTCATTATACATCAACTCCGTTGTCCAAGAAAAATAGTATACCTTTCTCTATTCTACTTACGGATCTATACAAAATATGGACAGGGATGAGAGGAGGTACAGGAATTGATCAGGGGGGAAGCCGACCCAAAACAAAACCTCCCCGTTTCACTACAGTAGGAAGACTGCAACGCCACGGGGAGGTTTTATTATATGGAGTAAATTGTATCAGCTGTATAAGTTAAACTAACCATTTACATGAGAACGTAGAGGACAGAAATAGCGTGAAGAAGCGAAGCTAAAAGCTTTCTGCAAGAAAGCTACTTCGTAAGCATACGCTTCGCCTTTATCCCCAGATTTTCACCTTTGTAAAAGTGAGTCAAAAAATCTGGGGATAACAGCGATCGGAAGGTTATTCTGTCATCGAAGTGTCAAGTGTAAAAATTACCTCGTTAGTGCTTATCACTTGGTGAATCGGTAGGTGTGAAATCACATTCCTGCAGCGGCACCACTTTGGTCTTTTTGATCCATTTGTAACCAAGCCACAATACCAGGAACAGGGGAACACTCAAGTAGGCAACGATGGCTCCACTCCAGTCGATCTGATCACCCGTGAATGCCTGGTAGTTCTGTCCGATGATCACGATGATGCACAGGACAAAAGCAAAGATAGGCCCAAACGGGAACCAGCGTGCACGGTAAGGCAGATCGCTCAGATCCCTGCCTTGTGCAACGTATGCACGACGGAAGCGATAATGACTGATAGCGATACCCAGCCAAGTGATAAAACCACACATACCGGATGCATTCAACAACCAGGTGTACACAATCCCATCGCCGAACAGGGAGGCAAGGAATGCCAACATACCAACGGCTGTTGTAAGCAAAAGTGCATTCATTGGAATGCCCTTTTTATTCAGCTTGCCCAGGAAACGAGGGGCTTTACCATCACGGGCAAGGGCATAGAGAACCCGGCTCGAAGCGTACATGCCTGAGTTACCGGCTGAGAGTACAGAGGTTAAAATAACGGCATTCATCACGGAAGCTGCAATGGCGAGGCCAGCTTTCTCAAACACCAGTGTAAACGGGCTGACACCGATATTCTCCAGGTCACCTTTGAGCAGGTTCGGATGCGTATACGGGATGATCAGACTGATTACGGTAATCGCCAAAATGTAAAAAATCAGAATGCGCCAAAATACCTGACGAATTGCACGAGGTACATTTTCGCGCGGGTTTTCACTTTCACCGGCGGCTACTCCGATAAGCTCGGTACCTTGGAATGAAAATCCCGCAGCCATGAATACGCCTAACACGGCGAAGAATCCGCCATGGATGGGCGCATCACCGATGGTGAAGTTACTGAAACCAACCGCTTCTCCGCCCATAATACCAAAGATCATGAGCACACCAACGGCCAGGAAGATGATCACGGTAGCGACTTTGATAATGGCGAACCAGTACTCGGACTCTCCATAGCCTTTAACAGACAACACGTTCAAGGAAAAGATCAGCACGAGAAACAATAAGCTCCATAACATGGACGAACTGTCGGGGAACCAGTATTTAATGAGTACTGTAGCGGCAGCAAGCTCTGCTGCAATGGTTACCGCCCAGTTGTACCAGAAGTTCCAGCCCATGGCGAACCCGAGAGCAGGATCGACAAAACGTGCGGCATACGTATTAAATGAACCGGAGTCCGGCATAAAAGTAGCAAGCTCACCAAGGCTGGTCATTAGGAAATAAACCATGATGCCAACGGCCACATAGGCAATTAATGCTCCACCAGGGCCTGCGGTTGAGATGGCGGTACCACTTGCGAGAAACAGCCCGGTACCAATCGAGCCACCGAGGGCGATCATCGTCATATGGCGTGCGCGTAATCCTTTTTTCAGGGAAGGTCCAGTTGTTGTTTGGTTACTGCGGTCTTGCATGGAAACACTCCTTCATTCGATATACTGATGTTTGCGATCTTGAACTCATAAAAACAAAAAGACCACAGGCATCAGCCTGCGGTCTTTAATATTTCAATGTCCGCACCATGTCCCAGATGATTAAGATAGCTCAACACAGAAGAATTCATACCTTTATATAAAGGTAATGTACTTCCGTGACAGTTCTGCGCCTTTCGACAGCAGCCCCAGCTCACCGGACCGTATAAGGAACGTCCAGCGAGCTTCGGCGGGTACACCTTTCGGCTGATCTCATAAGCGGCTCCTTAGCGCCTCCATCAGCGTACTGATCGCACCCGCGACCTCTACCTCACCATCAATGGATGAGGTGTATCTATTGTCTATGAAATTATGAACAACACAACTTAACACCGTGTGTCCTGTTTAGTAAACAGACAATCAGTATAACGCGCATGGTTTTCCAGTGCAATAACAATTGTTGGAATGTGAGGTCTGAGAGACGACTATTCCTCTTTTTTGTTACGGCCAGCCATCTGCTGCCATACCGTTCCAGCAGCCTGTTCCCCCGATTCGATCCGCTCCAGAGCCATCTTGGCCTGCAGGCTGACTTCAAATTCGGGATCATCGGCTGCAACTCGCAACGCTTGTTCTGCTTCTTCAGTTCCGACCTCATAGAGAAAACGTGCTGCACGCCAGCGTACAAGTTTACTTTTATCGGATAATGTTGCTGTCATGGCTGGAGTAGCGGCAGGATCGCCGATATCCGACAAGGTATCCCCGGCAGTCCGGCGTACCGCAGGAGAACTGTCCTGAAGCGCTTCATACAGCAATTCCATCGCTTCCGGTGTACGAATGTCACCCAGGTATACGACAGCCAAGCGACGTATCTGCATTTTGTTGTCATGCAAGGCATGGGCTACGAGAGGCAGTCTTTCGGCCGTAGGCTCCATGCCGTCAAATGCCGCATAGCGAACATTCCAGTCCTCGTTTCGCAGAGCCTCTTCAAGTTCGGCTCCATCCAATTCACGGCGGCGCTCGACGAACTCTTCGGATTTGGTACCATGTTCAATGGCCTGTTTGATGACCTGCTCCAGCCGTTCCGGGGGGTAAGCGGCTTCCAATTCCTGCTCAACTTCACGTGCAATATCAGGCAATTCACCATATCGAACACCGTAATCACTCAGTTTGCGTTCTTTGATCATTGTTGCACTGGCGACTTCTGTCACGGCTTTGACAAAGCGATCGGACAACGAGATTCGTTCTTCCTTGACCCCGGCCTTGACCCTAATTTGCATCGGTACGCCTCGGAAGAATTGGACAAATACCTGTGCTTCTCCGAAGTGCTCGCCTGAACCATCTTCGGATTCAATCCAGTCCAGATCAATGCCTTGCTGTCCAAGGCGATTTTGGACTTCACCCAAGATAACGGACCAGTCGGCATTTCCTTTACGATCAAGTGCCACAAAGTCTGTTGTGTGGAACACACTCTTTACACCGGGAATATGAAGCATCTGGCGAATGAACGCCGGAGCAGATCGTTCGTTGTCCAGTGTATATGTTTTGCGAATTCCGTCCTCCAGACGTTCATCGAGATGTAGCATCATCGTATTTGGACTCGGTGTTGGTTCAATGGAAACAATATTCATCAATGTAACCTCCTATAGTACCAGATTCATCTTTAACTTCCCGTAAATTAAATCACAACGGGTATTTCTCTATTTTACATCAATGTGTGGAATCTGCGAAATCATCCAGAAGTGAAGTGGACGTTTCTAACACTTAATGTGAAGAAGTACGAAATTTGTTAACACTTCTTTCATGTTCACGCACAAACATTTTTAAACGAAAATTGGCACAATAAAGATAAGAATCAACTGGAGGTTATACCTATGGAACCCATTACCGTGCTCTCGGATGGAAAACGTCGTATTGCATATGAGAATATTATTCAATTGTTCAGGAACTGGATTGAGGACTCAGCATCTGGTTCTGCGATAGAAACACATCGGGGAAGTTGGGAAAATGCCCGTTATTGTATTGTTGATTATCAGGTTGCCGAAGAAGCGGTGTCAGCAGCAAATGCCATTCGGGCTTTTATGCCACATCTTCCGTTACTGGTCATTACGGATTTCAAATCCCTTATTCGGAAGCGTCACCTGCAACAGATCACAGGTACAGGTGAGATGAAGATGATTCTTTGGAATGAGCAAGACCCGAATCAACTAATCAAGGATATGGAAAATTGGTTGCATTCTTCGTCTGTCCATAAATCAGAAATAGCCATACCACCCATCTTATCCATGAGATAAAAGAGGGATATGGCCAAAAGTGTTTAACTTTCAAGCGTTACGATCGTATTAGATCACATATTTATAGCCTGTTCCCCAAACCGTCTTAATATAACGTGGGTTCTTGGGGTCAGGCTCAATTTTTTTACGCAGACTTGAGATATGAACATCAATGGTACGATCCAGATAGGCGCGTTCGGACCCTTTGATGCGATCCATCAGTTCATTGCGTGTGAACACTTTACCGGGATTGCGGTACAATTCCTTCATAATCTCAAACTCAATATGAGTGACCTCGATTTCAACACCATCCACAAAGAGAGTTCTTCTGTACTCATTCACATTCACATGTCCAGTAACCTCTGCCTGCTTATCTTCTTTTACCGGTTTATCCTTATAGGAAATGATTGATCTTCGCAGCAGTGCTTTAATCCGGGCATCCAACTCTTTCAAACTAAATGGTTTGCACAGAAAGTCATCCGCACCATTATGCAATGCACGAAGTCGATCATTCAGCATGGTGCTTGCCGAGATCATCAGAATGGGCACAGTGGAGTGCTGGCGAAAGGCTTCTACGAGATCATTTCCATCCATTTCAGGAAGCATGAGATCCGTTACAACAATATCCGGCTGGAATTGTGGAAACAGTTGAAGTGCCTCGCGGGCATGATGAACCCGTTCAGTGATGTATCCTTCCTCCTCAAGAAAGAAAGCAATCATGTCGGCCAGATTTTTCTCATCTTCTATAAGAAGTACTTTGATAGTCATAGGGTCACACTCCTGGTGAAAATAATATGTTAAGAAAATGCTAAAAAAACAAGGTGAATTGCGAATAAATGCCGCAAATTTTTTAATGTTTCTATCCCAAAATATAGGATGTATATGTAGAGAAAGAATACGCTTTTTGAATGAACTTCAATATTCTAGCATGAATGCAGTTTGGTTGCCGATCAATCAGAATTTCCCAAAGCTACACCAAGTATTAATTACAGTATAATGGATCAGAACGAGTTAAGGGGAAAAAAAGTAATATTGTATCCGCTTAAGTTTATAGGGGGAACCAACGTTGTTGTTGAAAACAGAAGAAAAAATGATCCATGAGGGCAATTGCTTATGGATCGTATAAAGGCAAGACATATGCTAGATTGGGTCGTGTTGAAGCTGAGAATACCCTGGATTGGGACCAGCATTCTGATCATTCTGGGCTCACTTAGCACTATTTTTCCGTTTACTTTATTCTATGGTGTACAATTTATGATTGGTAGCGCGGCAGCACTCGTTGCTCTTCGTTTGCATGGGGCCATCTATGGATTTGTCACCCTTACAGTCATCTATCTGCTGAATACTGTCTTTGTCGGCTTTGTGCCGCACAATCTAACTGTAATGCTTGCCCACTTCTTGGAATTAATCTGGATGCTCGTTTGGCAGATCCGTTGGAAGAATGGCAGCCTAATCAAGGCTAATGCTGTCTTTTGGGTAGTGATGTTACTTCCTGTTATCTATGCCGGGCATTTTATGTTGGGTTTAGATATAGACGATTTGAAGTATGAGTATATGTATATTGCTGTGATTGGTATGGTGAATGCGCTGATTGCGGGAATTGTAGTTGATTTTTGGATCACCACGGGTGAACACAAATCAAAGCGGACGGGAACCATTCCACTAACAAGAATTGCGTTTAAATACGTAGTCGCCTTTGTGGTATTTGTTTCTCTCGTACTGTTATCCGCAGATAGCCGCAGACAATTGGGTCAAATGAATGATGCCATATTACGTGATATGAAATATGCAGCAACTGCGGTTGTTCAGGATATTGATGAAGAGTATGTTACCTCCGAGAATATGGATCAGAATATGGCGCGTTATCATCATTTACTGGGTGTGAATGTGATTCTGCTGGATCGGAATGATACGGTCGTCGCTTCTGGATTGAATACACTTCAGGCGGGCGATTACCTGGACATGGACAGATTCCGTCTTCTGAAATCAAGGGATAATCTCTTTCTGTTAAGTTCGGCAAATATCCATTACAGCGATGTATTGAATCACTGGAAACAAGCCTCTTTTATCTATGAAGCAGAAATGACAAGGTTAACACCTTATCGGGTATTCATTGTGACCGACTCGTCCGAGTATTACCCCCGAATCGAATCCATTTATCTGACCACGCTGCAATCCCTGTTCATCATCATCGTGGCTTCCATGATCGTAGCGGCTCCTCTCAGCAGTAAGGTTGTTAGCCCGCTGTTAAGACTGACCAGGATGACAGGCTCTCTTCCGAGACTGCTGTTTCGAAATGGGAAGATGGAGTGGCCAACCAGCCATGTAACCGAAGTACAGATCCTGATTGGTAATTTGCGCAAAATGGCCGATGTGCTGCTGGAACAATTCGAACAGATTCGTCACGACAAGTTAACGCTTGAGGACAGGGTTATTGAGCGTACCAAGGAACTCAAGAATAGTGAAGAGGTCAAACGTGCCATTATTGAATCTTCTATTGATGCGATTATCGCTGTGGACTCCAATGGGCTGATCGTTGAGTTTAATCCGGAGGCTGAAAGAATGTTTGGATTGCGTCGGGAAGAAGTGATCCTGCACAAGGAAGCACCATCTCTTTTTCAAGGGGCCAGCTGCAAGGAGATCAAGAATTTGCTGGAGCGATTTGAATATGTTGAAGGTAAAAGATACACCATCGTTGAAGAAATTTCAGGTATCCGACGGGATGGTTCCGTATTTCCGATCGAGTACAAAATTGTTGAGATCCAGTTGGGCAAAAATGAGACATTATATAACCTGTTTATTAAGGATATTACAGAGCGGACCAGAGCAGAAGAAGATCGTGTACGTCATGCCCTTGCGCTGGAGAAGCTGAACTCAGAGTTGTTCAATGAGAAGATTGCCATTCAGGAACAGCGAGATATCAGTGAGCAATTTATTGAATCTGTACGAGAAGGGCTCGTGATGTCTGATCGATCAGGGACCATAACCATCGTCAACCGAAGGATAGAAGAGATGTTTGGTTTGGGTGATTTTATGGGCAGATCCATTGAAGATTTGGCGCAGGCGATTGATACGATGGTATTAACGGACAACTTCAATCTGATGGAACAGACGAGAGCATTCCTGAATGGAGAAACAGCGTTTATCGAGACCGAATTTATATTCAATAATGTGGATAAAAGTGTATTTTCCTTGTACATGAAGCAGATGGATGTCCCGGGTAAAAACCATGGGTTTCTGCTGGTGTTCCGTGACCGGACAGGAGAAGAACGGCTGGATCGGATGAAAAATGAGCTGATCAGTGTGGTATCTCATGAACTTCGAACGCCTGTAGCCACCATTATGGGATATGTGGAATTAATGATGATGTATGACCTTCCGGCAGCTCAACAGCGGGAATTCATGCAGACCATCTCTTCGGAGGGCAAGCGGCTGAGCAGTTTGCTCGATGATGTACTTGATATTCAGCGGCTCGACAACGAAGGTATGACTTACCACATGACATATGTACCGCTGGTTGAGTTGGTAGAAGGGGTTGCCGAACAGTGGAATATGAAGTCTGCCCAACGTATCTACGTGCATACGTTTAATGGAGACTTTTTTGCTTATGCGGACCAGAACAGGATGGTTCAGGTTCTGCATAATCTGGTGGGCAATGCAGTCAAGTATTCGCCGGGAGCCGATCGTATCGATGTTACGTTATGGGAAGAAGAGGAATGGTTATGTCTTGATGTGCGTGACTACGGAATAGGTATTGCGGAGCAAGAGAAGGACATGTTGTTCAACAAATTCTATCGGGTCGATAATTCGGATCATCGGCAGATTGGTGGAACAGGAATTGGGTTGTACATTTCCCGTAAAATTGTAGAGGATCACAAGGGTACGCTGACCTTTATATCTGCACCGGACAAAGGAAGTACATTCAAGGTTCGACTGCCCAAGCAAGACGTATTGGTGTGAGCTTAATGAAGAATGAAGAAATGTATTTCACTTTTTCATGAATAATGTTTATGTACGAGACCTACGGATAAAGCCTTTGCCCTTCAGCGCGTAAGCGTGATAAGGAGAAAGGCTTTTTTTGTTTTTCAATTTTCCCGGATAAAAAAACAACTTCTTTTGCAAACTGTCTATAGAGCCATAATTTGCATCCCATGCAAAAGGAGGACGGCAGGTATATGTTCCGTAAACAAGAGAAAACACTCATCATCGTCTGTCTGGTTGCAGCTGTGGTTGTGCTGTATGCCGTTGTGAAAAGCATCATCCGAATTATGAGTTATTGAGATATACGTTCAAGAAGAGTAACTACTGTCGTACATAACGATTATGTGAAAGAGGAGTGTAACCATGTCATCCCTGGACCCTGTTTTGCTCAGCCGGATACTAACCGGTCTTACCTTGTTTGTGCACATTATTTTTGCCTCTATCGGTGTAGGTGTTCCCCTTATGATTGCCTTGGCCGAGTGGCGAGGACTACGAACCAATGATATGCATTACACCTTGCTGGCACGGCGGTGGGCACGAGGGTTTGTCATCACCGTTGCCGTTGGCGTCGTTACAGGCACCTCGATCGGATTACAGCTCAGTCTGCTGTGGCCGATGTTTATGCGGGTAGCGGGTCAGGCAATCGCCCTGCCGCTGTTCATGGAGACGTTTGCCTTTTTCATAGAGGCGATATTTCTTGGAATTTACCTCTATACGTGGGATCGTTTCAAAAAGAAATATACGCATATGCTGCTGTTGATTCCGGTAGCTCTCGGCTCATCCGCATCTGCGATTTTCATTACAACGGTGAACTCCTTCATGAACCAGCCTCAGGGATTCACCCTGATTAATGGCATCATGAAGGACATTCATCCGATTGCTGCCATGTTGAATCCGGCAACGCCAACCAAAGTGTCCCATGTACTCGCCTCATCCTACACCTTGAGTGCAGGCATCCTGGCGGGGATAGCCGCCTTCAGTTTGCTTCGTGGACGGGATCATGTGTATTACAAAAAAGCACTGAAACTCACGACGGTATCTGCACTCGTATTTGCGATTAGTACCGTCATGATCGGAGATTCCTCCGGTAAATTTCTCGCGAAATATCAGCCGGAGAAGCTGGCTGCCGCAGAATGGCATTTCAAGACGATGAAAGAGGCACCACTCATCTATGGGGGGATTTTGGATGAGAACAATGAGGTGAAATATGCGATTGAGATTCCGTATGCCCTTAGCATTTTGGCGGGTAATCGTCCAGATACGGAAGTGAAAGGTCTCGAAGAGTATCCTGCGGATCTGAGGCCACCATTGTCTATTCACTATATGTTCGACCTGAAGGTCACAACCGGAGTAATCATCCTGATGATTCCTGTGTTATATGTACTGCGGCGGTGGTTACCAGGGCGCAAGCCATATCCCAAATGGTTGCTGCTTGGCATTGTCTTGCTGGGGCCCCTGGCCATGATTGCCATCGAGCTGGGGTGGATGTTCGCTGAAGTTGGCAGACAGCCTTGGATCTTACGTGGGTATATGAAGGTGGCGGAAGCGGCTACGACGTCAACTTCGGTAGGATGGATGCTGGTGTTGTTCATCTTGCTGTATCTGATCCTGTGTTTCTCGTGCATTCGGGTACTCAGCAAGCTGTTCCGCAACAAGGAAGCAGAGAAGGAACTGGAGTCTCTGGGGCTTGAAGGAGGGATCGTGCATTGAGTTTCGAAATTGCAGGCATCGCGATATTGTGGACATTTTTGTTCGGTTACCTGATCGTTGCTTCGATTGATTTTGGCGCCGGGTTCTTCAGCTTTTACAGCATATTGACTGGGCACGAGAACAAAATTCATAACATCATTCAGCGCTATCTGTCTCCCGTGTGGGAAGTGACGAATGTGTTCCTGATCTTTTTTGTGGTCGGACTGGTTGGATTTTATCCGGACAGCGCCTTTTATTACGGGACAGCTTTGCTGGTGCCGGGTTCCCTGGCCATTGTACTGCTTGCGATCCGGGGCGTGTATTACGCCTACAATACCTATGGCAACCATGGGCAGAACAGCCGGATCTATATGGCATTGTACGGGGCGACGGGATTGCTGATTCCAGCTGTATTCTCCACCATTTTGGCGATATCCGAAGGCGGGATCATTGAGCAGGTGGGCGATCAGGTGTTTTTTCGCTGGCGTGAATTTTTGACGAATCCCTATACCTGGTCGGTTGTTTTGCTTGCATTGGTTAGTGTGCTCTACATCTCGGCGATGTTTCTATCTTATTATGCAAAAAGGGCGGGGGATGAGCCGGCTTATGAGGTGCTTCGAGAGTACGCGCTGCTCTGGAGTTTGCCTACCATTTTTGCGAGCTTTCTGGCTTTTCTGCAGATTAACAAACAGAATCCCGCACACTTTGAGCAGATGGTGAATATTTCGTGGATGTTCATTGCTTCGTTTATTTGTTTTGTCATTGCCGTGTCGCTGGTGTGGAAAAGTAAATATCTAGGTTGGTGTTTTGTCGCTGTCATGCTTCAGTTTGCCTTTGCCTGGTATGGTTATGGGCGATCCCACCTTCCGTACATTCTGTATCCTTACATTAATATTTACGACAGCTTTACGAATCGTACGATGGGGATTGCGCTCATTACAGCGTTTAGTCTGGGGCTACTCGTGCTCATTCCTTCGCTTGTGCTGATTATGAAGCTGTTCCTGTTTGATGCCAATTATGTGCGCGGTAATTCTGGTAAAAAGAAAGGATGAGTCTGTTCATGCACCCAAACATGTTCTTACTCATGACTTCCTTGCTGGATCCACTATCTACTGAGGGAGTCACGGGGATACCCGGTATAACCGGATTGAGCTTTTTTGAGACATTTACCATTATGTACGCCCCTCCACTGATCATTGCGGCTGCTATTGTCTTTCTGTTTGTATATCTGGCCGTATGTAAGAACCCAAAGGATTGATTGGTTGGTACGTCCATTCCCGTTTGGGGTAATCTCTTGTTAAGAAATGAGGAAGGGAGGAGGGCCCTTTCATGCCGAAAATCCGTTATAACAATATCGATAATGTAAGTACGGACAAAACGCTGAAGGAATTCAAGCAATGGAGGGAGCAACGGCGCAATAAAGTGAAGGACTACTCCTACACCGTGCCCAAACACCCGCCTGAACTGGATTATCTGCATGCCAACCGGGATGACACAAGTATTACCTGGATTGGTCACTCCACGTTTTTCATTCAATATTATGGATTGAACATCGTGACTGACCCGGTGTGGGCCGAAAAAATGGGATTTCAACGAAGGCTCGGTGCCCCCGGCATTCCGATTCAGGATATTCCACCGTTGGATGTCATTCTGATATCCCATTCCCACTATGATCATCTTCATCTGGCATCCTTGCGTAAGCTGATTACAGCCAAGACGTTGCTCATCGTACCCGATGGTCTGAAGCGCAAGATGATTCGCAAAGGATTTCATCGATGCCAGGAGATGAAATGGTGGGATCATATGACACTTGGCGGAGTCAAAATAACTTTTGTCCCTGCACAGCACTGGACGCGCCGAACGTTGTTTGATACCAATACGTCCCATTGGGGCGGTTATGTATTGGAACAGAACCATGCGGCGACGACTTCAGCAGCGGAAAGTGCTGCAACAACGAACAATCAGGATGAATCATCCACGGAATCAGGGAAGAGCGAAACATCCAAAACATCAGGCGGTCCGCCTGTGTTGTATTTTGTGGGTGATACAGGTTACTTCCAGGGTTTCAAAACGATTGGAGAGCGCTTTGACATTGGTGTTACCCTGATGCCCATCGGTGCCTACGATCCGGAGTGGTTCATGACTTCTCAGCATGTGACACCCGAAGAAGCGCTGCAGGGGTTCGTTGAATCCGGTTCACAGCTCATGGTGCCAATGCATTACGGCACATTCAAGCTGGCGGATGATACGCCCAAGGAAGCGCTGGATCGGCTGGAAGTCGAACGTGAACGGCTAGGCATTGGTAAAGAGCGGATTCGGGTGCTTGGTCATGGTGAGACGCTCCGCATTCACCACGAGGAAGGTAAACAGGACTAACAAAAACGAGCCAAATATGTTAATGTAGGGATATGCCTGCATGAACAGTGTATTTACCAAATCTTTAATAAGTAAAAAGCGGCCAATTTTCGAATTTGCCGCTTTTTTGTGTTATAATATGGTGCCAGAATAGGCATCGGGATATTGAATCCATGATTTACGCAACTTGCTATTCATGCAGTATGCAGATTAACCAATAAAGGATGGTATGCTTAATGATCAGTACAAGCGGCATCACGCTCCGCTACGGAAAACGTGCACTTTTTGAAGATGTAAATATCAAATTCACACCAGGAAACTGTTACGGCCTCATCGGCGCCAATGGAGCCGGTAAATCAACATTCTTGAAAATTTTGTCCGGTGAAATTGAATCAAACTCGGGAGAGGTGCACATCACCCCGGGCGAACGTATGGCCGTTTTGAAGCAAAACCACTTTGAATATGATGAGTATCCGGTTCTCGAAACGGTAATTATGGGTCATAGTCGTCTCTATGCCATTATGAAAGAAAAAGATACGCTGTATGCCAAAGCGGACTTCACTGAAGAAGATGGCCTGCGTGCAGGTGAGCTTGAAGGTGAATTTGCGGAGCTCAATGGCTGGGATGCTGAGCCGGATGCAGCGGCACTCCTGATCGGTCTGGGTATTGACCGTGACATGCACGATAAGAAAATGAATGAACTAAGTGGTAACGAAAAAGTTCGTGTCTTGCTTGCACAAGCATTGTTTGGTCGTCCAAACAACCTGTTGCTCGATGAGCCTACCAACCACTTGGATCTCGAATCCATTCAATGGCTTGAGAACTTCTTGATGGACTATGAAGGTACTGTTATTGTGGTATCCCATGACCGTCACTTCCTGAACAAAGTATGTACGCACATTGCGGATATCGACTTTGGTAAAATCCAGTTGTACGTAGGTAACTATGACTTCTGGTATGAATCCAGCCAATTGGCACTTGCGTTGCAACGTGATGCCAACAAGAAAAAAGAAGAGAAGATTAAAGAGCTTCAAGCCTTTATTCAACGTTTCTCTGCGAACGCCTCGAAATCGAAACAGGCAACTTCCCGGAAGAAACAACTCGACAAAATCACACTGGATGACCTTCGTCCATCGAACCGTAAATATCCGTTTATCAACTTCAAACCTGAGCGTGAAGCCGGTAAACAATTGTTGACCGTAGATCGTATCAGCAAATCCATTGATGGTGTAAAAATGCTGAATGATATCAGCTTTGTCGTGAACAAAGGGGATAAAATTGCATTTGTTGGCCCGAACGGAAATGCCAAGTCACTCTTGTTTGATATTCTTATGGGCGAAACGGAATTGGATAGCGGCGAATATACTTGGGGTGTAACTACAACTCAAGCTTATTTCCCGAAAGACAACTCCAAATATTTTGACGGTGTAGACATGACTCTTGTGGATTGGCTCCGTCAATATTCCAAAGATCAGGATGAAACGTATCTGCGTGGATTCTTGGGACGTATGTTGTTCTCAGGTGAGGAATCCTTGAAAAAGGCAAGTGTACTCTCCGGGGGCGAGAAAGTTCGCTGTATGCTGGCGAAAATGATGCAGACTGGTGCTAACGCATTGATTCTGGATGAGCCTACGAACCACTTGGATCTCGAATCCATTACAGCGCTGAACAATGGTATGATTGATTTTGACGGCACCATGCTGTTCACATCCCATGACCATCAGTTCATTCAAACCATTGCTAACCGGATTATTGAAATTACGCCGAATGGCATCATTGATCGCCAAATGAGCTATGACGAATATCTGGAAAGTGATGAAATCAAAGAACTGCGCAATAAAATGTATCCGGTAGAAGCTTAAACTAAGCATCATCTGCGGTACATTATTATAGGAACACTAAAGAACCGCAAGCCTCTGTGAAGAGGGCTTGCGGTTCTTTTTGTAATTCAATGGGTTTCTCTGCGGCTTTAAGACCTAAGATCCACCAGTACGGCGACGTTGGTTGTTAGGCTTCTTGTTGTTTTGACTCTTCATCGCTTTAGGTCCGCCTTCAAAGTAGGCGCTGGATTGGTTACCGGAATTTGCTTGTTCTTTCTTTTGCGCCAGCTTTTGGCGTATAGCATCCTGCAAACTGACCTTTTTCGGTTCGTTATTTTCGCTCATCGTTATTTCCCTCCCGGTCTTACAGTGAGCCGTCCAGATTGGACGGGATGTACCTATTTTATACGTTTTACAAAAGCCCTACAAGGGCAACCTGATAAAATGCTCAAAACCTTTGGTTTTACCCAGGCCAACATTTTTTCTCATTAACTACAGCCCTGCCGTCTGGCAACTTTGTTTCGGCTTGCCTACAGCAATGCAGCCTGGCAACACTGTTTCTGTAGACCCACACGCTTCGCATTTGTTAACATGGAAAAACCGTAATATGAAACGTTAAAGGGGTGTCGCCCGGTTTGAACGCTTATGAAGAAATTCGAAAAGGGGAGCGAGGGGCTTGGGTTAGTATTGCAGCCTATCTCGTCTTGTCCGCCTTTAAGCTGATCTGTGGTTATTTATTTGCTTCCAGCGCCTTGTTGGCCGATGGTTTTAATAACCTTACGGATATTGTGGCATCCGTTGCTGTATTGATCGGGCTTCGGATCTCCCAGAAACCACCTGATTCGGATCATGCCTATGGTCATTTTAGAGCAGAGACTGTTGCTGCCTTGGTGGCTTCATTTATTATGGCTATGGTTGGGCTGCAAGTATTAGTTGAAGCCGTTCGCTCCTGGTACGAAGGAGCCTTTGTTGCTCCAAACCTGTGGGCGGCAGCGGTGGCTGTAGTCTGTGCTGTGGTGATGTTAGGCGTGTATCGTTACAATCACCGTCTGGCTAAACAAATTAATAGTCAGGCTCTGATGGCTGCGGCGAAAGATAATCGTTCGGATGCCTGGGTCAGCATAGGCGCTGCAATTGGAATTATAGGTGCGCAGTTCGGACTTCCATGGCTGGATAAAGTAGCTGCCATTGCTGTAGGTCTGTTGATCTGCAAAACGGCTTGGGAGATTTTCCGGGATTCTACACATCGTCTTACCGATGGATTTGACCAGAAGGAACTGACGGATCTCAGATCCTCAGTAGCACGCGTTCCCGGTGTTGAGATGATCAAGGATGTGAAGGCACGTGTGCATGGCAGTCATGTACTTGTGGATGTAGTCATTGAAGTGGACGGAGGCCTAAGCTTGATTGAAGGCCATCAGATCTGTGACCGTGTTGAAGAGCGGTTGAAGCGATCGCATAACATCATGCATGTACATGTACATGTGGAACCAAAGACGGAAGAAGTCACAAGGAACCCTTGAACAGGGAGTGAACATCTTGGAAAATCAAAAGAGGACAGCCGCGATTGTGCGTGCTGTCCTCTTTACTTATCATTAGAACGATTATACGATGTTACTGAATGGCAACGTGGATCCACGCTTTGCCTTTCCAAGTGTATACTTGTACCCACTCGCCGCCATCGAATCCATCAACCACTTCACCTGTTGTATCGATGACTTGGGAACCTAATGCACCGATTGGTTTACCGTTAGGTGCATCATAGAACCAAGTGCGCTCCAGAAGGTTCAGCAACATCGTTGGTGCCAGTACTTCATCGCCTGGTTTTACGAGTGGCTCTTCAAACATTTTGTCATCTGTAGTCGTAGCTGGCGTTTCAGTTGTAGTTGAAGTACCTTCTGCACCTGTAGTGTCTGTTGTTGTGCCTGTTACAGTCTCAGCAGTACCTTCTACTGTTTCTACAGCAGGTTTATTCACTTCAACAGCTGGAGTTGTAGTGGTTGTTGGCGTTGTTGTAGCCTCAGTTCCTGTTTCCGGAGTTACCGTTCCAGTAACCGCTTCCTCAGCACCTGCAGCGGCAGCCATCGAACCCATCAACGTTAAAGCAGCAGCAAAACTCACGATTTTTTTCATTTTCTTTTCCTCCTCGGTTTGTTATGTAATTTGTTGTCCTGTGTTAAAAGTAACCAAGCAAGCTACCTTATGAATCACAAATTATAACAATATTTTCTTGCATTCTCCAGTGTCAACTGGCTCATATGTGGGTATATAGCAAGCCTGTAAATATCATACTTCAGTGGGATAAAACCGGGTTGGCTATCTCAAAAAGGTCCTGTTTTTTTGGGATTCATACGAGAGCGGATTGGAATAAAGCGGAAGGGAGTGCAATACATAGTATAGAAAAGTTGAACTATGCCTGAACGCACAAAAGCCAATCGGCTTGGTAGCACGATCGGCTTTTGTATGTATTCGTTTAGTAACACTCAGTCATATCAGAGCCTGAGGTTATCGCATTCGGCTGCGTCCCGTAATCAGGGAGATTACGAACAGTACAACAAAGATGAAGAAGAGTACTTTCGCGATTGAAGCAGCTGCTTCAACAATACCGAAGAATCCAAAAATACCTGCTACCAGTGCAATAATTAGAAATAATACAGACCATTTCAACATAAGTATTCATCCTTTCGTATAATTGATTGTGCAGTGAGTTGTGTTCACCTCACCGCCTTGTGTAGTCTAACTTTAACCGAGTGCTAACCGCTTGAAACATTGGTTTTTTTTCCAAGCGAAGGTATATATGAAGGGATATATAATATTGTTTCGTCCGGGAAATCGCCGGGTAACTATAGCAATAACAAACTGATGCACATATGGAAAGAGAGGTTCTTCTATGATCTATCAAATTAGCGTGGCCCTGATTGCAGTGGCATTTGCAGTACTGGTTTTCTTTTTAATTCGTACCTTGAAATCCGCTCAGGGTTCTTTGGACAATGTCTCACAGACATTGCAGGAGGTACAGAAAACTATTGATGAACTTAGTTATGAAGTGAAGCAGACGGTAAGACATGCCAATGATATTACGGTGGATGTACAGCACAAAATGAAAAAAATTGATCCTGTTATGGAATCTGTTGAGAATCTGGGTGAAGTGTTGAATGAAGTGACGGCAGCAGCCAAACAAGTCTCCACAACGCTGATGGCGAAATTTCAGACCAAACGTAACAACGCTGAACAGACTAAGCATACTGAATCGGTTCATGTAACTGCACCGCCTGCTACATCAACGGATCGTACCCTGCAATCCTATGAAGCTACATATAATGGTGAAGCTAAGGGCGGGAAAAACTGGATGAAGTATATTGATGTTGCAGCGAATGTATGGCAACGGATGCGCAAGTAACATGACCGCTTTGTAACCATGAAGAAGCCTTCAGAGCGGTGATGAACCTGATGAAAGGGTGAGAATCATGATGAAACTACTGCTTGTGATGTTTAGCGTAATTTCTCCCTTTTCCGTTCAACCGGCAGCGGTACCCGCTGCTCACGATATGCAATGGACGGCAATGGAAGAGAAGGCGTCAGGGGTAACTCTGGCTGTTGATCGATCCGAGACTTTCCAGCATTTTCGGACTCTGAATGGCATTTCTCTGGATGACACCATAGATGACTTGTTGGCCAAGAAGGGCCAGCCGGTGTATAAACAGGAAGATCCTTATCTGGGATGTCCTGAATATCACTTTCGTGATGTGAAGGTTGGCTTGTGTGAAGATACGGATGTCATTCAATATGTGCATATCGATGCATCAGAGGATCACATCATGTTAAACGGAGAGAGAATCGAGATGAATATTGAAGCGATCCATCATGCTCTTGGGAAACCATACTATGTGGCCGAGGACGGAGAAGTATTTCTCCGTGGAGATCAGGCGCTAAAGGTTTATATGAAGTCAGGCTCTAGCCAGATTGATGGCATTGATCTTTTTGATGATACAGTATCCTGATATTGGTTAATACCAAGTCGTTTCAATCCCAAATAGTATGGTTATATACTAAGTAGCTCGATAGAGAAGATTAAATCAGAGGAGAGTGGAAACGATGAATTCAACCAATGAGCAAGCTTATGCAAAAGTGGTAGAAAACGGAGTCCAGGCGGTAGAAGCGGTGAAAGAATTGCAGATTACCGGATACCTTGCTGATCATATCTTTGTTCTCGCCCATGAGAAGGATCGTACAGATCGAATTGCCGATACAGCAGATGCCAAAGAAATTGGCATCAAGGAAGAAGGCGTATTTGATTCTATGGCGAATCTGTTCCGCTCACGTGGTGATGAACTCCGGGCCAAAATTGTTTCGATGGGCTTTACCGAAGCGGAAGCTGACTTCTACGAGAGTGAGTTAGACAAAGGTAAAGTACTCGTAATTGCTAAAAAGAAAGATTGATTCATATAACGGTGCAAGTTGAAGTTTGCTGAACATGGACAAGCTTCTGAATCACTTAGGTAAAATGCTTAATCAAAAACATAGATAAGGAATGGGGCTTTCCCCATTCCTTATCTATGTTTTTGCAAGTTTGGAAGCGGGATCAGGACGCTGCAAAAACAGGGCGAAAAGCGGTGAACATTACCCGTGATGGTGCCATTTACTGATAGAGTTTTTTTGGTTTTACGATTATAGTTATACTAGGAATTATTATGTCTACTGCCGTTTTGTATGCAAAATTTGTATAATCAACGTTCGTTTTTATCTAATAACAATCGACAAACCCGGACGCTACAGATAAGGAGATATCAATGAGAATACTTATTGTTGACGACAATCCAACAAATGTCATTATCATTCGAGAAATTCTGAAAAAAGAGAACTATCGTGACATTGTAACGGCGAGTTCCGCCATGGAAATGTTCGAAGTGTTGGGAATTGGGGAGGAAAGCAACGAACTTCGTCCAAGACCGTCGGATATTGACCTGATTTTGCTAGATATGATGATGCCCGAGATGGACGGTATCGAAGCCTGCAGTATTGTGCAGAAATTTGAAAATTTGAAGGATATACCGATTATTATGGTGACTGCCATCGGGGACTCCAAGAAACTTGCCGAAGCATTGGATGCAGGTGCATCTGACTATGTGACCAAACCGATTAATAAAGTCGAACTGATGGCCAGAATTCGACTCGCACTTCGTTTGAAACAGGAGAAGGATTGGCATAAAGAGCGTGATCAACGTATTCAGGATGAACTCAAGTTGGCAGCAATGGTTCAAAATGCCGTATTAAGTCCGGCAATTAGGGATCCGTTGTTCCAAGTGCATGCCATCTATAAACCATCCTTTGAACTTGCGGGTGATCTATATTCTTGGTACCCCCTTGGGGAAGGTCGTTACGGAGTACTACTGCTCGACATGATGGGACATGGGATATCTTCATCCCTGTTTACGATGTTTATCGCTTCTGTGTTGAAAGATACGGTTACCACTTATGTGGATCCAGAGAAGGTCATTCAGGAGTTGAACCGTCGTTTTAACCAGCTCCATCTGGAAAAACAATTGGTGCAGTATTATTTCACGGCAATTTATCTGGTCGTTGATACACGGATGAAGCGCATTGATTATGTTAACGCAGGGCACCCACCTGCTTTATTTTTCCGAAACGACGGCAGTGTCACCACATTTGACAGTGTCTGCTGTCCTGTTGGGCTATTTGACAAAATGGATATTGAACCACAAACGATCCATTACGAGGGTGACGGGCATATTGCACTCTATACGGATGGATTATTGGAAGCTGTTCAGGGCGGGCAGGAGGAACAACATGAATTCCTGATCGAAAAACTGACAGGCTCACATCAGTGGAATGAAGCTGCCATGCAGGCGATGTTTTTTGACGACGAAATTCCCCAGGAGCGGGATGATGATAAATGTCTGGTCTGGATTACTTTGGATAAAGGGGCGGGGGATGAATGAAGATCAGGAATAAACTGCTGATTGGTTTTACCGCTCTGATGGCTATTTTAATCGTACTCACATTTGTGAGTTATGAACGCCTGAACAGTAGCAATAAGCAGATTGATCAGATGTATCAAGAACGTTATCTCAAAGTAAGGTTCACCTCAGCTGCCCGCGGAGAGGTCAATGACATTGCCAAAGTGCTGGCTAACTTGTTATTAAACCCAACCAACTCCATTGGGGCAGCAGATGGGGATTTGAAAGCGATGAAAGAGCGTGGCGATCGCAACCTCGAGGAAGTGAGAAAAAGGGCAGACAGTGCACCTGAACATCAGCTGGTGGATCGTGTCAACACGGCATGGGAGGCTTATAACAACTATGCAACTAGGCAGGTTAGCCTGATGTCCCAAAACCGGGTGGAAGATGCGAATAACTACCGCAATTCAACAGGACTCGCGGTGCAAAAAGAAGCTGTGGATAGTTTGAATGCTCTTTCCCGTTATCAGGACCAAGAGATTGATGCCGAGATCAAGAACGCTAATGCAGCGTATACGAGAGCCGTACAGATCACGATAAGTATCATGATTGCAGGGGTGTTGCTTGCATTGGGTGTCATTATGTGGGTGCTGCCGAGTATTACACGGGGGCTGAACACGGTATCTATGATGATTACCAGCTTTGGTAAAGGGCGTTACCGAACCATTCGGCGCATACAGGTCAAATCAACCGATGAGATTGGTCAGATTGCCAGTGTGTTCAAAGATGTATCCAGTGATCTGGAAGAAAAACTGGAAATCGAGAGGGCTTATGTACAGGCTCAGCAGGATCAAAACTGGATGAGTTCGAACATCGCAAGAGTTCCGGAGCTGCTTCGAGGGATTGGCTCCATTCGCCAAATTTCACAGATGTTTATCAGTGAGTTCACACCTGTGCTTGGCGCTCAGTTGGGTGTCGTCTATCTGATCGATGAGGAGAAACATCCCGACGAACTGAGACGTTACGGTGCATACGCATTTGAAGAGAACGAAGACGTTGGTAAAGAAATGTATCGCATCGGTGAAGGCCTGATTGGTCAAGCCGCGCTGGACATGACACCGATTATTCTGGAAAATACGCCTGAAGATTATGTGCATATTGGTTCAGCATCAGGCTCAACACGTGCTGCGGGCATCATGATCTATCCTGTCGTGTTTGAAGATGAACTGATTGGTGTAGTTGAAGTGGCTTCCTTTGAAGGTTTCAATGAACTTCACAAGCAGTTGTTCACACAACTGATTATGAACCTGGGCGTTATTTTGAACAACGTTCGACGTCGTTTGCGTGTGGAGGAGCTGCTGCGCGAATCCCAGGCACTGACTGAGGAACTGCAGGTTCAATCGGAAGAATTGCAGACACAGCAAGAAGAACTTCGCCGTTCCAATGAGAATCTGGAGGAGCAGACAGAGGCGCTTAAACGATCTGAGGAATTGCTGCAGCGTCAGCAGGAAGAACTGGAACATTTTAATACGGAGCTCATTGCCAAGACGCGGGCGCTTGAAGAGCAGGTGCGTGAAGTTGAAGAGAAAAATGACGAAATTGAGAAAACGAAGACACAGTTGGAACAGCAAGCTACACAGCTGTCGATGACAAGCAAGTACAAGTCCGAATTTTTAGCGAATATGTCACATGAACTCCGTACACCATTGAACAGTCTGCTCATTTTGTCCCAGTTATTGTCGGAGAACAAAGGTGGAAATCTGACTGACAAACAACAGGAATATGCGCAAACCATCTACATGTCGGGCGCAGATCTGCTGAAGATGATTGATGAGATTCTGGATCTGTCCAAGGTGGACGCAGGTAAGATGGATATCAATTATGAGACAGTTCGAATGGAAGAGCTGACCAGCTTTGTTCAGCAGAACTTTGGACCGATGGCGAATAAAAAGGAACTGAACTTGAATATCGATTTCGACAGCGATCTACCGGAATGGGTATACACCGACAGTCATCGCGTCAAACAGATTTTACGGAATTTGTTGTCGAACGCATTTAAGTTTACCAATCGAGGTTCGGTTAGTCTGATTGGACGCCGGGTGAAACCGGAAGAGCTGCCGGGTTATATGAACACCAATCAGGAATATCTCGGATTCAGTGTGAAAGATACGGGCATTGGCATTCCATCGGATAAAACGGATCTGATCTTTGAAGCGTTCCAGCAAGTAGACGGGACCACAAGTCGGAAATACGGTGGAACTGGCCTGGGATTGTCCATTAGCAGGGAACTGGCACGTTTGCTTGGTGGCGCAATACAGGTGGAATCATCCGAAGGGGAAGGTAGCTGCTTTACCTTATACCTGCCGGATAATCATGAAGAGGAAGCCTTGGCAGAAGAAGGTGCTTCAAGAGAAGCAGCTGTATCCTCAGAGGATCTTTATGAACAGTCCATCGAAGCACGGACCATGCTTTCAAGTCATCAGTCCATTCTCTCTCCTGATCCGGAGCGTAGCGTGGGTACAGATCTGTCTCCTTCCCATACTCCAGATGTCACGCAGATCGAAGATGATCGGGAGAATATCATGGAAGGTGACAAAATCCTCCTCATCATTGAGGATGACGTGAACTTTGCACATATTTTGATGGATATGGCGAGAGGAAGAGGATTCAAAGCACTTGTTGCCCTTCAAGGTGATAAAGGACTTGAAATGGCACGTCAATATCTGCCGGATGCCATTATCCTGGATATTCAATTGCCTGTGATGGATGGTTGGACCATTCTTGGCGAGCTGAAGAGCAGTTCGGCAACACGCCACATTCCGGTTCATGTGATTTCAGTCATTGATGATATGAAGCAAGGTCTGATGATGGGCGCCATTGCTTATCTGAAAAAACCTTCGAGCAAGGATTCACTGGATAAAGCTTTCTCGCATATCAAATCATATACTGAGAATCAATTAAAACGACTGTTGATCGTCGAGGATGATGAAATTCAGCGTAAAGCCATTATTGAATTGATTGGTCATGATGATGTTGCAATCACAGCTGTATCGACAGGTAGTGAGGCTTTGAATGAATTACACAGCCAGCGTTATGACTGCATGGTACTGGATCTGATGTTAACGGATATGACCGGGTTCGAGTTGCTCGACCAGATTCGCGATGATGAATATCTGAATGATCTGCCGATTATAATTTATACAGGCAAAGAACTGGATTCCAAGGAAGAAATGAAGCTGCGCAAATATGCGGAATCCATCATTATCAAAGATGTGAAGTCACCGGAACGTCTATTGGATGAGACCACTTTGTTCCTGCATCGGGTAGAAGCCAATTTGCCGGAAGACAAGCGTCGGATTTTACAGAAACTACACAACAAAGAAACGCTGTTTGAAGGCAAGAAAATATTGCTTGTAGATGACGATATTCGTAATGTATTTGCCCTTTCAAGTGTCCTTGAAGGTTATCGTATGGATGTAACGTTTGCGGAGAACGGCCGAGAGGCTTTGGAGATTTTGGACAAAAATCCGGAAATTGATTTGGTACTGATGGATATGATGATGCCAGAGATGGACGGTTATGAAGCAATGACACGAATCAGACAGATCCCACAGTTTGAAAAGTTGCCGATTATTGCGCTCACGGCCAAAGCGATGAAAGAGGATCGCGGCAAATGTATTGAGGCCGGAGCATCTGATTATGTGAAAAAACCAATCCAGACAGATCAATTGTTATCCTTAATGCGCGTATGGCTGTATTCGTAAGTTCATTATTCGTATGTTCATTGTTTGGGTAATGAAAGACAATACGACGAATACGCAAGTAACAAATGAAGAAGTGGAGAGAACTTATGACACCGTGGGAACCTACCGAGACGGGGGCAGATTTGGTCCGTATGCCGCAAGATGAAGAACGCGAGCTGATCGAGATTGAGTTGCTGTTGGAAGGCATGCACCGTTTATATGGATATGATTTTAGAAACTATGCACTGCCATCCCTGAAACGAAGAATCTGGCATCATGCACATGCTGAAGGTGTTAAGAGCATATCCGGCTTGCAGGAGCGTGTTCTTCATGACCGTTCCGCGTTTGACCGTTTTGTACAGAACTTATCCATCCCTGTAACGGAAATGTTTCGAGATCCTTCGCTTTTCCGAATGTTTCGGGAAAAGATTATTCCTATCCTGAGAACTTACCCGTATATCCGAATATGGCATGCGGGATGCTCCACGGGAGAGGAAGTTTATTCCATGGCCATCATGTTGTATGAGGAAGGACTGTATGACAAGGCAAGGATCTACGCAACGGATATGAATGATCGCTCTTTGCAACAGGCCAAAGAAGGCGTATATGGTATTGAGAAAATGAAACTATTTACTACAAATTATTTGGAGGCAGGGGGTACCAGAGCCTTCTCCGAGTACTATACAGCGAAATATAATTCGGTGATATTTCATCCTTTTCTAAGGAAGAACATCATTTTCGCCGAGCACAACCTGGCAACAGATCGGTCATTTAACGAATTTAATGTTATCTTTTGCCGTAATGTCATGATTTATTTTAATGATGAACTGCGGAACCATGTGCATGGGCTGTTTCATGAGAGCTTGAGCCACTTTGGTATTCTGGTTCTGGGGTCGAAAGAATCGATACATTTTACAGAGTTCAGTGATACCTATGAGCCGTTAGACCGGACCGAAAAAATATACCGGAAGATCAAATAGGGGGTTAGGGTTAGCCATGGGGCTCAATGAACCAATCCACATATTATTGGTAGATGACCGCCCTGAGAACTTGCTTGCTCTTGAAGCAGTTCTGGAATCGGAACAATATAAACTCGTTAAGGCAACTTCCGGAGAAGAGGCACTCCGTTGTCTGCTAAAAGACGAATTTGCGGTTATCGTTCTCGATGTGCAGATGCCTGGAATGGACGGAATTGAGACAGCAAAATTAATTAAGGCACGGGACAAGTCCAAGGATGTGCCGATTATATTCATCTCTGCGAACAGTAGAGAAGCGGAGCACTTGTTTGCCGGATATTCAGCCGGGGCCATTGATTACATGGTTAAACCATTTATTCCTCAGATTTTGAAATCCAAAATCGAGGGCTTTGTGGAGATGTTTATCACCAACAAACGACTGAAAACACAGACGATGCTGCTTCACCAGAAGACACAGGAACTGGAGAAGATGAACCAACAACTCATTCAGGCCAAGGAAGAAGCAGAAATTGCAGCTAATGCAAAGACCGAGTTTCTGGCGATGATGAGTCATGAGATTCGTACACCGATGAATGGAGTTATCGGCATGGTGGATCTGCTAATGGAGACGGAACTGAAGGAAGATCAGAAGGAATATGCAGACATCGTTCGTCGCAGCGCGGACGCACTTGTCACGGTCATCAACGACATTCTTGACTTCACCAAGATGGAATCAGGCAAAATGGAACTTGAAGAGCATCCTTTTGAGATTGTGTCCTGTATTCGGGAAGTGTTGGGATTGTTTGCTGCAGAAGCAGGGAAAAAGAACCTGGAACTGGATTATTTCCTGGAAGATTCTGTCCCTGATTTAATATATGGAGATATGGCAAGGTTACGTCAGGTTCTCTTGAATCTTATTGCAAATGCGATCAAATTTACCGATCAAGGTGGAGTATATCTGATCGTGTCAGTTAAGGAAGAACAGGACGGACAAATGGCATTGGAGTTTGCTGTTAAAGACACCGGGATAGGTATCGCTTCAGACAAAGTTGATCGCCTGTTTCAGCCGTTTTCCCAGCTGGATACATCAATGACACGTAAATACGGTGGAACTGGCTTAGGACTGGCAATATGCAAGACTCTGGTTGAAATGATGGGTGGACAGATCTACCTGGATACAACAGAGCAACGGGGAGCGACGTTTGTATTTACAATTCAGGCAAAACGTTATGTAGAAACTGAACTGGTCCAGATGAATGGGGAAGAGAAGCTGACAGATGTGAAGAATGAGAATAAACACCCGACAGTATTAATTGTGGATGATCATCCGATTAACCAGAAGTTAATGGCGATTATGCTCGGTAAACTTGGGTTGCTCTCAGATATTGCTGAGGATGGGCAGAGCGCACTCGATATGGTAAATAATAGCCGTTATCCCTATGAATATGTGTTCATGGATCTGCAGATGCCTGTGATGGACGGTTTGGAATGTACACGGCGAATTCGAGAGAGTCTCTCCCAGTCTGATCAGCCAGTCATTATAGCCATGACTGCTAACGTGATGGAAGGTATTCAGCAGCGCTGTATTGCTGCCGGCATGGATGATTATATTAGTAAACCGGTGAAAATGGGCAATGTGAAACAGAAAATAGCCCAGTTTCAAAAACAACGACAAATGTTAGATCCAGGCCCTTCAGCCATGAATCAGGCCAATTGAAACATTTTCCAAACTTCTTTTTGTTTCACTCGTGCTGAAGTTGGGTTATTAGGTAAGGAAACCATTGATCAGGAGAGAGATGTCTAATGAATACAAACAAAAATGAAAAATTCAATGCAAGAACTGAAACACAGGACGGCGTGTGCACGGTGTATCTGACTGGCGAACTGGATTTGTCGGTTGCTCCTGACTTCCGCTTGGTGATGGAGCCGCTCGTGGATAACAAGGAACAGGATCTTGTGATCAACATGAAAGAATTGAAGTACATCGATAGTACAGGGATTGGTATCCTGTTATCTGTTCTGAAGGCAAGACATGGAATGGAAGCTCGCTTTGAAGTACAGGAAGTTCCTGCGCAGATTCAGAAACTTTTTGACATGACGGGCATCGCCAAATTCTTTGTCACACAGAAGAATTCCCAATAGGAAAGGATCGAAAAAGGAATGAATGCAGAAGTTCAAAGAGTCACCCTTAATTTACCTGCGACAGCTGATTACGTTGATATTGTAAGACTCAATCTCTATGGAGTAGCATCCAAAATGGGATTTTCTTATGAAGACATTGAGGATATGAAAGTTGCTGTATCCGAGGCCTGTAACAACTCTGTATTGTATGCCTACTCACACGAAGGCGGCATGGTTGAAGTAGTATTCGAAGTGGATGGCGAAACATTGTCCATTATTGTCAAGGACGAAGGTGCCAGCTTCGAGAACATGAACCCTGCTGTGTCACGTGCCGGTCTACACGACAAAGAACTGACAGAAGCACAGATTGGCGGACTTGGGTTCTACCTGATGCAAGCCTTGATGGACGATGTCAGTGTGGAAAGTGAGACGGGCAAAGGTACGAAAGTAGTACTCGTAAAACGTCTTGCAAGAAGTGAGGAGAAAGTATGAATGAAAAAGTGACTCCCCCAGAGTCCATGTCTGAAGCTATAGGTTTGATCTGGGAATACCAGCAGACCCAAGATAATGAAATTGCAACAGTTCTCATCCGTAAGTATGAACCCATGGTCAAGATGGCAGCAGGTAAAATCGCTCGGAATCGCCCCGATCTATACGAAGACTTGTATCAGACCGGGCAGATGGCTTTGATTCGTTTGCTTAAGCAATATGATATCAACCTAGGTATTCCGTTTGAACCTTATGCCATGAAGAGCATGATCGGTCATATGAAGAACTACTTGCGCGACAAATCCTGGTATATTCAGGTGCCCCGGAGGATTAAGGAAAAGGGAGCCCTTGTGCAACATGCCATTGATGAGTTAACCGTTAAGCTGGAGCGCTCACCCGGTGTAAACGAAATTGCCGAATACCTTGATTTGACTGCAGAAGAGACGATTGAAGTTCTGGCTGGTCGGGAATGTTACCACTATGTATCACTGGATTCTCCTTTATCTCAGGATGACAGTGCAGCAACATTGGGTGAACTGATCAGTGCAGATGTTAATGATTATGATTCGGTTGAAAAACGGATGGACTTGCAACAGGCATTGGGACAATTGAAGGAACAAGAGCAGCAGGTACTTATTCTAGCATTCCAGGATGGCCAATCTCAGCGGGCAATTGCCCAGAAGCTTGGTGTTTCACAGATGAGTGTATCTCGTATTCAGAAGCGAGCTACAGAGAAATTGAAACAGATTATGTCTAATGCTTCAATGTTATGAAAAATGGAACCCTAATGTTGTTGAGTACGGCATAAAGAAGGACACGTCATTGCGCTGAAATGCATACGTGTCCTTTTTGGGATCAAAAAGATGGGTATGTAATGAAGAACATGAGTGCAGGAGTGGATAAAGTGATTGTGAACCAAATCAAATTGGAAGCTCGCCGTGACAAGTTATCTTGCTCGGACCATTGGCAATGGTGGGATTGGGTTGCATCTGACACCGATAGCATGAACGATGCTTTGGAGGAGCTGACAGAGGCGTTTCCGGATATGCGGTATTGGCTTTATAAAATTCCGGAAGTAGAATCGAATTATTTGTCCGTCCGTTTCGTGAATGGTAAAGAACCAGTCATATTTGGTTCATTGTTATATGCGATCAAGAATGAGAGAGATGACAAAAGAAAAGATAATCAGATGTTCTTTTACGTCGATCGTAATAACCTGGTTACCTTAAATATGGATGACAATACACGAGGTATTATGAAGACGGATGAACGTGCCCATATGTTACAGCAATGTAGTGAGGCCAGGGACGGGATGTTTGTACTCTTTCGAGCTATACTGCATTACTACCATGTGGGAATGGATCATTTTGAGAAGGACCTGCGTGATCTGGAACGGAAGATGGAATCTCGCAATGCACGCACTTTGATGGACCAGATTCTCGCCGCTCGATTTGAATTATTGTATTGGAGTAATCTGTTCATCCCTTACTCGGAACTGATGGCTGCTTCACATGAGGCTTACCTTGATGAAATAAATGAAAATCGATATTTCCAGCAGCTCCAACATCGAGTAGAGCGAATGGAACGTTTGTTTAGTCACTACGAGAAAGAGATCGATACGTTAATCTCCATTGATAATGCGATCTCCGGTGTACGTGGCAATGAGATCATGAAGACGTTGACCATTGTCACTGCTGTGTTCATACCTGCCACGGCAGCTGGTGCGATATGGGGGATGAACTTTGAGAACCTGCCCTTTATCGACAAATCATGGGGAGTTGTACTGGTCCTTGTTGTCATTATCTTAAGCATGATCAGCATGTATGTATGGCTGATGATGAAAGGCTGGACAGGAGATCTGCTCAAAGTGAAATCCACACAGCCTTCAGCTGAAGAGACAGAGAAAAAAGGAGCTACGGAAAAAGGTAAGGGATAGCCTACTATTGGTTAGTCCTCTTAGTTTTTGTAATCTTCAATATAACCGAGCAAGTCAGCGATATACTGGCCCACAATCGGCATATTCACAAATTGGCTGAGAATGAATGCCAGCAAACCGAGAACAACAAAGGTACCCACAGTCAGACCGAGGCCTCGTGCCATGCCCGCTGTAAAATTGGTAATAATCCGCTTTTTGGGACTGCTGTAATTCTCAATAATATCCTTGATCTGTGCTCTCTCCAGACTGTCCGCAATCTGGTCCAAACGGGTGTTCAATCGCTTTACCTCATGACGCAATTCAAAAGGATGCTCGCTTGTATCATACTGTTGTGCCGGTGTTGCTTCCGTAATTGGAGTATTACCGTTAATTGTAACTTTACTCATATTATTCGTCCTCCTCAACTCGCATTGGATAAAAAATAGCCAGCTGGAGTGCAGCTGGCTATTGGTCACTCGATCTGTATCGCCTTACAGGCTAGTCGAGTTAAGTTCTTTACGTGCATCTTCCTTCGCTTCAACGGAAGCGGCAGCCACTTCATCAGATGCACGGGATGCTTCGTTAGCCACATCAGCGGACGCTTTTCTCACAGAGTCCATTACATCATTGCGGCCTTGATTTACCGTTTTTGCAATATCGGAAGTTTTGGAAGAGACCGTTTTAGCCAGTTCAGTGGCTTTGTCACTCACAACAGTTGCCACTTCTTTGGTGCGGTCAGTAACGATGCCCACTTTCTCGGAAAGGTCACCACGCAATTCACGTCCCGGTTTAGGCGCAAAGAGTAGTGCTGCTGCAGCTCCCAGCAAACCCCCGATGAAAATACCTTTTGCGAAAGTTGAACCCGTCTGTACAGGATATTGCTCTTCTGCTTTATTCATGTCTAATCACTCCTTCTTCAATTTAAGAAACAAATACGAAACAACGAACACCTTGTTGCCCGAATCAGGCAGCCTGTCTTAGCAGTCTGGACACAAGCCCCAGCAAGAAAACAAAGAGCGCTGTACCAATGATGGCAGGGATGATGGCAAAGTTACCGATAACTGGTCCCCAGTTACCAAGCAAAAGTGCTCCCAGCCAGGCTCCGGCAAATCCGGCAATCATTGCACCGATTAGGCCTCCAGGCATGTTGTGACCGGCAAGTGCATCTCCGATCAAACCGATGATGACAGCCATCACAATGCTGATAATGATGCCCCACATAACAACCGCCTCCTTTAAACTTGATGTAGGATGTTGTCTGTTCGCGTTTGCTTACTTCGTATATAAACCCCGTGCAACCCTGTGAAACAATAAAGATGAGGATGAATGAACTGGAAATCAGAGGAATTCATTCTTTAGCGGCTTTGTTTAATGCCCTTAACCATGCAGAAGATCCATGCCAATCCAGCAGTAAATCCGGTAAATACATCCGTAGGATAATGAACGCCCAGCATGATCCGGCTGAGGCCAATCAAGAAAATAAAACTAATACCACATAGAACAGGAACCCACACACCGGAAGAGTTATGTCGCTGTCGTTCAATGGCCCAGATTCCAAAGAGCATGCCATAGAAGCCCATGGAGATCATGGCATGTCCGCTGGGAAAGCTGTACCCGTGAACGATCAACAGATGTTCCAGTTCAGGTCTGCTTCGTCTGAAAAATTCCTTCAATAACGTGTTCAGAATCCACATCATGGCAAAACTTCCCGTGAGCGCATATCCATATACAACAAACCTTGGACTGCGTTGAATGAAGAAAAGAAGAGCAAAACCTCCTGCAGCCACGGCAGAGATTTTGAAAGAACCCAGTGCGGTTATGAATGCAGTGTAAGGGAATAGATGAAGACGTGAATCTGAATTCAGATAAAATAATTGCTGAATTTGATCATCCAGACGAATAATAACATCAGCACCCAACCAGGCACCCAGACCTGCCAGGATGAATACAACCGATGCGCTGAGGGCCAGACCAGCCAAACTCCAGTTGAGGAGTGGACGTAATAACGTACCGGAATTTGAACTGAATGAGGCTGGTGAATACGTTTTGCGCGGCATAATGAGTTTCTCCTTCAGTTATTGTAGTAGATGAACATAGATGATAAAGCTATACCCGAAACGCCTGTCGAAAAAACTGTAAAAACGTCGCTTTTGTACTATACTATTTAAGATATCCCATGCGGCGTCGTGACGCAAAGCAGAGATGAAATCGGAAGCACAAAGGAGAGAACTCGCATGGAGAGTGCCTTGTTAATTAAAGAATACCGTGCAGGCGTTATGGAATGCGCCCATTACGGACACATAAGTATTACGGACGAGTATGGCCGAATCGTATACTCGGCTGGTGACCCTCATTTTAGAGCGTTCACTCGCTCATCTGCCAAACCTTTTCAAGCCATTCCAGGTATTCGGGCAGGAATTGCCAGACACTATGGCCTATCAGCACAGGAGATTGCCATTATGTCCTCTTCGCATCGTTCGGAACCGGAACACATTCGGGTGCTGGAGCAGTTATCCGGTAAAATTGGATTGGGAGAAGAATGCCTGATCTGTGCACCAAGCTATCCGCTTAATGAAGAAAGCCGTAATCAATGGTTACGTGGACAAGGAGAGAAACGGCGTATCTTGCACAACTGCTCCGGAAAACATCTGGGAATTCTGGGGTACAGTCAGATGAAGCAGGTTGATCTGGGCAGTTACGCTGAACCGGATCATCCGGTGCAACGAGAAATTCTTGAAACTTTTGCCGACCTGGCAGGTATTGAAGAAAAAGAGATTGAGCTTGGGACGGATGGCTGCGGCTTTCCGGTATTTTCTTTGCCGTTGTCGGCATTGTCGAACGCTTATCTGAAGCTCGCTTGTCCAGATCTTATCGCTGATCCTTCCACAAGAACAGCTGTAGAGACAATTACATCAGCTATGAATGAACATCCGTTGATGGTAGGTGGCACGGAGCGTGTAGATTCAGTGCTGCTGGAAGACGATAACATTGTAGCGAAGGGTGGATTCAAGGGGGTATTCGGTTTTGGTCTGAAAAAAGAAAGACTGGGAATCACCTTCAAGGTGCTTGATGGTTCCGAGGAAGAGTGGGCTTTCATCACCCAATCCATCCTAAGACAGATTGGTTATTCCAATGAGAGAACCATTGCACGATTGGCTGAAGTGTTCCCTTCGGACATCCGAAATGATGCGGGTACCCTTGTAGGTCATGCAGATAGTGAGTTCATTCTCCACTCACTTGAAGATAGCGTATAACCTTAAGAAGGGGCGTGATTAGAGTTGCCGGACCCCGGGTAAAGATGACATACCAACTGGTATTCATCTATACAATTCATATATACGCATGGACTGCCGCGGTAATGTGGCAGCTCTAAACCCTTGGAGGTGGATGAACATGATTAAAGTGGTGACATCGGAAGAAAGGCACACGTCGGATCGAGGTTGGATACACAGTGAATTCAGCTTTTCCTTTGCGGATTATGATGATCCAAGCAACGCCCATTTTGGCTGTCTGTTGGCTCATAATGAAAACACGCTGATGCCGCAAGAAGGCTTTAAGAAACATCCACATCATGATCTTGAACTTGTCAGTTATGTCATATCAGGTACACTCAAACATACGGATAGTATGGGAACAGAACAATTGCTTGAACCGGGTACGGTCCAGGTGATGAGTGCGGGGACGGGAGTGGAACACTCCGAGACCAATCCGTCAGCGGATGAACCGGTACGTTTCCTCCAGTTGTGGTTTTTACCATCGGAGCGCATGCTGAAACCTTCCTATACGAATCGGAGAATAGAGCCGCAGGAGCACTTGAATCGTCTATGTCCGATTGTATCCGGGCAAGGGGGAGAGGGAAGCGAAGGCGCCTTGCCTATTTCCCAGGATGTAACCTGTTACCTCTCCCATTTGGAGTCCGGGAAAAAGTTGATGTACCCGCAACACGAAGATCGACGGACACATCTTTTCCTGATCAGTGGGCATGTAGAGATTCATTGTTCGGATGGTAACTTCAACCTCAAGCCGGGCGATGCCGCACGAATTCGCAAAAGCTGTGATCTGCAAATCACGAGCACAGACAGTGAACCTGCCGAATTTGTTTTGGTTGACCTGCCTTAAGGATGGGATGTATTCCTTAAAAGATAGTCTGGAAATATAAATATGTGAAAAAGGACCTGTTCCCACGGTGATGTGGAAACAGGTCCTTTTTTTACTAAGATTTACGAAGATTACCCAGTTCCGAAGCGACAGCTTCCACTTCAGAGATACTGAGATGTTCCTTGCTCAAAATCATTTCATACAGGTCAAACAGATCTTCATATTTCTCAAGTGGGAATGAAGAAGCTTGCATGGCGGCACCGCTTGCCATACGAAGTTTGGTTTTGATCGCTTCAATCATATATTCCATATTGGCTGCTGTTGCTTGTGTTAAATCCATCGTTAAATTCATCCCTTCCGTATCGGAAACTCTTGTTATTGTATCATGATTGGAAGTGCTCAGGCCAATGCTTTTGCGGGGAAACCAAGCATCGGTTACAATGATGGATACAACAACCGGTTTTCATGGAAACTTGAGTGTACTGGAGGGAATACAGCTTGGCAGCCTATAAGCGAGAAATGGTTCGTCATCAAGGAAGGGAAGTCCGCAAAGGCGTGCCTGCAGAGAATCTGGTCTTATTTTTCAAAAACATCGTTCAACTTCATTCTCCAGCTGAGATCACGTTTGTCTGCATCGGTACTGATCGTTCCACCGGGGATGCCCTGGGCCCGCTGACCGGGGGTATCCTGCAAGAGAATGGAATAGGTAACGTGATAGGCACGCTGTCTTCCCCTTGTGATGCAGATACGCTGGAGAAGAAATTGGCACTCATTCCTGCACACCATGCCATCATAGCGATCGATGCGTGTCTGGGTCCCAAGAATGCCGTAGGTACATATTATCTCTCGAATAACCCACTCATTCCAGCCCAATCGGTTGGAGGTAAGCTGCCTCCTGTCGGACAATACAGTCTGGCAGCTGTGGTTAATGCCAATGGACCAAGGCCTTATTCCATATTGCAGATGACCTCTCTTCACTTGGTCATGGAGATGTCCCGAACGATTGCAGACGCCGCAATTGAAGCATGGGAATGGAGACAAACGTTTCATTCATGAGATGTAGGCTTAATAATATACAACCTGAATTATTTAATTCGCGCAGAGAGAGGGATTCATATGGAAAAAGTGATGTGTGATGGAACGACGATTTGTTATGCCGAACAAGGTAAGGGAGAAGCACTCATTTTGCTCCACGGATACTGTGGCAGTTCATCGTATTGGAATGAGGTCGTACCTGAACTGGCACGCAGCTATCGCTGTATCGTACCTGATCTGCGTGGACACGGGAAAACAGATGCACCTGTAGGAAGTTATACCATCGAACAGATGGGCAACGATGTATTACAGTTAATGGATGAGTTGAATGTGGAAAAAGCGGTCCTTTTGGGACACTCGATGGGTGGATACATTGCGCTCTCGATTGCGCAACGTCACCCTGAGCGTTTGAATGCATTTGGCCTGATCCATTCCACAGCCTACCCGGACAGTGAAGAAGCCAAAGAGAAACGCCTTCGTGCTGTATCCACCATTCAAACGGAAGGTATCGTGAATTTTGTAGATGGACTGGTTCCTGGCTTATTTGCACCGGAACATGTTGAGTCGTTATCTACGCACGTAACACGCGTGAAGGAAATTGGTTACCAGACCGCGCCTCAAGGTGCTGTTGGTGCTGCTCTTGCTATGCGTGAACGCCCGGATCGCCGCGATGTGCTATCCGCCACTCCTTTACCGGTATTGCTGGTAGCAGGAGAGAAGGATGCTGTTATCCCGCCAGAACGTACATTTACAAGTGACAAGCCGCATATCGTGAAAGCTGTTATCCCGGGTGCGGGTCATATGAGCATGTATGAGGCTCCTGAAGAATTAATTCAGGTCATTAAGCAATTTATGGCTGGATTATCGAAGTAATCAATGAAGTGATTTATGTTGATTTCATTAAAATATAGTTGGGTTCCTGGATAGTATTGATTCCTTTTGGAGAATTACCGGTTCCCACATCATTCGAACCCCTGCAACGTCCTTTTGGGATAAGCAGGGGTTTTTGTCTATTCCATGGCTAGAGTAAAGACATGCGTCTTGTTTTTGGCTTTTTGTCATGGCATGAATTAAAATAACTACAATAGGACGTTAGGAGAGCGATTGAATGGATAAGGTCGAATGATGAGGGGGCATACAGCATGTTCAGAAAAGATTATCTGCTCCGCATGATGGAGGAAATGACTGAAGCAATAGGCAAAGTGTTCACGCTCAAACAGCAACGTAAGCACACCGAGGCATTGTCTGAACTGGATGAGCTGATGCGCAGGCAGTTTGGGCTAAACTTGTCTCTATTGAACTCATTGCCAGCTGAGGATGTTATTGAAATGTTCCGTTTTCGCGGAATGATTGAAGTGGACAATCTGCAGCACGCCGCCAGGCTGATTGAAGAAGAAGCCTATATTTATCAAGAGAAGGCCAAAGTGGAAGGTATAGAGGATCAGGAGAGAATGGACGCAGAGGATGAGGCTGTCATCCGATTGATGAGATCACTTCATTTTTACCTGTATGCATTGAATCATGGCGCTAATCCCCAGTTATTAGATGCACCGCAACGGGTGGAGGGTGTATTGGGACTTACGAAAGAATATGAGCTCCCTGCCCGGACCGAAAGACAGCTTGCCCTATATCGTGAGCAACAGGGACATTACGACCAGGCAGAGAACAGTTGGTACAGATTGCTCCAGCTCGGTCCGGAATTCCCTGTAAGATACCAAGATGATGCACAGTCATTCTATCAAAGGTTGAGCCAACTCACGGATGAACAACTGGAGCAAGGCGGTTTGCCGCGCAACGAAGTTGAAGAGGGGTTAGCCGAACTAAGTCGTCAAGAGATGAACTCATAAATATGAATTGCATCAAGGCTTGTTACCTGCCTTCACTTGGAGAGGGAACGGAAGTGTGGTATGGTAACGGTTGACCAAACCAAACCGAAAGTGAGATGTACCCCGTGGATTCATTGCGAAAGCTTATACAAGACATCTTTGAACAGAATTCGCTGATTACAGCGACCTGGAGCCAGCTGCGCAGACGGGACAATGTCTCGTATACCAAAGTGCAAGTCAAGCCGGTGACACTGAAGAATCAGCTGCATTATCAATTTGCATTTCATTATAACAACAAAGTGCTGCACGAGAATTTGACTCCGGCTGAAGCGGCAGAGCGCATGACTTTGCTATGCGAAGAGACATTTCGTCAAGGCCTGCTCTGTACTACCGAGGCAGACTATCAAATTTTGATCAGCAAAAAATATAAAGTATCCATTCTAACCAAATCTGCTTCCAAGACTGCGGTGGATCTGTCGCATAATCGCAAGAAGCAATATGTATTGGAAGAGGGAGTGCCCGTATCGTTCCTCGTTGAACTTGGCATTATGAACGAAGAAGGTCGTGTGCTGGCCCGCAAGTATGACAAGTTCAGACAGATTAACCGTTTCCTCGAAATGGTGCAGGATGTCATTCCGCATCTGCCGGAGGGACGTCCACTTACCATTGTTGATTTTGGTTGTGGCAAGTCTTATCTGACTTTTGCGTTATATCATTATCTGTCTGTACAACAACGGCGTTCACTCCAAATTATTGGGTTGGACTTGAAGGCGGATGTCATTGAACACTGTAATGATCTGGCTAATCGATTGCATTATGGTGATCTGAAGTTTCTGGTTGGAGACATCGCGGACTACGATGAATTGAATGAAGTGGATATGGTTGTAACACTGCATGCCTGTGATACAGCTACCGATGCTGCTTTGGAGAAAGCGGTTCGATGGGGGGCTTCTGTTATTCTGTCTGTTCCTTGCTGTCAGCATGAACTGTTTGACCAAGTAGAGGCTTCCGTGATGAATCCGTTGTTGTCCCATGGCATCCTCAAGGAACGTTTCTCCGCACTGGCTACGGATGGAATTCGTGCCAAGTTGCTTGATCTGATGGGATACAAGACACAATTGCTTGAATTTATCGATATGGAGAATACACCTAAAAACATATTGATTCGTGCTGTTCGCGGTCAGGCGGGTGAAGTGTCAGAGATGTGGAATGAATATACGGCTTTCCGTGATTTCATTCATGCCGATCCATATTTGGAGCGGGCTTGTGCCGATTTGCTTCCTGGCGATGGCAAGCAGGCCGACGGGAAATCAAAATCGAGCAAAGAAACCGTTCAAGATTCCGCAAATTGCGACCTTTGCTGAGTGTGCCAATGACAATCAAGGGACATACTGCAATTAGGGTCCCTGGAGGTAAAATGATATTCAATGCACATACTTCGTAGCAAGCAACATCATAACTGTCAGATGTATATCAGGCAGAAGGACCCGTTATCGGGATCTTCTGTCTTTTTGTTATGCATGTGTAGCGGTGGTAGGAAGGAGGGGGCATGAGGTTGAAGAATAGGACAATGGATAAGGGAGTTGTAAGGTATAAACGAGGGTATGCGGCGAATGAGGAAATGATGGAACAGTTGTTTGAACGGTCTCACCATGCAAATGGTACAGAATATGTAGATAACAGGGACTTATGTAATGGTGACAATAGGGACAGTAGAGACAGTACATATAATAGGGAAGATACATACAACAAAGATGATACGTATAAAAAAGATGATAAAAATAATCCAAATGGAGCTATTCAGACCGATGCGCCAGGGAGTTTTTCTCAAAGTTTGAGGTGTATACGTTATTCAGGATCGGGTTGGACTGTTGGGTTGGGCATGCTCTCCATTGTCTTGTTGCTTGCAGGATGTCTGAGTCGGGGATTGTATTATTCAGCGGATCTGTACCCTGTCATTCTGATCGCAGCAGGAAGCATATTGATCCTGTTTTTGCTTTTCCTTGTGGGTATTCGTCCACAGAAGGCGAGTGAACGAATACCCATGTCATGGGTACAGGGCCGGGGGAGACTCGAACGAATCGTTGAGAAAATATTCCGATTTCCGGGGATGTGGCGGGTATTGTGGCCGCTGGGGATGATGATATGTTTTGGGCTACATGCATGGGCAGGCTCGGTGAGTAAACAGGGCAGCATGGATGAAATGCTGCGGTGGTGCCTGCTTGGGATGTTTACCCTGCTCACCGCAATACTGGCTGCGCGCACGAATGGTGCACGTTGGTTAGCCTGCGGTTGGCAGATGGCAGGCGGCTTGCTTGTGCTAAGCGGCATCCTTGCCGTGTGCGGGATATTGCCGCTGCCCTTCGGGGTGATGCGGACTGCTGACCCCGAGATCAGTTCCGCCGGAGCAAGGCTCGGCGGACTATTGCAGTACCCGAATGCGTACGGTGCCGTTGTTGGCATGTACGCATTGGAGCGGCTGACAGCCGCCGCGCGAGTCATAGCCCGGCCTGTGCCGGCCGGGCGACTCATCGCGGCAGTGCTGCCGCTCATGCCCGCGCAAGCCGCGCTCCTGCTGAGCGAGTCGCGCGGCGCTTGGCTGGCGACCGGCTGCGCCGCGGTCGCCGCCTTTGCTTTGCAGCGGCGCGGTGCCCGCCTGCCGCTGCTGCTGGCCATGGCCGCGCCACTGGCGTGCGCGGCCTGGCTGTACCGCCAGCTGGCTGCTGCCCAGCTGGCGCCTGCACCCGTGCCCGGCCTGCTGGCACTGGCCGGGGCATGGGCAGCTGCGCTGCTCGGCACGCTGCTGCTGTGCCGTCTATGGCACAGCGGCGCCGCCAAGGCTCCGCGCGCCGCTGCCCTGACGGCCATCGTGCTGGCGGGAGCCGCCGCCGCACTGATGGCCGTGGCCTCCACCGCCGATCGCCTCGCGGCGGGTGTCGGCACTGGGGTGTCCCGCCTACAGATGTGGCGGGACGCCCTCCAGCTGTGGACCGAGGCCGCATGGCTCGGCCACGGGGGAGATACATGGCGCAACATGTTTCGCGCCATTCAATCCTCGCCTTATGTCGGAGGCGAGGTCCACAACGGCTTGCTCGATCTCGCCCTGGACACGGGCATGATCGGCATCCTGGTTGTCGCAGGGTGGTTTCTCCTCACCCTGCGAAGCATCTTTCATTTTGCACCGCAACTCTTTCCATCCGTGCTTGTTTTTGGCCTGCATGGGGCGATGGACTTTGACTGGAGCTTTACATTATTTTGGATGCTTTTCATCTGGCTTGGTGCTTGGGCAACTGCATTGAAGACGGAAACAGAGGGGGTCCAGCGATCCGGCGTAACAGTGAAATACACTCCCATCAGATCCAAATCGGGATCTAAATTGAGATCTAAATCCAGATCCAGATTTCTTTTATTGCGATCTCTATCAATCCACACCCGTTTATTATATGTCCCGATGTGGCGTTCCTTCTTTCATATTCTTCAGCGAGAAACTGCTCGGCTAATAAGGGTATCGATAGTGATGATCATCCTTTTCTGGATTGGTGGAACAGTCTGGCTGACCTCCCGATATGTAGTAGCAGAAGTGCAGTACCGTCAGGCAATGTCTGAACCGGATGGCACTCCAGCACAGAAGGTGCATCTTATGGCTGCTTTTCAATCGAATCCGAATCGACCCGATATCGTGATATCCCTTGCACGATCCCTCCCGGGACGAGAAGCAGAATCACTCCTTTTGAACAGCTTGTCCCATTCCCCGATGCATCCTCAGATTTACATCGAACTGGGACGATTGGCAGCCCAATTCGGCGAAGGACAGCAGGCTGGAGAATATTTTGAACAAGCGATCGCATTGAATCGGTATGATGGCATTGGCCAATCCACGGCTTTGTATTGGATGGAGCAGGCAGCGCGGCGGGAATGGAAGGCAGGATATAGAGATCGAGCCCGACAGACTGCCGCCGCTGGTGTACAGATGTATGAACGGTATCAACTGCTGGCTGAGGAAGTGGAAGCAGGAAACGTTCGCAATGATCGTCGTTTTGTACTGGAAGAACATGCTCCAGGCTATGGAGAGAACCTGCGCAGGATTGCTACAGCTTTTTCTCCTCCGTTTACTCCAGAGTTGACCAAGCGGAGCCCTTGAATGACTGATGGATCTTGACGTTTACCCAAGCTATATGATGATGGATGTCAGCGTCTAAAAAGTCTGAGAGTCCAAGCTGGTGCTCCTTGCGGATGGGTATACGATTTTTTAAGGAACACAGGACGTCTTATTTGGCCTTTAGCTCCTCTTTTCAAATTGTAAGGATATCAGACACGTTATTTCCGGAAATTTCCTAACAAAAACCCTATAAAAGTCCAAAAATTCCGATATAACGTGTCTCAGATTCCTTAGATTTCTAAGAGTGCTTCAAATCCTTGAATAAGACACCTCAGATTCGTTACCACTCGTGGGCTTGAGCATGAAAAATTACTCGGTGTTTATGTTCATAATCCCAGTTTATGTTCATGCTCCCCATGGTGGTCGGCTCCATGCTCTGTTTGATCAGCAAGCCAGAGGACAACCCCTGAATTCCACCTGGAACAAAGCTTTTCATTCCTCCATTCCTACAGACGATACCCGCCAAATGCGTGCTGAAACGCATCTTTTAATGGTTCAACATCTACTTCCCACATCGCGGCGATCTCTGCACTGACATCCGTGTTCCACCACTCGCATAATTTCTTGCGGTTGTCGCGATTCTCCCCAATCCAGAGCAGATTAGCAATCACCTTACCGTAATAAAATTCTTCCGCCTGCTTCATCCGTTCGGGAGAGACATATACTTTTAGCCTTTTGGCTGTACGGTACAATTCCTTGCTGCATGCCCGGCGGATTCCTCTGGCGGAAGGAAGGTTTTGACCGGATTGCGTATGTTTGACCGGCGGAGAACCGGGTATTGACTTGTGTGACATCTTCTCACGCTCCTCTCCCCATACCATATGCGGACTGCTGCGAACGGGACACTATCCCAACCTCGTGAAGTAGCAACGTCCACAGCCCTGTGATAAAATAGGGACGAACATCCATGGTGCGGACGGGCACCGCCAATCAGGATGGAGAAAGAGGGTTGAGATGGACTTTATTCATAACCTTGTTGGCCAATTGTTCGATTGGATTCAAAGTCTTGGGTACTTTGGAATCATGCTTGGATTAATGTTGGAAGTTATCCCAAGCGAAATTGTGCTGGCGTATGGAGGTTTTCTCGTTTCACAAGGTAATATCAACTTCTTCGGTGCTATGATTTTTGGTACGGTGGGCGGTGTGATTGCCCAGTTATTTATTTACTGGATTGGCCGTTATGGCGGCAGACCTGTACTTGAACGCTACGGTAAATACATACTCATCCAGAAAAAACACATCGACCATTCCGAGGAGTGGTTTCGCAAGTATGGTACAGGTGTCATTTTTACAGCGCGTTTTGTTCCGGTGGTAAGACATGCAATCTCCATCCCGGCTGGCATCACGAAAATGCACACAGGCAAATTCATCTTGCTTACTACACTCGCTGTTATACCTTGGACTGCATTGTTTATATATTTAGGGATGATTCTTGGAGATCAATGGAAGCATATTGATGAGAAAGCGGCACCATATGTTATGCCTATTTTGCTTGTCGCTCTCGCCCTTATGATCGTTTATGTACTTATTAAATGGATGAATGCTCGTAAAAAGAAAGGAAGTGTCTAGTCATGGGTAAACCCAACTTGTCTCACAAATTCGGTAAAGGTCTGCCACCGAAAGATTTTATCGAAAGTATGACCAAGAACCAGAGTGAATTCCAGGCCAATTATGATAGCTTTACTTGGTCGAACGAAGAGGATCGTGAGTTCTTTGAGAGTCTGAACCATCGCGATGATCTGCGTGTGTTAATTCTGGCTGCTGACTGGTGCGGGGATGTTGTCCGTAATATTCCGGTTGTGTTCCAAGCGCTTGAAATCTCAGGAATCCCAACTGAAGTTCTGATTATGGAGAACCATCCGGAAGTGATGGATGAGTTCCTGACGATGGGTGGCCGTTCCGTGCCGGTCGTTATTTTTGCAGATACAGGTGGTCATGTGTTAGGTCAATGGGGACCTCGTCCGCAGCATGTACAGGAAGTCATGATTGAATTCAAACGCCTTAATCCGGATCGTGAAGCAGCAGATTATCAAGAAAATTTGGCTGTAGCACGTCAAGAGATAGGCAAACGTTATGGGGAAGGAACGGAGTCACATGCGGCCATTATCCGTGAGCTGCGTGAACTGATTTCGGGTTACTAAGCCGATATGCTTAACATTCGTACGTTTACACTAGGCCCGCTTCAGACCAATGCGTATCTTCTGCAAGGAGATGATCCGGGCAAAGCCGTCATTATCGATCCAGGCATGAATCCAGGGCCGCTGCTTAAGGCGATCCAAGACTTGGAGATTGAAGCCATTCTCCTCACTCATGCTCACTTTGATCATATGGGCGGGGTAGATGAGATCCGTAAATTGAAGGGATGTCCCGTTTATCTTCATGACTTGGAGAGTGACTGGCTCACCACCCCGAAATTAAATGGATCTTTAAATTGGCCGCAGGCGACACCACCCCTTTCGACAGATCCTGCCGAATATGCCATGGACGAAGGGCAGAAGCTGAATCTGATTGGTCATATGTTTAAAGTGTTCCATACACCTGGACATTCCCCAGGCAGTGTAAGTTTGCTTTGTGATAACGACCTGTTTGCCGGTGATGTGCTGTTCCGCATGGGTGTGGGCAGAACGGACCTGACAGGAGGGCGTGAACGGGATCTGATTGATTCAATCCAGAACAAGCTTTACACCTTTGCTGATGAGGTTAAAGTATATCCAGGTCATGGCCCCAAAACGACCATTGGTTATGAGAAACAGAACAATCCTTACGTGTCCGCAAGATAATCCGACATAATATGTGAAGAAAGTCTGGACAAGTGACAACTTTTTCATTAGAATAGCAATTAGTTGTTACAAGCGTTAAGGCATCATCTAACTGAAGCATTACCAAGAAACACCCAACCTCGCGAAGCACGCAGACTGTGGTCTATACCCGGTTTGCGTTCTTTTTTTGTTTTCAGCCCCTTTTTATCACAGAATTAGCCTTTTTTATGCTACATAGAGATGCAAGATGCGCTTTATCACAAGCCAGTTTGATACCAATAGTAAGTTAGCAGCAAGTACAGATTGTTTAGAACGATGAATTTAAGAAATAGTAGATCATGAGAGAGTGGGGAATATCAAAGTGGAGAAACCAAGAGTTATTCCGTTGAATCAGCGTGTCGAGTATCCGATCATTGAAGAAAACCGTCGCATATTGGAAAGTGGGAAAAGAGAAACGGGTACTGAGCGAGCTTTAATACATAACCCTAACGTGGCCAATGAAAGGATGAAGTCTCAGCAGAATATATGGACAAGCTGTGTTTTAAGAAACGGAGCCAGCAACCAACCGTGGTTCGACAAGCTGCAAGATTACCGGAATCAAGTCTGATTGCCCGGGAAATTGTCGGGTTTAATTTTTTTTTAATTCCATTGAACGTTTCTGCAGAGCCTGTCGTATTAACTCCAGATTGAACGGGAAGCAGGTGATTTTCATGATAAAAGCAGCTGAGCTGGAAGAGGTACGCAGGGCAGTATCGGGAGACGACAGCGCACTCGCAGCGTTGTTGCAACGTCACTACACGTTTGTGTATAAGTATCTTGTCAAAGTGACAATGGATGCTAACCTCGCAGAAGAGACGGTACAGGATACGATGATTCGTTGTATGGAAAATATCCATCGATATGATGGCACGTCTGCCTTTTCATCATGGATGATCACCATTGCGACCCGCATCTATATCGATAAGACAAGACGTAAGAAGAGAGAACAGAACTGGCTTGCTCTCATCCGGGATCAGGCCGTACGTCGATTCCGCTGGCAGCTTGAGACTCGAAATGAAGAATGGACAGATGTCATGGATGCGATGACAAGACTGACACCCGAACATCGTGTTGCAGTGCTACTGAAGCATTATTATGGATACGGTTATGACGAGATCGGGGAAATGCTGGGTATTCCTGCGGGAACGGTGAAGTCACGCACAGCTTATGGTCTCCGTCAGTTAAGAAAGGAGCTGGAATAAGGATGAGCAGATCAGATGATGCACAAGAACAAGAAGTTGTAGAACGTTTGCAGCAACACATGAAAGTGCTGGATGATGCATTTGAGCCGACAAGTATTCCTTCTTTGGGTGCACTTGAAGCCCAAGTCAGGGAACGGAGACAGATTAGACGTCGAGCCAATTGGATCGAGATGATATGTTTCTGGTTGGTTGGATTGCTTGCCATTGTGTTCGGTACATTATTGTTCGTATCTGCTCCAGCCCTATATTTAGGTATTCAGGCTCTTGGTACAGCTGTTGCGGTGATTTTGGCTGTGGTCTGGGCCGGACGGCGCCGGAAGGAGGTTCGTCATGAATAAAATGCATTATTCATTGGATGAAATTTCTCCACTATGGCTTATATTGCTTGGCATTTTTCTCCTGGTTCAGGGCACATGGATCTTTCAGGACGCACGCAGACGTGGACGTTTCCCTTGGTTATGGGGATTATGGGGTATCACGGGATTTCCCACGCCGCTGATAATATATTGGTTTGTCGTAATTCGATCACAGCGCAAGCCAGGTGCACGAAATCCGAAATAACATTATTTTAAAAATGGAAAAAAAGATTTTGCACAAATATGTTGTTTAATTCTAGTATTCCTAGACATCGTTATTCTTTTCTAGTAGACTATACAAATAAATATTAATGATAGACTACCAGGAGGTTAGACGATGCTGCGATTAGGAGAGAAGGTTGTCATCGTCGCGGATGCGTTTGAGCAGAATCTTCCTGTGGGGGAATATGGTTTCATCATCGCTTATGACCGGAATCCGGACAATGCGTTCGATTACGTGCTTCGAGTGCCGCAGGTGAATCGGAACTTTTTTGTTCCATCCGGCGACGTCGATCTGGAAGAGGTTCTGCTGAAGCAGGAAGCTGAGCGGGTCGAGCGAGAAGCGTTGATAGATTACGCCCTTGCGACACACAATGAGAAGCTGTTTCATCATTTGATGAACGGAGATTTTCAAGCTGTGGAAGAGGAAGAGGAAACCGCGAACGATGTTATGTCTCAGGCGGATTTTATAAAGCAGGTTAATCTGCGTGCATGGATTTAGAATTTTGAGGAGTCGGCTGATGCCGGCTCTTTTTTATTTCCTAATACAATACAAGATGTTCAGAATCGGTTCAGAGACATTTGATAAAATATCTTCCGTTGAAGAAGGGTAATCCCTATCAAACTTACATAAGTGAGAGAGGAAGATATGAATATGAGAAAGATTAATCAGAATGGTAAGAAATTTATTATGATGTTGTTGGCTTGTGTAGTCATATTGGGAGGGGTTCCAATCTTTCCGGCATGGGTTGCAGATCAGGCCTATGCTTCTGTTGATGAAGATTGGACATCGCTCGGAAATGCTGGTTTTTCTGAAGGAGAAGCCTCTGCTCCCAAGTTGGCAGTTGATCAATCAGGTAATACATATGTTGCTTATACGGATTTAGGTGCCAGTTTCAAAGCTACGGTGATGAAGTATAGTGTCTCCGATGGCTGGCAGCTTGTTGGTGAGAGAGGTTTATCGAGCGGTTCAGCAAGTGGAATTACACTCGTGCTGGACCAACAGGGTACTCCATATATCGGTTATCAGGACAACGGTGCTGATGGTAAAGCAACAGTTATGAGATATAATGCAATCAATGATGGGTGGGAACCGGTAGGACAAGCTGGCTTTACGCCAGACAGGGCGAACTACCCTTCGCTTGCGTTAGACCAGGCAGGCAATCCGTATGTTGCTTTTAAGGACGGAGCCAGTGATAAGGCAACGGTAATGGCATACAACGAATCAACAGGTTGGGCTTTGGTAGGAATTAACGATGTTTCCCCGGAAGTTGAAAACGCGGTATCGTTGGTTCTTGATCAAGCAGGTATACCATATGTAGCTTTTCAGGACAGTTCCTCCAATACGACAGTGATGAGATATAGCGCTGATACTTGGGAAGTGGTAGGACAAGCAGGGATCTCGCCCGGATATACATCCTCTCCCGTACTTGCACTAAGCCCCTCAGGCAGGCCATTTATCGCATTTAGTGACGATACATCTAAATTGACAGTAATGACATTCAAGAGTGAGACAGAAAGCTGGGAAACCGTTGGTGACAGGGGGTTCTCTCCAGGTTCGATTTCTTCACCGTCAATTGTAGTAGATCAGATGGGCGTACCTTATGTTGTCTTTAAGGACGGTGCAAACGGTCATAAAGCAACAGTTATGAGTTATAGTTCGCATAATGGTTGGCAGTTTGTGGGTCAAGCGGGATTCTCCGCAGATGTGGTATCTACGCCTGCACTGGCACTGGATCCTCAATATGGAAAACCCTATGTGGTTTATCAGGATGCATCTGAGCAATCCAAAGCGACCGTAATGCGGTTTGGTACGAAGCTTTCGCACACAGTCATGTACGATGGGAATGGAGCTCAGGCAGGCAGTGCACCAATTGATAATCAGCAATACCCTGAACAAGCAGGTGTTACTGTTCAAGACAACACAGGTGTTTTGGAAAAAGCGGGATATACATTTACTGGCTGGAACACAGCAAGTGATGGAAGTGGAACGAGCTATGATGCTGGCGATACGTTAATTATGAGTTCTTCTAACGTAACACTATATGCGGTTTGGACACCTTCTTCTTCTGGAGGTACAGACCCGGAACTCGATGAAGACAAATGGAATATTCTTGGTCAAGCAGGCTTCTCAAAGGGAATGGCTTTTGATCAGGATATTACAGTAGATGCGAATGGCACGCCATATGTTGTATTTACGGATAGTGCGAATAGCTCTAGAGCGACTGTAATGAAATATAGCAAAGATAGTGGATGGGTGCCTGTAGGACAACCGGGCTTTACCCAGAGTCCTGCATCCAAAAATAAAATAGCAATTGACCAGAATGGAACAATATATGTTGCCTTTAGTGATGGAAATCATACTGGCAGTGCCACCGTTATGAAGTACATGGAGCATGAAGGCTGGGAAGTTGTGGGATCACCAGGTTTCACTCAGAAGAGTTTAAGGAGTCTTGATTTGAAACTCGATCTTAACGGTGTGCCTTATGTTGCACCTAATACGGGTTATGAACTTAAGGTGATGAAGTATAATGACGAATCAAATCAATGGGGGTACATCGGTAACACGGGTTACAATCTGGCAGGCGCGGCGGGCGGCGTACTGGCTATGAGTCCAAACGGTATTCTGTATGCTGCATACAGTGACACTAATGCAGGCTTCAAATTATCTGTTACTCGATATAACGAAGCAGATGATTCTTGGTCACTGGTTGGCGATCGTGCGTTCACTGAACAAAGTTTGGCTGAAATTGCGCTCGCTGTGGATCAGAACGAAACGGTGTATGCTACATATACGACGGGTGGCCACAATGGACTTAAGCCAACCGTAGTAAAATACACTGGCTCGGGAGCATGGACAGCGGTTGGAGAGCCCAATTTCTCTGAGAACCAGACCGAATTTCTTTCCATGGTGGTTGACCAAAAAGGAAGTCCGTATGTGGCTTTTAAGGACTTTGCCAATGGTAATAAAGCAACCGTTATGAAATATGACGAGGTGAATGGCTGGGAACCATTAGGGGGAGCTGGATTATCAGAAGGAATTGCAATGGATACCAGACTTGCGATTAACAAAGATGGGGCCCTTTACCTTTCTTTTAGAGATGGAATTAGTGCACCCAAATCTACAGTGATGTCCTATGTTCCATCTAAGAGTTATCAAATTCGATATGACAGTAACGGGGCTTCATCAGGAAATGTACCTTTAGATGACCAGATGTATAAGTCACAATCGCAGGTTACCATTCTCGGTAACACAGGTAATCTAGTGAAGACAGGACATGCTTTTGCAGGATGGAATACGGCTGCGGATGGTAGTGGACATAGCTATGGTGCAGGGGATGTTCTGCTCGTAGGAAAATCTAATGTAACCTTGTATGCGAAGTGGACTGCTTCAAATAATGGTGGATCTGATGGGTCAGGAGGTTCCGGAGGTTCTGATGGATCTGGGGGTTCAGGTGGTTCTGGAGGTTCTGGAGGTTCGGGAAGCGGAGCGACAGGTGCATCACCCTCAGGCGGGGGAGCAGCATCTTCCGGTGTCACGATCTTGGTGAATGGAAAGCCGGAAACAGTTGGAACCTTGAGTAAAACTCAATTAAATGGGCAGAATGTGTTGACTCTAACCGTCGACGAGCAGGCTGTCATGCAAAAATTGCAGGTTGAAGGCAAGGGTGCCGTAGTGACCCTTCCTGTGCAAAGCGGTGATAAAGACCGGGTTAACGGTGAATTGACTGGAAGATTAGTGAAGTTCATGGCAGATCAAGAAGCTGTACTTGTGCTACAGACAGATGCTGCTACGTATTCCTTGCCTTCCCGCTTGGTGGATGTTAGTATGCTAGCCCAACAACTTGGCGCGAATAACCACCTTGAAGATATGATTATTCATTTGCAAATTTCTCCTGCTTCTGCAGATCGCGTATCCGAAGTGGAGGAAGCAGGTCGTGTAAATGGCTTTAGCTTGATTGGTTCGCTGTTAGAATTCAATATCACAGCCACATATGAGGGTAACTCTGTGAGTGTAGACCGATTTAACGAGTATGTGGAACGAGCAATAATACTGCCTAATGAGAGTGACTCCATGAAGGTGACGACAGGAGTAGTTGTTGAGAAGGATGGCAGCATGCGTCATGTACCGACTAAGATTTCGAATATTAACGGTGTGAACTATGCGAAGATCAACAGTTTGACCAATAGTGTATATGGTCTGGTCTGGAATCCACGAACTTTCACGGATGTTGCGGGACACTGGGCAGAAGTAGAGGCAAACGATATGGGCTCACGTATGGTTGTTCGTGGAGTAACGGATACAATATTTAACCCAGATGAGCGTATTACACGTGCTGAATTCACGGCTGTTCTGGTAAGAGCGTTGGGGCTGCAAAGCAATACAGCTAATAACCAGTTTAGCGATGTGAGTCCAAGTGATTGGTATGCAGGTATAGTTAGCGCTGCGACTGATTATGGTCTCATCGATGGTTACACAGACGGTGCGTTCCATCCTGCACAGGATATCACTCGTGAGGAAGCGATGATGATAATTCATCGGACGATGAAAATCACTGGCTTGGATCGTAAGCTGGATATAGATGCGAGCCAAGATCTTTCACGGTTTACCGATATGAATCAAGTATCCGATTGGGCCAAAGAAGCGGTGAACATCAGTCTGCAAGCTGGAGTTGTATCTGGTCGAAGTAACGAGAACATTTCTCCGAAATTTATGATTACTCGGGCAGAGACGGCTGTGCTTGTTCGACGGCTGTTGCAGCTATCAGGTCTAATTTAATAAGGTGATTCCAAAAGTCCACCTTTTTTTTGAACACGCACTAGTATTAATTCTAATCAGGGTGGTAACCAAGGGCAGTGCGTTTAGCGCTGCCTTTTTGGCAGTCATGAACAAGAACGAATATTGGATAGTATGGAGGACAGGTCATTTGCATTGAATTGTCGAACTAACTCACCTATAATGAAAAAAGTTATCTTGAGACTTTAGCCCGTTAAACGAGCGATTCGTTTCAGGCCGTTTCGGGAATCAGAACGAATGAAGGAGGCATCCGCTAATGAGTATTTCGAATAATGACGTTCAGCATGTGGCCAAGCTGGCCCGGCTCAACTTGACTGCTGAAGAAGAACAGACCCTGACAGGTCAGCTGAACGCGATTTTAAAATATGCAGAAAAGCTGAATGAGCTGGATACAGAGGACATCGAGCCCACCACTCACGTTCTGCACGTAAGCAATGTTATGCGTGAAGATGAGACCAAAGAAAGCCTGTCGATTGAACAGGTGATGCGCAATGCACCGGAAGAAGAAGACGGGCAGTTTAAAGTGCCTGCAGTAATGGAATAACGGATAACCGGAAGGAGGACAAAAACTGTGAGTTTATTTGAACAATCGTTGCCTGAGTTACATAACAAGCTGCATGCCAAAGAGCTGTCGGTCAGCGATTTGGTGGATCAGGCGTATCAGAACATTGGCGCGCATGACGATAAAGTTAAGGCATATTTGGCACTGGATGAAGAACAAGCACGCGCTCGTGCACGTCAACTGGATGACCGTCTGGTTAGCGGCGAGGAGAAAGGTTTGCTTTTTGGTCTGCCTGTAGGTATTAAGGATAACATCGTTACGAACGGACTGCGCACGACGTGTGGTAGCCAATTTCTTCGTAATTTCGACCCGGTGTATGACGCGACAGTTGTCGAGAAATTGAAAGCTGCGGACACCGTAACTATTGGTAAACTCAACATGGACGAATTCGCCATGGGCGGCTCCAATGAAAATTCAAGTTTCTCCCCTGTACGTAATCCATGGGCACTTGATCGCGTTCCAGGAGGTTCCAGCGGTGGTTCTGCGGCAGCTGTGGCTGCGGGAGAAGCGTACTTCACGCTTGGATCAGATACAGGTGGCTCCATCAGACAACCTGCTTCGTATTGCGGTGTTGTTGGATTGAAGCCAACGTACGGACTTGTTTCCCGCTTTGGATTGGTTGCATTTGCATCATCCCTGGATCAGATTGGTCCTTTGACGAAAAATGTTGAAGATTCTGCTTATGTATTGCAAGCTATTGCTGGTTATGACGCCAAAGATTCGACATCTGCAAAAGTTGAGATACCGGATTATTTGAGCGGACTGACAGGTGATGTCAAAGGGCTTCGCATTGCTGTTCCGAAGGAATACATCGGTGAAGGCGTCGATCCACAAGTGAAAGAAACGGTTTTGTCTGCATTGAAAGTTCTTGAAGGACTCGGGGCAACATGGGAAGAAGTATCCCTTCCGCATACCGAATATGCTGTGGCTACGTATTACCTGCTGGCATCTTCAGAGGCTTCTTCCAACTTGGCTAGATTTGATGGCGTGCGTTATGGCGTACGTGCTGACAATCCGGATAACTTGCTGGATCTGTATCATCAGTCCCGCAGTCAAGGCTTTGGTCCCGAAGTGAAACGGCGTATCATGCTCGGAACGTATGCACTCAGCTCGGGTTACTATGATGCCTATTATCTGAAAGCACAGAAGGTGCGTACTTTGATCAAACAGGATTTCGACAATGTATTTGCCAAATATGATGTGATTATCGGACCAACTGCGCCAACTACGGCGTTCAAACTCGGTTCACAGGTGGATGATCCACTTACGATGTATCTGAATGATATTTTAACTATTCCGGTTAACCTTGCTGGTGTACCTGCAGTTAGCATTCCATGTGGATTCTCGGATGGATTGCCTGTTGGCCTGCAGATTATCGGAAAAGCCTTTGATGAAACAACCGTATTGCGTGTAGCGCATGCGTTTGAACAAAATACAGAATTCCACAAGCAGCGTCCGCAGCTGTAGACTGCCCGGAACGGAGGAATATAGAAATGTCCGCATCTAAATATGAAACGGTCGTTGGACTTGAAGTCCACGTGGAGTTGCATACCAACTCCAAAATCTTCTGCGGCTGCTCCACAGCTTTTGGAGCTCCGCCGAATACGCATACCTGCCCGGTCTGTCTCGGACATCCGGGCGTACTGCCTGTTCTGAATCGTCAGGCGGTAGACTACGCCATGAAGGCAGCGATGGCCCTGAATTGTACGATTGCTGATGTCAGCAAGTTTGACCGTAAAAACTACTTTTACCCCGATTCACCAAAAGCTTATCAAATCTCGCAATTTGATCAACCAATCGGTGAGAACGGCTGGATTGATATCGAAGTGAATGGTGAAACGAAACGAATCGGCATCACACGTCTTCACTTGGAAGAAGATGCAGGGAAGCTCACACATATCGATGGCGGATACGCGTCTTTGGTGGACTTCAACCGTGTCGGTACTCCGCTTGTGGAGATTGTATCCGAACCTGAGATTTCCTCTCCGGAAGAAGCACGTGCGTATCTTGAAAAATTGCGTGCAATCATGCAGTACTGTGATGTATCGGACGTGAAGATGGAAGAAGGTTCACTGCGTTGTGACGCCAACATCAGTTTACGTCCACATGGACAGGAGAAGCTGGGAACAAGAGCTGAGCTGAAAAACATGAACTCCTTCCGTGGTGTGCAGCGTGGTCTCGAATATGAACAATATCGTCAGGCTGAAATTCTGGATGATGGCGGTGAAGTGGTTCAGGAGACGCGTCGCTGGGACGAAGCTCAAGGAAAAACACTGTCGATGCGTGGTAAGGAACAGGCGCATGACTACCGTTATTTCCCGGACCCGGATCTCGTGAAGCTGCATATTGATGCAGCCTGGAAAGAGCGCATCAAGGCTACCATACCTGAGCTCCCAGACGAACGAAAAGCTCGTTACACGGCTGATTACGGATTACCTAGTTATGATGCAGAGGTTATTACTTCATCCAAGGCTATAGCTGATCTTTTTGAAGATAGCTTGAAATTCACTCAGGATGCCAAATCCGTATCCAACTGGATCATGGGCGACTTGCTGGGTTACCTGAATACGAGCAATCTTGAGGTGACTCAGGTCCCACTGACAGGTCAAGGTTTGGGTGAGATGATCGGACTGCTGGAGAAGGGCACCATTAACAGCAAAATCGCCAAAACGGTATTTAAGGAAATGCTGGAGAGCGGCAAGCTTCCACAGCAGATCGTTGAAGAGAAGGGTCTTGTGCAGATTAGTGATGAAGGCGCCATTCTTGCCATCGTTGAGCAGGTTGTAGCAAATAACCCTCAATCCGTGGAAGACTATAAAGCTGGTAAACAAAAAGCCATTGGCTTCCTTGTTGGTCAGGTTATGAAAGAAAGTAAAGGCAAGGCGAATCCCGCTCTAGCCAACCAACTGCTTGCAGATGTACTGAACCGCTAATCCTTCCGGTGAGGCCGGACAGAAAGAGGCTCGTCCCTGTGACAGCCTCTTTTTGGTATTGATAGATACAAATGTATTTTGGACGGGGGAACGGATATGAACATTCAACCATTGTCACTGAGTGATCTGGAGACGTTGGGACAGTTATGGAGACTACAACATGTAGCTTATCGATTGGAAGCCGAAATCATCGGATTTCAGGAGATTCCTCCTTTGATGGATACGATGGAGACACTTCGGGATTGTGGAGAGAGTTTTTATGGTTGTATCCATGATGACGGAGAGCTTATCGGGGCTGTCGCTGTAGCAGAGGAAGAGGAGAATACACTGACCATTACACGAATGATGGTGCACCCGGATCACTTTCGCAAGGGAATTGCGGCATCATTGATGACCTATGTGTTGGAACAGCATGCGGATCTTCCGCGTTATATCGTCTCCACAGGAACGCTCAATCAACCTGCAGTGAATCTGTACACCAAATTTGGTTTTAATCCCGTGGAAGTCACACAGATTGCGCCTGGAGTGGAATTAACGACTTTTCACAAGAATAAACTTTAATAATATGAACAACTTGAGGAGGAATACCGACTTTGGGCGATCCCTGGTTCATTGATGAGTGGCACATTTTATTACGATTATTGCTGGCTATGCTGCTTGGAGGGCTCGTAGGCCTGGAGCGGGAACGGTCCAATCATGCTGCCGGTTTGCGTACCCATATCCTGGTATGTCTTGGTTCCGCACTGATTATGATGTTGTCTGTTTATGGCTTTAAAGATTTTGCTAATGAATTAAATGTAAGGATCGATCCAGCGCGTCTGGCTACTGCTGTAATTACTGGTGTCGGATTCCTGGGAGCAGGGACAATTCTCTTCACGGGAAAATCCATTACCGGACTGACTACAGCAGCTTCAATCTGGGTTGTTGCAGCCATTGGGCTCGCAGCAGGTGCGGGATTTTTCTTTGCCTCTATCGTATCAACCGTTCTGGTATTGCTTAATCTCTGGGTCTTTAACAAATTAGAGCTAAGGTATCTACGAGGGAACAAACTGCATGTTGTTACACTTCATACCTTGTCAGAACCCGGTTTTCTCGAACAACTGTCTTCATGTATGGAGCAGGAAAAGATCAAAATTCGTAAAATTACGGTGAATGAACAAGACTTGGCTTATGCAGAGATGGTGTCGGTTGAACGTAAAATTGAGATTGTGTTACATGTTCAGGTACCGCATGATTTCCAAACGGTAGGCTTGGTATCCAAGTTAAGACAATGGGAACACGTTACCAAGGTGTCGATCGAATAATGAATTACAACCCTCCCCAGGCCAGTAGTGCCGGAGGGTTTTTGGTCATATCCATATTTCTTCCAGTTACTCTCCTTGCTCTTTAGGGTACTATCTAACCAAATGCATGAAGAGCGGAAGGTCAGATCAGAAGAGAGGAGTATGTTATGAAACGGAGACGTCAATTGAACAAAAAGACCCGTACAGTTCAGACCAAACCGGTCAGAAATCGGACTCACAAGTTTATTGCGGGATTACTGAGTGCCATTATTCCTGGTCTGGGTCATATTTATCTGAGATTGTACATGAGGGGTTTGACCTTTATGTTGCTTGTTTTGCTTGATCTGTCAGCAGTGTTGTACTTCTCATCTATTGGTATACAGATCAATGTGCCATTGCTCATCTTACTGGCTTTGTGTATCCCGGTTATTTACTTTTACAATGTATATGATGTGTTGCAATCTGCAGATTGGGTCATGATGCGCAGACGTAGAGCAGTGACCCAGGCAACTTCGGACAAGCCGATAACTAATGAACGTTCTACACGAGATGCAATGATGGTCTGGGAGAGAGGCATATCGTTTGGATTACTTCTGATTGTGGGAGGATCTTTGATGGTGCTGTTTTTCCGCAAACCACGTTGGTTTCAAGAGCTTCTCGCCATGTACGGCGGATATTCATTTGCGGTTCTCATGATTGTAGGCGGTTTGCTTCTGTTTGGTCGTGAATTCTGGGTGATGTTGAACAAGAAAAAAATGTAGTGGAAAACAATACAAGGAGGGAACGTGATGAACCGTAAAGTCCGGGTTGGCCGCTATACGGCTGCCGCCTTAATCATAGCGGTTGGTGTGCTGTTGATTTTGGATAAACGGTGGGGAACTGACTATGTGTATGAGATGGTGGATTGGTGGCCATTTTTGCTCGTTATTTTAGGTGTTGAATATATTGTGCTGTTCTTGTGGACACGCAGAAGAAACAAGGTGCAATCGGATAATCCGAGCAATCCTGATGAGCAAATCAAAGTACGTTTCAGACCCGATGCCAAAGGCATTCTAACCTCATTGATTTTGGCAGCTTCCGTATTTATCGTCACCGAGCAGGATCACTACATGCACTTATGGAATAGAGTGAGTCTAAATCTCGGAGCGGCATCCATGGACTACAGTCAAGCGGCAGGATATATGGAGGATAAGGGCACGATTCGTGTACCTGTTCGCATGGATACGTCGGATCTTGTGGTCGAAGGTGTCAACGGAGATATCTCGGTACAACGCGGAGATACGGATGAGATTGAAGTACGGACGGTGATCTGGGTAGATCAGACGACGGAAGTACAGGCAAAGGCCGTTGCAGCAGCCTCTTTTGTAGAGACCGATGGTACAAAAGTAATTTATATCAAAGCTACAGGCAAGACGTATGGAGACAATGAAAAAACGCAGCCACGGATGAATCTTACCATTACGATCCCGGATGATCGTCGTTTTAATCTGGATATTCGAACTTCCAATGGAGCCATATTATTAAACCGTCCGGAAGCCATTAGTACGATACTGGCCGAAACGGGTAACGGACGTATCCGGATTACCAATGCTGTTGGAGATATCTCCGGGAAAACGTTGAACGGGGATGTCATTGTAGCCAACGCCATTGGTAATGTCGATCTGGACAGTAACCGTGGCGACATGAAGGCTCGCGGTATTTCCGGCGATGTAGATCTTGCTACACAAGTGGGAAGTATCAGTATCGCGGACTCCGTTGGTGAATTCATCGCAGAGACACGCAACGGCAATATTACGCTGGATGGAGCCAATCTGGGAATCAAAGCCCAATCGCTTAATGGTAGCATTAACATCGTATCTACCAAAGTCGGAGGGGACTGGGATGTGTACAGTGCGGTGGGAGCCATTAACGTATTACTTCCTGATCGTGGAGACTACAGTCTTGCCGGTTCCAGCAGTTATGGAGATCTAAGTACGGATCTGCCGTTCAAAGTACAGAATAAAACCATAGAAGGCCAGCTCGGTGAGGGTGAGTACAGGGTGAAAATTGAAGGCAACAGTGATCTCACCATTCAGAGCAACCCGGCTGTATCTACACCTGAAACAGTTACACCTGATTCTGAAGATACGGCTGAGAATCTGGAACAGACTACTGAGGACGGACCAAATTCCCAGCAGGATTCTACAGAGGTTCCTTGACTGCCGCGTTGACAATAAACTTGTAATCGCCGTACAATAAATGTACACTGGCAAGATTACACGGCATGAAAGATGGATTGTCGTTCTTCATGGCCGGGAATCAACTCTGAGCGAGGAGATAGTAACTTACTCTTCACCAGAGAATGAATGAAAGGTAAGGCGGTGGGTTTTATGGCAACACGTGTCCAACATGCGTTGGAGCATCTGAAAACGACCGGTGTCCGTATTACACCCCAGCGTCATGCCATATTGAACTATCTGATGGAATCCATGGGGCATCCGACAGCCGATGAAATTTACCGAGCCCTTGAACCCCAATTTCCCAGTATGAGCGTGGCAACGGTATATAATAATTTGAAGATGTTTCTGGAAGCTGGCATGGTCCGGGAATTGACATACGGAGATAATTCAAGTCGCTTCGATGCCAATGTGACGGATCATTATCATGTTATCTGTGATCAATGCGGCAAGATTGAAGACTTCAGCTATCCTTCACTCAAAAGTGTAGAGCTTCAAGCGGAGTCTAGTACAGGATTCGAAGTACACGGTCACCGATTGGAAGTATATGGCGTTTGCAAAAGTTGCAGGGATTAAGAGAGTTGAATTACAATATTAACGTGCAGAATTCAGTATGGATTCTTCACGTTTTTTTTTTAGCATTTATGCAAAATGCTCATCTTTATAACAACTTATGCGCACATCCTTATGATCAGCATAATTAACGGAGGTAGACGTTTGGGTAGAAAAAGCAGATATACACGTCAGAAGCGACGTTCGTTTTGGCCCGGTTTTCTCGGGGCTTGTCTGATCGCCGGGGGGGCTTACTGGCTTATAACAAATGTATGGTTGAACCAGACCCATGAAGACCCCGACTGGGTAGGAAGAAGCCAGCCTATTTTTGTAGATGGGCAATTGATGGATGGAGACGCTCTGGGTACAGGAGATCAACTCAAGTTGCCTGTAGATGTGCTGCAAGAAGCGATTGATGCAGGCATACGTTATGAATCAGAATCGGGAGATATCATCATTGCCTCTCCTCAGCGAGTCCTTCATATGAAAGATGGAAGCACGCAAGCAGAACTTAATCACAAAGATTATCCTATGACAGTTAAGCCTGAGGTTAAGGACGGAGAAGCCTATATTCCGCTCAAACCTTTGAAAGAAGTATATGGCATAACCGTACAGGAAGATTCAGTAACAGGTGCTGTGCTGCTGATGCGTGGAGGAGACATGATCCAGTATGCAGAGATTGATACATTATCATCCAAAGCGGACAAGACCGTGCCGTTATATAAACGTGGGGGAGAATCCTCACCAATCATTGCCGATATGGAAAAGGATGCAAGGGTACGTGTATGGCAGACGGGTGATAAACAGAGTTTTGTTCAACTTGATAATGGATATGCCGGATATGTAGATAATGATTATATTGTCCTCACCGAGAAAAAGAAGGTGGACTTGCCTAAGTATACGCTGACTGCAGCAGAGAAGAAGTGGCAGAATAAACCGGTAAATCTGGTTTGGGAAGCCGTGTACAATCGTCAGCCTGATGTGGGCTCTATCGGCAAAATGCCTGGTGTGAATGTGGTCAGCCCCACATGGTTTCACATTACGGATGGACAGGGCACGGTGAAAAGCAAGGGAAACCAAGCTTATGTGAACTGGGCTCACCGTTCGGGTATGGAAGTATGGGGACTTATGGATAACAGCTTTGACCCGGACGTTACCAAAGAAGCTTTCGCTTCTTACGAGACACGTACTCATATTATTGAGCAGATGTTGGAGTATGCACAGACGTATCAATTGGATGGGATCAATATCGACTTTGAGAACGTGTATACCGATGACGGGCCGAATATTACGCAGTTTGTGCGCGAGATCAAGGCGATGGCACGCATACATGGATTGATGTTATCGATCGATGTAACCCCGAAATCGAACAGCGAGATGTGGTCCGCCTTTCTGGATCGCCGTGCATTAGGTTCTTTTGCAGACTATGTCATTGTGATGGCTTATGATGAACATTGGGCTGCCAGTCCCAAGGCAGGTTCGGTAGCATCTCTGCCTTGGACCGAGGCTTCCATGAGACGTATACTAGAGGAGGATGAAGTCCCTTCAAACAAGTTGATCATGGCGGTTCCACTCTATACCCGGATATGGACGGAAGAGACGAATGATCAGGGTGAGGTTAAAGTGTCTTCCAAAGCAGTGGGCATGAATGCCATTGTGGATCTGATCGAAGAGAAGAAACTTAAACCTGAACTGGATCAGGCAAGTGGACAGAACTATCTGGAATATAAGGAAGACGGAGCTACCAAGAAAATATGGATCGAAGATGCCGTGTCCCTTCAGGCGCGCGTGGATTTGATTGCTTCGCTGAAGCTGGGTGGAGTAGCTGCATGGAATCGAAGTTTTGCTAATGCTTCTGCATGGGAGGTATTAAAGCAGGTTGGTTACCAGAAATAATTTACTCGAACTCAGAGTGTCTGCTTGCTCCAATTTATTTTCACTAAGGTCAAAGTTTCTCCTTGGATACCATCATACGTACAGTCTACCGTTTTATTGGTCGTAGAACTTATAACTTAACTTCATATTTTAGCTATTGATAACAGCAATAAGGGCTCACTTATAAGCCAAGTCCAAAAAAGGTCCGGTAAACATACCGGGCCTTTTTTTTGTTCTTCAATGAAATTAAGGTAAAAGACATTTAGCGGTTGGGGATCATATCGTGCTAACCATCGGTGGGGGGAACTGTTGTAGAAGGCGCTTTCAGTTGTTGACTGGTCATGTTGGCCTTAGTAGGGTCCAGGGTGAGGATGGTATGACAGAACATACACCGATCCGTTTTGCCAAGCATTTTGGTTAACTTCCCGCATTCCGGACAGTCGACTTGTACTGCGCTGGTGGAGAGCATACCCGCCCAGAAATAAATGGCTAGACTGGCCATCATGGCAATCAGTCCGATGACGAGCCCTACAGCTGCGAATACCTTGCCTGCATGTCCCCAGAAAACAATCCCGGCTGTTCCCAGTATCATTAGGCCCATACCTAGCATGGTCAGTAGTAATCCCCAAGTGCGAAAAGCATTAATTTTTGCTGATTTAAAAATCATGAAAAATGCTCCTATCGTATGAGTAGTATTGGACCTGGAAAAGAAGGAAACTTCAGTCTGGATGTAGAATTACATTATAACTGACTTGGCGCTTATCTGCCATGAAATGTATGGAGGGAATCGTGGAATTAAAGAACCTTGCTTTTTTGTCCGAACAGTCGGAAGAGACAGGGGCAGTTGGGGCTATCGCTTATTCCCACCCGGGAGAGCGATTCCACGGCTCCCTAATTCAAGATTTCGAATTATTGGTACTTGTTGTTCATAATGATGATCAATTGAAGTCGGCGGTGGGACATTACAGATATGGTGATCTTCGTTATCAGATGATCTATGCGAGCCGTCATGAATTAAAGAGTAGTGTAGTTACCGGGAATCATAATAATCTCACCCAGTGTCTGGTTGAAGGTGAAATTATCTGGGAAGCGGATAGCGCCTTAAGTGATTTGCGAGAAGAACTGTCTACCTTTGGGGTAGAATTGCGTGAGCAGAAGCTGCTTCATGAATTCACCAGTTTCTTGAGAATGTATGTGGAGGCCAAACGTCATATTCAGGAAGGTCATATTGTAGACGCCTACTACAATGTATTAGAGGCACTGGGGAACTGGGCAAGAATTGTATTGATTGAACAGGGAATATACCCGGATCATGCCGTCTGGACACATGTGCAGAATCTGGATCGCGCTTTATGGAAACTATATCAAGAGCTTACCGTAAGCTCGGAGACGCTGGAGCAGCGGGTAGAGCTTGTCCTGCTTGCCTGTGAGTTTTCCGTAATGTCCAAAATGAGTGAATGCTCAGAACTGCTGCTGAGTGTATTAAGAAGTCGCAAGGAGCCGTGGAGCATGAATGAACTTGTTCATCATCCGCAGTTAAGATTTGTTCGAGAAGATCTGCCTTTGGTTATACGTAAGCTGGTCTTTCGTTCTATTGTAAAAGAATCGGCAGGATGGCCATCGATCGGAGGAGAGGGCCGGGAAATTCGGTATTGGATAGAGGCATAACCTCCTCCCGAAGCCTGTCGCTATATTGATCACATAAGGGAGGGGAAACCTTCCTTTTTTGTTTGTTTAATAATTTATAAAAAGATGTTGACTCTCATTCACGATATATGATACATTATATTTCGTTCCTCAAACGAGATTATCGTCAACAAACGATAAATTCTTCAGAGGAAAAGTGAAGAACTAAAGCTTACAAAAAAAGAAATTAAAAAAAGTTCTTGACGAAAACAAACGAAATGTGTTACATTATTTAAGTCGCCGCCGAAACTTGGTTGAGACGAAAAAGAAGTGAAACAGATCGTGTTTGATCTTTGAAAACTGAACAACGAGTGAGTAAACATTCTGCTTGCAGAATGAACGCGAAAGTTTGAAACAAGCCTTGGCTTGGATCAACTGGAGCACAAATGAGATGTTTAATCTCGTCAGATTCAAAATGAGCTTATCGCTCTTTTCAATACTTTATTGGAGAGTTTGATCCTGGCTCAGGACGAACGCTGGCGGCATGCCTAATACATGCAAGTCGAGCGGACTTGAAGAGAAGCTTGCTTCTCTGATAGTTAGCGGCGGACGGGTGAGTAACACGTAGGCAACCTGCCCTCAAGTTTGGGACAACTACCGGAAACGGTAGCTAATACCGAATAGTTGTTTTCTTCGCCTGAAGGAAACTGGAAAGACGGAGCAATCTGTCACTTGGGGATGGGCCTGCGGCGCATTAGCTA
>NZ_VXKZ01000092.1:0-81677 GCF_008693195.1 Paenibacillus sp. UASWS1643
GCTCATTTTGAATCTGACGAGATTAAACATCTCATTTGTGCTCCAGTCGATCCAAGCCAAGGCTTGTTTCAAACTTTTGCGTTCATTCTGCAAGCAGAATGTTTACTCACTCGTTGTTCAGTTTTCAAAGATCAAACTTGTTTTGTTACCGAATGTCGTTCTCTTCAGCAACTCTTATATAATATCATGTCCGAACCAACTTTGCAAGCTCTTTTTTTAAGTTTCTTTCGAAGCTTATTTCATTCGCTTGCCGCACCGTGTATCTCGTGTTTTTTCGGCCGGAAATAGAATATACCATGTACAGTTATGGAACGCAAGTCTTTTTTCGATAAACATTAAATTCTTATAAAACGAGTACTCTGTAGACCTTTTACAAGTATCTCCTTATAGCCGGCCAAATGATACATCTGCGCACTAACTTTAATGATCGGAGTGATTAACTTACATACGCAAAAAGTTTTTCACATGATCCCTAATTCAATTATAGAGAAACACATGTTGTATACAGTACAGACTCATCACGTTATAGAAACTTATTAGCCGATGATTTCATTAGATAAACAACCAACAAATCATAGATCATTATATTCATTCCTTCTATATAGAAGGAAAACATTTCTTAGATTCATTTTTCCCAAGAAAAGAATACAAAAAAAGCGAAAGCTCAGGGGCTATTCCCGGGGCTTCCGCTTCTTTCATTTATGAGATAACAAACGTATCTCAGATAATTCTTCGTTACACCTAACGAATCCTACTCCCCGCCAATAAATACATATCGGCAAACTACAATGAGCGCCAAGATCCACATAAGCCAGTGAATTTTCACTTTACGCTCTGTAACCAAGTTACTGAACACCGCCAGAATCACATAAGATACAATACCTGCGGAGATCCCGTTTGCGATTCCGCCTGTGAAAGGCATCAATACAATCGTAAGGAACGCGGGGAAAGCTTGCAGGAAATCATCCCACTCGATGCTACGCACTTGACTCATCATAAGCACACCCACGATGATCAATGCCGGAGCCGTCGCAGCGGATGGTACAACCAGCGCAAGCGGAGCGATAAACAGAGCCAAAATGAACAGCAAACCTGTGGTTACCGAAGTCAGTCCTGTACGTCCACCCGCCTCAACGCCTGAGGCACTTTCAACGTATGCCGTAATTGTACTTGTACCCAGTGCAGCACCTGCGCTGACACCAACTGCATCGACGAGCATCGCTTTACCGATCGTTTTCTCGCCTTTTTTCTTATCCTTCATAATCCCCATACGTGTTGCAGTACCTACCATGGTACCAAACGTGTCGAACAATTCAACGAAGGTGAAGATGAAGATGATCTCGAACAGCCCCAGACTGATGGCACCTTTCAAATCTAGCTGTCCAACCGCCAGATCACTGAAATTAGGCAACCAGCTTGCACCTGAAAGACCACTCAAATTCGTAACTCCCATTGGAATACCAATCAGCGTTGTTACTACGATCCCGATCAACAGAGCGCCTTTGACGCGCATAACCATCAGTATAGCAATAAGAAGCAAACCAATCAGAGCTAGCAATGCATCGTGATGTGTTACAAAGTTGCCCAATGACAGGTTAAAACTGCTACCTGGAATCGGCTGACTCAGATCTGCGTCTGGTGCAACATTAACTGTTACAGCCACGAGATTAGCAAGTTTGAAACCGATAATGGTAATAAAGAGACCGATACCAACCGTTATGGCCATTTTGATCGACTGCGGAACTGCAACAAGCAGCATTTGCCGAATCTTCGTCACAGTCAAAATAATGAACACGATACCGGAAAGGAAAACCGCTCCGAGAGCTGCTTGCCAAGTAATCGCTCCATTCGAACTTAGAACGACAGTCATGAAGTATGCATTCAATCCCATACCTGGTGCAAGCGCGATCGGAATATTCACGAACAATCCCATAATAATAGTCATTAATCCGGCGCCGACGGCTGTTGCAAAAAATACTGCATTGTCCGACATCCCCGCACCGGCTTGTCCCAAGAACAACGTATTCACAAAAAGAATGTAAGCCATTGTCATAAACGTAGTGAGACCCGCAACAATCTCCGTTCTAACATTTGTTCCGTTTTCTTTTAATTTAAAGAAACGATCCATAATTACTAACTCCCCCTTAGAGATGTTGAAGCCATATTGAAAAACGACAAATGACCCTGATGAAGATTCTTCACCCAGGGTTCAGCTGACAAGGAGTGGCATGATGCCTTTACTAAGAACAAAAAAAATTCTAATGTGCGTGATGTCCCCGCAATCATGTAGAATTCATGTGCTTAGCCTTCTCCTCTTCGTAGCCAGATCATTAGGGTGATCTCGTAGAGACTCCCGGGCCAATCCCCAGGATTATACGAATAAGTATGCGCTATTTGTTTGTTTCCCATCACTATTTTAGGAGGGCAGTATGTTTTTGTCAATGAGAAAAACGAATGTTAATCTCATCCTTGTATAAAATCGTTCGTATTATTTAACAGATTGAACCAGTTCAGCGGTTTACAACCCAATTGAATGCGCTCTTTTCGGTGAAACCTCTATGGGATATGTCCATTCTTTCAGGCTGAAAGTTCCGCAGGATAACATAAAAAGCTAACCTGATCAAAGAGCAGAAGCGCTCTAATCAGGCTAGCTTATGTTTCTGATGCATTTTAGCAATCAGGTGAATGATGATCTAGGAATAACGATGTCTCGTATTCCGAAGGCATATTAACATTAGGTATATGGAGCAATTTGCGGCATGTTCCGGAGCTATTTTTTACCGGATCAGTCCTATGTTAGTTAAATCTCTGTCTGTGGAGCATCCTGTCCCTCTTGTTGTTCCTGATTCGTGTTCGTTGTTAAGTCCGGATTTCTGGTCTGATCGGATGAAGCATCCGCTGCCTCTAAGTTCACAAGTGGAAAATCTCCTGAACCGGAAGCCAGGTCTTGCATACCTGAACCGCATCCTGCCAGCATCACCATCAGAAACGCACTTCCAATGCCCATCTTCCATTTGCTCATATAGTCGGTTTTACGCATACATTCAATCTCCTTTCAGTAGCCATATAGCTCTTAGTATGTACTAATTGTACAGGCTAGACCTGAAAGAATCATGAAATGAACTTTAAAATGGATGAAATATTGAAGCCTTTTGGACAGAACCTAAAACTGAAATCACAAAAGCTGTAAACAAAACAATCACTGAATATAAAAGTGAGGTACACCTTCACACTCAATCGATCAAAGTCTAAAGAATAGCAGTATATTATTTCAATAGTTGTAGTACCCCTTGCGGTTGGGAATTAGCTTGTGCGAGCATGGCCTGAGCTGCTTGCGATAGAATATTTTTTTGATTAAATTTCATCATTTCAGCTGCCATGTCTGCATCCCGGATACGAGATTCTGATGATGTTAAGTTTTCAATTGAATTCCCAACATTGTTCAATGTATGCTCCATTCTGTTTTGCAATGCACCATACTTCCCTCTATAACTTGTAACTCTACTAATTGCGTTATCTGCTGAAGTTATAGATAGTTCTGGTATGGCTGGTGGTAATAGACCGATATTGGAAAGACCTAACGCCTCTGCATCTATTTTAAACAAAGGTATACTAATTGTCTGATATTCATTTGCTCCTGCATGAATTTCAACCCTAGGAGGAATGTAGTCTATATCCTTTATGTCAGTTGTAACAGTTTCAATAACAGAATCAATCTGATTTGTAGTTTCTTCGGTAAAAAGATAAATATCTTTTTTAAAGTTAAAATTATCTAATGTGATTCCAAATTCCAAAACTTCTCCGTTATTAATATCATTATTTCCCCAAGTAGAAGTGATTACACTACCATTGAATCCAAATTGTGTGCTTGGAGTTGTCACTGAAGAAGGCTTAGTATAGGCACCGCCATTTAAGAAAGAAAGATTAAAATCAACTAGTTCATTTGAGACTTCAAAGGCCGATCCTGAATCTGGTATTTGAAGTCCAGAAGCCGTCCCACCTATAGGTATACCGTTAGAAGATGAAAGGGTGTAAAAAGCACTGTGTCCAGAAGAAAAATTAGTACTAATATTAATTTCCTTATGATCTTCCCCAGAGTTATTCCTGATCTTAAACTCTGCTTTAAATGAATTTCCATCAGTTGAAAGAACCTTCTCGATTTCAAATCCATCTTTTTCATAAACAACCGAGATCTTGCCGAACTCTATTATTGAACTTTGTATATTAATATCAGCAAGAGTTGTTATGCTACCGTCAATTTCTACAGTAATCGCATCATCCGAAAACCTGCCGAAATTCGGATGTTGTCCGACTGTCGTTATATTTGGATCAAGATTAGTTTGAAACAATATATTTCTTTCGTTTGAATCCCTGATGTCAAGTTCTTTAAACCTGTCTTTATAAGCTGCATCAGTATATAACTCTCTTGCGAATAAACTTTCTTTTGTAACTGTTGTCTCCGTATGTACATGCTCTTTTTTTTCATAATCATTATAGCCTTGTCTTCCATCTTGAGAAGTAATAGGTGTGGTTCGAGCATACTGATTATAATCGTTATTTATCTCAGTCCTAGTAGTGGAATTTTTAACATTAAGAGGCTCTTCTGCCGTGCCTATTGGAAAAAAACCAGTATATCTTCGTCTATCTGTAGTTTTAGGAAGTGGTCCTGAACTAGAAACATCAACTGTGTGGCTTGATCTATCCATTAAAATTTGGTAATCATCTCTCGCAAGTAGATTAATCGTATTAAACTGAGTCCTATTAGCAAGACTATTAATTTCCTCAGTAAGCTGAGTTATTTCTTGATCAATCCTTCTTCTATCATTTTCTGTATATGTATCATTTGAACCTTGGATAATTAGCTCTCTCTGTCTTTGAATAATTTCTGTAATCTCCTGTAATCCACCCTCTGCTGTTTGAATCAACGAAATACCATCTTGAACATTTCTCGAAGCCTGTTCCAGCCCTCTAATTTGCGCTCTCATTTTTTCAGATATGGATAGTCCAGCAGCATCATCACCAGCACGGTTAATACGAAGACCAGAAGACATTTTTTCTATGTTCTTTTCTTTGTTTGTATTGTTTGTTTTTAGCTTGTTTAACGTATTCAACCCAGTTATATTCGACATAATACGCATGTTATACCTCACTGCATTTATTAGTTACTTATATACTAGTTGGAAATATATTGGAAGTCAAATAAATTCAACTGATACTCATTTATGAATAATTAATTTAATTATTAAAATTTTAACACTAAGAAGATGACCTCAGGTAGCCAGTTTTTTTTGGATTCCTTTTAATTTTATGCCCTACGTTACGCACAAGCGGAACACGCTATACCAACATACCAATTTCACATGATTCAAACATTCTTGATAAAACTTGAATTCCTTAATTAATTCATTAATTTTGTCAAAAAAACTCCCTTCTTTCTGCGATATACCGCAGATAAAAGAGAGCTTTTTTCAATCTATTGTTATAGTTGTATACCCTATTCCCACTCGATCGTTGCAGGTGGTTTGGATGTAACATCATAGACGATACGGTTTACGTTATCAACTTCGTTAACGATCCGATTAGGCAGGGCGCGGGTTTGACGGTTTTTGGCTCCGTTAGTACGAGCGTTGGCCCAACGTCAAATTAGCGCAATACTCGTCGATTATCCAGTTGTTTTATGTATCAATTGTAGCGGGTCAGACGCGCAATTTCAAGCGCCAGCCGCGATATTTATAATAGAAGTAAGACGAAGGACTCCGGGAGTTTATTTTGACGCGTGGATTGTAAATGTACCTGATTGGCCGGAAAATCGGAGGGGCCTTGGGGTCGTAGACTTCACCGCATTAACGCGTAGACTCTTACACAAAATCCACATATGATGAATATATCTATCGCAGTTACAACTCGCCTTAAACGTATACGGGGCGCGGCTTTCCGGCGTTTACGATACATGCGCGTTACCTCCGCCAGCCCCTCCATTTGCACTATTCCGCATATTATACCGCTCGACATCGCGCGATTTGGCCGCCCCCTGAAATTTTCCGGAGGGCTGTCCGCCACGCGCGAGTTGTAGGAAAAACGCACCGGAAGTGCAATTTTGGGACACTTTAATAACGCCTAATCCCCGCGCCAGTCAAGCGATGATCTCCGGTTTCCTCCAATTAACGCCGGTTTACGTCATCCTACGAGCTTAGTAGCGCGGAGAATGAGCTCGATATCTTCAACCCGACTAATTTCGTACACTTTACGTTTCGCTCTCCGGAAACGAGCTGCAGCCTTTTGTCTACCCAACTCGCGCCACGCCTTATCGAAGTCCTTGCGTAGTCGCCAGCGGTATAACGTTCGGCGGTCAACTCCACACGCCCGCGCGATGTCATCGAGGTTCGGCGTTGGAACTGTCGTTAACAATTCAATCGCGAGATAATGACGATCATCCAATGTGGCGCGACGTCGCTTCCGTTTCTTGTTCGCTCCCATAGTCTTCCTTCCCCTCTCTCTCCCTCAGTAATATAATGAATTAAACCTATTAATAGGCAAACTGTACACAACGAAAAGACCGCCCCGAAGGACGGCCATATCGTGCGGCGTCGCACTATTTCAACGCGGCGAGCGCTGCTTCAATCTCAGTTATCTCAGTGTTTGCTTTTTCGATTCTCTCGCTATACTCGCTGAGTGCTTTCGTGCGCGCTGTGTACTCTTCTGGTTTCATTCCGCTAGTCTTATAATATGCGATCTCTTCTTCGATAGTTGCCTTACCTTCAAGATTAGGCGCGAGGATCTTATCTCTGAAAATAGACAGCGACTCCTCCAAATCAGCTTTCGATCTACCTGCATATTTATTGTCCACAACTGCCGTCTCTTCGGATTGCGCGTTAATAGTCGTCACGTTTATCGTCTTCCCTTCTACTTTAATGTCCGCGCCTAGTGCCTTCGAATACTCACGCACTGGTACGTTTGCTTTACCGTCAATGATGGCGCCTTTATCCGATAGCGTCTTTCCGTTCACAACTACCGTATACTCACCCGTAACCTTCTTGCCAACGAGAGACTTAACTCCGTCAGCAAGAACGCTTGATGTTGTCGAAAATACGATACCGATCACAATACCGCCAGCAATATACGCTACCTTTTTCATAATTAAAACCTCCGCGAGTGTAGTATATGGTTCATATTTCCTATACTACCATCAATCTGAGGTTGTCGTGAAGGTGCCTCCACCAGTTCCAGGCAAGTTCGCACTGTTGCCGTGGTTGTGGTTTGATGTTGTAACTTGGTGAGTATGGCCGCGGACAGATTTGCCGTTTATAGCGCTCCATATCGAATCAAGTTGCGACTGCAATCCGTTTACTTGTCCCAGGCTGATCCCGTTTGGAAAGTTAACCGCACCTCCGAACGTAACCGCTCCCTGCAGTCTTATCGGATTGGCAGTATTATTTGATCCGATTACGATACTATTACCATACATCGTCAGAGTCCCGTTATTAGCGTACGAATTTAATTCGCCCACTGACGTACCGCTCGCGTCTCTAAGTACTATCGCGGCAGCCGATGAGTCATCCGACGTAAGAATTTGTACGCGTGTCGCCCCGTTAGCATCGTAACTACGGAATCCAGACGCATTAATTTCAACCCGCCGTCCACTCGCGGCGGTACGAATAAGCGATCCGGTAATAGTCCCGCCAACTGTCGTACTTCCTTCCGCGTACATATTACCTGCGGTGTCCACTTTAAACTTGCCATTACCAACGTTGATGGACGAACCCACAATCGCGCCATTATTGAAATCGGAGCTATTAATCTGCGCGGAGTTGGCGGTCAGTTTGTTCATTATGGCATTACCTTGCATATCCGCGAGACAAGGCAGACGGTTACCTTTCCACGTCGGATACGCTGTCTTATCGTTTATCCAAACGTTGCTATGCGCTAGGTTTTCGTTGCTAAACCGGAATCCGAGCAACATACCGCCAACACTGGCATCGGCGATCTCTGCGTACGCCTGTTCAACCGCGCTACTTAATTCAACGCCGGCGTTTACCTTAGCGATGAGGATCGGTAGGATATCGTCTGAGTGCGCGCCGAACGAGAAAAAGTCCAGGTTAGCCGGCTGAGTGACGCGAATATCGAAGCCTGTGTCATAAACCATCTGAATATACCGCGGGATTCCCTCCTCAAACTCATGGACGATTACGCCGAGCTCAATTCCATGCTCAAGAGCTTGATATAACGGGTCTTTCTCATTGGCCGCCTTGAACGTTGAGTAACATTCTCGCGCCACTCTCTGTATGTCTTCGATACTGCTATCTTCTTTAATCATGCCGAATACTGACTCGGCGATCTCCAGCATGCCAGTTGCGAAAACAACACGTTTACCAAATACCCGCGCCTTCATGTACTCATCTGTGACGAGATAATTGGTTCCCTCGGCCTGAGCACAAACCCGACCGTCAGCCCAAACGTAAAAATTACCCTCTATGAAAGCTGATACACATAAACTCATTGATATATCCCCCTTTGAAAGTTAAAGGCCCCGAAGGGCCCCGTTGCTTTACCGCTGCTTAATACCTTGTGACTGCAACCGGCTGACTACCCGCGCACGTTCGTCATACATCGTAGCAACATCAACCCTATCCGTTAGATTCACTTCCGCAACGGACATATCAATGTGCTGCGTGACAACCGTAGTCGGCGCGGATGTTTCTGACGGACCGGCGGCGATCAAACGGAACAGGTTACCGATTTGCGCATCATTGAGAATCATTTCTCCCGCATGGGCAATAACCGGCACCGCAGATCCCGCCGCGCCTTGGACAACGCCGCCGACTTTAAACTGCTGAAGCTTACCGGTATCCTTGTCGATTCCGTAGAGCTTACGTAGTTCCTCGTTACGCGCCGTTAATCGCGCCATCTCCGCCGTGTCCCCGGAAGCCTTAGCAGCCGCCCATGCGTCTTTATTCGCGTTGTATTCCGTGAGGTCAACGTTTGCGCCGCCAACCGGAGCCGCCAACGAAGCCATCTTCGCGTTATACTCGGACACAAACGAATCCAATTGCGTAAGTATCTCCGTGTTAGCCGCCGCGTTAGCGTTCTTCCGGAACTCTCCGATAGCGGATTCGATGAACTTGATATCGTCGGAATACGCGTCGAATGCCGCCTTGAGCGCGTCATACTTGGCCTCCGTCTGCGTCTTCTCTGCGTCGAATGCGGAAGTACGTTCGTCCTTCTCATCCTGTAGCGCGGATTTCTGCGATTCCAGCTCACGCTTACGTAGGTCACGCTCATGCTCAAGAATCATCCGGTCACGTTCTTTGATCAGATCCTCGCGCTCCTGAATACCTTCCGGACTCACCGCCGAAGTTAACAGATCGATGCGCGCATTCTTCTCGGCGAGCTGCGTACTGTAATCCGCGTCGGAATTGTACTCGGCTTCCTTCGCTATGAGCGCGTCGATCGCTGCGATCTTCTCATCCTGAGCACTAACGAACGCCTTCTTGCGCTCCTCGATCGCATCCAATTCCGCTTTCTTCGCGTCTTCTACCGCTGTTTTCTGAACTTTAACGAGTTCCGTCGCCAGCTTCTCGGTATCCTGCGTGAGCTTTTTGCGGAGACTGTAGAGTTGATCCTCGGCGCGCTCGTAATACTCCGAATCCTTTTTATGGCGATCTCGGATACGTGTCCACGCGGCAATCTTCATCTGCGTGATCTCCGCCTCGGATTTACCGGCCGCTTCCATCCGGCGCTCTTCTTTACCGATCCACTTTTCGGAAGCAGAATACGCGTCCGCTACGGCTTTTTCGTCTGCTTTCGCCAAGTCTTTCCGCGCCTGATATACCTGTTCGTCGGCTTTCTTGTACTCCTCGGAATCCTTCTTGTAGCGATCCCTTACGCGGGTCCAGGCTGCGAGCTTCGAATTAGCCATCTCAACCTCAGATTTACCGGCGTCCTCCATGCGACGTTGATCCTTATCGATCCAAGTGGATGAGAAGTCATAACGGGCTTTGACGCTATCCTCCTGAAGCCGCTTGAGCTGTAGGTTAAGAGTCCGCGAATCTTCTACCGTCTCTTTGAGATGTTGCGCATGGGCCTTACGAAGCTTTTCATATGCTTTGGTCTGTTGCTCGGCAGACCAATCGTACATGTCGGCCTGATAACGTATCGTGGCAAGATCCGCATTATAAGCTTTGTCGCGGAGTTCCTTAGCGATTTCGGCCGCGGACTTCTCCTTTTTCGCCTTGCTCGACTTTGCCTTCTTGCCCTTTCCGCCGGATTTTTTGTCTTTGCCCCCAGTTAGATCAATACCGGAACCTACTCCCTTCGCAGAGTAAGCGTCCCCGGAAGACAGCCCATCCAAAGCCCGCGATATATCCAATACCGCTTGCTGCGCCTTCACTTGCTTATCGTAAAGACCGTCAAGTATCGTACTCTCCTCGTTTGCCAACCGCTCAAACGTTGGATTTACGCTTACCCCGCCGATCCCCGTTACGTTTTTCTTGAATGGCGCGGACTGAATACCTCCGACCGAGCTCATCGCTTTAGCCAGGTTCTCGTAGTTACTGATCTGCGCTTTAACTGACGCTAGGTTTGCCTCGGCCATCGCTTTCATATTCGCAACGTATGCGTTAACTACTTGCGCGGATTGATCGATGAAGGAACGTTCTGCAGCGATATGATCTCCGATGATGTCGATGTTCTGGACGCGTACTCTTCCGGATTCATCCATAACGCGGTTCAGATCCGGGTACTTCTTCCGGAGTTGGTCGACTGTGCTGGCTAGTTCCTGTTTCTGCGACTGATCAAGCGTTTGAGCGGATGCGAGCTCTTTATAGCGGCCCAACAATGCTTCTGACGCTTCAACCTGGCGGTACTTCGCCGTGATCTCTTGAATCTCCGCGTCCTTCATTTTCAGTAACGCAGGCGTAGACTCTTCGATGGTGCGATTGAGCATCCCGAGCTTACTAGTCGCGTCCTCAACTCCGTCGTAACCCATCGTACGTAAGTTATCGTCCATATCCGCGAGCTCTTCGTTAATATCAATCATCTCGTCCAGGAGCGCGGGGGTTCCGAGTCCATCGCTTTGTAGCGCCTCAATCTCATTAAGTCGCTGTTGTAACTTCGCGCGCTCCTCAAGGGCCACGTTTAGCTCGGATGTTTTCTCCTGTAGCGCCTCGACTTCGGCAACCGAGCGGTCTAGCGGCGATTGGGCCAACGTCTCATTGAGCGATCTTTGCGCCTCGTCGTGCTTCTTGACTGCTTCCGCGGCTTCGTTATTGCTTGATACTAACGCGGAAACTCCTGCGGCTACTAAACCGAGCGTTATAGAAACCGCAAGTAAGATAGGGTTCGCCGTGGCTAATCCCCAGAGAGCAACAGACAACGCTCGTATCGCCATCACCCCGCCCATAATAAGAGGTGTCGCCGTTGTAAATGCGATAATAGCGGTTTGCATTGCCGGGTCCAGGTTGTTGAATCCTAGCAATAGGCCCGTTATCTCTTCCGTAACCATACGTACAGCCGGCGCGAACTTGTCTCCCACCGTAATACCTACGCCTTCGAGCGCGGATGTCATTTCGATAATGGCGCCTTTGAGCGTATCCATTTGGATTTCCGCGATCTCTTGAGCTGTACCGCCCGCGTTTATCAGACTATCCGTAAAGGAATCAAACGAAGCCTGCCCGTTGTTGATAAGCGTAAGGAAACCGGAGGTAGCTTCGACACCCGCGATCATACTCGCCGCTTGCGCTTGCTGTGACTGAGTTAAGCCGCCGAATGCGCGCTCAAGTTGTCCGATAACGTTGCCGAGTGGTAAGAAGTTACCTTGCGTATCCTGTAACGTAACGTTTAACGCGGCAAGGGCTTCGCGCGCTTGCTTCGGTGGTTTTACCAAGCGTAAGAGAATCGCACGTAACTGCGTGCCCGCCATTTCGCCCTGAATACCGGCGTTAGACAAGACACCGACGGCTGTCGCTGCCTCTTCGATGGATACGCCTAGTGATGCGGCAACAGGAGCCAAATATTTCATCCCATAACCCAACTGTTCAATATTGGTATTACTGGATGTCATCGCTTTAGCTAATACGTCGACAACTCTTCCCGTTTCGCCTGCTTCGAGTTGGAATCCCGTCAATATGTTTGATGCAATGTCCGCTGTCCTTGCGATCTCCATCTGGCCCGCAGCCGCCAAGTTCAAGACGCCAGGCATCGCCTGCATGATCTGAGTTGTTTTAAATCCGGCCATAGCTAAGAATCCCATTGCGTCCGCGCTTTGTGAAGCCGTAAACACCGTAGTAGCACCGAGCTCTAACGCCTGGTTACGTAGGTTTTCAAATTCTTCCGCAGTCGCACCGGATATCGCCTTTACCTTCGCCATGGATTGCTCAAATGTCGCAGCAGTCTCAACCGCCTTTGCAATGACGCCCGCCATCGCAGCAGATAGCGCCATGTACGCGAGACCGAGCGTTTTCAGCTCTCCGTTAGCACCCTTTGCAGCTTTGGCGTTCTTCTCCAACTCCCGCGTAACCTGATCAATCTCCGAACTACTTGCGCCTAATCGTTTCATCTCTGTTCGAACGGCTTCGAGCTGTCTCCGTAACAAATCCGGATTAGCCTTGCGCATGCTCGTATTGATCTTCTCAATCTGCGCGGCTGACGCACCAACTCCGGCAAGGCTCGTATTCAGCGCAGAAAAAGAAGAGGACGCCGACTTTCCGGCCTCCCCGAGTTCCTTCGCTTTAGTTTTCGCTTTATCCATCGTTTGGTTATATCCGCTAATATCTGCGGTGATTACGGCCCGTATTCCTCCAACGTCTACAACCGCCATTAACAGCTCCCCTTATGCAGCGCTTGTACAAGCGCGATTATTCCTTCGGTTACAATTCCGCGGTTCTCTTCCGTTGATAGGCCGGCCGTTTCTAACTTCTTCGTCGCGCACTCCGCACCGTACCTTAACGTCTCTTCTATCTCTTGCTCGGAAGCTGACGTATCCAAGATGCTCAGCATGTTTTCAATGTCCCGGCCTACATACTCATAGGTCAGCAACATAATTTCCTCGTTCATATAAAATTCCTCCTTTAAATTAAAAAGCGACCCGAAGGCCGCTCCTGTTTAATCCAAATATTCCGCGCCCCAAAACGCATCGCTGCCTCGCCTTACAAGCCCGTAGTACAGACCGTCCGCATCTACTCTCACTTTGCTAAAACGCTGAACGCGCTCGTCAAACGTTTCGCCTGGCGCTATTGTGAACGTATCCAGGTCCCTGCGTCTTGTTCCGGTTGTCACCGTTAGCGGCTTCGTACCTTGGTTATTAATTACGAGCTCATGCAAAATCATTGGGTACTCGTACGATTTCGATGCCACTCCGTTAAATGAGCTTACTGTTACTGTTGTCATTCAGAAACACCTCCCACAGCTTCTTTTGCCTCTCTAGCTTCGCGAACTTTTCTCTCAATGATAGCTACTTGTTCCTTAGTAAATCCCATATCAGAGGACCTCTTTACCGGCTCTTGGGGTGCTTCTGTGACAGGACGATCATCTTCGTGCTGAGAAAAGTAACTCTCAGTGTTATTGATGAACGAACTATACTGAACTCCCAGCGTATCCCGTACAGCGCCCTCGACTGCATCCAAGAAGAATTGCGACTGCTCCATGTCGTTAGCCGTCTCTAAAGAACTGCGAGCCGCTTCTGCATCCGGAGATTCGTAACTCGCGTTCAGATTATCGTATTGTCGCGAAAGAGATATCCGCATGGATGGAGAGTTATCGAGCGCTAGGATTGACGCGGACAGCTCACCGTACGATTCGGAAATTTGGTGATGGAAGTATCGTTCATCTACCCCGCCAATAAACTGTGTCAGCTTTTGAGCAGCCGATTCCCCATCACGGGACAGCGTGATCTCCGTTCTTAATCTTCGGAAAGCATCGTTAAATCTGTCGATCTTGGTTTGATCGGGCTTCGGAATGTCCGCGTAAATTACTGCTTCGGCATTCTTCCGCGCGTCACTAAGAAGATCCTTATACTCACGATGCCTCTTATACGCCAACTGTAGCAGCTCTTTTCCGCGTCTCTCTCGAACCTTTGCGACCTGTTTCGAGCGACCTTCCGCTGATAGGTCGTCGTTAGACTCAATCTCTTTGATTTCCGCGCGCACCATGTCGTTAAACTCACGGTAGACACCGGTGTTCCCACGTTTCAAGTCATGTGCTTTCAGGATACTTTCTTTCGCTTTTTGTTTACTCATTCTCAGTTCCCCTTTTGTATTAGTTTTATAGAACAAGAAGAAGCCAACTAAATTCCGTCGGCCTCAACTTGATATCCATCTTGAATTAGTACTTGCTTGAATGCATGTAGTCGGCTGGCTAATGCTGTCCGCGATGATACTGTACGGAGTCTAAAAGACTCAGCGCGTACAACGTTCCCGGCGGAGTCTAGCGCCTCCATTTGGACCGTAGAAGTTATCCCGTCAACAGACGTAGACGAGCTGTGCCGGATCTTTATGCCCTCAGACTCGGCTTTACTCACCACTTGTACATCGGTAAGCGGAGTAGTATCACAATCGGGACTCTCGCTCTGCGGCGATCTATCGGATATGTCATATGAGGTAATCATAGGGGCACCTCCGATTTGACGTTAACAGCGCAACGTTTACCGGAATTGTCCTTGCCAGTCTCGTAACTCACGCGTTCACCTACCGGAATATCAACGGTGTCCATTTCGTCACATTCGTTAATATGGAAGAAGATCGATCGGCCGCGCCCCTTAATGAACCCGTAACCTTTATCCGCGTCAAACGAAATAACAACGCCTGGCTTACGTTTGGACTTCGGCGGCTTCGATAGTGACTTGCCCAAACTCGGCCCGATTAGCGCGTTGATCTCGTCCATTTCACCGTTCTGCAATCCGTTCCATACGTTGCTCATTTCGTAATCTCTCCTTTGTAATGGTTAATGAGCGCCAGGATCGCCGCTCTTATCTCGGCTTTCGTAATTCCGTAATTCTTCGTTGGACTGTATTCCTTGCATATGGATATCGCGGTCTTCTCGATCAAGCGATAGAGCCGCGCGTCCTCCATCTTGATTGCCGTAGACATTACGACATTCCGACGGACGTGATCGTAAATCACCGATAGAAAATCCTCGCGAACGTAATTATCGATAACATAGGGTTCGAACTTAAGCGGCACCTTGGCCCCGTAATTAACCGTGAATGGCTCCGTAATCATCTCTTACGCCCCTTCCGCCGACGTTTAACTTCTTCCGCGTGAATAATAGGTGCCATGAATCGGATGTGAGCGCGGGAAACAGAATCACCAAACGTAATAGTTATCCCGTCGGAATATGAAACCTTTATCGTGCGATCAACCATGCGCCTCAGCTCCTTTTCGTTTCCTGCGTGCCCAACCTCCGCGATAGAGTCCGCGTCCTTTAAGAATGTGCAACCTTAGGTACCGGCAGTCCTGTTGTTCATCGCGCCATAGCTTACATCTTGGATCGCTTTCGTCCGCTAGTCCCTGCATTAGAACGCAAGTCTTGTCCGGATTAATAAATTCGCATTGCCGCGTGTATTCTCTGTCCACTTGTCACCTTATCCCCTTTCAAAACCATACATATATCGCGTCCTTTCCCCTTGATCCCGCTTGATTTTAGACACGCAAAATAAGCCGAGGTGTTATCGTTCCTCCGCCTGTCCCAAGCTCTATATTCACGTAAAAACTACGTGATCTGTACTACGTTGAACAACCTCTTAGCTACGCGTTTTCTTGCGGCAGGCACACGGTACTGTATCCCGGTTACCTGACCCTTGCGCTCGTACGTTGCCATTTCGTTAAAGTCCGGGTAACTACGTCGAACCTTTGCAATGACTTCCGGATCTTCCGTGTAGGCTGCGAGAGTATCGGTGTTTAAGCGCCATATTGAGTTGGACAATTGATTTTCTCCCTTCATTAGTTGAATAGGACTTTGATTGCCCGTAAAGAATCGGCCGAGCCTGCAAATACGACGCGCGGATTAACAATGATTCTGCGTTTTCGCTTGTCGTTTACATCCGGGATCAGAAGGAACACGGGCTTTCCGTCTAATTTAAGCGATCCGAGAGCAGCTCGTAACTTCTGTGTATCCTTGTAGCTCAACAGCGCGGCCAGGTTATCCAAGTCCATAGGAACGACTCTATCCTCGTTATTCTCCTCTGGGTTGAAGCACACGATATTGAAAGAGAAATTTACAAAGGGAAGTACCGCGTACAATATCGCAAGCTGTTTAATAGTGCGGCCACCGTATTTTTCGTAGAGTTCGCGCACGGTGCTCCTGAATAATCGTGTATGTCGAAACTCATCGATCTTGTGACCCGCGTCGGCCAACGAGCCTCGATAAAAGATCGACGGATTAACGTAAATGTCTTCATACTCGTTGTTGTCTGAGATGACTTCCTCCGCCAGAAGCTTCTGGTAAAACTCCGAGAAGCGCGCGCGGCTCATATCGAGTAGCGTTCCGAGAGACTTGCGATTAATGGGGCGTCCGTTGTCGTGCTGCAGGCGTCCGTCATAATTCGTATAGGTACCCATAAACATCAACCGCGCGAGATCCGATTGACTAAGTGAAGGGAAACGTTCGCTCATCGTCATGCAACCGTTGAACAGGGCAAACACGAACCCTCCGTTAGCCTCCGAGTGGCTGCTGAGCTCATCAAGCGCCTTTTTGCCGCGGGCTTGGGATTCGGTCGTTTTCAGTACGATATCAAATCCGGCTATACGATCGCCTAACTCCGCTTCGATTTCTTCTCTTTTAGCAAGAACTCCGCGCTTTGCAGTAGGTGTAAGGTTGCTCCAATGTTGGTGTTCTCTCTTCCTATCGACTGCCATATAACCCCTCCTCAATAAAATACCCTGCTTTTCAGGAACAAAAGTGGCGAGTTACCCTGCTTTTTGGGAACATAACAAAACAGCCGAATCCCTTATGTGGCGCGGAATTCGAGCGTTTCCAGTGTTTCTATCCCTCTTTATTAGTCCAATTCCTTTCCCCGCGCTTTTCCTTCCTGACAATACCTTGCTCTTGTAGCACCCGCTGCCGCCTCCCTTTGGTCGTTGCCTCATCACGTCCAACACCTTGCCGCGCTGAAAATGTATGATGTGTTGATCTACCTTAGATTAATTGCGCGTATTCTCTCTAACAGTTCAGACGTTCCGAAGGGACGGATGTCCGGAGTGGCCGTAGGACACGTAGGAATGCAAGAACCGTTGCCGAGCGCTAGTCGTTGATTGTAGCGTCTGCTCCACGTATTTTGCGACGTGCTACCTCCGCCTTCCCTAATGCCTCCCATACCGGATCTTCGATTGCCTCATCTAGCCTCGTGAACTCAGATGCAACTTTGCGTCGGATAGTATCCGGTACTGCACGCTTCCCGCGTTCAATCATGTTGATGTACGCAACGCTAACGTTACACAAAGCGGCCAGTTCCGTTTGGGAAAGACCATAAACTGCGCGGATTCTTACAAGCGTCTCAGCTTCGACTCTCACGTTCTCACCTCCCGTTAAGTTTTTATTAACAAAATGGCATATAAAAAAGAGCCACCCGTTGCCGAGCAGCCACCTTCATAAAAGTTTATTCAAATACTAGTTGCTTCTTTTCTTCCCGTCACTATTGTCGAGTCCATACCTCCAAAGTTTAACACTTTCTCATGAATCTCAAGGCTCGACTTAAGCTTGCCTCGTGTATTCCGATCCGCGCGGCCATCTTTCTGTTGTTTAAAATGTACAACCCTTCCTTATCCACAGCATAATCCTTCCCGTCGTATTTACGTATATCCGCCTTTACCTCCTCGGCAATCTGATCGAAAAGTTTCCTCTGTCTCACCGATAACCTTCGATAACGACCTGGAACATAATCTCCCAATATCGTGTGCTCAACATCACTGCTGAACGTTGGGTCTACGTGGACTGTTCCCTCTCCTCTACGTACGCGGCGCATCCCTTTTGTCTGGATACGGTAATACTCACTCCGGGTGGCTTGATTAACATACCGGGTCACTTCTCTCGATGATCGCGATAGATCAACCCGTTTGAACGCGTACTCTAAAGCTTTTGACATGTCCGCCCAATGTTGCTCGACTATCCTTTCTTGAATTTCGAGCGCACGCCCAGCCGCGCCGGTATTTATTCGTTTGTAGGCCAGATCGGCGTCTCTTATTGAGTAACCAAAATAGTCCGCCATTTCAGCGCGGTGCTCCGGATAGTTTTCGATTGTTACGTCAACTCCGAACCAATCTCGGTACGGTCCAGCGAAGTCACGGTAAAACATACGCAAGTCTTCGTCATTCCCTTGAATGTTCGACTCGCCGCGCACCTTGCCGTCGTTGAGGCGGTATTTAATCGTACGGAGCCTTCCCGTAAGTAACCCCAGACAGGCCAACGCGACAAACTGTTCGGGGCGTCCTTCTGCGGGCACTTTCCGGTAGAAATCGATTTTCATAGCGTCCTTGACCATTAATAAGGCGGCTCTATCTGCGCCAACTTGGTAATCCTCGATAGCCTCCATGAAATCCATTCCTGATGTCCTCCTTAATAGGAAGCGACAGCCACAGTTAAGCAGCCGCCGCGTGTTCAATTGTGGGTACCCGGGTCTCTGTTATTATTCAACGTTGATGTGTGCCAACCTCTTCGAAAAAACTTTTTCATCATTTTGGAACCAATAGAACACCTGTTCCGTATTATCTATTATAACACAAGCAAGACAATGCCTGAACCGGATAAAACCGGCCGCCTTACAAGTTGGAGAAGCAGTTCCCGCTGTCCTCCGAAAGAATCTATGTGAAGCGATGTGCCTGAGGGAGTTGCCGCTCCCCACCGCGAATGATCTAAGGAAAGCCGGAGTCGTTGGCGCGAGACCGGCGAAAGTAAATCAGTGTTAAACGTCTGAATGGCGATCCTTCCGATTGGCGTCAGAAAGTACAGACTATCCGCATAGCGATCCGTCAGTTAGCGCTAACGGTACGGATGGTATAACGAAATTAGGCGATTGCTTCAACAATAGTAGGGAAGTTTGAGACAATAAATCCGAGGTCGGCCGCTTGTTCCAACGTGACATAAACTGCGTTCGCGATGGATCGGCGGTCTATTTTGGTTAGGATGTGGAAGAATGCGCCAGGTAGCACAACGATCTGTTGGCGACGGCGGTTACTGTTAGGGTGGAAGGATTCGTCAATGAGTGTAACAATGAAATTACCAGTGCGATGATCACGTACATAACCGATTTCGATTACTGTCGTTTTTTCCATGAATGCCTCCTCGGCGTTTTAAGCCCGCGCGGCTATTAGTTTGGTTGTTTCACCATTACAGTACGTTGTTACGCGATACATGCGGAAGTTCCGCGACCATCCGGACATAGTCCGTAGGTTTCGTCTGGCTCCGCGCACAGACTCGTCAGGCGATGTGTTATCGAAGGATTTCGAGTTTAAGGTTTAAATCTCCGCGATCCGGAGTCCACAGCAAGACATCGAGCAGAAATTGGAGACCGTCCATTCCGCGCAGCTCAGTTATAATCGTTCCGATAAGTTCGCGGACGTCCATACCCTCAACGTTATTTGCGACAATCATTCCGCCAGAATCTCCATCAATATACAGGTGCTCCATGTGCGGCGCCTTATGTACGTGTCTGAGCCAAAGTTGACCATCGTCAAGAATGAAAATGTGGCGACCGTTTAACACATAACCCTCGTATAAAGCATATTGGTGCGCCTCATCGAATGGGCCTAGGATCGTGGAGGCAAGTTCAAGATTGATCTGCTCGCTCATGCTACGATCTCCTTCGTAATAATAATCAGGCAGTAGACTGCGCGAAGTAGTTTCAGAAATCTCCGACCATAGGCGTTCGATTTAATATTGTTAGACGTAGTTTGATTATTATTAACGGTAAGTTGCATGTTAGTTATCCCCTTTTCAAATCATATTTTTAAAGTAACTCGAATGTTGGATTAAGTTTCACGGTCTCAGACCGGCCATACTATCGCTTGATAATGATGAAACCATTTGGTACGATACTACGTATAAGATGTTAACAGGTTATCTTGTCAACTAGTTTACTTGATTACTAATATACACCCGTGTGTTATTCTTGTCAACTAGTTTACTACATTATTTTTGGAGGAATTTTTGTGGCTATCCGATTCTCACTCGATAAGATAATGAAGGATCGCGGACTCGAGCAGAAAGACGTTGTTCAAATCACCGGGATAAACCGGAACACGGTAAAGGCTCTCGCGCTGAACGCTAACGCACGGATCGACTTTCCTACGCTGAATACGTTATGCGTAAAGCTAGGCGTATTGCCTGGCGACTTAATCGAATACATACCGGAAGACAACGAAGAGAGCCGTTAATCACTACGGCTCTTTTTTTGCGTAGTTTACCGTGGAATCAGCGCGTTTAGGCTGTGTTAAGGGGAACGTATCCGGACGGGCCAGGCGCGCTATATGTAGGGGGATTTGACGGAGATTCTACGTGATGTATCCACGTAGGGACAACGCAATACCGTTCGACGTCGAACGATTTCACTCCGCAAAGTTGCTGATACCCCTAAACGACAAAAAAGCCCGCGAACGGAAACGATATCCGCTGCGGGCTGATGTGCACAAAGTTCGCTACTTTGAGGTGGTCTAATTGAAAAGTGAGCTAACAGGTGAAAACTTGCTATGTTGCTTTGAAACGTCTCCCTGGAACATCTCACTGTATAATTGCGCCATATGAAGCGATTTGTGGCCTAAAATTTTCATAAGACTTACGATATCTCCGCCGTTTAGAATGTAATTGCGAGCAAATGTATAACGCAACGAATGGCAAGAAACGCGGACGCCTTTTATCTTCGCAAGCTGTCCGTAGTCTGATATCTCCTCTTGAACAGTCCGCCGTTTGAGAGGAAGTCCGTCAATATTAACAAAGAATACAGATGTGTCCGTTTCGCCGCGTAACTCTAGGTATTCACGTAGATGGACGGCAAGAGTAGCGCTAAATGGAACGAGTCTTTCTTTGCGGCCCTTACCGAAAACCTGAATCACCTGTTCCTTCCAATATACGTCTTCCACATTGAACGTCAGTGCTTCCTCTATACGCAACCCAGTGTCGAGTATTAGCAAGATAAACACATAGTTACGGTATCCCGCTGGCGTTGCGCGGTCAGGTACGTCAAGTAACAATGTAATTTGCTCACGACTCAGAGTACGTAGAATACGTTTTTCCTCCACAAGCTTATCAATTGGCTCCATAGGATTTTCAAGTAAGTACCCAGAACTACGAAGAAAATTAAAGAATGCGCGTAGGTTTCTGATGTACTTGTTCAACGTTGGCGCGCTGTTCCCCTTCTCTTTTCGTGTCTGGATAAACTCTTGTATATCTTCAACTATTATCTCATTTACTTTAATTATCTCATTATTCGCTAAGAAGGTGCTTAGCTTGTTGAGAGACTGGCTGTATGAAGCCACAGTATTTTCAGTTAGATTTTTCAACTTACGCGAGCTTAAAAACATACTTATAGCTGACTGCATGTTTAATTCTTCTTTTGACTCCCGCATTTCAATAATTGACTTTCTTTTCTCCTTGTAGTCCATTATGTAACCTCCTCAATTTGTCACTGAAAAGGCTATCATAATGAATGACTGCGGCACAACTTTGGACTTTATATCAATTACCACTCACTGTTTGATCTTAACCCCATTCAAAGGGCTGTGCAGGCGGCCGATATTGAGTATATCCTCTTGTTCTAGGCCTCTCAGGTACTTCGCCGTGATCTGCGTATCAAAATGCCCCAGGAGCCGGCTCAGGCTGTATATATCGATCCCGTTTTTGAGTTGCTTCTGCGCGAAGTAGTGTCGGCAATCATGCGGAGAGCATCGTACCTCTTTTCGTACTCCCGCGTTCCTGCAATGCTCCTTGAGTATCTTATTGATGCGTGAGCGCGATAGTCCGTCCGCCGTCTGATCCAGAAAGTAATAATCCGCGATCTCTTCCGGCTCCTTCTTCTTAAAGCGCTCCTTACGCAACTCCTCGTACTTCCGCATATACTTGCGCATGATACTACTGATATATACGAGACGCTGCTTCGAACCCTTTCCGTGAATCAAAATATGACGCCGCGCAATATCATCGTTCTTTATACCGCAGAGCTCAGATACGCGGATTCCGGTATCAATCAGCATGATTACGATAAGCTTGTCCCTAACGTTCGAGTACGTCTCCTCGCGCACATCATTGATTATCCGAGATACCTCTTCGTCGTTGAACGTGATGATGACCGTTTTGGTCTCTTTCAGATTCTTTATCCGGCGCATAGGATTGTCGCGTTCCTCTATAAACTCCTCGTCCACCAAGTATTGAAAGAACACCTTTAACGTCGCGATGTTATTGTTCAGCGTAATATTCGCCTCGCTGCCGATCCGCTGACGTTCTTGGATGTAGCGTTTAATATGGTGGGAAGAAATATCCTCCGCGTGATGTACGTCCAACTCCTTCGTTATAAACCGCTCCCACCGACCAAGACGGAACATGCATATCTCGACATACTCTCGTGCGCGGCCGAGAATTTCCTGATTGAGCTTAAAATCCTGAATCAACTCCGTAATTTTAGTCACAAAAAAACTCCCTTCATCTGCTAAAACAACGCGGATAAAAGAGAGTATTTTGAGCAACCAATTGTTGCGGGTCAATTGGAAGCGATCGTACTAACGGTTACCGAAACCCTTACGCAGCAAGGATTCCCGCAGGCCCATCGTCAAATTTCCGTCCAATTCATTCCCACTCGATCGTTGCAGGTGGTTTGGATGTAACATCATAGACGATACGGTTTACGTTATCAACTTCGTTAACGATCCGTACGGAGATTTTCTCCAGCACATCCCAAGGAATACGTGCCCAGTCCGCAGTCATACCGTCGATGGATGTTACTGCACGGATACCTACAGTGTAGGAATACGTACGCGCATCACCCATAACGCCAACACTCTTCATGTTAGGCAGGGCTGTGAAGTACTGCCAGATTTCGCGGTCGAGACCGGCTTTGGCAATCTCTTCACGCAGGATGTAGTCTGAGTCACGAACAATTTTAAGTTTTTCTTCGGTAACCTCACCAAGAACACGGATCGCAAGGCCCGGACCAGGGAACGGCTGACGATGAACAATTTCGTCCGGCAGGCCACACTCGGTACCGACTTTACGTACTTCATCCTTGAACAATGTGCTCAGCGGTTCGATCAGTTTGAAATTCATGTCTTCAGGCAGACCGCCCACGTTGTGGTGGGATTTGATGGTCTGTGCAGTCGCTGTACCACTTTCCACGATGTCCGTGTAGAGTGTACCTTGTGCCAGGAATGCAAAGTCATCGAACTGCTTGGACTCTTCGTCAAATACGTAAATAAACTCGTTACCGATGATTTTACGTTTTTGTTCTGGATCATCCACGCCAGCCAGTTTGGACATGAAGCGCTCTTGTGCATCAATTTTGACAACTTTCATGTCGAATTTGCCGACAAACGTCTCCATTACACTTTCTGCTTCACCTTTACGCAACAGACCGTGGTCGATAAACATACATGTCAGTTGATCACCAATGGCTTTGTGAAGCAATGCAGCTACAACGGAAGAATCCACACCGCCGCTAAGCGCACACAGTACTTTACTGTCGCCCACTTTTTCACGAATGTCTTTGATGGTGTCATCGATGAATGTCTCCATCGTCCAGTTACCTTCGCAACCACAGATTTCGAACAGGAAGTTACGAATCATGTCGTTACCGCGAACAGAGTGACGTACCTCAGGGTGGAACTGAACAGCATACAATTTACGCTCATCGTCACTCATGGCAGCGATTGGCGCACTTTCCGTGCCTGCATCCAGTTTGAAACCTGGAGGAAGTGTAACCACATGGTCACCGTGACTCATCCATACCGTATGTTCGCCTTCAATACCTTTTGCCAGTGTAGATCCAGCAGCAAACTCAAGGTCTGCTTTACCGTACTCTCGCTTCTCGGAACGTTCTACTTTACCTTCGAGCTGTTGGGCCATAAGCTGCATTCCGTAGCAGATACCGAAGATTGGCAAGCCTAGATCATAGACACCTGGGTCCACGTGGGGAGCATTCTCAGCGTATACGCTGGACGGCCCACCTGAAAATACGATTCCTTTTGGTGCCATTTCTGCGATCTTTTCCGCCGGTGTGTTATACGGCAAAAGCTCGCTGTATACGCCAAGATCCCGGATTCTTCTGGCGATTAACTGGTTGTATTGGCCCCCAAAGTCAAGGACAACCACAATCTCATTCTGCTTATTCATAACCGTGCCTCCCTCAATTCAATGAAACTAATTATACGCAACGACAAAACATACCGTCAAGGAAAGGCGAAACTCCTTTTTTCGACATATCAAAACAGGATTACCAATTGCCTTTAGATATGAAATTCCAAATACAAAAACTTGACAGCAAGATGCTGGTTCAAGTGTATGATCGTGGAAAGACGCCTCGTTCGCAGCGCAGCGCGAAAGGCGTCTTATGTATGGCATGCAGCGATAAACCAAACGCTGCATTATGCATTAAAGGAACAATGCGCCAGCCAATGGTGATCTTCATCTGCCCACAAGTGGCCAAGCTCTATTGGAAAGCGATAGCGATTGTATGGCAGCAGCTTCGCATCTTTGGTGTAACGTTGTAACATCCTTGTGTTACAACGCCTGCAACTGCCGGGCCAAACGAAGTGCCCGGCGCAGGAAGTCCAGACTGTCCGCGCGCAGCGGACGGTCCGGCCCATACAGCAGCCGTTCCCAGTCGGCTGCAAACCGCGCGATGTCCGCGCCGTCCGCGCCTGCGGCCAAAGCCGGTGACGCTGCATATTCACGCAGCGTCATACCCGGCGGCCGCGGGCCGTACCGGCGCGCTAGCGCGGCCCAGACCGGAGCGGCGGCACCCAGCAGCCGCTCGCGGTCCGGAAAGCTGCTGCGCGGCCACGCCAGCAGCAGCCCTAACCGCAGCGCGGGGCGTAGCCGCCGCATGCGGACCAGAGCAGCGGCGCCCAGCAGGGCCGCTGCCACAAGGGCTGCCACGAGCAATGGCTCCGCGGCAATGGCCCGTGCGCGGGCGAGCAGCCATGCGCCCGCGTTAGCCAATCCGCCGCTCATATACGGCGGATTCTCCGCAACAGGCTGTGGTTCGGCGAGCGCTGCGACACTTTCGCCCGCGCCTTGCGCCATGGTGAAGCCTGGCGTGGCCTCAAACGGCATCCAGCCTGCACCCGGAAAATACACTTCTACCCAGGAATGTGCATCTCCCTGTGAAATCACATACTGACTGGGCACATCCGGGTCAGCAACTCCGGGGCCAAAACCTTTAACCCAGCGTGCGGGGATACCTTCCGAACGAAGTAACACAATCATAGCTGTGGAGAAATGATTGCAATACCCCTGCCGGGTGACGAATAAAAAATCGTCCACAAAATCTGTTCCTCGCGGTGGCATACGGGTATCCAACGTATACTCGGCATGAGCAGCCAGATAAGTCTTTACAGCTTGCACAGCGTCATACCGGGTCTCACTGCCTTGAATGATTTCCTTGGCAAGCGTCTGCACTCGACCGGGGAGTGATGCAGGCAATTGCAGATAACTCCTCCGAATGGCTGCCGGATCTTTCCCTTTATTCGTTTCCTCAAGCAGACGTAACTGTTCAGCTGTTGCGACAGGAACCATGACGTCTGCCGAATAATGTTTAACCATCTTATCGTTTCCGGAGCCTGCGAGCCACAATGTTGCCGAATCGCGATTAGACAGCAAAGAAAACATGTTTTCCTGATTATCCTTGTTCTTATCCTGGAACGATACGTTGACCGGTATGCCACCGGTAAAGAGTGGATTTGGTCCTTTCCACTCTCGCTGCATCGAGACGGTTTGGCGAATGCGACTCCAATAGGTTGGATTCTCCCAACCATCAGCACGCAGCATTCCGGATGGACTTGCCGTTTCAAAGCTCTGACCCGGGTCACTCCAAGTACTACCGTTATAATATGAACGGGTCTCCCCTCGCCAATACGTCACTTCCGGACTCTTTGCTATAAAAAAGATGGAATTCCCCGGCACCAACGGCGCTCCCATAGGCGCGTCCGCTGTACTATATCCCGTGACCGCTGTTGCAGCAGGGATACTACTGTGCTGTGTATAACCTGCCCAGCGAGCTATGCGTTCACCCATCTGTTCCAGAGATATGCGTTCCGGTTGAGGAATGGAAGCAAACTGGCCAGGTACCGCTGAGAAAAGCACCATACCTGCTGAAGCAACGATAGTTACTGCACTCCAGCGGCCATAGGGGCTGCCGCGATAACTCGGAGTAGTGACTCCTGCATTGAGACGTAATAGCTGGAGCAGAGCCTGAATAAGAAAAGTCCATAGGACAGACCGTATTACAGAAGCATACACATCCAGCCCCGCAAAAGATTCAAGCAAAAGCAAATAGAGCAGTGTTGCACTGCCAAACAGCATAACGCTTCGACGTAAGAATACGAGGGATTGCACAGAAGCCATGAGCATGCTCCAGCCGCACATCATGAACAACCCTCTCGTTTCTGTACTAATCGAGTGAAATCGCCAGTTATTTATAAAAGTGTCCATATCCGCTGAAAATATTCCCGGATAAGCGACCGCCCAACGGGCAGGATCACTTCCTCCGTACATCAGACATAAAGCAGCGAGTGCAATGAATAATCGGATCAGTACCCCGGTGATCCATCCTGTACGAATTAACCCCGCGAGCAACAATGCTCCCGTTAATCCCGCCATTACGGACAAGAACCGTTCACTGCCCTGCTGATCTGATGATGTAACAGGATATATCCACTCCAGAGACAGTATAAGTAAAATGGCCGAAATAAAAATTTTGTACAGGACAGGTACGCTAACATATCCCTCATCCTTTATATCCGTCACAGAACTCCGGTTCGCAGCTTGATGTACAGCATAGGCCAATTCCATTCTCGTACGGGCCGTTGACTCTAAGTCGGCCTTAGTGGAATTGGGTTGCTGGTTTCCATTACGCTCCCACATCCGTTACCTCCACCTTTCCCAATGAAGATAACGCAACGTCTGTAACCGTGTGGATCGGCACCCCACTGTGACGAAGCCGCTCCAAACTCAAGCTGTCATATCCCAATCCATTCGTCAATCTATCCGTTGATCCTAATTGGTCCTGGTTCGCTTCAGTCAATTGCACCTCTACACGATAACCCGACCCTATTGCAGTTATGATCCATTCGGCCAGAACCGGGTCCATCTTACCTGTGAGAACCACAATTCTTGACCCGCTCGCCAGTCCATCCAGTATCTCCGTTCGGAGCGAAACAGAGCCTGATTGTGCTTTGGATATTCGCGCTCCCGCTAGCTTGTCCAGTCCATGATTCTCATCATCTGCATGGAACGGCCCATGTTGCCTTTGATGTTGTTCATCATAGCTCTTATCGCCGCCTTCCATCCACAGATGATAAGGAATGTCATCCTGCTCAGCGGTATGAATCCAGCGGGCAGCTGCACGAACCACTCGTTCAAAAGCAGGTGCATCCATGTTCTCCCGTTGTTTTACGTCATACCCCGACGCGCCCTCATACACAAGGATACCCAGTGAGGCAAGATCCGTGGTATCGGGCAGAAAGGTCTGAAGTTTTCCCGTTTTGGCTGTACTTTTCCAATGAACTCGTCCCAGTGGGTCACCCTGCTGATATTCACGAAACTCAGGGCCGCGGTTTCCCTGGCTATTTCTTCGCTCCGACAGAGTCCCTTCGATCATCGCTGCGAATTCTATCGAATCACCCTTCCCCCAAGCCGTTGCTTGAGGAACAACAATCAGGGGTGTACCTCCTGCGGTCTCTGCGGAGAGGGTATTCCAGCCAAACATATCCCCCCAGTACAATCTGCCCGTATCCCATCTGTAGACTCCTCTTCGTAACCCAGAACATTCATATTGATAGGAAAATTGTCGCCGTGTTCCCGGGAAAATCAATTTGCGATGAACACCTGCAGGTGTGTTCTCACACAGAACGATCCATAACAATGGAATACGGCAATTGAATTCCAGCTCCACCAGAACCCGTACCTGCTCGCCTGCCTCAATCCGGTTCGCGTGTATTTTCCGACGGATGTGAATACGCCGTGGTCTGAACCAATGGAGAAGCAGACCTCCTGTGAACATCAAGAAAGTTATAACGGATAGAAACAACGCCGCTTTGCCCCCATGCCACTGATACAGGTAAGCAAAAGCCACCACCAAGACAGCACTCACAATCCGTTGTCCCAGCGCAGTCATTGCCTCCGTCCCCTTCCCTGTGATGCCATTTGTACAGGTACCGGGACCGATGACAATGCTTCTTCAATGACTTGTACTTGCCCCCAAACCTCCGCTCTGTTCTGGGCCTTCAATTGAATACGGTGGGAAAGGACAGGCACAGCTACCTCTTTCACATCATCCGGAATGACATAACTGCGTCCTTGAAGATAGGCAAATGACTGCGCCGCAGCCATCCAGGCCAGTGTTCCACGCGGACTGATGCCCAGTCTGACCGCCGGAAGGCTGCGAGAGGCTACAGCAACGGCCACCAGATACTGTTTGACGACGGGATCAACATGTACCTGTTTGACTTCACGCTGCATGGCTACGACCTCTTCAGCAAGCAGGACAGGGCGAAGTTCATCAAGCGCTTCTCTACCTTGCATGCGTGTTAACAATTCCAATTCCTGTTCCGGATCGGGATACCCCAGTCCAATTCTCATGATAAATCGATCCAGCTGCGCTTCAGGCAGACGGTACGTACCCTCAAACTGTAACGGGTTCTGTGTCGCCAACAGAAAGAACGGGCGTGGCAAGGCATAGGTTGTGCCATCAACCGTAATACGCCGTTCCTCCATTGCCTCCAGCAGGGCAGACTGAGTGCGTGGTGAAGCGCGATTTATCTCATCAGCCAGGACAACGTTGGACATGACAGGTCCGGGCCGAAACTTGAATTCACCTGTATGTGGATTATAGATTGAAGTGCCCGTAACATCTGCCGGCATGACATCGGACGTGAATTGAATCCGGCCCATGGAGCAGTCCAGTGCAGAAGCAACGGCACGAACCAGCATCGTTTTCCCTGTACCCGGCACATCTTCCAGAAGTACATGCCCCCCACTGAGCATTGCAGTGAGGACATAACGAATCTCTGTTTTTTTGCCAATAATCACACTCTCAACACGCTTCATGACCCTGTTTAACAATTCAACAGCATGTTCATGTTCCATTCGGATATAAGACATTTCTCCTGATCTCCTTCCGTTCATCAGCATTCCTGAACCATAGTAATCTATGATTCAGTGTTGCCCGGAAGTAGAGAGAATAGTCCTGCAAGAATGACTTTCTTCAGATCATTTTATACTTAAATATGTTATTCATTGCCGAAATGGATCTGGAAGCGCCCGCCTTTACCGTCCACTCTGCTTCATTACTGGTTAAGGAATTCACCCTCAACCCCATCTGCTCCAGTAACTCACGTAATGGAACCCAGATGGTTCCACCATGACTCTGTACTGCCCCCGTTTCAATTGCCCCTGTTGTTGTCAGTGTTCCGCTCACACTGTCTGCATGAATCGTTTTTTCTTTCCATACTGCTATGGCTGTCCTTGTTTCAGAGTCCCAGCGAGTGCTGCCCCCGAATTTTTTCATAAAAGTACGCAAAGGCACCATGATTCGCTGACCCTCCATGCGGAACTCACCCGGTTGCAAGGTAGCCGCAGCCAACCCCACCTCTACCTTCAGCTTCTTGTTTGCAAGCCATAACGTCGCGTTCGCTTCTACATGCTCTGCGATCCAGGCCTTTCCCGGCGCCTTGCGGGCCTTATACTTACCATCTGGATGTACACGGAATTGAACTGGTTGATCCGTACTCTTTATGGTGTCAAAACGATATCCATGATCACGATAATATTTGATAATACCCGGAAGTGCTTTTACCGTTTCAGCATGTGCACCACCGTCATGCATCAGGACGATAACCGAACGTGCTCCCGCGGGTACTTTGGTGGAATTACTGAGGATTTCTTTGGCTGGAACACCCTTACGCTTGGAATCTCCACTATCGACGTTCCAGTCCATGACGGTGTATCCACCCAGTTGGAGCAAATCAAAGTAACTCTGGTCAAAATGCCCGTAGGTACCGCCTGGTGCTCGCACCAGATTCGGACGGAAACCGGTTATACGCTCCAGCACTTCCTCTGTCTGCTTGATCTGTTTCCAGAACACTTTAAAATCACTGTACAATTGTTCGTATTGATGATTAAACGTATGATTGCCCAAAGCATGTCCATCCTCCACAAGCTCCCGGATTAACTCGGGATAACGCTCTGCCTGCTCACCCAACACAAAAAATGTAGCCAACACCTTCTCCTTACGCAAAATATCCAAAACTTCACGGGTATGGTTACCCGGTCCATCGTCAAAACTCAGATAGACTACCTTGTCTTGAGTATTCTTAGCTTCCGGGATTGGATCACCTGCGCCGGAAGCAGAAGATGCATAAGCCGTGCCTGCATATACAGCAAATGAACATAACAATATCGCAATTCGCACGAGAATGACATACCATTGTCCAGATAAAAACGTATGTATGGTTGTTGCAGAGTTTCCCCCTATTTCCTTGATTCTGAATTCCGGTCTCTGTACCATTTACGAATCGACCTCCACCGTCTCTAGTAATTTGCTGATAGACTTCAGCAGATTTGTTAGAATTATATGGAGGCTACATTGAAAAAAGACGTGATTTTGTTTAATATTTTTTCACAATTTGCTATCTAGCCTGATTGATTCTTCGCTTCAGATTAGGTAGCATAATGGACAGGCAGAACACATTAAAACACCTTGGAGAGTATTCATGCTCCCACCCCGTATTCAGGAGAGTGAAATCTATTGGAATTGCTTGAGAAGATCCAACATCTGTTTGGGTCCTACGGATACAGCGTATTGTTTTTTGGCTTGTTGCTTGAATTCATCGCACTTCCCTTTCCTGGTGAAACAACGATGGCTTACGCAGGGTTTCTCTCCTACAAGGGGCATCTCGACTTCGGAATCCTCACCATACTGGCTTTTCTGGGAACAACGATTGGCATGACAATCACTTATTTTATTGGAGCCAAAGCAGGACTTCCCTTTATAACACGATACGGAAAATGGTTTCTGCTGAAGCAGGACAAACTCGATAAAACGCAAAAGTGGTTCGCCAAGTATGGTAATGCCTTAATCTTCATCGGTTATTTCATTCCGGGTGTAAGGCATTTCACCGGATATTTTGCGGGCATAGCTGCTGTTCCCTTTCGCAAATTCGCTCTCTACGCCTATTCAGGCGCACTGTTTTGGGTTGTACTGTTTCTGGGCATTGGCAAAATATTTGGCCCTCAGTGGAACGCCGTATTCCATCTGGCTCATCAATATGCAGCATATATCGTGGGAGGAATCGGCCTATTGCTTATCGTAGCCGTGCTCTATCGTTACCGCAAAGCATGGACAGCAAGATCCACCGTATCCAAGCCAGCCCCTGTTCGACAAAGACAAAAGTAAATTCGGACAAATGTCCACCTATAAAAGTAAGGAGCTGCGAGTCTTCGCAGCTCCTTTTTTTTTCGTTTATACGAACAGTGTAAGAACGAATCATTCTTTTATTTTTTGTGATAATCCGAATTCATCCCGGTCATACTATCTTGAAAATATAGGGTATATAGGGAGGCGAAGGCATGAGTGCATCGGTGCAGAACCATCAGGACCAGAAAAAGATCTCTCCGAATCTGAACGACAATACCGAATATTGCAAACAAGTGATGGGGAACAGCAACGACTTGATGATCCGACCTCTGCAATGTTTGCACAAATGGCCTGCTGTCATGTTGTACATCGATGGATTGGTGGATGTGAACATTCTGAATCACTCCATCATGGAATCGTTGTTGCAAAAGCGTGATCTCCCTGAATTCTCCGCAGACGATGAACATCTCAGCTACCTTCAGAATGATATTCTGATCGCCAGTGATGTATTGCTGGTGAACGATATGGAAGAAGTAATGAATGCACTTCTTTCGGGATCGGCTATCCTACTGCTTGAAGGATCTATACGTGGATTAAAGATTGGCGCAGCAGGCTGGGAAGATCGTTCCGTTGGAGAACCAGTCTCCCAAACCGTCGTTCGCGGACCAATGGAGGGATTCAACGAAAACCTGCGGACCAATACCTCATTAATTCGCAAACGAATCCGCAACCCTCATCTCTGGATTGAAGAAAGAGAAATTGGCAGGGTTACCAAGACCCGTGTTGCCGTGCTCTATCTGGAGCATATCGTGGATCAGGAAATTGTAAAAGAACTGCGTCGAAGACTCGATGAAATCGATATCGATAGCATCCTTGAGAGTGGTTATATCGAGGAACTGGTACAAGACAAGACGGGGACGATCTTTCCCACGGTCTACAACAGTGAAAGACCTGATACCGTGTCTGCCGCTTTGCTTGAAGGGCGTGTTGCAATCATTGTGGACGGGACACCTTTTGTATTGCTCGTTCCTGCCTTGTTTGTTCATTTCTTTCAGTCTCCAGAAGACTACTATCAACGAGCCGATATCAGTACGTTAATTCGAATGATCCGATATCTAGCCTTTTTTATCGCCCTGCTTGCCCCATCCTTTTATATTGCCATCACCACGTTCCATCAGGAGATGTTGCCTACCAATCTACTCATCAGTCTGGCCGCACAGCGAGAAGGCGTACCTTTCCCCGCTTTTATTGAAGCCTTACTTATGGAGCTAACCTATGAGATTTTGCGGGAAGCAGGCATACGGATTCCCAAGACGGTTGGTCAAGCCGTATCCATTGTCGGTACGCTTGTCATTGGTCAGGCAGCGGTAGATGCTGGGGTTGTATCCGCTGCGATGGTCATCATCGTATCCATCACTGCGATCTCCAGTTATGTTATTCCGGAAAACGGACTGTCCATCTCTGTACGTATTCTACGATTTGTATTAATGATCTTGGCGGCTGCCTTTGGCTTCTATGGCATCCTGATCGTGCTGTTAATAACAGTAACTCACCTCTGCAGTTTGCGCTCTTTCGGGGTGTCCTACATGTCTCCATTTGCACCTTTTATTCAGAAAGATCTTAAAGACACGATCTTTCGTGTGCCTTGGTCCCATATGAAAACTCGCCCACTCTCTACTCATGCAACCAATGAAGTCAGACAGTCCACCAAAAAAACGAAGCGGTAGAAATTCGGTAAGGAGTGCACATCCATGAACAGATGCTTACGCTTAATTTTATCCTTTGCCCTTCTGCTTCCTCTCCTTACCGGATGCTGGGATCGCCAGGAACTGAATGAACTTGGCATTATGCTGGGTCTCGGTGTGGACAAAGATGGCGATATGATCAAAGTGAGTGCTCAGGTCGTTGTTCCGAATGAGGTATCTTCCAAGGCAGGAGGAGGCAAAGGTACCCCGGTTACGCAGTATCAAGCATCTGCTGCCACTTTGTTCGAAGCGATTCAGAAATTAACGGAGACCAGTCCACGCCGCATATTCATGGCGCATATCCGCGTGCTGGTATTTGGCGAGGAATATGCGCGAAAAGATGGAATATACGACGTTATCGAAGCGCTAATGCGCGAACCTACGGCTCGACCTGATTATTACGTTATGGTGGCAAAGAATACAACGGCCTCCCATGTCCTTGATGTGCTTACACCTTTAGAAAATATTCCTGCGGAAAAGTTGTTTAATTCCTTGGATGTATCCGCCAAGACCTGGTCCCCCACTACCACGGTAACCGGGGATGAATTAATGGATTTCATGATATCTCCCGGCATCCAGCCTGTCATTACGGGTGTAGAGATCCTCGGTAACAAAGAACAAAGTGGTAATAAAGAGAATATAGCCACCATCCGGTCACCAGCCCGCCTTAATACAACGGGACTAAGTGTATTCCGGAAAGACAAGCTGATTGGCTGGTTAACGGAGGATGAATCCAAAGGCTACAATTACATCCGTGATAATGTAGAATCTACTGTCAGCCACATGCCTTGTCGCAAGAAGGGCAACGTGACATTTAAGGCACTCCGCACCACAACGAAGAGAAAAGCCAAAATCGTAAATGGCAAGCCTGTAATCAACATTGATATCAAGAATGTCTCCTCCATAGGCGCAGTTGAATGTGGAATACGGATCGGTTCAATGAAAGTTCTCAAAGAACTGGAATCCGATAGTGAAGAACGGTTAATTGAACTGATGCAGGAATCTGTGCATTCAGTAAGACGCAAGTTTCATGTCGATATATTTGGTTTTGGACAGGAAGTGTACCATGCAGATCCCAAGTTCTTCAAGAAGATAGAGAATGACTGGGATAAATATTTCGAAGAACTGGATATCAAGTACAAAGCCAATGTGCAGATTAAACGTGTCGGTACACTGGATGATTCATTCAAAGATGAACTGAAGGAGTGAGGAAGCATGTTGCTTACATTGGCGGTTATCTTCGTAGCAGTAATTATTGGCTGGGTTGATCTGCCTGGCCTCATTCGCCGGAAGGAGTGGAGAGAAACGGCTGTATACTGTGCAATGCTTCTCACAGCTACATTCTTCGGTGTCATTGCGTCCAATTTGTGGGAGTTCCCCAGTCCTCTGTATATCATTATGTGGATCTATGATCCCGTGAACCATTTATTAGCACGCTTGACTGGAACTTAGGTGAAGAAGGAGGGTATATCATGCTCGAAAAGGGACGGATCGGTACAAGACAATTGTCCACCCTTACATTTATGTTAGTGGTAGGGGATATGATGCTGATCTACCCTTCCGTCATCACGTCCTATGCCAAACAAGATGCGTGGATATGTGCTCTTATTGGCGTTCCGCTCGGAATGGCTCTAATGGCGTTGATATTGAAATTGGGCACGATGCATCCAGGGAAAAACCTGGTGCAGATCTCCCGAGATATTCTGGGGTTTTGGCCAGGCACCTTTTTGTCGTGCTTTTACTTGTTCTTCTTTATGATTGGCACATCCACACATACCCGGGAAGTCGGTGATTTCATGACGTCCCAAATATTTCAGTACACCCCTATTCGTGTCATCATCCTCATTTTTGTAATTGCCATCGGATGGGGTGTATACCACGGCTTGGAGACCATTGCGAGAACAAGTGAACTGCTCATGCCCCTCGTTGTACTGTTTATCATGATCCTCGCCTTCTGTCTTTTGCCACAGTTAGATACCAGTAAACTGGAGCCCATATCGGATACTGGTGTTGTCTCCATATCGCAAGGGATCCTTGTGAGTATCATATATCCTGTCGGAGAAACCATTCCCATTTTGATGGTTCTTCCCCATGTCGCTAACAGTCGCCATCGTATGCGTGACATCATCATCACAGCAGGATTCGGTAATTTGATCCTTGCCATTCTTGTTAGCATATCCATGCTCGTGCTCGGCCCCTTTCTTACCCAACACAATATATATGCTTCGTTTATTTTGTCTCAGAAGATTAGCATCGGCGGCTTCTTCGAACGAATCGAGGTCATCATGGCTTGCTCGTGGCTTATTTCTACCTATTTCAAAGCGATGATCTACTTATACGCCTTTATTGTCGGGTGTGCGGAACTCTTCAAGTTAAAGCAATTTAAAATGCTTATTTTGCCATCAACATTGCTCGTTTATGGAATGGCCAATCTCGTTGCGCCCAGCCTGACATTTATTATCATCACCATTGTTCCGTACTGGGTGGATTGGGACACCACACTAGGTATCATTCTTCCGGGGATGCTGGTTCTCATAGCGTTAGTGAAGTCTCGCAGAAAATCCAATTCACACCCCCAACCCTCAACTGAAAGATAGTTCGGAGAGAGCGTATTAATCCACGAGAAGGAGCAGAAGAACATGTTGATGCATGAAAAACTCACAATTCGGCAGTTCACCCTGCTCACTTTCCTGGTTATGATTGGAGATATGGTTCTGATCTACCCTTCACTCGTTACCGCAGTAGGCAAGCAGGACGCCTGGTTCTGTTCTCTTATTGGTCTGCCGATCGGTGTTGGCATCATGTGGGTTCTGTACAAACTACATCGAACACATCCCCAGTTGTCTCTTTTTGAAATCTGTAACCAATTACTTGGGACCTGGATAGGTTCCATGTTATCAGTTGCCTATCTATTTTATTTTGCCATAGGTGCAGCCATATGTGTCCGTGAAGTCGGTGACTTCATGACGACGCAAATATATCTGAAAACTCCCATTCGGGTCATTATTCTGATGATCATTTGTTCCCTGGCTTGGGGACTTATCCATGGTTTTCGTACGATGGGGCTGAGCGCAGAACTATTAACTCCAATCGTTGTGGTATTTATTCTTTTTCTCTTTTTGGGGCTCCTGCCTCAAGCCAAAAGTGCAAATCTGCAGCCATACTTCAGTACGCCCTGGATACATCTTGTAGAGTCTAGCATACGCGCAGCGTTCACTTCCTTTGGCGAACTTATCATTCTCTCCGTGTTTCTCCCGTATGTGAACTCCGGGCCTCATTTCAAACGGGACTTCCTACTAGCGACCTTCTGTGGAGGGTTACTGTTAAGTTTGCTGCTACTCATCTCACTTATGGTGATGGGACCCACACTTACGCAGCACAGCATCTATATCTCATACGCCCTTTCACAGAAAATTAATATAGGTAATTTCTTTGAACGAATTGAAGCCTTTATGGCTATCGCCTGGTTAATTTCCACCTATTTCAAAAGTCTGTTATATCTCTTTGCCTTTGTGTTGGGAACAGCACAATTATTTCGATTAAAGACATATAAGCCGCTCATTTTGCCTTCGTCCTTGTTGTTATTCGCCCTAGGTGTGCTGATTGCTCCAAATGTTATTTTCTACACAGATACGATCATGCCTGCTTGGGTAGACTGGGATATCACTGTCAGCTTCATCATCCCACTGTTCCTCTTGCTGGTTTATCGCATTCGTTCCCGGAAGAGTAAAAGTAAACCCACCCCCTCATGAAGCGGATAACATCTGAAGCAGACAAACAAATTTTATTATAAATGGATATACAAAAGGCTGTGTACATGGCAACTTCCATGAACACAGCCTTTATATTATGAAATATATGCTTGGGTACATATAATGTGGAAGCAGTTACTATATAGCCTTCACAGCCTCAAGAGCAGCCTCAATATGTCCTTTGACCCGAACTTTGGACCAATCCTTGATCAATTTCCCTTCTTCATCAATCAGAAAAGTGGAGCGAACCACACCCATGTATTCCTTGCCATACATTTTCTTCAGCTGCCATACACCGTATTGCTCGGCTACAAGGTGCTCTTCATCTGATAACAAGGTGAAGGGCAATCCATATTTGGCAATAAACTTGTCATGCTGTTTCATCGGATCGGTGCTGATTCCGAGAATGACCGTGTTCAGTCCTTCAAATTCAGCATGTCGATCCCGGAAATCACAAGCCTGTTGTGTACAGGACGAGGTCATATCTTTGGGATAAAAATAAAGCAGCACCCGCTGTCCGCGGTAATCCGAAAGCTTTACCGATTCTCCCGTACTGGACGGAAGCTCAAAATCCGGTGCCAATTCGCCTACATTTAACGTCATGTCAGTTCCTCCCTAATCTCCCCCATGAATTACTATAGGGCGTTATTATGAACCTGCTCCGCGATACCGCTTCACGCCAAAATTCCACAAAAGCAAGCCCATGGAGCCAAACACCAATCCCATCACAGGTGTAAGCAGCGCCATGCGATGCATCTCGGACCTTTCCAGGAACAAGGCTGCGGGATAGATGCCCACAAAGGCAAACGGAATGATCCAGGTTAACAGCACCTGAATGGCACGGTTATAGATCGTTACCGGGTATCGTCCATATCCTTGGATGTTATACATCAACGGCAGGATACCTGTTGGCGCGTCCGAATAAAAGGATAGTGAAGTCAATGTGGTATAGATGCCGGCATAGATCATGACTGAGCTAAGTGCCAAAATAATCAAGGCAGGAATATGCCACCATTCCAGCATCAGGCCCATCTCTGCTCCGCTAAAGATCATGATGATCAAGCCGATAAACGAGCCCACCAGTGCAGGCGGGTCCACATTTTCAAGCAAGATCTGGAACAGATTATGTGCAGGGCGTGTCAGGATCCGATCCATCTCACCTTTGACGATGTACCGCTCACTGAATCCCCACAGATTGATAAAACAACTGAAGATGCCATAGGGCACCATAAAATATCCATAAACAAAGAGCACTTCACTCTCACTCCAGCCGCCCAGGTTATCCGTGTGGCGAAAGACCACAAAAATAAAGATCAGGTTGGTTGCCTGGAACAGCAGATCCGATAGGATCTCCACCCAGAAATCGGCACGGTACGTGAGTCGTGTTTTCATGTAATTCTTCAAATATTCCCAGATCAGACCCATATAGTACATATCTGTTATCCCCCTTGCACGAACAGACGCTTGCGCGCCTTACGCCAGATCAATACCATCGGAAGCAGTAACACGGCAAACCAGAACACCTGAATACCGAGTACATTCCAGATGGCGGTACCTTCCACTCTTCCAGTGAACACGGAACCGGGCAGATACGTAATGGCCTGAAAAGGCAATACTTTCATCACTGCGGACATCCAGCCTGGATACAGGCTGATCGGGATGATTAGACCGGAGAACAAATCAACCACGACGCGTTTCATACGCATCATGCCTTCATTGTTTTCCACAAAGAATGCCGCCAGTCCCGTTATCACATTAATCTGGGAATTAATGAGGAAACTGAAGAACAGCATGACGAGAAAGCCAATCCAGGCCGATGGCGCCGTAGGCAATTCAACCGGGAACAGCAGAATGGCGATGAGCATCCCAGGAATCATGAGGAGCAGGAAGCGGAAGATACCTTCGCCGAGACCCTGCATCATTTTGACCATAACGTAATTGATCGGCCTGATGAATTGAATCGCAATGGAACCATCCCGTATATCTGCGGCAATCTCCCGGTCCAGGTTGTTAAAGTAAAACGCACGTGCCATCCAGGATACAGCGATGTAAGTGGTCATCTGCGCTGCCGTGAAGCCGCCCAGTTCACCACTGCTACCGTAAATGGCTTGCCAGGTAAAGTAATACACGCCGATATTCAGCGTATATATCAAAATGCCGGAGTAATAATTCACCCGGTATGCCAGCATCGTTAGAAAACGGATGCGCATAAAATCAATAAATGCACTATTCATCTTAGGATACACCCACCGCTTCTTTCCCTGCTCCCACAATCTCGGGACGCTCGGCGGAACCGGATTGGTAAATACTGCGCACAATCTCATCCGTGTTGATCTCAATAATCTGAATATCGGTAATATCGGCTTGTCCAACGACACGTCCGAGTACATCCGAAACGTTCAGTTCCAGCGGAATCCATACGGATGCGGACAATTCATTCTCAACCGTCCAACGTACAGGCAACGCAGCAGTCCACTCCTGCATCTGACTGATGTTGTGAGCTGAACCGAACTTGAAGCGGATCTCGCGCTCCTTACCCCACTGGGACTTGAGATGATCCAGACCTCCATCATAGATGATGTTGCCTGCATCAAGCATGATCACCCGGGAACACAGTGCCTCAATGTCCTGCAAATCGTGGGTTGTGAGCAGAATGGTCGTTCCATGCTCCTTGTTCATGTCTTTCAAAAAATCCCGAATTTCCGACTTCACCACAATATCCAAACCAATGGTTGGCTCATCCAGGAAAACAATACTCGGATTATGCAACAAGGCTGCCACTAACTCGCAGCGCATACGCTGACCAAGACTGAGCTTCCGCACCGGACGACTTAGCAGGTCCTGAAGCTGTAATCGCTCAACCAGTTCATCCAGCCGTTTACGGAAATCGACCTCTCCTACACGATATACTTTGCGCAATAAATGGAAGGATTCGATAACGCCAATATCCCACCACAATTGACTGCGCTGACCAAAAACAACACCAATATTCTGTACAAACTTCTCCCGTTCCTGATACGGAACATATCCACCAACCGATATTTGCCCTGAAGTAGGCACCAAAATGCCGGTTAACATCTTGATCGTTGTTGATTTACCGGCACCGTTCTCCCCAATATATCCGCATATTTCGCCCTGGGGAATCTGAAATGAAATATCATTTACAGCCAATACCTCTTGGTATTGACGTGCAAACAGGTCCTGGAACGCGCCCTTCAGCCCACCTCGGCTTTTCTGGACGCTAAACGACTTGCGCAAATCTTTGACATCAATCGCCAGCATGATTATACCTCACTTGGATTTTGTTGAAATTGCTTGTAGCCCAAAAAGAAATTATAATGGTATCAGTCAAAATTCAGCAAGCTTTAAAATAGTCTGGAGCCGCGTCATGCCCTTATGTTAGGAAAAGACGTGCACGGAAAGCTCCGACTAGATCTTACTTGAATACTCGAACTCGTTTTTTTTATTTCATCTCAAATACAAAGGAGAGCTAGCATGACCAGAAAGACGAAGAGAACCATATGGATTTCTCTTGCCGCCTTCGTGTTAATTATTGGAGGAGCAGCGGCATATTATTTCGGTTCTATTCTCAATCAGTTGGACGGTTTGGCAAAAGACGGTGACGAATCACCATTCGCAGGTATCGAGAATGTGGAGAAAGTAAATACTCCTGACCCACCCAAATGGGAAGGTACAGAAACGGTAAATATTCTCGTTATGGGTGTCGATGCGCGCGGATTGAAAAAAGGTGAAGTTCCCCGCTCCGACAGCATGATGGTTGTATCGCTCGACCCACTTACCAAAAAAATCAATCTGTTCTCCATTCTGCGCGACACTTACGTCAATATTGACGGATATGGCAAGGAACGGATCAACACTGCCATCACCCATGGTCCTAATGCAGCGATGCAAGCTGCCGGCGACCTGCTCGGCATTCCTGTACAGTATTATGTGTATACGGATTTCCAGGGATTCATCAAATTGGTGGATGCCGTTGGCGGTGTTGATTTTGATGTGGAGAAAGACATGCACTATACAAGTAAAGCAGACAATAACGAATACGATATTGATCTCAAAAAAGGATATCAGCATCTGGATGGCGAGACAGCGCTCATGTACGTTCGTTTCCGTCATGATGCAATGTCTGATTTCGCTCGGTCCGAGCGTCAGCGTGAGTTGCTGAAAGCTGTAACAGCGAAAATGCAGTCAACAACTACCATTGCCAAACTGCCTTCCATACTGGAACAGGTTAATCCTTATGTGGATACGAATCTGACACTCTCCGATATGTGGAAGCTGGGTGGCCTCGGTTACCAGAGCAGCATGAACGGCAGTGAGCAGATTCCGCCAATGAACCTGCTGAAAGAAGAACGTACAGCAGGCGGTGCGCAAGTATTGACGGTTACCAATGAAGAGAAATTGAAGCAGCATATTCAGGATATTATTCACCCGCCTGCTACAACGGATGATAGTACGACCAGTACCGAAGATAAAACAGCCAGTGGCGACGATCAAAAGTCAGAACAACCGGCTCAGTAATCTAAACATGAAGAGGGCAGCCATTACGCTGCCCTCTCGTTGTGCCCGGCTATACTATTATGAGAAAATCATCATATCTTTCTGTGGCTTGTTAATTTATCATATTTTGAATTACGAAAGGAAGTTATCTTATGAATACATCACGTTCCCGTTCCGAACTTCTATACGCAGAAGCACTTGAGCATATTGTAGGAGGTGTTAACAGCCCTTCACGCTCGTTCAAAGCCGTTGGTGGCGGTGCACCTGTATTTATGAAAAAAGCCCAAGGCGCCCACTTCTGGGATGTCGATGACAACCGTTATATTGATTATCTGGCCGCTTACGGTCCGATTGTTACAGGACATGCCCACCCGCATATTACGCAGGCCATTACGGAAGCAGCAGCAAATGGTGTACTGTACGGTACCCCGACAGAGCTTGAGATCAAGCTCGCCAAAATGCTGAAGGAAGCTATTCCTTCCATGGATAAAGTGCGTTTTGTAAACTCCGGTACGGAAGCAGTCATGACCACGATTCGGGTAGCTCGTGCCTACACCAAACGCAACAAGATCGTAAAATTCGCCGGATGTTACCACGGTCACTCGGATCTGGTGCTTGTGGCTGCCGGTTCTGGCCCTTCTACGTTGGGTATCCCGGATAGTGCAGGCATTCCAACCAGTATTGCGCAAGAGGTCATCACCGTGCCTTACAATGATCTGGATAGCCTCAAAGCTGCACTGGAGCGTTGGGGTGACGATGTTGCTGCGGTTATGGTTGAACCGATCGTTGGGAACTTCGGTATGGTTATGCCGGAGCCTGGCTTCCTGGAAGGCCTCTGTGCCATGACACGTGCTAACGGCTCACTGGTTATCTATGACGAGGTCATTACGGCTTTCCGTTTCCATTACGGTTCTACTCAGACGTATGCCGGACTCGAAAACCATGCGGAGATTGAACCCGATCTGACGGCTCTTGGTAAAATTATTGGTGGTGGCCTGCCAATCGGTGCTTACGGCGGACGCAAACATGTTATGGAGCAGGTTGCCCCACTCGGACCGGCATATCAGGCGGGAACGATGGCTGGTAACCCTGCATCCATCTCGGCTGGTATCGCATGTCTGGAGGTCCTGCAAGGCGCGGGTGTATACGAAGAGATGGAACGCCTTGCTATTGATCTGACGGCAGGTCTGCAAGCTTCTGCTGACCGTCATGGCATTGCACTAACGATCAACCGGATTCGCGGTGCATTCTCCACCCATTTCTGTGATCATCCGGTTACGAACTACGATCATGCACAAGACACGGATGGAGAGCTGTTCGCTTCCTTCTTCCGTCACATGCTGGACCGTGGCATTAACTTGGCTCCATCCAAATATGAGGCCTGGTTCCTGACCACGGCTCATACAGACGAGGATGTTCAGGCTACATTGGAAGCCGCAGAAGCTTCCTTCAAAGCGATGGCTCAGGAATAAATTAGATTATTTCCATTCACAATGTAGAGTACAAGCTGCATCGTTGATAGATAGCAACTCAAGGAAAAGGCGTCCAACAAGTGATTAACTTGTGTGGACGCCTTTTGTTATATACGGATAGTGGTGAGTGGCCAATACGACTAGATAGATGCTAAGTGTAACAACTATATGCGTTTTATTGTAATGGCCTTGCTGTTATAGTCTTGTCTTTATCTCTGACTGATCTGCAGTTTCAAAATTTCCTCCCGGATCTTCTGTATCCCTTCCTCGATTCGCTGCTTCGGCACATTGGAGATGTTCAATCGCAGCATTTGATCCTCATGCGCCTGATATGTTCCCTCCGGATAATACCGTTCTGTCGTATCAACGATGACTCCGCGCTTTTGAAGCCGGGACAGTAGAACACGAAGCGGCATATCACCCGCCAAAGGTAATACGGTATGCTCCCCTCCTGTTCGAGGAGCCTCCATAAATGGAGCAAAGTCTGGATATGTGTCCAGTTGCTCATGCACCGTGTTCATCCGGGCAGCATAGCGGTTACGAATCACTTTCCTGTGATGAGCAAACATTCCGCTGTGGACATAGATCTCCAGAGCAGCTTGAGACAGAACGGAAGTGTCGATATCGAGCATTTTTTTGTAAGCCCCAAAAGATTGAATTAGTGGTGAGGGCAGAACAGCTACACCAATGCGGAGACCTGGAAACAAAATTTTGGAGTAACTCTTCAGATAGATGACCCGGCCTTCGGTATCATAGGACCATAGCGGGTCCTGTTTCGTATTGTCCTCCAGATCAGCCAGATAATCGTCCTCTACCAGATAGACATCGTACCGCTGTGCAAGCCGGATCAGTTTCTTTTTCTCAGCAGCAGTCAACGATGTGCCAATCGGATTGTGAAAGCGCGGCATGACATAGAAAAACTTGATATCTTCCTCAGCGAACTGACGTTCAAGCGATGCCCAGTCCAGCCCATTCAGGGCACGTCTCACACCGGCAATCGGCACATTCAATCCACTCAGTAGCGAAGGCATATTGTGATAGGTCGGCAGTTCAAGCAATACTTTTCTCTTTCCATTGGGAAAAGGCATCAATGCAAGTACAGCCAGTGCCTGTTGCACACCTGATGTGATAAAGAACTGCTCTGTTCTCGCAAACACCTGATAATCCGCAAACTGCTTCTGCAATAGCATGATAAGCGAAGGTAATCCCTGATCCGTGCCATACATAAATAACTCTGCCTGTTTCTTCTCCATCGCCTGATCCACACAATGACGAAAGTCTGCATAAGGGAACACCCTTGGATCGGGAGCAGCTGAAGCAAAGTCCAACGCTCCCTGCCAGTCCATGTCCTGAGCACCTGTCCCGTTCTGTACGGCATAATAACCGGATTGAGGTATGGCATACACCAAATGCCGCTGTTCCAGCCACTCATATGCACGAATAGCCGTACTTACACTGCATTGATACTGTTCTGCTACAACTCGAACGGCTGGAAGTCGAATGCCCTTGTCTGTCCACTGCCGACGATCTTGCTGCAACATTTGTTCCTGAATCCACTGCTTTAATGCTTCGGCAATCACTTCGTATTTTCTCACTGCACTCACCCCTCTCCCACAATTGTACCGTTACAGTCCATGCTTTTATCTATTGTAGCACGATGCACCCGGCAGTATATTGAATAAGGCCAGCACGTGACTCGAACCTGACATAATTCAGGATAATGAAAGATAAAGCACTATGACTACTGTATTGGAGGAGCTTTTATGAACACAACACACACTCGGGGATACGCTTATATCGCAGCTGTATTGTACGCGGCTATTATCGGTCTATCTTTTCTATTTGTTAAAATGACTGTCACTGTTGCACATCCCATTGATGTGCTTGCCCACCGATTCGCCCTGTCGCTGATCGTTGTCAGTATTCCTGTCATTTTTGGTTGGATCAAAATCCGGCTTAGCCTTCGTGATCTGTGGAAAATCATTCCACTGGGGCTGTTATCTCCCGTCTTATTTTTTGCCTTTCAAGCCTTTGGACTCGTATCTTCCAACTCATCGGAAGCCGGTATTATTCAGGCTATGGCCCCTGTATTCACACTCGTTCTCGCTTCAGTTTTCCTGAAGGAGCGCACATCCACCACACAAAAGCTTTTCCTGCTTCTGTCTGTCGCTGGAGTCGTTTTTATTTTCATGATGCAAGGAAATGGCGTGTCAGTGGGTAACCTGAAGGGCATTGCATTATTGCTGTTATCCACGGTCTGTTTTACAGGTTATGGTGTACTTGCGAGACCATTAACCCAGAAGTATAAACCCATGGAATTAACATGGGTCACGCTGATGGTTGGTTGTATTGTGTTTAACGCCGCTTCACTGATCCGACACGCTTCCAGCGGTTCCATGATGGACTACATCAAACCACTTGGAGATACATCCTATCTGGGTGCCCTTGCTTATCTGGCGATCCTCTCCACCATGATCTCCACCCTGCTCGCGAGTTATGCCCTGACTCATCTGGAGGCTTCCCAAATGAGTGTATTCAGCAACCTGTCCACACTCATCTCCATCGTAGGAGGTGCATGGATACTGCATGAACCAGTGGGTAGCTACCACTATATTGGTGCATTGTTGATTATCGCTGGTGTGCTTGGCACCAATATGAGCGGTCGCAAACATAGGCTGGTCAGTGGAACCGACCAAGGCCAAAACTGATCCTGCCCGCATCCATCGTTCTGATCCAGGACACCCGGATATCTGCCCTGTTTTTGCCTATCATCAGCTTTTCCGCAAGGAGAATGTAGACGAAATACATGCCAGTTGCAGCCAGGGTTCGATCGGATGTAAAGACTGCAAACAGATCGCAGGCAGTGCGATTAACGATCTGCTTACTCCTTTTCGTGAACGGCGAAATCAATATGAACAGCGATTAGACGAGGTGAAAGAGATTCTTGTCGAAGGTACCCGCCAGGCTCGCAAAGTCGCGCGGGAAACGATGCTTGAAGTGCGAGAAGCCATGGGTATTCGTTATTTTGATCTCTAAACACAGAGATGGAGTCCGAATTACAGGATGAGACGCACCACATGATCTGCAGGCTTGCCTGTATGAAGCGCACAAATCACGTTAACACTGCTGAGGACAGTCTATCGCGAAAAGGGGCTTCCTCAGCATGAAACCTAGACAACCTTCTTTTTTGCAAGCCATGATGTTAATTATGTTATCCGTCGGCCTGATTAGCCACGTGCTGATCATTCCCGCCCTATTGAGTGCAGCCAAAAGGGATTCATGGATCTCGGTCCTGCTATCCGTAGGTCCCTACCTTGTATTTTCCCTAATGCTTGCCTATGTATCTCGTTTTCTCCAGCATCAAACCCTGCATGAATGGCTGACTTCACATCTGGGCAAGCCCCTCGGCTTGCTTTTCCGGATTGGGAACAGCCTCTTTTTCTTGTCCGTGATCTACTTCACCCTGCATGACACGACCACATGGGCCAAAACCAGTTACCTGACGGAGACACCCGTATTTTTTACAAGCATTGCGCTCATGTCGCTCTGTGCCTATGCAGCCTATAAAGGTATTCGTTCGCTGGCTTTTACAGCAGGATTGGTCCTCCCTCTCGTTGTACTGCTTGGCTTCTATGTTGCGATCGTCAATACCCAATACAAGGATTACAGTCGTCTGCTTCCTGTACTTGAACATGGCTGGCCTCCCGTGCTTCATGGCATGGTTTACAGCCTTGCAGGCATGTTCGAGCTGCTGCTCTTGTGGTACATACAACCTCATCTCTCCAAAAGGATTCGTCCATGGCAATATGTGATGCTCGCACTCGTCATTGCAGGTCTGACACTGGGGCCACTCATTGGTGCTATCGTGGAATTTAATCCTTTTGAGGCTGCCAAAATGCGTTATCCCGCTTTTGAAGAGTGGCGGATAGCCTCCTTGGGCAAATACATCGCGCAAACTGACTTCTTTTCCATCTACCAATGGCTCGCCGGCTCGTTTACCCGGATTAGTCTTGCCATGTATATTGTGGTGGAAATTTGGGATATTAAGAGCACCTCTAAAAGAAGGATCAGTTGTGTCTCTTTAGCCGTTCTATTTATACTCTCCATGCTGTACCGTCTAGACGATATCACATTCGAAAAGCTGCTTGTCGATTACATATTCCCGTTCAATCTCATCTATCTTAGCGGACTTGCTATAATCGCAACAACGGTTGCACTCATCAGCTCACGCCATCAGAGGAGGAAACATCATGGAGCACCCAACGATTGACAACACGTCCCATGAAACACTGCTTGCCTCTTTGAAAGAGCAATTCAACCCCTGCGCGGATGTTGTCATTCAAACTTTTCCAGCAAAAGATGAACTTGATCTGCCGATTATTGTGCTATATTGCGATGGTTTGACGGATGCCAAACAAATCAATCAGTTTATCATTCCCCGGCTCGAGGAGCATTCCCTGTTCGAAGAAGATTTACACCCGAAAGAACTGGGCCTAACATTAAATCCAATAGAAGACCTTCAAGATACGGATCAATTAAATTTATTGCTTTTTAGTGGACAACTGCTGTTGATCTTCGGCAACGGCGATCAATCCTGCAGTTTGGATATTGCGAGCATACCAGGGCGCAACCCAGAAGAATCTGCCATCGAATCTTCCGTAAAAGGGCCTCGCGATGGATTTACCGAAGAGCTGAGTGTAAATATCGCACTCATTCGTAAACGGATGAAAACCTCTTCCATGTGCTATGAAAAATACGTTAAAGGTGGACGAACTCAGACCGCTATCGGCTTATTGTACGTAAAAGACATTATCAATCCTGAGATCCTGAAAGAAGCACGTGAAAATCTGGACAAAATCGAAGTCGATGGTATTATTGGAACTTCTGTTATGGAACGAGCAGTTATGGGAGGCATTCGCAGTATCTTTCCTCTCACCGATAATACAGAGCGACCGGACTATGTCGTGAACTCGCTCTTAAATGGGCGCTTCGCTGTTCTAATTGAAGGTTCGCCCGTGGCAGTCATCGCTCCAACCACACTGTTCAACCAGTTGAAATCACCGGAAGACGAAAACACTCCTTTCTTCATTGTGACCTTTGAACGCATTCTGCGAATTTCCGGTTTGCTGATTGCCTGCTTTTTTCCTGCTTTCTATATCGGACTCACCAGTTTCAATGTGGAACAGATCCCTCTGCCTCTTCTGGCAACGATTGCCGGGACTCGTATGGGGCTGCCAATGCCTGTAACACTGGAAGCATTTCTAATGATTTTTATGTTTGAGTTGTTCAATGAAGCTGGTCGCAGACTGCCTCGAGCTTTGGGCCAAACGGTCAGTGTGGTAGGTGGACTCATTATTGGAGATGCAGCTATTCGTGCCGGGATTACTTCTCCTACCATCATTGTCACGGTAGCAATTTCAGTTATCTCCAGTTATATTCTGGTGAATACGGTGCTCAGTGGGGCTACTGCTCATGTTCGGATAGGGATGCTTGTTATTTCTTCCATCCTTGGATTATTCGGTTTCATGCTGGGATTATTCGCTCTGCTGGTTCACCTTGTTTCCTTGGAGTGTTATGGTGTTTCCTATCTGTCCCCCGTTTCTCCCTATATTCCCGGCGACTTCACCCAAGCCGTATCCATGTATCCATCCATGAAGAGAACCAAGCGTCCAGCTGCACTCCATACTCAGGATTCCACGCGTGGGAGAAAACGCCAATGAGCAAATGGATTTACCTGTTGTGCTTGCTTATGAGCTGCCTGATTATACTGTCGGGGTGCTGGGATTCCAAAGAGGTTCAAAGCATTAACTTTATCACGGGAATAGGGATAGATTATGAGGATAACAAATATGTCGCTTATGCTCAATTAATTGATTTCTCCAGTATTGCCAAACAAGAGGGGCCGACTTCGCGGGAAGAAAGTGATATCTGGGTTGGTCGAGGCGAAGGCACAACGCTAAGTATGGCTATTAACGACCTCTATCAAACTTCCCAGCAACAAACATTGTGGACCCATGTTAAAGCAATTGTTTTATCAAAAAATGCAATGAGTGGGCGGTTGGAGGAGATTTTTAACACGCTGTTGCATTCAGGTCAGCTGAGATACACACCATGGATCTTCGGCACGGAACAAAGCATACCCGAAGTGCTGTCCCCCTCTGCCCTGCTGAACCAATCTACCCAGACCATTGAGCTATTCGAACCGGTTAAGCTGTATAAGCAACATTCTGCCTTTGAACCTATCCGTCTTCATGAGCTTCTTGACGGTTTCCGTGAGCCTGCTTCGGTTATCCTGTTACCCTCAATCACCGATAAAAACAAAACCTGGTTCAATGGAGATAAAGCTCCCCCTTTGATTAGAACGGATGGATTTTTTGTCATTTCGAATGGCAGAAGCCAAGGGAAAGTGGCAGGCAAGGATGCAGATGGTACTCGATTCGTAAATTATAATCATGTCTACCAGTATCCGCTTTACGTGTATAAGAATGGAAGCAAAACTCCTGATCTTACACTTCGCCTCCATAACCCGCAGACAAAGATTTCATCAAGGAAAGTAGGCAATGGGGTCACTTTCGACCTGACTACTTCGGTGAAAAGCGTCATCGTTGAAGATAATGGCTCCCATAATTCTCCCCGCACGATGGAGAAAGCTGCCGAGGAGCAGATCGAATCTGAAATTCGGACAACCTTCCAAAAAAACAAATCTCGTAACATTGATTCTTACGGCCTTGCGGAACATCTGTATCGTCATGATCTTGCGGTGTGGAAAGAGCTGGTCCAGCAACGGGCTGATCCCATCAAACAATTCAATCTTGGCAAAGTGGAAGTTCATGTGAAAATCCTTAATGCCAGTACGTACAAATATACCGAGTAATGCACAAAGACGACCAGTCACCTGCAGTGAATGCATGGTTACTGGTCGTCTTTACTTCAATTCAGCGGAAATGCGATGACACTCATCAGTGCCAGTTCAGGCTGGGTCGTGTCCAAACGACTGTACTGGATGATGACAGGGACGTTGCTGGATACAGTGATCGCATATGGAACACCCGTGGGAATATACTGATCTCCGGAATGCAGTGATGCGGTTCGAATATGGCTGGTTCTTCTGCCAAGTACGATAGCTTCAATATTCTCTATGGGCTCCCTGTCTTCAAAAAAGATCGTTATGTTGAGATCTGCATCTTCCAAACCTGTATTTAGCACACAAATGCTCTCATGACTCTCCAATGTCCCACGGCTCTCTGGGGGAATGTAGCCATCCGGGATAACCCAGTAGGTGTGCCCTGTAGCTGCTGGAGCGATCTTGCGGGCGGACGTGCCTAATTCTGTCTGATCAGTTGTCATTGAATACATCCTCCTTTTTTTGCGATTGCAATATAGGTTAAAAATAAATGGGCTCGCGGGGTAGTCACTTCGGCGGACGGATCGGGCTGTGGACCGCTGTTGGCTCGGGATTTCTTCGGCTCATTCGCGGAGCCAACTCTTAAAATCGGGTGGGCTCGCACGGCAGCCGCTCCGGTGGACGGATCGGGCTATGGGCCGCTGTTGGCTCGGGATTTCTATTCATTCCCCCTCAGCAGGGGAAATCCCGCTCCAAAGGCGGACGCTTCGCTCCCTCTACCCGATTCCGTCCTCCTCCGCTGCTACGCTCGCCGAACTGATTTTAAAAAATTATTGCCTTCGCTCTTCGCTGGGCAACTTTTTTGCTGGCTCGTTACTTCGTTTAACTCGCTTCGCTTAAATACAGACGCACAGGACTTAAAATCCTGCGGTAGCTTATCTCCTAGAGCAGTAAAAATGAATTCTGCGATTGCTTGCTACCGCAGATACATCTGCAGCGGTTGCAATTTTAACTCGCAGATGGCTTCTGCCACCTGCTGGGCAAGGCGACGGGCACCGCGTTCCTGAAAATGCGTGTTATCCTCCACGCCTGAGGGGAAGTTCACATACTCGCCTGGCAGTACCCACATAAAGTCGTCCTTGGTGCCTTCAACGCCCGCCTGCTCGAACAGAAGACGGCTGCGCTCAGCCAGATCGATCAGCGGAACATCTTCCTCTTCCGCCAACTCACGCATGGCGATAATATAATCGCCGTGCGTATCGGTCAATGTGCCATCATCCGCAAAATAGCGACGATGTACCGGGGTTATGAGCACCGGACGAGCCTTGGCTTCGCGTGCAGCGTCGATATACTTTTTCAAATATTGCTTATATGTTGTGAATGGGTCCGTCCCACGTTCAGGGTCCGGCTTCTCATCGTTATGTCCAAATTGAATAAACAGAAAATCTTCAGGCTTGATTCGCTCCAGAATGGCGCTTAATCTGCCTTCATTAATAAAACTGCGGGAACTGCGCCCTGACTGGGCGTGATTATCTACTGCCACATCATGTTTGAATTGGGCTGGCAATAACTGGCCCCAACCGCAATATGGATATCCACTTTCCGGCTGATCTGTTACGGTTGAATCCCCGGCAAGAAATACGGTCATGGTCTGATTCGCAAGAGTAATCTCCAAAGCATTAATTCTCGGTGCAGGACCGGAGAATGACAGACGAAGTCTGCCGCCGCGAACAACAACCGAGAATCGAACCTCTGCGCATTGTCCGGGAAGTGTGCGAATGGTTGGCAGTACAAGTCTGCCTTCACCAGCTTTCACGCGGGTCACTGTCTCAGCCAATTCATCACCTGCAACGAGTAATACTTGGTAGGTTCCATCGGGAACATCCACGATGAACGATGCTTTGAGCGGAATACAGAAACCTGAACGCAATCGGGCAGACATGGTTGTCTGCCCCGAATTGTTATGATGTTGTTTCGTGGGATCCGACACATCGTCATCACTAATGCGTTGTTTCTCATACACCAGAGATCCTGACTCGAATCCGTATCCTCCGCGTTCCTCGTATGCGGTTGTTGCAGTTACTTTCAGATAATCCCCTGTCTCATCTGCTCTTCCCGAGTCCGGTCCAAAGTTAAACTTCCAGCTGGTCACGGACACTGCCTGGCCCTCTGCCGCTGCCTCCATGGCAACGGCCTGACTACCTTGAGCTTTATTCAAAAGCGATAACCTCCTTGGTTAACTTTCGTAAACGTTCATTCGGGCGAAGATACGAAGATACAGTAAGCTGGCTTATCCTTTCAATCCACTGGTGCTCATCCCTTGAACAATTTGTTTCTGGAAGATGAAGAACACAGCTACAACCGGAACCAGACTGACGATGGACATGGCGAACATTGCGCCCCAGTTGGAAGCAGATTCACTATCGAGGAACATTTTCAGCGCCATCGACACGGTGTATTTATCAGGCGAGTTCAGGTACAATACCGGACCGAGCAGATCCTCCCATCTCCAGTAGAAGGAGAAGATGGCTGCAGTCGCCAGAGAAGACTTGATCAGCGGCATAATAATCTGGATATACAGTCTGAATTTGTTACATCCATCGATGGTTGCAGCCTCATCCAGCTCCTTCGGAATCGTTCGAATGAACTGTACCATCAGGAAGATGAAAAACGGCATTCCGAAGAATGTAGGTACAACGATTGGCAAGATAGTATTCAGCCAGCCGAGCTTCGTGAAAATGATGTACTGAGGAACCAATACCACGTCATGTGGCAACATCAGTGTTAACATCATCAAGGAGAACCAGAATGTACGTCCCTTGAAGTTAAGTCTGGCAAAACCAAAAGCGATCAACGATGACGATATTACGGCACCGATCGTGGAAATAACCACGATTACAAGTGAGTTGGTGATGTAATCCATAAACGGTCTTCCAGCTGTGCCTTTCCAGCCATCCACATAGTTGCTCCAGATCCACTCCGCAGGAAACAGGGTATCCGCAGTGACGAAAATCGTACGGCTTTCCTTGAATGAACTGAATAACATCCATAGGACGGGATAGAGCATCAGGAGGGCAAGAGCTGCAACGAACAGGTGATACACGGGCCATTTTACATTTCTCCAAACCATCGTTACTTCCCTCCTTCAGATTCGTAGAACACCCAGTACTTGGATGTCAGGAACACAGCTACCGTGAGTATACCAATCATGATGAGCATGACCCAAGCCATGGCCGAAGCATAACCCATGTTGTTAAACATAAACGCCTGACGGAACAGATACAGGGAGTACAGCATCGTACCGTCCATTGGACCACCTTCGCCTTTGGAGATAATATAGGCAGGTACAAACGTCATGAATGCTCCAATCGTCTGCATAATCATGTTGAACAGGACGATCGGGCTAAGCAGTGGCAAGGTGATGCTGAAAAATTTCCGTATAGGATTCGCGCCATCCACACCTGCTGCCTCGTACATCTCCGTAGGGATATTTTTGAGACCAGCCAGGAAAATCAGCATGGACGAACCAAACTGCCACACAGACAGTGAGATGAGCATAACCAGGGACGCATTCGGGTCACCAAACCAGCTTATTGGCCCGATCCCGATTGCCGTTAGAGCACTGTTGATAACACCCTCATTACTGAAGAGGTTACGCCACATAATGGATACGGCCACACTACCACCGATAATGGATGGCAGGTAATACAGCGTCCGGTACGTTCCAATCATACGAGAGCCAGTGTTTAGGACCATCGCTACGAAGAGGGCAAAGATCAACCTTAACGGTACCCCAATGAATACATACAGAAACGTCACTTTGACCGAGTTCCAATATTTCGGGTCATCAAAAAACATTTTGGTGTAGTTATCAAGCCCAATCCACCGCGGAGAAGTGAATAAGTTATAACTCGTGAACGACATATATAAGGACACAAACATGGGGATGAGTGTGAAGCCCAGGAATCCAATAATAAACGGGCTTATGAACGCATATCCAGTTAAGTTTCTACGTAACGACGAATACTGCCTCAATGGAACGAACCTCCTTCATGGATCAGCTTGTTCCCTCATCCTTGCTTCGGTCATCTGGACGGGGAAAGGCCCTCGCATTCGCGAGTAGCCCCATTCCCGACCATCCCTGAAGTGGGACGAGCAAGCCATCATTCAACTGTTATTTATTGTTCGCAAGTACAGATTCGGCGTTCTTGCGGAATGTTTCTGCTGCTTGTTCAGGTGTAATTTTGCCAAAGTTCAACTCTTCAACCACATCTGCCAGAGCAGAGATTACTTCAGGTGAACCAACCGGTGGCGGAGAACTCATTGGTGAAGCTTTTGGCTCCATGGCTGCTACGAATTCAAAGACTTGTTTCGTTGCGTCACTCAGCTCAGGTGCGATAGCTTCTTTGATTGCTCCTGAAATTGGCACACCGCGCTCACCTTTGATCAGTTTGTTGGCTTCCACGTCATTCACCCAGAAATCAATGAATTTAGCTGCTTCTTCCTTCACTTTGGAGTTGGACGTTACACCCCAATACATACTTGGCTGCATATAAAGTCCTTTTTCCATATCTGGTCCTGGCATTGGAGCGATTTCGAGTGGACGGTTCGCTACTTGTTGCAAGGCTACGAACTGGTTGGACCATTGCCATACGCCGATTCCTTTTTCCTTCACGAGATCTGATTCCTCAATAATGCCTTTGGTTTGGTTGGCTACATCCGGCGTAGGTGCTGCACCTTGCTCGATCATGCGGCGCATAAGTCCGAAGAACTCCACAAACAATTGGTCATCATCATAACCAAGGCCAGTTCCTTCTGCATTGTAAAGCGAATGTCCTTTGGTACGCAGGAAGTAATGGAAGAAGATATCAGGAGCTACCCCTCCATCCAAATACAGGCCTTTCTCTGCGGCTTGTTTACCCAGTGCTTCGTATGATTCCCATGTCATATTTTCAGGCATAGCTTCCGCTCCCGCTTTTTGAAGCAAAGCAGGGTCATATTGGAAGCCCAGAACGTTAACACCGGCAGGTACACCGTATTGTTTACCGTTAATTACACCTGTGCTAATAACGTTCTCGGACACATCGTCCACTTTGATCTGATTGCCCAGATAAGGCGCTAGATCCTCAAGCTGACCATTTTGTGCATATTGGCTGATGTAGGAAATATCCATCTGAACGATGTCAGGCAACTGATTTGCCGCTGCTTGTGGTGCGAGCTTTTTCCAGTAGTCATCAAATGAAGCATATTCCACGTCGATTTTGACATTCGGGTTTTTCGATTTGTACAGGTCGATGACCTTCTGTGTATATTCATGCCGTGCATCCGAACCCCACCAAGCGATCCGCAGGGTAACTGAGTCATCTCCAGATCCTCCTTCAGTTCCTCCACCTGAACTACACGCCGCTGTAAAAACGAGCAATGCAGCCATCATCAGGAATATTGCCTTCTTCACCATGCCAATCTCCCCTTTTATGTTGATATGGTTATGTGAAACGAGTTATCCTTTTATTTCTGATAACGCTTTCACAAACTTGTTAATGTCATTCTCGCAAATGTACGACCAGAGTTGAATACACAAAACCGTCTTGTTGGTTCAAAAAACAGAGGAGGACAACAGCCTCCTCTCGGCGCTGTTCATCCTCCCCAGACATGAATCACATGATTGGTAGTCCATTGTTATACGCCGATCCTGCGGAATTCCGTAGGTGTCATACCGGTCCACTTTTTGAACACCTGACTGAAATATTGTGAATTCCCGCCGAATCCGAACAATTCAGCAAGCTCGAATACTTTCACATCCCCGCCTCTGCGAATATGGTCACATGCGCGTTCAATGCGCAGACGATTCACGTAATTGGAGAAATTTTCGCCTGTGACTTTTTTGAAAATTTTGCCCAGATAATCCGGATTCATATACAACATCTGGTGGGCGACTCCATTGAGAGAGAGATCCGCCTCTCCATAATGACGATCCACGATATCCATCATCTTCTCCACGGCAGAAGACTGGCGACTGATATGGTTTTTGTAATAACCGGAAGTTAATCGGGCTGCACTGCTTGCAACAAAAGACTTCAAACCAGATAACGTATCGATATGCGGCAGTTCTGCCATACGCTGGGTGAATTCCGTTGCTTCCTCTGGAGGACAGACATGAACCATCGCCGAATATAGCTGCACTACGTAAGAGCGAGTCACTTCAATTTCCAGCTGCTGACGCGATAATAGATCAAACAGACGTTCCACCTCTACCGCTGTTTCCTCGGTATTGCCCGATTTGATCAACTGACACAGTTGCTCCGCATCCTGTTCTACATGCACGCCGTCGCATTCTCCCGCCAATACCAGATCATTCTTCGTGATCAGCTTGCCTTCACCGATGAAAAAGCGATGGTTCAGATACTGCAAAGCCTCACGAAACAACCGCCGGGATTGAATCATTCGATCTGCTTCACTCAGCGCAGCGGTCACTTCCAATTTATATAGTCTGGTAAATGCAGCCCGAACCTCTTCAATACTTTCTTTCAGTCCGGCCGGATCAGCTGAATCCGCAAGCAGGATGAGGAGTTTGCCTTCAATGGTTGTGCTTAACAGGACATGTGGGAGCAGGTCACTGGCAATGTTTTTGATCGCAAATAAATGACTGTAATCATGTTCATCTACAATTCGGAACAGCAGTAACCGAACTGCGTTCTCTTCAAGCTCCAGATCAAACAGCTCCTGATAATACTCCAGATCAACCGGCCCATAGGTTCGGTTGGTCATGAACTCCAGCAGAAATTGCTCTTTCACATGTGGAAGGACACGCTGCAATCGCTGTTTCATCTCACCGGCAACATGCTCCTTCACCTGAGCATCCTGATGTTCCTGCAACAGTTCAGTTAATGCATCATGGATCTGATTCTCGTTGCAGGGTTTGAGCAAATAATGCTTCACACCGTATTGCATCGCTCTGCGAGCATATTCGAACTCCTTGTAGCCGGATAACATGATGAAACGTACACCCGGATATGCTTCAGATGCCCTCTCTATGAGTCCGAGACCATCCAGACCTGGCATGGAAATATCCGTAATAATAATATCGGGTCTCGACTGCCCAATTTTGTCCAATGCTTCAATCCCGTTCCTCGCCGTACCCACCAATTCCGTTCCTGCCGCGGCCCAATCGACCACTTGGGAAATCCCCTCCAGAATGACACGTTCATCATCTACGAGCATCACTTTGTACATCGTCATCGTCCTCTCTGATCCAAGGTATGCTGATCGATACTACAGTTCCTGATCCGGGCTTGCTGCTCATCACCATTCCACCTTCATCACCGAAGGTCAGTCTGATTCGTTCCTGGATGTTAGATAACCCAATGCCCTGTCCTCTTGTCTGAATACGTCCTTCGTGTAGTTGTTCCAGGAATTCCGGTGTCATCCCCGGACCGTCGTCCTCGACTTCAATAATCACCTTATCTCCATCTGCTCTCGCCCGAATACGGATCCGGCAAGGGTCAATGCTTGGTTCAAGTGCATAATGTATGGCGTTCTCCACCAAAGGCTGTAATGTTAACTTCGGTATCCGCGCCGTTCCTACCTCTGGGGCAATTTCCATGTCGAAATCCAGTCTTTCCTCAAAACGAGTGCGCTGAATCGTCACGTAACTGCGGACAATGTCCAGCTCTCTTTCCAGCGTAATCCACTTCTCGGACATATTCACAGAGCTACGCAGCAGAAATCCGAGAGCCTCAACCATTTCTGAGATCTGTCGTTGCTTCTGTACTTTAGCCAGCCAGTTAATCGATTCTAGCGTGTTGTATAGAAAATGTGGATTAATCTGCGCCTGAAGCGCTTTCAACTCAGTCTCACGAATCACCAGTTGCTTGGCATAATTCTCATCAATCAATTCACGTATCCGTTGAAGCATCATCTTGAATGTGCGATGCAGCAGTCCAACCTCATTCTGTGGAGACATCGGAACATTGCCGAGAGCAGCTTCCTCCAGTTTATCGAGATCGCCCTTTTCGATATTACGCATTTTCTTAATCAATTGAGCAATCGGTTGGGTGATACTGCGTGAGAATTTCGCTCCAAATATAAGTGCCGCCAGAAAAATCATTATGAAGATGACCGTTACCAACTGTTTGACAAACTGAATTTGTTTAAACATCTGATCAAAAGGCGTCGTATATAGGTAAGTCCAGTCAGTATAGGAAGAGTTGGCCCGGGCGACAAAATAACGACCATGCTCAAACATGGCAATGCCATAAGGTTGGGTCCGCTTCAATTCTGACTCTATCTCCGCTTCACTGACTGCTGATTCTGTTGGATAGATCACTTCTTTTCCATCCGTAATAAGTAGTTGTGAGTCCTCAGCCGGTTCTTGCATCTGATCCTGCACAATTCGGTCCAGACGGACACGGATAATCAAGGTCCCGAGCTTTTCGAGCGTAAATGCTCCGCCCGTAAAAGATTTTACCTGTCGGACGGATAAAAGCCTAGCTTGTTTATCCCCGCTGGTATGCCACACATTGGACCCCGAATATCGGTCTCCCAGTGCTACCAGTTCCTTCTGTTTTGTCTCCGAAATTCCTTCCCGGTTCCCTGCGGCCATAACGTTATTATCATTATCGATAAATAGCATGGAATAGACGTATTTCTCAGACCCTGCATAAGCAACTAGCCGGTTAGTAATTTTTTTGCGCAGACCATTTTTCTCGTAACCTGTCTCGGCCTTTTCAAGTTGAAGCAGATATTGTTGAAGCGGCTCATCTGACATCACCTTGAAAGAGAGACTGGACATCTCACGCAGTTGATTCTCAATACCTACCGAAGACATATTGAGGACCTGCGAGGATTTCTCATAGATCTGACGGTCATAGATACTGAACACATATCGGAGTACGGACGCATAAAACGTAAAGCTGATTAACATCAAAAGTCCGATGAGAAGAATCGTTTTGTGATGAATCGGCAGTGTTGTGAAAGCGTTCTTAATTTTGTTCATCCTAAGCGCTCCTTTGGCTTGCGAGGGGTGCCTGTCATGCTATAGGTTAGTGGTTTTATTGTAAGTTATTTTCATATTTACACATCCATTGGTCATCTGACAAGATATATTTATGCAACATTTCAGGTCATTAGAGAAGGTATACATCTCTGTCAGCAACGCAAAAAGAACACAAAACAGCCAGAATACCTTGAACAGATCAAGGTATTCTGGCTGTTTGAATAACATCATGTTAAAGCATGAAATACAATTTACGGATTAACAAAAACAGTTTTCAGCTTCGCTACATATTGCACATCAAAGCCAAGACCTTCAGCCACCATGGCAAGTGGTACATATGTTTTGGACTCTTTGCCTACCTTATTCAGGAATGCAGGTGTATCCACAGTAACCGATGCTCCATTTACCTTCACAGCATTGGCACCAATCTTCACAGCAACCTTTCGGTCTCCATATGTAATGGTTGCGGTTGAAGTTTTGTTATCCCACACCGTAGTAGCACCCACAGCGTTTACGATGTCTTGAATCGCCACAAAGTTTTTGCCGTTACGGATAATCGGTTTGTACGGAGTATTTAATGTTTTGCCACTCACAATAATGTTCATCGGCTCACCTGTGGCAGGTGCAGTCAGCTTGGTGTAATCTCCCCAGATCGTTTTGGCAAATACTTCGGCAATGGCCGCATATCCAAATTGGTTCGGGTGGAAATCCCGATCTTTGATCATATGTGTCATCGTACCTTCACCACCAACAAACTCCTTGGCCACGTGTGCGACTTTGACATCGGTACCTTGAGCAGTGAATTGTGCTGCAATGCCATCAATGGTCTGTGTGAAACCTTGGGATGCCTCCATCAGTTTGGCATACAGTGCCTTGCCTGCTACTTCCGGCATCGGTTGATACTGGTCAGCGATGACAATTGTAGCTGTCGGATTAATGTCATGGATATCATTAATCGTTGCACTAACATTGGCTGTATATGTTGCGAGTAATTCTTTTACCTTGGCTTGCAGATCTTGATCGCTCAGTTTGTCTGCTGTACCGAGAAGCTCAGATACATCATTTCCCCCAATGGTAATTGCAACCAGATTGGCCTGTGCTACACTCTCACGGATTGCAGCAGTATTGGCTCCGATCTGTCCCGCTCTTGGATCAGGAAGACTTGGTTGAATGGCTTCAGAAGTCAACGTTTTGCCATCCTTAATTGCAGTAGTGAAGTTTTTCAGGCCACTGGTTTTCAATCCGGCAATCCCGTAGTTGTCCACTTGTGTACGTCCATGCAGCAAACCTTGCTCATGCAGACGTTCTACATAACCATAAGGCAATTCTTGTGTGTTGGGCTCATAACCTACCGTTATGGAATCTCCCAATGTGACGATGCGGAACTCCTTGGTTACGGATACTGCATCTTTCTTCGCAGTCAGCGAAGCCTCGTTAGTACCCACTGGCAATACACCGGTTTTGGTATCAGCCGCGTGTGCAGGCAATGCGGATGATGTAAAGAGCAGCATTCCTGCCAACATGCTTACCGTTAAACCGGCAGCAGTATTTTCCCATATACGTTTACGCTTCATTCAGGGTAACACTCCTTCTCGTGAATCTATAATTTCACTAAATGTACGTGTTCAAAAGGGTCGGTTTTCAGTACCGAGAAGATGGGATGAAGCTAGGCATCCTTCGTAATCAAAAGCGGACTTTTTGAACAACCTCACTATTGTATAGTACATTGGTCATACCAATGACATCAGTTGGTGTTACTCTATTCTATCATTTTAAAGTAGGTGTTGTCCTCTCTGCTGAGAGCACACATGAAATAACAGACTCCCTGATGGGGAGCCTGTTATTGGTTAAGCTCAGCTATGACGTTCAGTGATTAGTTAAGATTGCGGCTTATTTGAGTCCTCAGAATTTGAGTGACCCTTGTCGCTCTCCGGTTTGTTCCCGATAGTTCGCTCCAGATATCGATCATATCGATCATCCACTTCGCGTGCCATCTTCCGGTACTTTAACGTTTCTTCGACAATTGGATCACGTTCTGTCTGGATTCGCACTTCATACTTGGGAGGAATCAGCTGGCGTTCACGCTGATCGGTGTCGCCGGACTCTTCCATGTCCCCTTCCGTCAGCATATCACTGAGCCGTCGTTCCAGTTCTTTGGATTCATCCATTGTTTTCGCTCCTTTAATTAAAGTCATACATGCGTTAATTATTACTATTGTACTTTCACTTCGTGTACAGAACCATCTTCCGATCGCTGTTATCCCCAGATTTCTTTGATTCCCTTTTCCAAGGTAGAAATCCGGTGATAAAGGCGTAGCATGTGCTTACGAAGCAGCTTTCTTTCAGAAAGCTTTTAGCTCCGCTTCTTCAGATGCTTTCTGTCCCCTCCGTTAATGTACAATTAAAAGTAATTAAAGCATCAATGAGTTGAATAAACTCACTCCAGACCAGTAGCCTTCGCTTCCTTCAGCACATCCGTCAGTGCATCATGGATTCTGCCATTGCTGGCAACGACATGGTTCACAGACAGTTGGTAAGGCGTTCCGATGGTATCGGTCACCTTGCCGCCGGATTCTTCAACCAGCAGCGCACCTGCGGCAATATCCCACGGTTTCAATCCAACTTCGGTGTAGGCGCTGAGGCGTCCTGCGGCAACATATGCCAGATGAAGGGCGGCAGATCCGCCTGCACGCAAGTTACGAACTTGCGGAGCAAGTGCCTGCACAGCGGCCATATTCAGTGGTAACGCAAAGGTTGTGTCTGCCGGGAATCCAACCGCAATCAGGCTCTGAGCCAGTTCTTGTTCACCAGATACAAGCATCCGGTTTCCGTGAACATATGCTCCTTTCCCTTTTTCCGCAACAAACATTTCATCACGGGAAGGGTCGTAGATCACGCCAACAATGACTTCACCATTGTGAGCCAATGCGATGGACACCGAATAAAATGGGAATCCGTGTACAAAGTTCGTCGTTCCGTCCACAGGATCAACAATCCACAGGAACTCTTCTTCCTCGGCCTCTTTCAGTGCTTTTGCCGAAGCTTCCGGTCCCGGTTCGACGCCTTCTTCACCCAGAATGGCATGGTGGGGAAAATGCGTAAGAATCAGGCGGCGGATCATCTGCTCCGCTCCTTTATCCACTTCGGTCACCAGATCTTGGGGTGAATATTTGGTGCCAAGTTCAGCTACCGTCCCAAGACGGCTTTTGATCCATTCGCCAGCTTTGGAAGCTGCATTAATGGCAACGGCAGTATAGCTTTTGCTTGTCACGACATAAGGTGTCTTTTCCTTCTCATTCAAAGCGTTCACTCTACTTTCTATATCAATCTACGAAAAGTTGAAATACTTGTTAAAAGTATACGCCCCACAGGTCGTAAAGTTTCTCGTTGCCCAGGCCCCTTTTGGCACTACGGATGAATGATGACGGTAGACTCGTCCACCCACTCCACGCCCTCTTCGTGATAGAATGCCAGCTTTTGCATCAGTTGCACAAGAGCCTCATCCTTGCGTTTGGCCTCAATCATCACGTCAAGCCTCGGGGTATTTGCTGCGATATGACGCAAGAAGTCGAGCACAGGCTCTACCTCCACACCATCAGCATGACCTCGCAGATCCTTCTCACTCTTTGGACTGGACACATGGATTTTGGGTGGCAATGGCTGATCATCTGGTGAATCCGCCTGCGCGAGCGGTGAATCCCAGGTTTTCAGGATATCAGGCCACAGATCCCATGGCTGTTCCCCTTCATTGTTCACCCACTGGTGATGAATATCCAGTACCATGGGCAATCCCAAGCGCTGGCACACGGCCAGTGTCTCAGGCGCATTGAACGTTTTGTCATCATTTTCGAGTGTGAGCCGCTCCTGAATGTCCCGATCCAGCTTCAAAAAGTTTTCTTCAAAACGAAGCGCCGCCGAAGGCTTGTCCCCGTATGCACCACCAATATGTATATTGTTCTTGGCAGTGGCATTCAACCCCATGGCATCCAGCATCCGAACATGATGACGAAGGTCGCGAATCGAGTTGTGCAGAACTTGCTCGCGGGGGGTACTAAGTACGGTAAAATGATCCGGATGAAAGGACACACGCATATGATTTTCCTTCACAAAATTACCAATGGCCGCAAAGTCCTGCTTCAGTGCCGGGAACGGGTCCCAGTCATTCAGGTCCTCGTGTGTTGCCAGTGGAATCAACTTGGAAGAGAAGCGATATACATGAATATGGCTACCCTTGTTGTGCCTGAGCAAACGTAATGTATTGTGCAGGTTCTCGGCTGCAATCCGTTCGAGCTTGCGGATCGCTGCTTCCCTGTCATCGATTTTGTTAAAACTCGACATGGTCATGGTCCGGGAAGGCGAGGCATTCTCTATAAGCACGGACATTGCCACGTAACCAAAGCGTACGAGCATGAATCTCTTCCTCTCTATTAGGGCGGGAAACCCGCACGGCATATTCAGCCGTCAGGATGTACCGTCACTGTATATAACCAAGTTTTACCCTAAAAGAGTGACCATAATCGTATTCTGGCAAATCAGTCCTTCCGACCCGCACTTACAGTCAATAACTATTCCTGTGCTTGCTCTCCAAAGAACATCTCATCCGCAAGAGCAGTCTGAATGCGTGATTCTTCCTCAGTCAATTTGCGGATGAGTTGCATCTCCACCTCGGTTACCTCTTGCCCCTGGAAGTTGATCTCCGCAATGGAAACCACGATCTTGACGATGGCTACAGCCACGTTATCCGGTGTGTATGCAATCACTTTCTGGCCGGTAGGAAATACCCGGAAGCCCTGTTTGACCATTTTGCCGCGTCCGTATTCAAGCAGTTCGAACAGCTCCTGCTCATTCTTGAACTTGCATACGGAATTGAATTCAGTCTGAAATCCCATGCATATCCCTCCTGATCTTGTGGTCGCAGGCTACGCCTGTACGCCGTTCTCGTAATTCAGTGCCTGCTTGCGGTTGTAACGCTCCAGTGCCAGCTCAATCATGCGATCCAGCAGTTCGGCATACGATACACCTGTCTCACGCCAAAGAAGTGGATACATGCTGTATGGTGTGAAACCAGGCATGGTGTTGACTTCATTAATAAGCAAAGCTCCGTCATTTTTCCGAATGAAGAAGTCCGCACGTGAAATACCGTTACCTTCAATCGCACGGAACGCCTGCAAAGCTGCCTCGCGAATGCGATCTGCGGCCTCTGGGTCCAGTGGAGCTGGAATCAGCATCTGTGATTGACCATCAATATACTTGGCTGCATAGTCATAATACTCACCGGAGGATACGATCTCACCTGGAACGGAAGCCATGGGCTCGTCATTACCGAGGACACTGACTTCAACCTCGCGTGCTTCAACGAACTCCTCAATGACAACCTTCGTATCATACCGAAGTGCGAACTCGACAGCTGTCTTCAGTTCATCGCGGTTACGTGCTTTGGAGATGCCTACACTGGAGCCCAGATTGGCCGGTTTGATAAAACAAGGATACCCCAGCTGATCTTCGACCTGTACGATCATTTCGTGCTCAGTCTGCTTCCATTGTGTCGCGTTAAAATACGTAAAGGCACATTGGTCAATGCCAGCCTGTGCAAACAGCTTTTTCATGACCACTTTGTCCATGCCGCCAGCCGAAGCGAGTACACCCGCACCTACATATGGCATATCCGCCATCTCGAACATGCCCTGAATGGTGCCATCCTCTCCAAACGTACCATGCAGCAGAGGGAACATCACGTCCAGCGCTTCTGCTCCGCCATACAAACGGCCAAACAGGGCATTCAGCGCATCCTGCGTTCCACCCGCCGATTGCTCCAGCTTCAGATCTTCAATCTGCGCGAACGGCGCATGCATGACAGGTCCCTTTTTCCACGTCCCCTGCTTGGAGATATAAAAAGGAACCAGTTCATACTTTTCATAATCAAATGCGTTTGTTACAGCAAACGCCGTTTGCAGCGACACCTCATGCTCGCCCGATTTTCCGCCGTACACGACGCCTACTTTTAATTTATCCATACTCATGTGTACCCTCCGATTATCTGTGCCTGATGCTGTCATGTTTGCATGCTCAGCACCCTTGTTATTCTGCTTGTGTTATCTGGTCTTATTTTACACGGAACTGGATGTCTGCGTCACCGCATCCCGAAAATCTTTCGTCATCAAAACTCATCTGCAATATGAAAAAGCCGGTATACCGTCCGCTCCGTCCAAGCGTAAGAATCCCGGTAATCCCAAAAGCGGTGACGGCTGCTAACCGTATGTGCGTTAACAAGCGGCATACCGCCCGCATCAAACGCGGTCACAACGGTGCTGTGCTGAAATCGTCCATCTCCATCCCAATTGTAGAGAATAACATCGCCGAGCATCAGCTGCTCAGGACGCTCCACTTCTGTCGCGGTCAGACCCCAGCTGCTGCCTGACAAATAACGCTCCAGACTGTTGGAAACTGCCCAACTGTAACTCCACATTTCAGAGCCGTTCACATACCCTTTATACCACCAGCCGGCTTCTCTTCTACCAGTATAGTGGATGGGTGCGCCCCCTGCAAAGAGACATTGGGACACGTAATTGGTACAATCCACATCAAATTCCTCAAATGCCGGATTGCCCGCATTCCACCACCGATCTGCATAGGCAACTGCCAGATCTCTGCGATATGACTGTTGCCGTGAGCTTCTTCCTTGACCCAACACTTCCCGATTCAGCAGCGGCCGATTCATCGCCTGTACAAAATCAGCTTGTTGAAACGGACGCCCTTCCCCAGCAGGGCGACGCTCCGGCACTTCTCGCTCGACCCGTCCAATGATCCATCCACCACTCTGCCGCAGAAAGGTTAACCGCTCCCGCTCAATCCGGTCCTCCCGGTGGGTGATCCCGCTCTTCTCGTAGAACAGTCTGCTGTACAATTGTACATCCACCACCGCTTCTTCCTGGCCATCCATAAGCGTGCGCACTAGCTTGGCGCTGGTCTCGCTGCGAAGAGGCACGGCGCGCCGCTTACGATACCATTCGTCCAGCCTTGCCATACGCTCTCCCCGTTCCACCACGAAGTCAGGATCGGTAACGATCCGTTCGCTGGTCTGTGGACGGTAGTCGATCTCACAGCGATTGTACTGGTTCACGTAAGTATATAAGGCACTCTTCCATTCCCGTTCCAAGCCTATGTCCCCCTTTGGCATGAGTTCTGTCTGGAATATTTCATTGCGTATATAAACTCCTACTATTCATATGAAAGGGTCTTCGGTTGTATGTACACGGCTCAGGAGGGAGATCCGAAATTCGGCAAATACAGGTACACAAGATATCTTATTCCTGCTCGCTTCACGAAAACGCCTTCATCGCTCCAAAAGCTTGCTTGATCAGGCAAAAAGACCTTTACGTACGGAGGTGAAAACGGTATACTTAAAACTAAAGTTATGATTATGAAATTACGTTTCATCTGATGAAACTAACGAACAAGAACACGGAACGATGAAGGCCTGTTCTTCACCTAAATGAACGTTTTCTTCATCTCACCGACACATCCCAAGGAGGTACATGTATGTCAGCAAAGAATCATTTCTCCGCCGCTCGCAGTCTTGAGGTTGGAGGCAAGTCTTACCGCTACTACAGTCTCGATGCTCTTCAGGAAAACGGCCACGGCGATCTTTCCAGGCTTCCTTTCTCCATTAAAGTGTTGCTTGAAGCAGCAATTCGTCAATTCGACGGACGTGCCATCACCGAAGAACACGTAAAACAACTGACCGGCTGGGCAGATGGCCGTGATAATAACAAGGAAATTCCATTCATCCCTGCACGTATCGTTCTGCAGGATTTCACCGGTGTACCGGTTGTCGTTGACCTCGCTGCAATGCGTGATACTGTGAAAAAAGCAGGCGGCGATCCAAAACAGATCAACCCGCTCGTACCGGTCGATCTCGTTATTGACCACTCCGTCATGGTTGATGCTTTTGGTACCAACGATGCACTTGATTACAATATCAAAGTCGAGTTCGAGCGTAATGAAGAGCGTTACCGCTTCTTGCGTTGGGCGCAAACGGCATTCAACAACTTCCGTGCCGTTCCACCATCCACAGGGATCGTTCACCAGGTTAACCTAGAGTATCTGGCTTCCGTGGCAGCAACCAAAACCGTGGACGGCGAAACCGTTGTATTCCCGGATTCCCTCGTAGGTACAGACTCCCACACCACCATGATCAACGGACTTGGCGTTGTTGGTTGGGGTGTTGGTGGTATTGAGGCTGAAGCAGGTATGCTGGGCCAACCGCTTTATTTTGTAACACCGGACGTTATCGGTTTCAAACTGACTGGCAGCCTGAGCGAAGGCGCAACAGCAACGGATCTGGCACTGACAGTTACCCAATTGCTTCGTAAAAAAGGCGTTGTTGGTAAATTCGTAGAGTTCTACGGACCTGGTCTTGCCAACATCGGTCTGGCTGACCGTGCAACAGTAGCCAACATGGCACCAGAGTACGGCGCAACGATCGGTTTCTTCCCTGTCGATAGTGAAACGTTGAACTATCTGCGCAGCACTGGCCGTCCTGACGAGCAAGTGGAGTTGGTCGAAGCTTATTACAAAGCTCAAGGCATGTTCCGTACTTCCAGCACCGTTGATCCTGAATTCACAGATGTCATTGAACTGGATCTCGGCTCTGTTGTACCAAGTCTTGCAGGACCAAAACGTCCACAGGATCGCATCGAGCTGACACAAATGAAAGAAAGCTTCAATAGCATCATCCGTACACCTGTAGATAAAGGCGGATACGGGCTGAGCGATGAGAAAATCGAACAAACCGTACCTGTCAAGCACCCGAACGGTTCCACCAGTGAACTGAAAGCAGGCGCTGTTGTGATCGCGGCGATCACAAGTTGTACGAATACTTCGAATCCAAGTGTTATGGTTGGAGCGGGACTGCTGGCGAAAAAAGCAGTTGAACGCGGCCTGACCAAACCAGGATATGTGAAAAGCAGTCTGACTCCAGGTTCCCTTGTTGTTACCGAGTACCTGGAAAAAGCAGGCCTGATTCCATATCTAGACCAACTCGGATTCAACGTTGCCGGCTACGGCTGTGCGACTTGCATCGGTAACTCCGGCCCACTGCCAGACGAAGTGAGCGAAGCTATTGCTGAGAACGATATGACCGTTGCGGCTGTATTGTCCGGTAACCGTAACTTTGAAGGCCGTGTGCACGCACAGGTTAAAGCCAACTACCTGGCATCTCCACCACTCGTTGTGGCATATGCACTTGCAGGTACTGTGAATATTGACTTTGAAACCGATCCAATTGGTTATGATACGAACAATGAGCCTGTATTCCTGAAAGACCTCTGGCCTAGCTCCGAGGAAATCAAAGATACCATCGCTAGTTCCCTGAACGCTCAGATGTTCCGCAACAAGTACGAGAACGTATTTACAGCCAATGAGCGTTGGAATGCAATCTCTGTACCGGAAGGTGAATTGTACGAGTGGGATCCAAATTCCACGTACATTCAGAATCCTCCGTTCTTCCAAGAACTTGGCGACAAGTTGAACGATATCGCAGATATCCGTTCTGCTCGCGTTATGGCATTGCTTGCGGATTCCGTAACAACGGACCATATCTCGCCAGCAGGTAATATTGCGGTATCCAGCCCGGCTGGACTGTACTTGAAAGAGCATGGCGTAGAGCGCAAAGACTTCAACTCCTACGGTTCACGTCGTGGTAACCATGAAGTAATGATGCGTGGTACGTTCGCCAATATTCGTATCCGTAACCAGGTGGCTCCGGGCACCGAGGGCGGTATTACGAAGTACCTGCCAACGGACGAAGAAATGTCCATCTACGATGCTTCCATGAAGTATCAGGATGAGGGACAGAACCTGATCGTTATCGCAGGTAAAGAGTACGGTACAGGAAGCTCCCGTGACTGGGCGGCAAAAGGAACATTCCTGCTCGGCGTCAAAGCCGTTATTGCAGAAAGCTTCGAGCGGATTCACCGTAGTAACCTGGTCGGCATGGGCGTAATGCCATTGCAATTCCAAGAGGGTCACGGCTGGTCCAGCCTTGGTCTGAACGGACGTGAAACGTATGACATTACGGGTCTCAGCAATGATGTGAAGCCAGGACAAGAGTTGAAAGTTACCGTAACTCGTGAAGACGGTACACAGTTCGACTTCCCTGTTATCGCTCGTCTGGACAGTATGGTTGACGTGGATTACTACCATAACGGCGGTATCCTGCAAACCGTATTGCGTCAAATGATGAAAAAAGCTTAATTATATGAATTATTAAAGTAATGAAATGATATAGAAAAGCTCCCCACCATGTGCAATCTGCACAGGGATGGGGAGCTTTTTTTTTGCTTTGCTTTTCATATCGGCATACCTTTAAAAATCAATTCTCAATTCAACGACCTGCTAATGCCCAATGTGATGTGAGGCTTGATCGAACAATTGAAACGTACCCATGATCAGAAACAGACACGCCAGGACAATTATTGAACCTCCGACCCATCTCGACGTGATAACTCGATCCCTGATCTGTTGATCCGAAGCATTCGTAATATTATGCGGATACACGAGAAACATCAGCCCTACGCTAATGAACAGTATCGCGATGATAATCAACGTAATCCCTCCTTACACGTGACTCTCCTTAGAGGTTAACTTCGTCGTCTCGCGGGATTCTCCTCCCACCAACACCTTTTTCAGGCCAATGCCCATGGTGAAAATGATATATCCAATCAAGCCGCCGAGTGTATTAAGCATCAGGTCATCCACATCAAATATGCCCATGCCAGTCACTAACTGTGTCCCCTCATATCCCAGACTGAGCAGCAGGGACAGCAGGAATACCTTTATTCCAGAGAATAATTTGTTGCCCGTCAGAACAGGAATGAAGATACCCAGTGGGATAAAAGCCAGAACATTCCCTACCAGATGAATTGCTGTACCTGGACGATGTGATGACAGGCTGTTCCAGTCTCGTGAAATTTCCTGAAATGGCGTCAGGTTGACGGTTCGCGTATGAATCAGATCCGGTTGTTGCAAGAACGCCATCAGTCGAACCTTCACGATGCCAAAGTCGACAGCACTTCTTTTGAACAGGATCAGCTTAGTCAGCAGATATAAATAGATAATGAACACGGCAGTCCAAAGGATGTAATGTTTGCTTTTCTTCTGGTTGTTGTGTTTCATGTTGTTTTGCCTCCCTTGTGTTGCCCTGTTATTTCTTTACGGTGACAATGACGCCATCCATGTTATCACCCGATATTTCAGTTTCGCCGTGCTCAGGTATGTAAACAGTCGTATCTCCAGTGGCCCGATAATAGCGGATATGATACGTCTCATCCTCTACTTCAACAGAGATGTTCTCCTTCTCCTTCAACATATCAAGGTACTCCTCCAGTACCAGATTGTTCTTATGCATGATCGCACTGTGGGGCAACCCCACATACCGAAAGTGCCATGGTTCATATTGAATACCCGTGATACGTACTTTATCCTTCGGGTATCGCAAAATAAATCCGTATTTCCATGCATTTTTCTCCAGCCAGTCACCCTCCGGTGCTTCATTCATGGCAGCCAGACTTGAACCGACATCCAGGGATAAGCCAAGATTATGCTCACTGTGACCTGCAGGAAGTGCATAGTCTGAACCCATTTCTTGATATAGCTCGTCCTGCTTCTCAAAGTCCCTGTACCCACTGCTCATGAGAAAATATCGAACTCCCTCTTCCCCTGCTGCCTCAACCATCTTCTGAAACTCCTGGGCCACCAGTCGGGATAACATGATTTTCCGATCCATTATTCCATATCCACGAAGCAGATCATCCTCATCCGCCACATATACAATATCGGATCTAACCCCCTCCTCGTGAACGGGGTATTGCTTATTAACCAGTAACAAATTGCCCTTATGTACCTGATCCTGAATATTTCCTGTGACGGATACCGTATAACCTGCGGGATTTTCACGCGTATTCTGAATCTCGATGGGCAGCTCATTCTTCTGCTGAAGCCATCCCGGCGATTGTGTAACAATATATCCAACCAAAACGATACATATTAGAAAGCCCCACTTCTTCATGCCTGTTCCTCCTTTTACCTCATACATCAAGGATAGACAAAACAAGTTAAAGAAAAAGCAGGGCAATTTTAAAGTTTTTCTTAAATTATACGTTGAACCTTATTGGAATACCGGCAAACGAACTTCGAATTGCGTCCGTACCACATCGCTCTGGGCCGAAATCGTACCGTCATGCTGCTCTACAATATTGCGGGCAATAAATAGGCCAAGGCCTGTCCCACCCTCTTGAGGGGTTCGGGCACGATCTCCTGTGTAATACATATCGAAGATATGCGGCAATTCCTCCGGACGAATATGTCCTCCATAGTTAATCACCTGAATAATGATCCGGTCTGCATCACGATATCCATTAATATCGACATACATGCCATCCTTGCCATGCCGTGCAGCGTTAATTAGCAGATTCTCGAACACACGGGCCAGCAACTCGCCATCACCGGAGACCGTAAGGTCAGTGTCTATTTTTAGTCGGGCGACTAGTTGGTTCTTTTCAAATACAGGATAGAGTTCTTCGTTCATCTGCTTCAGCAGTTCGCTAAGATCCAGCTGTGTCTTGTTTATAGGCAGCATGCCATAATTCATACGGGTAATTTCGAACAAATCATCAATCAGCTTCTCCAGACGCTGTGATTTGGTGAATGCAATCGACGTAAAGTGCCGTACCTGCTCCTCCGTTAGCTGATCATCTTTCATGAGCAGATCCAAATATCCAAGCACCGAGGTCAGCGGGGTTCGCAGATCATGCGCCAGATTAACGACAAGCTGGTCTTTACTATTTTCAGCAAAATCCCCTCGTTCCACCGCGTCCCTTAACTTCTCACTTGCCAGGTTCACATCCTCCGCAATCGTACCTAACTCGTCCTTCGAAGAGATCTGCACACGATGCTGAAAGTCTCCATTGGCCAAATGCCTGATCCCTATGGAAATGTCCTTGAAATACGTCGCGTAGGGCTTGGTAAACCAGAAGAAAAATAGAATGGCCAGTGGAATAAATAAGATCAGGAAGAAATAGATATCTCCGATACTTTTCATAAAATGACGATATTCAGCGAGCTGATCCTCTGCACGGACACCCGAATAATAGGCTTGTAAAAGCTTGTAAATCCCATAGGTGATTGCGCCAGAGGCAAGCATGCTTAACCCTAACAACATAATCATGGTTGTGCGAAAACTTCTTCGTTTAGTCATTAAACGTGTACCCCACACCCCAGATCGTTTTGATAAACTTGTTCTTGTTCACATCTTCCCCCAGCTTTTTGCGCAGGGTCCGAATGTGGACCATCACGGTATTCCCGCTCTCATAATAGGCTTCTCCCCAGACCTGTTCAAAAATACTTTCTGCACTGAACACCTGCTTGGGGTGGCTCGCGAGCAGATACAGAATGTCGAACTCCTTCGGTGTTAGTTCCACTGGTTTGCCGTAGAGTGTAACGCGATGTTGATCTGGCGTGATGATGAGCCCGCCTTTCTCCAGAATGGACCTCTGAACAGGCGCAGACTGGCTGAATTGCAGAGAACGACGCAACTGGGAGTTCACCCGGGCAACAAGCTCCATCGGATTGAACGGTTTGGTCATATAATCGTCCGCACCCATCACGAGTCCCGTAATTTTGTCCATATCTGACGTTTTGGCACTCAGGAAAATGATCGGCAAATGATGCTGCTCCCGAATTTTACGGGTCACCTCATACCCATCCATGCCAGGCATCATAATGTCCAGAATCGCCAAATCGATCGCTTGGGTCTGAACAACTTGAACCGCCGCCTTCCCGTCAAAGGCCTTGATGGTGTGATATCCTTCTTTTTGTAAATGTAAAGCAACCAGATCAGCGATCTCAACTTCATCGTCTGCGATCAGAATCGTAATTCGCTTCATTGCTTATTCCACTCCTATGTGTGATGCTCAACAATATAACATATTTGAATCCAACAGATAAACCAATGAAAGGAATCCATAGATATGAAACTGGAGCGTTTATTAGCCATCGTAGTGCTGCTAATCAATCGTGGACGGGTACAAGCCAAAGACTTGGCAGATATGTTCGAAGTATCGATCCGGACCATCTATCGGGACATCGATACATTGGGTCAAGCAGGCATCCCTGTAGTGACGTATCAGGGGGCAAGCGGCGGGATTGGTCTGGCAGAGGGCTACCGATTGGATCGAAACGTGTTAACAGACAAGGATCTCGCTTCCATCGTAACTGCACTGCGCAGTGTATCCACTTCCCATGCTAATGCGGCGCGTGAACTTCTGGTCGAAAAACTCAGCAGTATCGTACCTGAATCCAAAAATGACGATTTTCAGGCCAATACCAATCGATTCATCGTGGATTATTCAACCTGGACGCATCCCGAAGCGCTGAAAATCAAGCTTGAACTTATCGAACAGGGCATGGATCAATTACGACCCGTGACCTTTACCTACTGCAGTGCGGAAGGTATACATACTCACCGAACTGCCGACCCTCATACCATCGTACTCAAGAAGCATTCCTGGTACCTGTATGCTTTTTGTCACGAGCGAAATCAATTTCGCATGTTCAAGCTTGTGCGCATGCAAGATGTCACACTTGCTAATGAGCACTTCGAGCGTAAAGTCATCAACCCACAGGACAGACCCTGGCAACAGGAATGGAGCCGTCCAGACAATCAAGCTAGGTTAACTTTGAAATTCCATGCTCGCGTCCGTCATATTGCGGAAGAATGGTTTGGGATCGAGAACGTCATCCATGATGGGAATGGGTATTATATCAGTCAGGTCGCTTTTCCAGAAGATAACTGGCTGTACGGCTTCATCTTGGGCTTTGGGGCGGATGTTGAGGTGCTGGAACCCTTGCATATTCGGGATAATGTGTGCCGTATAGCCGAACAAATTGTTCAAAATTATATACCTCCGACTCAAACCTGACAGACAGCTGTCCAGTTCCTCCCCGTATACTTCAGATATATACAATCTGTACATATTTGAGGAGGAACTAATCATGAACGTCACTGTATGTCAAAGCTGCGGCATGCCGCTCACAACCCCTGCCCAATTCGGAACGGAAGCAGATGGAAGCACAACCCGTGAGTACTGTATCTATTGTTACAAAGAGGGCAAGTTTGAGCAGCCTGGTATGTCACTTGAAGGCATGACGGAGATGTGCACTGCCATTCTGAAGGACGAAGGCATGGATGAGGAATCCGCTCGTTCGATGCTGCGTAACCAGCTTCCTTTTTTGAAGCGTTGGCGCACAAATACAATGGATCAACATGCAGAATCTCTCGCTGAAAACTCTACTGCTTCTGCTAATCCTGGTCAGGCAACAACAGATCATTCATTCTCTGCCCAGCCCGTTCGTTATGTCACGCTCCCAGGCAAACGTCTTGCCGGCGTATCCGCCCGCACAACCAACGCCATTGAGATCAGTGGCAAAGGCTGTATTCAGGGACTCTGGAACAATTATTTTGCCTCAGAGCACCTCCCTGCACCTGAAGTTGTTCGCTATGGCTGTTACACGGATTACACCGATGGCATAACCGGAGAATACACCATACTGGTAGGGCATGAGGTCAGTCCGAACGAATCATTGCCTGAAGGATTGGATGACATTCAACTCCCTCCTGCAACTTACGCCGTATTCACTTCCAGAAAAGGACCGATGGCAGAGGTTGTTGGCGAAGCTTGGGGAGCCGTGTGGGCATGGGACAAACAAAGTGATCGTACGTTCACCGGGGATTTTGAATTGTATGATGAACGCAGCCTGAATCCCGAAAGTGTACAAGTGGATATATACATCGCTGTTCGCCAAAGTAGATAAAGCCAACACTATACACCTCAGACCGGATCAAAGTTCCCTCGTATCCTTCTTCATATCATGCAAGCTGCCGAGTACACTCGGCAGTTTTTTTGTTATATCCGGAACTACATTACCCCCTAAACAACCCGACCATGGTACCAAGTTAGTTAGCATGCTTTGCATCATTTAACCAGACAATATGCCTCATAAGCGGGTACCATTGACTTCCTTAAAATTGGGACTATTCACATAACAACCGATTCGTTCCTCCCATATCAAACCCTTCAAATCAGGTCCTTTACTCCTGAATTTCCCTAAAAACGTTTACATCTCCTTAAAACCGGGTAAAATCACTACAATCCAATTGGAATTACGCTTTAAACTCTTTTATTTCGTCTAACAAGTCACATGTACCTATATGCGCACCTGGCATGGTAACCAGATACATAATTTAAAAAAATGCATTAAAGGAGGAACCAAGATGATCCGCATGCCTATTCAGCAAATGATCCCGTACCACCACCAATATCCGCGCAACACGGCGACCACTGCTCCTAAAAAGGAGAATGAGAACACTCAAGGTCTATCCTTTCATGAAATTCTGCAGCAAAAAATGGCGAAGAAGAGTACTTCTCCTTCCCTTCGATAAAATGGACACCGGACCCTATTCAAGTACGGTTATCAACCGTCTTTCCGCAGCCTGGCGGAAGGGCGGTTATTGGCGTTGAGTAGCACACACCTGTACAGTTCTCAGGCATGTTTCTATAATGGTTTAAATATCTACGATTTCCATCACATTATACGAACTGTAAAAGGGGACTTAGCCTATGATCACCATTGGTTGTTTTCACGCACACTATTCCAACATCGCCTTAATTGAAGAGACGCTTGCTGCTTATGAAGTTGAATTGGTCCATTACGTGGATCCAGGACTGGATCGTCTTAAACATGACGCTGACTTTAACGATGTAATTATCCACGAGAAAGTAGCCCAGACGCTCCACTGGATCGCTGAGTGTCATGCAGATGCCATTCTGGTCACGTGTACCCTCTTTGCGACAGTACTGGGGCAAGAAGCCAAACAGGTCCTTGTGCCTGTGATCGGCATAGATGATCCGCTATTGCAGGAGATGCGGCGAGTATCCGGAGAATACATAATCGTTTTCACCAACCCCGCAACCATTGAAGGAACGATGGCACGGGTGAATCAGGCGTTACAGCAAGAGGATGGAAGTGGGCAGCTACACGTTTCCCAGACAGCTCAGACGGAAGCGATGTGCATCCCAGGGACATTCGAGCTGATCATGCGTGGAGATCAGCAAGGGTATCTCGAAGCGGTACGTGAAGGCTTACAGCAGATCGCTGAAAATTATCCGGGTAAAGCGGTAGTGGCAGCCCAACTGTCTATGGCTCCCGCAGCTGCACAGGTTACAGCAGACACAGGCATTGCGATCCATAGTCCGCTGGCATTGCTTGCGGAGTATTTGGAGAAGAATTTGGGTGTGGTTCGACAGTAGTAGCGGATTTGGAGTGACATATTACACTCACTAAAAAAATGTGAACCTACTATATTGGCTCCTTTTGCAAAATAAAAACGCTCTCGAAGAAGGGCATTTCAAATGGTATAATCACTATGTACAGCCAATTTGTGGTGGGAAATAGGCTTGCCTCCAGTGGGAGGTGATCCTATGAACTTCTCTTTTAACGACGTAATCGTGTTCGCGATGTTAATTATTGCGCTTCTGACATACATCGATCGTAAAAAGAAGTGACCCGCCACAGGTTGACGGCCTGACGGGTCACTTCATCTGAACTTGCTGCACTCGGAGGAATACCCACCGCAAATGCTGTGCAGGAGTAGCCATTGGCCTGGCTACTCTTATTGGTGTTTACTTACATTCATTTTATTAAACATCTGCTAGACAATCAACCATAATGCTGATAAAAAGTATCAGGAAGCTGATCAATAAGATGAAGAAGACGATATGATAGCAGTATTCTCACCTTCAAACGATGTCAGACTGCCCAGCTTGCGCTGTAACGGCGCCTAGGACCGTGTCCGATATTCCTCGGCCTTTTCCTGCATGCCCGCTGCTACAGCCTCATTCTCGGACAATCCTTTATCCGCAGCAAAGGCCCGAATGTCCTGCGTGATGCGCATACTACAGAACTTCGGTCCGCACATGGAGCAGAAATGAGCTTCTTTGGCTCCTTCTGCTGGCAGCGTCTCATCATGGTAGGACAGCGCACGTTCAGGGTCCAATGACAGGTTGAACTGGTCACGCCAGCGGAACTCGAAGCGTGCCTTGGACAATGCGTCATCCCGGCGTTGAGCACGTGGATGGCCTTTCGCCAGATCGGCGGCGTGGGCCGCGATCTTGTAGGCGATGACCCCTTCCCGCACATCATCCTTGTTGGGCAGGCCCAAATGTTCTTTTGGCGTAACATAACAGAGCATGGACGTGCCAAACCAGCCAATCATGGCTGCCCCAATGGCAGACGTGATGTGATCATATCCTGGCGCAATGTCGGTCGTTAGCGGCCCAAGTGTGTAGAACGGTGCTTCTTTACAGATCTCCATCTGTAGATCCACATTCTCTTTGATCTTATGCATCGGCACATGACCCGGGCCTTCGATCATCACCTGCACATCATGTTTCCATGCGATCTGCGTCAGTTCCCCAAGCGTAGCCAGTTCTGCCATCTGAGCTTCGTCATTGGCATCGTAGATACTGCCTGGACGAAGTCCATCTCCCAGCGAAAACGCCACATCATACCTTTTCATAATCTCGCAGATTTCTTCAAAATGGGTGTACAAAAAATTCTCCTGATGATGCGCAAGGCACCATGCTGCCATAATGGACCCACCGCGAGACACAATGCCTGTCATCCGCTTGGCGGTCATCGGGATATAACGCAGCAGCACGCCTGCATGAATCGTAAAGTAGTCCACACCCTGCTCTGCCTGCTCTATGAGTGTGTCACGGTACAACTCCCAGGTCAGCGCCTCAGCTTCGCCATTCACCTTCTCCAGCGCTTGATACAGCGGTACCGTACCAATGGGCACAGGAGAATTACGGATGATCCATTCCCGGGTGGTATGAATGTTTTTGCCTGTGGACAGATCCATCACCGTATCCGATCCCCAGCGTACTGCCCAAGTCATCTTCTCCACCTCTTCCTCGATGGAAGAGGATACGGCAGAGTTCCCTATGTTGGCATTGATCTTCACGTGAAAATGACGACCGATCAACATCGGCTCACTCTCTGGGTGATTGATGTTGGATGGCAAAATGGCCCGTCCACTCGCCAGCTCCTGCCTCACAAATTCCGGTTCCACGCCTTCACGAATGGCGGCGAATTCCATCTCTGCCGTGATGACTCCCTGTCTCGCGTAGTGCATCTGGGTCACACAGCGTCCTGGCTGTGCTCGCAAGGGTTTGCCACGTAATCCGGGATACTCTTCGGTGCCGGCTTTCTTCCCTCCGGGCTTCAGTCCGTTATCCTCCGGTTTAACCGTACGGCCCTGATAAGCTTCGACATCGCCACGCTCTGTGATCCAACGGGTTCGCAGGGCTGGCAGACCTGCACGGATATCCGCATGAAATGCGGGATCGGTCATGGGGCCGCTCGTATCGTAGACACGCAGCGGTTCGTTATGCTCCACCCCTTGGGGAGTATTCGTGTCATGAAGGGCTATCTCACGCTCCGGTACAGCAATGTCCGGCCGTGAGCCCTGAATGTAGACTTTGCGGCTACCCGGAAAGGGCTGAACCCGTCCGGCCGCTCCTGTTTCTTTTTCCACCTGCTGATCGTTATGTTCCTGTTCCATCGCTTGTTGTCCCGTTTGATTTCCTGTACTCATGTTCGCTTGTCTCCTCCTCAGTGTTCATCGCTTGTTTGGTTGGTATCTTCATTAGCTCGCTTACGTACCTGTCCCAAATCATGCGCAATGCAGAGAAGAAAGAGCGATCCTACGCCAGACCAGGAGAGACACTTTTCATGTACAGTTAACAACAGAACGGAGGTTACCACAGATCATGGATCTATGGTGACTTCTCTCTCATCATCCAAGCCCAATTTCGCAGGTTATTGAAAAAGAAGTCGATGGAGTACGTGCTATATCGCCCGTTCACTGTATATAAAAAAGCCGGTCCCCGAAGGAACCGACTTTTAATGTCCATCACCAATAATGCACCTTCATGCAGCTCCTTAACGGAGCCCTACAAGGGTCACATCATGTGGTGGTTGTGGTCATATCGCCGATTACTTCCCTACGCTGGTATGATCCAGATCAGGTGCAAAGGGTCCGGAATCTCATGCGATTCCGTCTCAGTCCGGACAGTTCGGACTCCCCCAGTAACGTTAACAAGTTGCGGCACACACATGCCGCCGTTCATATTCATTGAAGCTGGCCCCGCTGGGCCGTCCATTACAGAGTAGCGCAACCGGAACATAAAAACAACCTTTATATTCCAGAACACCAACTCAATTTGGAGAAAAACCTTACATCAGCATCAGGATAACATGAGTCCCATCTGCGTAGCAGCATCCTTCAACACTGGTGCGTATTCATGCAATGTCTCCTGCGAAAGTCGGCTGACAGGTCCTGAGACCGAGAGCGCAGCTGCAATATTGCCTCTGCGATCCATAATCGGCACCGATACCGCCGCAGCTCCCGGCTCACGTTCCTCGTAACTCGTGGCATATCCGTTATCCCGGATGTCTCCCATCTGTGCCAAATACACCGCTGGATCGATAAACACCGGCCATTCCGGCCCGTTCATCAGTTCTTCACGATCCTCGTCCGTGGCAAACGCCATCAAGACTTTGCTGGAAGCGCCCACAGACAGCGGGAGTCTAACACCGACGGGAGCGACTCGACGAATCGCCTGATCACTTTGCACAGCCTGAATCCGTATCCGTTCACTGCCATCACGCAGGTACAGACTCACGGTCTCCCCCAATCGATCTCTCAGTCGCTCCATCGCAGGCAACAGTAGAATAGCGGGATCATCACTGCGAGACATATGAGCCGACAGTTCCCAGATTCGGATGCCAAGTCGGTACTTCTCTGTTGCTGCATCGCGGATCACGAACCCTCGATCCTCCAGCGTAGCCATCAAACGATGTACTGTACTTTTGTGCAGGCCGATCTGACTGGCAATTTCGGTGAGTCCCAGATCACTGCGTGTGGTAAAACATAATAATATATCCAGCGCCCGTTCTACAGCCCGGACGGTTAACTTGCGATCTTCCATGGCATGATGCCCTCCTCATGTTTCATCACATGAAACTTGGTTACATAAATTATATGAGAAACGGTCTCATCTGTAAACCAAAAAGAGCCAAAATCGAAATAGGCCAATGTGTAAATTTTTCCTTTTTATAAGACTTAATCCCCTGTAATTTACACACTAAGGTAATGTTACCCATATATCTTAAGAACTATATAACAATTGCGTAACAAATGCCCTCAATCAATTGACTTTGACTATACTGGAACATACGATAAAGATATATTACATTAAGATATCGCTCTGAAGCAGGCTCTGAAATCGACACAATTCTCTTTTCATGTCGTTGTTATCTTCAACTGAACTTCAAAGGAGGGGCATTCATGTATCAAACATCCCAGAGCGAAGCCCCGCTGCAAACAAAAGTGTCCGATCTGCCCTCTTCCCTATCACCGAGGCTGATTCGGTTCAAACATATTATCGTAGCGTTGCTGCTCTCCGTTGTATTTTTTCTACTGTTTTGTTTTATTGCACTGCATGGTTACATCGCATGGGTATTATCCAATCCAACGGTAGCACCAGTCTTCTCCAATCCGATGCAGGCCAAGAACATGAAGTACGAAGACATCACGTTCCCGGCAGCAGATGGCAGCCGAACGATGCAGGGTTGGTATATACCTGCTGACAATGCTGCAAGCAAAACGATTATTTTCAGTCACGGCTATGGTGCCAATCGTGAAGAAACATGGGTACCCATGTATGACCTGGCACACTATGCCCATCAACTTGGGTTTAACGTGGTCATGTTCGATTATGGCTTCGCCTCACAGGTGAACAAAGCTGTAGCCACAGGTGGCAAAGCTGAGTCACAGCAATTGCTGGGTGCAATCCAGTTCGCCAAGCAGCGCGGTGCGCAGGAACTGGTTGTCTGGGGTTTCTCCATGGGTGCCGGTACGGCGCTACAAACTGGACTTATTACGAAAGAAGTGGATGCAATGATTCTGGACAGTGCGTTCCTGCTGGAGCCAGATACGCTGTACCACAACATTCACAACCAGATCGATCTCCCGCGTCAGCCTACACTGGAGATCATGAAGCTGTTGTTCCCTGTTCTGAATGGTACCGGATTGCAACAGATCCCGTATCAGGAAGTGAAAAAGGAAGATTATCCGTTCCCGATTTTCTTCATCCATGGTACAGAGGACGAGAAGGCGCCTTATCCAATTGCGGAGCAACTCGCCGCCAACCAGACCAATCCGTACTCCGATGTATGGATTGTCCAGGATGCGCATCATGAGTTGATCTTCCGGGAGCATCCAAAGGAATATCTGCGCCGTGTCTCAACTTTCCTGAGTCATGTAACGAAGACAAGCAGTGACGATGTACAAAACACGAATAATGGAGAATAACCAAATTTCAATCATCGAATTTTTTCCAGAGCCCTCAGGGGCTCTTTTTTTTGCACTCATAGGACAACAAGCTCGCGGAATATACTCTTGGGACGCATGAACAGACAGTCTGCATGCAATGAATTTCATCTGAAGGAGGTTCAACATAGATGAACTGGTATGGATATGGTCACCTGCTGCCTCTGCGGACATTGGAGGAAATCCGTTTCTGGAAAGAGCAGGAGAAAGAACATACACTCGTCATTCGTGCCCTGGTTCCTGATCTGGAGCCCCCATACGTCAAGCTACTGGAGGAATGGGAGGCTACCTTTGC
>NZ_VXKZ01000093.1:0-90821 GCF_008693195.1 Paenibacillus sp. UASWS1643
CTGTTTGGCCGAGCAAGTACATGATGAGAAGTTCTCTCTACTAATGTAAGCGCTAACTGGAAGTTCAGTCAACACAAAGGCAATGAGAATTGACCCCTGACGGGAATCGAAATGTCGAGTTGAAGGAGGCTGGCAAGCATGAGTCAAGCACATGGCGAGATGCTGCAAACGGTTGTGTCTGAATCTAATCTGGGCGATTACACGGAGGCTAGAAGCCGGTTCGATTGGGAATCGGTGGAAAGGCACTTTACGTGGCACGCCAGCGGAAAAGTAAACATGGCGCATGAAGCGATTGATCGTCATGTACTGGAAGGAAGGGGCGGAAAAACCGCTTTATTGTATAGCGATGCTTCACGTGAAGAGTCCTATACTTTCGCTGATCTGAGTGAACAGTCGAGTCGGTTCGGGAACGTTCTCCGCAAATATGGCATAGCCAAAGGAGAGCGGGTATTTATTTTTATGCCTCGAAGTCCTGAACTGTATTTTAGTCTCCTGGGTATATTGAAAGCTGGAGCCATCGCGGGCCCTTTGTTCGAAGCTTTTATGGAAACGGCTGTGAAGGATCGACTGGAGGATAGCGGAGCAGTAGCACTCGTCACCACTCCGGAATTACTGAAACGGATCAAACGTTCCGAGTTGCCCGAACTCAAACATATATTTATTGTGGGTGGGGGCGCGCAAACTGAAGAAGGACTCATCGATTTTGATGCAGAGATGTCTGCCGCTTCGGATGAGATGGAAGTAGAGTGGCTGAATCGTGAGGATGGTTTGCTTATTCATTATACCTCAGGCTCTACGGGGAAACCCAAAGGGGTATACCATGTTCAAAATGCCATGATTCAGCACTATTATACAGGTAAGGTTGTTCTGGATTTACGTGAGGATGATGTGTACTGGTGCACTGCTGACCCTGGCTGGGTGACAGGCACTTCTTACGGTATCTTTGCTCCATGGCTCAACGGAGTAACCAATGTGATACGGGGTGGTCGTTTCAGTCCTCAAGATTGGTACAGCACCATCCAGAAGAACAAAGTCACGATCTGGTACAGTGCACCAACGGCCTTCCGTATGCTGATGGGAGCGGGAGAAGAGACCATCGCCCAGTTTGATCTGAGCAGTCTGCGTCATGTCATGTCTGTCGGTGAACCGCTCAATCCGGAGGTTGTTCGTTGGGGATGGAAAGCCTACGGTCAGCGAATTCATGATACATGGTGGATGACGGAAACAGGTGCACAGCTGATCTGTAACTACCCCGGAATGCCGATCAAGCCTGGCTCTATGGGACGTCCATTACCTGGAATCGAAGCAGCGATTATTGATGATCGCGGGCAGGAATTGCCACCGTACAGTATGGGTAATCTGGCCATACGGGCACCTTGGCCATCCATGATGGCGAAGATCTGGAATAACCCTGTGAAATACGAGGAGTACTTCAGGCTTACGGGCTGGTATGTATCCGGTGACTCCGCTTATATGGATGAAGAAGGATATTTCTGGTTCCAGGGACGGATTGATGATGTGATTAATTCGTCAGGCGAGCGTATCGGCCCCTTTGAGGTGGAGAGCAAGCTCGTGGAGCATCCTGCGGTAGCAGAGGCGGGTGTAATCGGTAAGCCGGATGTGACACGTGGGGAGATCATCAAGGCTTTTGTGGCGCTTCGTGAAGGATATGAGGCGACACCAGAGCTGAAAGAAGAGATCTATCGTTTTGTCAAAGAGGGCCTGTCTGCCCACGCTGCTCCGCGTGAGATTGAGTTTAAGGATAAACTGCCCAAGACACGTTCCGGGAAGATCATGCGCCGTGTCCTGAAAGCCTGGGAGCTTGATCTGCCAACAGGAGATCTATCCACCATTGAAGACTAACGCGACAGTGCTAGGATCATCAATGTGGCGCTATCGATACCGATACATTGAGTAGTGGGGAAGAAGTTAATACTCTACGAAGCCAAATACGGTGACTCTACCCATTAAAATGGATTGTAAAAGCCTGCTTTATGCCAATGGCATGAAAGCAGGCTTTTTGGCTGCTGTAAATACAAATAAAAAGCCGCACACTCAGATACAGTCTGAGGATGCGGCTTGTTTTGGAAAGCTATGTCTGAATCAGGGTTGAAAATGTATGGCTGCAGAAGGTTCGGATTCACCCGCACTATTGCTGGCAGATACCTTGAACCATCCACTGGTCGATGCGGGTACTCCATAATCCATCGTATTTCCCGCTGTTGTTCCAATTTTGGTGTAAGGAGCCGAGCCTGTTTCACTGTAATATACAGCATAACTATCTGCATTTGGAGTTGACGCCCATTGAATGCGCAGTCCTTGAGAGAGGGCAGATACGCTGACTTGACCAGGTGTGCCTGGGGCTGTCGTTGTTGTATTGTCGGTCTGCGTTTCTCCCGGCGTAATGACTGTGCCTGGAACTTCAATTGGCTCATTAATCTCTTCTTGCACAGGAGGAGCTACACCAGCACTATTTACTGCAGCGCTAGGAGCAGATTCTCTGCCGGCAACATCCACTGCGGTCACATAGAAGGCGAAGTTGCCGCCTTGTGCTGCATATGCAGAGAATGATCTGGATTCACCAGTCAGGACAACCTGACCCTGGTTCTGGAATCCTCCACCGTTTACAGAACGATACAGACGATAACCGACGACATCATTTTCAGGTGTGGCATTAAATGTAATGACTGCTCTGTCACCTGAGGTTGAGATGCGTACATTGCCTGGTGCATCAGGCGCTTTGCCATTATCTGTTCTTGGATCAATCTGTGTTGGCATGTCTGCATCAGCATCTTCAGGAAGGTAATACGCAAGTGACTCATGTCGACTCATACGTGAGAATGCATTTTGCAATTCTTTGATGAGATCCGAGATTGGTTTTTTACGTTTGATTACTGTTTTTTCCTTCAACATGTCCGAAGGTGTTCCGTCACGCGGAATATAGTTTACACCATTGTAAGTAATATACCTGGCTTTGGCTACACCGTCATCGCTATCCTTCGGAACAAACTTGCTGTTGAAAATATCCGTAACAAATTTGTCAGTCATGGATGTTGGCAACTTGCCACTGTATGCAGACACCGTGCGCGTTTCGATGCCGGATGGTTTTTTGAACGAATCCGTGACGAACAGATCTTTTTGCGTATCGATCACTTCGTTCAGGATTTTCGACCACAGTTGCTGCGCACGTTTTCTCTGTGATTTACTTTCGAGCGTATTCACCGGCTGTTTGTATCCAACCCAAACGCCAAGTGTGACATCTGGTGTATAACCTTCAAACCAGACATCTGCGTAGTTTTGAGTGGAACCCGTTTTACCTACGATTGGCACACTCTTGGAATATTTGTAATTTTCACGTACTTTATCTGCCGTTCCCTCTGTAATAACGGTCCGCAGCATATCGGTCATCAGGTATGCTGTCTGCTCCGAGAAGGCTTGGACAGGTTCAGTATCGTGTTTGTAGACGATGTTGCCTTTGGAATCTACAATTTTGCTAATCATGTAAGAATCGTTATATACGCCCTTATTGGCGATAGCGCCATAGGCACTGGTTAATTCTTCAACGGTTACACCGTATTGGAGACCTCCGAGAACACCTGTCTGAGCCTGATAGTCTTCCTTCTGAATGGTGGTAATCCCCAGTTTCTTGGCGAAGGTCCAAGCTTTCTCGATCCCAACTTCTTCATTAAACAACTTCAGAGCCGGTATATTTAGAGAATAATTCAGTGCTCTGCGGGCAGTGACCAGTCCCTGATACCGATTGTTGGCATTCTTGGCAATGTGATAGCCGCTCGGACCATTTTTGAGAATGATCGGTGAGTCATCAATAATAGAAGCAGGTTGGACAAGACCCTCATCCAGAGCTGGCAGATAAGCTGCAATAGGTTTCATCGTTGAACCTGGCTGACGTATCATCTGCGTTGCATAGTTCATCTGTTCATCCTGGAAATCCCGTCCCTCAATCATGCCCAGAATAGCACCGGTTTTGTGATTAATCAGCATGGCAGCAGTTTGTTCTTTTCCTTTGACAGGATCATCTGCTGAGAAATTGCTGTCATCTTCCGCAATGGTACGCATCGTTTTGTAGATACTTTTGTTGATGGTCGTGTATATACGATATCCGCCTGTCCGCAGTTGCGTCTGAGCTTCCTCTAATAATGCACTGCTTTCTTTCTGAGGTGTGTCTGCATCCGTACCTTTGTCTTTAGAGTCAGCTGTGTCGGAATTCAACTGTTTCATCAAAATCTGTGCAGCTTGTCGTTCCGTTTCCATCATAAGATATGGATAAGTGTTGTAAGCCTTGATGGTCTTCGGAGCGAGTGAGCTTTTGATATCAAAAGCAAGAGCTTTGTCATACTCGGACTGATTGATTTTGCCTAGTTCAAGCATACGGCGCAGTACCAGATGCTGACGGTTGATTGCGCGGTCAAAATTCTCCTCTACAAAATCACCTTTACCGTTAAAAGCGGAGTATGAGGAGGGGAGTTGTGGCAATCCAGCAAGATAAGCAGCTTGAGCGATGTTGACTTTTTCTAGATCGTTAATATTGAACAATCCTTTGGCGGCCGCTTTGATTCCGTAAACGTTGTATCCGCTGGAACCATTACCAAAAGGAACTTTGTTCAGATAGGCTGTCATGATCTCGTCTTTGGTCAGGAAACGTTCGAGTCGGAGTGAGAGCAAAATTTCTTTCACTTTCCGATCTTCCGTTCGATCCAGATTCAAAAACACACGACGCGCCAATTGCTGAGTCAGTGTACTACCGCCGGTTTGTACTGATTCTTTCAGCACTTTTTGTTTCACGGCACGTAGTGTTCCGCTCATGTCTACACCTTTATGTTCGTAAAAATGATTGTCTTCAATCGAAATGACAGCATCAATAACCTTTTGTGGGATCTGGTCTGTAGTGACCGGACGCCTGTCTTCTTCCGTACGTAATTGACCGATCGGACTGCCGTCGGCAAAGTAAGCAAAGCCTGTGATGGAGTTTTCGCTGACTTTTTGTTCAATCAGGGCCCTTGAACGGACAGGCTCGTCTTTGACAATGGAACTGACGTATCCCATCAAAGCACCGCCTGCAAATAGTGCCCCCATAAATCCAAGGACAACCATCCATTTGACGAAACTTCCCAGTCTGCGGGCAAAGCTGCGTTTGCGTACAGGCTGTTCATCGGGCTTTTTCTTATTAACATCAACCATTCAGTGTCTTCCTCCTTTTAACAGCACTTATTATAGCATAAAAAGGCGGGTTTGCATGCCTGAGAAATACAAGTAATGGTCGAAATTTGCCATTCTGCCATGCATTATGCTATATATCATGCGATATTGAAGCACATTTCATGAGTTGTAAGCCAAAATAAGCAGGCCACCTCCATGCTGAGGTGCATAGGGTGGCCTGGGTGATGTGTCGTATTGGAGGTCTTCTATGATTAGGTTTTGAAGCGTTGAATCAGTTCTAATAATTCCTGAGTAAGATTCGCTAGTGAGGCAGATGCCGCCGTAATCTCTTCCATGGATGCGAGTTGTTCTTCAGAGGCAGAGGCAACACGAGTTGCGTGATCTGATGTCTCATGACCAATGGTTTTGAGTTGCACTAACGTGGCATCAACCTGCTGTGATCCAGCTGACATCTGCTGCGCAATGGCTGAGACATGTTCAATCTGCTCATTAACATCTGAAATCTGTGATGAAATGGAGAGGAATAGTTCACCACTCTCATTAATCGCTTCCGCTATGTGGCTTACCTCGGCATTCCCCTGTTCCATATTTTCAACGAGAGAAAGGACCTCTTGCTGAACGCTATGAATCAATGCTGCAATCTGCGCTGCTGATATTCTGGATTGTTCAGCCAGATTACGAATCTCGGAAGCAACAACACCAAAGCCGCGCCCGTGTTCACCTGCTCGTGATGCTTCAATGGAAGCATTAAGGGCAAGAAGATTGGTTTGACGGCTAACTTCCGTGATCATGCCTGTAATATGGCCAATCTCTTCAGAACGTTGACGGAAATTCTCCAGTGCGGTCATGGATGTCTGCACAGAAGAGGTGGCACTATCGACCATACGCATGGCGGACTGAATCTTATCGGTTCCGACAGTTGTTCGCTCAGCCACAGCTCGCGATGAATCCGATACATCGGAGGCGGCCTTTGCAATTCTTCCGATCCCTGCAGATATTTCATTCATGGAACGGGAGGACTCTTGCAGCTCCTGCACCTGTTTACCTGCTTTATCTGCAACTTCGACTCCTGTTAATGCAATCAGTTCGGCTGCTTTACCTGTTTCTTCGGCACCTGCGGTCAATTGTTGAGAAGTGGAGCCGACAGATAAAGCATGTTCGGATATAACCGATATGGTATGTCGCAGTGTATCCATCATTTGATTCATATGACCCGCCATGACGCCAAATTCATCTTTGGATCGTACAGGTAACTTTTGTGTCAAATCCCCGCCAGCGAGCTGTCCAGCGACAATATTGACTTGATTCAACTGCCTTACAATGGAGACGATAGTGTAGGTAACCACACCTGCAAGCAGAAGTAATGCCAGTGCCGCAATCAGTATGGACCAGTTCAAGCTGTCATAGAAAGGTTGAAGGATATGGCTCTTTGGCAGCGCCGATACAAGGTACCAGTTTGAATCCGTTCCTTGTAACCTGGCGGGCTCGGCAATAAACAGTTCTTCCCCTACTTCAGGGTCTGTAGCGTAAAACTGGGACTCGCCAGATTGTATACGCTGAATGACTGTCTTCATTTCAGATGGAATTACGGCTCCTTCATTAGCCAGTTCCGGTTTGGAGCCATGTGCAGCAATCTGTCCTTCGCTAGTAATAAGCATGGCATACCCTTGATCCGGATTAAGTGATGCTATATTTTGCTGAAAACGATCAATGGTAAAGTCTGCCCCCACAATGCCCAGAAAATTTTTGTTTTCATCTAATAGAGGGAGGACAATCGAAACGAGCAGTGTTTCTTTACCACCAACCGTATAGGTAACAGGCTCGGACCAATAGATGGATTTGGTTTTCTTTGGCTGCTGATAGTAAGTACTAGTTTCACCGCTTCCCTCATAAGTAGGCATAGGCTCAAAATGCAGGGAGTTGCCATCACATATAACGTATGGAACGAATCGCCCCGTAGCATCATCATATTCTTTTTTGTTGATGTGCTCCGTATCGTTTCCATCAAAGGCATTTGGTTCCCAGCCCGTGTAAAAGCCAAAAACTTTCTCGCCTTTTTTCAGATATTGTTCAAGGAGTCTGACGATTTCTTCACGGTTGAGTGATCCGTTCTGAGCGGCATCCAATAACGTGGTACTCATGGTGTCCAACGTGTTTTTAACCTGATTAATGTCAGTCATGAACTCATTCGTAGCCCGGTTTGCTGCCTGTCCAGCAACGGTTTCGCCGTACTGGAGGCTTTTGTCGTAAATGGATTTGGTATTAAATGCAATCAGGGCTCCAATACAACAGAGTAATACGATCCCGAGTAAAAGTCCAAGCTTAACAGCGAGCTTGCGATTGCGAAAAAATGCATGTTTTAATCCCCCTCGATGTCATTCTTGTGATGTATATATGGATGTGTGCTTCTCCTGGAGGGAGTCTATGTTTTATATCGTTATTTACATTCCTATAATGAAGATAATTAAAAAAAGCATAGAAAAACAGCTGCCGAGAAAATCTCGACAGCTGTTTGGATTGAAACTTTAATGTGATTGCAACGATTAACGGTTGTAGAACTCGACGATTTGTTTTTCATCGATGTCTTGGGACAATTCAGCACGCTCAGGCAAGCGGATGAATTTACCTTCTACAGCTGCTTCGTTGTATTCAACGTATGCTGGAAGATGCGAACGACCTTCCAAAGCTTCTTTAACGGAAGAAAGAGCGCGGCTCTTCTCACGCAAGCCGATTACATCACCAGTGCTTACTTGGTAAGAAGCGATATCGACTTTTTTGCCGTTTACAGTTACGTGACCGTGTGCTACCAACTGACGCGCTCCAGCGCGGGAGTTAGCGAACCCAAGGCGGTAAACGAGGTTGTCAAGGCGGCACTCAAGCAAGAACATGAAGTTCTCACCGGCAATACCTTGCATTTTTTGAGCTTTAGAGAACAGTGTGCGGAATTGCTTCTCGCCCAAACCGTACATGTGGCGCAATTTTTGTTTTTCTTGCAATTGCATACCGTAGTTGCTCATTTTTCTGCGTTGGTTAGCTCCGTGCTGACCTGGAGGGAAAGGGCGTTTCAATTCTTTGCCTGTTCCGCTAAGGGAAATGCCGAGGCGACGGCTCAATTTAAATTTAGGACCAGTGTAACGTGCCATGTTTAAAGTAGCTCCTTTTTAGTTAAAGTTCATATTAGGGCTCTGTTTGCGCTCCAATTTGTTGATGCGGGCTTGGCCTCGCATAGAACGATCAGGAAAGTTCAGCCGCTGTCCTGAAAGCAACAAAAAGAATGAGGGTGACACAACCGGTAATGCCCAAATTTAAAGACCCATTAGTAGTCTTCATCAACAATTTATATTACAGTTTAAGAGAAACAAAGTCAAGCGTAGAATAAAAGCAAAAAAACGTCTAAATTTGTCGATAGGTCATTGGGCCTAAAATAATGGGACGATTTTCTGAAATATGGATGCAAAAAAGCTTTAAACAGAGTAAAATAGATTGTATCTTAACTTTAAATCATCTTTATGTAATAAGGTTATCGCAACGAATTTGCAGGTTTGCGATAACGTCTGCAGATTAATGCATCCTGGTGGATGCAAAAACGGTGCAAAGGAGCGCCTGACATGTTAGAACATCTAAGAAGTTTACCTGCCAGCTTGAATTCACGAAGTTCGGGCGATTCCGCATCTTTTGCCGCTCCTCATTCTCATGAAGAGCATGTGTTGTGGATGCAAAAAATGGATATCACACCTTTTGATTTTTCATATTTGGGCAGCTTGCTAGAGCAGGCATACAGTGACTGGAACTCCAGAGTGGGTTCAAGGCTGGCCAGAACATCAACCTTTTACAGCGTGTGGAACACCGAAGGCGATTGCATAGGATACGATAGCGATCATGAAGCTGATCAGGGCGTAAATGCACGCAGGCTGGTATTCGAATGTTTGGAGAAGAGACAGGTCCTGTCCCTTAAAGGGACAAGCGAACACGGAGAATATCTTATAATAACACATCCCTTATTCTCCAGAACAAACAAGGATATGTTTGCCGTATTCACTGCTGTGATCTATGAATCCAATGGATATGAAACGTCTGAAGCTGTCGTTCAATCTGAGGCATTGCATTATCGCACCTGCTTTTACCGAAGATTTGAATACATATTTATGACGGACCTGTTACATGCTCATGAACAAACAGCCCGTGAGGAACACCGGAGGTCCATCCTCTTTCAGATTGTTCAGCGAATGCATGACAAAATGGATGTCGAGGCCATATTGGATGAGGTATTTGACAGTATGGACTACTTGTACCCGGCGACTTATATCAAATTGTATATGTCTCAGGATCAGAGCAACTCTGATCCACGGATTAAACCGTTGCTTGTCCACGAGCGAGGAGAAGATATTTGTGTGCGTTCATTTATGGAAGGTAAGCTGATTGTTGCTCGCTCACATGATGCAGAGAACCGCATTGTAGATGTAGGGATTCCGCTGAAAGGCAAACAAGGCATATACGGTGTGTTCCATATCGAAATGAATGAAGAGATTATGGAAGAATCGGACTTGCAATTGATTACGATGATGGTAGACACTGCAGGAACGGCCTTTGAGAACGCCAAGTTGCATGAACAATCCAATATGTTAATTCAGGAACTTCGTTTAATTAATGATCTTACACAGCGGTTGAACAAGAGTCTGCATCTTTCGGAGATTTATCAACTATCCGAGCAAGAGTTAAAGGAAATATTCCAGGCTGAAACGTGTTGCATTCTTCAACTCAATGACAGTACAAATGACTTCGAAGTTATGTCATCTAACGTGAAAGATGTTTTTCACCAATCCTTTTCTGTAGACTACGGTATCGCAGGCTTGATCTATCGAACAGAGGAACCGCTTATTATAGTCAATTATGCGCAATATGATAAAGTGTCCTCCTTTTTCATGGAAGATACGGGATCCATGTCACTTATTGCATCACCAATCAGAGTTAATGGTGAAGTGAAGGGTGCCATTTTGTTGGGACATAGTAGAGAGCATTACTTTTCATATGATAACTATCGGCTTTTGCAGATGTTATCCATCCATATCGGGCTTGCCCTGTCAAATGCCACGCTGCATGCCGAGGTTCGGCGCTTGGCTAATCTGGATATGTTGACAGGTCTGTATGTGAGGCATTATCTGGATAGTGTGATTCACGAGCGACAGGCTCATGAATTCTGTGGCTCCCTCATAGTGGTGGATATTGATCAGTTCAAACAGGTGAATGACACATTCGGACACCAGACGGGGGATCAAGTATTGAAGCAAGTGAGTGAGATCGTCACCAGCTCTGTTCGCTCGGAGGATGTATGTGCCAGATGGGGTGGAGAAGAACTGGCGATCTATATGCCACAGGTGAGTGTAAGGCAGGCGTTAGATTATGCGGAAGTGATTCGAAAGAGAGTCGCAGAAGAGACTAGACCGCCCGTTACGGTATCCAGTGGCATCGCAGAGTGGAATTGGATGGATGAAAAGGTCAGTGTAGAGTCCTTGTTTTATCGGGCTGATATGGCTTTGTACAGCGCCAAGAATGGTGGTCGGAACAGAATCGTTGTAGAGGAACAGGATGTAACACGTTAAGAGAGAACAATTCCAATTGCGGAGTCGTTCTCTTTTTTTTTGTGCATCGCAGATCAAGTTGTGTATAGAAGGAAGTATAAGCGTATACGGGCGGGGCAATCTATGGAGAAAGTTCACGGAAGGGTGAAGATAGACATGTTTAACCGCCATTCGTTACGTACATTATGGTTATTTGTGAGCATCGTGATTATTGGTCTTCCGGGTTGTGGATTAATCCAGCGAGATCAAACGCCTGAAGAGGTTTTTTCCTTGGCTTTATCGGGGATAGCGGGAAAAGAAACGTTGAGTTTTGAAGGAGAGGCAGGACTTCGACGGGAGAACAGTGGGCTGTTCGAGAATCAGTTCAAGTTTGAAGGCAAGCTGGAGAATCATGATCGTCTGACCCTTCAGACCCGATTACCTGGAGAAGTAACTGCTGTGGGCACAGGCATTCAAACAACTGCCGTAAAAAATAATGGACAGCCCAGTGGGTTTAGCGCCTCTTTCGAGCGGAAACAAGGGCAATGGATGGCATTGTCAGCGCAGCATGAGCCGCTGCGTGGGTCTCTTTCTCGTTTTAACCCAATTGCCCAATTGGAGAAGATCGATGGGATGCACAAAACCATTCAATCGGAGTATGGCGCTGGTCGTCGAACCAGAACATTACGGATTGAACTTGCACCGGAAGACGCCAAATCATGGGCTGTAACCCAGTTAAACGACGAGATGAACGCCATTCGGGCAGAATATATGCATAGGGCAGCTTCGGTGAAAGGGGCGCGTAAGGAGAAGCTTGTGAAGGATCTGGAGAAGGTTTGGAAACAGGGTGAAACAACGATGCAACAGATGATGAAACAAGCGAGCGTGCAGACGGTATATCATCTCACGGTAGATCGGAAGAGCAGTCTGCCTCTTCGTTTATCCTCTGAAAGTCAGCTGAGTTACACGGACAACAACCGTAAAAGTAACAAAGAAGCCCTTGTCACCGATGTAAACTTCAAGTCATATCAATGAACGAAGTGAGGGACTGCCTGCTGACGGGATGACTGTTCGCGTGCTACAATAGTATCGTAATTTACCGTTGTTCAATTTAAGTATGGCAGATGACAGGAGGATTTTACCAAGATGAAGGACCCAAGAATTCAAAAGCTTGCAGCAAACCTGGTGGGCTATTCAGTAGATGTACAGCCTGGTGAAAATGTATTGGTTGAGATGATTGGATCGGAACGTGATCTGATTAACGCCATTATTGAAGAAGTAGGCAAAAAAGGTGGTAACATCTTTGTACAGTTGACCGATAAAACCGTACAGCGTGCGATGCTGAAAAATGCCACAGAAGAAATGATGAAAACGTGGGCAGAGATTGATCTGAACCGGATGAAACAGATGGATTGTTATATCGGTATTCGTGCGGGAGAAAATGTGAATGATCTGTCCGATGTGCCGGAAGAAAAAATGAAAATGTACAATTCATTGTACTCCCACCCGGTACATAGTGAACAACGTGTCAAACATACGAAATGGGTTGTACTTCGTTACCCTAACGCAAGTATGGCGCAACTCGCCAATACAAGTACAGAAGCGTTCGAAGATTTCTACTTCGACGTATGTAACCTGGATTACGCCAAAATGGACAAAGCGCAGGACTCGCTCGCTAACCTGATGAAGCGGACGGACAAAGTTCGTATCACCGGACCAGGAACAGAGCTGAGCTTCTCCATTAAAGATATCGGTGCAGAGAAATGTTCTGGCCAAAAAAATATCCCGGATGGCGAAGTGTACAGTGCCCCTGTGCGTAATTCCGTGAACGGAACGATTAGTTATAACACGCCAACGCTGTATAATGGAGTGACATTTGAAAATATCAAGTTCACGTTCGAGAATGGAAAAATCGTTGAAGCTACAAGCAACGATACAGAGCGTTTGAATGAAATCCTGAATTCGGATGAGGGTGCTCGTCATATCGGTGAATTCGCGATTGGATTTAACCCGCATATTCTTCATCCGATGAAAGATATTCTTTTCGATGAGAAAATCGCAGGCAGCTTGCACTTTACACCGGGTCAAGCATACGAAGAAACGGATAATGGCAACCGCTCGTCCATCCACTGGGATCTGGTGTTGATCCAACGTCCGGATTATGGCGGCGGGGAGATTTATTTTGACGATGTGCTGATTCGTAAAGACGGTATTTTTGTTATTCCTGAGCTGGAATGCCTGAATCCGGACCGTTTGAAATAGGAACAGGATTTTGCTGTTGCTAGGAAAGCGGATTCACGGTATCATGTAGTGGTAATTAATAGATGATACCAATAGTAAAAAGACGGAGGGATTCCTATGTCGAGTAATAACGCGGCTGTAGTGGAAATTGCTCAAACAGCAGGCAAGTTTACTTCTTCAATCGTGCTTCATTCGGAGAACAAGTATATCGATGTGAAAAGTATTCTCGGATTGTTTACAACGCTGATCAGCACGCACAGCTATGAACTGCATGTTCATGGTCCAGATGCAGTTGAAGCAAAAGCAGCCATGTCAGAAGTATTTGCCAAGCATGGACTGAATGTAAGCATCGCATCTGAGTAATAGCTCTCAAGAAGCACCTCTGCCTTTTTAGGCAGGGGTGTTTTTTGGCATGGAATGATCTGAATACTCGTCTGGACGTGACTGGAACAGGTGGATTATGCTTCAACAGAAGGCTTAACTTTGCGGGCTTATTTTGGTCAGGTTCTTGTATTAGCTCTTCATTTCGTCTAATATTAGAGGTAGAACGTCTTTACGCGATTTTTGGGACATAGGGGGGAAAAATGCATGACTTCATCTGATCTGCAGGACCAGCTGAATTTGAAAGCGATCAGTCTTCTTCAAGAAGATGCAGATAAAATACAGAAGCTTATTGAAGTACAGATGGAGAATCTGGCTACCCGCTACTGCCCTCTCTATGAGGAAGTATTGGATACACAGATGTATGGGTTCTCCAAGGAAGTTGATTTTGCTGTTCGTGCAGGGCTCCTTCCAGAAGGTGCAGGTAAGCAGCTGGTTAGCGCGCTTGAGCGGAATTTGGCAATTCTATATGAAGCCTTGAACAAGAAGAATGAGCAATAGCCTGCAGATGCGCGGGTCAGAATAGAAGGCATGCAGGCGTTTATGCATGCTTTTTTTGTGCGTCTGAACGGGATCGGGATGCAAGCCAGCCGGAAGGCGTATACAAGCAAAGAGACAGCACCGAATGTAAATTCGGGCTGCCTCCTGTGGTTTGTTTATATGCTACCTACCTGAGGACCTGGTTACACCAGGAAGAAGGATACACCGAGTATGATATATACCACGAGCAAGAGTAAACCTTCGTACCAATTCGTTGAACCATCTTGGGTAATGGACTTCGCAATAAATACGGATACGCCGATGGCGACCAGTTCAATCGTTGTAAATACGATATCCATGGTTCTACCTGTGAAGTAGCTGACAAAAATCAGTACAGGAGCGACGAAGAGTGCAATCTGCAAGCTGCTGCCGACCGCAATTTCAACGGCGGCTCCAATTTTATTTTTCATGGCAAGCATGATAGCTGCACTGTGTTCGGCCGCATTACCGATGATGGCCACAAGGAATGCACCGACAAACAGTTCGCTAAGTCCAAATTCCGAAGTGAAGACTTCGAGCGTGCCCACCAGCCATTCACTGACAAAGGCAACCATGACTGTTGCGAGCACCAGGTAGAGAATAGATTTTTTCTTGGACCACGCCGGAGCATGCTCATGAGGCAGCTCTTCATCGCTATCCTCAGTGACGTCTGCAAGGTAGTTCTTATGTGTCACCATGGAGAATAGCAACCAAGCAATATACGCGAGGATGAGCAATCCGGCCACGATGAGACTAAGTGTATTGGTGTCTTTCTGTGTAATGGAATGTGTATTGAGAAAGACTGCTGGAATAAACAGGGCAATAATGGCAACAATCATCAGGGAACCATTCAGACCAGCAAGTGAAACATTATAATTCTGAATTTTGAACTTGAGTCCTCCGGCAAAAATACTTAACCCGAGCACTAACAACAGATTTCCGATGATGGAGCCTGTCAGACTTGCTTTGACCATGTCGAACAGTCCCTCTTTAACGAGGAAAATGGCGATGATCAATTCGGCAGCATTGCCGAACGTGGCATTCAAGAATCCACCCAGCCGCTGTCCGGCGTAGTGGGCAACATTTTCGGTGGCTTTGCCTAAAAAACCGGCCACAAAAATAACCGAAATGGCTGATATCACGAACTGTAGAATCGAATCCCATTTCATGAAGTGGGCGATGGCACTGAGTGCAAAGAAAGCAATCAGCAAAATGGATGAAATCCGGTTTCTCACAACAAACACCTCGGTTATAAATTATTTTGTTTTGAATAACACTGTAAATCGCTTATGAGATTATTTTCATATTTCAATATAACCAAATGGTGGTAGGTTGTAAACGCATCTTTTTGAGTTTAATTTGCTTTTTGGGGTGGAAAGGATTTAAAATACGAGTAACGAAGTGAAGGAGGATGTGGCATGGCAGAACAACTTCAACTGGAGAGCGGAAACATCCGGATTGCCGATGACGTGGTTGCAAAAATTGCCGGAATGGCTGCAATGGAAACACCCGGAATTGCCGCAATGTCTGGAGGATTGTCAGAGGGCTGGGCGAAGCGACTCAGCGGTAAAAACGTACAGAAAGGCGTGAGCGTTGAGGTCGGCCAGCTGGAAGCAGCCATTGACCTGCGCATCATCGTCCTGTACGAAACCCCGATTCATGAAGTTTCCCGTATGCTCCAGCAGAATGTAAGAGAAGCGGTAGAGACCATGACCGGATTACGCGTGGTTGAAGTCAATGTAAAGGTAGAAGGAGTATCTTTCAAAGGCGACGATCTGTAGAAATCGCAATCCGCAATGGAGAACAGAGCCATATTGACCTGTTCTTCATCTTGATAGACAGAATTGTACCGATTACACAGAAAAAGGCTGCGCATCCATTAGGTGCACAGCCTTTTTTGTGTTGTTTTTTATCGAATCCGACGGATGGACTCCCGTGAACGAAGAGCAGGTGAGGTACGAGTCTGTGTCTGTACAGTCACGGACTTCGTTTTCTCTTCCTTGATCACGTCCAGATTGTTGGTGCGTGAGATACTGAGCAGAATGCCCATGGCAACCATCATCACAAAGAGTGAGGTACCCCCATAACTGATAAACGGAAGTGTGACACCCGTTACCGGAATGGTCTGAGTTACGCCGCCGATATTAATGAATGCCTGTATAGCGATGAGTCCCATAATTCCGATGCCGACCAATGTTCCAAATGGATCGGGACAGCGAAGAGAGACAATAATTCCTCGCCAGATAAAGTACAGGTAAACGAGCAGGAATAATGCACTTCCGATGAATCCGAGTTCTTCCCCAATTACGGAGAAAATAAAGTCATTATACGCATTTGGCAAATAGTGCAGCTTCATCGTACCTTGTCCAATTCCTGAACCTGTCATGCCGCCATCACCAATGGCAACAAGGGAACGGTAGAGGTTAAGACTTCCCCCATTAATATCGGATAATGGATTCAAGAAAGCTTGAATCCGTCCGATCTTGTAGTTCTGCTCCGCAGTGACTGCTGTTGTAGTAGTCGTCGCATCGGAAGGAGACATGGAAGAGAACAGGGAATTCGCTCCAAACGCCAGTGCTCCACCGAGTACAACCAAGAGAATCGAACCCAGGATATGTTTCATACTGGCTCCACCGGCATAAATCAAGAGACCACAAGTGGACACCAGAATGAAGGTGGTACCAAAGTCTGGTTGCAGCATGATCAGTCCTGCGATGAATCCAACGATGAACAAGACGGGAAAATAACCTGTCTTGAAAACCCTGAATTTCTCACCTTTTTTGGTGATCAGAGCAGAGAGATAGAGAATGATAGCAATTTTTGCGAATTCCGCAGGCTGAAGACTGAAACCAAAAATGTGAATCCAGCTTCGTGCACCGTTCAATACTGCACCTGTGACCAACACAATCACCAGCATTACCGTAGTAAGCAGGAAAAAGGGTGCATAGAGCTTTTTGTACTTGTTAAAGCGGATATTCATGGCAAAAAACATGCCAAATAGACCGATAATCGCCCACATAAGTTGTTTTTTCGTGAAGTAAAGGGCATCATTGTTAAATCTTTCGCTTGCGATTGCAATGCTGGAACTGGAGCTGAATACCATCACCAGTCCAAAGCCCACCAACAATAAAGTGAGGATTAGCAGTTGAAAATCCGGCGTGCCTCTCTTCGTTTTCGTTTGGGCCGTTTGTTGTTTCATCGTTTGGCCCAGCCTATGCTTCCAGCAGTTCTTTAAGCTGCTGTAATTTTTCGGCTGCCAGCTTCACGACTGGTTGCGGAACAGAAGAGTCATAATCTAGGCCGTGAGGGAAAGTGGCTTTGCCAAGGTATACTGCTTCAACAGCAAGAACGGTATCCGGTTTTTCCAATTTGCCTTCCACAGCGCGGGTATTAATGCGTACAAAGTATTCTGAGTTGGTTTGTTCATCTTCAATTTTGTAGTCATATGTAGCACGGTAATATTCCCATTGCCACCGGACAAATCCGACTTTCTCGGCGCTCTCATCCAGGTATGCCAAGTCGCTCTTCAAGCCATCCAAGCCTGTATTCTCAAAAATCATAAGCGTTTGATCCTCCTCATAAGCTTCCGAGTATAATTTCTCGAGTATTTCTCTAGTTCATGATAGTATGTTTCCCCTTCCCGTGCAAGCTTTCCGAAGGCGTTTCGTATCGGTTTTCTTCCAATTCTGCTACAATATACAGCAATAGGTTTGAAGAGGAAGGTTCGGGCTTGATATAAGTCCCGTTTAAGATTGAAAGGGTGGAGAGAAATGACTAATAATATATGGTGGGAAGATCTGCAGATCCATATGGTGGAATGGCGGCGTCACCTACATCGCAATCCTGAAGTTTCCTTTCATGAGGAGAAGACATCCTCTTTTGTAGCGGATATGTTGGAGAGTTTTGGCGTTGAAGTGAGGCGTCATGTTGGTGGTCACGGGGTCATCGGTACCATTCGTGGGGACAAGCCGGGTCCTGTCGTCATGCTGCGAGCTGATATGGACGCACTTCCAATTCAGGATGAAAAGAATGTCGAGTATGCCTCACAACAAGCAGGAGCGATGCATGCATGCGGCCACGATGGTCATATCTCCATCTTGCTTGGTACGGCATTGTATTTCAGCCGTCACAAACAGGAGATCCAAGGAGAGATTCGTTTTTTGTTCCAGCCAGCAGAAGAACTGCTTCCGGGCGGCGCAGTTCAGGTCATTGCGGATGGTGCGCTTGAAGGTGTCGATGTCATATATGGCATTCATCTTTGGACCCCGCTGCCTGTAGGTGTTGTTGCCAGTAAAGCAGGGCCGATGATGGCGGCGGCGGACGATTTTTACATTGAGATCAAAGGCAAAGGTGGACATGGCGGGATGCCACAATCCACGATAGATAGTCTTATCGCGGGGTCTGCGCTTGTGATGCAGCTTCAGACCGTTGTCAGTCGTTCGGTGGATCCATTGCAACCCGCGGTGCTGACCATTGGTACAATGCAGGCGGGCTCAGCTCAGAATGTAATTGCAGAGCAATGCAAAATGAGCGGTACGGTAAGAACGTTTGATGAAGAGACCCGAAACAGGATGAAAGAGCGTGTGCTTACCATGGTAGCCCAGACAGGGGCAGCGTATGGGGCTGAGACGCAAGTGAAATATATTATGGGATATCCGCCTGTGGTTAATGATGAACAGGAGACAGCACGTTTCTTCAGAGAAGCTACAGAATTATTTGGGGCAGAACGAGTGCAATCTTCCCCAATGCTGATGCCAGCGGAAGATTTTGCTTATTATCTGCAGAAGGTTCCAGGGTGCTTTATGTTTGTTGGAGCAGGTAACCCGGATAAAAATGCGATCTATCCGCATCATCATCCGATGTTTGATTTTGATGAAGACGCGATGCAGACAGCCGTGAGATTGTTTATCGCCATGGCCAAGGGTTACACAGCCGAATGACTTTATAGCCAGTTGGGCATCCTGTTCATACCGAGGTATGGGCAGGGTGTTTTTTTATGGATTTTTTTAGAGTTTGTTCAATAAGTCCACTTTTCGGTACTGAAATAAGACTTGTTGAACTCGCAATTATACAGGTTCATTTTCGGAAGCAGCCGGAACTGGACTTTTTTGTGATAGGAGGAAGGCGCGAATGGAAGGAACAGAACATATGGGTAGAACGGATGCTTGCATTGTTCAACGAGATTTTACGGTTTTGCTGGAAGTCGCCCACCCCGGATTCGAAAGGGCAAGAGAGCAGCTTGGGATGTATTCAGAACTGGTCAAGACACCCGCAGCATTTCATACCTACCGAATCACTCCGCTGACGCTCTGGAATGCAGCTGCGTTGGGATGGAATTCAGATCAGGTCATCGCAAGTCTGGAGCTGGTATCGCGTTGGAACGTGCCTGCTGTACTGATACAGGATGTTCAGAGAATTATGGATCAGTATGGCAAATTAAAGCTTCATTCCGAAGCAGATCACACCAGAATGCGCCTTTACAGTGAGGATGAACGGTTGCTCGATGAATTAAGTGGATTGAAAACGATAGCTGCCTTTCGTATGGAACGCAAGGACGCTCATGAACTTTTGCTCCCAGGAGAACAGCGAGGGTTATTAAAAAGGGAATTAACACGATTGGGTTACCCCGTACTTGATTACGTGGGGTATCGGGAGGGAACCAAGCTTTCATTCCAATGGCGAACCAATGATACAGGGGACTACTCTGAGCGGTTTGCGCTGCGTTCTTACCAGAGAGAGGCTGTGGATGCATTCGAAGGAAGTGAGGGCATGGGAGGAAGTGGTTTACTCGTACTTCCTTGCGGGGCAGGCAAAACGGTCATTGGCATGGCCGTGCTGGAGCGGCTTCAATGTGAATGCCTTATTTTGACGTCCAATACAACGTCTGTGCGACAGTGGATTCAAGAAATTCAGGACAAAACCACGATTACCAGCGAACAGATTGGTGAGTATTCAGGTCAGAAAAAACAGGTGAAACCTGTGACTGTAGCTACATATCAGATTCTTACACACCGGAAATCAAAGGATGCTGATTTTACCCACATCAAATTGCTCAGTGAGCGGCAATGGGGGCTGATCATATATGATGAAGTACATTTGCTGCCAGCACCTGTATTTCGTGCAACTGCGGATATTCAAGCTACCCGAAGACTGGGATTAACGGCTACATTGGTTCGAGAGGATGGCTGTGAACAGGATGTGTTTTCTCTGATTGGTCCGAAGCTCTATGATATGCCGTGGAAACAATTGGAGCAGCAAGGGTGGATTGCCGATGTACAATGTCAGGAGATACGCATCCCGTTCTCCCCGGAACTAAGATCAAATTATCTGCAAGCCGAGGTTAAGCACCAATTTCGATTGGCTGCCGAAAATCCGGCGAAGGTGCGTGTAGTCAAGCGTTTGCTGGAACATCATCGGGATTTGCCTGCACTTGTGATTGGTCAATATCTGGATCAACTTGAGTTGATTGCCCGGGAAATTGAAGCACCTCTAATCTCGGGAACCATGTCACAGCAAGAGCGAATCAAATGGTTTGCCGCTTTTCGACGTGGAGAGATTAAAACGATTGTGGTATCCAAGGTTGCCAATTTTGCTGTGGATTTGCCCGATGCTGCTGTTGCACTTGAAATATCCGGGAGTTTCGGTTCAAGGCAGGAAGAAGCACAGCGGTTGGGACGAATTCTGAGACCGAAAGCGGGAGAAAACAAAGCCTATTTCTATGCGCTGGTATCAGAGGATAGTAAGGAACAGGAGTTTGCATTAAACCGTCAGATGTTCTTGGTGGAGCAGGGATATGAATATGCCATCGTTCATGAGAACGAATAGTCCATTTATACTCGCGAAAAGAGGAGGGATTGGGATATGTCTTCATTTGAACCAATAGATGAGCCTGTGGTACTGAACCTTGATTCTTGGTCAAAGCTTGCTTGGGTGGAACAAAAAGTACTTGGTGCAATTTTTCACAAACATGCGGGTCAGCCTTTTTCCTCCCTCCTGCCGCGAGAACAGTGGGCCATCGAAGGACTAAGTGTCGCAGAAGCCAAATCTTCATTTGCCAACCTTCGGCAGCAAAGATGGATTGAATCTGTGCATAAGAGTTGGGGGGAGCGATTATTCTATATTCCTGCTTCGCTGATGGAGACATTGACGATTGCTTACGCACAAAGAGTGGGTATAACCGTTAAACAGATGGCACAGCATGCTCATGTATTACAGGAAGGAAAGCCGGATATTGCTGCGGAGCTGCTTCATCTGATCGCGTGGATCAAAAGAGAAGGACTTCCTTTGACAGGGAAGGGCACTATACATAAGAAAAGAGTTCAAAAATTAAGTGTGATCACGGTATTATCTTCGACAGACTTTGATGGTTTGAGCATCCGATATGAACATTCGGATTTGTATCCGACCCACGTAGCTATCCTTCTCGATCTACTGCTCAGTCTGAATCTGGTTCAAAAGTCAGATGATCGAATTCAGATTGTGGATCATCGATTACAAAAATGGTTGAAGCTCTCGTGGAGACAGATGCATCGGGAAATATATCAAGCGTGTATGAAAAGATACGGAGAAGCTGAACCCGCGTTGCAGCATTTCCGTTATCAATTGGCAGTGCTTGCTCCCGAAAAGAACATATGGTGCCATATAGAGAATTCGGAATTGAAACCACGAGTCAGGGGCTGGCTCTGCGCACTGGCTGGCTGGGGTTATGGTGAAGTAGGAGAAGATCAGTCGGGTGGGCTAGCATTCCGCTGGTTGATCGAACCACAGAGCCTGTTAAATCGGGAACAAAAGATGATAAATCAGACGGAGCCTTGTGGATTTTACATGCAGCCTGATTTCGAAATGTTGGTGCCGCCGGAAGCAGGGCCTGACGTGATCTGGATGCTGGAGCAATGCGCAGAACGGGTGACGCGTGATCGAATGTCCATCTACCGCATGACAAGAGAACGATTCATTTCGGTCATAGCCAGAGGGTATGAATTACCTGAAGTGATAGAGTTTCTGGATCAATATGCTCTGACAGGTATACCGGAGAATGTACGTGTTGCGTTAGAAGATTGGGCAAAGGAGACGGATGCTGCACCGTTAACTGTAGATCAGCACACGGATGTAATGGAGGTAAGTACAGGCTCCGCAGATGATTCGAAGTTATTAGAAAAAGATGTGTTGAGCGGTGTATATTCTTCTTTCTACACACCGGATAATCAAGGTCTGGTTGATATCCCTGCTTCTCTGCATGGGTTGGAGCGTGATCATTCTGTCATTGAGAAGAAGTTCTCTCTGTTGGGGTTTGAGGAGATACCGGAGACCTGGTACAAGGAGTGGCGTCGATATCATAGTTCAACCGCCCGACAGATTGCTGCCAAAGCCATTGAATGGCAGACCAAGCTGGGGATACAACAGGAAAATCGTACGCAATACCTCATTCCACATCAGGTAGAGGGTCATGAACAATGGACTTTAAGCGGTTGGTGCATGCTGGATTCAAGTGAAAATACATCAGAGACGGAATGGCGTACATTCTCCCCGTCAGAGTGGGATACAATGCGTCTTATCCTGCCAGATGATGTCATAACCTGACTATTTCACGTGAATATCAGGTTGAAAGGCGAATTTTCGAGTTCCGCCTATTTCTAATTGCAGGAAAAACTCTTCTTAACTATTCATGGATATGCTATGATGAGGTAGTCTACGTTAAGTAGAACTTTATATATAGATAGGATGAATATTTCATGAGCGTAGCGGAAATGAACACGGTCGATATGGCCCAAGTGTTAACGGGCGCGTATGAACTGGGCGACATGATTAACCAATCTGCCGAAGTATCGGATTATTTATATTGGAAGCAGCAAGTAGAGACTACCCCTGAGATTCAGATGGGGATTCGGAAGCTGAATGCCAAGAAGGAATTGTTTGAAGAAACACAGCGTTTCGGTCATTTTCACCCGGATTATCATGCAGCAAAAGACCAGGTGAAGGCTCTGGAACAGGAGTTGGAAAATTTCGAGGCGGTAATCCGCTTCAAACAGGCAGAGAAGTCCCTGGATGATATGTTATTCCAGATGTCAGAGACCATTGCATTCGCAGTGTCAACAACCATTAAAGTACCGAGCAATGACCCGAATCCGAAGGGCGGCTGCGGTAGTGGCGGCAAGTGTGGTTGCAGTTAAGGAATCATTATAGAAGGGCGGGGAACGATGATGTTTGCGGAAAGGACAGGATTCATTATTTGGGTCAGTGATTTGAAGGCTGCCCGTAATCTCGAAAAATATGGCACCGTGCATTATATCTCCCGCCGTATGCATTATGTAGTCATGTATGTTAATGCAGAACGGGCTGATGATACGATGAAAAATGTGAAGCGACTTTCCTATGTGCGCAAGATCGAACGGTCGTATCGTAATGAGATCAAAACCGAGTATGCCAGCAAAACGATGGACAAAACGAGCTTTTACGGAATATAGACGAGAAACTGGAGGGACCCTTTGGGGTCGCTCTTTTCTTGAATTATGCACAAAATGGCTATTGTGAAAAAAAGTTAAACTTACGCCTTGAGGTTGCGGGACTAATGTTGTAATATATTTGGTAATAAATAGATAGAAAGTCCTATCTGGTGGAGAGTGATTCCCATGCGTGATAAGGTGATGCAACGTTGGAGCACCTACGAGCCTTTTTTCGTGGCTCTTGGAGACAAGAAAGTGGCCGACATCGTCATTACCCATCATGCCAAGATGCGGTATGCAGACCGTATTGAGCCTGCACGTAGTGATGATGACCATATTGCGGCGTGGTTATGGGAGTGTCTGAAGCAGGACCGTATAACACCATACTACCGTAATGAACAGGACGTCTACCTGATTGATGAGGATCTGGTGGTGGTCGCCGAATTTTCCGAACTTGAAGGAGAATATGATATTGCGGGCAACCCGCTGCACAAAATGATTGTAGTTACGTTTCTGGGACGTATGTCGGAGACCATTGAGTTGAGGGACCTGAAATCATATTATTCATGGTTAAGACATTCAAGAAGAATGACGTTGGTCAAAAATAGCCGCAAGCATAAGTAAGCCTGAGTAGATTCAATATGTTGAAATCATAGATTCAAGTATTATCGCATGCAGACAAGCTGCATGCTTTTTTTGTTGCCAAGCGGGAAATCGGCTACAATGTAGAGAGTGTAATCGAAGAGGGGCGAAGATATGAATTTTCACCAATTGCATATTTTTTATACGGTGGCAGAGAAGGGGAGTTTCTCGGCTGCTGCACAAGCATTACATATGACTCAACCGGCAGTAACGATGCAGATTCAATCATTGGAGGACTATTTTGGGACAAAGTTACTGCATCGTTCCACCAAAAAAATAGAATTATCCGAGGCTGGCCGGACTTTATTACCTCATGCGAAACGGAGTGTAGAGCTGGTCAGACAGACGGACGAAGCGATGTCGGCGTTTACCCAGATGTTACAGGGCAGACTCCAGCTGGGAGCCAGCTTAACGATTGGGGAATATGTGCTTCCGCGCATGCTCGGACCATTTGCACTTCAATATCCGGACATTTCAATTGTCATGAAAGTGATGAATACAACGCAAATTATGGATGATATATTGAAGCACCAGCTTAATTTTGGTCTGATTGAAGCGCCAGTGCACCACCCGGACATGATTGTAGAGCCTGTTATGCAGGACGAGCTGAAACTGATTGTACCTGCCGGGCATGATTTGGCTAAGCGTAGCAAAGTGAATATTGAGGATGTAATGAATTATCCTTTTGTGCTGCGTGAGAAGGGCTCGGGTACTCGTCAGGTGATGGAAGACCAATTGCAAAAGAAAAAGATTGATCCACAGGATATGAATGTTGTAATGGAACTTGGCAGTACAGGAGCGGTAAAATCGGCCGTGGAGGCAGGGGTAGGTATTACGATGTTATCTCCTTCTTCGGTGCAGCATGAACTGGCTCTGGGACTTGTTCATATTGTGGATATCCGCGGACTCGAATTCAAAAGGCAGTTCTATGCCATCCATCTAAAATCGTCTTTGTTGCCCCTGTCAGCAGTCGCTTTCCTGAATTATCTTCGTCAGCAGGAGCAGCCTGAGTCGGTACATAAGACGGGGAACGCATAATAGTTGGCAACATCAATGATAGATAAGATTGAATCATAATCAATTTTACACAAAGGAGCTGTTGTTCATGAATCAGCGCCAAGGACGCTGTGATCTTCATACGCATAGTCAGGCATCCGATGGAATGCAGCCACCTGCTGATAATGTGAAGCTTGCCAAACAAAAAGGGCTATCTGCGGTTGCCCTAACGGACCATGATACAGTAGCCGGTGTAGCGGAAGCACAACAAGCGGGAAAAGAGTACGATATTGATGTTGTTGCCGGAGTGGAGATCAGCACTCGGGCTGGTGGGAAAGATATTCATGTGCTCGGGTATTATGTGAATACAGAGGATGAGCAGTTCCTGCAACGGTTGCGCGGATTACGAGAAGCGCGAGATGAGCGGAATCATCTGATTATCGCCAAGCTGCAAGAACTCGGGCTTGATATAAGCTGGCAGGAGGTACTGGATGAGCTGGGACGACCGTTAGAGCCGGATGAGAGTATTGGCAGACCTCATATGGCTGATGTGCTGGTGAAGAAGGGATACGCTGTTGACATGCGGGATGCATTCGATCGGTATCTTGCTGAAGGCAAGCCAGGCTTCGTCTCTGTACCCCGTGTTGCACCAGAGGATGCGTGCGAGTGGATCAGAGCCGCAGGTGGAGCCGCTGTGATTGCCCATCCGGGTCTCTATAATGATGATGAATTGGTGCGACGTATCATCGAAGACTCTCGTCCAGATGGCATTGAGGTGTTTCATTCGGACCATGGCCCGGAAGAGGAACGCAGGTATGGTGAGCTGGCCAAGGACTACGAACTTATTGAAACAGGTGGATCTGATTATCATGGCAAACGGCAAGGTGTTGTTTTCCATGGGGATCTTGGTAGCAAGACGGTGACGGTTGATGTGTTGGAAAGGCTGAAGGCAGCTGCTGCACAGCAAAAGGGAGAGTAAGCGAGACGTTGCAACGCTCTCTCTGGCAATGAGGGTGTTTTTGCTTATTGAGTATATTTAGGATCAAAGGAGTATAGGACATGGAAACATGGTAGGCTCGACCTTCATGTATTCATGTCCCTTTTTTGTGTTAAAAATAGTCTATGTAATGGAATAGTTTACCCAAGCGCCACGTGTAGCCCCAAGACGTTCGAATAATTGCTGTGCCCGCTCATTGGTCACTGCTGTGATCCAAGACATATATGCGCATCCATGGTCACGCGTATATTGCTGACAGTGTGCAAATAATTTGGCTTCTGCTTCGCCCTCTCTGAATGTTTCCGTAACAAATAGATCATTCATGATGGCGACACGCTCTGCTTTCATCGTGCTATAAGTAAAGAACAGGGTGGAAAATCCGATAAGCTTCCCGTTCTCTTCTGCCACGAATTGAGCACCGATCTGCTGATTAAGCAGGTTGGTGATCAAAAGCTGGATGGATTGATCACCAGGCCAAGGGTTGTTGTAGAATCCCACCACATAGTCATACATTAATGCCATCAGGGGTTTCAGATCATCAGGTTGAGTTTCTCTGATATGTAGGGTCATGGTACACTTCCTTAAAAGTAATTTTTATTTATTATAATTGAATTATTATACATATAAATGAATTAATATTCAATAAAAATGCTAAATAAGCTGAGCTTCACATATCATTCAAACAAGTAATGCAACCACAAAAATCCCCTGACCATTAATGGTCAGGGGATTTTTCTATTATTAATGTTACATCTATATAAGTGGAACTAATCATTTATACGATAACGGAGAGGACAGAAAAAACCTGAAAAAGCGAAGCTAAAAGCTTTCTGCAAGAAAGCTACTTCGGAAGCATAAGCTTCGCCTTTATCCCCGGATTTTCCCCTTTGGAAAAAGGGAATCGAAAAATCTGGGGATAACAGCGATTGGAAGGTTGTTCTGTCATCGCAGTGTCAGTGTAAATAATCTTTAGTTCAACTTATATAGCCTTATCCATTTTTAATCGTGGATGGCAGACTTTTGATCAATTCATCATTTGGCGTGACAAACAAGGTCTTCTGATGATCATAGATCACAAAACCTGGCTTCGCACCACTTGGTTTGCGCACATGACGGATAAATGTGTAATCCACAGGCACACTGCTGGACTCCTTGGCTTGGCTGAAATAGGCAGCAAGCTGTGCTGCTTCTTCCAATGTAGCTTCACCAAAGTCCGTACTGCGAATAACGACATGTGAACCTGGGATGTCTTTGGTATGCAGCCAGGTGTCGTTGGAAGAAGCGAGACGGTTGGTCACGTACTCATTCTGCAGGTTGTTTTTGCCCACAAGAATATCAATCCCCTCGGAGGAGGTGAACTGGTGTACGGTTGGACGGTCACTTTTCTTCTTCTTTTTACCTTTTTTATTGCGGTCACGAAGGTATCCTTGTTGCACAAGCTCGTCCCGTATTTCCTCAATATCGTTCATTGACGCAATGGACAGCTGCTGTAACAGGTTATCGAGATAGTCAATCTCGTCTTTGGTTTTGCCAAGCTGCTCATGAATCACAGCTAGACTGTTCTTGTATTTGTTATAACGCTTGAAATAACGTTGTGCGTTGTCAGACGGTGTGAGCAGTGGATCAAGCTGAATGGTAATGTTGGCTTGGTCTTCATCGTAGAAGTTCACAAGTTCCACGCTCTTGTCCCCTCTGTGGACCTGATGCAGAGAGGCAAACAGCAACTCACCCCATAGTCTGAACTTGTCTGCATCGTCCGCTTCCAGCAGATCCTTGTTCAAATTGTCCAGCTTTTTGATGTTTTTGCTTCGCTCATTCTGCAGAAAACGGAGCAGATCACTTACTCTCTGTTTAACCGTGTCCCGTTCAGCCTTGTCTCCGTAATAATCTTCCATGCACTTGCTCATCGTGTCATAGGTTTTCTCCAAGTCCTGAATGCTCTGAAGATGAACGGCCGAGAAAATCATTTTGCCTTTGGCGTTTGTTCCGGTTACAGGCGTGTAGATATGATCTCTGACAGGCCCCATCACGGCTTCAAAAGCGTTCCAGAGTGCACCAGCCTCAACTCGGCTTTCACCCTCAACCACAGCCTGAGTGCTCAATGTGCCTTCAGAAGCAATCCCGCGGGCAGCAATCTCTCCCGCAATTAGCGGGCTAAGACCGCTAAAGGAGTTCACAAGCCAGCGTGATGCCTCTTCCTCAGCGGAATGATAGCTGTCCTCGAATGCTGTACGACTCACTTCGAGCGGATTACTTTTATGTTGCTCGGGTGGGGCAGTATATGAGAATCCGGGCATGATTACCCGGTAGCTGCTGATGGAAGGAGTCACATGATGAATGCCATCCAGAATCGTTCCAGTAACGGGATCAAGCAAAATAATGTTACTGTGACGCCCCATCAATTCAATGATGATCCGTTTAACCGAAACATCCCCCAATTCGTCACGCTGGCGCACATTGATGTGGATGATACGTTCCATGCCAATCTGACGGATCTCCTCGATGATTGCACCTTCACAGTGCTTGCGGAGCAGCATGCAGAACATGGGTGCTTCCGTAGGGTTAAGGAATGTCTTTTCCGTAAAATGCACACGGGGATAGGTTGGGCTTGCCGAAACAAGCAATTTACTATTACCTCGCTGAGCACGCAGGGTGAGAACTACGTCATGACCATTCGGCTGATGGATTTTGCTAATACGTCCACCAATGCAGCCTTGCAGTTCATGAACAATGGCCCGTGTTACAATGCCGTCCAATGCCATTTTTTCCACTTCCTCTCTCTATCAGCACCTGCATTTATCATGCCAAATGCTTCATCTATATAACTGAAACGTGCAACCAGATATGTAAAAAAACAAGGACTGGATGCAGATTCTTCGTTGCTTACCTGTTGAACACTGAACATGGTACTGCGCAGAACATCGCAGACTTTTATTTTAGCCTATTCTGTCCATCAGGGAAAGGATTCACCTTCCGGGTGCTAATCACAGACCTGTCCGAATACATATAGAGCAGGTAGTTTGTCCGGCATAGTGTACAGCCTGTCGACCAGCACGCCGGTAAAGCATGTGAGCTTATTTAGCAGATGAAATACAGACTGGGAGGGAAACATGAAGCATGGAACATACCAAGTGGCATCAACTTAGTGATGAAGAGCTTCGTAACACTCTTGGCGTCAGCCCGCAGGATGGATTGACGGATGAAGCTGTAGCAGAGAAGAGGAAAGTGGCCGGTTCAAATGAACTGAGCGAGGGGAAACGCATATCGCCGATTACGTTGCTCTTGAATCAGTTCAAGGATTTTATGGTGCTGGTGTTGATGGGAGCAACGTTGGTATCCGGATTGCTGGGTGAGTATCTCGATGCGGTAACGATTGTAGCCATTATCGTACTGAATGCGATTCTGGGGTTTGTACAGGAATTCCGGGCTGAACGATCTCTTCGTGCATTGAAACAGTTGTCTGCACCTCTTGCCAAAGTGCTTCGTTCAGGCCAGGAAGTACATCTTGCTGCCAAACAACTTGTGCCCGGGGATATTGTCATGGTGGAGAGTGGGGATCGCATACCTGCTGATGTGCGCTGGCTGCAAACGAACAGTCTGGATGTGGAGGAGTCGGCACTTACCGGGGAATCGGTTCCTGTAAGCAAACATTGCCTTCCGATTGCCGATGAGGACGTTCCGCTGGGTGATCAGAAGAATATTGGTTTTATGGGAACCATGGTCACTCGTGGTACGGCCAAAGGTGTGGTTATCCGTACGGGGATGGAGACGGAGATGGGCAAAATTGCCGATCTGATCCAAAATACGGAGGAGCAGGAAACACCCTTACAGCACAGACTGGAACAACTTGGAAAAATTCTGATTTTTGTCGCATTGGGATTAACTATTATGGTTGTCGTCGCCGGGATATTGCACGGACAACCAGCCGTTGGCATGTTCCTGGCAGGGGTCAGCCTCGCGGTGGCTGCCATACCGGAGGGTCTGCCGGCTATTGTAACCATTGCACTTGCACTAGGCGTGCAGCGTATGATCAAACGTAAAGCCATAGTACGCAAATTGCCTTCTGTCGAAACTCTGGGCTGTGCATCCGTAATCTGTTCGGATAAAACTGGCACGCTCACTCAGAACAAGATGACGGTAACGGATGTGTGGCTGGAGGGACGTAACATCAAGGTTACCGGGGATGGTTATGCACCTGAAGGACAGATGCTGGAGAACGGTCGAACGGTAGAACTGAAGAGTGACCAGTCGCTACGCAGAATGCTCCAGATCAGCGCGCTTTGCAACAATGCCAGTATTGTCGAGAGTGTTGCAAGCGAGGTGGGGAGCAAGAAAAAGGGCAAGGATACCAAAAAGGACGGCAAGAAAAACACAAAAAAAGGTGATCTCCAAGAAGAAACCGTTCAACGAGACAATGTATTCTGGGAGCTGAAAGGTGATCCGACGGAAGGGGCACTGGTCACACTGGCCTCCAAAATGGGGCTTACTCCAGCCGGACTCAAAGAGTTGTATGCCCGCCAGCAGGAATTCCCGTTTGATTCGGAGCGAAAACGCATGTCGGTCCTGGTTCATCATCAGGGAGGCCGAATGATCTACACCAAAGGTGCACCGGATGTGTTAATCGGACACTGCAGTTATATTTTGTGGGAAGGCAAGGTCGTACCTTTCACTGGAACGCTGCGGCAGAAAGTGATGGCAGCTAACGAGAGCATGGCTGGAGCAGCACTGCGTGTCCTCGGAATGGCCTATCGTGAAGTGAGGAAGGAAGAAAAAGTGGCAGACGAACAAGCCGCCGAGAGTCAGCTTGTCTTCGTAGGGCTTGCAGGTATGATTGATCCGCCGCGTCGTGAAGTGCGAGATGCGATTGCCACATGCCGCAAGGCGGGGATACGAACTGTCATGATCACAGGTGACCATGGAACAACGGCAGAAGCCATTGCTCATCAACTCGGGATTCTTCCACGTGGAGGTGCCTCCTTAAGTGGTCAGCAGCTGGCAGGCATGACAGACGAGCAACTGGATAAACAGGTAGAGGGCATATACGTGTTCTCCAGGGTATCTCCTGAACATAAGCTTCGCATCGTGAAGTCATTGCAGCGCAAAGGGCATGTCGTTGCCATGACGGGTGATGGAGTCAATGATGCCCCAGCCATTAAAGCAGCAGACATCGGGATCGCGATGGGCATTACGGGTACAGATGTCACGAAGGAAGCTTCGGCGCTGATTCTGAGTGATGATAACTTCTCAACGATCGTGGCTGCCATTGAAGAAGGCCGTAATATTTATGAGAACATTCGCAAGTTTATCCGTTATTTGCTGGCATCAAACGTGGGTGAGATTTTGACAATGTTCTTTGCGATGATGATGGGCTTGCCGCTACCACTCGTACCTATTCAGATTCTGTGGGTTAACCTGGTGACAGATGGTTTGCCTGCAATGGCGCTCGGGGTAGATCAGCCTGAGAAAGATTTGATGGAACACAAACCCCGTGGTGCCAAGGAAAATATTTTTGCCCGCAGACTGGGTTGGAAAATCGTCAGCCGGGGTGTATTGATTGGATTATGTACACTCGGAGCGTTCTGGCTTACCCTTCAGGCTGCACCGGATAATCCGGGTCAACTGATCAAGGCACAGTCTGTGGCTTTTGCTACACTCGTTTTGGCGCAGCTTATTCATGTCTTTGATTGCCGTAGTTCGCGTTCGATCTTCCACCGGAATCCTTTACAGAACAAATATCTGGTTCTTGCCGTGATTTCGTCGGTTGTACTGATGCTGGTTGTGATGTACGTTGAACCGTTGCAGCCGATCTTTAAAACCGTACCACTTGGCTTGCGTGAATGGGCGATCTGTATCGTTGCTGCGGGCATTCCAACGTTCCTTATGGGCGCAGGCAGCGTGTGGGGTGGTCGTCGTAACCGCCGCCGTATGGGTGGTTCTGGCCGCTTCGTACCGAAAAGTACAAAGTTTTCGGCATAAAATCAATACCTTTTCCTGACCTATTTCGTTATGCTATCCTCAAAATGATTCGAAGCGGAAGCTTTGGCATTTTGCAGGATAGCTTTTTTTGTGTAAATGTTGAATATGAATTTCTATGGTAATCCTGTAGAAGAGCAAGAATATAGCTTTGGCAGCAGACTGCCAAAAGGAGTGGGCAAGATTATGGAATTTACGAAAATGCATGGACTTGGTAACGATTTTATCGTTGTATTTGGTGAAAAGGAGCTTCCGGCAGATGCAGCAGAATTGGCTGTGAAATGGTGCAACCGTTTCTTTGGCATCGGTGCGGACGGCCTGGTTTATATACTGCCTTCGGAGAAGGCGGACTTTCAGATGCGCATCATGAATTCGGACGGTTCGGAAGCAGAGCAGTGCGGTAATGCCATCCGCTGTGTATCCAAATATGTATACGATCATGGTCACGTGAACCAGGAGCAGATCACCATTGAAACGATTGGTGCAGGGGTACAACCTGTGAGTCTCAACATTCGTGATGGTAAAGTGGAAACGGTTCGTGTCGATATGGGTGAGCCGATCCTGAACGGTCTTCAAGTGCCTACAACGGTGGATGCCAACCCAGTGGTTGATCACTACATTGAAGCAAATGGACATGCGTTCAAATTCACTGCCGTATCCATGGGTAACCCACATGCGGTTATCTATGTTGATGATGCTGTTAATTTTGATCTCACAACTTGGGGCCCACTTCTTGAAGTGCATCCCATGTTTCCAAAAAAAATCAATGTGGAATTCGCAACAGTTCGTGACCGTGGATATGTGGACATGCGTGTATGGGAACGCGGAGCGGGCCCAACACTTGCTTGTGGAACCGGAGCTTGTGCAACACTGGTATCCTCTGTCCTGAATGGACATACAGATCGTACAGCAGTCATCAGCCTCAAGGGTGGGGATATCCACATTGAGTGGAACGAAGCTGACAATCATGTGTACATGACTGGACCGGCTGAAGTTGTTTTTAAGGGAATTACATCATAATAAGAGAACGGTGTAACCCAAGAGGCCTTGCGGGCCTCTTTTTTTTGTTTAAGGACAGTGCGTGTCTCCTGTACAGAGACATATTGGGTGTTATGTGGAAAGAAAGTCCTTATGAGCTGGATATTCAACAAAAACCTTTGTTTTTCTTCGTTTTTTAGCGTTTTTTGTGTTACATTAGTATGTAAATGATCACAGCTAGGCGGGGGGAAATGGGATGAAGGCGGATTTGCGCAAAGTTATGCAGGAACGGGTTCTCGTTGGAGATGGGGCCATGGGAACATTTCTGTACCAAATGGGGTTCCCAGTGGGGATTTCATATGAAGAATTGAACTTGATTTCACCTGAAGTAGTGGCGGATGTACATCGCCGTTATCGGGATGCAGGTACAGAAATATTTGAAACAAATACGTATTCTGCCAATTACGACAAGTTGTCCAAGTTCGGTCTGGAGTCCAAGGTGGAGGACGTGAACCGTGCCGGCGTACGCATTGCCAAAGAGGTAGCTGGGGATACCGGTTATGTGCTTGGTGCAGTTGGTTCCATTCGAGGGGGCAAGCGGACGAACGTGTCAACGAGTGAACTGAAGCGCTTTTATCAACAACAGATCTCTGCACTGCTTGATGAAGGCGTGGATGGCATTTTGCTTGAAACCTTTTATGATATCGAGGAAATGGATATTGCCCTTTTACAAGCGCGCAAGCTGAGTGATTTGCCTGTAATTGGACAGTTCGCTGTAGAGGATGTAGGACATACACTGGACGGATATACGATGCCTGAAGCCTTCCGGATTATGCGGGAGCAGGGCGCGGACGTCATTGGTTTTAACTGTCGCTCAGGTCCAAACGGGATTATGCGTGCCATGGAAACCGTCTCCGGACGTATTGGTATTCCAATGTCTGTTTATCCAAATGCGGGTGCAGCAGATTATGTAGATGGCCAGTTCCGTTATGGTGCAACTCCGGAGTACTTTGGTCAGACGGCAGTGCAATTTGCCGAACTGGGCGCTCGTATTATCGGCGGTTGCTGTGGTACGACACCTGATCATATTACCGCTATGAAAGAGGCGCTTGCTGACTATATACCTTCGCCTATTTTGGAGCCTGATCCGTCAGAATCCAAACCGCGTATTGTGCTGCATGAACATGTGGATGAGCGTTCCGGACGTGGAGGTCAGCCTACGATTGTCGATCTGGTCAAGCAGCGTCACACGGTCATTGTTGAACTTGACCCGCCGCGTGACTTGGACATTGCCAAGTTCATGAAAGGTGCCGAGACATTAAAAGCAGCAGGAGCAGATGCCCTGACATTGGCCGATAATTCACTCGCGGTTACACGGATGAGCAACATGGCGCTGGGTCACCTTGTTCAGGATCGCACGGGCCTTCGTCCATTGGTGCACATTGCCTGCCGTGACCGGAATCTGATTGGAACGCAGTCACACATGATGGGGTTTGATGCTCTGGGGATTAATCATGTACTGGCTGTAACAGGAGATCCAGCAAGGTTTGGAGATCTGCCGGGTTCAAGCTCGGTGTACGATCTGACTTCTTTTGAAATCATACGCATGATCAAACAGTTGAACGATGGTGTGGCTTTCTCAGGTAAACCGCTGAAGCAGAAAGCTGGTTTTGTCATCGGAGCAGCATTTAATCCTAATGTGAAATACTTGGAGAAAGCTGTACAACGTCTGGAGAAGAAAATTGCCTCTGGCGCTGATTACATCATGACACAACCGATCTATGATCCTGAGTTGATTGTAGCAATGCACGAAGCGACCAAACATCTGGATGTGCCCATTTTTATAGGTGTAATGCCGCTGGCGAGTGGACGGAATGCAGAGTATCTGCACAACGAGGTTCCCGGAATTCAGCTTTCGGATGAAGTACGTTCCCGTATGGCAGGTCTGGAAGGCGAAGAAGGCCGTGCGATGGGGGTAAAAATTGCCAAAGAATTGCTGGACGTAGCAACAGCGCATTTCAAAGGGATCTATCTTATGACACCGTTTATGTTCTACGGTATGACGGCCGAACTGACTCAGTACGTATGGGAGAAGTCGGAGCATCAATGTCCTACTTGTTTCAACCCTAATAATCAATTACAATAGTAAAACGGATGTGATGCCGATGTCATTCAGTATGACCGGATACGGTCAATCCGCCTTTCATTTTGGCGGCTATAAGGTACAATTAGAGATCAAATCTGTTAATCATCGTTATTGCGAAGTGATGATGCGTCTGCCAAGAGAGTGGACGTATTATGAAGACGGTTTGAGGAAAATCGTACAGAGTCGTTTGAAACGTGGGCGGATTGATGTTTATGTAATGAAAGAAAAAGAGGAAGACCAGGCTCTTCCCGCTGTTCTGAATGAACAGACGGTCAGGGCCTATCTGCAGGCTGCAGAGCAACTGGAGACCCAATATGGAATGCAGGGCAAACCAAGTATTGTGGATATGCTTGGGCTGCCGGACGTCATGGTTCATTCGGATGGGACAAGTTCCATTTCCGAAGAGCAGAAGGACGAATGGGAGCGAGTTCTGCAGGAAGGATTGAAAGAGGCTCTGTCCAGCCTTGAACAGATGCGCGCTCGCGAGGGTCTTCATCTGGCCAGTGATCTGGAACGGCGGATTACCCGTCTGGAGTCACTGCATACCGAGATGCTTGATCTTGCACCGACTGTGGTAAGTGATTACCGCAACAAGCTAAGACAGAGGCTTACGGAAATGCAGGAAGAAGGCTCTTTCCCTTTTGATGAGCATAAATTGGGTATGGAAATTGCAATGTTTGCCGATCGTTCTAACATAGAAGAGGAGCTTACGCGTCTACAGAGTCACTTTGGACAGAGCAGGGAACTGCTGAAGAGTGATGAGCCTGTAGGTCGTAAATTGGACTTTCTAATTCAAGAGATGAATCGGGAAGTCAATACGATTGGATCAAAAGCCAACCATTTGGCTCTGGTGAATCGTGTTGTCGAGATGAAGGCGGAGCTGGAGAAGATTCGTGAGCAAGCTGCGAATATCGAATGAACGGCCAAATTTCGGCAAAAGAGTCGCATGTATAGGGGGAAGAACCTGATTATGGCAATCAAACTCATTAACATTGGATTCGGTAACATCGTATCGGCGAACCGGATTATATCCATCGTGAGTCCGGAATCTGCGCCGATCAAGAGAATTATACAAGAGGCAAGAGATCGTCACATGCTGATTGATGCAACGTACGGAAGACGTACTCGTGCCGTAATTATTACGGATAGCGATCATGTCATTTTGTCTGCAGTTCAGCCTGAGACGGTCGCCCATCGTCTTTCTTCGAAAGATGATGATAACGACGAATAAAATGGAGTGTAATATGTCTAAGGGATTACTGGTAGTGTTGTCCGGCCCATCTGGGGTCGGAAAGGGTACTGTATGCAGCGCTTTGCGCAAACGGGTGCCGGAATTGATCTATTCCGTATCGGCGACAACCCGTCAGCCTCGTCTTGGTGAAGAACATGGTGTGAACTATTTCTTCAGAAGTCATGAAGAGTTCCAGAACATGATTGCTGAAGATCAATTGTTGGAACATGCGGAGTATGTTGGTAATTATTACGGAACACCGCGTGATTTTGTAGAGAAAACGATTAACGAAGGCCGCGACATCATTCTGGAGATTGAGGTTCAAGGCGCGTTAAAAGTGAAAGAGAAATTCCCGGAAGGGATCTTTGTTTTCCTGCTTCCTCCTTCATTGGACGAGCTGAAAGATCGCATTCAGGGCCGTGGTACCGAAAGCCAAGCGACCATTGATCACCGGATGTCCGTGGCGGTTGATGAGATCAGTCTGCTGGAGCAGTATGATTACGCTGTTGTTAATGATGAAATTGATTTGGCGTGCAAGAGAATAGAAAGCATCATAATCGCCGAACATTGTAAGATCAATAAATAATCCCTTTTGCCGCTGCAGAATGCGATATAAGTGGGGCAGTTGTCATATCATATACTGAAGCACTCCTTCTCGGAATGCCCGGGTGTGAAGACATGCCACATCAGTTCTGTCAGGCGGCAACTTGCGATTATACTAATGCGAAGAGGTGTTTGTTAATATGCTGTATCCTTCTATTGATGAAATGATGAACAAAGTCGACAGCAAGTATTCCCTTGTTGTTGCTGCTTCCCGCCGGGCTAGACAGCTACGTGAAGGTGAAAAAACGGATTTAAGAGGTGCGAGATCCCATAAACAAGTTGGCGTTGCACTGGAAGAAATCTATGGAGACCTGCTCGTTGTCATCAAAGGACAGGACGAAGAAGAAGAGTAAGCCGCCTGCGGCTGCTCTTCAACTGCATACGGCGCAAGCCGGATTAATTGACAACCGCGAGGTTGTTATTTTTTTACGAATAAGCATATTTTAACGGAATCTTACTTAGACGTCGTATAAATATCGGGGGAAATAAACATGTTGAACGGTAAAAAAATCGTGCTTGGTGTGACTGGCGGCATAGCCGCTTACAAAGCGGCAACATTATGCAGCAGACTGGTGCAAAAGGGAGCGGATGTTCATGTGATTATGACAGCTTCCGCTACACAGTTTATTACCGAATTGACGCTGCAAACGTTGACCCGAAACACCGTATATACCGATACATTTGATGAGCGTGAACCAGCAGTCGTATCTCATATTCATCTGGCCGATCTGGCGGATCTTGTTCTGGTTGCTCCGGCAACTGCCAATGTGATTGCCAAGATGGCGCATGGCATGGCAGATGATATGCTCTCAACGACTCTTCTTGCGACGACAGCCCCTGTCATGATTGCTCCAGCGATGAATGTACATATGTATGATCATCCAGCTGTAAAGCATAATATGAACCTGCTTGTTGAACGGGGCGCCATGATGATTGAACCGGGTGAAGGTCTGCTTGCGTGTGGATATGTGGGCAAGGGACGTCTGGAAGAACCGGAGAGCATTGTGGATGTGGTGGAACGTTTCTTTGAACAGCGCGAGTCTGCAGACATTAGCCGGCAGGGACAAGCTCCATTGTTACATGGCAAGAAGGTTGTTGTTACGGCTGGCGGTACGATTGAGCGCATTGACCCAGTACGATACATTACGAACGATTCATCTGGCAAAATGGGATTTGCCATAGCCGCAGCTGCGCGTGATCTGGGGGCAGATGTGAAATTGGTTATGGGCAATACCCAAGCCGAGCCACCGGAGAACATTGAGTTGATCCCTGTACAGTCTGCACAGGATATGTATGAAGCCGTATCACGCGAGTGGGACGATGCTGATATCGTGGTTAAGGCGGCGGCAGTTGCCGATTATCGTCCAAAGGAAGTTTACACCGAGAAGATCAAGAAGAAAGGCGACACGTTGTCGCTCGAACTTGTTAAAAATATAGATATTCTTGAAACGCTGGGCAAACAGAAAAGCCATCAGTTTTTGATTGGTTTTGCTGCGGAGACTCAGTCGGTTGAGATGTATGCACGTGAGAAACTGGAACGGAAAAACTGTGATCTGATCGTAGCCAATGACGTAACCCGCACGGGTGCAGGATTTGGAACAGACACCAACGCGGTACATATCTATGACCGGGAAGGTTTGGTGGAGGAGCTTCAAGTGATGGCCAAGGACGATGTGGCTCATCGGTTGCTTCGGATTGCGGCGGAGCGCATTGCCGGGAGGAATTAGGATATGGAGATTGCCAAGGTCATAGTCGATGTTCCCGTGAAGGAAACAGACCGGCCGTTTGATTACCTGGTACCTGAATCGATGAGGGAATGGATCGAGATTGGCAGCCGGGTGGGTGTACCTTTTGGTCATCGGACGGTACAGGGATTCGTGATTGATCTTGTGCCGCGTACCGGAGATGAAACATTCAAGCTTAAGCAGATTCAGGAGTTGCTGGACATTGTTCCCCCGTTGTCAAAAGATTTGGTTGAGTTGGCCGAATGGATGAGTGGACGTTATGCCAGTAACCGGATTTTGTCATTGCAGGTCATGGTGCCGACGGCATTGAAAGGGAAAGCAGAGCGATACATCTCGCTGGGAGATGCACTTGATGGACAGATGGCGGGTGCACAACCGGATGATGAGGTGTTATTTGTTTGGGGAGAAGAGTCTACGACCGAGAAAGTACAGCAGGATATCATCCGTTTTGTCAAAAGTCGGGGTCAGGTACCGCTGCAACAACTGAGTCGAAAATATCCCAATCATGCTGCACTAATTAAGAAATTACTGCTTGGTGGCGTGCTGCTGGAAAGTCAGGCCATCAAGGACAAGTTAAATAAAAAAACGATGAAGTCCGTTGATCTGGCTGTAGATATTGCTGCTGCTCAGGAAGCACTTGCTTCATTCCCGGCGAAAGCACAGCGGCAGAAGGAGATTCTGGCTTTTTTGCTGGAAATGAAAGAACTGCTGCCCATGCCGATGAAAGAAGTGTTATCTACACTACAGGTATCGGCCGCAACGATTAAAGGGCTTGAGGAAAAGGGATTGATCGTCACCGAGGACGTTGAGGTCTTTCGTGACCCTTATCAGGGCAGGAAGTTCAAAGCGACTGAACCGCTGGTTCTGACCGATGAACAAAAACTTGTCTACGACAATATCAATGGCCGATTGCAGGAACAACGCCATGGGGTGTTTTTGTTACATGGTGTTACCGGAAGTGGCAAGACGGAAGTCTATCTTCAAACCATTCAACAATGCATCGAGCAGGGTCGGCAAGCTATCGTTCTGGTGCCCGAGATTGCACTCACACCACAGATGGTAGAACGTTTTAAAGGGCGATTTGGGGACCAGGTTGCTGTTATGCACAGTCGTCTGTCTGGCGGTGAGCGTTATGATGAATGGCGCAAGATTCGTGAGGGTCAGGTGAAGGTTGCGATTGGGGCGCGTTCAGCTGTATTTGCTCCGTTCAGTCGGCTTGGGTTGATCATTATGGATGAGGAACACGAGACTTCCTACAAACAGGAGGAAACGCCGAAATATCATGCCCGTGATGTAGCGGTAAAAAGAGCACAGCAGCACCAGGCCGTAGTTGTTCTGGGTTCAGCGACACCTTCGCTGGAAAGTTATTATGCGGCACGCTCGCAGAGTAATGATGATTTTGCACCACTCTTGCTGGAGATGCCAACACGAGCACTAGGGAACAAACTGCCTGAAGTGCGGATCGTTGACATGCGTGAAGAGTTGAAGGATGGCAACCGCTCCATGTTCAGCAGGGCTTTGCATAAAGGGCTGGAGGAGCGTTTGGAACGTGGTGAACAAACGGTGCTTCTGCTGAATCGCCGTGGATATTCGACCTTTGTCATGTGCCGAAGTTGTGGATATGTGGCAGGTTGTCCGGAATGTGATATTTCATTGACGTACCATCAGCGCTCGAATAATCTCCGTTGTCATTACTGCGGGTATGCGGAAGCGGCTCCGGAAGTGTGTCCGGACTGTGGAAGTGAGCATATTCGATACTTTGGTACAGGTACGCAGCGAGTCGAGGAAGAGCTTGCCAAGCTCTTCCCGGGTATTCGGGTCATTCGGATGGATGTGGATACAACAACGGAAAAAGGGGCTCACGAGAAGCTGCTGAAACAGTTTCGTGAGAAAAAGGCGGATGTATTGCTGGGCACCCAGATGGTTGCGAAGGGGCTTGATTTCCCGGATGTAACCCTGGTTGGCGTAATAACAGCGGATTCAGCGTTGAATTTACCTGATTTCCGTGCTGCGGAAAAGACGTTTCAGTTATTAACACAGGTAGCTGGCCGAGCTGGTCGGCACCAATTGCCTGGTGAAGTGTTTGTTCAGTCCTATACGCCGGAACACTACTCCATTGGCCATGCGAGTCAGCATGACTACGTGTCGTTTGTACGTGAGGAATTGCTGCACCGTCGCAATTTGCAATATCCGCCTTACTGTCGCCTGATTCTGGTGACCTTTTCGCATGAGCAGCTTCCGGTATTGATTCGTCTTGCCGAGAACTATACGCGAATACTGAAAGAGAAGGCTAATGCGGCCGGATGGCTCGGCAGTCTGGATCGATTCAGCAATGATGCCTTTGATGTACTAGGGCCGGTAGCGTCTCCGATTCCTCGGATCAAGAATAGATACAGATTCCAATGTATGATAAAATGGCGGGGGGATGTAGACGCCATAGGACTCGCTCTGGCAACGGCCCGGCGCATGGACGATGATGTTCAGGCACAGAAATTGCTTATTAGTCTGGATGTAGACCCGCAAATGTTAATGTAAGCATTTTGCAGCAATGCGGATGTAAACAAGCGGTATAAACATAGATTAAAATGAATACCCCAAAAATACAGATATCGTCCTGAAATTATGATGAGGATTAGGAAGGTGCTTACAACATGTCGATTCGCATTATCGTGCAAGAACCAGATGAGGTGCTCCACAAGAGAGCCAAAGAAGTAACCAAAATTACACCAAATGTACAAAAATTGCTGGATGATATGGCTGATACCATGTACGATGCAGAAGGTGTGGGTCTTGCTGCGCCGCAGGTTGGTATTTTGAAACGTCTGATTGTTATCGACGCAGGTGATGAGCAAGGGCTGATCAAGATGATTAACCCGGAGATTATTGCAAGTGAGGGAGAGCAATTTGGACCGGAAGGTTGTCTGAGTATCCCTGGAATTAATGGTGATGTTCGCCGTTTCGAGACCGTTACGGTTAAAGGTCTGGATCGTGAAGGCAAAGAGCTGATTATTACGGGTAGTGGCTTGCTGTCCCGTGCATTCCAGCATGAGATTGATCATCTGGATGGCGTACTCTTTACGGATGTCGCCGAGAAAGTGTACGAAATTGCAGCCGATCAAACGGGACCGCGTCGTAATTAAGGAGTGATCGATTTGAATATTGTTTTTATGGGAACACCTGAATTTGCAGTTCCTTCTCTCGATATGCTGATTGCAGAGGGATACAATGTGGTGGGTGTCGTGACTCAGCCTGATAAACCACAGGGACGCAAAAAAGTACTTACGCCAACACCGGTTAAGGCCGCGGCAGAACGCCATGGTCTGCCGGTGTTTCAACCTGTTAAATTGCGTGATCCGGAAGCCGTAGCCCGCTTGGCTGAATGGAAGCCGGATCTGATCGTGACCGCGGCCTTTGGACAGATTCTGCCCAAAGCTGTGCTGGATATGCCTGTTCGCGGTTGTGTGAACGTACATGGCTCTCTTCTGCCAAAATATCGCGGAGGAGCCCCGATCCAACGTTCCATTATTAACGGGGAATCCGTGACAGGAGTCACATTGATGTATATGGCTGAAGGCCTGGACACCGGAGATATGATCTCGCGTGTGGAACTGCCGATTACGGATGAAGATACATCAGGATCGATGTTTGATAAATTAAGTGAGGCTGGTTCCAAACTGCTTCAGGCAGAAATGCCACGATTGATTGCAGGCGAGACAACGGCGGTCCCTCAGGATGATGCCGAGGCTTCGTATGCTCGTAATCTGACTCGGGATGACGAGAAAATGGACTGGAATCGTACTTCACGCGAACTGTTCAATCAGATTCGTGGTCTTGTGCCGTTCTCCGGTGCATTTACGATGTGGGATGATCAGGTCTTTAAAGTCTGGGCTGCGGCTAACCCGGATCAGGTGGATCTGGCAACTTCTTCGGATGCTGGACAAGCAGAGCCGGGAACCGTGCTGCAATTGAGCAAAGCAGGGATTGAAGTTCGTACAGGTAATGGGTCTCTGTGGTTGACTGAGGTGCAGCCTGCAGGCAAAAAGGTGATGCAGGCCGCTGACTTTGCTCGCGGTGGTACACTGAAACCTGGAACGGTGCTGCGATGAGCGGTAACATACCAGGTCGTTCGTCAGGAAAAGGCCAGAAAGCTACTGGAAATTCATCCGGGCGTGAAGGAAACCGTCATCCTAATTCGGGTAAATCGGGTGGTGCATCTCGCTCCCAGAAACCCAAAACATCTGCTCGTGCATTGGCAGTCAAGGTTCTGAGTGCTGTTGAGCAAGATGGAGCATACAGTAATCTGGAGTTGAACCGTCGTCTGAAGGAGGCGGATCTAAGCCCCGCAGATGCTGGACTGGCTACCGAATTGGTGTATGGAACAATCGCTAGATTGAATACACTTGATTATTTTCTGGAACGTTACGTCGCCAAAGGAGTATCCAAACTGCAACCGTGGGTTCGTAGCCTGCTGCGAATCAGCGTATATCAGATGATATACCTGGATCGTATTCCGGAGCATGCCGTGGTGAGCGAAGCGGTTAATCTGGCGAAGAAACTGGGCCATCAGGGAATCTCGGGTATGGTGAATGGTGTACTTCGCAATATGATCCGTAATCGGGATGAACTTCGTATTCCAGAACATCTGCCTGTTGCCGAACGTATTTCACTTGAGCATTCCCACCCGTTATGGATGGTTAAACGCTGGATTGCCCAGTACGGCGAGGAGACGGCGGAAGCGATCTGTCGTGCGAATAATGAGCCTCCAGCAGTGAGTGTCCGAGTCAATACAACAATGACCACACGGGAGAAACTGATGCATGAGATGGCAAGCACGGGTGCAGTCGTTGAAGCTTCTCAGTTGAGTTCCGATGGTATTCTTGTGCGTAGTGGCGGAAATATGGCTCTAACGTCCTGGTATCGGGACGGCCTGTTCTCTGTACAGGACGAAAGTTCCATGCTCGTCGCTGAAGCGGTTGCGCCTGTAGAAGACCAGCTTGTATTGGATTGCTGCGCAGCTCCAGGTGGTAAAACAGCTCACATGGCTGAAAAAATGCACGATCGTGGTCGTATTGTCGCTAACGATGTACATGCTCATAAGCGCCAGTTGATCCTGGATCAGGCGGAGCGTCTCGGTCTGAGTTGCATCGATGCGGTAACTGGAGATGCTCTTGATCTGAACGAGCGGTATCCGGAAGCGTCGTTTGATCGCATTTTGCTGGATGCACCATGTTCGGGTCTAGGTGTTATTCGCCGCAAGCCTGATGTGAAATGGACCAAAACCGTAGAAGATATCGAAGATATCGCAGGTTTGCAGCGTGAACTGCTTGATCGGGTTGCGCCGTTGTTAAAACCAGGTGGTATTCTGGTGTATAGCACGTGTACGATTGAGCCTGCTGAGAATGAGGATATGATTGCAGATTTCTTGAATCGACATCCGGAATATAGTCCAGCAGAAACATCGGTCTGGTCCGAATCGGAGACAGTGAATTTGAAGGCCGTGAACGGTGGTATTCAGATTTTGCCACAATACGCTCACAGCGACGGTTTTTTCATCGCACGGTTGACAAAAACAGCGGAATAACAGTTTAATAGAGCACGGAAGCATGACCGCCGAGGGGAACTTCGGCGGATTTCTTTGTGATGGGACTTCGATATAATTGTCAGAGAAAAGTGATGACAGGGTGCGATGGCGGCATTGAGGTGTTATAATGCATGAAGTACAGATATCAAGGGTATACATGGATGTAACGTGGTCTTTGTGATAGAATAGGACGAATGGAACGAAAAGAAGGAAGCCAAACGAAAAGAAAAGAAAAGAAGGAATAGGTGTTGACAACAAAATGAAACCTTTTATATATGATTATTCTCTGGAACAATTGCAGCAATGGGCTGTGGAGAACGGGGAGCCGGCGTTTCGCGGTGGTCAAATCTTTGACTGGATTTATGTAAAACGCGTGAATGATTTCAGTGAAATGACCAATTTGTCCAAGCCATTGCGTGAAAAACTAACAGAGCAATTTGAATTCGTAACGCTTAAGGAAATTACCAAGTTTGAATCCAAGGATGGAACGGTTAAATTCCTCTTTGGTCTTCATGATGATCATGCCATTGAGACGGTAATCATGAAGCATAACTACGGGAACAGCATCTGTGTAACCACACAGGTTGGTTGTCGTATTGGTTGTACGTTCTGTGCCTCCACATTGGGTGGTCTCAAGCGTAACCTTACGGCTGGGGAGATTGTTGCCCAGGTTGTACAGGCTCAGAAAATTCTGGATGAACGCGGCGAGCGTGTCAGCAGCATTGTAATCATGGGTTCGGGTGAACCTTTCGAAAACTATGAAGCAACGATGACTTTCCTGCGCATTATGATCCATGAAAAAGGACTGAACATTGGTCAGCGGCACATCACGGTATCAACGAGCGGAATTGTTCCGAACATCTATAAGTTTGCGGATGAAGATACACAGATTAACCTCGCCATTTCGATCCATGCACCAAATGATGCACTGCGTTCGAAATTGATGCCGGTTAACCGTCGTTTTCCTTTTGAAGACGTGATGGAGTCCCTTCGTTATTATCTGGCCAAAACAGGTCGGAGAATTACGTTTGAGTATGCACTTATTGGTGGGGTAAACGATCAGCCAGAGCATGCAGCAGAACTGGCAAGTGTGCTTAAGAACATGTTGTGCCACGTGAACCTGATTCCGGTTAACCATGTACCTGAACGCAAATACGTAAGAACATCGAGAAGCGACATTTTCAATTTTCAGAAGATTCTCTCGGAACAGGGTGTTAATGTAACCATTCGTCGTGAACAGGGACATGATATTGCTGCCGCTTGCGGTCAGCTTCGTGCAAAGCATATGGAGTTGAGGTGAGAACGTTTTGATCAAAACAGTTCATGTGAGCCATATCGGACGAGTGCGTTCGGTGAATGAAGATTCAGCCTGGATTCGTAATCTCGATACAGGATACATTTTGGGTATTGTTGCCGATGGCATGGGTGGACATCTTGCAGGGGATACGGCAAGCCGCTTGGCAGTAGAGACGTTGGTACAAGATCTGGGAACACTGGAACCAGGTCTGTCACATGCGTCTCTGTCTGCAGCTCTCAGCGATGCTATTTTGCATGCCAACGAAGTTATCTTCCGTACGGCATCCACAGATGACAAGTACCACAACATGGGAACAACGGTGGTTGCGGCATTATTGAACGATACGGAAGGTGTTATTGGACACATCGGTGATAGCAGAGCCTACAAAATTGCGAACAAAGCTGTGATCCAGCTAACCGAGGACCATACACTGGTGAATGAATTGTTCAAAAATGGTCAGATTAGCAAAGAGGATGTGTCCCATCATCCACGTCGCAACGTACTGACTCGTGCGCTTGGAACAGATGCCGAGGTGAAGGTAGATTTGGATACCGTCAAGCTGGAGGAAGGCGAAGTTCTTCTCCTATGCAGTGATGGTCTCAGTAACCTGGTCAGCAATGAGCAGATTATTCAGGTTGCCGGCAATCTGGAACTGGCATTGGAAGATCGTGCAGACCGACTGCTTCAGTTGGCTTTACTTGCTGGGGGAGACGACAACATCACGGTTGCTTTGTTCGAGTTGCAGAGGGAAGGTTCCGTGGATACGGAAACGGGGTGTGAGTCATGATTGGGCACCAGCTAGGCGGACGCTATGAAGTGATTGAGCGTGTCGGCGGTGGCGGCATGGCTCTTGTGTACAAAGCCCAGGATCTTCTGTTGAACCGGAATGTAGCGATCAAAGTCCTTAGACAACAGTTTGTGCATGACGAAGAGTTTATTCGCCGTTTCCGCAGGGAAGCACAGTCGGCAGCATCGCTGTCTCATCCGAATGTAGTTAGCATTTATGATGTGGGGCAGGAAGATGACGTTCATTATATTGTCATGGAGTACGTGGAAGGCAAAAACCTGAATGAAATTATTAAAGAACGTGCCCCTCTGCAGGTGGACGAATCGGTACGAATCGCTTCCCAGATTGCAGATGCTCTTGATCATGCACATCATAATCAAATCATTCATCGGGATATCAAACCCCACAATATATTAATTGGTCGGAATGGCCGTGTGAAAGTAACGGATTTCGGGATTGCCCGTGCCGTTACATCTACAACGATTACGCAGACCGGTTCCGTAGTTGGTTCTGTACATTACTTCTCACCAGAGCATGCCAAAGGGATCGTTACTGGTGAAAAATCGGACTTATATTCTCTTGGGATCGTACTTTACCAAATGCTTACCGGGCAACTTCCGTTTCTGGGTGAAAGTCCTATCAGTGTGGCTTTGAAGCATTTGCAGGAAGAGTTCGATGAACCACGCAAATTCAATCCATTGATTCCGCAAAGTGTGGAAAATGTCATTTTAAAATCCATGCGTAAAAATCCGCAGGAACGTTATCAGTCGGCTAAAGAAATGCAAACCGATCTGGAAACTTGCCTGATGCCGGAGAGACGTAATGAAACGAAGATTGATTTTCCGGATGAGGATGATATAGACCAGACTCGCGTTATGCCAGCGATCAAACCTGAACCTCGCGGAGTTACATCGACGGGTGCAGTGCCTGTGATGGAGTCTGACGAAGAAACTGGCAAGGGTAAGGCAAAATCCAAGAGCTGGAAGAAGCCAGCTCTACTCATTTCATTAACCGTTCTTATTCTAATCGCCATGGTGGGCGTTGTATGGTATGTCAAGGGTATGCTGGTCGTACCTGAAGTAACGGTGCCTAACGTGATCACTCAGACAGAAGAAAAAGCTCGGGAAATGCTTGAGGAGAAAGGACTCGTCGTCAGTGATGAGATCATCCGTCTGTATCAGGAAGGTGTCGAACCCGGTATTGTCTTTGACCAGAGCAGAAAAGAAGGCGATGTCGTCAAAGAAGGTTCCGAGGTCCAGATCAGTGTTGGTGCTGAAAAAGAACTGCTGAAGATGATTGATGTCAAACAAGAGACTTATGATGAGGCTGTCAAGAAATTGACTAAGCTTGGTATTAAGGAAGATCAGATTCAGCGGAAAGATGATTTCTCCAATGATGTGGCTTCAGGTACTGTTATTTCCCAGACACCTGGCGTCAATGAGGAATTCGATCCAGAGGCGGTTCAGATTGAGTTAACCGTAAGTAAAGGTTCTCAAACAGTCAAAATGCCTGATCTGAAAAACCTTACCCGCAGTGAAGCTGAAGAAAAGCTTAAATCTGCTGGACTGGAACTTGCTCAGGTGCAGGAAGAACCAAGCTATACGATGGAAAAGGGCAAAGTGACGCAGCAATGGCCTGTGGAAGCGGGCACAGAGGTGAATCCTGGGGATAAGATTACGATCTTTATCAGTACAGGGTATCCGCCTGAAGCGCTCCAATATCCTTTTGATATCAATGTATCACCCAAAGAAGAGGGCAAAAACAGTAAAATCCGTATCACATATGAAGATGCACGTGGCAAGAATCAGGAATGGGGAACTCGCACTGTTAATTCAACCCAATTGTTGACCATTCCACTTGTGCTCGCTCCAAATGAAAATGGGGCTGTGTCCGTATATCGTGATGGACAGTTCCTGGATACGTATCTTGTCTCCTACAGTGACGCCAAAAACGGAACAGTGAATGTACCTTCCATTGACCCGGAACAAAGCACTGAGACGCCGCCAGAAAATGAGCCTGATTCAGGTGAAGGTAGCGTTGATGAAGGCAGTGTTGATCCCAATCAGGAAGGCGAACCTGAGTCCACACCGGCAGACGGTGAAGGTGACAGCGTAGATGAGGACACTTCTGCCATGAATAATGGTAAGGGGCACGGCAAGGAAAAAGAGAAGAAAAAGGAAGTCATTAACGCATCAAGCCGTCCATAAGGGCGGCTTATGCTGGCGTCTGGAGTAAATGTACCACCATCTAAAGGAGGGCGTCGGAGCTATGCCAGAAGGTATCATCGTTAAAGCGCTAAGCGGTTACTATTATGTCATGCCAGTGGAAGACAACGGGGTTCCTTCGGTTGAAGGTTCCGCCGTTCAATGTCGAGCCAGAGGTATCTTCAGAAAGCGGGGAACGTCACCGCTTGTAGGTGACCGCGTCAGCTACATGTTGACTGAGAACGGAGAAGGAACGGTTGATGAAATTCGGAAGCGTGAAACGGAACTTATCCGTCCCCCTGTAGCCAATGTAAGTTTGGCGGTTCTCGTGTTCTCTGTGAAGGAACCGGATATGAACCTGAACCTGTTAGACAAGTTCCTTGTTCACATCGAGCAGGCGGGGCTGGATGCACTCATTGTGTTGACCAAACTGGATTTGGCTGATCCAGCCAAAGACACTGTTGCTGAAGTGAAAGCATTGTATGAACAGGTTGGTTATGAAGTGATCTCCACAAGTTCACGTACCGGTGAAGGCAGTGAATTGCTCAGAGACCGTCTGGCTGGTAAGATCAGCGTATTCTCCGGACAATCCGGTGTAGGCAAGTCTTCAATGTTAAATGCATTGATGCCGGGCCTGACGCTAGAGACAAATGCGATCAGCATGCGTCTAGGACGAGGGAAACACACCACCAGGCACGTGGAGCTTATTCCGTTGGATAATGGTGGATTTGTTGCAGATACGCCAGGATTCAGCCAACTGGACTTTCTGGAGATCGGTGTGGAGGAACTCTCCACTTGTTTCCGTGAATTCGCCCAGTTTGCAGATCAGTGCAAATTCCGAGGTTGTACTCATACACATGAACCAGGCTGTCGTGTGCTTGCGGCCAAAGAGGAAGGTCTGATCTCCGAAAGCCGATATCAGCACTATGTGCTGTTCCTGACCGAAATGAAAGATAAGAAGCGGAGGTATTAATATGATTAAAATTGCCCCATCGATATTATCAGCTGATTTTGCCCGCCTTGGTGCGGAAGTTGCAGAAGCTCAAGCTGCAGGAGGAGACTGGATTCATGTTGACGTTATGGACGGTCATTTCGTCCCTAATATTACGCTTGGACCTGCGATTGTGAAGGCAATCGCTCCCCATACAAGCTTGCCGCTCGATGTGCATTTGATGATTGAGAATCCGGAGCGTTATGTTGAGGAATTTGCCAAAGCGGGTGCAGCGGTAATTACCGTTCATGCTGAGGCTTGTGTGCATTTGCACCGCGTTATTCATCTGATTAAGGAGCAAGGAGTGAAGGCAGGAGTTGCCCTTAATCCGGGAACGCCAGCGTCTGCCATTCTCGAAGTTCTGGATGATGTGGACATGGTTCTTGTCATGACGGTCAATCCTGGATTTGGCGGACAGGCATTTATCTCGGGTACCATGAACAAAATCAAGCAGATTCGTACCTGGTTGAACGAAAAGGGACGCCATGATGTACATATCGAAGTAGATGGCGGAATTGCTGCCGATACAGCCCCGCTTGTGGTGGAAGCTGGAGCAGATGTGCTCGTTGCCGGGAGTGCCGTATTTGGCCGTGAGGATCGTGCTGCCGCGATTACTGAAATTCGTCGTAGCTACGGAGGCTGATCTATGACCCTCAAGGAGACACTGTGGACGATGGCTGCGAGTCTCGTGACGGGACTTGTGCTTGCTTTGTTTGCGGTTATTCAATCCCCGTTTAATGCTATTACGTCATTAATCGGGGTAGGCGTTGTTATTATGTATTTCCGCAAATTTGATCGTACCGGACATCGGGTTACTTTTGTCATATTCAGCATACTGTATTATGTACTGAGTGTTTTCATGATCGCTGTCTATCAATATATTCCTGCCCAAACGTAAATGACCTGATCTTCGGGCTTGTCATTGTGGAATAGGGATCGAAGGTTCCGCATAAATATGGTTACATGAGCAGGTTTCTCATGTAGCCTTTTTTGTCGTGTTTGAGGTAAAGAAGGCCTGAAGCATAGGATACGGCGGACGCATGAGCATGATGGGGAGGGTGAATTATGAAATTTTACACATTCAAACTGCCGAAGTTTTTGGGAGGGTTTGTAAAGGCGATTCTTAATACGTTTCAAAAGAACTGATCCGATTGATAAGGTAACAGGGAATACCGCCGCTTTGGCTCAGTCTTATCTGGAATTCGTACCTGCGAAGCGCCATGCGGCGGCCATCCACATGTTAATGAGCGTATTCAAGAATCCCTTTTTTTGAATACCAAAAAAGCACCTGCAAGGAACAAGGTGCTTTTTGCTTACCCGATTTATAGTAGCTTTGCGTGATTATACGCGAGTCACTTTACCGGCTTTCAGTGCACGGGTGCTTACGTATACACGTTTTGGTTTGCCGTCAACGAGAATGCGGACCTTCTGAACGTTTACGCCCCAAGTACGACGGTTACGGTTGTTAGCGTGGGATACGTGGTTACCGGTGCCCGGTTTCTTACCTGTCACATAACATTTGCGAGACATAGATTACACCTCCTATCCTAAAATAACCAGTTGCCTTCAGAAACGAAAAGTCATTCCATAAGGACTAAATTGTTCTTCCTGATCATAAAGATCAGGTTTCAGTAGCTAATGGTGTTGTTTAAGCCGGCATAACCGGATCATTTCCATTACTTAACCTGCATAAAACAATACTTGAATATAATATCATAATTAAAAAAGCTTCGTCAACTGATCCAAAAACTTTATTTATTTCTCCTGTCTAATATAGTACAATGTTGAGTAGTCCATAATACAGTGGTGAACAGGCTGTTGCCGCGAGGAAGTCGGAGAATAAACCGTACTTAGAGGTCGGTGGTCTGCTTTTTGGCAACGCTGTGAGCTGCGGCATTCCATCATTGGCACCAGTCTCCATGCGGCATTCATGCCGGCTCTTGATACCGGTGCATATCCGTATGCCCCGAAGTTAGGGGTGCAGAGAGTGCAGGATATTGGTAGCCCGGCCGCCCAGACCGTTAATCCGGCTGACATGTTGTATTGTATGCCTGTGCCGGACAAGGTATGGACGAAGAATAACGCAGTCCGCGTTAGCGCATGAACAGACCAGACACATCTTGGTGCAAGGTGTTCGTGTATCAAGCTAGGAAGGGGAATTCTCACTTGAGTATACGTTCTTTAAATGGAACAGATTTCACCGCAATGGTACTTGCCGGAGCGGAACAACTTGGACAGCATGCAGAGCACGTCAATTCCCTGAATGTTTTCCCTGTGCCGGATGGTGACACGGGAACGAACATGAATTTGACAATGAGTGCAGGAGTTGCAGAGATTAAAAGAAAAAGTTCTGCCTCCATCGGCGAAGCTGCCGGTATTCTATCGAAAGGCCTGCTTATGGGCGCACGGGGGAATTCAGGAGTTATTCTGTCGCAATTGTTCCGTGGTTTTAGTCGTTCAGCTGCTCCCTATGAGGAACTGAATACGCTCCAATTTGCAGCAGCCCTACAGAACGGTGTTGACGCAGCTTACAAAGCAGTCGTAAAGCCCGTTGAAGGGACCATTCTTACCGTAGCCAAGGAAGCGGCGAAACATGCCAACTACTACGCAAGACGGACGAATGATATTACTGAATTAATGAATGAAGTTTTGTTAAAAGCAAAAGAAGCACTGGCAATGACTCCGGAATTACTGCCTGTACTGAAACAGGTTGGTGTTGTGGATTCAGGTGGTCAGGGGCTTGTATATATCTACGAGGGCTTTATGGAAGTATTGCTGCAAAGTGACGGAGTGAGTCGTACTTCGTTGAACAAAGAAGTAACCCCACACGTGGCAGCATCTGCTTTGAAACCGGCTGCACCGACAGAAGTGGATATCAAGAAGCCTGCACAGCGGCAGGTGATTGCACCGGAGATGCCATTGTCTGCTCAGGCGAGACTGGAAACGGAAGATATTGAATTCCTGTATGATATGGAATTCTTCATTAATCGTGAGCTTGGAGAGAACGCAGGAGTGGCATTTGATGACGAAGCATTCCGGAAAGCGTTGTCAGTTAATGGGGATTCGATCATCATCATTGCCGATGATGAAGTCATCAAAGTTCATGTCCATTCCAAGACACCAGGCGATGTATTAAACCTGGCGCTGCATTATGGTGAGATTACACAGATTCATATTCTCAATATGCGTGAACAGCATCGGGATCTCCTGACAGCAGGCATGGACATTGCTCCATCACCTGAATTGTTTGCAGAGATTCCACCAGAGGCAGCACGCAGTATGGAAGAGGCTGTGCTTCCTGCAGATGAAATGGCACCGTATGGTTTTATTGCGGTATCCTCCGGTGACGGTATTGCAGAGATTTTCCAAAGTCTTGGCGTTGATGTGGTTCTGTCCGGTGGACAGACGATGAATCCGAGTACTGAGGATTTTGTAAAAGCGGTTCGTTCCATTGCTGCGGAGCAGGTATTTATACTCCCGAATAACTCGAATATTGTACTGGCTGCGGAGCAGGCTCGTGAACTGCTTGAAGATGAGCGCCGGATTACGGTTATTCCAAGCAAGACCATTCCACAGGGGATGGCTGCTGCCTTTGCTTTCCAGGAAGATGAGACTGCGGAAACAAACCGTGATCATATGTTGGAGGCCATCAGCCGGGTGCAGTCCGGTCAAGTGACTCATGCGGTTCGTGATACGCAATATGATGAATTGGATATCAAGGCGGGGCACTACATCGGTATCCATAACTCCAAAATTGTAGCGACGGATGAAACCATGCTTCAAGCATGTGAAGGTCTGCTCAAACAGATGATGGAGAGTGGAGATGAAGTGGTGACGATCCTTGAAGGGGACGAAGCGGACCCTGAGGTTACTGCTGCCCTCGCTGCATGGCTTGAAGAACAGTATCCTGATGCTGAGGTAGAGGTACATCGTGGAGGACAGCCTGTGTATTATTATTTGTTCTCCGTAGAGTCCTAATAAAGGTTGTTCAAAACGTCTCTTGTTGAGTTTTTGAACAGGTACCAATAGCACTCTGGCGAAGAGGAGGAGACTCATGAGCCACAAGGTTACGATAGTAACAGACAGTACGGCAGATATTCCCGAAGAACTCATTCGCAAATACGGGATTCATATTGTTCCGCTACGTGTTCTGTTCGGTGAAGAGACCTATGCAGATGGCGTTGATCTGACTTCGGAACAGTTCTACGAAAAGTTGAAGAAGGTATCTGTGTTGCCTACAACTTCACAGCCATCTCCAACCGATTTCATGAACGTGTACCAATCACTTCTTGATGAGAACCCGGAACGCCCGATTGTATCGATCCACCTGTCATCCGGCATGAGTGGTACCTACCAATCGGCCATGCTTGGCAAGTCTTTGCTGGAGCGTGAGGGTGACATCACCGTGCTGGATTCGAAGTCAGCTTCGTATGGATACGGTCTAATGGTGGTACAGGCTGCTGAACTTGCCGAACAGGGCAAGTCAGCAGTCGAAATCGCTGCTGCTATTGAAGGGATGCAACAATCTCGCAAGTTGTTCTTTCTTGTAGATACTTTGGAGTATCTGCAAAAGGGCGGTCGGATTGGCAAAGCTTCAGCCATCTTGGGAACGTTGCTTAACATTAAGCCGATCCTGTCTATTGATGAAGAAGGCGTTATCTACGCAGTTGAGAAAGTCAGAGGTCATAAAAAAGCAATGGCACGCATTATTGAGCTGTTCCAGAAGGATCTTGCAGGCAAACGGGTTAACCTGGCGGTAGGTCATACCGCTGACCCGGGATCAGCGATCGCTTGTGCAGAGCAGCTGCGGGGTCATTTTACACTGAATGAAGTGATCTATACCAATATTGGAGCCGTAATAGGCAGTCATGTTGGACCTGGTGTCATTGCGATCTTTATGTGGCCTGTTCCGGAATGAGGGATTAGACATGAAATTGGAAGAAATATCAGTTAAGCAAATTAACGGCGTGAGTGCTCTCAAAGAGGGAGAGCTTCACGCCTTTGGCATCTCTACTGTTAAAGACCTGCTTGAATATTATCCGTTCCGTTATGAGGATTATCGTCTTCGTTCGCTCAGTGAAGTGAAGGATGGGGACAAAATTACGGTCCAGGGACAGGTAATGGGTATTCCTGTATTACAACGATACGGTAAAAAGTCCCGTCTTACCTGTAAGATCATGACGGAAGAGTGGATGATTACAGCCACCTGGTTCAATCGCCATTTCCTCAAAGAACAACTTACCCCCAATCGGGAGATTGTGATTACGGGAAAATGGGAACAAAAACGCATGCAGATGACCGTGACTGACTCGGAGTTCCCTGATAAAGGCGATGGGCGTTCAGGTACATTGCAACCTGTATATTCTGTAACTGGCAAGCTGACGCAACAATGGATGCGGAAAACAATCAATCAAGGGTTAATCCAATTCGGAGATATGATTCCCGAGATTCTGCCTCATTCCTTGATGAAGAAATACAGCTTGATGCCACGTAAGCAGGCGATTGCGGGGATTCATCGTCCACAGGACAACCGGGAAGGTCAGCAGGCCAGACAGCGGATGGTGTATGAGGAGCTGTTTCTGTTCCAGTTGAAAATGCAGGCGTATCGCGCGCTCAACCGGAATCGCATGGATGGTGTAGTGCATACCACGGACAATACGACGATTCGTGAGTTTGTACGCAGTTTACCTTTTGAATTAACAGATGCTCAGAAAAAGGTGGAGCTTGAAATTCTGCATGATATGCGTTCGCCCTATGCAATGAATCGGTTATTGCAGGGTGATGTAGGATCGGGTAAAACGGTTATTGCGGCAATTGCACTATACACGACTGTTCGATCTGGGTTCCAAGGGGCTCTGATGGTGCCTACTGAGATTCTGGCGGAACAGCATATGCGCTCACTGCAAAAGCTGTTTGAACCGTTTGGGGTAACCGTAGGGCTGTTAACGGGCAGTGTAAATGGACGCAAACGTAAAGATCTGATCGCCTCGTTGCAAATGGGCATGATTGATATTGTGGTGGGTACACACGCCCTGATTCAGGAAGATGTTTTCTTCCGTGATCTGGGCCTTGTGGTGACGGACGAGCAGCATCGCTTCGGGGTGAATCAGCGCAGCGTTTTACGACGCAAAGGATATAACCCGGATGTGTTAACGATGACGGCAACGCCAATTCCACGGACACTTGCGATTACGGCTTTTGGAGATATTGAAGTATCCACGATCTCGGAACGTCCGAAGGGACGGATTCCCATCTCTACGTATTGGGTTAAGCACGATATGATGGAGCGGGTGCTAGGGTTTATCTCCAGAGAAGTGGATCAGGGGCGTCAGGCCTATCTGATCTGTCCACTCATTGAAGAGTCGGAGAAGCTGGATGTGCAGAATGCCATTGATCTGCATGTGCAGATGCAGCAGAACTTTCCGAAATATCGTGTAGGTCTGCTGCATGGACGGATGACAGCCGCGGAGAAAGAAGAGATGATGCGAGACTTCTACAGCAATGATATTCAGTTGCTTGTCTCCACCACCGTTGTCGAGGTTGGGGTCGATGTGCCAAATGCAACGTTGATGGTCATTATGGACGCGGACCGCTTCGGTCTATCCCAGCTGCATCAGCTTCGCGGTCGGGTCGGTCGTGGTGCACATGCTTCCTATTGTGTACTCATTGCTGATCCCAAAACGGAGGTTGGAACGGAGCGCATGAAGGTCATGACGGAAACGGAGGATGGATTCGAGGTATCCCGGCGGGACCTGGATCTCCGAGGTCCGGGTGATTTCTTTGGTACCAAACAGAGCGGACTACCCGAGTTCCGTCTTGCCGATATGGTTGCCGATTTTGCTGTGCTCGAACAAGCCAGAGATGACGTGACCCACTTAATTGAGGATGCGACCTTCTGGACGTCTATGGACTACGCACCTTTGCGTGATTTCCTACAGCAACAGCAAGTATTCAAGGGTGATCTGATTGACTAATGTTTGCCATGATAGCGGGTTTTTCATATTACCTTTGTAAAAAAAGACAAGTGTACAAGCCCTCCCGACATATGAATAAGAAGTGAGTTCATTCTTTTGGGAGGTGCTATGCGTTTTGGGTTATCAACAATATGGAATTAGTCCGCAGCTGGTGGAGCGGATCAAATTAAAGATGAAAAATCCCGCTGTCAAAGAGCGTATCAAAAAGTTGATTGATGGCGTGACCAAGTCTGATCTGCAAGATAAGGCCAAAGTCAGAAGGTTGGTCAAGTCTTCAGCTGTCATTATGAATGAGAATTTCTCTCCGGCGCAGGAGGAGCAGTTTGTTGCTTTTGTGCTCGCGCAGAAAATTGATCCAAACAATACGTTTCATTTGATTAAGCTGTGGGGGATGTTTAGGTAGGGATTCGATGTAATGTTGGGTTAACTAAAGAGAGTTGTTTACACGGGGGCACTACGAGTGCAGTACCATCTTTCGATCGCTGTTATCCCCGGATTTTTTGGATTCCCTTTTCTAAAGGGTAAAATCCGGGGATAAAGGCGCACGCTTCGCTTCTTCAGATTGGTTCTGCCCTCTCCGTTGTTGTGTAAACGAAAGTACTTTATAAAAAACCAAATTACATCCAAGTTGGTGTAGTAATGTAAAGAAGGGTGTTCCATTAGTCATGTAGATGACACGATGGAACACCCCTTTTTTTGTGGTGGATAGCAGCTGGGATGAAGACAGCCTTAGTTAAGCTTCAAATTGAAAATTTTTATGTATTTTCTTTAGTTGTACTCTTTTTATCTTGGAAAGAGCTGATGAATATTAAAGTTATGATTAAAACTACAATGATAATGCTATTGGAAGGGAATTCTTTCAGCATGTAGTCTTGTACAAGTAAGATTAGGATTGAGATAAATAAAATAATTTGCAGGACAAGCCTTGTTGAGCGATCAGGATCGTTGGATCGTCTGGAGACACCATATAGGATAAGCCATATTACACTAAAAAGCAGAAGCGAACCTAGGAGTATAATGGCAAGCATGTATGAACACCTTTCTGTAATTAATTTTGACCAATTGGAATAACATGACAAGTCATTAATTATATCATAGGAATTTCTGTATTTGTTGATTTTATGGAAATATGAGGTGATGGCTGATCTTCACATATTCCCTTTTTTGATTGTCACAGGATGTACTTTGCTTTCCTCCGGGGGGAGCGGTAAACTGTTGCATACAAGTTAGTTGTGTGAATCAGACTTAATTTATAGATGTTGTGGCGGATTGGCATTACAATGAGACATGCCTTTTATTTTCAGACAGATGTGGAGGAAGTACGATTGGAAATGTTTACGATGCTGCTTGGTTTATTTGAACGGGCCGCGCTGTTGATTATATTTTTATTCTTTCTGTCGAGGGTGCCGAGGTTCAGGCAGATTCTTCAAAAAGGGAAATTAAGGTGGCAGGAGTCTATTGCGGTTACCTTGTTATTCTGTGCTTTTGCCATCTTCGGGACATATACGGGCATTAATGTTGAAGGTTCACTGGTGAATGTGCGGATCATCGCCGTGTTATCGGGTGGTATTTTGTTCGGAGCGCCTGTGGGTATTATTACGGGGATTGTCTCCGGGGTACATCGGTATTTGATTGATATGGATGGAGTCACAGCTATACCTTGTCTGATCACAAGTATCCTGGCAGGTCTGGTCTCCGGATATATACATAAGTACACGCCCAAGCCTAAGCGATGGATTATCGGTATTGGTGCCGGAATGATCTGTGAAGCGCTCACGATGTTATTGATCCTGCTATATTCCTATCCCGATCCACTGGGTGCCGACATTGTCTCGAAGATTGCGCTGCCTATGATTCTGGGTGAAGTCAACATTGGGCTGATTGTGCTCCTGGTGCAGAGTGTTGAAGGGGAAAAGGAAATGATTGCAGCCCGTCAGGCGAAGCTAGCACTGGAGATTGCAAACAAAACCTTGCCGTATTTTCGATCGATTGATGAGGATTCTCTGCGCAAAATCTGCCGGATTATTCAGGAGGATATTCAGGCCGATGCGGTTGCAATTACGGATACCCGGAATGTACTGGCTTATGTAGGATTTGGTGAAGAACGATATCATATCGGTAATGAAATTATAAGTGAGATGACCAAGAAGACGATATCCAGCGGGGAGATTACGATCAGTAATGATGTCATTGATGAAAAAACACCGGATATCCACTCGCTGTTAATCATTCCACTCAAAGAACGAGGAGACATTACAGGTGCGCTCAAAATCTATTATCGCAAAGCTTATAAAATTACGTATCCTTTGCAAACGATGGCAGTAGGTCTGTCCCAGATCATCTCGACCCAGATGGAGGTATCGCGGGTAGAGGAGATCAAGGCTGCTGCCAACAAAGCAGAGCTGCGTGCATTACAGACAACTATTCATCCTCATTTTCTGTTTAATGCGTTAAATGCGATTGCATCGTCCATCCGAACCAAACCGGATCGAGCACGGGAGCTGATTGTGAATCTATCCGGGTACATGCGTTACAATCTGGAGCTGTCGGATGAGTTAATTGATATTCATAAGGAACTGGAACAGGTCCGGAATTATGTAGAGATTGAGAAAGCTCGCTTTGGCAGTCGACTTAACGTGATCTATGACATTGATGAGGTTGCGGTGCATATTCCGAGTCTTGTTATTCAACCGCTCGTCGAAAATGCAATTATTCATGGCATTCTCAAGGTCAAAGGACCCGGGACTGTTCGAATTCGGGTGCAGGATTATCCGGAGTTTGTTCGAATCAGTGTTAGCGATACAGGGGCAGGTATCAGTGCAGATATTATTGAACGTGTGTACCATGACCGTATGCCTGGTAACCAGATCGGGCTATATAATGTGCATCGCCGGGTCAAGCTTATCTACGGACAAGGTGTAACCATTACACGGCTGGAACAAGGAACCGATATTTTATTTGATGTGCCCAAAGGAGATGTCGTAACAAGGTGATGATGGATCAATGAGAGCTCTTATTGTGGAAGACGAGATTCTGGCAAGTGAGGAATTGAATTATTTAATCCAGGAACATAGTCAGATTGAAGTGGTGGATCGCCTTGAAGATGGGCTGGATGTACTGAAGTTTTTGCAGGAACAAGAAGTAGATGTTATTTTTCTCGATATCAATATTCCCTCGCTGGACGGTATGATGCTGGCCCATCATATTGGAAAGTTTGCAACGAAACCCTACATTGTATTTACTACGGCGTATAAGGAACATGCAGCGGAAGCCTTTGAGTTGGAGGCGTTTGATTATATTCTGAAGCCGTATGACGAGAAACGAATTGCTGCAATGCTCCAGAAGCTGGAGCTCGCATTCAAACGTGATCATGCGCCGGTGGAGCAACATGCTGAGGATGGACCAGCTACCCTGGTGGATACGAATTCCCATACAGATAGAAGAATTAATCTGCTGCGGAATGACAATATTATTGTTACGGATACGGCAGATATCTACTATGCGGAAGCGCAAGAGAAAGTGACAAAGGTATATACCAATAATGGGGAGTTCACCATGCCAGTGAGCATATCGGATTTTCACAGCCGACTGCCAGAGGATACATTCTTTCGCTGCCACCGTTCGTACGTTGTAAATCTGTCTCAAATCCGTGAAATCGTACCTTGGTTCAACAATACGTATCTGCTCCGTCTGCGCGATTTGGAAGCTGAAGTGCCCGTGAGTCGTGGGAAGGTCAAAGAATTCAGGCAACTCATGCGCATCTAGAAGCATTTCATTCCGCATCTGATGCAACTCATGCTCAAAACGGTGTGATGAATCCCCTTTCATGTATGATTAGCTTGTGAACGCATTCATGTATATGACATCGGCAAAGGGGAGATCACGATGAAAGCAACAATTTCATCCGTTTCATCAACACCTGAATCAACATCTGTACCTACAAAAATGAATCGCTGGCTTATTGTTTTGGGGACCATCATTGTACAAATGGGTCTTGGAACCATCTATACTTGGAGTTTATTTAATCAACCGTTGTCTGATCGTTTCGGATGGGACGTCAGCTCGGTCGCGATAACTTTTTCAATTACCAGTTTTGCTTTGGCTTTTGCCACATTGTTTGCAGGACGATTGCAGGAACGTTGGGGTCTTCAGCGTCTGATCCGTGTAGCCGGGGTTGTGCTTGGGCTGGGTCTTATTCTGAGTTCCCAAGTCACCTCGTTGACACTGCTGTACATTTTGGCTGGATTTGTCGTTGGTTTTGCAGATGGTACGGCGTACATTACGTCGCTGTCTAATCTGATCAAATGGTTCCCGGAGCGTAAAGGTCTGATCTCGGGGATCTCGGTCGGAGCCTTTGGTACCGGTAGTTTATTGTTCAAATATGTGAACACGGCATTGATTGGTGCCGTTGGTCCTGCTCAGGCATTTATGTACTGGGGCATTATCGTTCTAGTTCTGGTCGTTGCGGGATCATTCCTGATCCGTGAAGCGGTTGTTCGTGAACAGGCTCCGAAAAGCAAGGAAGGATCCAAACAAGTCGTAGCACGTCATGACTACACGGTGAAAGAGATGCTGCGTACAAAAGAAGCGTACATGCTGTTTGTTATTTTCTTCACGGCGTGTATGAGCGGTTTGTATCTGATCGGTATTGTTAAAGATATCGGTGTACAGCTTGCAGGTCTTGATGTAGCTACCGCTGCGAACGCAGTGGCCATGGTTGCAATCTTTAACACGGCAGGACGTATTATTCTCGGTGCGTTGTCGGATAAAGTAGGACGAATGAAAGTCATCGCTGGTGCGCTGCTCGTTACAGCCGTAGCTGTCATGACACTTAGTCTGGTTCCACTGACCTTCGGGATCTTCTTCGCCTGTGTGGCGGCCGTTGCCTTCTGCTTCGGCGGTAACATTACGGTATTCCCGGCGATTGTGGCCGATTACTTCGGATTGAAAAATCAGAGCAAAAACTATGGTGTGATCTATCAGGGATTTGGATTTGGTGCTTTGGCTGGCTCATTCATCAGCGCCCTGCTGGGTGGATTCCATCTAACCTTCATCGTGATTGCCGTCCTCTGCGCTGTCTCGCTGTTGCTCGCACTGATTATTACACCTCCGGGTCAAGGTCGTCGTGCACGTCAACGTGAAAAACAGATGAACCTTAACCCTTCATCACGGGCAAGCTAATAGCATGCATTGGAAGCACAGAACTGAGAATATTTCTTCATCTTAAAAAGCAAATTAAAAACAAAGTAAACAAAGCGGTCTCCAGATGAGGCCGCTTTTTGGTATCTACAGTTGTCAGATTGCTGACTTGTTGGCCTATCGGACCATCTGGCGCCTGCAAGCGTGGTGCCTTGTGTGCATTCCATCATTCGCATCTGTTATACTCTAGGTGAATTCAACAAGACTAAGACCAAGTTATGTACCCCAGAGGAGGCATATCATGAAGTTCATTAAATACACACAACCTGATTTTGATGATTATTATGCATTGGTTTCCAATATGGAAGTAATGAAACAGATTACAGAACGTGCACTACCGGAACAAGAGGCGAGAACGCAATTCGAGTCCATGCTGGAGTTTAATGAGCGTTCCACTTGCGGACATTACAGGGTATTTAGTGAAGATGGTGCCGGTGTGGCGTATGCCAAATTGATTCCGGATCAGGAGGACCCGACCAAGGCTGAGATAGGTTACATGATCCTGCCTGAACATTGGGGCAAAGGTCAAGGCACATCCATAGCGTCACGGTTGATTATTCAGGCACAAGCCGCAGGGATTGGATCACTTTATGCAGTTATCGATCCGGCTAACGCTGCTTCCCGCCGGATCTTGACCAGACAGAACTTTGTATCCACCTGGACGGGCGATTACGATGGTCTTCCTGGTGAGATTTTGGAGTTGAATCTTCAAATGAAGCGGTAAGGAACTGTTCTGAGGGTAATCAGATAATATAGGGCATATTGCATGAGATGGATGGAGCTCATTACTCATTTATTCATATGGGCGTTAACCATGCACATTTCATGCAAGGTGCTTATATAGAGATGTGGAGGAGATGACATATGAGCAATTCAACCATGGAACGTCTGAATGCGTTACTGCCGGAGTGGCTGGAGACCAGTCGTTTGCACACCGGACAGGGGAAAGTGGCTTCTTATATCCCTGAGCTAGTGAAAGCCTCTCAGGATGAGCTTGGTATACATATCATGGACGCCGAAGGGAACCATGTGTCTGCAGGGGATTGCGGTGTCCCATTTACGATGCAAAGTATCTCCAAAGTATTTACCCTTATTCTGGCCTTAATGGATCATGGAGAAGAAGCAGTCTTCTTTAATGTAGGAAAAGAACCCACAGGCGACGATTACGATTCGATGATCAAGCTTGAATTGGTTGAACCCGGAATTCCGTTTAATCCCTTGATTAATGCGGGTGCGATTACGGTGTCCTCTCTAATTGCAGGTGACTGCAAAGAGGAGAAATCACGGCGCATTCTGGAGTTTTTTCGCAAACTGGCGAATAATGATCAGCTGGGCTATAACGAAGAGGTATTCCAGTCCGAGTCGGAGAGTGGTCACCTGAATCGTTCGCTGGCGTATTTTTTGAAGCATAATGGTGTGATCAAGGATGACGTGGAAGATGTACTTGCCGTGTATTTCCGACATTGCTCTATTGAAGTTACCTGTACTGATCTGGCACGAATGTCACTCGTTCTGGCTTATGATGGAACAGATCCGATTACGGGCAACGAACTTATTCCTCGTCGTTATGTACAGATTGCCAAAACCTTCATGACGACCTGTGGTATGTACAATGCTTCAGGCGAATTTGCAATTGAGGTCGGTTTGCCCGCCAAGAGTGGTGTATCCGGAGGGATATTGACCCTAGTACCGGGGCAATTCGGCATTGGTCTTGTGGGCCCGGCTCTGAATCGCAAAGGTAACAGCATTGCCGGCGTGCATCTGCTGGAGCGTCTGTCCAAGGAATTCGACTGGAGCTTTTTCTAAAAATTTTTCAAAAAAAAGAAGCCTACCCTTATATGTAGCCGATGAATCACATATCTGATATTTTGCTTCTTTAGAACGAAGTGAATGGTCCGGGTATGTCTCGTCGGCTGCTTTTGGTGATCATCAGGTTGTGTAGGAAGGCAGTCCTGTATGGCAACGGCTATGCTGCATCTATCATGGAACATTCACAACATCGGGGTGGGTATATATCCCTTCAGTCATTGGCTAGGGCTACATCTGTAATGAGGTTCATCTGAATATCCCGGGACCCATCTTCCATCAGTAGTCTGAGGGTACGGGCAGGACGGTCCAGCCGAAGCACCTGCCCCGTGTAACGGATATCGTCTTGTTCGTGAAACAACGTAATGGTAACGATATCTCCAAGCATCATCGAGTTGCTGAGCAAACGGGACATTTCTTCCGCCGCCTGGGCATCCAGAGATGGGCGGGTACGAGGAGCAAGTTGTTCCTGATGAAGAATGTAGGCTTCCCGGTGTTCGGGAAGCATCATGCGTGAGGATTCAAAGATACCGTTTTGCTGCAATTTTTTACTCATTTATAATGACCTCCAATTTTATGAGAACGTTCATGGGCTTGCGCGGACGAGCAGAGGGAGGATGCCCGCATGATGGCGGTATCTCCGTACCTGCGCTTGATATCATCCGTGGTACGTTCCAGTTCTCTTTTACGTTCACGGTCATCAAACCAGGACAGCTGCACTTCGGAATCGGGTACAAGTCCGGTCAGTGACACGCTGATACGGCGGATGGGTAATCCGTCCCAATGGCGCAGGAACAGAGCTGCTGCCGCATCATATACTTCATCCGTAATGTTGGTGGGTTCATTCACCTTCATCTGGCGGGAAAAACCGGTAGGCTGATCATAATCCTGTCCGCGACAACCAACCGAGACCACATGGCCCATGAGTGATTTGTCCCGGGAACGTCGACTGACAAGTTCCGCCAGTTCAAGCAGTACCACTTTGATATCTTCCCAGGAGTCATAGTCCCGGGGCAGCGTCATCTGATGTCCGATCCCCTGCTGTTGATGAGCATATGTCCCGGGTTTGACCGGGGAATCATCCATACCGCGGGCGATACGCCACAGTACCTCGCCATTCACACCCCAACGTTCTCTCAGACGGGATAGCGGAGTCTGAGCCAGATCACCGATCGTATGAACCCCCATCTTGTAGAGATGCTGCGCCATGCGGGAACCCACCATGAACATGTCTCGCACAGGTTTTTTCCAGATGGTGGAAGGCAGATCTTTGCGAGGTAGCGTACAGATGCCTCCCGGGACTTTCTTGGCATACAGATCACAGGCCATCTTGCTAACGACCTTGGTATCACTGATGCCGATCCGAATGTACACACCCGTCTCATCCATCACCCTCGATTGAATGCTACGGGCAATCGTCTCGGGACTGCCGAACAGTTCCAGGCTTCCGGTGACATCGAGAAACTGTTCATCAATACTATAGGGTTCCACCAGATCGGTGTAAGACTGAAGGATACGCGTAATATGAAGGGACACCCGAATGTACTCGGCCATCCGGGGGCGAACAACAACAACATCCGGACATTTGGCGAGCGCTTCGCCCAGTCGTTCTGCTGTTGTAATTCCATAGGACTTGGCGAGTGGACAGGCCGCAAGAATAATACCCGAACGGCGCGCCGGATCTCCCGCAACAACGAGGGGGCGGTCCTTGTATTCGGGGTGTGCAGACTTCTCCACACTGGCATAGAATGACTGGCAGTCTGCCAGCATGATGACACGTCTGTCTTGGCGGGGCATAAGACTTCTCTCCTTATCCGTGATGCTAAGCTCATCTGTTAAGCATCAATTATCTTCGTTTGAACATCGATAATTAACAGTTTATTTACAGTATGGAACAAGTGTTCTTGTTTTATAAGCATATCTGACAATTCGAAATGCAGCAACCGGAATTATTTTGCAAATTGGACACAATTATGGGTTAGCTATATTAGAGGCAGAAATTAGGAAATAAGATGTGCTTTTTTACATTTAATGTGAGAGATCTGTGACCTCTGGGTGATGACCAGGCGTTCATTTGGTTTTTTGTAAAAGGGTTATAAATGGGCACAGTCCTATAGAGGGGGACTGATGTCCTTTTTTGATTTTCTGCATTTTTCAGAAAACCTTGATGTGACGCGGAATATCGCTGATGCGTTATCGGACTATAGTATCAATTTTGTAATCTTTATGGTTAATACTGTAAAAAGGTCCGCAACTTTAAAATATAACTCGCGTTTAATGGGGTATGTGTTCAAACGGCAAACGTTGCCTGTACCCGCGTTGCACATAACAATAAAGGTTCCAGAAGTGCAAGATCAGCAGGGTATCTAATCCATGCGATTCCAGCAAATATTAGTGTTTGGGAATCAGACGCATCCTGGAGGCTTTCGGATGCTAGTTGATGGCGCTTTTTACGAATTATGGGCAGAATGTTCCATTTCATGTTTGCTTCCATCAGCCTAGTTACAAATGCAGAGTCTTAGCGCTATAGTGAGAACTACACCGCTGACATCTCTACCAAGCGGACATCCGAAGCGGAATGATTCGTAAACTTCATGTTGGACCATTCGATGTTGAAGCAGGATGCATATTAGAGAGGTGAGCAATCTAAAGACATGAGCAGACAAAGACGAAGACGCTGGCTATTAACGGTGTTGACAGGAGCAGTGGTGGTGACCGGTGGGATATTTGCCGGATGGCACTATATGCAACCCAAGCTCGTTACGTACACAGCGGAGAACGGCACGGAGATGAAATTCAAGACCGATGGAGACCGGTTCATGGAATACGGGCCAGATGGAACGTGGAGGGAGATGTTCGTCAAAGGTGTCAACCTGGGCGCAACTTCACCGGGGCATTACCCGGGAGAATTCCCGCTGACCAAAGAGGATTACTTGCGGTGGTTCCAGCAGATCGAGGATCTGGGAGCCAATGTAATCCGGGTATACACGGTTCACGAACCGATTTTCTACTCCGCATTGGTCGAATATAACCGCGGCCGGGAGCAACCGTTATATTTTATACAGGGCATATGGTCACCTGAAGAAGAGCTGATTGAGAAGCAGGATGCCTATGCGGCCCATATTGAGCAGACGTTCAAGCAGGAGATTGAAAAGGCCGTATCTGCTGTCTATGGCGATGCGGACATTCCTGCCAAGCAGGGAGAGTCCAGCGGCAAATACAAAACGAATGCAGGAAAATACCTGATGGCCTGGCATGTGGGGACGGAATGGGACCCGGCGATGGTAGACAACACAAACGCAAAACATGCGGACGTGCCGCAGTACAAGGGAGTTCATTTCTCGGCGAGTCCAGAAGCGTCACCGTTCGAGAACTGGCTGGCAGAGCTGTTGGATCATACGGCGGTCCTGGAGAAGCAGTATGGATGGGAACATCCGATGACCTTCACCAACTGGGTAACGACCGATGTGCTGGATCATCCCGGCGAGCCGCTGTATGAAGAGGATCTCGTCAGTGTGGATGCCCGACATATTCAGCCGGAGGCGTGGCAGGGAGGTTATTTTGCAGCCTACCATGTGTACCCGTATTACCCGGATCTGTTCCATATTGATAAAACGCTCCAAACCATCAAGGATGAGAACGGTGAGTACAACACGTACAAAAGTTATCTGCGCAAACTCAAAGCCGAGTTTTCCGATATGCCTGTAATGATTACAGAGTATGGCGTACCTTCTTCTCTTGGTATTTCCCATCTGGGTATGGGAGGCCGGAATCAGGGTGGACATAACGAAGTAGAGCAGGGAGATATTGACGCGTCATTGACGCAGGATATCTATGATGAGGGATACTCGGGAGCCATTGTGTTCATGTGGCAGGATGAATGGTTCAAAAAAACATGGAACACAATGCCACTGGAAATCCCGGCTGATCGCCGTGCATATTGGCTGAACGTGCTGACAAACGAGAAGATGTTTGGCCTGCTTGCCATGGACCCCGGTAAACAGGAACAGTTGACCATCGACGGATCACTGGATGACTGGAACGATCTGAAGGATGAAGAGGTCACGACTTGGCAGGGCCAAGTGGACGGCATTCAGGAAATGAAGATGACCCATGACGAAGCCTATCTGTATATTGGGCTGACCTTGGATCAACCGTTTGACCCGGATAAGACAGTGCTGCGAATTGGGACCGATACACTTGCTGGAGGCAGTCAGCCTGACAAGTTACTCCCGGGCCGGACGCTCAGTGATGGTCTTGAGACGGTGATTACACTGGGGCAGGATGAAGAATCTCAGGTGGAGATCGCCAAGGATTATGACTTTAATCAGCGTCTGTATGGCAAGGATGGATACGACATGCTACCAGATCAGCAGTCAGACTCCGCAGATCCGTTCCACCCATGGAATCTGGCAGTCAGCCTGAGAATGACACCGCCGGATACCCGATCTGCTCATCCATTCATGAATGAAAAGGTCGGAACATTGAAGCGGGGAACGACGGCTCCCGGTCAGCCCGATACGGATTCATTAACGGCATGGCAGTATAACGGCAATCAGGTGGAGATGCGAATTCCCTGGATGTTGCTCGGGTTCGGTGATCCGAGTTCGCTGCAAGCGATCGACTATGGACCGCTCAAGAATGGACGTGAGTTCTCTACAGTTGCTGTGGAAGGCGTTGCCCTCATTCCGTGGTTAACGGACCGCGCCACGAAGAAAGTATCTTGGCCTGGGGGTGAACAGACGACCCTGGATCTGAAGACATTGCCGGTATATAGCTGGCAGCCTTGGGAGCAGGTGCAGTATAGTGAACGCCTGAAGCTAAGCTACGAAAAAATGAAGAAGAGCTATGAAAAAATTCCTAGTTTTCAGATCGAATAAATGAGTATAAAGGAGGACCTTTTCACATGTTTCCAAGTTTGGCTTTGGCCTATCTGTTTTTGTACATCTGTATCGCACTTGTTGTTGTAGGCGTCATCGTATTGTTTGCCATGAAAATGTCCCACAATGGCAAACGACGCAAGACGGCGTTTTATGAATTGAAGCAGCGTGACTACTTCACCTATCTGCAAACAGCCTTGACTGAGAATAGTCCACTCAAATTGCCACCAGGCAAACTGGCTCCGCTGGAACGCAGAGTCATTCAGGACAGACTGATTGAATGGATCGACCAGTTTAAGGGTGAGTATCGCGACAAATTAATCGCACTGTGCCGTGAAGCAGGATTCGTAGAGCATGATCTGAAGGAACTGGGCCGTTTGCGTTACGGTCGCCAGATTGATGCAGCTTATCGCTTGGGTGGCATGCGTTGTCCCGAAGCCGTTCCGGGTTTGATGGAATTGCTTAAGGATGAGAAGCCGGGCCCGATGGCTATTATGATTGGTCGTTCCATCTCCAGATGTACGACCCGACAAGGTGAACTGAAAGACATGCTCGCGTTGCTGTTAACCAAAGGCAAGTCCATTCACCATCTGGCAGCAGATATTCTGCTCGAAACGAGTCTGGATACGAGCAGAATTCTAATTGAATTGCTGGAAGATCGGAATCCTGATTTTGTCAAAGTCGGACTGGTTGCCATGTGGGGACAGGCTGTACCTGAAGTGATGCCTGCACTCGACAGACTGGTAGGCGCAGAACATCAGGATGTACGTGCCGAAGCAGTGAAGCTATATCTTAGCGCAAGTCCGGCACTCCGGGATGAGACAATTCTGAAGCTGATCCAGGACCCCGACCCCGAAGTTCGCGCCGAAGTGGTACAAGCGCTTGGTTCGAAACATGCATCTGGCAGTATTCCATTGCTGCGCAAAGCGCTGCGGGATGAGGACTGGAGAGTTCGATATAACAGTGCGGAGAGTCTGAGCAAGCTCGGTGAACCGGGATTCGAAGCGCTGTGTCAGGCTGCGGTGCAAGGTACAGTTGCTGAGCGCGAGATTGCGATGCAGCAGATTGAGAGTACCATGCAGCACACGAGAACCGATGACAGAGCTGTAGAGCAGATGATTGCACATAACAAAAAAAGACTGCTGTACGATCGCTATTTTGGCCCTGTCCGAGAGAACAGAACCAGCAAGAAACGCACAGGTGTCGCTACGGTAGGAGGGGATTACACTGCTTAGGGATCTACTATTAATCTACGGCATGGTCGCAATCTACTATGTTGTTTTTGTAAATACGCTCTATTTTTCCATTCTGGCCTTATCGTTCCGTAACATCTGGACGATCTTCCGGCGGTCGCATTATTCCAAATACAATACATTGTCAGGCTCGGAACTAGTGCCTTCGGTTTCTCTGCTGGTACCGGCATACAACGAGGAACTGACGATTATTGAAAATGTGAACTGCCTGATGACGCTGAATTATCCAACCTATGAAGTGATCGTCGTAAATGACGGCTCCAGTGATGCCACACTGAAGATTTTATTGGATGAATATCGTCTGAAGCCAGTACCCAATACGAAGATTCGGGGCAAGATCGCCTGTCAGAAAATTCGCGGGATCTACCATAATCCGGAGTTTCCTGATCTGTATGTCATTGACAAGGAAAACGGCGGTAAGGCCGATTCCCTCAATGCCGGGATCAACCTGTCCCATTATCCGTTGATCTCTTCCATCGATGCCGATTCTTTGCTGGAGAAGGATGCCCTGATCCGCATGGCACGCATGTATATGGAGAATCCGGAAGAGACGGTAGCCATCGGTGGAGATGTAAGGATCGCCAATGGTTGCAAAATTGAAAACGGGGCAGTGCAAGATGTATCACTGCCACGCAAGATCTGGCCCATGTTCCAGTCGATTGAATATCTCAAAGCCTTCCTGGGCGGACGGATTGGCTGGAGTCACATGAACGGTCTGATCATTGTCTCCGGTGCCTTCGGCATGTTCCGTAAGGACGCTGTTATCGCCGTGGGTGGATACCGGGATGGTTATCCTGGGGAAGACATGAACATCATCATCAAGCTTCACCGTTACATGCTGGAAAACAAATTGAAGTACCGCGTTGCCTTCTGTCCCGAGGCCGTATGTTGGACACAGGCACCGGATTCCTACAGGATCTTGTCCAGTCAGCGCAAGCGCTGGGGCCGTGGGAATCTGAAGAACATGCTCGAGAATCGCGGTATGTTGTTCAATCCGAAATATAAGGTTATGGGTATGGTGACCATGCCGTATAACGTTATTTTTGAAGCGTTGAACCCGTATTTCCGGATTACCGGACTTCTGGCTCTCGCTGGATATGTCCTTCTGGATATGACACAATGGCCGATTCTGGTTCTGTTCGGACTGCTGAACTTTGTGAGTGGTTATCTGTTGAGTGTAGGTGCACTTGTCCTGGAGGAGATTGCTTTCAAGCGTTACAACAAGCTCTCCGATCTGGTCAAAATGCTAGTTTACTCCGCGCTGAAGTTCGTGGGTTACCATCAGCTGGGCGTACTGTGGAGATTGCAGGGACATGTGCAGTTCATGCAAAACAACAACTCATGGGGTACCATGACACGCCAAAGCTGGTCCGAGGATGAGAAGAAAACAAGCGAAGCCGCTTAAGTACAGAGATCATGGTAAGTTACAGCAACTTGTATAGATAATCGAGGAGAAGGGTGGAAAAGAACATGCCAAATACGGCGACATTGCAGCGTGAGGCTGCCGTTAATGTGTACCGAAGTGTAGAACAGGGATTGAAGGAAACGGGTGCCGAAACATGCGGCTTAATGTTCATCCATTGTGCAGGAAACTCTCAACCTGAGCAGCAGGTTAGGACACATCTGGAACAGACGAGCGGGACAGCTTTCCAGGTGTGGAAGGATGGGGCCACTCAGGCGATAGCCGTCCTGCTGCCAGGGTTGTCACTGGATGAAGTTCATTATGAAGGACTTCGGATCAAGCATGAGTTGCAAGAGACTGTACCCGGTGCCGATCCGCAGATTACACTGGCCAGTTTCCCGGAAGGGGAGCGCCCTTCGAAGGCAACTATTCAGCATATGGCTGAGTCCTCGAAGCTCGTAGATTCGTCGGAGATTCATATCTACACGCTGGACAATACGGCGGACGAGCCGGAACGAATTTTGATTGTGGACAACGATCCGACGGTACGCGAATTCCTGCAGTTGCGGTTGAAGATGCAGGGATATGAAACCTATGAAGCCGTCGATGGACTGGCTGCATTGGAGTTGATCGAGAAAGTTACACCAGACCTGGTGCTCACCGAGCTGAATCTGTATGGCATCGACGGTCTGCCCTTCATCCATCATATTCAGAACCTGGAGATGGAGCAGCCACCCAAAATTGTTGTGTTGACCGAGCAACGTGTCGAGCAGACGATCAGTCAATGCTTCCGCAGCGGAGTCGATGATTACATGACCAAACCGTTCTCACCTGTAGAGCTGGATGCCCGAATCAGACGCTGCCTGCATTAGAAGGTAGCTTGGAACAACTGATTGTGTGAAGTGCAAAGTAAGAGCTTTTTTTACACTATGAATCAGATAGATTAGAGCAACATTTAGAGCACAGACACTCATCTATTTATATGGATTTTAAGCACCACCAAAATACACTGCCCGGAGGGAATATCATGGAGAATCAACAATTCCACACATTACTGAATGCGATTGAAAATAAAGAAGCTGTACTCGGCGTTGTCGGGCTCGGTTACGTAGGACTTCCACTTGCCGTGGAAATGGTCAATCAAGGTTTCACGGTAATCGGAATTGATCTGGATGCGTCCAAAGTAGAGAGTATCTATCAAGGAGATTCCTATATTCACGATATTTCGTCCGATGAGTTGAAAAAAGTAATGCAAAGCGGCCGTTTCCAGCCAACGACAGATTACAGTATGCTGCGCGTGATCGACGCACTTAGTATCTGCGTACCAACACCGCTTAGTGAGAATCAAGACCCGGATACGTCTTACATCGAGACCGTTGTGGATCAGATCAAACTGCATATGAAACCAGGCATGCTGATTACCTTGGAGAGCACTACTTATCCAGGTACGACGGAAGAATTGATCCAGCAGCAACTGGACAAGATCGGACAAGAAGCAGGTAAAGACTACTTCCTCTGCTTCTCGCCTGAACGTGTGGACCCGTCCAACGGACGTTTCACAACATTTAATACACCGAAAGTCATCGGGGGCACGACCGAAGCTTGCTTGAAGCTCGGAACAGCGCTATATAGCAAATATGTAGAAACGGTAGTACCGGTATCTTCGCCAAAAGTGGCTGAGATGTCCAAACTGCTGGAGAACACATTCCGCAGTGTGAACATTGCCTTTGTGAATGAAATGGCGATGATGTGTGACCGCATGGGAATCGATATCTGGGAAGTTATTGACGCTGCGGCGACGAAACCATTTGGTTTCATGCCATTCTATCCAGGGCCAGGCATCGGTGGACACTGCATTCCGCTTGATCCGATGTACCTGTCATGGAAGGCCAAAGGCTTCCGTTTCTATAGCAAATTCATTGAGCTGGCGCAATCCACCAATGACAACATGCCATATTATGTGCTGAACAAAACGTCAACGATTCTGAACGAATACGCTAAATCCGTACGTAAATCCAATATTCTGCTCCTTGGTATGTCGTACAAACCGAATATTGCCGACCTGCGTGAATCACCAGGACTGGAAGTATATGAATTGTTCAAGGAAAGTGGAGCTAACGTAAGCTACTACGACCCACATGCGGATTCCTTCAAGGACAAACATGGCGAGACCGTACACAGCGAAGTGTTCAATCTGGAGCAGTTCAAAAAGTACGATTGCATCGTGCTGATCACCAACCACAGCGATTTGCCTTACTTTGATATTGCCGAGATGGGTGTGCCGATTCTGGATACACGTAATGCGTTCCGTTCGTACACACATCCGCATATCTACAAGATTGGTCACTCGGTGCAGCATCCTGTGCTTGAGCCAAGTGAAGCGTTGCTCGTCTGAGGAAATATATGAGGCAACGGGGCAAACTGGTGGGTATGGCGAAATGGGCCATTCTGGCTGTGGTGTTGTGCCTGCTGCTTCTGTCCTGGATGTTCAAATGGTTCTCGGCGGAGGAACATAAAGCGACCTGGCTGTGGGACGCGTCCATTATTGCAGAACAAACGCCTGAGATTATTGACTTTTCCAAAGAACAGGGCGTGGATACCATCTTCCTGCAAATCCAGGATGAGGTACCTGATGCAACATATCGCAAATTCATTGCGGCTGCAGGGCAGGCTGAGATTGAAGTGCATGGACTTAACGGTCATGCAGACTGGGCCTATGAGGAAAAGCGGGATGAAGGGCTTGCTTTTATCGAGCGAGTACGAGCATACAATGCAGCTTCGGCCAAGAATGAACGCTTCGAAGGCATTCAACTGGATGTGGAGCCGTATCAGCTGAAGCGCTGGGAGAACGAGGAGAGCAGCGTCATTGCAGAGTGGCAGAACAACATGAAGGCCTGGACAAAAGCCGGCGAGGATGCCGGACTGTACATGAGTGCTGCCATCCCGTTCTGGCTTGATGCCCGTCAGTCGACTGAAGGTGATGGTACATTCAGCCGCTGGGTGATCTCTCATTTCGATGCGGTGGCCATTATGGCTTACCGGGACAGTGGGCAGCAGATGTATGATCTGTCCAAGGAAGAACTGGACGAAGCGGATGATCTCGGCAAGAAAGTCTGGATCGGAGCAGAACTTGCGGATACACACGAGGGGGATCACCTGACCTTTTTCCGTAAACCGGTTAGCAATATGGATGAAGAGATGGCGAAGGTGTTTGATCTCGGTTCCTCTCATTCTTCATTTGCAGGTGTAGCTGTGCATCATTATGAAGCATGGTATGCCAAGAAGAACGGTATTCCACTTGCGCGCAAGGATGAAAAGAAGGAATAGTTGTAAGCGAGAATATTTATAAGCAAGGCATATAGCTGCAACATAGAAAGAGCTTTAACGTTATTTATCCATTCCTTCTGAGCAAAGGAATTCGTTCCTTGCGTCTGTAGCTCAGGAGGTTTTTTTACATAAGACAATTAGTAGGGGATAAATATTACCGATATCATAATAGCCTGCACTTACTCAACGTTCACAGCTCATGCCTCCAATTAAACCCTTGATTAGGTGGATAAAACAGAGGTTTTTTTTGAGTGGCTGATATAAGTTGATTTAAAAGCCTAATTTTATCCTTTTTTGTTATTATTAATAGGTATATTATACTATTTACTTAAATTAAATATTGTAATATTATTCCATTATCGACATCGGCCGAAGTTCGAAATATACTCATTTTGGAGATAAATAATGAAAAAAACAAAATTGTTAACTAGTTTCTTGTTGCTAATGATCTTCTCTATTTTTTCAATCGGTATGGCTAGTGCAGAAACTACTACATATGCCGAACAACAGATTACTGATTCTCCCACAGTGAGAGCCTCAGAATTTAGTAACACTAATAATGTAATTACGGAACAGAATGATGACTCCGTAGGAGTATTCGCAATACCGGATGAGTATTATCCAGGAACTTCTACACCTATTCGTGTTGGTGACGTACTAGTAACCAACAGTACTAGTTCAAAAGGTCTGACAGGACATGCTGGGATTGTAACGGATCTTGGAGGAAGCGTTGTCTCAATTGGTGGTTACGACTTGCCACTAGAGAAAATTTCTATTTCTACATGGAAAAGTAGAAACAAGAATACCAAGATTATGCGTTATACAAATTCAAGTGTAGCTAGCAAAGCGGGTGCATGGGCTGCTTCCTACTATACAAATTATAAAAGTGTGGTAAAATATGGTTTAATAAACACAATTGGATCCTACGAAAAGGAAACATATTGCTCTAAAATTGCTTGGGATGCTTATTATTTTGGTGGAGGGGTATCCATTGATGGACATGGACCATTTTGGAGTGGTATTTATGGCCCCTATCATTTTCTGAATGAAAAAGGTTTCTCATTGGCTGGTTCTTGGGGAAGTAACTTCTAATAGTTCAAATATTTCTTATATTCACAGTTAAGCTCCCTTTTGGGGCTTAACTGTGAATTATTTCTAGTTTCAACTCTCATAATAGGAGGACTTTATATGACTAAAAGAATTAAAATCAGTTTGCTATCTATTCTAGCGTTAGTTGTAGTTATATCAGGATGGGGATATTTAAGTTTATTCGGTAATCCAATCAAAAAAAATGATGCTGAAGAGAAAGTTAGAGCCTACTTAATTCAACACAAAGGCTATTCACCTGAGGAGCTTAAAGATATATCCGGCACGTATTCCTTCAAAAGCTCAGAAGCTCCTTATGGTGCTGCCGTAACATTCGCTGACGAACCTAATGATAAGTATCAATACATCATTTCCAAAGACGGGAATATTGAACAGTTCAGCTCTTCAAGTGAAAATCCAAAGCATCAAGAGCCTATGAATTAGATAGTATATTTGAAATATAGCAAAATTCACTTTATTTTCTTACCCTTTGAAAGTCACAAAGAAGGATAAATAGCGAAATATACGAATATAGTACAGATTAGAGTTGAGATATTTTTTTAATAATGTAATCTATTGTGCTGGCATATGTGATGTGTTCTTAAGTAAATTCAGATTTTTAAAGGGATACCGCTATTAGGGGGGAGATCCCTTAAATGTTTCTGTAATAAAGGGAGAACCTCAGGAATTTTCTTACTTTAGTTCAGTAAATAGATGATAAATCGATCTAAATACGATCAGTGAAATTTTTCCTTTAAATTACTAAGCACCAATTTGTGTTTCTTTATTGTCTCAACTATTTATACAGGGTAGTTCTAAACGAAAACGAATCTTCTATAGTTGAGACGCACAAGAACTCATTTTATACATATGAATGAAATGTGAATCTACCATCTGTAACTTCTAAACTTGAATTTTGTTTCATTTATGTAAGGTTATATTCATTTTTCTTATATACACATATTGTTTAGTGTTGCTAACATATATGTAGGAGCGTAGATTACAATTATATAGTTTAAAAAATAAGGCAAGTCCACGGTCAAATGATCGAAGGAACTTGCCTTTGATTGTTTCAAGCCCATATCAATAAACAGATTCCACTTTTCTTTATGGACTTACTCTTTAGTACTCTCCGATGTGCGATAGCGATTGGGTGGCAGTCCAACCTGCTTTTTGAACGCTTTGGAGAAGGAGAACAAGTCCGGGTAACCTACGGAATGAGCCACTTCTGTTAAGCTTAGCGGCGTCTGCACCAGCAGACGTTTGGCCTGATTCATTTTCAATTGTTGGATATATTGCACAGGGGACAGACCATAGGCTTTGCGGAACTGTTTGGCAAAATGGGTTCGATCCACGCCTGCATGAGCGGACACACCTTCCACGGAGATGCCGCCTGCAAAATGAATGTCCATGTATTCCTTGCCTTTCTGGAGCCAAGGTGTGGCTGAATCCGGTTGCAATCCTTTGGTTGCAGGGGAACGGGCGATCCGGTCAAAGAGGCTTAGAAAACGGGTGAGTCGCCCTAGATCACTTGCTCCATCCTGCGGTTTGCGAACATCCTCCATGAACGAGCGCATGGCACTTGCAGTCTCCGGGGTAAGTACACCTGAACGGTATGGTAAGTCAGGTGTAAGTCCGATCCGAGACAATAGTTCGGCTGCGTATGCACCATCGAAGGCGATAAATATTTTCTGCAACGTATCCTCTGGGTCTGTCCAGTACTCATGGGTAACATGTGGAAACAGACAGAACGCATCCCTGGCTCGAAGGGCGTGACGCTGTCCGTTCTGTATGAATGTACCTTCCCCCTCCAGTACAAACAGCAAATAATAATAAGGCGTAGTGCGCGGGCCAATATGATAGTTGGTTTTGGCTATATTACGGCCAATGCGAATCGGCCAGGCGCCCCCGGCTTTCTCAAATTCAGATGGAGTGAAGAATATAATATCCAAAAATTCGTGGTGGTCCTCCTTCATGCGTTCAATCTCGGTCATCAGGAACACCTCTTTAATGTATAAGTATCGTAGATACGATCTAAAATTTTCGCTTACAGATGTAGTTCAAAAAGTCCACTTTTGATTACGAATCATGCCTAGTGGCATGATCAACATCGAAGCTGAAATTCAGCCGAAATAAGCGGGAGGCTTACGAAGTATGTTTCCTTTGGAAACATTGTGGTTGCTCACGTAGTTTTCCTACGCTCCGCTACTCCATTTCTAGCTTCATTCCATCTTCTCGGTACTGAAAACCAGACTTTTTGAACATGTATTTAAACCTATTATACAGGTGGGTTTTATGCATATTCAAGATCGGGAAGACCTAAATCTGTGAAAAGACCACAAAATGACAAAATAAAATTACCGCGAAATGACATTGCTCACAGACAAATCAATTGATATGATGTCCATACCTATTAAACCAAGTTAATTAATCGGCATTTGATTTTGATTATGCCTAATAAATCAATTTAAAGAATGACACGACAACGGAGGGGACAGAAAGAACTGAAGAAGCGAAGCGGGCGCCTTTGTCACCGGATTTTCCCATGAAAGGGGAATGAAAAGAAATCTGGGGACAAGAGTGCTCGAAAGGTTTTCTGTAACCGAAGTGCTTGAGTGCAACATTTTTAGAGCAATTTATCATAGAAGGGATTGACTTTTGTGAGCGAACAGGAAGAAATGAAGTTTGGATGGTTTTTGCCTACAGCAGGAGATGGGAAGTATGTGGGGGTTGCCCCGGAGCGGGAGCCGAGTCTGGATTATCTGATCAATGTGGCACAGACGGCGGAGAAGGCAGGATTCGAATTTGTACTGATTCCGACAGGGGGAGCCTGTCTGGACGCATGGGTGGTTGGATCGGCAGTAATGAGTCACACGAAGACATTGCGTCCCCTTGTTGCCATTCGCCCGGGATTGGTTACACCCGTACTCGCTGCACGCATGGGAGCGGCATTGGATCAGCTCTCTGGTGGTCGCGCCATGATCAATGTAGTGACAGGCAGTTCCGTTCGGGATCTGGAGGAACTTGGCGATCCACTCGCACATGCGCATGATGAACGGTATGTTCGCGCGAGTGAGTATATGGAAGTGATGAAGCGTTCATGGACGCAATCGACGGGACTGAATCTGACGGAGTTTGCGGGAAGTGGTTCAAAATCAGGAGCTGATGCATCCAGCGATCCCAATCCTGAATTCAACGGGCAGTATTATAATTTCAAAGGGCCGGTAGGCATGCCGGAGACGGTACAAAATCCGTATCCACCATTCTATCTGGGAGGAAGTTCACCGATTGCCAAGAAGGTCGCAGTGGAACATGCGGATACGTTCCTGATGTGGGGAGAGCCTCATGACTGGATTCAGGAGCAGATTGAAGAGATTGAGGTCATTCGTCAGCAGGTGAAAGAGGAAACAGGACAAGATCGTCAGCTCCGTTACGGCATGCGTGCTCAGGTTCTCATTCGGGATACCGAAGAAGAAGCCTGGGCTGCAGCGTGGGAGATTATTAGCAAAGTACCACCAGAAGCGATCGAGAAAGCCAAAGCCGCATTTGCCGAGACGGATGCAACCAACCAACGCAGACAGAACGAGTTACGGGAACTGTCCGAGAAGCAGCAGTTTGTCGTAGGTCCTAACCTGTGGACAGGCTTGTCCGTTGTGCGTTCCGGCGGTGCGATCCTCATTGTAGGTACAGCCGAACAAGTCGCAGAACGTTTGATGGAATATGGAGATCTGGGCGTTACGACGTTCATTCTGTCCGGTTACCCGCATCTGGAAGAAGCCGAAATCTTCGGACAGACCGTGATGCCGATCATTCGCGAGAAATGGAAAACAAGACAGAAGCAACAAGTTACTACTAACTAAATAGGTTCAACTAATCTTTTTATACGAAAACGGAGAGGACAGAAATAATGTGAAGAAGCGAAGCGTTCGCCTTTATCCCCGGATTTTTCCTTTTATAAAAGGGAATCAAATAAATCAGGGGATAACAGCGATCGGAAGGTTATTCTGTCATCGGAGTGCGTTCAGTATAAACATTCTTTAGTTAACATATTAATCATCCTCAGGAGGTCGTCTTTCATGAAAAAAAATAAAAAATTGCTCCTGCCGCTCGTCAGTATGTTGGTCATGTCCATCCTGCTGTCGGCTTGCGGCGGCGGGGATAACGCGTCCTCTGGAGATAACGGCTCCTCAGGTTCAGGCAAGGTTACGATCAGCTTCATGCACTGGCGCGGAGAGGATTCCGAAGCACTTAACAAGACCATTGACGCATTTGAAAAAGAAAACCCGAACATCAACGTGGAGATGCAGACATTGCCCTCCGATCAATATCAGTCCACTGTTCAATCCAAAATCAGTGACGGTTCGGTAGGAGATGTATTTGCATCCTTCCCGGGTGCACAATTCGAAGCCTTCACCAAAGCGGGATTGTTCACGGACCTGAGCGGATCCTCGTTCCTGTCAGCTTACAATCCGAAGCTCATTGAAGCAGGGCAGCACGAGGGCAAGCAATATGCGATCCCGTATCAACTCGTATATAACGATCCAATTTATAATGTGAAACTGTTTGAACAATACGGCTTGACGCCACCAACCGATTGGGAAGGCTTCCTGGCACTCTGCCAGAAGCTGAAAGACAATGGCATCATTCCGATTGCCTTTGCCGGAGCGGACATTGGTCCAGGCCAATTCATGAACACGATGGTGATGAACAATGCACCAAGTGACGACATTTTTACCAAAGTAGAAGCGGGCGAAGCCAAACTGACAGATGAGTTCTGGGTGAAAACGTTGACTCAAATTAAAGAGCTGAACGATAAAGGTTACTTCCAGCAGGATGCACTGGGTACTAAAGACCCTGCAGCGGGCGCACTGTTTATCCAAGAGAAAGCAGCAATGTTGGCAAGCGGATCGTATCAATTGGCTCAGAACAAACAGCAAAACCCGAATCTGGAGCAAAAACTGCTTGCACCAATTACAGTAAGTGCCGATCAGGCGAAATATGAAGGGGTGCATACCACTACATTCATGCTCGCGGTGAATAGCAAATCGAAACATCCGGAAGAAGCAAAGAAGTTCCTTGAATTTTTGAGCAATCCCGATGTAGCGAGTGACTACGCCAACCAGACGGGACAGAATGTAACGGTGAATGATGTGAAGTACGATACGCCTGAGCTTCAGGTAGCCGGAGAATGGGCAAGCAAAAAGACCGTGTTCCAGCCACGGTTCACCATCCTGAACGGAGATAATCAAAAAGCCGTAACCAACTCCATTCAGGCTGTGCTGAGCGGCACTTCTCCAGAAGAAGCAGCACAGCAGGCACAAGCGATCATTGATCAGCATATCGGGAAATAAACGATGAAGAATCGTATTCAGCTATCCCTGTTTTTGTTACCAGGGTTGCTGCTGTACGTAGCACTGTTCGTATTTCCTACATTGACGGGGCTGTTCTACTCCTTTACGGATTGGGACGGGGTATCCCCGTCGTATGCATTTGTAGGGCTGGATAATTACAAGGACAGTCTCAGCAGCATCGTATTCCGCAAAGCCTTTGGTAATAACGTGGAGTTCATGTTAACGGTAGTTATAGCACAAACCTTTATCTCACTTGTCCTGGCCCTGCTCCTGGTGCGCAATACCAAGACACGCATTGTGCTTCGGGCATTGTATTTCCTGCCTGCGATTCTGTCCTCCGTATCAGTCGGACTGATCTGGGCATTTATGTATGATCCATCCATTGGATTGATCAACTATGGACTGAATGAAGCGGGGATGAGCAGCATTGCTCGTAACTGGATTGGTGATCCCAAAATCGCCATCTATTCCATCGCTGCGGTTCAAGTCTGGGCACATGCCGGACAGATGATGATTGTATTTATCGCGGGTCTGCAAGGCATCCCGGCAGAACTGTATGAAGCGGCTCGCATGGACGGTGGCAGCAAATGGCAGGTTTTCCGTAAGGTGACCTGGCCACTCTTGGCACCTTCGGCAACGATTGTGGTGGCCTATACGACCATTCAATCGTTCAAGGCATTTGACCTCATTTTCACCATGACGGACGGAGGCCCGAACTACGCAACTGAAATTTTGACAACTTATATCTATCATACCGCCTTTGGCAGCTATTCATTTGGTCTGGCTTCTGCCGGTTCCATGATCTTCCTGGTGTTGCTCGCGCTCTTGACGCTGTTGCAGTTCAAGGCACTGCGTGCCGACCGGGTAAGCTATTGAAGATTGAACGCATGTTCGTGAGTATGTGAACCGTGACTGGATGAGATATAGAAGTATTTGTCGTTTCCGTTCCATCCGAACGGCGAACCTGAACGGCACCGAAGTTGACCTAATAGACTTAAAAAAGAAGGGAGGGAGTTTATATGGTTTTAAAATGGTTCAATCGACTGATCCTGTTGGTGTACGCGCTGCTGATTCTTGTTCCGCTGTATTTTGTATTAGTATCTTCGTTCAAAACAAGCAGCAACTTCTTCACCAGTCCATTCAGCTGGCCGGACCCATTTACGTGGGATAACATTACTGGCATGTTCCGCAATCAGCCGATGTGGCAATATTTCGGGAACAGTATGGTCGTAACGCTGGGTACGGTTGCGATTGAGCTGCTGCTCAGCAGTATGATTGCTTATGCCATTGTCCGTTGGGGCGGCAGCGTAGGCAAAATCGTGTTTGCGCTGTTCGTGGCAGGCCTAATTGTTCCTTCCCAGGTGAGCATGCTGCCAATCTATTCCCTCACGCGTACACTCGGTTGGTCGGACAGTCTGACGGGCCTGATTGTCGTATCCGCCGCGATGCTCATGCCTGTCTCTGTATTTATGCTGACAGGTTTCATGCGCATGCTCAATTCGGAGATTCTGGAAGCGGGCAGTATGGATGGAGCAAACGAGTGGAGGCTCTATACCCGGATTGCACTGCCACTTGCCGCACCTTCGCTGGCGGCAACAGCGACGTTCCTGCTCGTCATGGTATGGAATGACTTGCTTATTCCGATGCTGATGCTCAGCAGTAAATCCAAGCTGACTTTACCACTAGCACTGATGCAATTCCGTGGGGAGTACGTAACCAACTATCCGATGATGCTCACGGGTGTACTTGTCACTGCTATTCCGATGATTGTGCTGTTCCTGTTACTCCAGCGTTACTTCGTTGCAGGTCTGACAGCGGGTTCACTCAAGGGGTGAGGTATCGTAGAAATCGGAAGGAAAAGCTTATTTTGCATTGATTTCTGGAGCATTCTGCATAATAATGATTTAGTGTCAGAGTGACTACATAGAGATCAAGGGAGCTATAAGTGATGAGCAAACTGGAAGTATTGCGGAATCCCAAGCAGCGTAAGCTGCTGTTCAGTGCCGGCATGAGCTGGCTGTTTGATGCGATGGAAGTCGGAATGATCTCCTTTATCGTGGCTGCACTCGCTAAGGAATGGAGTCTCAGTCCCGGACAAGTCGGTGTGCTGACGAGTATTAACTCCATCGGTATGGCATTAGGTGCTTTGCTTGCAGGTGCACTTGCGGACCGTTTTGGACGGAAGGCCATTCTAATGTGGACCTTGTTAATCTTCACGATTGCAAGCGGTCTATCTGCATTGGCGACTGGATTCGCCGTATTGTGTGCACTACGTCTGGTTGCGGGTATTGGACTTGGCGGAGAGTTGCCTGTGGCATCTACACTGGTATCCGAGTCGATGCCTACAGCGGAACGTGGACGTGCCGTTGTATTATTGGAAAGTTTCTGGGCAGGGGGCTGGATTGTATCAGCGCTTATTGCCAACTTTGTCATCCCGGAGTACGGATGGAGAATTGCCTTTGCCATCGGTGCACTTCCGGCGTTCTATGCATTATATCTGCGTCGTGCCATTCAGGACCCGCCGCGATATAAGAATCATGCCAAGCTTCGTAAAATCACGTTCCGCGAAAAAGTGGCTACCGTCTGGTCAGCACCACATCGCCGTACAACGTTGATGCTCTGGATTTTGTGGTTTACCGTCATTTTCTCTTATTATGGCATGTTCCTATGGCTGCCATCGGTTGTGATGGCAAAAGGATTTACGTTGGTTAAAAGCTTCCAATACGTGCTGATCATGACGATCGCACAGTTACCAGGTTACTTCACCGCAGCGTACTTCATTGAACGATATGGTCGCAAGTTCGTACTTGTTGTCTATCTTACGTTGACTGCATGCAGTGCGATTGCGTTCGGACTGGCAACAACGGAAGCGACGATCCTGGCAGCAGGAATCTGTCTGTCCTTCTTCAATTTGGGAGCTTGGGGTGGTCTGTACGCCTACAGCCCGGAATTGTACCCGACATCCGTTCGTTCGACAGGTGTTGGACTTGCCACATCCGTTGGCCGGATCGGTGGCGTACTTGCTCCACTGATGGTCGGTATGCTGGTTCAGCGTGAAGTGGCAATCAGCCTAATATTCACCATTTTCTTCGTGACAATTCTCATTGGTGCAGCGGCTGTACTGTTCTGGGGCCGGGAAACGAAGGGGCAAGAACTCGCCGAGTAATTGTCATTATATTCAAGCGCAACTTTTGTACGGGTCTGCTTGCCTACGGGAACGGGGGCTGGACAAGCGGTACAAGGTTGATACAAGAAGAGGTGTGACCCTGATACGACCATGGGCTCATGCCTTTTTTTGTTGTGTCCAAGACTCATTTTTACATGCTCCATCGGTCCGATAGACGGCACTTTTTCTATATCCTATAATGACACTCGGGATGTAGAGCCGTGAGGATTCAGGGGAAAGAAGTAGGATCTGGATTCAGAAAATGGAGGGTAACGAAAAGATGCAGACCAAGCGTGAAATGGATCAGATGCATGAATTCAATGAAAACAATACGATGGGTGAAGCGACTCGTGCGAACAGCATAAATGGAAGCCACATCAACGTGATTGACATGGTGCGAGTACATGGGGATAACAACATACATGTAACTTACAGTGATAATAACAGTAAACAACTGAGTGAGATGAACGGAATGTATGATGTGTATGTTGTAGATAAAAGTAAACCTACGAAAGAGATGGAGGCCACTAATATCATGAATAACATGACGTTTACGAAAAAATTGGAGTACACGGGCAGTGAGGATGTACGGATTAGAGCCGGTAGCACAAATGAGGGGGCTGATGTGCAGTTGAGTGCTGACTTGATAGAGCCTATCACCGTTAGCCGAAAAGTAACCCATCGGAGAGGGAGAAAGGCGGGCAAAAGAGCAGGACGAGTGGGTATGCTTCTCGGCACTTGTGCGATGGCTGTCGGGTTGACCGTAGCAGCGCCTTCTGCGGGAGCACAGAAGCTGGAACAGGGCGTTCGCAGTGAACATGTGCTGCAATTGCAGGAACAATTAAGTGACCTGGGGTATTTTGACGCGGGAATGACCGGTTATTATGGTTCGATTACCAAAAGCGCTGTCCGCGAGTTCCAGCAGGCGCAAGGACTCAGTGCGGATGGAGTTGCAGGTCCCGCAACGCTAAACAGGCTGAATAAAAAGGCCAAAGCGGAGGGCGAGACGCTGCGCCAGTTGGCGAAGCTGATTCATGGTGAAGCGCGTGGGGAGTCTTTTGAAGGACAGGTTGCTGTAGGAGCAGTTGTCTTAAACAGGGTGCATTCGGATGCATTTCCGTCGTCGATCTCCAAGGTCATTTTCCAGAAAGGGCAGTTCACGGCGGTTGACGATGGACAGTTTAATACAAAGCCAACGGCGACCTCTTATAAGGCAGCACGCAAAGCATTAAATGGCGTTGACCCGACGAATGGAGCGCTGTATTATTACAATCCGAAGATTGCCACTTCGCTGTGGAGCAAGAGCAGGCCAACGTTGCTGACGATTGGTCAGCATGATTTTACGAGATGAGTTTAAGTTGGTGGAGAATTAAATTCGTAGACAGTAATTGGATACCATAGTATAACCCCGGTGGGTGCTGCGAAGTGCAGGATTCATCGGGGTTAATTTAAGTTCGTATGATTTACAAGACTATAACTAGAGTTTCACACTGAATTGAAAGTTAATGATGGTCCTAATAAGTCTAGATCTATTGTTGTAGTTAATAAATCTGGTGGTAAATTCGAAGACTCTAGTCTAGCAATCATACCTTATACCTACCTCTTTTGAGAGTTTAGTGGTAAAATATTCTTACTATTTCCATTTATAATTGATTTTTTGAACCTATTAGACTAAATGAAATGGCCCTTGTAGCCTTAGCAGAACAGATAAATTTCAAAACCGTAAGTATATCGATGGATATGACTATATGAAATTCAAATTCAATGAATTCCTGTTTCACCCACGAAAGCAGAAGTGAATTGAAAGTGAGGAAAGATTATGTACCGAATATTGATGATCATCTTGGTTGCTATGCTGCTATTAATATTAGGGGGGTGTGCAGGTGTGAATGAGAATAAGATAAAGGATCAAGAAATTATAAATCGGTCAGAAGCAATAGCAATTGAATATTTGAAGGATACTTATAACTTGGAGGTCACTATTACGGATAAAGAGATAATGCCTAAAATGGCGATGAGTTGGGTGACTGTGTACGGCCACGTAAAAGAACACACAGAGCAAACTTTTAGTGTGTCTATTAATTATGAGACCAATAAGCAAGAATCATTTATTTATAGCCAACAACTAAAGAGTGCATTGCAAGAAGAAGGATATATTTTAAATCAAAATGCAACACAGTAGAGAGGGGGTTAGACATGGAAGCTACAGTAAGACAAGACATTACGGATCTGAATTATAGAACTATGTCTCAGATAGCCTACTTAAAAGTAGAAGAAGGTCAAGAGATTGATGTACCAGGTTGGCAAGTGCTAGATCAGAAACATAATGTATCCGGTATGGATGCTGTTACATTCTACAATCCAGAGACGAAGCAAGCAGTAATTGCATTTCGAGGAACAGAAGGGGATGCAATTCCGGCAAGATCTGTTCCAGATTTTAGAACGGATGCTCTACATATCGGTTTCCCCGAAATCGGTGCAACCATAGAACGTGCAATAGATTGGAAACCGAAGTTCTGGAAAGACTTCTCACGTGGGGTTGAAGATGGGTTAGGCATTACAAAATTAAATGATTGGGTTGGCGATGTCAAAAAGACGGTAGATAAAAATGTGGGTAGCTTTAATCAACTCTATGAGGCAGAGAGCTATGTCAAGAGCATGACAGACCAACATAAAGACCTACAGTTTTCACTAACGGGTCATTCTTTGGGAGGTGCTAATGCACAGTATGCAGCGGTTTACACTGGATTAAATGCCGTTACTTTTAGCGCTCCCACAGTCGTAGCATCGCTTACTCCTGAGATGAGAAGGAAAGCAGAGGAGGGAGGATTTGATGGACAAGTGACTAACTTTATACATCCTGGGGATGGCATTGCAAGTGGTTTTTTTGGAGGTTATGAGCGGCATGTGGGGGCCACGTTTCTTATTGATTCTAATTATGCAGATGGAAATGAAAACTATGGCATTAACGTTTGGGCCAAGGTAGTGGATACGTTTTTTGAGGATGGTCCTAAATACCACGATATGAAGCACTATAGCTTCGATCAAGATGGATATATTGATAATCCTCTTTATGATGAAGTTACTGGAGAACGAGTAAATTTCTCTCCGCGAAAGCCTTCGGAGCATAATATACTTGATCACGCGCGCGAAGCATGGGACACATTGACCAAAGGATTCAAATCGGTGGCCAACGTGGCTGGCGGATACTCCGCAGGGACCATAGAGCTAACTCCTGAGGAGTTGAAAGAGACTGCGGACAAATGGAGACGACAAGCTCAGGATATGAGTCGTACCTTTGAACGGATTCAACGGAACTTTTTCGAGTATACCGAGAGCAGCCATAGTCAGCGACTTGTACCCATCGTGTGGGATCTTCAAATGAGTATTAAGCAGCTGGATGAATGGCACCTGGAGCATACGTCGGAACTGGTGGACTACATTAATCAAAAGGCAGAAGATTTTATACAAGCAGATTCCGGAGCACAGTGAACATTTACATAGTAGTAAACCATGTAAAAAAAACAAAGGCATCCCAAAGAAAATGCAGAAACTAGAAAGACCTAACCAAACTAAATCTAACTAATCGGAGAGTGGAACAGTTGAAAAAAATAATGTTACCCATAATGAGCGCTGTAGTATTCGTATCGACATTGATTTCTTCCCAGGCTTCTGCCGCAACAACAACCTTCAAAGATGTACAAGCTAATCACTGGGCAAAGTCTGCTATTGAATCTGCGGTGTCCAAGGGATACTTCAAAGGATACGGTAATGGATTGTTCAAGCCCAATGCTTCGGTAACAAGAGCAGAATTTGCATCCCTAATTTCACGAGTAGCCAAAGATATGCCACTTCCGGAAGATGCCCAGACTGATTCCTTCAAGGATCTGAATGGACACTGGAGCAAAGCAGAGGTAGATCGGGCAATCAGTTTGGGCTTCATCAACACTAAAGACTATCCGAATGGTTTTAAGCCGAGTACTCCGATTACTCGCGAAGAAATGGCCAAATGGTTGAGTTCCGGATTGGTTGCATCCAGTGATGAGTATAAGACAGCATTTGCTGAAACCAAAGGAACGTTGCTTCCAGTCAAAGAGTCCTTTAAACCAGGGATCGCGCAAGACAAAATCCCTTACCTAGCTCTTGCAATGGGTACCAACCTGATGAACGGATTTCCGGACGGATCGTTTGGAATGGACAAGACGACTACTCGCGCTGAATCTTCTGCCATTTTATTAAGACTCGAAAATGTCCTTAAAAAAGAAACAACAAGCTTTGATGATTTGAATGAATTACGTATGGTAGGTACGGAAAAATCCAACATTGAGTTAGTTTCTAGTTTAACAACGGGAAACACATCCATTGCGGATATCTCAGGTAAGAGAAAAACGTTCAGGAACGGATCTGGCAGCCTTGTGTTTAATCGTTTAATTGGGGTGAATATTAGCGATTGGAACAAGAAAAAAAGTATCTATGCACCTTTATTCGTAAATGACTTAGATAAATCTTTTTACAAAAACAGAAACGTGTTCCCTGTGTTTTCGGAGCTAACCATCTATCCAAAAGCTAAAGAGTTTAGCATCTCACATTATTCAAATGGTGTAATCGACATGACTGGTGGTTCGCGTATTGATAATGGTTTAGACGCTAAATTTGGTTATCAAACTCTACCGAATTTAGAGAGTGCAAAATTTTTCGCGAAATATAAAAATGGTATTAAGTTGTGGGTGGTCAACTACATCAGTCTTGATAATCCGAATAATCAATTCAATATGGATGATGGATCGTTTGCAGTCATTAAAAAGAAATGAGTGAAAAACGTATGAGAAAGATTCCGGCTATTATTTCATATCTACTAGCCTTAGTAATAATGCTTGGTATATTCCCGATGCTGGCTGATGCTAATTTCAGTAATGGCTATCCAGATAAAGACATCGAAGTTACGCCATCGGGACTAGCAAAAGGAAAACAGACGATTAAAGTTAAAGTTACAGGAACAGCATCGCCACGTCCGAAAACGGTCTGGACTCAGGGAGATTATGACATATGGCAAGCCACACGTAATGAGGGTGATAGAGTTGAAACCCAAACATTTAGTAGTGGCGATAATGCCTTGCCGATGGAAAAAGCCGTGAAGGATAAAATAAATACTACCAACTATGTTCCAGCTTCTTTGCAAGATGAGGCGGGAAATAGATTTCAGAAAGCATTCGTTAAATCAGTTGGAATTGATGACATCAGTTATGTGGATGTTGCAACCTACACGCCAGTTGGTGCTAAACCTGATTTCGAGAAAGGAAAATTGTTCGCCATCATTGAAACGAAAACTGGATATCCAAACAAAGTTACTGAAAAACGACAATATGGCATACGTCAAGACGGAGATAAGAAGTTCCAAGCAGATTATGAAACGCCTTTAAAAATTGACTATTCTGGTTACGTAAACGAAACAAAAGAGATACGAGTACGAGAAGACATGCAGCTGCAAGTTGACGATGTAAAATCATTGGTTGCAGAGATACGAACTAAGGCATACAACCAAGAAGAATTCGGTAACTGGGTGAATGTCTCCAAGCGTGCCGATCAAATTGAATGGAGTTCTAACCAAAAAGAAGTAGTTTACGTAGAAAAATTAACAGGGCAAATTGTAGCTAAAAACGTCGGAACTGCAATCATAACTGCAAAATGGAAGAATTCCGAAAAAGGCCCATATTACATTTATGAAAATGTAACGATTACAGTTGGCGATACGCCACCACCCGAAATTCCGGAGACTCCTGATGCGGCATGTGCAGAGTCACCTGTCGGAGAAATGACAGGGGAGAGAATGGACCCTAATGCAAGCGCAGTTATTAAGGCCGATCAACGTGGAAATGAGCCATTTGACGTACTGCGAGGTATCCCTACCTCTGAGAGTTTATATGGCAATGTATTTGGTCTAAGTTACCTATTCCAAAATAAGTTTGTGAACATGCAAGGTACTTGTACATATACCGTAGTGGTTGAAAAAACGTATAACAAAACGTGGACAGAGGTAAAGGAAATCTCGGATGGTAAAGGCGGTAAGACAACGGTATCAACTCCAAGATCTAGAGATGTCAAAGTACCATACACCTACACTGTGAAACGGGATTTCGATTATTGGAAAATTGACACTTTACTCGTTTATGAGATAACCGATGCGATTCTAAAAAACTATGCGCTACCACAGATTGAACTATATCCTGCTGATTATCGTAGTCCCATCTATGCAGCGACTACGAACGGTACCTTTTATGCACCCAATACACCACCTGTGTTAACAGCGCCTTCACAGCCAGTGCCGGGAGGGACCAGCGAACCTCCAACACCAACAGATGATCTCTCATCAATTGCGGAAGATGCTGTGCCAAAGGTCCAAGTTAAGAATGACTATTTGAAGTTTAATGGTGCTGTTGTTATGGATAACCTAAAAGTAGAAGAGACGGGTCCAACGCCAGGTCAGATCGCAGAACCCCAAATGATTGGTAAAGATGTTCTGTATAGTCCTGACAATGAAATATCCAAAACCTTGTTAAATAAGAAGGACACGCCTAGCACAGGCAAAATCCGTTATGAATTAATGAGTGGAAATGTTAATGAGGGTAATGAAGAAGAAACCTTTGAAATTCCAGGGATTAACACAGTCACCGTTCATACGCCAGTCGTGAACTACTCCCTTGTTTCAGACGATCAACCTCATAATCAGAAAACGATACCGAATATGGATCGGTCTGCCCTTATTTTGGAGCGGCCGTTCACAGTCCGTATCCCCACGAGCGGACAACATCTGGATGTCAACTCGTATCCGGGATATGGGGATCGGGATTATGCCAAATATTATCGAATCAAACAGGTGCGGTTTCCG
>NZ_VXKZ01000094.1:0-94513 GCF_008693195.1 Paenibacillus sp. UASWS1643
TTCTCCCCGCCCGCCCTGTCCTCTCGTCCGCCCCCCCCCCCCCCCCCCCGCGCCGCCCCCCCCCCCCCCCCCACCCCCCGCCCCCCCCCCCCCCCCCTCCCCCCCCCCCCCCCCCCCCCCCCCCCCGGGCCCCCCCCCCCCCCCCCCCCCCCCCCCCCCCCCCCCCACGGCCTTGGCCCCCACCGGCGGCGGGCTCGCCCGGTGGGGGCTTAGTGCAGCGCAGAGCGCGGCAGCAGCCGCGGCGCTTGCGTTTTTGGCCCGGCCACCCGCAGGGGATGGGCCGGGGCGGTTCTTGCTGTGGGCCGTGACCGGGGCCGGCAAGACCGAGATGATTTTCCCCTTGCTCCAACATACATTGGATCGCGGTGGCCGAGCTTTGGTCGCTACGCCGCGCAGGGATGTGGTGCTGGAACTGGCTCCGCGTCTGGCCAAAGCCTTTCCGGACACCTCGCTCGCTACCCTTTACGGCGGCAGTGACGAACGTTGGAAAGACGCTCAACTGACGCTCGCGACCACACATCAACTGATGCGTTTTTATCAGGGGTTTGACCTCGTGATCATCGATGAACTGGATGCCTTCCCTTACCATAACGATCCCATGCTCGCTCACGCGGCGGCATCTTCCTGTAAACCGGATGGGAATTTTGTATATTTGTCTGCCACACCACCAGCTCGGCTACAAAGGGAAGCAGCGCAGGGGAAACTCACTCATGCCAAAGTCCCGGTACGTTTCCACCGTCATCCTTTGCCCGTACCAAGATTGATTAAGATGGTTACCGTTGCTGAATGTATTAGGAAACGAAATCTTCCGTCTGCTTTGAAATCTAACATCCAAATTTCATTGAAGCGTGACGCCCAGGTATTTGTGTTTGTGACACGCATTGCCCAGATTGAGGCGTTTGTGAATCTGATGCGTCATACTTTTCCCGGAATCCATATCGAAGGAACTTCATCTCAGGACCCCGATCGCGCTAGCAAAGTTACAGCCTTTCGTGAACGCACAATTCGTCTGCTCGTAACAACCACAATTCTGGAGCGTGGCGTAACCATTCCGCGCAGCGATGTCTTTATATTGGATGCAAATAATAGTCTCTTTGATGAAGCTTCACTGGTTCAGATGGCGGGCAGAGCAGGGCGTTCCATGGACGACCCGGCGGGTAGAGTGGTTTTTGCATCGTCTCGTCGGACACGTTCACAGGTGAGGGCCGTTGCACAGATTCGGAAAATGAACACCATCGCTCGTCGCAAAGGTTACCTGCATCCGCCATCCCAGACATAATTTTCATCTGCCTAAATATATGAATTAGCAACCATATTTCAAAGTACACACAGCGTATATTTCCGTACAACCATTAGATTCTCCAGACCAGATTGGAGGTTTACACGATTATGTTTAACTGGCTCAGCAACATGACTGATCACGCTCAACACCTTACCCAACGCCTCCACCATCTGCTCGCCCCACCGGGAGCGACTTGTCTGACATGCGGCACTCGGGCGATCCTTTCCTCGCTCTATCCAGGTGTATGCCCACGTTGTGTGAAGCAGATTCCATGGATTCGTTCCATCCGCTGTCTGCGTTGTGGTCGGGGTGTCGGATGCCCGGACTGTGCTCGTCCACATATGCAAAACCGTTCTTTTATCCTCAACCGCAGTGCCGTACAATACAACCCTCTTATGAAAGAATGGATAAGCATGTACAAGTTTCGAGGCCATGAAAGATACACGCCGCTCTTAACCGCGCTGTTGATTCAAGCTTTTCAAGCGATGAGAGAGGAGCAGAATTCTGCTTTGGCAAAAGAACCCCCAGCCCCCGTGGCTCACTCCGCCACACTTGCTCAACAAACGAAGCCGCAATGGCGGCCTGACGCGGTCACCTATGTTCCCGTGAGCAGCGAGCGCCTGGCCGAGCGCGGCTTCAACCAGGCGGAGCGGCTGGCTGCTGGGCTCGCCACCGCCTGCCGCCTACCTATCGTTGATCTGTTGCAGCGCCAGATCAACACGACCAAACAAAGTTTCAAATCACGCGGTGAGCGTATCGAAACGATGAAGAACGCTTTTTCCATCAACCCGGATGGCATGCATTTAATTGAAGAGCTACACAGGAGATCTCATCTACCAACACAAAAGGGCATATCACATGCTAAACCCATACTGATCCTGCTAATCGATGATATATACACAACAGGCAGCACCTTGGACGCTTGTGGCCGGGTTATTCTAAATGCTGGCTTCAACATGGCAATTCCGATCAAGATTTACACACTGACACTGGCAAGATCCTAATTAATAAATGGACTTTTTATATATTTATGGAATAATTTTATTTTAAATGTACGAATAGCATACTCCGCAGGAGGAGATTAGAGCGATATTTTAAGCAAAATGGCCATGAGTGGGATTTCGTATATGTGCATCCTGTTCCCCTCTTTTGTTTTGCAAATAGACTATGGCTTCATCGAAGAAAATAAGGTAATGTATAGTTATTATCTATTCGGAAATGGAAGTTTGAGAGGGGCGTTTTAGCGATGAATCTAGGTAATTGTCCTCGCTGTGGTAAATTATATGCGTTGAATTTTCGAGATGTATGCTCGAATTGTATTAAGGAAATGGAACAGGAATATCAGATCTGTGTAGATTATTTGCGCGAAAACAAAGGCACCAATATACAGGAACTATCGGATGCAACAGATGTTTCGATCAAAACCATTACCAAGTTCATCCGTGAGGGACGGATTTCCATCGAAAATGCCCCGAATATGATGTATCCTTGTGAAGTATGCGGAACATTGATTCGTGAGGGTCATATGTGTGACTCTTGTCGTCATCGCTTGACGAAAGACTTGGCTAGTGCAGCTCGCGATGTAGGTCAGAAGGATAACGGCAATATAGGCGGACGAACCTACAATGCTGTCGACAAACTACGCGATTAATAGGAGCGAGGGCTCAAATACATGTTTTGCTATAACAAATGTTTTGAAACGTACCGATAAACTTATTAAAGATTATCGGTTTTTTTTATTATCCTAATCATTTCGATAACATAAAGATAAAGTAAGAAAAACGTATATCAATGTAAAATTCTAACGTGGAAGGAAGTGCATTTTAAATGAAAATCAATGAACCGAGTAGAATTGGCGCTATCAATTCATATCAGAGGAACGTTGAATCCAATCAGCAGGCTGATGCCAAGAAGAGCCGCCGTAAGGACGAAGTATCCATTTCTCCGGAGGCGATGAAGATGCTTGAGGAACAAGGGCGTACACAGGATGCAGGACGCATTCAGCGGATACAGGAACTGAAAGAACAGGTCAGTTCAGGAACGTATCAGGTAGACAGCAGCAAGCTTGCTGACAAATTGCTACCGTATTTTAAGTCTTTTGATAAGGAATAGGTGATCACGTAATGGCAGCACTGGACAGATTAATTGCAGTTTTGCAGCAAATGGAACAAAGTCACCGCGATATGCTGGCACTCAGCGAGGTAAAGAGACAGGTCATTGTCAAAAACGATGTGGATGAACTCATTGCCGTTCTGAACAAAGAGTCCCGTTTCATGAAACAACAGGAGCCATTGGAGATCGAACGGCAGAGCGCAGTTCACGAATTGCTTCAGGAGCGTGGGATCAAGTCCATGCTGAACCTGAACATTACAGAGATCTCCAAACTGATTTTTGATCCGGCTGACAAACTGCGATTGCTTGAAGTCCAGAAGAAGCTGGCGGGAACACTGCAGGAGTTAAAGGAAATCAATCAACTGAATCAAAAGCTGATCGAGCAATCGTTGATGTTTATTGATCTTTCAATGGACATCTTTGCTTCTCGACCAGAACAGGATGCCACATATCAGCATCCTGCTGATAAGAACGGCAATCCAGGGCGAATCGGTCTGTTTGACACGCGTGCCTGATTAATTAGGGGGAAACCAGGTGACATCTACATTTCATTCAATCGAAACGGCTAAACGCAGTTTGTTCACACAGACGACAGCTCTTAGCACAACAGGCCACAACATAGCCAATGCCAACACGGAAGGCTACTCACGCCAAAAAGTAAACATGCAGGCATCTATTCCAATGGAGCCGTTCGCATTTCTGCATAGCACAACACCAGGACAGCTCGGTACAGGGGTAGAGTTCGACTCTATTACCCGTGTGCGTGAGAAATTTCTGGATGACCAGTATCGCAATGAAAATACCAACTTCGGGAGTTGGTCCATTCAACGCGATACACTTGAGAAACTTGAGGCTATTGTAAACGAACCATCGGACACCGGTTTTCGAACTGTCATGGATAATTTTTATAAATCCTGGTCAGACCTGAGTAAGAATCCTGAAGATGTTACAGCACGGCGGATCGTGAAAGAAACAACGTTAGCTCTGACCGATGCGATGAATCAGATCAGCCGCCAACTGGATGCCCTGAGTCAGGATTTGGATAGTAACATCGCTGTAAAAAGTAATGAGATCCAGGGTTACCTGGGTAATATTGCGAACCTCAATAGTGCCATTGTGAAAATTGAGTCACTTGGCGACAATGCCAACGATTTGCGTGACCAGCGTGATCTGATGACCGATAAGCTTTCCAAAATCATGAATATTACTGTTACGGATTCTCCACAAGGATATCAGATTCAAATGAATGGACAAGCACTTGTTACAGGCGGAGCAGTGCAGGTTGCAGTAGATCCTGCTTTTCTGAATGCCGCGTATACAGCAGGCACGCTCACTAATGGTGAAGTCCACGGCATGATTAAGTCCAGAGACACGTTGGTAAGTGATTACCAGAAACAAATGGATGACTTGGCTAATACCCTTGCTAACGGAGATATCGAGATTACTCTTCCTGCGGGTTCTGTTTTACCTGATAATACGATCCTTGATGGAGTTACATACACAGGTGCAGCACGGACACTAGCTACAGATCTCAAGGTTACAGTCAAAGGTCTGAATGGACTGCATCAGCTTGGATACAGCATGGATGGAACTAACTCTGGAGGATTACCATTCTTTACAGCAGCGGGTGGTGGAACAGCCATTACAGCTGGCAATATTTCATTGAACGCAGAGATCCTGGCTGATCCGAATAAGATTGCGACCTCACTCCGCACATCGGATGCTTCTGGTACAGAGACAGTAATCAAAGGTAATAATACACTTGCTATCTTGCTGGCGAATCTGAAAGATACACCGATGAAATCTGCAGACGGGTTACGTAATGCAACGATCGGTGCACAATTCAGTGCAATTGTGGGACAACTGGGGGTACAATCTCAGGAAGCTGCACGTCAGACATCCAACTCGGAGTTCCTTGTGGAGCAAGTGGACACCCGTCGTCAATCTGTTAGTGGTGTATCGCTGGATGAAGAGATGGCCAACATGATTAAGTTCCAACATGCTTATAGTGCTTCTGCACGTTTCATGACCACATATGATCAACTTCTCGATAAATTGATTAACTCTACTGGCGTAGTAGGCAGATAAAAGAAAGGAGTGACATAAAAGATCATGAGAATTACTAATAATATGCTCAGTTCACAGCTACTTTTGAACTTAAACCGGAACGCACAGCAGATGAACAACACCCAGACCCAACTGGCAACAGGTCGCAAGATCAACAAACCTTCGGATGATCCAGTAGGTATCACATACTCCCTTCGTTATCGAGCTGAGTTGTCGTCTAATGAGCAGTATCAGAAAAACGTAGACAGTGCCGTATCATGGCTGGAATTCAATGATACTGTAATGAACCAAGCTGGAAACGTAATGCAACGATTGCGTGAGTTGACGGTGCAAGCTTCGACGGGAACGAATCCTCAATCTGCATTGGATAGTATAAATGAAGAGGTACAACAGCTAAAGGAGCAGCTTGTCGATATATCCAACAGTAAGCTGAACGGTAAATACATTTTCAACGGCGAGACCTATGATGTTAAGCCATATGACTTTCCTACCAATGCAGATGGCTCGTTCGACACAACAAATGCTGCATCTGTGGTAACGGATAAAGGTAAGATTAACTTTATTGTTGGTGAGAGTGTACAATTACCAATTAACGTGGATGGTAATGAAGTATTTGGTACAGGTATAGAAGATGACAATTTATATGTTATTATGAATACAATTATGAAAGCATTATCGGATGGCGACCAGAAGGAGCTTTCGGGTCAACTTGATAACATTGATAGTCGGATGGACAAAATGCTGGCAATTCGCTCTGAAATTGGTGCAAAGACGAACCGAGTTGATTTGATGATGGGCCGATTAGATGACCTAGGGATTAACCTAACTAATCTTCAATCCAAGGTTGAGGATGCCGACTATGCAGAGCTTGCTATACAATCTAAGATTCAAGAGAATATTTACAATGCTTCCTTGTCTGCAGGTGCCAAAATCATTTCTCCGTCTTTGGTAGATTTCTTAAGATAGAAGGGGGAACGGGCTCTTGAAGACTCTTCCTTTCGTTCAGATTCGAACAACGCCATCTATTCTTAATTTTGATGCTGATCCTGGGCATTACTCCATTCGTCAGCCTAAGGCTGAAGTTCAGCTAAACACCAGACCTGCCAAGCTTACAGTGGAGAGTCAACCGATTACTCTTCATGTGGATCAGAGCAAGGCATTCTCTGCATACAATGGTGGCAATATGATTGACATGAATGCCCGAATTTACTCGGGTATTCAACAACAGTTTTTACAAAACATGGCTGAACGCGTTCAACAGGGAAATCAGTTGGCTGCTATTCATAAACCAGGCAACACGATAGCTAATATTATTGGTATGGACTGGCAACCAAAGCCTTTTCCAGAAACGAGGACTCCCGCATCATTTGATAACGTAGATATTCAAATTGATACGAGACCGCCAGACATTAGTTATGAACCAGCTGTCTCCGAGATGAATGTTATTGTGAATAAACCGGAAATTGATTATCAACGAGGTAAGTTGGATATCTATGTGAAACAGTATGCATCAGTTCAATACACTCCACCTGCCATAGATGTGGGGTTATGAGTTATAATGTAGAGCTATAGAAGGTCTCGGATGCAGCCCTCTATGGCTCTTTTTGTATATATATTAATCGCCAAGGAGGCGTTCGTTATTATTATTCATACAAGTACGTGGGGAGATGTAGAGATTAGTGGGGAAGAGGTATATCAGTTTCCCAAAGGTTTGCCTGGATTTGAAGAAGAGACAGAGTTTGCGTTAATTCCGTGGGAGGAAACGCCGTTCATTTATTTACAGTCCGTACGAGAGCCGAGTTTATCGTTCTTGTTGGTAAGTCCATTTACGTTTGTATCCGATTATAGCTTTGAGCTGAGCGAGGTAGACAAGGAAGAGATGGGAATCCTTGATCAAGTATCGGTGTACTCCATGGTTACGATCCATTCCCAAACGAATAAATCTACAATGAACCTTCTTGCACCTATTGTGCTTAATCCCGAAAATCGTGTGGGTAAGCAAGTTGTACTCCATCAATCCAGCTATGAGACACGTCATCTCATATGGGCAGAAGATGAAGAAAAATCAGTGAAGGGTGGAGTCTGACATGCTGGTACTATCACGAAAAAAGGGCGAGTCCATCATCATTCAGGATCATATTGAGGTGACTGTACTTGCCGTAGAAGGTGATACGGTACGAATAGGTATCTCTGCACCCAAGCATATTGATATATTCCGGCAGGAGATATATGCATCGATCCAAGAAGCGAACCGTGAGTCTGCAACACCTCTAGCAGCCAACGTTGAAGCGTTTATGGAGCGTTTGCGAAATGATAGTAATAAAAAAGAATAAAAAAATTCCAATTTGCTATAAACAGTTGATCCTCTCCTGTCGATATATTATTTAGACGCTGCTTCGGCAGGGCGGCCGACCTTAATGTCGCGGCGTTTACCACAAGGATGTGGAACTAACTTATTTTCAGGGAGGAAATATCAAATGATTATTAACCACAATATCGCGGCGTTGAACACTCACCGTCAACTGTCTACTAACACTACTAACACGAACAAAAACATCGAGAAATTGTCTTCCGGTCTTCGCATCAACCGTGCTGGTGACGATGCTGCAGGTCTGGCAATTTCCGAAAAAATGCGCGGTCAAATCCGTGGTTTGGATCAAGCATCCCGTAACTCGCAAGATGGTATCTCTTTGATTCAAACTGCTGAGGGTGCATTGAACGAAACTCACTCCATCCTGCAACGTATGCGTGAACTCGCAGTTCAATCCGGTAATGATACGAATACTTCTGGCGACCGTAAAAACTTGCAAGATGAGATGGATCAATTGAATAAAGAGATCGATCGTATCCAATCGACTACTCAATTCAATACTAAAAACTTGCTCGATGGTTCCATGGGTAGTGCGGTTAATACTGCTGTAGCAAATGTTAATGAAAATGCTGCCCTTAAAAACTCTGCAGGTGCTGCTTTAACTGCGGATACTACACTTTTAACTAATCTTACTGATAAAAATGGTAACAGCCTTGGAGTCACTGCTGGCGATAAAGTTACTGTTTCTTATGTTAAAGATGGCACGACTGTTAACACTGAAATCACAGTAAGCTCTACTACAGCTATAAGTGATTTAAATGGTGCTGATTCTGCACTTACTATTAGTACAGGTAAACTTGTTGTCACAGCAGGTACCGCAGGAACAACTGGTGCGGTAAATGGACTCACAATTTCTGTTAAAGATTCAAGTGGTAATGTTCGTACTTCTGCTACGAATGCACTCTCTTCGTTCACTGAGACAACAGCAGCAGCTAACGTTCGTACCGATGGAACAGCAACATTCCAGATTGGTGCAAACACAGGCCAATCAATGAACCTTGCAATCAATGATATGGGTACTTCTGCACTGGGTGTTAAAGGATTGCAAATTTCTACTCAAGCTCAAGCTGACGTAGCTATTAAAGTCATTGACGCAGCGACACAAAAAGTATCCACTGAACGTTCTAAACTGGGTGCTGTACAAAACCGTTTGGAGCACACAATCAATAACTTGGGAACAGCTTCCGAGAACTTGACTGCGGCTGAATCACGTATCCGTGACGTTGATATGGCTAAAGAAATGATGGAACAAACCAAAAATAACATTTTGGCACAAGCTTCTCAAGCTATGCTGGCTCAAGCTAATCAACAACCACAAGGCGTGCTTCAATTGCTTAGATAATTTGTTTAAGCTCATTCAATACATGTGCCCCACTTTTTGTGGGGCTTTATTTTTATAGTTTGATTTACAATGAATTGTTTTTAAATATGTATTTAAGGAGAAATTGCGGTGAAATTAATTGAAGAAAATATTAATATTTTATCTATGAACAAGTTACATTGGATTGGTGAGCCTAAAAATAATGATATTTCTTTTAACCTCTATGAGAAAGATCCGGATAAGGGGGACCTAATTGAAGTAAATAACCAAATAATATATTTGAAGAATAGCTTCGATGCTACCTTTTTACCAAATGTATTAAAGAAGGAACTCATTTTTGCTATAGGTCTATACTCAGTTTCAGAACTTAAGCAATTAATTCAAACTATGAGCAAAGAGTCTTTTCTGATCATTATAGAACCAAGTTTCTCATTCTTTAATCACGTTCTGAATGAAGAAGAACTTTCTTTTATCCAATCTTCGAACGTGATTCTTTTTGCTGATGATTTGAGCAGTATGCCTATGTTTTTGGAACATACGTTCTCTACTAGCCTGATTTTTTACCTCAAAAATATTAAATTTTATTTCACCACTTATTACCGGGATTTTGATGTCGATTCTTGTATTTCAGTTGTTAAACAAATTAAAGAAGTAGCTCAATATAAAACGACATCGTATGGAAACTCTGTAGACGATAGTTTACTAGGATTCAGACAAAATATGCTAAATATTAAAAATCTCGCGCGTTCGAAGGATGTTTCTCAATTAAGAGATTTGTTTAAAGATATGCCTGCTATTGTTGTAGCTGCTGGTCCGTCACTTAATAAAAATATAAAAGAGTTGAAAAAATTTAAAGGTAAAGCAGTTATTGTTGCGGTTGATACGATTGCTGAGAGGTTGTGTCAGGAAGGTATCGTACCTGATTTTATCTGCTCAATCGAAAGAGGCGAATTAACCTATTCCTATTTTTATAAGGATAAGTCATATCCATCTGAGGTTACATTAGTTGCACCCTTGCTAGTTTATCCGGAAATATTCGAAGAATTTCAAGGCGAAGTTATTATTCCAATTCGTGATAACGTTGGAGAGTATAACTGGCTTAAAGAAATATTAAATCTCACACAAGATAATTCAATTAGCATTGGATTATCTTGTGCTCATATTGCTTTTGGATTTGCTGAGCATCTAGGAGCTTCACCTATTGTTCTTGTTGGACAAGATCTTGCATATGGAAATTCCCTGGCGGAAACTCATGCTAGTAATACTATCTATGATCAGAAGCCTATAAATGCTGATAATGTGGCTAAGAGAGTGTATACAAAAGGGTATAGTGGCAGCGATGTAGCGACAACTGACACATGGAATGCATTCCGTAATTGGTTCGAAGCAGAAATATATAATAAACAGCTAAATGTTATTAATGCAACAGAAGGTGGGGCGTTGATCAATCATACATCGCAGATGAGTTTGAAAGAGGTCTATGACACATATTGTGGTACTAGTTCTTACTTAGTGAGCGCTTCCCAAGAATTAAAGAAACTAAAAAATTATTCTGTAGATATTAATTATATTAAAAATAGCTTGAAAGACGAATTGGAAAATTTCAAAGAAAAAGAAATGAAATTAAAAAAACAACTTATAAAACTTCAACAACTAGTCATTCACAAACGCTGTTCTCAATCTCAACTTTTAAAGTCGTTAAAAATATTAGAAAAGACGGATGTTCTTTTTGGGGAGCTAATGAGTAATTGGCTTTTACGTCATAATTTACAAGCCGTTTTAATTACTAGTGTGTGGAGATTGTTTGAGATAGAGCAATTCCTTTCAGCAGATAATTTAAGCAAGAACAGGGATATTCAAATCGAATTTGTACAAACAAGCCTACTTGTTCTCTCAGAAATAATAGCAGTGTTAGAAAACACAATCAGAGATTAAATAAAGTGGAGTATACAAAAATTACCTAATGTAACTTTGGGAATATACCGATAAACATAATAACATATTATTGTGGAGGCGGTCATTCATGAATATAGAATTATCATTAACGGCAAATAACGCTATAAGTAGACAGCAAAATTCTGAATACAACAACCAGCACTCGTTGACTGATCAATCAGTTCCTTTGGTCTCTGAGCCTAAAGAATCGAAGACAGCAGCGGTTCAGAATTCTGTAGTTAATGAACAGCTTGTTAAGACAATAGAGCGGGCAATCAAGTCTTTAGAGGGGCCTCAAACTTCATTAGAAATTAGTGTTCACGAAAAGACGCATGATATTATGGTAAAAGTATTGAACAGAGAAACTGGAGAATTAATTCGTGAGATTCCACCTGAAAAAACACTAGACTTAGTAGCTAAAATGATGGAAATTGCTGGAATTCTTATTGATGAAAAAATCTGAATCTAAGGGGGAAAGGAATTATGGTAACTCGTATTAATGGTTTTTCAGGTATGGATATAGATAGTCTTGTGAAAAGTATGATGACTGCTAAACGTGCTTCATACGATAAAATCACCCAAAATAAACAATTGGTAGAATGGAAGCGTGATAGCTATCGGGAGATAAATAGCAAGCTCTATGATTTCCGTTTTAATAAACTAACGGATAAGTATGGTAAAGATTCAGCATTAAATGCTAATAAAGCCATTATTACGGGGAATAAGGATGCACTTAAAGCAGATGCTACCGCTGATGCTAATGGGATTGATATGAAAGTACAAATATCAAAACTTGCAACAAGTGCTACCGTGCAAACTACAGGTACGGATAAGACTTATAAAGGTACTTCTACTCTTGCAGAAGTTGATGGTGTTGATTTGGCAGGGATGAGTGAAACTGCTCGTAAAGATTATCTTGATAAAGGTTTCGATCTGGTCATCAATGGTGTGAGTTTCAAAGATGATAATGGAAAGCCATTGTTCAATGGCCTTACATCAATTTCAAGTATGATTTCTACAATTAACTCTAATACCAAAGCGAATGTCAATGCAAGTTATGACGAATTAACAGGCCAGTTGATCATTCGCTCTAAGACAAGTGGCCCTACTGGTAAAGTAGATATCGGAGGGAACACTGGTACAAATTCTGTTATTAATTTATTTGGTGGTACACCCGATAAAACAGTTATCGAGACCAATGGTACGGGTTCAGGTTTTTTGGGAAGCACTAAATTGTCTGCACTTACTGGAGCCACTGAACCTTTTTCTCTCAAAATTAACAATGAAACTTTTAGCTTTGCAGGTTCTGCTACTATTGATGATGTCATAGCAGAGGTGTCGTCTCGTGCAGGTGCGAATGCAACAGCAAGTTTTGATAATGCAACTGGGAAATTAGTGTTCACCTCCAAAAATGGAGATGCAATTAAACTTGGAACTGATACAGGTGATAACACCTTACTGAATCTGTTTAAAGGTGAGAAAACATTCCAATCTGGTGAAAATGCAAAATTAAATATTAACGGAATAGATGTTGAGAAGGATAGTAACAACTTTATTTTAAATGGAATTACATTTAATTTGCTTGCAACGACACCGCCTGGGGAGACCGTTAATATAACAACTCAGAGAAATCCCGATAATGTTTTGGAAACTATTAAGGGATTTATTGAAGATTATAATTCTTTACTCAGTACATTGAATACTAAAACGAGTGAAGCCAAATACCGTAGTTTTGCACCACTTACAGATGAGCAAAAGAAGGAAATGAAAGAGGCAGATATTAAAGCTTGGACAGAAAAATCACAAAGTGGTTTGCTGAAAAATGATGATATATTGACATCCACGGTTTCGCAGATGCGGATGATTATCACCGCAAATTTGAGTGATCTTAGTGCTATGGGGATAACTACAGGTAAGTACTATGATGAAGGTAAACTTATACTGGATGAGTCTAAATTGAAGAGTGCTATCTCTGATAATCCTCAAAAAATATTGGATCTATTTCAAGGGTCGGTAAGTTCTCCTTCAACGGGAATTTTTGATAAGCTAGCTGAAAAAGTTGGTAATTCAATCAACATGATTTCTGACCGTGCGGGTACTGACCGTTTTTCTGGCTCAATCACAGGAGCTTATAAACCTGAAAGTGTTATGGGACGTGAGCTGAAATCGTATGATAGTCGTATGGATACAATGCTGAAAAATCTTACTATTGCTGAAAACAGATATTACAAACAATTTACTGCAATGGAACAGGCCATGAGCAAATTAAATTCCCAGTCTTCCAGTTTGTTATCAAGTCTGGGCTTGAATTCATAGTTAGAGGTGAGCGAATTGATTAATTCTCCTTACAATAAATACAAGCAATCAGCAGTCCAAACTTCAACTCCAGCCCAACTTGTTGTTATGCTGTATGATGGTGCAATAAGGTTTATCAAAACTGCGCTTCAAGGCCTACAGCAACATGATCATGAGAAGACAAGTACCAATCTTGGTAAGGCACAATCTATTGTCAGTGAATTGATGGGTACGCTTAATTTTGATTATGAGATATCAAAGAATTTGTACTCTCTTTATGAATACACCAACTATCTTCTTATCGAATCGAATATACGTAAAGATCACCAAAAGATAGAAGAAGCTTTAAGTTATCTAATTGAATTACGTGAGACTTGGGTTCAGGCCAATAAATTAGCATTAGGTCAAACGGAAACTGCTAATGGATAATTATATCGAACAATTGGAAAAATTAACCAATTTATTTATGGACAGTATCGAGATATGTTCTTACGAGGAAGTAGAAGAATTTATTACAAAGAGACAATCCATTGTGGATTTCATTAATATGGAATTGCAAAATAAAGATGTATCCACGGAAGATCAAAAAGACAGGATTAAACGAGTACTGGGATTGGATCCGGTTATACTAAAAAAAATGGAATCACTCCGTCTTGAAGCTCAGGAATGGTTGTATAATCGTAGGCAAGCGGCAACTCAACGGAGTGCCTATGAATCTAATCTCTCACCGGGTAGCATACTTATGGACCGTAGGAAATGATAGAAATGTTATCAAAAGAAACCCACTCAGTTATACACTGAGTGGTTTTTTTGCTCTAAGGATTCATAGAAGATTGTTTTAAACCGATATATGATAGTAAAGTAAAATATTTAATCTGATGAATTGTAATACGAAGTCGGGCCCCTTGTTGTGAAAAAGAGCTTTGTGTGTAGACTATAATGTTCACAACACTTTAATATATGAGAATCAGCCTAGGAGATATTAAAAGGTTGATTTATCTATAAATTTAATATTAAGGATTTAATAATTGAACTTCTTCAAAATTGTAATTAAGGAATTCATAAAAAGTGGTGGAATATACATGAGTGCCCAAATTCATAAAAATAGATTGATGAATAGCATGTGAATGGGACTGGATGGAGGTTATGTAGTATGTTTAAAAACAAAGTAATATTAATTACTGGGGGAACTGGATCAATAGGTAGTGAAATTGTTCGAAACTTATTGACTTATCATCCCAAAGCAATACGAATTTTCAGTAGAGATGAAAGTAAGCAGTTTGAACTACAGCAGGAACTTAAAGAGTTTGATAATATAAGATATTTAATTGGAGATATTAGAGATAAACAGAGGCTTGGATATGCCATGGAAGATGTGGATATAATTTTTCATGCAGCTGCTTTAAAACATGTTCCTTCTTGTGAGTACAATCCGATGGAAGCCATCAAAACGAATGTTATTGGTGTACAAAATATAATCGAAACAGCTATTGATCACAATGTTGAGAAGGTCATCGCTATTAGTACAGATAAAGTTGTCAATCCCACAAGCACAATGGGAGCGACCAAACTATTGTCTGAAAAACTGATTTCGGCTGCGAGTTTCTATAAGGGTAGCAAACGAACTATATTCTCTTGTGTTCGTTTCGGAAATGTAATGGGTTCTAGGGGTTCGGTTATTCCATTGTTCAAGAATCAAATTGTTGAGGGGAGACCATTAACGGTCACACATGCGGAAATGACGAGATTTATGATGTCCATTCCACAAGCTGCTCAATTGGTTATCGATGCTGCAAAATACTCTCAAGGCGGTGAGGTATTTGTACTTAAAATGCCAATCCTTAAGATTACAGATCTGGCAAATTGTCTGATTGATTCATATGAACAAGCTGGGAACCTAAGTTATTCCGGTGAGGTGATTGAAACGGGTATTCGACCTGGAGAAAAGTTATATGAAGAACTTATGACACTGGAAGAATCTGAGAGAGCTTTAGAGAATGGACAAATGTTTATTATTCCTTCTATATTCCTTGCAAAGGAATATGACTATGAAGGTTTTAGGAAAGCGAATCATCAAGAATATTCTTCCAAAACAGCCAAGCGAATATATACAGCAGAAATTAGAAAACTTATTGAAGCTAGTGGTCTTGGCTTCTCAAAAGTTGTGCTATGAATAAAACTGCTAAATGTCTGGCAGTGATCCCTGCACGTGGGGGATCGAAAGGATTGCTTCAAAAAAATATAAGAATGCTAGACGGAAGTCCGTTAATCGAGTATACCATTGAAGCTGCTCTTAAAAGCGGGTGTATGGATGTAGTAGTAGTGTCGACAGACAACGATGAGATAGCGAGAATAGCGGAGTTGGCTGGGGCTGATATACCTTTTCTTCGTCCGGTAGAACTGGCTACTGATGAATCAGCGAGTATTGATGTATTAAAACATGCGGTTCATTTTTATGAGCTTAAACTGAATCTTCATTTCCAATATATTATGTTGCTTCAGCCTACCTCTCCTTTACGAAATGATTACGATATCCGTGAGGCGTACCAATTATTTATAACCCATAAGGCAGATTCATTACAAAGTATTACGTTAGCCGATACTCATCCCTATCTTTTAAGGGAATGGAATCAGGGAATAATTCAACCTTATTTGAAAGATCAAGCTGGAAACCTTAGAAGGCAAGAGTTGCCTGAACTTTACATGTTAAATGGAGCAATATATATAATTAAAAGAGATCTGCTGATGGATGAAAACTTGATGGTAGGCCCAAATAATATTGGCTATATCATGCCAAAAGAGCGATCTGTAGATATTGATGATGAAATGGATTTGAAGTGGGCAGAATTTCTTATGCAAAATCGAGTGTAATATAATTCATATAACGATGTATCCATTTGATAGAGAGGAAGTATACATGAATGAGCAAATATTTATCAAAAATCAACGCTGGTTCGGTGTATATTATTGCAGAAGTAGGGGTGAATCACAACGGAACTTTGGAACGTGCGCTTCAGTGTGTGGATCAAGCTGCGATATGTGGGGCAGACGCAGTTAAGTTCCAAACGTTTGATAGCAAGAAATTAGTAACTAGGCATGCTCAAAAGGCAGCCTACCAAGCTGAAAACACAGGAATTTCAGGCAGCCAATTGGAGATGCTGCAAAAATTGGAGTTAAGTCATTCCGAATTTATAAATATCAAAAATTACTGTGACAAGAAAGGAATTGATTTTCTTTCAACCCCTTTTGATGAGGAAAGTGCTCAATTTTTAGATTCTATTGAAGTGAATGCTTTTAAAGTCAGCTCTGGCGATTTAAATAATACTCCCTTTCTCCAGCAACTTAATCAGTACGGCCGGCCAATTATACTTTCTACTGGTATGTCTGATATGAATGAGATAAGGGAATCAATGAAAATCTTTACAAAAAGTAATGTTTCTTTGCTCCATTGTACATCAGATTACCCTGCCCCTTTGGAGGACGTTAACCTACTTGCAATGAAAGCAATGGCCGATGAATTTGGCAGAATCACTGGTTACTCCGACCATACAGATGGTATTGAAGTGGCTGTTGCTGCTGTAGCAATGGGTGCAAAGATTATAGAAAAGCACTTTACATTGGATCGTAGCCTTCCTGGCCCGGATCACCAAGCATCTTTGGAGCCATCAGAGTTTGCTACTATGATCGAGGCCATTCGAAGAGTGGAAAAGGTACTGGGTAATGGAATTAAGCGTTGTATGCCATCTGAAGAAAGTACTAAGGCAGTTGCGAGGAAAAGTCTTGTTGCAGGCCGATCATTACAAGCTGGCGATACACTTCAAGAAAAAGATATTCATATTAAGCGTCCTGGAACAGGAATTGAACCTAAATTTTATACTGAATTTATAGGTAAGCAACTCACCAGGGATATTGTTGAAGATCAATTATTATCATGGGAAGATTTACGATGAAAAAAATTGTAGTAGTTACGGGAACTCGAGCCGACTATGGCATTTATTATCCTGTTTTAAAAGCGATTAATGCAGAAGAAACCCTTGATCTGCATCTTTTAGTAACGGGCATGCATTTGTCTCCGCAGTTTGGTAATACCGTAGAACAGATAAGACAAGATGGGTTTCAAATCTCAGCACAGGTGGATTGTCTGCTGCAAGGCTCCTCACATGCCAACATGTCTCGTTCTATAGGATTGGCTATTATCGGAATGACTCAAGCGCTGGAAACCATTCAGCCAGATGTGGTTGTGGTGCTGGGAGATCGGGGAGAAATGCTTGCGGCAGCTATTGTGGCTTCTCATACAAATATTCCCCTCGTCCACCTGCACGGGGGGGAAGTGACAGGCACTATAGATGAATCCGTTCGCCACGCGATCAGCAAATTGGCACATATACATCTGGTCGCTACTGAAAAGAGTGAAGAAAGATTAATTAGACTCGGTGAGGATCCATGGAGAGTTCATGTCGTAGGCGCTCCGAGAATCGAAACGATAATGAATACTGTCCTTCCCGACTATGAGCAAACGGCAATTAAATACAATATTCACCTGAAAAATAAATATGTTTTATTTGCATATCATCCTGTCACCACCAAATCAACAAATTTGCAGATGCTGGCTAGGATGCTACAGGTGTTGTTGATCCGTGGATACGAGATTATATGTATCATGCCTAACTCAGATGCAGGCTCAGATACACTTGTTGATATCTATAATCAGTTTGTTGTAAATCCTGATGTTCATCTTATAACCAATTTTGAGCCGCTGGATTATCTGGTGATGCTGAAGCATGCGGAGATTTTAGTAGGGAACTCATCTTCTGGAATCATTGAAGCAGCCTCATTTAATAAACCAGTTATTAACATTGGCGTTCGACAAGGGCGAAGAGAACGTTCTTCTAACGTGATTGACATTCAAGAGGACGATATTGAGCTTCAAAGAGCACTGGAAAAAGCAATTTCGCCAGACTTTCAGAAAGTTATCTCTGAAACAAAAAATGTATATGCTAAAGATAATACAAGTAGTTTCATTGTCAATATTCTCGAAAATATTAGTTGGACTGAACAACTTATTCAGAAAACAATTACGTATTAGTTGAGAATTCTCCATGGTATTGGCATTGCATCATGAATAGGGAGGTCTTTTTCTGGGCTATATTATCTTTGGAGCGGGTGGTCACGGAAAGGTAGTGCTAGATAACCTGCATTCATGTGGTGAAAAGGTCATTGGAATTATGGATGATCACTTGAGAGGTAGTGATTGGAGGGGGATCCCATTGCTCGGTGGGCTAGACCGGCTAAAAAAGATTGATCTTATGTACCCACAAAGCCTCTATATCATAGCCATCGGACATAATGCTACAAGAGTCAAACTAGCCAACATTTTTGAACAGAGCAATGTTCAATTTGGAAAAGCGATACACTCAACTGCGATTATAGGATCTAATGTTGTCATAGGCGATGGAGCTGTTATTATGGCTAATACAGTAATTAATGCTGATGCTCACATAGGTAGACATGTTATTGTGAATACTGCTGCTACGGTTGATCACGATTGTTTTATAGGCGATTTCGTCCATTTGTCACCAGGTGTTCATCTGGCTGGTGGTGTGGAGATCGGTTGTTCTGCTCATGTTGGGATTGGTGCGAGTATAGTTCCACAAGTTAAGGTTGGTAGAGGGACTATTGTGGGGGCAGGAGCTGCTGTTATTCAAAGTCTTCCTGAGCAAGTAGTGGCTGTAGGGTGCCCAGCGAAAATCAATAAACATTTCAAAAGCAAGGGATGAAAAGCACATGTCAGAGCGTAATCGTATTTATTTGGCCTCTCCCCATATGAGTGGGTTGGAACAACGATATATCGATGAAGCATTTACGAGTAACTGGGTTGCACCGCTCGGACCCAACGTAGAAGCTTTTGAACAGGAACTGGCTGATTATGTTGGTAGTGCTGGAGCCGTCGCTTTAAGTTCCGGAACGGCTGCTATCCACTTGGCTTTAGTTCTGCTTGATGTACAAGCAGGAGACATTGTTTTTTGTTCTTCTTTGACCTTTGTCGCCAGTGCCAATCCAATCTTATATCAGAAAGCAACGCCTGTATTTATTGATTCTGAACCTGGTAGCTGGAATATGTCTCCACTGGCTCTGGAGCGTGCCATGAAGGTTTATGCAGATAAAGGTCAAAAACCAAGAGCGGTCATTATAGTGAACTTGTATGGGCAAAGCGCAGACTACGATTCACTAAAAAAAATATGCGATGGGTACGGTGTGCCTATTATTGAAGATGCTGCGGAATCGCTTGGAGCTACATATAAGGGGCGAATGAGCGGAACGAATGGTAAGTTTGGCGTGTACTCGTTTAACGGTAATAAAATCATAACCACCTCAGGTGGTGGAATGCTTGTTTCAGATGATGTTGAGAGCTTGAATAAAGCAAAATATTATGCTACTCAAGCAAGGGACATAGCTAAGCATTATCAACATAGTCAGATTGGTTACAATTATCGGTTGAGCAATGTGCTCGCAGGTATTGGACGTGGCCAGCTTCAAGTACTAAACCAGCGAATTGAACAGAAAAGAGCGATTTTTGACCGATACTTTAGAAGTCTCTCTGATAGTGGTAGTTTTAATTTTATGCCAGAAGCTAGTTATGGAAATTCAACGCGTTGGTTAACAACAGCTTTGGTCTATAACGATAAACAAAACGATAATATTGAATCAATCATTAATCATTTGGAAGAAAACAATATTGAGTCACGTCCTGTGTGGAAGCCACTTCATCTGCAACCGATTTTTGAGGGGACCGATTATTATTGTCATTACGATAATGAAGATGTGAGTAAAATGTTATTTAACTATGGGATTTGTCTGCCCTCAGATACCAATATGGGATTGGAAAATCAACACTTTGTTATAGATCAATTAAAAGAGATAATAATTTAATAACTTTTGAAACGCACAAAAAAGTTTACTTGAAGTGAGGGGCATTGATGGAGATGAAAAAAGTTGTTTTATTCGGAGCGGGAGATGGGGGCCTACGCGTCAGCTACTCCTTAATTGGGGATTTTGAAGTTATAGCTTTTGTGGATAACGACTCTAATAAACAAGGAGAGACTCTGCTAGGAAAACCTGTATTAAGTCCGGAAAAATTATCGGAAATTGACTATGATTTTATTATAATTGCTAATATTCATGGTGATTGTATCTATGAACAGCTGACCATGGATTTGGGAGTTAAAGCAAGTAAGATCATAGATTATTATAATAATCAAATATTTGATTCAAGATTAGCAGTTTTACGGCAGGTAGCGGATGAAATTTATTATAATAACATTTCTGGAAACGTAGCGGAGCTTGGTGTTTTTCAAGGGGAGTTTGCTAAATATATTAATAAAACTTTTCCTGATCGTAAGCTTTTTTTGTTTGATACATTTAGTGGTTTTGATGAGAGAGATATAGTTGTTGAAAAAACTAAAGGGTTTTCTAATTCCCAGACTGGTGAATTTATAAACTCTGACATTGAAATCATATTAAAAAAAATGACAGTAAAAGAGAATTGTATCTTTAAGAAAGGATATTTTCCTGAATCCGCAATTGGTATTGAAGAAAAATTTGTGTTTGTAAGTATAGATGTTGATTTATACATGCCTATCCTAGAAGGGTTAAAATATTTTTATCCACGTTTAGAAGTGGGTGGATATATATTTGTACACGATTATAACAGCACTCGTTTTTTTGGAGCTAAACAAGCTGTTAGAGAGTTTTGTCTAGAAAATGGGGCGAGATTCGTACCAATAAGTGACCTGTGTGGTAGTGCTGTTATAGTAAAATAATTCATAGGCTCGATGGAGGGGAGGAAAGTCATGAATAAACAGAATATGATTATACTTTCTGATACGAACGTAAATCCACTTATTCGGTTTTTATCAGGAAGTTTCCAAGGTTTGTCTTTAGAAGTGACAGAAGGTCCCTATGATCAAGTTTACCAATCCCTCATGGACACATCTCATTCTGTTTGGAATAAACCTGCAGACATGTTATTTTTATGGACCGTTCCTGAAAAAGCAATTCCTTCTTTTAATAAATTAATTGATTTTAGAAGTGAGTTTAATATAAATGATATTTTAAAAGAGGTAGACTTTTTTTGCGAGCTCGTTTTGAAGCAGAAAAACAAATATAAGCATATATTTATTTCCTCTTGGTCCATTCTACCGGATTTAAGATGGATCCAAACACTTACTTGTAAACATAATAGAGGGTTAAGCAATATACTAATGCAAATGAACTTACGTTTAGCAGAAAGATTTGGTGATAGTGATCATATCATCATATTAGATACCCAATATTGGTATGCCTCACTTCAAAAAAAGAGTTATGATGCTAAAATGTATGCTTTAGGAAAAATTCGCTATTCTAGAGATTACTTTGAATTGGCTGGAAAAGAAATTCGTAGTATTATTTCTGGTTTATACGGACAATCTAGAAAGCTCATTATATGTGACTTGGATAATACTCTATGGGGAGGGATAATAGGAGACGACGGTATATCAAACATTAAGTTGGGAGGGATAGACCCTGTCGGAGAAAGCTTCCAAATATTTCAAAAAGAATTACTATTTTTAAAAAGACGTGGAATTATCTTGGCTATATGCAGCAAAAATAGTCAGGAAATTGCTATGGAAATGATAGAGACACATCCTGAAATGATACTCAGGAAAGAGGACTTTGCAGCTCTGAAAATAAATTGGGAAGATAAGGCGGGAAACATTTTAGAAATAGTGAAGGAACTCAATTTAGGCTTACAATCGGTTGTTTTCCTGGATGATAATCCCACAGAACGTGAACGAATAAAGCAAATTTTCCCTGAGGTGCTAGTACCTGAACTTCCGATAGAATTCACTCGTTATCCAGAGTTTATCCAACGTTTAGATTGTTTCGAATCTCAAGTGGTCACCAAGGAGGATCTCATTAGGACTGAGTGGTACGGCCAAGAAAAAGAAAGAGATTTGAATAGATTAAAAGTAGATTCTTTGAATGAATGGTTGCATTCCTTAGAAATCAATTTAACCGTTCATAAGCTTGATGAAACATCACTCAAAAGAGCGGTTCAGCTGTTAAACAAAACGAACCAATTTAATATGGCTACTCATAGGTATTCTGAGAAAGAGTTCTGGACGTGGAGTCTGATACCTGGGAATTTTGTTTTTATTTTTGATGTGAATGATAAATTTGGAAGTTCTGGCTCTACAGGCCTTATCTCTGTTAAACTACAACCCTATAATAAAGTGGAACTTCAGGATTTTGTAATGAGCTGTAGAGTGATGGGGAAAAACATAGAAGAGGCAATGTTGGCATACATTTGTAAGTACTTCAACACTTCAAACATAATAGCAAACTATATAGAAACACCCAAAAATCAACCGTTTAACATTTTTATTTCTAATTGGCTAGAGATTAATGAAGAAGAACAAAAATTGTTACTTGCCGAATTGAAAATGCCAAATTATATAACATTAATAGAAGGAGTAAATATAGATGGATAAATTTGATCGTGTACGTGAAATTGTTTCCAAAATACTGGAGGTTCCTATTTCTGAAATAAATATAGATTCTAAAAAAGAAGATTTTGAAAAATGGGACTCCTTGAACCAATTGAATTTAATAATGGAATTAGAAGCAGAATTTGCAGTGTCAATACCGATGGAGGAAATTGCAAATATTAATTCTTTAAAAGCAATATTAGGTGTTATATAAGCATCTAAGAGGTGTTTATTATCATTCTGACTAGGACTGATTATAATTTTAGGAAGAAGTGACTGGAATGGAAATTATAAATTATAACGATGCGTGGTATGAAAAATTGGTTTCCTTTCTTAAGGTGAACTGGTCAGAAAAACATGTTATATACAATCAGGAGTTATTTAATTGGCAATATAAAATTCGAAATACTGAAGAATCATCATCATTACTCCTTGTGAATAATGGAATGATCGTTGGATTCCTCGGTGTTATTCCAAGTTTATATGCAGTTAACCAACGCTTCGTTAATGGAGCAGGGCTTGCGATGTGGATTGTGGATGAAAAATATAGAAATAGCGGTATAGGAATTTTATTATTAAAGGAAGTAGAGAAAAAGAGCTTATTAACGCTGACTTTGGGTTGTAATCTACAAGTAGCGCCTATGTATCAAAGAATGGGCTACTCTTACTCTCCGAATTTAAATAGATATGTGTACCCTCTTAAACTTGAAGGTTATGTCAGTCTACTACCGAAAAAAATAGACAATTCAGTCATTTATGAATGGATTCAGGAGAATCTTCTGACCCAATCCGAAATGGTCGAACCCAATGAGTTTAATGATCTGAAGGAGCTTGAAAATCTATATTTAAATAGTATTGCAAAAAACTTTTCTTTATCTCAGGTACGTGATGCTTCATTTTGGAAGTGGAGATATTTGGAAAATGAGGGATATAGCTATATCATGTTTGGAAATCCTACACAGGAAGGTCTTATTGTAACTCGTTTAGAAAGTATACATGCCCCTGAAAATCCAAAACTGGATGGTTTGAAAGTATTGAGAGTTATTGAAATAATTCCTTCTTTAAATACTGTGTGGAATGGATATATTGACGAAAAATTAATTGAATTGATAAAAGGAGTATTAATATGGGCTGAGGGTAAGGGGTGTGTGGCTGCTGATTACCAACTTAGCTCTAATCGACTGGAACATATACTATTAAAAGTGGGATTTCGATTACAAAATGCTGATTATACTCCAACTGAGTGTGGGATAGCCGGACTATTTCAGCCATTTAGAAATCTTGTGAATCCTATTAATCTTGTTTGGAAATGTAACAATGACACGGAGAATTCCATAGATATTAATGATACTTATTTAGTTAAATCGGATGGCGATATGGATCGGCCTAATATATGGCCCTTACCTGAAAGAGGTGCTAAGCTTGAATAATGTCGCCGTTATGTATCATTATGTTCGTGAGCCGGATCATTGGAATGGTATAGTACCTTTATCTCCTAAACATTTTGAGGATCAAATCGATTATATAAGTAGAACTCATAACATTATTTCTGTAAATGATATTAGAAGGAAGCATACCAAACCATGGTGCGTACTAACATTTGATGATGGGACAAAAGATCAATATACATTCGCATTTGATATTTTAAAACGCAAGGGAATTTCTGCATATTTTACAGTTATGTCAGGGCCTGCAATAAGTCAAGATATTCCGCTTGTGCATCTTGTTCACTCAGTCCTGTCATTCATATCGGATGAAGAAATGTGGGAAAGAATAAATAATAAGTTCGATACCCGAGGAGTAGAAGGAGAAAGTCAGATTTACAGCTATGAAAAAAATATTCTTCGTAGATATAACAAATATATGCTTAATTTCAAATTATCTGAGACAGAGGTCGGAATGTTTCTTCAAGATATATTTAACACTCACTTTCTTAGTAAGGAAGAGTTTATTAAGGATTTTTATTTAAATGCTGCAGAAATTAAAGAAATGCATAATGCTGGTATGGAAATTGGAATACACGGCAATCGACATTTACCATATAATCTCGATCCGCAGACTTTTTATCGAGAAGAAATTGATACATGTAAAAAGTGGCTATGTTCAATCGGTATAGAACCTCGTTGGTATACACCTCCATTCGGTGGAGGTAAGAACTTTCATGAGATGAGAAATCAGTTAACTTCGATCTTGATTAGTAACGGTATCAATGGTGCATTTACTACACAGAAGGGTTTTATTTCTGACAATCAGGATTTTTGGATGAATCGTATTGATTGTAACCAAATTAAACAATTAATATAATTCTACAATTGAGAAAAAAACGATAAATTGATGCTTTATAGTAACGAATTGTAATAAGAAGTATAATAGATGCTGGAATAACGGCTCATGTGAAGTCATCACACAGCTTTTACAAAAGGTTCACCATTAGCTACCTTTAAAGAAGTAAAATAAAAATCCTCCATCGCCAAGGTGAAATTTCAACAACCTCTGCGAAAGAATTGGATATATCTTTCTTAAACGACTTGCTGTGAACTGGATCGTCTCAAACCGCACCCAATTAAGCAGAATAGCGGCGCGATAATGTTGTTTGTCAGTAGTCTTCATATACTATGGTGTAAGGTTTTCTTCATCTTGAGTAAAATAAAGACCGTATTTGGCGTCTGGTATCCACCACGAAGTGTGGATGACAGCCAACTAATTTCTTTTTCTTTCAGTTCCCCTACAGGTAATTGATTCTCTTGAGCATCTACATGATCGGATGGAGTAAATCTCCAAATCACAAAATTAAAAGATAGACGGTATAACATAGGAGTCCAATTTAGGCTTTTAAAGTGGGTAAAAGTTCATGAATAACAACCTTTTTCTAATAGGATTTAGTAGTCTGGTTGATATGTTGAAACATCCTTTACCATTACTATCTTGGAGAAATTATTTCAACGGAGACATAAAGAGTGCGGTTATATATTGAAACTATTAAAGACCAATCTGATCTTAAAAATGGCTAAAAATAGACTTACCAATCTTCAATTACCTGATATATTCAACATATCCCACCATTCAACACAATCCCCAATTAATCTACAAAAAATTCCAAGAAAACATTTACTTTACCAATTGACAATGGATAACTTTGGATGGTATTATCTGAATTGTGGGCAGAGGTTAAGGCCGAAAGCTTCACTTCATTTGATGACGAAGGGAATGTTAGTGCATGCAAGGTAAAGTAAAATGGTTCAACGCAGAAAAAGGTTACGGTTTCATTGAGACTGAAGATGGCGGCGACGTATTCGTACATTTCTCCGCAATTCAATCCGAAGGATTCAAAACTTTGGAAGAAGGTCAATCCGTAGAATTCGACATCGTCGAAGGCGCGCGTGGACCGCAAGCAGCTAACGTAATCAAATTATAATCATCCGGACAATCCGACCTACATATATGGTTAGATGGTTACCAAATTGAATTATCGCTAGCATCAGACTCCGGTACTTTCCGGGGTCTTTTTTTGTTGTAATAGATTCGAGATTCAGATCAGTTCGGGAACAGTATTCTTGTGGGATTTAATAGATTAAAGCAGTAGATTCAAGAGATCGATCAAAGTTCATTTTACATATTAGATTGAGGTGGCTCAAAAACGGTTAATTACATCATCAAGCGCCTAATAATTCATATCAACTAAATATTCGATTATGGCTGAATATGATAAAATATCGCGAAATATGGCGTTATGTCTATGTTGGCAGATGTGGCTTCAACAGATGTCATTATTCGGTCACCGGGAGTTTTTACATGGCGCTTACATTCGTGTTATAATGAAGTGGCAAAGGAAAAAGGAGGAGTGCCCTATGAATTTAAGTATTCGAGGTCAACAAATCGAGGTTACTGATGCTTTGAAGGATTATGTCGACAAAAAGTTGAGTAGACTCGAGAAGTATTTCGATGCACCCCTTAACTCTGACGGTGCTGTTACATTGAGCACGACGAGAGGTTTGCATACGGTAGAGGTGACGATCCCTTTGAAAGGCATTGTGCTCCGCGCTGAGGATGAGAGCGACGATATGTACGCATCCATTGACTCCGTGGTGGACAAGCTGGAACGTCAGATCCGCAAACACAAAACTAAAATTAACCGTAAGTTCCGCCAGGAAGGTAGCCTGAAAACACTCTTCGTTGAAGATCCAACAGGTACTGTAGCTACAGCTGAACTGGATGCGGACACGGATGAAGATGATTTGGAAGTTGTACGTACGAAACGCTTTATGTTGAAACCAATGGACGTGGAAGAGGCCATCCTCCAAATGAACATGGTTGGTCACAACTTCTTCGTATTCTCCAACATTGACAGTGAAGAAGTTAGCGTGGTTTATAAACGGAACGATGGTAAGTACGGTTTGATCGAACAAGGTTAATTTTAACGTACAGGATCATCGGAACTGAATAAGAACATCTAAATTTTAATAATGAACTCAGGAACTGTAGTTTCCTGGATTAGAGTTAACAAGAGCTTCCATCCCTTAGGGGGTGGGGCTCTTTTGTGCGTAGAGGGACGGGGAAACGACCTTTGGAAATAAAATGGTGAAACTATTCCCTATGCTGCTGCGTCTAATAGATAGTATGAAGAATCAATAATCCGTACAATTTAACCACCAGATTCCGATGGTTACGAAAATATTCGTACACCTAATATCGAGAACTTAATTTTGAGATTATCATCCAAATTTACCATCAAAATTCGTTGACAGGGCAGTCTGCCTTGTGAAATGAAACAAGACAATCGAACGCTTCCGCTAACGACTATGATTTTTTGCACTTAAACTCCATTTGATATGTCTCAGAAGTTCAAAGAAGTGTGCCGTGGCGTGTTGCGGCGACCCTTACAAACTGTTACAATTTATGCAAAGAGAATCATTGTCCTGATGAGGAATTGTCAACGAATGATCGCTAATCATAATCAATGACAGGCACAGCACCATGAACATGATTCGCAAGGCGCGGGCTTCGGCTAGTTTTTAATAACCGAATCCGTTTGAACACCGAATCAGCTTCATGAGGAACCCTTGGCAAGCCTGGAGTTGATTCATCCATATTACTTTTTATATTTTTGTCACCCCCGGGTAAGTGGATGCAATATCCATCCGATGGTGTCGCGTGGCGGCAACAGGGGGTCTATTCTGTTTTGCACGAAAGGGGTATACCATGCTAGGACTTGTCAAAAAGATCTTCGGCGACATGAATGAACGTGATGTTAAACGTCTGATGAAGACGGTCGATGTGATCAATAAACTGGAACCACAATTTCAGGCGTTGTCTGATGAACAACTGAAAGGTAAAACGGAGGAATACCGTGCTCGTATTGAAAAGGGAGAAACAACAGATGAGCTTCTTCCAGAGGCATTTGCAACCGTACGTGAGGCATCACGCCGTGTACTGGGCAAACGTCACTACGATGTACAGATGCTGGGCGGGATCGCTCTGCATGAAGGCCGTATTTCCGAGATGAAAACGGGTGAAGGTAAAACGCTGGTAGGAACACTCCCAGTATATCTGAACGCGTTGATGTCCAAAGGTGTTCACGTGGTTACGGTCAATGACTATTTGGCACAGCGGGATAGCCAGGAAATGGGACAAATCTACGAATTCATGGGCATGACGGTAGGGGTTAACCTGAGCGGTATGGACCATGCTTTGAAACAGCATGCATATGCATGTGATATTACGTACGGAACGAACAACGAGTTTGGTTTTGACTATCTGCGTGACAACATGGTTCTGTACAAAGAGCAAATGGTCCAACGTCCATTGTTCTTCTGTATCATTGATGAAGTGGACTCCATCCTGGTCGATGAGGCGCGTACGCCACTCATTATCTCTGGACAAGCTCAGAAGTCAACGGATATGTACTATGCAGCAGATCGTTTTGTGAAACGTTTGGTGCCGGAAGAAGACTTTACGGTAGACATTAAGGTGAAATCCGTAGCGTTGACTGAGGCGGGTGTGGCCAAAGCAGAGAAAGCATTTGGGATCGAGAACTTGTATGATCATGCCAACGTTACGCTCAACCATCACATTGTACAGGGCTTGAAAGCCAACGTAATTATGCGTCGTGACGTAGATTATGTGGTCAGTGATGAAGAAGTTATGATCGTTGATGAATTCACAGGTCGTCTGATGTCTGGACGTCGTTACAGTGATGGATTGCACCAGGCGATTGAAGCCAAAGAAGGCATTGAAGTACAAAACGAGAGCATGACGCTTGCTACGATTACCTTCCAGAACTATTTCCGGATGTACCGTAAACTTGCGGGTATGACGGGTACAGCGAAAACCGAGGAAGAAGAGTTCAAAAAAATCTACGGTCTCGAAGTACTGCAAATTCCAACCAACCGTCCAAACAAGCGGGATGACATGGCAGATGTCGTGTATAAGAGCATCGATGGCAAGTTTAATGCCGTTGTAGAAGAGATCGTTGCACGTCACAGTAAGAACCAGCCGGTTCTGGTAGGTACAGTATCCATCGAGAACTCGGAGCGCCTGTCTGACATGCTCAAACGCCGTGGTGTTAAACACCAGGTACTGAACGCCAAGTACCATGCGGAAGAAGCAGAGATCATCTCAGGAGCTGGTCAAGCGGGTGCAGTAACAATTGCAACCAACATGGCTGGACGGGGTACGGATATTATTTTGGGTGAAGGTGTAGCTGAAGTAGGCGGTCTTCATATCATCGGTACAGAGCGTCACGAATCACGCCGGATTGATAATCAGCTGCGTGGTCGTGCTGGACGTCAAGGTGACCCGGGTTCAACACAATTCTATCTGTCACTCGGTGATGAATTGATGAGACGTTTCGGTGCAGACAATGTACTCAACATGATGGAGCGCCTTGGTTTTGAAGAAGACCAACCGATCGAGAGCCGGATGATTACCCGTGCAGTAGAATCAGCGCAGAAACGTGTTGAAGGTAACAACTTTGACGTGCGTAAGGTCGTTCTCCAATATGATGATGTTATGAACCAACAACGTGAAATTATATATAAACAGCGCCGCGAGGTACTGGAGTCCGAAAACATCAAACAGATTGTTATGGATATGATCAAACCTTCCATTGAACGTATCGTTGAAGCACATTGTGGTGACGATATTCCAGAAAACTGGGAGCTGCAGGAAGTTGCCGATTACATGAACAGCAAATTGCTGGATGATGGTTCGGTAACAAAAGATGATCTGTGGGGCAAGGAAGCAGAAGAGATTATCGAGTATCTGTTCGAGAGAGTTCAGAACAAGTACAATGCACGTGAAGAGCGAATTGGCGAAGATATGGTTCGTGAGTTCGAGAAAGTGGTTGTGCTTCGTGCAGTAGACAGCAAGTGGATGGATCATATTGATGCAATGGATCAATTGCGTCAAGGTATCCACCTTCGCGCCTACGGCGGTACAGATCCACTGCGTGAGTACCAGTTCGAAGGCTTCGAGATGTTCCATCAGATGATCGCTTCGATTCAGGAAGAAGTAGCGACTTATGTGATGAGAGCACAGATCGAGAGCAATCAGGAGCGTCAAGCGGTTGTTGAGGAAAGCCAGATCTCGACAAGCGGTGAACCTGCTGAGAAACGTCCAGTGAAGGTTTCCGACCAAATCGGACGTAACGATCCATGCCCATGCGGTAGTGGCAAGAAGTTCAAACACTGCCACGGGCAAGAGTAGTACAATGGTTTTTATATACACTCTATAGTGTAATAAGTTGAACCTTGATTTTACACCGTAACGGAGAGTGCAGAAGCAATCTGAAGAAGCGGAGCGTTCGCCTTTATCCCCGGATTTTACCCTTTTGTAAGGGGATTAAGAAAATCTGGGGATAAGAGCGATCGGAAGATGCTACTGCAATCGGAGTGATATGGTGTAAAGATTGCTGGCTCAACTTAAATAGCATGACATGAACGGCTCCTTGCAGCCGGGCATTCCATAGGATGAAGTGAAGGATGCAAAACCGGTTAATGGTGCATAGTTATAATAATATGCCCATGATCATGGAGAAGAGATATACTGATACAACAGTAGTCTCAACACTAGGGTGGCGCATCACTTACTTGATCTGGAGGAATCCCCTGGATGCGGGGAGCTTATCTTAATGAAAAGAGGAATTGCACATGATCGATCCAAACGTGAAGCATGACCTGCGTGAAATAGGCAAGAAACTAACAAACCTTAGGGGGTCTCTTTGACTTAGATCTGAAGCAAGAGATGATCGGCAACTTCGAAGTGAAGATGTCTGCCCCGGATTTCTGGGATGATAGTGACAAGGCGCAATCTGTAATCGCTGAGCTAAACGCGGTGAAGGGATCTGTGGATCAATACACCAAACTTCAGCAGGATTATGATGATGCGGTGATGATGATAGAGCTGGCGGATGAAGAAGGCGACGAAGACCTCGCTACCGAGATTGGTAACAGTATTACAGCGATCGTGAACAAAGTCGCAGAGTTCGAACTTCAACTTCTTCTGAATCAACCATACGACAAGATGAATGCGATTCTGGAGCTTCACCCGGGTGCGGGTGGTACCGAGTCTCAGGATTGGGGCCAGATGCTGCTTCGCATGTACACACGCTGGTCTGAGAAGCGAGGCTTCAAGGTGGAGGTACTGGATTATCTGCCAGGTGATGAGGCTGGGATCAAGAGTGTTACGTTGTCGATCAAGGGACATAACGCTTATGGTTATCTGAAAGCCGAGAAGGGTGTACACCGACTGGTGCGGATATCTCCTTTTGACTCATCGGGCCGTAGACATACGTCCTTTGTATCCTGTGATGTGGTACCGGAGATTGATGATACGATCGAATTGGACATCCGCACAGAGGACCTCAAGATCGATACGTACCGAGCAAGTGGCGCGGGTGGACAACATATCAATACCACCGACTCTGCCGTACGGATTACTCACCTTCCAACAGGTGTAGTTGTAACGTGTCAGAATGAACGTTCACAGATCAAGAACCGTGAGCGAGCGATGACGATGCTTCGTTCGAAATTGTATGAGCGTAAAATTGAAGAGCAAAAACAACAGCTGGATGAAATCCGAGGAGATCAGTCGGATATTTCATGGGGTAGCCAGATTCGCTCCTATGTGTTCCATCCCTATAGTATGGTAAAGGATCACCGTACAAGTGTAGAGACAGGAAACACAGGAGCAGTAATGGACGGCGACCTCGATGCATTCATCGATGGTTATTTGCGTAGCCAGATTAAAGTAGAAACCGATTAATATAAGTTCCTGTATGGACCCATACGTGTAGGCGTATGCTGGTGTATACAGGAGCTTTTTTTTGAATCATTTTATAAGATATAGAGAACATGAACAAACAACTGATCAGTCACAACAAAGGAGAGCACGAGAACATGCAACAACGATCACAACTTCACAACAGCCGCAAAAAGAGGATAACTAGCCTCATTCCACTCAATGGTCCATGGAGAAACGTCGTGGACACGGTATCTATCATTTTAGGTTCGTTTTTAATTGCAGTGGCCTTTAATTTATTTTTATTACCGAATCAGATCGCTTCAGGTGGGGTATCCGGGTTATCGATCCTGGGCAAGGAATGGCTTAATTGGGAGCCGGCATATACCCAATGGGCGATAAACATCCCACTTCTAATCGCGGGTTTTCTGCTTATTGGTAAGCAGTATGGTATTCGTTCAGTCCTGGGCAGTATTGTCCTGCCGCTCTTAGTCTATCTCACAAAGGATTGGGCCATCCCAACAACGAATCCGTTACTTGGTTCACTGTATGGTGGAATAGGCGTTGGTCTCGGGATCGGCATTGTATACCGCGGTCGAGGATCAACAGGGGGCATGAGCATTCTGGCCAGAATCGTGCAGAAATACAGTGGACTGAGTTACTCAATCTGTGTGGTGATTATGGATGCTACCGTTATAATTATGGCTGCATTTGTATTATCATTGGAACAATCTCTCTATGCACTGATTGGATTGTATGTTACGGGGAAAGTGATCGATGCGGTTGAGATGGGGCTGGGTTTCTCCAAGGTGGCTTATATTATCTCCAACCAGACAGAAGCGATAAGTAAAGTGATTCTCGATGACCTAGACCGTGGTTTGACGAAGCTGGAAGCCAAAGGTGGTTACACCGATGATCAGCGAACTGTCCTGATGGTGGTGGTTGGGCAAAATGAGGTGCCAAGACTCAAAACGTTGATCCGGTCTGTGGACCCGGGGGCTTTTGTCATTATCAGTAACGCGCACGAAGTGCTCGGCGAAGGTTTTAAGCGGGGAGAACATGTGTGAACGGGTGTGAAAACTAGTTAGTGAGCCGTGTGGGCTCATGAGTTTGGAAATAAAAATTCAAAAAAAGCAGGTACATCCTTCTCTGCAATGACAGAGAGGGAGTACCTGCTTTTCTACTATTAAAAGTTCAACTTAACATTTACATGATAACGGAGGGGACAGAAATATCCTGAAGAAGTGGAGCGTTCGCCTTTATCCCCGGATTTTCCCCTTTAGAATAGGGAATCAAATAAATCTGAGGATAACAGCGATCGGAAGAATGTTCTGTCATCGGAGTACTCTCACTACAGAATCGGAGACAGCAGACGGGAAATGGCTTCTTTAAAGCGGATAATCAGACTGCGTTTTTGGTATTCATCGAGCGTCATCTCCCGCGATACATGCAGGTCGTGCTCAAAGGTTTGTACAAGTGCTGTCGCAATCGTTTCATCATACATAAAAGCATTCACCTCAAAGTTCAACCGAAAACTGCGGTAGTCAATATTGGCGGTTCCCACGGATGCAACCAAACTGTCAATGATAAGTGTTTTGGCATGAATGAAGCCATTATCATATATAAATACTTTGGCGCCGACCTTCAACAACTCACCAATATAAGATAAAGTTGCCCAATAGACGAAGGCATGGTCTGGCTTATTCGGGATCATAATGCGAACATCAATGCCGGACAGACACGCGAGACGAATAGCTTCGAATACACTGGCATCCGGGATAAAATATGGCGTTTGGATCAAAATCGATTGTTTGGCACCGTTAATCATCTTGAGGTAACTGTTCTTAATATGCTCAGTTTCTGCATCTGGTCCACTGGAGACAATCTGCATGGCAGTGTTACCCGTACCCTCGATATGAGGGAAATGTGCCGGAACATAAGGGGTATCGTGCTGTTTGGATGCTTCATTCCAATCCAGGAGGAAACGGGTCTGCAGCGCATGGACAGCATTTCCCTGAATACGCAGATGTGTGTCACGCCAGTAACCGAATTTCGAGTTCAAGCCGAGATACTCATCTCCAACATTAAACCCGCCTGTGTACCCAAGGTTACCATCAATGATGACAATCTTGCGGTGGTTCCGGTAGTTCATACGCAAGTTGATCAGACTGAATTTGGAAGGGAAAAAGACTTCAACCAAACCGCCTGCTTCGCGCAATTCTTTGAAAAAGCGTTTCGAAACCCGCCGTGATCCGAGCGCGTCATACAGTAAACGGACTTTGATGCCTTCCCGCGCTTTGCGGATAAGTGCATCCCGAATTCTTTTACCCAGACGGTCGCCTCTATAAATGTAGTATTGTACGTGCACGTGATCCTGAGCCGCTTCGATGTCGTCCAAGAGCCGTTGGAACTTGTCTGTTCCGTCTGTAATGATCTCAACCGCATTATCCTCCGTTAACAGAGCGCCGTTCTGCTTCAGGTTCATATAGATCATGTCCTGGCTACTCTCGGTTGCTTGGTTGCGGAAAGGGGTGCGGTTATCGTGCAACTGCGTGAGCTGGGCTTCAATACGTTCCTCTAGCCCGAGCTTCTTACGTTCTTTCCACTGGAAAAGCCGGTATCGGGTCAGATTCTGACCGGTTAAAAGATAAAGTACAAAACCAAACACCGGAATAAAGTTCAAGACGAGCAGCCAGGCCCATGAAGCGCTGGCATCCTTCCGTTCGAAGAAAACAACGGCTGCCGCAAAAATAATATTCAGGCCCAGGAGTACAATAAGTAAAATGGATTCGATATGCACTATAGTCCCCCACGTCTCATAATGACCATCATGAATCTATTCATATGTCCTTGATTAGCAGGTTAGTTATGAATGAGACCCTGATTGTAATGTTTCCTACTAATACGTATTTTAACAGAAGTATACCTGTTCGTCCCGGATGTTAAAAAAGATATGTTCGGATTGGGTGGAAATCCATGTGAAATTGATGATAGAGTGTTGTATTTATATAACCAGAGTCGTATAATAATACACAAATATGCATATAAGCGACGGAATTGCTGTGTTCGAGCCTCATTCATGCAAGGACATAGCACAAGTAGCGCATACATCGAGATTGGGGGAGCGAGAGTGAATAACAAATTAAAAGTAGCAATCGTCGGTTCCACCGGCTACGGCGGGGTGGAACTGATTCGTTTTTTCCAGAACCATCCGCAGGTAGAAATCACATCGGTGATCTCATCATCGAGCAGTGGTGAATCCATCGCAGATGGATTTCCGCATTTGACGGACGTGATTCACAGGCCACTCGACGGTGTAGATCCGGCTGAAATTGCGAGTCGTGCAGATCTGGTATTCACAGCGACCCCGTCCGGCGTAAGTGCAAAGCTCGTACCAAGCCTGCTGGCAGCAGGGCTTAAGGTCATTGACCTGTCTGGCGATTTCAGACTCAAGGATGGAACGGTGTATGAAGAGTGGTACAAACATCCGGCTCCTTCAGCTGATTTGCTGGAACAAGCTGTGTACGGCATGGCTGAGGTGTACGGTGAAAAGGTGAAGGGACAGAATTTCATATCTAACCCAGGCTGTTATCCAACGGCTACACTTCTTGGACTGATTCCTGCAGTAGAGGCAGGCTGGGTTGATCCTTCCACTATTATTATTGATGCCAAATCAGGCGTATCCGGAGCAGGACGCGGAACAAGTCTGACGAACCATTATGCAGAGATGAATGAGAATTTCAAAGCCTATAAGCTCAACAAGCACCAACATATTCCCGAGATCGAGCAAGTGCTTGGCAACATAACGGGAACGCCTGTTACGGTTACCTTCACCACACATCTGGTGCCAATGACACGTGGAATCATGAGTACGATGTATGCAAAACTCGTTGGGGAACACAGTGACCGGGAGATCGTAGATTTGTATCGCAAGTATTATGAGAACAGACCTTTCGTACGTGTACGTGAACCGGGTATCTGGCCTTCTACCAAAGAAGTGTACGGATCTAACTATTGTGATATTGGATTTGCGGTGGATCCTCGCACAGGGCGTTTGACGATTATTTCGGTCATCGACAACCTGGTGAAGGGTGCATCCGGGCAAGCGATTCAAAATATGAACCTGATGATGGGATGGGAGGAGAACCTCGGGCTGAACATGACACCGGTTTATCCATAAGGATTGGAATTCAGAAGGCACTGGAATATTCGATGTAAAAGTAAGAGTGCATTCATGGAGTGAACTTAGGGAGATCGGATCAGGTTAAGCAGGCGGATCATCGGCATATAGCTGAACGCATACGGGGGATATGATATGGGAACGAATGTGGAGCAACAGAGTTTTACCGTGGTTGAGAACGGAACAATTGTAACCCCTGGGGGATTCACTGCTGGTGGACTTCACTGCGGATTGAAAAAGACATCTCGGAATGACATCGGAGCGATCCGATGTGATGTACCGGCTACAGCTGCTGCTGTATATACAACGAATGTGTTTCAAGCAGCGCCACTCAAAGTAACGCGCGAAAGCTTGAACAATGGACGTCTTCAGGCTGTTATCGTTAACAGCGGTAACGCCAATGCATGTACAGGGCAACAAGGGGAAGAGGATGCGTATGCGATGCGTTCGGCTGCTGCGCGTGAGTTGGGTGTGGCAGAAGAGGACGTGGCGGTGGCTTCCACAGGTGTCATTGGGGAATTGCTCAAAATGGATGCTGTACATTCAGGCATCACCGGACTTCCAGCGCATATGGGCAAGGAATCGAATGAGGCGGAACAATTTTCACAAGCGATTCTGACAACGGATTTGGTGAAAAAGGAAGCCTGCGTCTCCGTTATGGTTAACGGCAAGACGGTTACGATTGCGGGAGCCGCCAAAGGCTCGGGTATGATTCATCCAAATATGGCGACGATGCTCGCTTTCATGACCTCTGACGCGGTCATTGGTGCGGAAGCGTTGCAGCGCCTGCTGCGCCAGGCAACCAATCACACATTTAACATGATTACCGTCGATGGCGATACAAGTACAAACGACATGCTGGTAGCTATGTCCAGTGGATATGCAGGCAATGAAGAGCTGACAACCGAGCACCCGGATTGGGACGCTTTTGCAGCCGGCTTCACCTATGTATGCCAAGTGTTGGCTAAAGCCATTGCTCGCGATGGTGAAGGAGCAACCAAGCTGGTCGAGGTAGAAGTTACAGGTGCGGTAAGTGATGAATCCGCGCAAGCCATTGCCAAAACCGTCATCGGGTCCAGTCTGGTGAAATCCGCCATGTTTGGCGCTGATGCTAACTGGGGACGGATTATTGCAGCCGTAGGACGTGCAGGGCAACCGGTGAACCCTGATACGGTGGATATTCGTTTGGGAGATATTTCGGTACTCGCGCAGTCCCGTCCAGTCGTGTTTGACGAAGAATTGGCATTGGCCTATTTGCAGACCGATACGGTGCGCATTGTGGTGGATCTGCATCACGGTGAGGGAACGGCAACAGCCTGGGGCTGCGACCTGACGTATGACTACGTCCGAATTAACGCCGCATACCGTACGTAATATTTTTGAGTTTTATTAACCTAGAGCAGCTTCATTATTAAAAAAGCTGCTTTGCAGAAATATGTAGAACCTCTATAAGGATTAAACTTTTGAGTCTGATCATTGACGGGGATAGTGGAAAAGTCGGAATCGATTCTGTAGAAGCGTAGTGTTCGCCTTTGTCTCCGGGTTTCCCCTTTAGAAAAGGGAATCAAAAAACCTGGAGACAACAGCGATCAAAAGAACGATCCGAATTTGTAACGGCTAACCCGTCAAACATGGATTTTATAAGTGTTAAGCCTTTAAGAATATTTGAACGAAAGGAGCTTGCCCCATGAATTCAACAATGCCAAACAAGAGTACCGCAACGGAAGCGAGCACAGAGAAACAGATGTTTGTCATGAAATGTGGAGGCAGCACGCTCGCAGCATTGCCTGAGTCTTTCTTTGCGGATCTGCGTGATTTGCAGTCTCAGGGCACGCAGCCGGTCATCGTGCATGGTGGAGGTCCTGCGATCTCAGATAACCTGGCGAAGCTTGGTATCGAAACCGAATTCGTTAATGGCCTGCGCAAAACAACTGAACCTGTGCTGGACGTAGTGGAGATGGTGCTTGCGGGCAGTATCAACAAACAGATCGTGCGCCTGATCCAACGTGTGGGCGGTCGTGCACTAGGTTTATCCGGCGTGGACGGTGGCTTGATCCAGGCTAAACCTGTTACAAACCACGCAGAGATCGGTTGGGTTGGCGATGTCACGGGTGTGAATGCAGAGATTATCCAAGGCATCGTGAACATGGGTTACATGCCGGTTATCGCACCAGTTGGCGTAGATGCAACTGGTCAACGCTACAACATTAACGCAGATACAGCTGCGGGTGCAGTGGCGTCTCATCTCGGCGTAAGCCGGATGATTGTCGTGACTGATGTTCCTGGCATCATGAAGAACGTGGGCGGCGAGAAAAAAGTACTGCCATCCGTATCTGTACAAGAGATTGAGGACATGATCCAGACCGGAGAAATCTATGGCGGCATGATTCCCAAAGTGCGTGCAGCTATCGCATGTATCCATGGCCAAGTACGTGAGGTCGTCATCGTAGACGGCAGCGAACCCCAAATCCTGAGCCGAGTGCTCGGCGGAGAAATCATCGGAACAAAAATTATCCGTATGCAATAATTATACTCAGTGCGCTAGGGTCTTCATGATCTGATAATAAATAAAAAATATGTGCACGGCTTTTTTTATATAAGAAATCTAATATTACACACACTTTAACGTAGGGTGCAGAATCAATCTGAAGAATAAAAATGCACAACGGAGAGGACAGAAATAACCTGAAGAAGCGAAGCGTGCGCCTAAAAGCTTTCTGAAAGAAAGCTACTTCGGAAGCATACACTATCCCCGGATTTCGACCTTTAAACAATTAATCAAAAAAATCCGGGGATAACAGCGATCGGAAGGTTGTTCTGTCATTGAAGTGGAGTATGCAGGCGTTCAAAAGATGATTCTGCAATCGGAGTGGTCTAGTGTAAGTCAGGGCTCTTATATGATTGCCGTTGCACCAACCAATAGGAGTGATATGGTCATGGCAAAAGGCAACGAACAGCCAGGTTCTGGCACAGCGGTAGCGGGCGCGACAGCAACAGGTGCAGCGGTACAGACGGAAAGCTCGCTTTTCCAAACGTATGCACGTTATCCAATCAGTCTGGTTAAAGGTAAAGGCAGCTGGTTGTGGGATGATCAGGGCAACCGCTATCTCGATTTCATGTGCGGCCTCGCTGTAACTAGCCTGGGCCATGCACCGGAGAAAGTTGGAGCCAAGCTGAAAGCTCAGATTGATGAGTTGTGGCATGTGTCCAACCTGTTCCAGATTCCGGGCCAGGAGAAAGCAGCAGCATTGTTGACAGCCAATACATGCGCTGATGCAGTGTTCTTCTGTAACAGTGGTGCCGAAGCGAACGAAGCGGCTATTAAAGTAGCCCGTCGTTATCACCAGAAGGTGAAGGGTACAGATCGGTATGAAGTGATTACCTTCGCCCAGTCCTTCCATGGACGGACACTCGCTACACTGACAGCAACCGGACAGGATAAGGTGAAAGAAGGATTTTTGCCATTGCCAGCCGGATTTGTAACTGTACCTTTGCATGACATCCCTGCACTTGAAGCGGCAATTGGACCTAAGACGGCAGCAATTATGCTGGAAATGGTTCAGGCCGAGGGTGGTGTATATCCGGTCGAGCCGGAATTCGTCAAGCATGTACGGAAACTGTGTGACGAGCACGGATTGTTACTCATTGTGGATGAAGTGCAGACTGGAATGGGACGTACTGGTAAATTGTTTGCACACGAACATTATGGCATTGAGCCAGACGTGTTCACCGTTGCCAAAGGTATCGGCAGTGGTTTCCCTGTAGGCGCGATGTTGGGTAAAGGCTTCCTGCGGGATGCGTTCACGCCAGGTAGCCATGCAACCACCTTTGGTGGAACACCACTTGCTTCATCCGTTGTGATTGCAACCATCGAAACGATGTTGGAAGATCGTTTGCCAGAGCGTGCAGCGGAGATGGGTGAATACCTGATGAGCTCCCTGCGGAATCGCTTGGCAGGCAATTCCTTTGTGAAGGAAGTACGTGGCATGGGATTGCTCGTTGGTATTGAATGTGCTGAGCCGGTAGGTGATATTGTACTTGCTGGGCAAAAACGCGGTATTTTGTTTGTCTCTGCAGGACCGAATGTGATTCGTTTGCTTCCGAACCTGTATGTGAGCAAAGAAGAGATCGACGAGGCCGTATCGCTGGTAGCCACATTGATTGAAGAGCACGTAGCGGCGAAAGCCTAATATAAAAATGAGAACCTTTCTGTCTCGGGGCCATTACCGGCCTCGAAGCAGAACGAGATGATGAATCCCTGTAGCCGCGTGGTGAACTTGCAGAAGATGGAAATGATTAAACAACTTGAGAAGCACCCAGACAAAGTGTCAACGTTGCTCTCTCTTCTGCCCATGCGGGTGCAGGGAACCGGAAATAAGGAGGACATTATAGATGACAGCACAACAGACGGAAAAGATTCAGAAGATTGATCTGAGAGGCCGGGATTTTATCGAGTTCACGGACTACACGGCAGAGGAGATTCGTTATCTGCTTGATCTCGCGATTGAGATTAAAGGCAAGCAAAAAAGCGGCGTACCTTTTCAACCGTTGAAAGGCAAAACGATCGGACTTATTTTTGAAAAATCATCCACACGTACGCGTGTATCCTTTGAAGTGGGCATGTTCCAATTGGGTGGACACGCACTTTTTCTGAGCAAAAATGATATCCAGCTGGGTCGCGGGGAAACCACACATGATACAGCCAAAGTATTGTCCCGCTACCTGGACGGCATCATGATCCGTACCTTTGGACACCATAATGTAACTGAACTGGCAGAGCATGCTGATGTTCCAGTCATTAACGGCCTGAGCGATGCAGCGCATCCTTGTCAGGTACTGGCAGACTTCCAAACGGTGCTGGAGCACAAAGGCAAGCTCTCAGGTCTGAAAATGGCCTACATCGGAGATGGCAACAATATGGCACACTCCCTGATGCTCGGTGCAGCGAAGATGGGTATGCATGTTGCTGTAGCAACGCCAGAAGGCTATGAGCCGGATAGCGCAGTTGTGGAGCAGGCGCGCATTATCGCACAGGAGAGCGGTTCTGAAGTGACTGTAACGTACAGTGCACAGGAAGCTGCGAAAGATGCAGATATCGTGTATACGGATGTATGGGCGAGCATGGGCTTTGAGGAAGAGCAGAAGATTCGTGAGCAGGCATTTGCGGCATATCAAGTGGACGAGGAACTGATGAAAGGCGCGAAGCCGGACTACATGTTCTTGCACTGTCTGCCAGCACACCGCGGCGAAGAAGTGAGTGCCGGTGTAATTGACGGACCGAACTCCCTGATCTTTGATCAGGCGGAGAATCGCTTGCATGCACAGAAAGCATTAATGGCTGCGTTAATGAGCGAATAGATGCTGTTTGCCTTTATGGGTTGATTTTAGGCGCAGATTTCGCGATGATAGATTCATCTATAATGTACTTTAAAAAGTTAATTAAATAAGAAGCTCGTAGGATTCAGTGTATGAAGGCTCTGTTTAACTTAACTGATCTTGGGGAGGACCATCACACATGGCTAAGGAAAAAATTGTACTCGCGTATTCAGGCGGGTTGGACACATCTGTAATTTTGAAATGGTTGAAAGAAACATATGATGCTGAGATTATCGCCTTCACAGCGGATATCGGACAAAAGGACGAACTGGATGGCTTGGAGGAAAAAGCACTCGCTACGGGCGCTTCCAAAGTATACATCGACGATCTGCGCGATGAATTCGCGAAAGATTTCATCTATCCAATGTTCCAGGCAGGTGCCCTTTATGAAGGACAATACCTGCTCGGCACAAGTATCGCTCGTCCACTGATCGCTAAACGCATGGTGGATATCGCTCGTGCAGAAGGTGCTACAGCCATCGCTCACGGCGCTACAGGTAAAGGAAATGACCAAGTTCGTTTTGAGCTGAACGCGGCTGCACTGACACCAGACATTAACGTCATTGCACCTTGGCGTCTGGAAGAATTCCGCAACCAGTTCCCGGGACGTGCCGAGATGATCGCGTACGCCGAGAAACATGGTATTCCGGTAACCGCATCTGCGGCTAAACCGTATTCGACAGACCGTAACTTGCTGCATATCAGCTATGAGAGCGGTGTGCTCGAAGATCCTTGGTTCGATCCAAGCGCGGACGAGAACAAAGACATGTTCCTGCTGAGCAGTGCGCCTGAGGATGCACCAGATCAAGCGGAATATGTGGAACTGGAATTCGAACAAGGCGACTGTGTTGCGCTGAACGGTGAGCGTTTGAGCCCATTGCAAGTGATGGAGCAACTGAACGAGCTGGGTGGCAAACATGGTATTGGCCGTGTAGATATGGTTGAGAACCGTTTTGTTGGTATGAAGAGCCGTGGCGTGTACGAAACGCCGGGTGGAACAATCCTGTTCACCGCACATCGCAAAATGGAATCCATCACGATGGACCGTGAAGTGATGAACCTGCGTGACAGCCTGATCACACGTTACAGCACACTCGTTTACAACGGCTTCTGGTTCGCGCCGGAACGTCTGGCGCTGCAAGCGCTGGTGACTGAAAGCCAGAAAAATGTAACAGGTACCGTTCGTGTGAAACTGTACAAAGGCAACATCATCGGCGCAGGTGTGAAAAGTCCTGTCAGCCTCTACAATCCGGACATTGCAACGATGGAAGCTGATCCAACGCAAGCCTACGATCAAGGCGATGCAACAGGCTTTATCCGCCTGAATGCACTGCGTTTGAAAGTAAACTCCGGCGTGGAGCAAAACAAAAACTAATTTCAACCTGCACAATAAAGCTACACCAATATAAATGACAAGGCAGGCCGTTCTTGCACATCTGGCAGGAGCGGCTTTGTCCATGAGCGAAAGGGGAGTACTCACTGTGAGCAAGCTGTGGGGAGGACGTTTTACAAAACAAACCAATCATTTGGTTGAGGAATATACGGCATCGATCAATTTTGACAAAGCTTTGGCTGAGGAAGACATTCAGGGTAGTCTGGCCCATGTAACGATGCTGGGCAAATGCGGCATTCTTCCGGCGGAAGATGTGGAAACGATCAAAGAAGGTCTAATCACTGTTCTGCACAAAATCCGTGCGGGCGAAGTGGAATTCTCCGTATCAGACGAAGACATCCACATGAACATTGAGAAAAACCTGATCGAAACGATTGGCCCTGTAGGCGGTAAATTACATACAGGCCGTAGCCGGAACGACCAGGTTGCAACGGATATGCACTTGTATCTGCGTGAGCGCGTGGTTGGCTTTGTAGGTATGCTGCACTCCTTGCAGGAAGCACTGATTGGACAAGCCAAAGATAACCTCGATACGATTGTACCGGGTTATACGCATCTTCAACGTGCACAGCCCATTCTGTTCGCCCATCACCTGATGGCGTATGTATCCATGTTCCAACGGGATGCGGAGCGTCTGATGGACAGCTACAGACGCATTAACATCCTGCCACTGGGCGCAGGTGCGCTCGCAGGCACAACATTCCCGATTGACCGTCATTTTGTGGCGGAACAACTGGGCTTCGATGGGGTTTACGAGAACAGTTTGGACGCAGTAAGTGACCGTGATTTCATCGTTGAGTTCCTGGCGGCAGCTTCGCTGATCATGACTCACTTGTCCCGTCTTAGTGAAGAGCTGGTATTGTGGAGCAGCACGGAGTTTGGATTCGTTGAACTGGACGATGCATTCTGCACAGGCAGCAGCATCATGCCTCAGAAGAAAAATCCAGACGTTCCTGAACTTGTCCGTGGTAAAACAGGACGTGTGTACGGCAACCTGATCGGCTTGCTGACGGTACTGAAATCTCTTCCACTGGCATACAACAAAGACATGCAGGAAGACAAAGAAGGCATGTTCGATACGGTAGCAACGCTGGAAGGTGCACTTCAACTGTTTGCTCCAATGATCGCGACAATGACCGTGAACAAGGATCGTATGCGTCAAGCGGTCAACCAGGATTTCTCGAACGCTACGGATATTGCCGATTTCCTCGTAGGCGAAGGCTTGCCTTTCCGTCAGGCGCATGAAGTCATTGGTAAAACAGTGCTGTACTGCATCCAGAACAGTAAGTATTTGCTGGATCTGACGATCGATGAATTCAAGCAGTTCTCACCGCTGTTCGATGAACGAATCTATGACGTACTGCAACCAGAAGCTGTTGTGAACGCTCGTAATGTTTACGGCGGAACAGCTTCGGGTCAAGTCGCCGAAGCCATCGCACGCAGTGAGAAGGTACTGGAGATTACCGAGCAATGGATTACGAACCGCGGTTAATATCACGGTTACTATAGGTATTTGTACAGATACGCCAGTACAATAAAGAAGCAGGCCAGAGAACTTTGTTCTCAACGGCCTGCTTTTTTGTGTTTTACAGCAATATGATGTGGATCATTCCAGCTCCATAGCAACGGAAGGTTGTTTTGTCATCGGAGTACCAGCCTTCATTATCCGTAGTAGCTCCCAATGTCCATTAGTCCCGCTTTGGCAAAGGCAACCATCTCAATACATCTTGAATCTTCGCATCCCAGTAGCCCCACTCATGTTCGCCAGGTCCTTCCTCGTATGTCAGTTCGAAGTCCGTCTGTTCACAGGCTTGACGGAAGGTTTGATTATCCTCATACAAAAAATCTTCCGTTCCGCAGCATTGGTAGAGCAGAGGCCGCTGAGGTTGGCTCTCTTTTAACAGATGAATCAGATCATTCTCAGTGCCTGCCACCTGTGGTCCGAAAATCCGTTGTAGCTCAGCCTGTTGCAATGCTGAGGATGCGTTTCTATCCATATGTGCAGACATATCGAGTGCTCCAGACAAACTGGCAGCTGCCGCATATTGCTCTGGTTTACGAAGGGCCAGCTTAAACGCGCCATAGCCACCCATGGATAATCCAGCAACGAAGTTATCCTCACGCTTTGGCGATAGAGGGAAGAAAGAGCGAGCAAGTGTAGGCAGTTCTTCGCTGATAAACGTCCAGTATTGTCCGCCTTCGACCATATCTGTATAGAAGCTGCGATGTACCTGCGGCATAACAACGGCGATTCCCAGATTTGCTACATAACGTTCAATTGATGTGCGACGCAGCCAGATGGAATCATCATCCGATAGACCGTGTAACAGGTACAGGGTTGGGTGAAGACCTTTGCCGGTCACGTTCTCCATACCGATCTGATTGTGGGTTTGTTGCGGGAGAATGACATGCATGCTGGTACTCAGCCCAAGCGTATCGGAGTAAAAATCACATTTAATAAGTGCCATGAGTATAAGAAACCCCTTTCATAAGTTCGTTAACCAAGTGTTTTTGACTTGTGAGAATGAGCCGGGATTGCTCCCTAATAGCTTTTAAGTGTCCATATGTAACAGGTTATACGCATTGCGCGTGCAATGCAATAACAAGATGCACTTTAAGAAATCATGCAGGATTATCTCTAAATTGTAAGGTAACATCAGGCTAAGCCGGGTGAGTGGCATGGAGGGAAAATCAACATTGTTACGACGTTGTTTACAACGTAACAATGTTATGTTACACTGATTTCACTATAAAGGGGGACCATATATGACGGATGATTTGATCTCCAAGAAAGAACTGCTGGACCTGACAGGAATCTCCTATGGCCAGTTATACCGATGGAAGCGGAAAAATCTCATTCCGGAAGAATGGTTTATTCGAAAGTCGTCCTACACCGGACAAGAGACCTTTTTTCCCAAACAACAGATTTTACTGCGCATTGACAAGATTCTCAATATGAAAGACGGATTATCGCTGGATGAGCTGGCAGACGTGTTCTCGCCTACGTTGGGTGAAGTAGAGATGTCTGCACAGCAACTGTTAGAGCGAAACATTGTTTCACAAATCTCGCTGGATCTGTTGAAAGAAGCAGCTCAGGAACAACCGCTATATGCTTTGGAGCAGATCATGATGCTCTACGTCCTTGATAAGCTGTTAATGAGCGGAGATATTACTCGGCAAGAGGGTGCGTTGCTGATCGAAGTGATGTCCGAACATTATTATCGTTTTACAGGCAAACCCAGCGAACTCGTGCTTATTCGTAAGATGGGTGTTCCTTCATTCATGCTGGTAACAGCAGGAACGGAGTTTTATTTTGACAATGGTGTGAAAGTGGTTCTTAGGCAGCCGATGGGAACATTTATGGAAGAATTAAAACTCAAATTGGGATAAGGAGTGGATCATCTATGGAAGAGCGGAATAAGCGGAATGATCTGAATGTGGCGGGCATAAGTCAAACGGCAGGCGGGAATTTTCACCGTGTATCTATTGATGGCATGGCTAAGGTGAACGGTAACCTGGACTGCACCTCTATGGAAGTGAATGGAACATTGAAGATGCACGGCGCTTTAAGCTCCGAGAGTGCAACGATTAACGGCATGTGCACGTTGAATGGGCCTTTGACCAGTTCTCGTGTTCGGGTGGATGGCTTAACTACAATTAACGGAGATCTCCATAGCCCTGAGCTTGAAGTGAACGGAAAGTGTACCGTACGTGGAAGAGTGGATGGGGAACGAATTGATATTGGCGGTGTGATCGATATTGAAGGGGATGTCCAATGTGAGTCCCTGAATGTACAGGGCAATATTAAGATTAGCGGCTTACTGAATGCGGGAACAGTGGAGATCAGGCTGCATACATCTTCTTCGGCTAAAGAGATTGGCGGAGAGCGTATTGATATTCGTCGCAAGGAGCAACAGAATGGATTTTGGAAAAGTATTGGCCTGGGCGGGACTCCATCATTTAAGACATCCTTAATTGAGGGCGATGAGATTGTGCTGGAAGATACCGAAGCTGATATTGTTCGGGGGAGTAACATTTTTATCGGTCGCGGCTGTAACATCAGGCTGGTCGAGTATTCAGGTGAACTTGAGGTAGATCAGGATGCCAAGGTGGGCAGCAGTCAGCGAATTTAAATTTTGGATATGGAGAGAAAGGGATGGGATCGACATGAATAACAATCCTGGGCGTTCTTTGGACAAAAAAGTGGATATCAGCATCGTTGGTGACGGCAGTTCTGCTGGGGGCGTGTACGGCAAGGTCAAGGTCGTAGGGGACGCATCCTTCAACGACAATTTATCTTGTGATCGATTCAAATGTACGGGTACATCGGTCATATACGGATCGCTTGAATCCACAGATATTAAAATTACCGGAACCCTTACTCTGACAGAGCGAGAGGCCAGCAACGATGTTGAGGATGGAATCCAGGCACCTGGCATGCATGCCAAAGCTGAGCATATCAAAGTGGTCGGTGAGCTTCATCTGTCAGGGGATTGTCAGGCGGAAAATATCAAGCTGAACGGACGGTTGACAATAGCCGGGATGCTCAGCGCTGAACAAATGACACTCAAAATCATGGGTCCATCCGAGGTCAAGGAAATGGGCGGTTCCATCATCTCGGTGAAGAGTGGCAGGTTAAATGACTTGTTTACGGGGAATAAATCAATTCTCAAGGCACAGATTATCGAAGGTGACAATATTGAATTAGAAAATACCGAGGCCGAGATTGTACGTGGCGATAAAATAAAAATCGGTCCTGGCTGCCGGGTCGGTACAGTGGAATACCGTTCATCTCTGCAAATTCATCCGCAATCGGAAGTTTTGCTGCAAAGCAATCGGTCCTTGGACTGATTAACGAAAACTTCTTTTCGGATATACTAATGCAGTCATATGAATAGAGCGTGAATGGAGAGATTGAGTACAATGGTTGCACGTAAAAACAGTATTGGATTGGTGCTGGCAGGGTTACTGCTCAGCATACTAATGGCTTCGATGGATAATACCATCGTGGCAACAGCTATGGGGGATATTGTTGGGAAGCTGGGTGGGCTCGACAAGTTCGTCTGGGTTACCTCCGCGTACATGGTGGCTGAAATGGCAGGGATGCCGATATTCGGTAAGCTATCCGATATGTATGGACGGAAGAAGTTTTTTGTATTTGGTATTATTGTGTTTATGCTTGGCTCAGCGCTGTGCGGAACGGCAACGTCTATTGTGGAATTGACGATGTACAGAGCGATTCAGGGTATTGGTGCGGGTGCCTTGGTGCCGATTGCCTTTACGATCATGTTTGATGTCGTGGCACCAGAATCTCGTGGTAAATTGGGTGGATTGTTTGGAGCGGTCTTCGGTCTGTCCAGCGTCTTTGGACCACTGCTTGGTGCTTATATTACTCAGTATGCGACATGGGAATGGGTATTCTATATCAACCTGCCACTCGGCTTGATTGCATTTGTGTTTATTGCATTCTTCTACAAAGAGTCTCATCAGCATCAATCCCAACAGATCGACTGGCTGGGTGCAGTAACGCTGATCGGCGCTGTAGTGTGTTTGATCTTTGGTCTGGAACTGGGCGGCAAAACGTTTGCCTGGGGTTCGTGGCAGATTCTTGGCTTGTTTGCCGGATTTGTAGCACTAGCGCTACTTTTCCTTTTTGCAGAAACAAAAGCCAAAGAACCAATCATCTCCTTCGGCATGTTCCGCAACCGGGTCTACTGGTCCAGTAACGTTATTGGGATGTTCAGTGGTGCGGCGTTCATTACAGCATCCGTGTACATTCCGATCTTCATACAGGGGGTACTTGGTGGCAAAGCGACCAACTCAGGTCTTGTGCTACTGCCCATGATGCTTGGGTCCGTTGTGACGGCGTCCCTGGGCGGGGTGTTGATGACCAAAATCAAATATCGCAATATCATGATCCCTACGTTGGCCTTACTTGTCATTGGACTTGGATTGCTGACTACGTTGGATGAGAATTCATCCCTTTGGACGATACGTATCTACATGGTGATGGTTGGTCTGGGTGTCGGTGCTTCGTTCTCGGTACTCAGCAATGCAGCCATGAACGCATTTGAACCGCAAAGACGCGGTGCGGCGAGTTCCACACTTAACTTTTTGCGGTCCCTCGGCATGACGATGGGCATTACGATCTTTGGTATCGTACAGAGCCAGGTATTTACGCGTAAAATGAACGATGCTCTCGCTGGTTCAGCTGCGGAAGCAGGCGGTGTTTCAGCCGGTGGCGTGCCTCAGGGAGTGGATCTGACCGATCCACATGCGTTGCTCTCGCCAGAACTCAGACAGGCGATTCCGCCTCAGGTGCTGGATAGCATCACACATGCTCTATCTTCTTCCATCGTGCAGTTATTTGCCTGGGCTGTAATTCCGGCTGCACTCGCGTTGGTCGCTTCCTTCTTCATGGGAAAAGAGAAGATGGTTGTAGGCGAAGAGCAAGGCGAATACACAGGCGGTCACTAAGCCGTTATGCAGTAAACCGTAAGTTACGGTAGTAAAGCCGATCTTAGCTTGGTAAAACTCCAATAACTTATCTTGAAATTGTAGAGACACACTTCTCGCTTTTCCTCAAAAAGGACGTGAAGTGTGTCTTTTTGTTTTCGTGTGATCAGCTTATGCTTATCCATGAATTACGGCAGGACCTTGTTTGTACCATTCCGTGATCTGTAAGTTGTCGGTTGCTTTGAAAAAAAATTAAGGCTGTTTCGTATCGCTGATCCCGTCCTCAACCACAGAAGGTTCTTGTGGATCAGGCAGGCTGCTATGACCTGAGCGGGCAATCAGACGACTTTGAGCTTTGTACGTGTCCCGTGTAATCGTTTTGGATTCGACCACTTTGCCGTCCAGCCTCTTGGTTCTTACCGTCTCCACAATATATCCAGGCTGTCCGTCTTGCAGCACCTGCTGTGCACCATCAGGCAGTACCGTACTGGACACATATTTTACCGGAACACTTAATGTTTCAATGGTGCGAGATTCAAGTGCATAGCTGACATTCTCCGGGAATGTGCCGAAAAATTTCACCATCAATTGATGGTTCTTCACCTCTGCATGAATGAGTAAGGATTTTCCGGTGTTGTTCTTGAAGCGAAAGTTGATGGCTCCGGAGGCAAAGGTGGCATCCAGTCCTTTCGGTAAATACTTGACCGGCAGGGAGTGGTTGCGACGCTCAATAATATCAAGACCCGTCAATAGCGCTGCGTTATACACTGTACTTGATACCTGGCAGATGCCACCCCCAATCCCGGGGGTCAGCCTTCCATTCACAATGACCGGGGCCTCACGAAACCCATACTCCTTTTCAGCCTTACGGATGACCTTCTCATAATCGAATGTGGCATCTGGTGGCAAAATCATGCCGTTAATTGCTTCCGCCGCTGCGCTGACATTATGTATCCGGCCTTCACTACTATTGCCCAGACCCGTGGAGAACTGGATGATCTTTCGGTCAATGCCTTCTTTGCGTAGCGAATCAAGGGTTACTTCAGGCTTTAGCGTATACAGTGGTACCTGGATCAGCAGTGGGGCAGGTTTCTCATTCGGGCTCAGTACACTGAAATCCCTGTGCAGCTTCGTCTGAATGAGATTTGTGAGTGTATCCCAATCAATCCGGCGGACACCCTTTTCCGGGATATACTGCACTTTGTCACTTGCGGTAATGCGTCGAACAGCGTCCGCAGGTGTACCGAAGGTTTCTTTTTCCCAGGCAGGGCTGAGATGTTCGTGAAGTGGTTGTAAGTCGTAACTCATATCAAGAGAGAACTTTTTCGGAAAATGATAACGTGCGTAAGCACGTTCCCACAGGTTACCTTTCTCCAGCTGCTGTATCGCGGATTCAAAGCTTTTAACGTTGTAGCTCACCCCCACCTGAGCTGCGGTATACGACATCGTCTGGGGGTTGGGTTCAGTCACTTCAAAGGTGACAGGCCAGTCCTCCAGCTTTTGGATCTGTTCATGCAATTCATGCAATACGTTCTTGCGATTCTTCCCCTCCAACAGCATGCCGCCAACATGAACATCTTTGGGCAGGGCAGGTTGATTCACATACATATACAGCAATCCATAAGACGCGGAGCCGATCAAGAGGATGGAGAATAGAACAATGACCGTCAGATGTATTTTTTTCATAACCGTACGCTCCTTTATACTTCAGTTGTTCCCGACTTTGTAACACTTTCTATATATATGATCCAATGCAGGAAAACTTTCGGGTACTCAATAGGTAACAAATTTGTTACAATAAACTTCATATGAATCCATGCTTCACCATCGAAACAGGAACGAAGTGGATTTTTTCCTGATGAAATTCAGGTCTTTTTAAAGGAAATGCCGGGATTGTGTCGAAATGATAATGGCTAACTATGCGAGCAGGAAGTGATGATGTGATAGAAATGCAGGACGTGTGGAAGACCTACGCCAATGGGACCCACGCATTACAAGGGGTGTCGGTGAAGATCGACCGCAATGAATTTGTCTATATCGTCGGTCCGTCCGGCGCAGGTAAATCGACATTTATGAAATTGATGTACAGAGAAGAAGTTCCGACAAAAGGACAAATATCCATTAACGGATTTAATATTGGTAAGTTGAAGCCAAGAAAGATTCCTTATGTGCGTCGTAACATCGGCGTTGTGTTCCAGGATTTTCGTCTGCTGCCACGGATGACAGCATTTGAGAATGTGGCATTTGCGATGGAAGTTATTGAAGCGCCGAAGCGTCATATCAAAAAACGGGTGATGGAAGTGCTCGACTTGGTGGGACTGCGGAGTAAGGCAAATCGCGAACCTTCACAGCTCTCGGGTGGAGAACAGCAACGTATTGCCATTGCAAGGGCTATCGTCAATAACCCGTCGGTTATTATCGCGGACGAGCCTACAGGGAACCTCGATCCGGAGACGTCATGGGGGATTATGCAACTGCTGGATGAGATTAATTTCCGGGGGACAACCATTGTTATGGCGACCCACAACAAAGATATCGTAAACACGATGCGTAAACGGGTAATCGCCATTGAACGTGGACAGATTGTACGGGATCAGATGAGAGGGGAATACGGTTATGAATTTTAGTACTCTCTTGCGCCATCTGCGGGAGGGATTCAAAAACGTATTCCGCAACGGCTGGATGTCTGTGGCCTCCATCATGTCCATCATTGTATCGCTATTGATTCTTGGTGTGTTTATGTTGCTGGTGCTCAATGTGAACTCCATGGCGAATCAGGTTGATAGCCAGGTGGAGATCAGCACGTTCCTCGAACTGAATGTGGACGAGAACCTGCGTAACACACTGGAGCAAGAAATCAGCGCGATGCCTGAAGTAAGTGAGATTCGTTTTGTTTCCAAGGAAGAAGGACTCAAGGAGTTCCGTGAGCGTCTTGGAGAGAGTGCAGATAACGTGCTTAGCGGTTTCGATGTGGACAACAACCCACTGCCGGAGACCATTGAAGTTGAGGTCATTGAACCGGAAACCGTCACTTTTGTGGCGCAAAAAATCGAAGCTTTGAACGAAAAACACCCGGAGAAGCCGATCATGAAAGTGAACTACGGCAAGGAAACGGTGGAAGTGTTGTTTAAATTTACGAAACTTGTTCGTAACATCGGATTTATTTTTGTCGGGGGACTGGGTCTCATGTCCATGTTCCTGATCTCTAATACGATTCGCGTAACGATTCTGGCACGTCGCCGGGAGATCGGAATTATGAAGCTGGTTGGCGCAACCAATACCTTTATTCGCTGGCCTTTCTTTATTGAAGGTGCACTCATTGGATTTATTGGATCGGTCATTACGGTTGGGGTGCTGTTCGTTGGATACAGCCAGTTGATGAAGACGATTGGTCAGGATGTCTTCATGCAGATGCTTAACTTGATTCCGCTCGGCGAAATCTGGTTGCTGTTTGGAACACTGTTGATTGGACTCGGTGTGCTGGTAGGTATTTTGGGAAGTACACTGTCCATTCGGAAATCACTCAACGTTTAATTTTGTTTTCAACGATCAAATTGCAGAATATGTCGAAAAGAATGGTAAAGCAGGTTCATTAATGGACGCTGTTTGACGATATGTAGGAAAGACGGAGTCTTTTAAGATTGAAGAAAGCAAAGAACATGCTGTTCACCACCTGTGCAGGTTGCTTTCTTGTGAAATCATAGGATGGGGGATCATCATTTTGAAAAAAACCGCTTCGCTGCTGGCCTTTACGTTATTGGCCAGTTTGACGCTTCAACCTTCTGACGGATATGCCAAGAGTAGCATCAGCGATATTGACCAACAGATTCAGCAACTGGAGAGCAAGGCGGCTTCTGCCAAGCAGGAGCAAAAAAAAGCGGCTTCCAACAAAAAGGAAGCACAGCATTACAAGAACAAAACCAACGCTTATCTGAAGGTTGTCATGGAACAGATCAATGTCGTTAGTGATGAACTGGCGAGTGTATCCTTGCAGATCGAGAACACGGAGGAAGATCTCCGTACAACGAAAAAAGATCTGCAAGCGGCAGAAGAACGCATTGTTGCAAGGGAAAAATTGTTGGAGTCACGCGTGCGCCTGATGTATACGGACGGTGCTGTATCCTATCTGGATGTATTGTTGTCCTCTACTAGCTTCACTGACTTCCTGACCCGTGCGGATTCACTCAAAACGATTGTGGATCAGGATCAGCATCTGCTGGATGAGCACAAAGCGGACAAGCAACTGGTCGTGGACAAAAAGGCAGAATTGGATGTGCAATATGCGGAAGCCAAGAGCCTGTATGCACAGAAGAAACAGCGCAAGTCCCAATTGAATGAAAAAGAAGCGGAAAAGCAAGTGCTTCTCGCTTCATATGATGCTAAAATTGAAGAGTCAGAAGAGCTGACACAAGAGCAGGAAGATGTATTAATGCAGATTGCCAGCAAACGTTCGGCGCTTCTTCAAGAGAAAAATAAATTGCGTGAACAGCAGGCAGCCGCCGCAGCCAAAGCAAAAGCCGCAGCAGCGGCTCGGGCGAAAGCAGCAGCCAAGGCGCCAACCAGAGTGAGTTCGGATAGTAGCAGTGAGGTCACGTATTCATCCGGTAATGGTATCTTTTCAAGACCGGTATCTGGAGGACGTATTTCTTCTCCATTCGGCCCCCGTACCCATCCAATTACGGGCGTAGTAGGTAAGATGCATGCAGGTGTCGATTTTGCTGTTCCTCAAGGAACTTCGGTTCACGCTGCTTCTGGCGGAATCGTGATCATGGCTGAATGGTATAGCGGTTATGGCTATACAGTTATTGTGGACCACGGCGGTGGACTATGGACGTTATATGGTCACTTGCGCGAAGGTGGATTCAAAGTCAGCAAGGGAGACACAGTAAGCAAAGGGGATACCATTGCTGAGTCAGGAAATACAGGGAACTCTACTGGACCTCACTTGCACTTTGAAGTGAGAGATAACGGTACCGCTGTAAATCCGATGAACTATTTGTAATTATTGCTCCATCGTTCGAATGGAAAAAACATATTCCGTACAAGCTAGACATATAATAAGCTGGCATGTTCAGGGAATGGATTCTGGCAACAATGGAATCGGACACGCTTCAAAACTAAAGGCGGTGACAAACGGATGATGAAGAAAAGATCGGCGCTACTGCTTGTCATTGTGGGTCTCCTGGGTGGTAGTTTGCTAACCCTGGTACTAATGACTTACCCGGGAATAGCAAACCAAACCACAGCTGGCGAAGGTTTGCTGGCTAGTGTAACCGGCAATACACAGCAGAAGAACGATTTGAAAAAGATTGAAACTGCGATGGATTTGATCTCAAGCAACTATTATAAAGACGTGGATCAGACCAAATTGATTGACGGTGCGATCAACGGCATGATGGAATCGCTTGGTGATCCGTACTCCAACTATATGGGGCAGGAAACGGCTGCTCAGTTTGAAGAGTCGATCGAAGGTTCATTTACCGGTATTGGCGCAGAGGTATCCTCACAGGATGGAAACGTTGTTGTTGTTTCCCCGATCAAAGGATCACCTGCCGAGAAAGCGGGTATTCGTGCCAAAGACATGATTATGTCAGTCAACGGCGAATCCTTGCAAGGTTTGGAACTGAACAAGGCTGTCAACAAAATCAGAGGTCCCAAGGGCAGTGAAGCGAAGGTACAGGTCAAACGTGCCGGATCTTCCGAGCTGATTGAATTTGTGATTGTACGGGATGACATTGATCTGGAGACCGTATATGCTCACATGGAGGATGGTGGAATTGGCGTTATTGCCATTACTCAATTCTCTTTGAATACAGGCGATCGCTTCAAGGAAGAGTTGGCGAAGCTTGAGAAGCAGAACATGAAGGGTCTGGTCATCGACGTACGGAATGACCCAGGCGGTGTATTGCAAGTTGTTATTGATATTGCTGAACAGTTTGTTCCTAAAGGCAAGGTTATTGTGCAAGTTGAAGACAAGAACGGCAAAAAGGAACAAAGCAAGTCCAATGGATCAGCCAAAGCTTATCCAGTCACAGTCCTGATGAACAAAGGCAGTGCGAGTGCTTCGGAGATTTTGGCCGGTGCATTACAACAGTCAGCAGGTGCGAAGTTGATTGGTGAAAACTCCTTTGGTAAAGGAACCGTGCAGACGAGTTATGACAAGCAAATGGGTGACGGCAGCTTGCTGAAGATCACCATTGCCAAGTGGCTCACTCCGAACGGAGACTGGATTCATGAAAAAGGAATCAAACCGGATATTGCGGTAGACCAGCCGGATTATTTCTCGGTGGCACCGATTAACAAAGAGAAGTTACCACTAAAATATGACAGCAATAGCACGGATGTGAAAAGTGCGCAGACGATGCTGAGAGGACTCGATTTCAAACCGGATCGTGTGGATGGATACTACGACCAGAAGACGGAAGAAGCGGTCAAGGCATTCCAGAAGCAAAAAGGCATTCAGGCTACAGGCCAGATTGATGAGAAAACCGCTGAATCACTGGAAGCGGCTCTGATTGAACGTATTGCCAATCCTCAATATGATGCACAGCTGAAACGCGCGATCGAAAATGTCTCAAAGGATATTTCGTCCGCTGTGTCGAAGCCATAAAGAAGGCTGATTTTCAGCCTTCTTTTTTTCTGAACCGGCTGAAAGAGAGGGGTGACCGACCACAATGGAATGGGTATGGCCGTGGTTAACTACATTAGGGGAAGCTTTGTTGCAGTTGTTTATTCAGCCGTTTTATTATATTGCGGTGATCCTGATTGCGCTGATCTATCATCGTCAGTTACTGCAGGAGCGTAAATTGTTTCATGTTCGTTTGCAAAGCTCGATAACACAGACGATTCGTGCCGTGCTCGGAGGCATACTCATTGGTACCATCGTCTCGATTGTGTCCCTATTCCTCGGTGCACATCTTACACTGGGAAGTCTGATATGCATATGGGCTGCAACGCTAGTTCTATCTTTGTTCCGCATCCGGTATCTGTGTTTTGCTTATGCAGCAGGGTTACTGGGTGTGCTGCAATTTGGTTTAAATCTGGCTTCAGGCTGGCAGCCATCGGGTTGGATGGGCAGTATCACGGAGGCACTACGTACCCTGGATATGCCTGCACTGCTTGTCCTGGCGGCGCTTCTACATATGGGTGAAGCCCTGTTGGTACGCATGCAGGGGGTATCGATGGCATCACCACTTCTCTTCGAGGGAAAACGCGGGAAACTGGTTGGTGGATATCAACTGCAACAGTTCTGGGCCATTCCTCTACTGATTCTTGTCCCTGTCACAGGCAGTGGCGCGGAACTGGCTTGGAATCCACTGATGAATGCAGGTCATAGTTATATGCTGGTTGCATTGCCGATTATGCTCGGATTTGGTGAGATAACGCAGAGTATGCTTCCGGGACAAAAGGTGCAGATCTCATCAAAGCGGTTGATGATATACGGGGCAACTTTGCTCGTGTTCAGCTTGCTTGCTGCATGGTGGTCTCCACTCATGGTGGTTGCTGCGCTAATTGCATTTATTGGACATGAATTTCTGGTATGGTACAGCGCGTTTGAAGAGCAAAACCGGAGTCCGGTATTTGTCCATCCGCAGCATGGGCTGAAGGTATTGGCTGTTATTCCGGAGAGTCCTGCTGCAGATTTGGGGATTGAAGCAGGAGAGACCTTGTACAAGGTGAATGGTAAGTTGGTTCATTCACCAGAAGAGTTACATCGTGCCTTGCGGATGAACCCGGCTTTTTGCAAACTTGAGGTGCGAAATCACCAAGGAGAAAGCAAGTTCATGCAACGAGCGATCTATGAAGGGGAGCATCATCAGCTTGGGGTCATTATGGCACCGGACAATCACGAGGTTTGGGCGATACGGTTACGTCCACTGACACTGTTCCATGTCATTAATCTCAAATTGTTTGCCCGTCTGAAAAAACCACAAAGGGACGAAGCTCCATTGGCGTTACCGCCAGCCCCAGTTCCCAGTGACAAAGGGTCTATTGAGATGTAACTAAGCATACATGATGAAGTATGTTCCATAAATCAAGCAATGAAAAAGGTATTTCCTAACGCCGTCACAGGCAAGGGAAATACCTTTTTTGTTATTGTTTTAACATAAAGATGGCGATTTGAGTCCGATCACGCAAGCTCAGCTTGCCGAGAATATCTGTGACGTAGTTTTTGACCGTGCCTTCACTGAGGAACAATTTGGCGGCAATTTCCTTATTGGACAACCCCTCCGATATGGCCTCGGCAACCGCCAGCTCCATACGTGTCAGTCCATAGGCTTCGATTGGGTTCTGTGTCAGGGGAATCGCAGCAGGACGAAGAAGGCCTGCCAATTTGCGGGCTATATCCGGATGAATTAACATATCACCGTTATGTACGGTCTTGATGCCTTGAATGATCCGCTCCGGGGGAACGTTTTTGAGCAAATAACCGCTTGCTCCATTCTGTAATGCCTGAATAATATACTCGTTGTCGTCAAACGTAGTCAGCATGAGCACCTGGATTTCAGGAAAACGTGACTTGATGCGTTTGGTACCTTCAACTCCATCACATTCCGGCATCCGAATATCCATCAACACCACATCCGCAGGTGTGCTTGCTTCAAGCAATTCCAACGCTTCCTGTCCATTTGAGGCTGTGCCTGTAACGCGAATGCCGGAGTCCAGTCCGAGCAGCACTTTCAGGCTCTCACGAATGAAGTAATCATCGTCGGCGAGAATCAGCCGAATAAGTGGGAGTTGGCCTGAATCATTCTTGTTGTTGACATCATTCCGTTCGGACATGAGAACATTCACTTCCTTTTTTCAGAGTATATCCATCTGGTTCGTTAATGGAATGCGTGTAATCACTGTATACGGATAAGCCGATTGAATCTCCAGAACTCCTCCCACCATTTGTGTGCGCAGAAGCATGCCTTCCTGTCCTATGCCATTTCGCTTGGAAGAATGAGGATTGATTTTGCCATCATTACTCACACTCATACACACTTCTGGATCCCCGAATACCAGCTCCACAGTGATCGAAGAAGCATTTCCATGTCGCAGGGCATTGGTCAGGGCTTCTTTGGCATTTTTGTATAAAACGATCTGTATGCTGGGATACAGCACATGGGATGGGCCATGAACTTCATAATTTGTCTTCACGCCGGTATCTCTGCCCACTTCCTCTAGGAGACGATCCAGCGCGTAGGCCTCGGATGCATAGGAATTAGGTTGCAGTTTGTGCAGTGTGCTGCGCATATCATCCATACTATCGGCCAATTGATCGCGAATCTGTCTCACCATTTCCGTTCCTTGTTCCATATTCAGGGGAAGGGTCAGCAGGGCGGCTTCCGACATCATTTTGGTGCGAATCAGTCGATGCCCGATATCGTCATGAAGCTGTCTGGAGATACGGGTACGTTCCTCTGCCTGAGCCACTCCTTCAAGTTGCTTTGTAAATAACAGGAGCTGTGCACGTGCTTCTTGTAGTTCGTAATGTTTGCTGCGGAGCTCGTCATAGACTTGTTCCAGTTGTCCGCGGCTGCTTGCCGTTCTTGATCCCTGCCAGGACAGAGCCGCTGTGATGAGCAGAAGCAGGTTGCCGAGAACCATCACAGTTGTCTCTGCGGAGAGTAATGTAGTGGCGGTTGTATTTAGTGTGGTTAACCCTGGCTGCGGTGCCTGTGGGACAGCATAATGCCAATGCAAAGCGACATTGTTAGCGACAAGCTGAATTGCAAACATCAACCATCTCCGATTTCCCTCCAGTCTGTATATATACACGTAGAGCACGGATAGAGAGAGGAATAGCAGAAACGGTCCATACGAAGCAATCAGCCAGCAGCTCCAGAGTATTTCGGCCAGAAGCAACAGCCATTGCTGTGTACTTGAACGGTTGAAATCTTTCCACACGGAGAGTCCAAGCGCGATGATGATATGCAGGGTGTAGACGGCTTCGTTTTCCAAGGGCAGCATCAACATGTACAGCACGGCTGGAACGATAATTAATCCGTATTGCAGAAACCGCATCGGCATATGTAAATGACATCCTTTATATAAAAAGTGGAGTAGAAAATCTCTTGGTAATGCGCCCTTGATTATACCATAAGCAGCATTCGAATCAGGAGATGACTTAAGTCACCTTCGATTCATGACTTTTTGTACCTTCGCTACAGAGTGCGATCCGTTACAATAAAATTATGAAATCCAGCGGCGAAGGCCGAAACGGAAAAGGGGCGTAAAAGGGATGGGCATACTTGAAGTAGATCATGTAGTAAAACGATACGGCAGCAAGCTGTCCGTGGATCATTTGAACCTTAGTGTTGGCAAAGGCGAAATTTTTGGATTGCTTGGTCCCAATGGAGCAGGAAAAAGTACCACCATCAGCATGATTGCAGGGCTCCTGAATATGGATCAGGGTGAAATCAGATTAGATGGGATATCGGTCAAGGAGCGACCGCTTGAAGTAAAGCGCAAGATCGGACTGGTTCCGCAGGATCTGGCTTTATACGAAACCATGTCTGCTGCGGAGAATGTGACCTTTTTTGCCAGACTGTATGGACTGCGTGGAAAATTGCTTAAGGAAAGGGTGCAGGAGTCTCTTGAATTTGTAGGGTTGCAGGATAAAGCAAAGGATGCCCCCTCGACCTTCTCTGGCGGTATGAAACGCAGGTTAAACATCGCATGTGCGATCACACATCGCCCGGATCTAATTATCATGGATGAACCGACAGTTGGCATTGATCCGCAATCTCGGAATCATATTCTTGAATCGGTACGGACACTTAACAAGATGGGTTCAACGATCATATATACAAGTCATTACATGGAGGAAGTGGCGGCGATTAGTCACCGGGTTGCGATTATGGATCAGGGGCGAATTATTGCCTGTGGCACGGAAGCAGAGCTGAGAGAACGGGTAGCATCGGAGGAAAAAGTAGTGCTCTCCACTTCCGGTATCGGTCCCGACGTTGTGGAAGAACTGAAACTTCACCCCCGCGTGCGGATGGTAGACGTTTCAGAGAATACCCTGACCATTACGCTGCCTTCGGCACAGCAGGATCTCCAGGATCTGCTCTTCATTTGCAGCAAACATGAAGTATCCATTCAGTCTCTCAAGGTCGAAGAGCCGGATCTGGAAACGTTGTTCCTCAATCTGACCGGGCGTACGCTTCGGGACTAGGGGGAACAAGAGATGAATATATGGCATATTTGCATCTTTGAATTAAGGCGTATTCTTAAGATTCGATCTGTGGTGTTGAACCTGTTCATTCTGCCGTTGTTACTGATTTTCATATTGGGCACGGCACTTTCCAGTACGATGGGTACGGCGGAGGATGTTATTCCGGATACTGTACGTGTGGGAATCATCCATTTGAGCACTGATTCAGGCGGAGGATCAAGTACGGTTAATCAAGCGCTGGATACATTCGTTGAATCCCCGGAAGTGGCTGAGATGGTCAAGGTGCAGAACTTTACGACTGAAGAAGAGGCCGTTCATTCGCTGCGTAGCGGCAAGCTGGACTTTGCTGTAATGATTCCTTCGGATTTTGAGCAAAACGTGATGATGGGGAAAGAGGCCAGATTACAGTGGATACGAGGAAAGGACAACACACTTAATACCTTGGGTGAAACTTTGTTCACACGTTTTACGGATGAATGGAACCGACAGATGGCGATTACCAAAGTGCTCGGTCCGGAAGTAATTGCTGCCATGGCCTCTGCTTCGGAGTCTGGTACGGCGAATTCCACCTCCATTGCTGTCACTAATCCCGGTAAGACAGGTACGGCGTATAGTGCCTCCCAATACTATGCAGCTTCCATGCTGGCGATGTTCATGTTGTACTCAGGCATGACTACCAGCACCAGCCTTTTTGGAGAGCGGGAAAATCGAACGTTGATTCGGCTTCAGGCCGCGCCGATAGGCAATGGAGTTATTTTCGCTGGCAAAATTGCAGGCAATAGTCTGCTCGCTTTCTTACAGGCAACAACGATTATCCTTATGACATATTGGCTCTACGGTGTGGATTGGGGAACCCATCCTTGGTATATTGTGCTGACTTGTGTATTCATTACATTGGCATCCATGACTCTTGGCGTAATCGTGGCATTGGTATGCAAAACCACGGCATCGGCCAGCGCAACCATCCAAGGTATCATCGTTGCCATGACATTCATCAGCGGTGGGTTCATGCCTATTCCGATTGATTTTGTACAACGGCTTAGCCAATTTACGGTTAACCACTGGGCGCTCCAGAGTTTTCTGAGAATGATGCTGGATGCACCTGTAGCAGAGATTGTGTATAACATTCTAATGTTAGGCGTAGTATGCGCTGTATTACTGTTCATCTCAGGAATGATCTATAGAAAGGCAGGATACCGATATGAATAGTCTACACATCGCCTGGTTGATGATTAGACGTACACTTGGCCGTAAAATGGGCTTCATTACGTTTCTGCTTCTGCCTTGCCTGGTGGTCACAGGAGCGGTTGCTCTATTTGGAAGCGAGCAGAGTACACGTACTGTTATTCCCTATGTCAATGAGGATGGAGGAGTGGCAGGGACATGGATGATTCATGAACTTGCTGGCAAAGAGGAGTATCTGCTCAAGCCGATGACAAACGAAGCAGAAGTGAAGGAAGCCATCGCTCAGCAAAAAGGAAGTTCTGGCATCATCATTCCGGCACATTATACGGAGGATCTGTTACAAGGAAAGCCAACCGAGATCCAATTGGTGGAACTGCGTATAAGTGAAAGTTCCTATACCCTACGAGCAGCAGTTGAAGGTTTGACGAGTGGATTGTTACAATCTGCTTCAGCTGTTAAGGTGGCGGCAGGTCCTGTCTCAAGTGAGACTGACATACTATCGAGTATACAGAAGCCCTTTGAACAGCTTTTACAGGAGATAGGAGAACATCAGGTTGCTGGTGAAGTCACCGATCTGCAGATCTATCCCAAGCCAGGCCTGAACAATGTGACTGGATTTACAATCATGTTTATGATGGGGCTGCTGACCAGTGCAGTGGCTGTGATCATGGAAGATCGCAGGAAACGTACGATGGCCAGAGTATATACGGCACCCGTCCGTGCATATGAGATTGCGCTTGGTAATTTCCTGGGTAGCTTTGTCATTGGTATGATTCAGATTGTGATCGTTTTGGGAGTCAGCAGGTGGCTGATTCATTATGATGCCGGTATTCCTTTTGGCATTCATTTCCTGATCTTGGCAGCATTCATGTTGGTCTCCATGGGGCTTGCAAGTACCGTGGCAGGATTAATTCGTAATCCCAAAAATGCCAACATGCTGAATTCACTTGTCATTATGCCTACCTGCATGATAGGTGGTTGTTTCTGGCCGATCTCGTTGATGCCGGATTATATGCAAAAGCTCGCCAACTTTGTTCCGCAGAAATGGGCGATTCAGGCGGTGGAAACGATCTCTGCTGGTGGTACCCTGGCGGATATCACACTGCCACTATTGATTTTGTTTGGCATGGCTGCCATTTTGCTGACCGTAGGCTCTGCGATTCTGCGCCCTAGCCAGCCAGGAGTAGAGGCATAAGTTGTAGTTCAAGACGGTTATGAAGAGCTGGTATCACCCTAAAAGGTTAAAAAAAAGCACGTTCTGCCCGAGTTTAATTCAGGCAGAACGTGCTTTCTATTTTAAATGGAGAACTGAGAATGAAGAATGTTAATGATGCATTATGTGAGATATAGATGATTAGGGTTGGAGTTGACGCAGGACTGTTATTTCAACCCTACGGTTCTTTTGTCTTCCGGCCGCTGTGGTGTTGTCACCCGTTGGGCGAGTATCTGCATATCCGGCATACTGGAAGCCGTCCGGGTTAAGCTTCTCTGTATCCAGAAAAAATCGTAATACAGACAGTGCGCGTTCTCCGGAAAGCTGCCAGTTATCGGTATAGGCGGAGTTTGCTCCCACAGGAATGTTATCGGTATGACCCTCAATGCTGACAACGGTATTTAGATCACGGAACAGGCTGGCAAGTTTACTGAGCGTCGGCGCTGCACCGTCCTTTAGAGCGGCCTGTCCCTGGTCAAACAGGAAGCGGTCACTAAGTGTAATGGCTAGGCCCTGTGGCTTGTCCGCAACAAAAATCTGATTTTCCAGTTTATTATCCTCGATATATTGGGTAATCACATTGAACAGATTTTGCAATTCTTGCTCCTGCGATCTGAACTGTTCTTCCCGTTCAGTGAGGGGCTTGTTGTCATCATCTGGTGTTACAGTCCCGGAGTCTTCACCCTGCACCTCGGATGGTGGAGTCTCTGTAATCGTTTGACCGGGTTTCTCACCGAGTCCCTCACCAAGCTCAAGGACAGAGTCGGACGCATTAAATGTATTTTGTAACGATTGAGTAACGACGTCATATTTACCGGAATCCAGATTGCTCATGGCATACATGATGACAAAAAAGATCAAAAGCAGAGTTATGAGATCGGCATAAGTAATCATCCAGCGATCCCGATGATCGATTGTTTCACGTTTTCCGCGCCGTTTACTGCGCCGACTCATCCAATCCCTCCTTTGCTAGGGGGCGTATATGCTGACGATGCGTAAGGGTGAAGGACTCCAGTCTTTTGCGTACAAGCTGGGGATTCTCACCGTTCTGAATGGCAAGTACACCTTCGAGAAGCATTTCCATGGTCTGCACTTCATCGGCACCTCTGGATTTGATCTTGGAAGCAATGGGCAAAAAGATAAGATTGGCACTGGCGACCCCATACAGGGTTGCGGTAAAGGCAACAGCAATGGCAGGTCCGAGTCCGGTTGGATCGGTCAAACTGCCAAGGACCTGAATAAGTCCCATCACGGTTCCGATGATGCCCATGGTTGGGGCGTAACCACCAGCAGATTCGAATATTTTGGCGTAGCCCTCATGTTTTTGTTCAATCGAGTCGATCTCCATCTCCAGGATCTGGCGAACCACATCCTGATCGGTACCATCAACAACCATCTGAATACCGTCTTGCAAAAATGGATGCGGATGATCCATAACCTTGCGTTCCAATGCAAGTACACCTGAGCGGCGTGCGATTGAAGACATCTCCACCAGTTCTTCAACCCACAAACCTGAATCATTATTGTTACGTCCAAAAGCCATACGCAGAGCAGCTGGAATCGTACGAAGGCGATGTGCCGGGAAACTGGCAACCACAGCAGCAATCGTTCCACCGAATACAATTAAAGCAGCCGTTTTTTGCAGGAGACCAGACAATTGGCCGCCTTCCCACAAAAAACCGCTAATGACTGCGGCAATTCCGGCAATAATACCGATAAGTGTCGCAATATCCATAAATTAACCCACTCCTATCTTCATTTCACGTTTGCATCACTAAAACGAACGAGGTATAATTAAACGGGAACAAATATTCCTATTACTATAAGTTTTCCCATATGAAAATTCGGGGAACTTCGACAATATATAGTGACTATTATTTTAGACGATAGGGTGAGATACGGCAATGAGCGATATTATAATGAGCGACAAAACGTTCGAAATCGAGTCAGAGTTTTCTCCCCAAGGTGATCAGCCTGCAGCCATTAAAGAATTGGTGAAGGGTGTTCAGGAGGGGAAGAGGTACCAGACACTGCTGGGTGCAACGGGTACGGGTAAGACGTTTACGATAGCCCAGACGATAGCCCAACTGCAACGTCCGACGCTGATTATTGCACACAATAAAACGTTGGCAGCGCAGCTTGCAAGTGAGTTCAAAGATTTTTTTCCTAATAACATGGTTGAGTATTTCGTCAGTTATTACGATTATTTTCAGCCAGAAGCCTATATTCCGTCCTCCGATACGTATATCGAGAAGGATTCAAGTATTAATGAAGAGATCGACAAACTGCGGCACGCAGCGACAAGTTCGTTGTTTGAGCGCAGGGACGTCATCATTGTAGCGAGTGTTTCCTGCATTTATGGTTTGGGTTCACCGCACTCGTATTCAAGCATGTTGCTGTCACTTCGGGTAGGCATGGAGAAACCGCGCAATCAGATTTTGTCCCGTCTGGTAGAGATCCAGTATCAGCGGAACGATATTAACTTTGTGCGGGGTACGTTCCGTGTTCGTGGGGATGTTGTTGAGATTTTCCCAGCTTCCAAGGGTGAACATGCAATTCGGGTTGAATTGTTCGGTGATGAGATCGAGAAAATTACGGAGATTGATGTGTTAACCGGAGAACTGATTGGCGAACGTGAACATATTGCCATCTTCCCGGCGTCTCACTTCGTAACGCAAGAAGAGACGATGAAGGTTGCGCTGGTGAACATTGAGCGTGAACTGGAGGAGCGTCTTGAAGTGTTGCGTGAACAGGGGAAACTGCTGGAGGCTCAGCGACTGGAGCAGCGCACACGGTATGATATCGAGATGATGAAGGAAGTTGGATTCTGTTCGGGGATTGAGAACTATTCCGGTCCACTGACTTTCCGCGAACGTGGCGATACCCCATATACACTTATGGATTACTTCCCGGATGACATGTTGATCGTGGTTGATGAGTCTCACGTGACTCTGCCACAGATCCGTGCGATGTACAATGGTGACCAGGCGCGGAAGACGGTATTGGTTGAACATGGTTTCCGTCTACCGTCAGCGCTGGATAATCGTCCGCTCAAATTCGAAGAGTTCGAAGGCAAGATGGATCAGATTATTTATGTATCAGCAACACCAGGCCCGTATGAGATTGAGCATACCGATACGATGGTGCAACAGATTATCCGTCCAACCGGATTGCTTGATCCAATCATTGAACTGCGTCCAACCAAGGGGCAGATTGATGACTTGATCGGTGAGATTAATGACCGGATTGCCAAAGACGAGCGTGTGTTGATTACAACATTAACGAAGAAGATGTCTGAGGACCTGACGGATTATCTGAAGGAAGTTGGAATCAAGGTTCGTTATCTGCACTCCGAGATCAAGACATTGGAACGGATGGCGATTTTACGTGATTTAAGGTTGGGTGTTTTCCATGTCCTGATCGGAATCAACTTGCTGCGGGAAGGTCTCGATCTGCCCGAAGTATCCTTGGTAGCCATATTGGATGCCGATAAGGAAGGATTCCTGCGTTCCGAACGCTCACTGATCCAAACGATTGGTCGTGCGGCGCGGAACAGCGAGGGTCGCGTTATTCTATACGGGGACAAAGTGACGGATTCGATGGATAAAGCGATAAAGGAGACCGAACGACGTCGTGCCATTCAGATCGAGTACAACGAGAAACATGGCATTACACCACAGACGATTCGCAAAAAAGTGCGTGATGTGATTGAGGCAACCAAAGTTGCCGAATCCAAAAAAGACTATCTCACAGGCGCAGCCGAGAAGATGTCGAAGAAAGATCGCCAGGCACTTATTCAGCGCCTAGAGGTAGAGATGAAAGATGCAGCCAAAAACCTGCAGTTTGAGCGTGCTGCCGAGCTTCGCGATGCGTTGCTGGAACTTCGTGCTGAATAAGATACAGCTCATTCATATGCTCCAATAAAGATGGATCTGTAACAAGAGAACGGCCAATTGGCCGTTCTCTTGTTGAGTAAGGAAATCGTTGATATCTACCGATAATAAGAGATGTTGAAATCTTGAAATCAGGTCTATACTGATAGAAATGTTGAAATTGGTTAAAAGGTTTATAGGAAAGCAATTGGGAGTCGTGTCCCCCTGAGAGTCGAGAGCGCCATGGTGTTGACCTCGGAGCCGAGCCAAAGGCAATGGCGAACTGCCGCGATCAATGCGAAGCCGAGAGCGTCCCCGGTGTTGACCTTGGAGCCGAGCCGAAGGCAATGGCGAACTGCCGCGATCAATGCGAAGCCGAGAGCGTCCCGGTGTTGACCTTGGAGCCGAGCCGAAGGCAATGGCGAACTGCCGCGATCAATGCGAAGCCGAGAGCGTCCCGGTGTTGACCTCGGAGCCGAGCCAAAGGCAATGGCGAACTGCCGCGATCAATGCGAAGCCGAGAGCGTCCCCGGTGTTGACCTTGGAGCCGAGCCGAAAGCAATGGCGACCTGACGCGATCAAGGCGGAGCCGAGAGCGTCCCGGTGTTGACCTTGGAGCCGAGCCGAAGGCAATGGCGACCTTGTCGCGACCAAGGCGGAGCCGAGAGCGTCCCGGTGTTGACCTTGGAGCCGAGCCGAAGGCAATGGCGACCTTGTCGCGACCAAGGCGAAGCTGAGAGCGTCCCGGTGTTGACCTTGGAGCCGAGCCAAAGGCAATGGCGACCTTGTCGCGACCAAGGCGAAGCTGAGAGCGTCACCTCGCAGTAGTGCGGCCGTATAAGGTTCCGGCAATGAGCCGGAACCTTATACGGAGCCGCGGGCACACGACCACCCTTCACATAGCAAGACCCGACCCCACACCGTTGCACCGCTTGTTTCGGGTGTCCAGAGGGCTGCGCCCTCTGGGGCCCTCCCTTGGAAGGGAGGGTTTGGGAGGGATCGAAAAGCCTTTTAAAAGGTTGGATTAGTAAATTTGAGAGGATGAATACTATTGGCGAGCGATAACATTGTCATTAAAGGCGCACGAGCGCATAACCTGAAAAATATCGACATTACCATCCCACGTGACCGCTTTGTTGTATTGACCGGTCTGAGTGGCTCAGGCAAGTCCTCGCTGGCTTTTGACACGATCTATGCCGAAGGACAGCGGCGTTATGTAGAATCATTGTCAGCTTACGCACGGCAGTTTCTGGGACAGATGGAGAAACCCGATGTGGATTCCATCGAAGGATTATCTCCTGCCATTTCAATAGATCAAAAAACAACAAGCCGTAACCCACGTTCCACGGTTGGAACTGTGACCGAAATCTATGATTATCTGCGTCTGTTATTTGCACGTGTGGGCCATCCGCATTGTCCGGATCATGGCGTGGAGATCAGCTCCCAGACCGTAGAACAAATGGTTGACCGCATTATGCAATATCCAGAGCGTACCCGGTTGCAGATTTTGGCACCCATTATCTCGGGTCGTAAGGGTGAGCACAAGAGTGTGTTTGCTGATGTGTCCAAGCAGGGCTTTGTCCGTGTACGGGTGAACGGGGAACTTCGTGACCTCTCAGAAGATATTCAATTGGAGAAAAATAAAAAGCATACGATTGAAGTCGTTGTTGACCGGATCGTTGTTAAGGATGATGTACAGGCGCGTCTGGCCGACTCTATTGAAACAGCACTTAATTTATCCGGTGGACAACTCCTGGTGGACATTATGGGTGAAGAAGAGCTGCGATTCAGTTCCAACTTTGCCTGCCCGGTGTGTGGATTCAGTATTGAAGAGCTTGCACCACGGATGTTCTCATTTAACAGTCCCTTCGGCGCTTGCCCGGATTGTGATGGGTTAGGTGTCAAAATGATCGTTGACCCAGATCTGCTCGTACCGGATCGAACTAAGACCATCGAAGATGGAGCTTTTGATGCTTGGACAGGTGGCACATCCACCTATTATCCGCAGTTCCTGAAGTCAGTATGTGAGCACTTCAACATTCCGCAGAATGTACCTGTCGAAGATCTGCCAGCTGAGCAGATGAACAAGTTGTTGCAGGGTACAGGTACGGAGAAAATCCGTTTCCGCTATGAGAATGATTTTGGACAACGGAAGGAAGCACTGGTTACCTTTGAAGGTATCGTGAATAACCTGGAGCGTCGTTATCGTGATACAGCATCTGAAGGTATCCGTGAATTCATTGAAGGTTACATGAGTGCGAAGCCTTGTGGTACATGTAAAGGTCAGCGTCTGAAACGCGAGAGTCTTGCGGTTACGATTAATGATCACAACATGGCCTATGTGACTAGTTTGTCCATTGGTGAGGCAGGCCGATTCTTCGATACATTGGAATTGACGGAGAAGGAGCAGACGATTGCCAAACTGATTTTGAAAGAAATCAACAGCCGTCTCGGCTTCTTGGTGAATGTTGGTCTGGATTACCTTACACTGAGTCGTGCTGCCGGAACATTGTCTGGTGGGGAAGCCCAGCGGATCAGACTGGCCACACAGATTGGTTCCAGCCTGATGGGTGTGCTGTATATTCTCGATGAGCCAAGTATTGGCTTGCATCAACGGGATAATGACCGTCTGATCTCAACACTTGCGCATATGCGAGACATTGGTAACACGTTGATCGTGGTTGAACATGATGAGGATACCATGATGGCTGCCGACTATATAATTGACATTGGCCCAGGTGCAGGTATTCACGGAGGTACCATCATGTCACAGGGTACACCGGAGGAGATCATGAACGATGAGAACTCCTTAACCGGTCAATATCTGAGTGGACGCAAATTCATTCCGATTCGTACAGAACGTAGAAGTGTAGGAGACCGTTGGTTGGAAGTACGTGGAGCCAAAGAAAATAACCTGAAGAATCTGAATGTGAAGATTCCTATTGGTGTATTTACTGCGGTAACGGGTGTGTCTGGCTCAGGTAAATCCACATTGATCAATGAGATTCTCTACAAAACGCTGGCTCGTGATCTGAATCGTGCTCGGGTACGACCGGGTCAGCATAAAGAGATTCGTGGTTTGGAGCATATCGATAAAGTTATCGATATTGACCAGTCGCCAATCGGGCGGACACCACGATCCAACCCGGCTACGTATACAGGTGTCTTTGATGATATTCGGGATCTGTTTGCTCAGACGAATGAAGCCAAAGTACGTGGATATAAGAAAGGTCGATTCAGCTTTAATATCAAAGGTGGACGTTGTGAAGCCTGCCGTGGAGACGGCATTATCAAAATCGAGATGCACTTCTTACCGGACGTTTATGTCCCTTGTGAAGTCTGCAAAGGCAAACGATACAACCGGGAAACGCTTGAAGTGAAATATAAAAACAGAAATATTTCCGATGTGCTGGAAATGACGGTTGAAGATGCAACCCAATTCTTTGAGAACATTCCGAAGATTCATCGCAAAATGCAGACACTGATGGATGTGGGCCTGGGTTATATCAATCTGGGACAACCTGCAACCACATTGTCTGGTGGTGAAGCCCAGCGTGTGAAGCTCGCTTCCGAGCTGTATCGCCGCAGTACCGGGAAAACAATCTATATCCTCGATGAGCCGACTACGGGTTTGCATGTCGATGATATCGACCGTTTGCTGAACGTATTACACCGTCTGGTTGATTCAGGGGAGTCGGTGTTGGTGATCGAGCATAACCTGGATGTGATCAAAACGGCAGACTATGTTGTTGACCTGGGTCCGGAAGGTGGTAGCGGTGGAGGTACCATTGTTGCAACCGGAACACCTGAGGATATCGTTAAAGTGGAAGCTTCCTATACAGGCAAGTACTTGAAGCCGGTTCTGGAGCGGGATACCGAGCGGAGCAAGGCACTGCAATTGGTGGACTAAGGTTCTCTAACCAGTAGTTATATCAATATGAAGTGGCAGTATTGGCCCTTCTTTTCGAAAAGGTAAAGACGTTGGATTACGATCTGATGTGCTCTGCTTCCGAGAAGAAGGGCTTTTCATTATGAATTATGCACAGTGTTTCCGTCGGACTAAGGTTATTTCGTGAAAGTGTTTACATATGCATGATGACGAGCGTTACAGGAATATTCGGCCAAATTGGCTTTTTTTCATTTTTATGGATGATAGGGCTTGCATTACAAGCATGGTCCAGATAACATAGAGGAAGATATTAGGGTATGCGTTAGCTGTTCAACTATGGTAAGGAGGTCTGTCTATCCATGCTGTTTGCAGAAGCTGCCACGGCGAGTACATCGAATTTTAATGCATTTGATATTTTTGTCATCTTATTTACGATCCTGATTTTCATCGGAGTTGTTCGGCTTCTTCGGGCACCGAAGAAGAATCTGTTTGCGATCGGATTTGCAGTAGTCAGCCTACTGGTATTTCTGATGACAGACTATGCGATGATAACGGGTTGGTTTGCTCAGTAGGAATGCCACTGAAGTGAATGGAATTTAAGCCAAAAGAGGTACAGACGAACACTTTCCAGAGAGACATGGAGGGTGTTTTTTTCATTTATACTGAAACGATTGAACAAGATTCTACCTTCTCTACTAAAATGACTTAAAACAATTGTATATCCAGATTCTGTATGATACATTGAGGGATACCGGAATTGCAGATGAGAGAAAGAGAGAATAGATTCAGCGATGAATCCGATGTCGAGTCGCGCAAGAAGGATGTATAGAGAGGGTCAGGTGAGAATATGAGCGTGTTGGGTAAAAAGGGGATAGCCATACTGATGGCTGCTGTACTCTCGATTAGTGTAGCGGCAACGGCTGGTGCAGCTGAATCCAAAGCGGCGATGCAAGCGAAAGTGGTAGACGGTCAAGTCTATGTGAACACCAAGGATCTGCTCAAGGCAGTTGGTGGAAGTGGACAATATGATGCCAAATCCGGAACGTACACGTACAAGGGAAGTGAAGCCATTCCCAAAGTGATCGAAAAGGTATCTCCTTCGGTCGTAGGCATTATTGGGAAATCTACCGAAGTGCAGGACGGTGCAACATCAGACGACCGTTATAATCTTGCACATGGTACAGGTGTCATTATCCGGTCGAACGGATGGATCGTAACGAATGCTCATGTGGTCGATGGATTAACGAATCCGGTGGTGGTAACGACGGATGGCAATACATACAAAATTACGAAAACATACAGTGATGCACTAAGTGATCTGGCGCTAATCAAAATCAATGCCAAATCACTCAAACCGGCGAGCTTTGCCAAAGCCTCACAAACTACTGTTGGAGAAACGGTGATTGCCTTGGGTACGCCGATTTCCTTTTCTTTGCGCAACTCGGCAACGGTAGGGGTAATTAGCGGCTTGAATCGTGGTGTTGAGGCGACCTACCGGTTGATTCAGACCGACACAGCCATTAACCCAGGAAATAGCGGAGGACCACTGGTCAACCTGAAGGGTGAAGTGGTTGGTATCAATTCCATGAAATTTTCTGCGGTAGGCGTAGAGAGTTTGGGATTTTCGATTCCAGTGGATACCGTTCAATATATCATCGATCAGTTTTTTAAATATGGCAAAATAAAACGTGCAAGTCTGGGACTACAGCTGGAAGAAAGCTGGTCTGCAATTGTGGGCCTGCCTACAGATGATCCCTTAACGATTACGGGCGTACTGTCTCCTGGAGCCAAGAAAGCCAAAATCAAAGAGGGCGATGTCCTTTACAGTGTTGCGGGCACACGTGTCTCTTCAGTAGTGGATATCAATGAGTTGCTCAAAAAGTATCTGCCTGGGCAAAAGGTAAAGCTGTTGATGCAATCGGATGGCGATATCGTCACCCGCACGTTGGTGCTTGCTGATCGCGCAGACATCGTAGACGAGGAAGATGAAGCGTTCCTCGCAGATGAAGAACAATAAAGCCCGGCGATCAGCCTGGATGGAGAGAGGACGAAAGAACGGAATGAAAAAGTCATGGATACGTTTGCTAAGCACAGGTGTATTAACCGGGATGCTGACCATTGGCGCGGCATTGCCTGTATGGGCATCTGATCTGACGACAAGTGAACTACGGGTCAAAGCGGGTAGCACGAGCGCCTACATTAACGGTGATAAGCAGGCCATAGCCAAACCGTACAAGTTCAAGGGTGTAACAATGGTGCCTGTAGGTGTGTTCAAGAAAGCATTTGGCAGTGAAATCCGGCTGGAGAAAAATGATGTTGTCAAAATCAAGGAAGGTCCGCACACGGTCACCCTAACGATTGGCAGTTCAATTGCCTGGGTGGATGGTGTGAAACATGAGATGGGTGCTGCTCCCAAGATGGTGAATGGCGTACTTATGGTTCCACTTCGTCCGGTTGCTGCCGGTATCGGAGCGACGCTAGCTCCAACCAGCTCCGGAGAAATAGTCATTCGTCTGTTGCAAACTGATGATTCGGTGGATGACGAGGATGGCATTCATCCGGATGAAGGCAAAACCAGAATTGGCAACAGTTTTTACGGTTGGTCCATTAACTACCCGGCAGACCTTATGGTTTTCCAGACCGGTGAGCAGGAGCGCATGATGACTTTTGGCGCTGCCGACAACAGTTATTATCTTGAAGTGTATGTCAGCGATCAGGATGTGGCTCTGGATGCAGATGATTTGTTGCAACAACTCGTCCAGGAGGCCAAACAATCGGGAGATACGGTGCTGGATCGTGAAGCGGTGTCGAAAGGCAGAACGCCTTATGCACGGATTATCGTGAAAGATGTAGACGGCATGTTATGGGAGATGCGTCAGTATCTGAGCGAAGGTCGTCAATATGATGTGTACCTCGCAGATTACGAAGCCCTGAATTATAAAGATCTGGGCAAACGTGCAGCGCTGCTCAATTCATTCCAGCCAACCTATGCCGAATCGGATCGAACGATCAAGGATCTGTCCACCGTAGATAATGGCATGCGCTCCGCGTGGAACGATGACTATGGTATTGAATTAAAGATTCCTGCCGGCTGGTCGATGGATAACAATCAGATGATCTATGAAGCCAAGGATGGTGCATATCTGCAATGGCGTGTCACTTCGGCGAAGGCAGGTACAACGGTAAAAGACTGGAGCGGGCAACTGGATAAGTGGATGCGTGAGACATTTACACCAGAGAGTTACGAGCCAATTGGTTCATATACGATGGATATCTCGGGAGAGACTGCTGAGGTGAATGAATTCCGTTATAACTTTGGCGGGGGCTGGCAGACGGAGTTCGATGTTCTTTTGCAGAAGAATGGGTATCGATATTATGCAGAGTATACGTTCCCTGAGGAGCAAGTTGCAGATCGGGCATGGTTTGAACGGATTATGAAAAGTGTGGAGATTGATTTTGATACGGTTGCCGATAATTTCGGTCAGCTGGATGAAGATCCTTATTTGACAGACAAAACGAAGACACTTACACGTACATCCAAACGTTATAAATACAGTGTAGATATTCCACGTTACTGGACGCCTTACAGTGATCGATTCGAATATTCACCTGTGGTGTACACCTTTACGGGCGGAGAATTCTCCATTGCGGCGAGCGAAGACAAGTCGATCGAGATGACGGTCAGTCAACTGAGAGAAGCTTATGCCGAAGCCACCAAAACCCGTAAGAACTTCAAGTTGCTTGGCAGTGAGGAGCTAACGTTTGCGGGTGTGCCTGCATTTTCCTTTACGTATCATGAACTGGACAAAGGCGTGCCATATGCGGGTCGCCAGATCGTGTTTGAAAAGGACGGAACAACCTATACGATCACAAGTGGGCTGAATGATGCCAACAAGACAGAAGTTCAGGCGGCAGCCTTGGAAAAAGCAGTGAACTCATTTACTTTTATTAAATAAAATTGTAGTTAAGCCGGAGGGGTAGTGACCTTCCGGCTTATTTGTTTCCTGTATAGTATAAATTAAATATTTACACTGGGACGAAGAGTGCAGAACCGATCTGAAGAAGCGAAGCGTGCGCGTTTATCACCAGATTTTTCCCTTTAGAAAAAGAAATAAATAAAATCTGGGGGTAACAGCGATCGGAAGATGGTACTGCAATCGGAGTGTCTAGTGTAAATCTTATGGAAATGAAAATGGTAAACGGTTTTTTCAGGAAAACGTAGAAGAGTCGGTGCAGAAGTGGTACACTATACTAGTTCAGGAGTTATGACTGCTGATCTGATGAATAGGAATGACTGTAAGCTTGGAGTTCAGGCAATACAGACATAATAGATAGATATAGCAATACCGTGACAATGCAGGTGTACCCGATAAGGTGCAGTTTTAAGCTTGGTATGTTCAGGCGGTTAAGGATATAGGGATGAAATCCGGCGGATAGCCGGCTATGGGGAGGATCTACATGAAAACAGCAACAATACGAAGAGAAGACGTTGAACTTCTGGCACCTGCTGGTGACTGGGATTGTATGCGTTCGGCGGTAGCCAATGGCGCAGATGCAATTTTCTTCGGAGTCGAAAAGTTTAATGCACGGGCACGGGCGAACAATTTCCGCATGGACGAGCTGCCGGAGATTATGGCGTTTTTGCACAGTTATGGCGTAAAAGGTTTTTTGACCTTTAATATATTGATTTTTGAAAATGAATTGACGGATGCCAAAGAACTGATTGATGCATGTGTCGATGCAGGTGTGGACGCTGTAATTGTTCAGGATTTGGGTCTGGTGAAGATGATCCGCGAGATCTCACCGGATTTCCCGATTCACGGTTCAACACAGATGACGATTACGTCACCGGAAGCGGTCGAGTTTACGAAGCCGTTTGATATGGAACGTGTCGTTCTGGGACGGGAGAACAATCTGAAGCAGATCCAGAAGATCGGGGAGCAGGCGAAGCTTCCAATGGAAGTATTTGTTCACGGTGCGTTGTGTGTATCCTACTCGGGGCAATGTCTGACTTCCGAAATGTGGGGAGGACGTTCGGCGAACCGCGGGGAGTGCGCACAAGCTTGTCGTCTTCCATACGATCTAATGGTGGATGGAGTGCACAAACCGATGGGTGATGTAGCCTATCTGTTGTCTCCTAAGGATCTGGCAGCGATTGACCTGATGCCGGAACTGATCGAAGCAGGAGTAACTTCGTTCAAAATTGAAGGACGTCTCAAAACGCCGGAATACGTAGCAAACGTAGTAAGCAAATATCGTAAAGCGATTGACCGTTATTTTGATGGAGATAACACACCGCCAAGCAAGGAAGAAGTTCGCGAATTGCAACAAAGCTTCTCCCGTGGCTTCACGCATGGTTTCCTGAGCGGTACAAACAACAAAGAACTAGTGGATGGAACATTCCCGAAAAGCCGTGGTGTCTACCTTGGTCGTGTGGATCAAGTGTTGCGCGATGGTGTGGTCCTGAAGCTGGATGCACCCGTGAAACGTGGAGACGGAATTGTATTTGACGCCGGAGACCCAACGAAGAAGGAAGAAGGCGGACGGGTATACGATGTACGTCGCAAAGGTGTAAAACTCGAAGGCGAAGCCGAAGAGGGCTGGATCGTTGACGTTGTACCAGGCCGCAGTGACGTGGATCTGCGCCGCGTGAAAGTTGGCGACAAAGTGTGGAAAACGAATGACCCGGCGCTGGACAAACGTCTGCGTCAAAGCTTTGAGACCGAGAAACCGTTCCGTGTATTCCCCGTGAAGGTGAAGGTCATCGGCAGCCCAGGCCAGCCGCTTAGCACTTGGTGGACAGACGTGCAGAAAGGCACAACCGTCCGGATTGATTCCGAGATGGAACTGGACATCGCACAGAAGCGTCCAATGACACATGAATTGCTCGAAGAGCAGTTCGGTCGTCTGGGAGGCACCGTGTTCCAGTTGGAAGGAATGGACGTCAACCTGCACGGTGACGTTATCATCCCGATGCGTGAGTTGAATAACATTCGCCGTCAGGCGGTTGAACAACTCGCGGGCGAACGCCCTAAACCACCCGTTTACGTGAAACGGGCGGTCGATGTGTACGGCGATTCGGTTAAACCGGCATCGCCAGTCGCTCGCGGTCAAGCAGAGCTGACTGCGCTCTGCCGCAGCCTGCCACAAGTGGAGGCAGCGATTGAAGCGGGCATCGGCATGATCTATGCCGACTTCGAGTTTATCAAGCAGTTCCCGGCGGCCGTGGAAGCTGTGCATGCCGCTGGTCGCAAGATCGCGCTGGCAACACCGCGTATTCACATGCCTGGGGAGAACGGATATCATAACAACATCCTGCGTCTGAAGCCGGATGCGGTATTGGTACGTAATACAGGTGCACTGTACTTCTACCTTCGCCACCGGATGGAAAACCCGGATGCAACGCACCCGGAACTGATCGGCGACTTCTCATTGAACATCGCCAATCACAAAGCCGTTGAATTGTTCCTGGAAGCAGGATGTGATTGGATTACGCCATCCTATGACCTGAACATTCAACAAATGGTTGATTTGCTGGGCCACTCCCGTACAAGTCAGACCGAAGTGGTTATCCATCAGCATTTGCCGATGTTCCACACCGAGCACTGTGTGTATTGTACGTTTATGAGTGAAGGAACGGACTATACGAACTGTGGACGTCCTTGTGAGGAACAGCGTGCATCACTGCAAGACCGGATCGGCATGTCCCACCCGGTACGTGTGGATGAAGGCTGCCGTAATACGGTATACAATGCCGTGGAACAGTCAGGTGCCGAGTATCTGACCAACTTTATGGATCTGGGTGTATCCCGTTACCGTGTGGAATTCCTGGAAGAGACACCGGAGCAGGTACGCGAAGTCATTGATCTGTACAACCGTGCACTGCGCGGGGAGATCAGTGGTACACAAGTTTGGAAAACACTCAAAGCAACGAACCAACTGGGTGTTACACGTGGTCAATTGGTGAAATAATTAGATTGTATGGTACAACAACAGTTACAGCATGAAGGAACCCCAATCTCTGCTTTAAGGAGCTCTTGGGGTTTTTTTACATCATGACACAGGAGGCGAAGAAGCGTGGCGCCATTCACAATTATGGATATCAAATTGCTGTGCGGGGTCACGGCATTCAAGCGCGGAGAAGATTATAACCAATCTGGCAGGGTGACCAATCTGGTGGTCAGTAACGATCAGCTTCATTATGAAGCACAGTTACGTGGAACGGAGCGCTATCAGGTGACGGTGGATATAGATGAAACGGGAGAGGTTGTGGCAGGCTGCAGTTGTCCGGGTGACGGCAGGCATTATGACTATTGCAAACATGTCGCTGCTGTCCTGTTGGCTATTCACGAATGGGGTGAGCAGCAGGATCGTAATGCCGCGATTGCTTCGGGGAAGCCTCCTCAACCTGTTACAGGCCAAGGAGCCAATACCAGTTCCAGCATAGATTCCAAGTCCAGGGTCGGGACGCTGGTCGAAGAAAGCATATGGGAGCGACCACAGTCTGCTTCACAACGAGAGCAACTGAATGATGCTCCAGAGCGTCCGCCTGTTCACTTTGCCCAAGCAGGTCGTCCAAGCTCAGCTTCGGGGTGGGGTCGCTCGGCAGATAAACCTTCTTACCGTACGGCGGATCAGATTCTGTCCATGTTTGCCAAGGATCGGAGACCGCTGCATGGAAATGATCGTAAATACACTGCCCCTGTCAGCCGTTCCTCCCTGCGGGAAGAATTGCAGGTCCAGTTTATATGCAAGCTGACACAGGTTCACAAGGGTGGTGGGAAACTTGCTCTTGAATTGAAAGTGGGTAACAAACGTCTGTATGTGGTGCAGAAAGTAAAGCAATTCCTGAACTGCATCGAAAAGGGCGAACCAATGTCATTTACCAAGCTGTTCCACTATGATCCATTGATGCATGTGTTTACTCCGCAGGATCAGGCGATTCTCTCGATGCTTATTCGAATGAGACAGAGTGAGGAGGCCTATCGCCAATCTATCTCCGGTTATCTGGGAGCTTCGGACGGACGGGATATACTGATTGCTCCGCTCGTATGGAAGCCATTGCTGGAATTACTACTACAGGCCGACAGTCGGATGGAGGGAACAGGATTTGCCAATGGACCGCTCACGCTCGGTGAGGGTGTATTGCCTTTATTTTACCGGATTGCCCAGGGAACGAATGAAGGGTATCAGCTTGAAATTTCCGGACTGCGTGAACTGATTCTTCTCCCTGCTTATGATGCCGCTGTGGTGGAAGGACAGTTGCATATGTTGGAGCCGATGCAGATGCGAAGTCTGGAGGACTTGAGTGGTGCACTCACTTCATATGGAATCAAGGAAAGCATCGATATTTCGACCCAGCAGGTGGATGAGTTTGTGCAGCATGTCGTGCCAGAACTGCGTACGCTCGGGCATTTGTCCATTGATTCGCAGGTGCGTGAACAGATCGCGGAACCGGAACTTTCACCAAAGCTGTACATCGACTTCTATCGTGAACGCATTACAGCACGTCTGGAATTCGACTATGAGGTCATGGTTATTAATCCGCTGGCAGAGTACTTGATTGATGAAGAAGAGAAAAAGGTTATTTTGGTGCGTGATCGATACAAAGAGCGAAACTTGATTGAACGGCTTGATCGATCCTTTCTCGAAAGGGATGGCAGTGTCTGGGCGAGCGAACGCGAAGATGCCATCTATGATGTCATGTACCATCTGTTGCCTGAGCTTGAGAAACAGGTCGATATCTATATGCCAAACGCCGTGAAGGCGATGGTGCAATCCTATCCCACACCGCCGAAAGTCCGAGCAGACTTGGGGAGAGGGCTGGACTGGTTGGAGATTTCATTCGAGATGGAAGGTGTGGACGAGCAGGAACTTCAGGAACTCATGCGCCGCATTGTTGAAAAGAAACCGTATTTCCGTCTCAAGAGCGGTGTCTTTCTCTCGCTTGAAAATGAAGGTGCAGATAGCTTCGCTCACATGGCAGATTCACTTGGACTTGGAGCAGATGACATCAAGAGCAGCCATATCCGGCTGCCAGCTGTTCGGGCGTTACAATTGCCGGGCAGGGATGAGGTTTCCGGTCATGTGAAGTGGGGAGGCTCCCTGAAACGTTTCCTTGATGATCTGCGCGATCCTGAACGGATGGATTTTGCATTGCCGGGATCTCTGACCCCCATTCTGCGGGATTATCAGAACAGCGGATACCAGTGGCTGCGTACCCTTTCTTATTATCGTTTTGGCGGCATTCTGGCGGATGATATGGGACTTGGCAAAACGTTGCAAAGCATCGCCTATATCACAGCAGTGCTTCAGGAGAAACCTGAGTACAACATCGACCATACGGGCGTTGATAAGTACCGGGAGAGCGGATCATTACGGGGCGGTGAAACGCTGGTGACTTCCGACATCGATCCCGAAACTGGGCTCCCATTGGATAAGATGACTTCAGAGAATACGGATGGTTCATGGTCTACGATGCAGCAGGATGGATTGACGGTCCGAACGAAGGTCATTCATCCTCCGGTACTTGTCGTGGCGCCTGCTTCGCTGACCTATAACTGGGCTAATGAGTTTGCGAGGTTTGCCCCGCACCTGAACGTCCTGATCGCAGCCGGGCAGAAAGAAGAACGAGCCAATATGCTTTCAGGCATGGATGAGGCAGATGTAATTGTGACATCGTATCCTTTGTTACGTCGGGATCTGGACACTTACCTAGGCCGAACATTCCATACGCTCATTCTGGATGAAGCTCAGGCGATTAAAAATGCTTCCTCCCAGACCGCGCAGGCGGTCAAACAAATTCAGGCCCCCCGTCGTTTCGCACTCACAGGAACGCCTGTAGAGAACTCGCTGGATGAATTGTGGTCCATTTTTGAAGCGGTATTCCCTGGGTTATTTCCAAGTTACAGAAGATTCCGCGACCTTCCTCCGGAACGGATCTCGCGAATGGTACGTCCGTTTATTCTGCGCCGTCTGAAGAAGGATGTGTTGGAGGAATTGCCTGATCGAATTGAAACGGTACAGCGGTCAGAGCTTACGGTTGAACAGAAGAAACTGTACGCCGCATACCTCTCTCAGCTTCAGGATGAAGCATCGAAGGACATGGAGGATAACGGATTCCAGAAGAACCGTATCAAAATTCTGGCAGGCATCACCCGTTTGCGTCAGTTGTGTTGTCATCCAGCCCTCTTTGTTGAAGGATATCAAGGCGATTCCGGGAAAATGGAACAGTTGCTTGAAACGGTCGAGGATTGTTTGGCTGCAGGCAAACGAATTCTCATCTTCTCCCAATTTGCTAGCATGTTGAACCTGATTCGTCAGACCCTTGCGGCACAGGGAAGAAACCTGTTTTACCTCGATGGTCAGACCCCTGCACAGAGCCGGGTCGAGATGTGCCACAGATTTAATGAGGGTGAAGCTGAACTTTTCCTGATTTCCCTGAAGGCGGGAGGGACAGGGCTAAACTTAACGGGTGCAGATACCGTTATATTATATGATCTGTGGTGGAATCCCGCAGTAGAGGAACAGGCTATTGGGCGAGCCCATCGCATGGGACAGAAACAAGTCGTGCAAGTCATCCGCTTAGTTACCGAAGGTACGATCGAAGAGAAGATTTTGGAGCTACAGCAACGGAAGAAGGACTTGATTGCCGAAGTGATCGAACCGGGAGACGGCGGATCAACAACCTTATCCGAACAGGATATCCGCGAATTGCTGATGGTATAATGGAGTCCAAGCATCGTAGCAATAAGATTCATTAAATATATTAAAATATGTATCTAGCAAAAGGAGTAGGTTCGTATGCAAATTCGCAAAGCGATTATTCCAGCCGCAGGGCTGGGTACCCGGTTTCTGCCTGCCACCAAGGCGATGCCTAAGGAAATGCTACCCATCGTGGACAAGCCAACGATCCAGTACATTATTGAAGAAGCTGTCGCTTCAGGCATTGAAGATATCATTATTGTGACAGGTAAAGGGAAGCGGGCCATTGAAGATCACTTCGATTATTCTTTTGAGCTGGAGCAGAATCTGGCGGACAAACAGAAGTGGGACTTGCTTAACGAAGTACGCAAACCCTCCGAGATGGCAGATATCCATTATATCCGTCAAAAGGAACCGAAGGGACTTGGTCACGCCATCTGGTGCGCCCGCAAGTTTATCGGCAACGAGCCTTTTGCCGTCCTGTTAGGGGACGACATTGTGGAAGCGGACCATCCCTGCCTGAAGCAGATGATCGATGTCTACGATGAACTGCAATCTCCGATTGTTGGTGTACAGCCAGTTGATTGGAGCGAGGTATCCCGCTACGGAATTGTGGATGGAGAGTTGCTGACCCCTACGGATGATCGCGTCTTTCGTGCACGTCGTTTAATTGAGAAACCGAAGACCGAAGATTCGCCCTCGAACCTGGCCATTATGGGACGTTATATTCTTACACCGGATATCTTTGAGATCCTGGGTCAGCAATCGGCTGGCGTCGGAGGAGAAATTCAACTTACGGATGCCTTGTCCCGATTGAATGAACAGCGGCAGATTATCGCATATCATTTTGATGGACTTCGTCATGATGTTGGCGAGAAGTTGGGCTTTATTGAAACGTCGATTCACTACGCATTGCAGCGCCCGGATCTACGGAAAGATCTTTTAAAGTATTTAGAACAGGTCGTAAAGGATCAATAAATGGTTTCCGCATGCCCTTGAAGTCCAGCCGAAGAATGATATCTCGGCTGGGCTTTAATTTATTTTATGGAAGAGTAAATATGAGGGTTATACAGGCCAATGAACAAACACTTACCCGACACTTTACATATACATAGTCAATATGAAGAAATGATGTCAACAGCAAAACGGAGGGATGTCATGAAGGTACTTCCGCTGTTTATGGATGGCGCTGCCATATTGGAACCCCAGGTTTATGGTGATCACCGTGGATATTTTATGGAAAGTTATAATGAGCAGGTTCTGCATGAACAGGGGATACAGCACGTCTTTATTCAGGACAATCAATCCTTGTCGGCTGAAGCAGGTGTTCTGCGTGGGCTTCATTACCAGCTTCAACCCAAAGCACAGACTAAATTGGTGAGGGTTATATCTGGGGCTATATATGATGTGATTGTGGATGTCCGCACCTCATCCCCTACTTTTGGCCAATGGAAAAGTGTCATTCTAAGTGAGTACAACCAGCGGCAACTGCTTGTTCCTCAAGGATTTGCTCATGGATTTTGTACCTTGGTGCCTCATTCCCAGGTAACTTATAAGGTGGATGCCTATTATTCGCCTGAACATGACCGTGGAATTCTGTGGAACGATCCGGCGCTCGCCATTGATTGGCCTGTGACGAAACCTATATTATCGGAGAAGGATCAGAAGCATCCTTTACTGAGAGATGCTGAACTGAACTTCGACTAATTAATCAGACTTTTCAGATACTTCTGTATCTGGAGGCAGAGGGAGAGAGACAGCATGAAACTACTGGTTACGGGTGGGGCCGGATTTATCGGCAGCAACTTTGTGTTATATATGCTTCGTGAACATCCGAGTTATGAGATTATCAATGTGGATGCATTAACGTATGCGGGAAACTTGGAGAACTTGCATACGGTAGAGTCAAATCCTCGATATACCTTTATCAAGGCAGATATTGCAGATGTACAGCAGATGGAAGCTGTTTTTTCCCAAGGCATCGATGTGGTTGTGAATTTCGCTGCCGAGTCTCATGTGGATCGAAGTATTCTGTCCCCGGATATCTTTGTGCGTACCAATGTGATGGGTACTCAGGTTCTGCTGGATGCGGCGAAGAAGTATCAAGTCACCAAATTTGTTCAGGTATCGACGGATGAGGTATATGGATCATTGGGTGCTACAGGTTTATTTACTGAAGATACACCTCTGATGCCAAACAGTCCGTACTCTGCAAGTAAAGCTGGCGGGGATATGCTCGTAAGAGCCTATCATGAAACCTTTGGACTGCCTGTAAATATTACACGTTGCTCCAATAACTACGGGCCTTTTCAATTTCCGGAGAAACTGATTCCGCTGATTATATCCCGTGCATTGAATGATGAAGCCATCCCAGTATATGGTGACGGGCTCAATATTCGTGACTGGCTTTATGTCGAGGATCACTGCAGCGCGATTGATCTGGTGATTCATAATGGACAATCTGGAGAAGTATACAACATTGGTGGTAATAATGAACGTACTAATATATACATTGTGGAGAGCGTATTGGAGCAACTGGGTAAGCCGGCGAGTTTGATACAATATGTACAAGATCGGTTGGGACATGACCGACGTTACGGTATAGATCCTACCAAGATACGTACAGAGCTTGGTTGGCAACCTGCACACAATTTTGAGACAGGGATCAAGGAGACGATCCAATGGTATCTGAAACATCAAGATTGGTGGACGAGAATTCAAGCAGGCACATATCAGGACTATGTTCAGCTTCAGTACGGTAAACGGATGGGTGATTCATCCAAATGAATTATAGAATTATGGTGACTGGCGCAGCGGGACAGCTGGGTTATGATGTGGTGAAGACCTTCCAAGCAGAGGGTCATCAGGTATTGGCCTGTGACAAAAACCAGATGGATATTACCGATCAACAGCAGTGCTCAGATAGGATTAAGACGTTCCTGCCTCACATCATTATTCACTGCGCTGCTTACACGGCGGTCGATCAGGCTGAGGTAGATGAGGATACAGCATACGCAATCAATACATCAGGTACTAGAAATATTGCAGTTGCCGCCGAGAGTGTGAAAGCAAAACTGGTATATATCAGTACCGATTATGTATTTGATGGGAGCGGGACTACACCATACCGCGAATACGATGTAACGAATCCGCAGAGTGTTTATGGCAAGTCGAAGCTTGCCGGGGAACGGCTGGTTCAAAGTTTGTGTACGCAATGGTTTATCATTCGAACATCATGGGTGTTTGGCGTGCATGGCAGTAATTTTGTCAAAACCATGCTGGAACTTATAGCAAAGCGTCCACAACTGCAAGTGGTTCATGACCAACAAGGTTCGCCTACCTATACGGTGGATCTTGCACGATTCATCTATCTCCTTTCCGTAAGTGAAAAGTATGGCATCTATCATGCTTCCAATTCAGGAACTTGTACATGGTACGAGTTTGCACAGGCAATAAGAGAGGAAGCCGGTAAGCAGAGTGGGTTCGAGCCGACAGCCGAACTTATGCCATGCACAACCGACCAGTTTCCGCGTCCAGCCCCTCGTCCTGCATACTCGGTGATGGATCATCTGGCGATTCGAACGAACGGTCTGGAACCTCTGAGACCTTGGCGTGAGGCGCTGATTGCGTTTTTGAAAGAGTTGAGTGTACAGCAAAAGGACTGAGCATGTGGAGGTCCGTGCTTTATTCCCAAACTGCACCCACCATTTAACAGCCGCCTCCGGGCGGCTATTTTGTTTTACACCTAATCAATTCGGGTAGTTAGCTAACAAAAAGGTACTGAGGATGTGAATGCTATATGAAACGCATTGCCGCCGTGTTAACACTACTGATCGTTACCGTAGGAACACTCTTTTTCGCCTATGAAAGCGAGAGTGAAGAAAAAAGGGACGGATTTACCGCTTATAGATTAATCGCCCACGCGATGGGCAGCATTCGTGATCAACCATATACTAACGCCTATGAAGCGATGATTGCCAATTACGAGAAAGGCACACGTGTATTTGAAATCGACTTTATGTTGACCTCGGATCGTAAAGCCGTAGCCAGACATGAGTGGACCGCTAATATGAGCAAAATGCTAGAACAGGACCAAGAGCTTCCCGAGGAAAAACAAGCCGGGGCGCTGACACATGATGAGTTCATGAATACGCCCATTCTGGGCATGTATCAACCCATGGATGCCGACGGCATTATAGATGTACTGGCTCAGTACCCGGATATGTATATCGTAACCGACACCAAGGAACAGAAGGATGAGGATATTCAGCAGGTGTTAAGGTCCCTCGTGGATGCAGCCAAAGAACATGATCCATCCGTGCTGGATCGAGTGGTTGTACAAATCTATAACGAACCGATGCTCGAAACGGTGAAAGAAGTCTATGCATTTCCTTCCATTATCTATACGTTATATGCCACACAGGATACAGAAGCTCAGGTTGTTGATTTTGTTCAAAAAAATGATATTGATGCGGTGACTATGCCGGAATATAAAGTAAACCAGAATTTTGTCGCCAAGCTGAATAGTGCAGGCTCAGTTACCTACGTGCATACCATTAATGACACCGAACAGGTGGCTAACTATGAGAAGTGGGGTGTGTACGGGGTGTACTCGGACGTCCTGACGGAGCAAGAGTTGGATGAGATGAATACACGGTTTGCCTGGAAACCGTAAAATGTCGTAATTATAATCATGCAAATTCCAAATCATAGGCTTTTCCCTACCAGGACCGGGAAATGTCTGTGATTTTCTGTTCCCCTTTTTATACGAACATTGACACTCACTGCCTGCTGACTTAGACTTAGTTTACAAGCTTTCTAGGATGCAGAAGAACCTCTGGAGGAATGTTCGTTGATAGACATGATTAAGCAGTGGAGACATGTGTTTAAGCTTGACCCGGACCGGGAGATTACAGACGAAGAACTCGATCTGGTCTGCATGTCGGGGACCGATGCAATTATCGTCGGTGGATCTTCGGGAATTACTTACGAGAACACGGTAGACCTGATGTCCCGTGTGCGTCGTTATGAGTTGCCATGTGTGCTTGAAGTATCCGATCTGGAGGCTGTTGTTCCCGGCTTTGATGGATATCTGATCCCAATGGTCCTGAATGCAACGGACAGCAAATGGATGATAGGGCACCACCAGCAAGCCATAGAGCGTTACGGTTATCTTATCCCTTGGGATCTGCTGATTGCCGAGGGTTATATTGTGCTTAATGCAAACTCCACGGTAGCGCGGTTGACTGGTGCAGATACGGATCTGACGACAGGAGCAGCGGTGGCATATGCCCAGGCAGCGGAGCGTCTGCTCAATCTTCCCATTGTATACATGGAGTACAGCGGAACGTTCGGAGATATGGAACTTGTTGGTGAGACACACAGACAATTGGAGCGGGCACACCTCATCTACGGCGGCGGAATTGATGATCCGGAGAAAGCCGCGCAAGCTGCTCAGGTGGCAGATACCATCGTTGTAGGTAATATCGTGTATAGTGATCTGAACAAAGCGCTTGAGACGGTGTTGGCCGTAAAAGGTACCGATGAAACGGTTTAGTTTACCATTCCCCCATTTTCCCCTTATGATCTGTTAAAATAGAACTTTGCCCTTACTAAATAAAGAAGTTATATGAGCGTTATGTCGTTTACGCGAGAACGAAGAGAGAAGTGAGCTGGAGAAACGAAATGCTCGTAAAAAGCTTTCTGTAAGAAAGCTAAATCCTAAGCATACTTCTACTACCTGATTTTGTTCTTTTTTTACTAAGAAATTCGTATACAGGTACTATGTTTACACAGAAACGGAGAGTGCAGAAGCAATCTGAAGAAACGAAGTGCTCGCATTTATTACCGGATTTTCACCTTTTACTAAGCGAATCGTATACAGGAACTATGTTTACACTGAAACGGAGAGTGCAGAAGCGATCTGAAGAAACGAAGTGTTCGTATTTATCACCGGATTTTCCCTTTGATAAAGGGAACTAAAAAATCTGGGGATAACGACGATCGGAAGATGCTGCTGCAATCGAAGTCCAAGTGTAATGGATAGATCACTTATACCGACCAACCAACCAACGAAAGGAGCATGCATGCATGCAACCTGTAAATATACATGATGCCGTTGCACGGCTTAACACGCCTCAACGGCAAGCCGTCGAGGCGACGGATGGCCCGCTGCTGATTATGGCCGGAGCGGGATCCGGCAAGACCCGGGTGCTGACTCACCGGATTGCCTACCTTATTGCAACACGGAAGGCGCCCCCGTGGGGCATTTTAGCAATTACATTTACGAACAAAGCCGCCCGTGAGATGCAAGACCGCGTATCCCAACTGGTTGGTGGCTCCCAGGGCCGCGACATTTGGGTATCCACATTTCACTCCATGTGCGTGCGTATTTTGCGCCGTGATATTGAACGTATTGGCTTTACCTCCAACTTCAGTATTTTGGACTCATCGGACCAATTATCTGTAATTCGCAGTTGTATGAAAGATCAGAATATTGATACCAAGAAATTCGAGCCCAAAGCAGTTCAATCGATGATGAGTACGGCCAAGAATGAACTGATTAGTCCAGAGCAATATGAGAAGCAGGCAGGAGATTATTTCGAGGGTATTGTAGCGAAGATATATAAGATGTACCAAAAACGGTTAAGAGCCAACAACTCACTTGATTTCGACGATCTCATTATGCAGACCATTCAACTGTTCAAGGAAGTGCCTGAAGTCCTCGACTTTTACCAAAAGAAATTCCAGTACATTCACGTGGACGAGTATCAGGATACAAACCGTGCACAGTACATGCTGTGCCGCATGCTTGCTGACAGTCACCACCGCATTTGTGTTGTAGGGGATAGTGACCAATCGATCTATCGCTGGCGCGGGGCCGATATCAGTAATATCCTGAACTTTGAGAAAGATTACCCTGAAGCAAATACGATTTTGCTGGAACAGAACTATCGTTCTACTTCCAATATCCTGAATGCAGCGAATGAAGTGATCGGCCTGAATACAGGGCGTAAACCGAAGAAACTGTGGACGGACAAAGAGGGTGGTTCGAAGATCAAGGTGTACCGTGCGGATTCCGAGCATGATGAGGGGTATTTTGTTACCTCCGAGATTAGTAAAAATGTGAAGAACGGCAAATCCTATCAGAACCATGCGATTTTATACCGTACCAATGCCCAGTCCCGGGTTATAGAGGAAATTCTGATCAAGTCTGATATTCCGTATCAGATTGTCGGCGGCATCAAGTTCTATGATCGTAAAGAGATCAAGGACATTCTGGCATATCTGCGCCTGTTATCTAACCCGGACGATGATATCAGTCTTACCCGGATCATTAATGTACCGAAGCGTAGCATCGGGGATACAACAGTAGCGAAGCTGGCGGCTGCGGCAGGAGAGCGTGGAATTTCCATTTTCCGAGTACTTCAGGTCGTGGATGATCTTGGTTTTGCTGGTCGTACGCGGAATGCGCTTGTGGAGTTCTATGACATGATCGCTGCGCTGCATCAGATGGTAGAATACCTGTCTGTAACTGAACTGACCGAGAAGATTCTTGAGATGAGCCAATACCGTCTTGAGATGCAAAATGAAAATACACTCGAATCCCGTGCACGGCTGGAGAACATTGATGAGTTCCTGTCGGTAACCATGGAATTTGAGAAAAATAATGAAGACAAAACGCTCGTATCGTTCCTCACCGATCTTGCATTGATTGCTGACATCGACAGTATGAACGATGATGAAGAGGATCAGAGCGACGCTGTTACCCTGATGACCATGCACAGTGCCAAAGGTCTGGAGTTCCCGGTTGTCTTTATCGTGGGTATGGAGGAAGGGGTCTTCCCGCATAGCCGTGCCTTTATGGACAATGAAGAGCTGGAGGAAGAACGCCGACTTGCTTATGTGGGGATTACTCGTGCAGAAGAGCAACTCTTCCTGTCGTGTGCCCAGATGCGTACCTTGTTTGGACGTACCACAGCGAATCCACCTTCCCGCTTCCTGGACGAAATTCCGGATGAGCTGAAGGAAGATACCTCCATGGCTCGTGATCGTTACCGTCGTGGCAGTAGCGGAGGCGGCTCATATGGTGGACGTGGACTAGGTTCCAGTGGAGGAAGTAACTTCGGTGGTGGCACCAAGCTCTTTGATCACCAAAGCAAGAGCGGTTCATCTGCTACCTCATCCACGCCGACTTCACGTGTGACTACGAGTACCTCTCGCCCAACATACTCTACGCCATCATCTGCTTCCAAGCCGGTAGCTTCTAATGGTGAAGCAGGGTTCAAGGCAGGCGATAAAGTGCAGCATGGCAAATGGGGGACAGGCACCATTGTTGCGGTCAAAGGGACAGGGAATGATACCGAACTGCAGATTGCCTTCCCGGCTCCGGTGGGTGTGAAACGTTTGCTTGCCGGCTTTGCCCCTATTACGAAAGTAGAATAAGAACGAAACCTCCTTTTGCACGATAACAGAGAGAACAGAAATAACTTTTTTAAGGAAAACTGCATCGGCACGGTAACGAAGAGAACAGAAATAACTTGAAGAAGCATAGCGTTCGCCTTTATCCCCGGATTTCCACCTTTTAAAATGGATTAAAAGAAATCCGGGGATAACAGCGATCGGAAAGTTATTCTGTTATCGGAGTGTCAGTGTGGATATTCATTCATTGAAATTATGTAGTGATATCAACGATGGAAAGTTATACTGTTATCGGAGTTCACGTGCAATAGGAGTGTTCGTTCTACATAGATCAAATTAACGGAGGGATGGCCCTGTATGGACCCGATGCACCGGATGGAGCAACTCGTTACCGAGCTGAACCAGCATAATTATCAGTACTACACGATGGATCAGCCACAGATTAGCGACAAGGAGTATGATCTTCTGTACGATGAACTGGTTACGCTGGAACAGGAAAGCGGCATGGTTCTGCCTGATTCTCCAACACAGCGTGTGGGCGGCGAACTGCTCAAAGGGTTTACCCCACATCGCCATTTATCCTCATTATGGAGTCTGGACAAAGCGCAGAATATTGAGCAGCTTCGGAGCTGGAATACCCGTTTACTGAAACTGATTAACGACTATAACAGTAAAAATCCCGATACACCTTTACCGGAACCAGGTTACGTCATTGAGTTGAAATTTGACGGATTGACGCTAAACCTGACATACACCAACGGTGAGTTGGTGCAAGCCTCTACACGAGGGAACGGTACTGTAGGCGAAGGTATTTTGGCACAGGTGAGAACAATTAGATCTGTACCGCTCAAAATTCCTTACACAAGCGGCACGATTGAAGTACAGGGTGAAGGTATCATGAATCTGTCTGTCCTGGAGCGATACAACGAGACAGCGGCAGAACCACTCAAGAATGCGCGGAATGCAGCAGCGGGAGCGCTGCGTAACCTGAATCCGAAGGCGACGGCTGAGCGTCGACTGAATGCTTATTTCTATAACGTAGGTTATTCGGATGACATTCAGTTTGCCAATCATCAGCAGATGATGGACTTCCTGCGTGAGAACCGATTCAAAGTTAATCCATCCATCACGTATTTCCATGAGTTTGATGATGTGATGGAACAATTGGCTGCGATTCAGGAGAACCGAGGTCAGCTGGACTATCTGATCGATGGAGCTGTTATCAAAATTACGGACATGCGCACGCGTGAGGTGTTGGGTTATACCGATAAATTCCCTCGCTGGGCGGTGGCATATAAATTCGAGGCTGAAGAGACCACGACGGTTCTTAACGCTGTGGTATGGAATGTGGGCCGTACTGGCAAAGTAACTCCGCTGGCACGCGTAGAACCGGTTGAACTTGCCGGGGTAACAGTACAGAACTGTACTCTGAATAATGTTGGCGACATTGAGCGCAAAAATCTGAAGTTTGCTCTGGGCACACGGGTCTTTATCCGTCGCTCCAACGACGTCATTCCTGAGATTCTGGGTAAAGTGACGGAGGAGAGTGATGGAGAGGAGATCGTCTTCCCTGAGCAGTGTCCTGCATGTGGATTCCCACTGGAGCAACGCGGAGCGCATCTGTTCTGCAACAATAGACTTGCGTGTAAACCGCAAACGGTGGCACGTATTTCTCATTTTGCTTCCCGTGATGCCATGGACATCGAGACGTTTAGTGAGAAAACGGCGATTCAGCTGTATGATGAATTGAACGTGCGTGAGCCTGCTGACCTGTATACGTTACAGTTTGATGATCTGGTGAAGCTGGAGCGGTTTGGGGAAAAGAAAGCGAACAACCTTATCGCTGCGCTTGAGCTTAGTAAAGATAGAGACTTGGCTTCCTTCTTATACTCACTGGGTATTCCGAACACAGGTAAATCGACAACGCGCATGCTCGCTGATCATTATCGAGATCTGCACGCCATTATGAATGCAACCGTGGAAGAACTGGTTGAACTACCCGACGTGGGTGGTATTGTGGCTGAGAGCATCGTAAACTTTTTTGCAGATCCGTTTACACAGGCTGCGATTGAGAAAATGCTTAACTTGGGCGTGAAAGCTCAGGCACCTGAGGCGCCAGCCGTTGCTGTTGTGGAAGATTCCTTCTTCAGTGGTAAAACGGTCGTCTTGACCGGAACGCTGCACCAATTGACGCGGGAAGAGGCGACGCAAAGACTGGAAGCGCTCGGAGCGAAGGTGACTGGCAGTGTGTCGAAAAAGACAGATCTGGTTATTGCCGGAGAGAAGGCAGGTAGTAAACTAACCAAAGCCCATGATCTCGGTATTCCAACGATTGAGGATGAGGACGAACTTGTACGTCTTTTGAACCCACAGGGTTAGAGGATGAATTAACAAAAGAGTTCATATAAGAAAGCCCCCGAAGACACGAATATGTGATCGGGGGCTTTTGCTGTTTATTGAATTATTTGATACAACGAATGAAACCTCATCAATCTTATCTGATCATGATCCACTTAAATTGTTAGGGATGCGCTGAGATGCACCTGTAAGCCATGCATCCTTATCATATCCTCGCTCTTCCCAGTAACCAATATGTTCGCTGTCGATGAGTTCAATGCGATTTAACCATTTTACTGATTTATAGGCATACATCTGAGGAATGACGAGCCGTACCGGACCGCCAAGATCAGCCGGGATGGGTTTGCCATCATGCATGACAGCGACCATAATATCTTCCATTTGTGCTTGATCCATCGTAATCGCATCTGTGTATACACCATCACCGGAATAAAACTTCACACTATGAGCTTCCGGTTTGACCCCGGCTTGTTTCAAAAGCTGTGCAAGAGAAATGCCTTCCCAGGTATTTTTATATACAGACCAGCCCGTTACACAGTGGAAATCACTAACCTGTACGGTACGAGCGAGCTTCACGAATTGTTCCCAGTTCCATACCTGTGCCCGTTCAACCAACCCATCAATTCGAAAAGACCAGTTAGCATTGGAGAAGGACGGTATGGGCGTAACCGTATATACGCGGAAATGACCGTCAGCTCCGCCTCCAATGGGAGGAGAAGAGGCAGATAGCGGTTGTGGCAGAGGAACCATACGGTTAGGATCGTTCTCCAGCATGCTATCAATACTATTATCGATCTTGAGATTTCGTCCTACCCAGGATATAAAAGTAGGACCAAGAGTCACGGCGAGACCAACCCCCACAGCAGAACGGATGAAAGCTCGTCGTGTATACAATGGCTGAGGTCGCTCCTCTGATTTGAGGGGATCTCTCTCGGAACTGCGATCAAACTGGGAAGAAGATATAGCAGCCGGAGTTTCTTTTTCATCCGATATTGAATCAGATGGATCAGCTGTATTTTGAGTTCGTGTTGGAGATGTAGTAGTTTTAACCGCACGACGTGCAGGGTCCTTTAACCATTTGGTCCGAGTGATGGAGTGATAGATAATATAAGGTAGGCCCACCCAAGTCAGCAGGTCATGGATCAAAAGTGCAGCATTCGACCATCGAGGTCCAGCTAGCTTGAACTGCCATAATACAATACCCGAGAGTAGCCAGCCTACCAGCAGCGCAAGAACAAAGATGGTGTTCACCCTTTGCCAAGGTCTATTACGAAGCTGTTTCCAGTGCTTTCCGGCCAAAATCAAGTAATATACTACGGGTGCCAGCATAGCTAGCCCAACGATGATATGTAGCCATTTTAACCAGACACGTCCAATTCCGAGTATCTCGCGCCAAAAGCCGCCAACCAGCATAAGCCCTGAGATTGCAAGGATCACAACGATCCAGGCATTCCAAGCGTGGATGGAAACCAGTTTCTTGCCGTAACCTTTGCGTACATTCTTTAACCATTCTTTCAAGCGCGATCACCCCATATTAGGTTAGTAATGAGTTTATTCAGAACTTTGATATGTAATAGCTAGCTGTGAATGGAGTACGTGATCGGAGTAAAGGTGCAATGCGTGATGAATATACGATTGTTCATAGGCTACTTATGAAAGTAGTAGCACTTGACTGCTTAACCTTATCTCTATATCCTATATACCTTATTATAGAGTTTTTGGATCACTTTCTTCAAACGAACAGAAGGGCGGGGATCGTTCCCATCTTGGGTTCAGAGAATGTGCTAATCTGTCGAATACAGGTTGGAGACAAGACACCGTAGATGAAGATATCAAGATATTAGAAGGTTGATTAAAAATGCTTGCTAAATAAATCACTACGTGATATATTATTTCTTGTCGCTTCAAACGAATGATTGTCATAATCATTTGAAAGATGACGAAAACAAAGTGTTGACAGTAAGTTAGTTAACATGATATGATAAGATTCCTGTCCGGTTGACAAACATCAACATAAACGGACATACAAGTTCCTTGAAAACTGAACAAATGGATAGTAACTTTTGATTCACAATGAATCGTCAGATTCAAAATGAGCTTATCGCTCTTTTCAATACTTTATTGGAGAGTTTGATCCTGGCTCAGGACGAACGCT
>NZ_VXKZ01000095.1:0-113448 GCF_008693195.1 Paenibacillus sp. UASWS1643
ATTTATAAGTCATTCTGGCTTCATCCTCATCTGTTAGTTGTCGCACCCACCCAAACCCTCCCTTCCGAGGGAGGGCCCCAGAGGGCTCTGCCCTCTGGACTCCCGTCTTGCTCATCGGTGTTAGGCCGGGTCTTGCTATGTAACGGTTGTCGTAGGAACACTTGTTGCCAGGCACACCGCTGGTCAGCGGCGGTCCCGGCCAAGCTTAACCGGGACCATTACGGGCAGGGTTTCACTCTCTGCCCGGCTCCCTGCTTCACTTCGTGAAGAACGGGAGCTTTCCCGCCTTCGGCGTTCGTACCAGGGCTTCGTTTCCCTCCACAACTCCCTGCTCCGCTTCGCGAAGGACGGGAGCTTTTACTTCCGCAGAAGGTTCAACTCATCTGCGGTTAGTTCACGATAGCTTCCGATAGCAAGATCGGAAGCTAATTCAAGCTCACCCATGGCAACGCGTTTCAGATAGATCACTCGCTTGCCTACCGCCTGAAACATACGTTTCACCTGATGAAATTTCCCTTCGTGAATAATAAGCGAGATCGACGAGATCGTGCCTTCTTCGGTCTCTTCCCGGCCAAGTATAGTCAGCTCAGCAGGCAGCGTCTCGTATCCGTCATCCAATTGAATGCCCTCCTTGAAACGTTGCACATCCGCTTCATCCACGTTTCCCAGTACACGGGCTTCATAGGTTTTGGGCACATGCTTGCGTGGAGATAACAGATCATGGGCAAGTGGACCGTCATTCGTGAGAATGAGCAGTCCCTCCGTATCCTTATCCAGTCGTCCCACAGGAAACGGATTAAAGACACGATCCTCTTTCCGCAGCAGATCCAGCACGGTTTTATCTCTGTTGTCTTCGGTAGCAGACACGACACCAGGAGGTTTATGCAGCATCAGATAGATCATCTCCCGATACACAATTCGCTCCCCATCAGCTTCAATGACGTTCACCTCGGGATTCACCTGTACACCACTGTCTTTCACCGCTTTGCCGTCCACATGGATTCTGCCTTGTTTCACCATCTTTTTGAGTTCACTTCGTGTCCCCACACCCATATGGCTTAATATTTTGTCCAGACGCAGCGTTTGTTTACCTTTTCCACTCATGCCGATGTCCACCTCCAACCTGCCGGATATTCATTCTTCAGTACACCATCCAGCCATTTCCCCCAGCCAGCGGCATAACCATCTACACATACAAGAACGTACCCTTTGGCAAACGTATCCGCCTTGAGCACCACTCGTTCTTCTTCAATATTTAACGTTTCACCCTTGAGGTATCTCACGGCTTCGCCATCAGTGGATGACAGATTTACGCTTCTCCGTGCTTCAGATGCATTCAGAGCACACGCAAGCGGGTGGGACGGAACGAATCGTCCATTCTTGATCGTGCCCATAAACCAGCCTGCACGAATGACTTTCAGTCCCTCCAACCGTGCTGCACCAACCGAGGATTGATACACACGATCTCCATAACATACCGTTTCTCCAGTTAACTCAATCTCCAATTGTTCTTTCATAAACTGACTGTAGATCGCAACCGGATCAATACTTGCCGGATTAGCTCCGCGTCCCTGACCCCGTTCCGATTTACGTCCACCGTGATCTTTACCTTTTTTGCTCGGTCTACCCGAATTCTTGCCGCCACCAGCCTGTCTGTCATGGGACTCACGGGATTCGATTCGCAACAAACGTTCCTTTTTACGATCAGCCTTGGTCATAGCAATTGAAGAAGCAGCAATAGAGTGATCCTTGTTCCCCTCTATTTCAATCCTGGACACAACCACTACCTGTCCATACTCCATTGCTCCTTCTTTAACTACTCCAGGTTGATCTGTTTCTAATCCTTGCCCTGCACGATGCTGCAACACAGCGACATAATGTCCCTCTCCTTCCAAAAGGTGAGGCCACAATCTTGCGGTACCACGCGTTTGATCCAGTACAGCTTCTGTCTCTTCTGCCTTCTCAGGCATCATCTGACGTACCCATTCCGGACGCCCTGGAGCAAACCCTGTCTCTTCAGGAATGTTCATAACTACGAAATCATGGTTTACATTCAGAAACTCCGCAATCATCGCTTCATTTTCCTCCGGCGCAAAGGTACATGTCGAATATACGATGGTTCCTCCCGGGGCTAGCAATCGTGCCGCAGTCTCCAAGATGTCCCGCTGCATGAGCACACATTTTTCCACCGAATGATGTTCCCACGATTTCACCATGTCTTCATCCTTGCGGAACATGCCTTCACCCGAGCAAGGCGCATCAATTAATACTTTGTCAAAATAATGAGGAAATGCATTTGCGATCCGCTCTGGCGACTCATTCAAAACAACCGCGTTACGCACCCCATACAATTCCACGTTCTTGGCCAGCGCTTTGGTGCGTTCAGCATGGATATCGTTCGTGACAAGTACACCCTTGCCTTGCAGCTTTGCAGCAATCTGTGTCGTTTTCCCTCCCGGAGCAGCACATAGATCAAGCACGCGATCTCCAGGCTCCACCTGCAATAATTCAACTGGAGCCATTGCACTTGGTTCCTGTATATAATACAGACCTGCATGATAATAAGGGTGGAGCCCCGGTTTAACACCATGAGGTACATAGAATCCTGTCTCACACCACGGAATAGGTCTTAGATCAAACGGAGCAATCTCATCGAATTGTTCCATCGATATTTTTAGCGTATTCACTCTCAGTCCCGCATGGGGAGACTGTTCATAAGATTTCATAAATTGTTCAAACTCATCACCCAGCAAACTTTTCATTCGCTCAGCAAAGATCAAAGGTAACTTTACACCCATATTCCCACTCATCCTGTCTTGGTAAGATTGCAATATCGTTTTATTTTATCATATCCAAGCTTTGCTTTCCTATCATATCGTATCTATTCCACTACAGCGTGTAATGTAGTATAATGGCAAGTAGATTGATTCCTGAGCAAAAATTCGGGTGTTTATGCATATTATCCCAACCTTTATTTTTGCCCAAACTATATTTCGATATGATCGATGGGGGATGTCCAATGAAATCCAAGAAGAAAAAGAAAAGTGCTGCGATCCTTATATTCCTGGGTATTTTAATCATTATGATTGCAGCACTGGTTGTCGTAGACCAGCAATCCAAGAAACAGATGGATTCAGTGGAAAATGCTTATGGCATCGCTGCTTCCAAGCTTAATCCTGCTACACGGGAGCTACTGAGTGATCCCAACTATCAACAAATTATTGTACCCACTGATCTCAAAACCAAAATCGATAACAAAGACAGCTTTTTTGTTTATTTCTTTGCTTCCGACTGCTCGCACTGCCGTGCCACAACACCTCAATTGATGCCACTGGTTGACAGTGAAGGTATTGAGCTTCCACAGTTCAATCTGCGTGAATTCGAAGCAGGATGGACCGATTACAATATCGAGTTCACACCTACACTCGTCTATTATGAGGCTGGTGTCGAGAAAGACCGTATGGTTGGCGGACTGAAAGAGAATGGCAGTGACCAAGGCTACACACTGGATGATTACAAACAATTTTTCCAAAAATATAAAGGCAGTGCAGCTCCTTCGGCAAGCTAACTGCTAGATCCGTTTCCAAAAGTATCTACAATCAGGCATTTGTATCACCGACACTGTTCTGTTGAAGGACAGGCTGTGCCACCTGCAATCATCTGAATATGACGCAACATTCAAAAACACCCCGATCTTTCCCTTTACAGGAATCGTCGGGGTGTTTCATATACATGGAACTTCATATCCATGGGATGCTCATTTGAATGCTAACGCTGATAACGGCTTAACTTTTACCCTGTTCCATCGCCTTCATCTTCTCTTCGTAAATTCGCCCTCTGGTAGGACTCCGACGTTGCGGAATATTAGGTTTTAGCTCAAGTGATCTTCTAGATATCTCCTGTTCTAAGACCTCATCAACAATTCGTATGGACAAATCCCTGTAAGTCACAGACTGAATATTTGATTGGGACAGTTCCTTCACGATTTCCTGTACATCCCGTACCAAAGTCCCAAGGTCAATGCCCAGAATTGTAGCAGGATAAGGTTCCAGAAGATCAAGTGAGCTCTGTAACATCATCGTTCCTCCGCGGAGATTGCCATTCCTGAAGTGGTATAATCCAACCGCAATCTGCAACAATCCTTTATAGAGAGAATCCCGGTCCCGCTCAAGCCACAATTCTTCCAGCACCTCATGACACTCGAAATAATCCTGATCCCGATTGAAGTAGATTAAGTAGTCAATGTACAGTGGCTCATAGATGCTCATCCGGGTTTTCGCCCTTTCTGGCGTTGTTCAGAAGTGTTTTCACGTCATCCAGCAAGTCTTTGAGCCCTTCCATATCATGTCGTTCCCAGTAATCGTTAAAACGCTTCTGTGCTTCAATCGCTTCACTGACAAGGTGGTAGAAGTATAATTGATGAATGATATTCAATGTTCTTGACACGATATTGGAATCATCCTCAAAGGCCTTCTGCGCCTCCAAAATCTGTAGACGAATGGCAGACATCTCATTATCCAGTACAAAAGCGGCCTCAGCTGTTTTTTTCAGCCTGGCTCGCATGTCATCCGGTAAACTCTCCCGAAATTTGTAGCTCAGAGAATGTTCAATGGTAGCCCAAAAATTCATGGCAAGTGTCCGGATCTGAATCTCGGCCAATACGATCTTTTGTCCCAGAGCCGTCTGAACGGGATACTCAATAATCATATGAAAGCTGCGATAGCCGCTCTCTTTAAAATTCGTAATATAATCTTTCTCAATGAGTACCGTGAGATCCTTGCGGCCTCGAATGTATTCGGCAACCCGACGGATATCATCTACGAATTGGCACATGATACGGATACCTGCAATATCCTCAATGCCTGTCTCCACGTCATCAAGCGACACATTCAGTCGTCTGGATTTCTCCAAAATACTGGATATTTTTTTGACACGACCGGTAACGAATTCAATCGGGGCATACTCTTCCCGTTTTTTCAGCTCCGCCCGCATTGTCTTAAACTTGACTTTTAGTTCCTCTACCGCTTGTTCATAAGGAAGTAAAAATGTACCCCAGTCTCTACCGTCCATGCTTATGCCTCCTGTCTCTATAGCGTCCCCTGTTCTATTCCATTATACATGATGTTTGGTGGGGGGAAGAGTCCCGAACCATTTTACGCTCTTCCATGCTTCTATATTTTCAATCCGGGGATCCACATTCCTTCTTAACGATGCTCCGCACCAACCGCTTCAGAGATATGACGATAACCGTCCTTGCGCAGTAACTCACGCAGTCCGGCATGAATACGCCGATTCACCTCAGGTCCTTCGTAGATTAATGCTGTATATATTTCGACCAGACTTGCTCCGGCTTTAATTTTCTCGTAAGCATCCTCACTTGTGAAAATACCACCTGAACCGATGATCGGAAGTTTGCCTTCGGTCTGACGATAGATCTGGCGAATAATCTCCGTAGAACGCTCACGCAGAGGTTTGCCGCTCAGACCGCCAGTCTCTTTCGCATGTTGGTGGGAAAGTCCTGTACGACTGATGGTTGTGTTCGTTGCAATAATGCCAGCAACACCGCTGTCTGCAATGGTGCGAACCATATATTCAAGTTCCTGATCATTCACATCCGGTGCGATCTTCACCAGAACGGATTTGGTCGCTCCGCCCGCTCGTGCATGCTGCACGTTCATCTCGTTCATAACCGCAGCGAGCAGTTCCTTCAATTCATTCCCATGTTGCAGATTACGCAAATCCGGTGTATTTGGTGAACTGATATTAACCACGAACAGATCAGCATAATCGTATAATGCCTGAATGCACTTCGAATAGTCCAAGTGAGCTTCCTCATTAGACGTTGCCTTATTCTTGCCGATGTTAACAGCCACTGGAATACGCCGATCCTGTAGACGTGCCAATTCACCTGCCATCGCTTCCGCACCAAGGTTGTTGAAGCCCATACGGTTCACCAAAGCCTCATCTGGAGGCAAACGGAACAGCCGTGGTTGATCGTTACCTGGTTGTGCAAGTGGTGTCACGGTTCCCACTTCCATGAATCCAAATCCGATGGAAGAAAAGCCCGTTACGGCCTGTCCATTTTTGTCCAGACCCGCAGCCAGACCAACAGGTGTAGGGAAATGACACCCAAACATGTCAACAGCCAGATCAGACGTTTCACGAACGCCGTACATCACTCGCAGTCCGGAAGGAACCGGACGGATGCTACCCATGCCACTAAGGCCGCCAATAATCAGATGATGGGCCTGTTCAGGGTCCATTTTGAACAACAAAGGTTTAGCAAGACTTCTGTATAACAAATCACTCACTCCGTTCTGGTCCGGTACGCCAAAAAGCCGCTTTCCGTCTTTTCATATGTAAAAAACACTCTACACACAAGTCTATCTGTTTCTTATTAAAAAGGAAAGTAGTTTGCGCATAGACAGCACAAATCGAATAATACATAATGCTCACAAGAAATCCACCCGCCCACTGGAAATGACGAGTTGAATTCTTTACAATGAGAGCATGGTTACTCTACACCAGTTCTATTCCAAATAAGGAGGAATAACTCATGGCTCCCAAACGTAAACCACCTGCATTACAGCAAAAGAAAGAAGAAGTGAATCGCAAAGCCATTGCATGGACTGCAGCCAGTGTAGGCGGCTTGATCATCATCATTGGTGCTCTTATCATTATTGCCAACATGTAGATGATTCAGGCTGAATCCATCTGATTCTACATATCAAACAGATCAATTCAGCCAGTGATACGTTTTGTTCGGATTATTCTGCTTTGGAACAAGCGTATGCTGATAACGCTGCTTTGCTTCTGGAACAAGCGTCAGATCTGGCAGTACATCTTCTCCAATACGTACCGGAGTGCCTTGCGGAGCAAGAGCGAATAACTCTTCTACATCTCCCGTACGCATTCTCACACATCCAAGGGACTCGTCCAGTCCGATACTGTCTGGCTCGTTGGTCCCATGGATGGCATAATTCGTATTCGAGAGCTGCATACCTCTGCTTCCAAACTCACCGTTCGAGCGTCCATTCGGATTGACCACTTTATCTGTAATGATAAATGAACCCTCCGGTGTTCGATCACCGCCAAGTCCCACATCATACATACGAACAATGGTATCCCCACTGATTAATGCAAGTTTATGTTTATCCTTATCAATGAAAATTTCCAGCGGTTCCTGCAAAAAAGGCAGACCTCCCAGCGTATCTGCAAAAGCGGCATTCTGTCCTTGAGACGAATTCGAAGTCGTCGAACTGTTATCTGCTCCACCGGCTTCACTCTTTCCTTGCTGTGCCTTTCCTTGATGCAAGGCTAGCAGCTTCGGAAACATCTCGGTCATGCCTGGCGCCGTCTCTCCGAGAATATTATTTGGAAATGGCTGAGCCATTTGCGTTACACTCTTGGGCCAAGCGTCATTTTTTTTGCGATAAGCAACAATTGCACTTGATAATGATGCAGCGGCTTCCTGCTTCGCGGTCCACGCCATAGCCATCTTTTTGATCTTCGGCGTGACTTCTGGAGGTTCACAGTTACACTGCTTGGCATCATAACTCTGTGCAGTTAGTTTCCCGCTTGTGTTGGTTTGTACTATGTATTTCACAGGCATATTTCGCTTCCATAAAGACCATCCATCCGAGGTTTGCATACCCAGTACAGCCGAAGTCTCTATTTTCGGGCCAGACCCGGACCAGGCAGCTGCAAGCGCAGCCTCCCCATGGTTGCCTCCACCAAATGCCGCAGCGGTGAACACATTACTTGGCGCAATGGATGCAGTCCCAACCTGTTTATCCGCTTCTACAGGCGCTGCGATATCCTCTGTGGATTCCAATGCTGCTGACAGTGCGTCGGCCGCTTCACGACTGAAACCCGGAGCGTCCGCAGGTGGCAGACCTGCCAGCACAAGCAGCATGAACAACGTAAGCCACATTTTGCGTCTACGTTGTTTTTTCTCTTTTTGCTCAGACATTTCCACCAGTTTGTCCTGATAGTCCACCCAGATGTCAGCAGGAGCTTTACTACGTTCAAATGCCTCGTAAACCTCGCCCGCTTGCTGAAAACAATAATTGGCTTTGGCCTCCTGCCCTTCGCCCAAGTACTCCTTTCCAAGCAGATACCAGGCCATTTTATTGTCGGGATGTTTCTTGACATATGTTCTTAGATGAGTATTTTGCATCCGATCCTCCACTATTTCGCCTTTTTCCTTATATCATTATATATCGGCATAACCAAGCGTTGAATCCATAGGACTTGAGTACCCGGTGGGAAAAAGGGTTTTCGACAATAATCGTCCTTGATTCGCAGGTCATAAGATCACAGTTAAATGAAGACAAAAAAAGCACCTTCCCTTGTCGTAAAGACAAAAGAAAGTGCTCTATGTTCATGTTAGAAATACTTAGCCTTCTTTATTGAAAGGCTCGTCCGCTACTTTGATTGAATCTGTAGGGCAGCCATCGCATGCATCCTGCATATCGTCAAACAAGTCGTCTGGAATAGCTTTGACACCCTGGTTAGCATCGCCGTCAAAGATAACTTCAGCCAAACCTTCATCATCATAATCGTAGATGTCTGGAGCCGTTGCTCCACAAGCGCCACATGCGATGCATGTGTCTTTTTCAACCCAAGTATATTTACTCATTTACATTCTCTCCTCCTAAAATTCGAAACGTACAGTGTTTTTATCTAGAAACATATTAATACAAAGTAAGGATAATTACAAATCATTTTGCAACCACAAGTCTCTATTATCCCTTATTTAATCAAGACTTTGCAAGTTATCTTTTTGCAGGGAAGTACCGCGCACTTTATGATTCCGAAGCAGCACGGAAGGATCGTCTCCAAGCATGCCTGCGGTGACAACAGCATTCTCACCAAATTTATCACGTAACTGATCCATAATCCGAATCAGATTGTCCTTCTTGGGCTTCTGCTCATATTCAAACAAGTCCATCTGCACAGCGGATTCTTCTCTTGGAATCAGGTTCTGAAGTGTCACACCCAGCATGCGTACAGGCTTGCCACTACCCCAATGCTTCTCAAATAGTTTACAGGCCTCACGGTATATGACCGTTGCATCCTCCGTAGGAACTTCCATTAGACGTGATCGGGTGATTGTCTTCATATCCGGTGTGCGGATCGTAATCTGAATACCCTGGCTGAACATTTCGTGCTTGCGCAATCTTCTGGCTACCTGGTCACTTATATTGAGGAATACCCGATGAATCTCATTCATATCCGATACATCCGCCGGTAAAGTGGTTGTATGTCCAATGGATTTATTGGCTTCCCGTTCCGCGTGAACTGCGGAATGGTTAATGCCATTCGCAGAATTTTTGAGCCATGCTCCATTAACTCCGAATAGTTCGGTCAACATGTTCTCATCCGACTTGGCCAATTGACCAATCGTTTCAATGCCCAGTTTTTTCAGCTTTTCAGCCGTTTTTTTGCCAATGCCAAACATCTCGTTACATGGCCTGTGCCAAAGAATCCGGGGTACGTCCCTCATACGTAAAATGGAGATACCGTTCGGTTTTTTCAGATCCGAAGCCATTTTTGCCAATAATTTGTTGGGTGCAATGCCAATGGAACATGGCAGCCCCAATTCATCCTTGATTCTACGCTGAATGCTCTCCGCAATCTCCATTGGATTCCCGAATTGCCTTGACCCTGTAATATCAAGATAACATTCATCAATGGACGTTGCCTCAAGTTGAGGGGTATAACTATACGCAATCTGCATGAAAGCTCTTGAATATTGACGATATAAATGAAAATCAGGACGAATCACAATGAGATCAGGGCACTTTTTCAAGGCTTGGTGGACAACCATACCTGTTGAGATGCCTCGATTACGAGCGGCATATGAGCAGGTTACAATTACACCCTTTCGCAGTTCACTGCTGCCCGCAACGGCCGTTGCTTTTCCTCTATATAAATCTGGTTCCTCGGCTTCATGTACAGAGCAGTAGAAAGCATTCATATCGACATGCAGAATCACCCGTCCGGCTGTAGGGTAGTATTGATCCACATTCGCTGGAGGATTGCCGTCTGAAGACATCATGAACCCCCGCCCTTTCTTGCACACTAATTAATGAAACGAATTTCTTTCTTCTATAGTATATCAAACCCGTTATGTTAATTCAGTCACGAACATTTATTTTCTGCGAGATCTGATCAGAGACCGAATAATTAACCAGCCTACACTCACAAAAAGTATCAAAGTGATCAGGGCAATAACTGTATTTTCCCATACAAAAGTCAAAAATTAACCCTCCTTTTCTTCCATATATTCCAATTGAAACTCAATAATAGATTATAACATACATCCGGATTATGATTACCTTCCTTCTTTTTTCTCTAGAATCCGTTAATTGTTACATGAAACTGCGATTTCTATGTAGCATTTGGCTATAATGGTGCTATAATAATTAATTATACAAATTGACGACTTTAGGACAAATCAGCGCACCCAGTTTAACACAGTGTAGCGTTGCCGAATCGAAGGATTCGTCCACTAACGTACTTAACAGCTTTTCCCAACTTACAATCCAATCTTTTAAAAGAGCGCTTTATCTCAAAGGAGGATCTTCATGTCAAAGGCCATTTCCATCTTCGATACGACTTTACGTGACGGCACACAAGGGGAGGGTGTCAGCTTATCGGCAGACGACAAACTCAAAATTGCCAAGAAGCTTGATGACCTGGGTGTCCATTATATTGAAGGCGGAATTCCCGGCAGCAATACCAAGGACATTGAGTTTTTCAAAAGAGTCAAGGAATTAAACCTGAACGCAAAGGTTGTTGCTTTTGGCAGTACCCGCCGAAAAGGCAGCGTCGCTAGTGAAGACGCCAACCTGAAGCGCATGATCGAATCTGGTGCTCAGGCTGCAACTTTAGTCGGTAAATCATGGGACTTCCATGTGCATACCGCTTTGCAGACTACATTGGAAGAAAATTTGTCCATGATCTATGATTCCATCGCCTATCTGAAGCAGAATGGTATGGAAGTGATCTTTGATGCAGAACACTTCTTTGACGGATTCAAACATAACCCGGAGTATGCTCAAGCTGTTTTGACCAAGGCTCACGAGGCAGGAGCGGACTGGCTCGTCATGTGTGATACCAACGGCGGGACGATGCCAAACGAGGTACACGAGATCGTATCCACACTTCATAGAAGCCTGCCTCACGCACATCTCGGCATCCATACACATAATGATTGTGAACTGGCTGTGGCCAACACACTCAGCGCTGTACAAGCCGGAGCCCGTCAGGTGCAAGGTACAATGAACGGTTATGGAGAGCGTTGTGGTAACGCCAATCTCGCATCCATTATCCCGAACCTGCAACTGAAACTTGGCTATGAATGTGTTACTGAGGATTCCATGAGACAACTTACAAACGTGGCTCGTTATGTTAGCGAGATTGCCAATGTGAATATGCCGATTAATCAGCCTTATGTCGGCAATGCTGCTTTTGCTCACAAAGGTGGGATTCACGTCTCTGCCATCCTGCGGGATTCACGTACCTATGAACATATCGTCCCTGAACTGGTCGGTAACAAACAACGTGTGCTGGTCTCGGAACTTGCCGGACAAAGTAATATTGTATCCAAAGCGCAGGAACTGGGGCTTGAGTTCGATCCAAGCAGTGCCAATTCACGTCAGATTATTGAGAAGATCAAAGATCTGGAGCATCAGGGTTATCAGTTCGAAGGTGCAGATGCTTCGCTTGAATTGTTAATTCGTGAAGCGAACGGTGACATGAAAGAATTGTTCACTTTTGAATCATTCAAAATGCTTGTGGAGAAAACGGCGGGGAAATCCGTTGTTTCTGAAGCTTTTGTCAAACTTAATGTAGCTGGAACAAGTGTTTATACCGCTGCTGAAGGTAACGGTCCGGTGAACGCACTCGATAATGCGCTTCGGAAGGCATTGGTACAATACTTCCCTTCACTTGCCAACATGCATCTGTCGGACTACAAAGTGCGTGTACTGGATGAGAAAGATGCCACCGCCGCTAAAGTTCGTGTATTGATCGAATCCAAAAATACGGAGAACACATGGAACACTGTTGGTGTATCCGAGAACGTAATTGAAGCAAGTTGGGAAGCCCTCGTTCACAGTTTCCGCTATGCATTGCTTCAAGAAAAATTGCAGGATGAGCCGGGCACACTCCCTATTCCTGCTCATGGGATAAGCAACCACTAATAACCCATATTTCCCGGAAAATAAAAAGAAGCCTCTGTACCCATGATTCATGGATGCAAAGGCTTCTTTCTTTGCAGAAAATTAATTCGTAATTAACTTTTTAATCTTACGCTCCAACTCTTTCTCGGGTAATATACCCAGAACAATCTCCTGTATAACTCCTCTGGAGTCAATCAGAACATTCGTTGGAAAAGCCACCCCATTGTATTGAGCATACACAGTCCCCTTCTCATCCAAGGGAATAGGGAAATTCAGTTGGTACTCATCCACAAAAGCTTTGGCATCTTTGAGTTTATCGTATGATGTTACATTAACCCCATACATGTCAAGCTTATCCTTGTATTTCGCGGCCATTCTATTCAGCTCTGGGGCTTCCTGCTTACACGGCTCACACCAGGATGCCCAGAAACTGACGAACGTGGCCTTATCTTTGGCACCGCCCACACTGTACGTCTTCCCATCCATTGCTGTCAGAGAAAAAGCAGGTGCCAGAAGACCCGCACGTGGTCCCGTCTCTGTAGGCATGGGTTCTTCCTGCTTAAAGACGGCTGCAATGCCGTCACCCGCATTCTGGGCCAGTGCAATACCAACCAGCAAGACAACACCAAGGAGTATGTATATGTTTCGTTTCATAACCCGCCACCCTTTTATATAATTAGCCTGTTGAAACTAAAACCGCAATTTCTGCACATGCTAAGTGTTTATCACGCTCTATGACAGTTCACCAGAACATGATTCCCAAATGTTCTCTTTATTATTGTACCCTTTTCCTTTAAAATTTTACAATCCGGAATACAGAAAATAAAATGAAAAAGGACTCCTGCCTAAGCAGGAGCCAAAGAGAGAGGGGTGAATACAAATGGCAGCACTTCACGGGCAGCAAAACGCCTTCTACATCCCTTCTTCCGTAGAACAAGAGATGTCAAAGCACATGTTCCTTTCGCTGCCGCAAGAAGCCTGCGGGGTTATGCTGGGTGAAACCGCAGCGGGCGGTATACGAATCAGTCGGTTTCAGCCCATTCGTAACGTAGCACCTGACCCGCTGCACCATTTTACTCTGGACGATGCCGAATGGATTCGGTGCGTACTTTCCGAACCTAAGCTCATTGGTATCTTCCATTCTCATCCGCAGACCAGGCCTGTTCCTTCCTTAGAGGACTTGCAAGCTCTCCCGGCCTTCGCCGGCTTGCTTCAGATGTACCTCATCGGCTCACCCGACCAAACAAGCGGGTTGCGATCTCATATGCATCTGAACGGTTATCTGATTGAATCCTCGAAGGAATCGCAGGATCCGACACACCGCGTTGTGCCTTCGTACAATCTGCTTCCCGTTCCGTTATGCGTGACTTAGCTGGGTATACAAATCACCCAAGGTCTCCACATTTTGACGCATCATGTCCTCCAGATAACAGGACCATAACTGCGCAGTCATTTTTGAATCTTCCAGTGCATGGTGACGCCCATAGATCGGAATCCCTCTGGATTCCAGCAATTCATCCAGACCATATCCCGGCCTGCTTGGTTCAAGCCAGCGGGCCAACATCATCGTATCGATTAAACGATGTGTCAGCCTTACTTTTGAAGTCCGCCACAGAGCGGCATTCAGAAAAGCTCGGTCATGCGCACTTGCGTGTGCAATCAGAACATTTCCGCCAACAAAAGACATGAAATCATGCAGTCCCTCCAGCAAAGTTGGTGCGTCCAGCGTCATCTCCTGTGTAATACCTGTAAGTTCAGTAATATGTTCCGGAACCGCAGTCTTGGACTGCACCACCGTATAGAACTGCTCTCCTTCCAGCACGACACCACCATGTATACGGACCGCACCAAATGAGATAATCTCATCCCCATGCTGGGGCGAAAAACCCGTCGTTTCCAGATCAAATACAACTGCGTCCAGCTCATTTAGAGGCGTATGCAGAACCTCAGGTCTGCGCTGTTCTCTCATCATAGAGCGGATAAACGCCATGTGTTGCGCCGTAGGGGCTCCCATAATGGAAGCGATGGCGGAAGGGACCCCTCCCTGACGCAGCGAATTCCAGAATCCTGTATTGCCCCTTGCCGGCTCCCTCATGGACGTCTCCTTTCTGCAAAACGCAACTGTCTTTGCAAAGCACGATGCACTCGTCGTACCAACCCGAGCGTATCCCTGAGCTCATAATGAATTTGCTTTTGTTTCATCTGTTTCTCATCCAGGAACCCACTGCTATGTTGCAAATCCCCTTGGATGACAACCGGTGTACTTCTACGAAACTTCAAAGCGGCTAAGAAGGCCCGCTGGCATGCATCCAGTAATGTAAACGGAACAGCTTCAAGTGAAGTCAGTCTCTCCATTCTTTTTAGCGTAGATGACTCCTTGATCCCATGTTGCAAAGCCAAATAACGGGCACTGTTCACCAGCGGAATGTATAAACCATACTTAACATCAAATCCGCCTGCATGTGCACCAAATCGTTCTGTGACCACACGTCCAAGTACATTTAATGTAGCTTTATGTTTAACCGTATTGCGAAGAACTGCATCCGAAAGTTCAGGAACCAGTCTGAACTGTTCATAAAAACTCGTGATCCATTCCTCCGCCAGACTTTGCTCACCTGCAACAAAACGCATGTCTGAAGCAATAATCAGATTACGAACGGGCTCCCAATTCAGATCCGAGCTCCAATCTGCTAATTGATGCTTCCATGACGCCAGCGTTTTTCTCCAGAGTGGCTCAGAGCACATGACTTTGCCTTCGCATTTGGCGTAACCAAGCTCTTCCAACATATCCGTCATTCGCTGTCCGAGGTGAGCAAAATATTCCTCTTTACCTTCATGCGGAGTATCGCTAATGATCATGCCATTATCCTGATCACTCCATAACGTCGCTTCTTCCCTGCCGGAACTGCCAAATACGATAAAGGCATAGGGGACGGGAGGTTGGCCGAAGCCTTCCTCAACCATCCCCTGAATGCATAACTCTACTGCTTTCCGTGCGATCCGGTCATGCAGTTCATTTACCGTTTGGTACCACTCGATCGGCGACAAGGAAGCGGACAACAATTCTTGGAGCTCGTTCTGTAATATCACACGTGCCTGCCGCAGTTCTTGAGAAGACACCGCACCATCGATTCCCTGATAAGACCAGGAATAGTTTGTATACGAGATGGGTTCCATCATGTCCAGCCTCCTTGAAGCATGATTCAGCATCATTCACCTCAGGAGCTGAACGTACCACCATTGGATTTAGAATCTACATTTTTCATTTGTTCAGGGTATCCGTAAGTACCGTGCTCACTGATATCCAGACCCATTGTTTCTTCTTCTTCAGTAACACGGATGCCCATGATCGCTTTCATTCCGCCCAGAATAATGAAGGACATTACCAGTACGAAGGCAAAAGCACCTGCCAGACCGAGAAGCTGTACGCCCAATTGGTGGAATCCACCGCCATAGAACAGACCCGCTTGACCTACACCAGCATTCTCGGCAAGTTCAGGAGTAGCGAACAAGCCCGTGGAGATCGCACCCCACATACCAGCAATACCATGCACGGAGAAAGCGTAGATTGGATCGTCAATTCCTTTACGATCGAAGTACTGTGCTGTGAAGAATGTGATGATACCCGCCAGAGCACCGATAACCAGCGCTGCCCAAGGTTCAACGAATGCACATGCCCCTGTAATCGCAACGAGTGCCGCAAGCACACCGTTTAACATGCTAGGAATATCAGACTTACCAAGTACTGCCCATGAGATCAACAGCGCAGCAACACCACCAGCTGCAGCAGCTACGTTAGTAGTTAATGCAACATAACCGAAGAATCCATCCCCCATAGCAGATAATGTACTACCTGGGTTGAATCCGAACCAACCGATCCAGAGGATAATAACCCCGAGTACAGAATACACTTGGTTGTGACCTGGAATGATGTTAGGTTTGCCGTCTTTGTTATATTTACCAATACGTGGTTTCAACAAGATGGTAGCTACCAATGCTGCAGTCGCACCAGTCAAGTGAACTACCGTCGATCCTGCAAAGTCTTGCATACCCAGCTCAGCCAACCAGCCGCCGCCCCATACCCAGTGAGCAACAACCGGATACATAATAATGGTATACAATGTACCAAACACGATATATACGCTCATCTTTGCACGTTCAGCCATACCACCGCAGGCAATGGCCAGAGATACCGCCGCAAAGGCGAGGTGGAATACGAATTTAATAGTCAGTGGAACATCGGAGAAAGCCAGTGATTCGAAGGAAGCAGCCATACTGTCTCCACTTAGGAAGAATCCGGTAGTTCCAAAAAATCCATTACCATTACCGAAGCCTAGACCAAAACCCAGCCCCCAGAAGGCAATAACTGAAATTCCCAATGTCAGGATGGTCTTACCTGCAATGTGTCCTGCATTCTTCATCCGTGTTGAACCCGCTTCGAGTAAAGCAAATCCCCCTTGCATCAAGAATACGAGTACCACAGCCAGAAACGTAAAGGCTGAGTTCAAACCACTTTGAAGTTCAATGTTAGTCGGACCCTCCGCAGCCGCAAATGCGCTGACCGGAAAAGCGAACAAAGTAAGCATTACTAACACGGAAACCAACCATTTCTTTCTCATATACCCCACTCCCTCTTATGTTAAGTTTCTTCACATAACGTGAAACTCTTAATGTCATTATAAGCAGAAGAGAGGAAAGTTGACAAGAGTATTTTCATCAAAACTGAAAATTATTCCTGGGAATAAAGTCATACGTCTTTTTCTTGCACTTAAGTACATAATCACATTCTATGAGTACATAGATATAGAAATGCAGTATGCTGATTGCCAAAGCATAACGTTTGACTGTACGGTTAAAGATCATGTATCATACTTATTAGTAAGAAAAATTGGGCGTAGTCTAGAAATTCACAAGTGGAAACTACAATTCCCTACATTTGAACTTGCAAGCGAGGTGAATATCATTGGGGATATGAAACTTTTTCGGATTGGCGAACTCGCCAAGACCGCTGGTGTTAGTGAACGGACGATTGATTATTACACGAAGCTTGGACTAATCGCTCCCGAAGAACGTACACAAAAAAATTATCGTCTCTATAGTAATGAAACTTTAACGAGGCTTGAACGTATTGTACAGATGAAACAAGAGAAGTATAGTCTCGACGAGATTAAGCAATCTCTTGAAAAGTGGCGTCTGGTTAGTACAGAAGAACAAGTTGCCAGCAAATTGACAACATTGGAGCTTCATGTACAACAACTTGAGCGAGAGGTTAACGAACTCAAACCGCTACTTGGAGAGATGAAACCTGTACAAGCACGTAAAATGATGGCAGGACTCCTCACCAAAAGTGCCGGTACAATGGAGGCCCTAAAAATCTTGCTTGAGAACACCATGATGTAGCTTATTCTTAGAAAGCGGAGGAATGAATATGAGTTTTAATAACGGTATGTTCGTATTGATCATTATCGCCTTTTTGCTCTCTTTATGGGCGCAATTTCGCGTTAAAGGTACATTTAGACGTTGGTCGGAGGTACCGAACCAGAACGGAATGACTGGTTACGATGCCGCTCGCCAGATGCTTGATGCTAACGGCCTGCACGATGTTCCAATTGAACCTGTACGCGGCACGCTCTCTGATCACTATGATCCGATCAATCGGGTTGTACGTTTATCAGAACCAGTATATTATGAAAACTCAATCTCAGCTGTTTCGGTAGCGTGTCATGAAGTTGGCCACGCCATTCAGCATAAAGAAAGTTATCCGATGCTGGCACTGCGTCACCGGATCTTCCCAATTGTGAACTTTGCATCCGGATTAGCTCCATTCCTGTTGATTGCAGGTTTCATCTTCAATGCCATGAACCTTGTAGGTATCGGTATCATCTTCTTCTCCGTAACTGTAGCATTCCAACTCATCACTTTACCGGTTGAGTTCAATGCAAGTAATCGCGCTAGAGAGATTATGGTATCCGAAGGGTACATCCGTAACGAAGAAGAAAAAGGTGTTGCAAAGGTTCTGAATGCCGCAGCCTTGACTTACGTTGCTGCAGCGTTGATCTCATTGCTTGAGTTGATTCGTTATATCGGAATCTTCAACAGCCGCGATTAATTGGATACCTAATACAACAAAAACAATACCCCACCGTTAATCGGATGGGGTATTGTTTTGTTGTAAACCGAAATAATGAAGCAAAAATGAACGAAAGGACTGGGCAACCAACGGCAATTTGTCATCCGCACGGTGAATTAACCCGATGGTCCGTGTTACTTTGGGATGAGAGATGGCCACATGTGCCGGTTGCAAAGGATTCGTCTGGAATAACGCCATCTCAGGCAGCAGACTGACCCCCATGCCCGCAGCAACCAATCCGCGGATGGTGTCGGTCTCTTCCCCTTCAAAAGCGATCTTGGGTGTAAAACCAGCTTCCAGACAGGCATGCCACACAATAGGACGAAGAGAATAACCTTTGCTAAACAATACAAATTTATCATCCTTGAGTTGTTCAAGCGCAATGGTCTCTTCACCAGCTAACGGGTGATTGGGAGGAAGGATCGCATGCAATTCTTCTGTGAGTACAATATCACCGTCTACTTGATCATGCTTCTCTGGAAAAGGAGAAATGAATGCCAAGTCTACCTCTCCAGATAACACATCACGAATCAGTGTAGGGAACATCCCCTGCTTGAACCTGAATTTCACGTTAGGGTAACGCTGACGGAAAGCAGCCACCACGGAAGGAATGAGATGAATCCCCAGGCTATGCGGAAATCCAATTCGAATCTCCCCATGCTCCGGGTCCAGAAACTCATGAACTTCCCCGACTGCCTTGTCCAAATCTTTCAAGATACCTTCAATTCGTTTGCAAAAAAGCTGCCCCACTGCAGTCAACTGCAGGTTCCGCCCCTTTTGCATAAAAAGGTCCACGCCCAGCTCTTCTTCCAGCTGATGAATCTGACGACTCACCGCCGACTGTGCCACATGCAACTCTTCAGCAGCCTGTGTTACATGTTCCTTCTGTGCCACTTTCAAAAAGTAATGCAACTGTCTTAATTCCACTCGCCTGATCGCTCCAATCTGTTATACCCTACTTATCCTTGATTGCATTCCATCTTGAGAACGTTCTGACTACCGCTTTAAGCTACGGGGTTTCCACAATCTGATCAACAGTCCGTAAATAAAGAATCCACCCAACAATCCGCCAAGGTGAGCCATCCAGTTGATGCCTGACATGGCGAAGGAGAATATGATCCCGAACAAAAGCAACGTGTACATCGTTTTGCGCGAAGCCTCGTCCATCATCGTTCGCTGGAACAGCGCTACATACAGGAATGCACCATAGACGGCATAGATCGCTCCTGAAGCCCCTACCGAGATGGTAATACTCCCAACCGAGTTGTACCACGCAACAGCAAGAATATTACCCAACACACCGCCACCCAGGTACAATACACCATACCTTACCGACCCGAGCAACCGCTCCATCGGTGGTGCAAATACGATTAAAGCAAAGCTGTTAAACAATAAATGACTGAAGCCCGCATGCAGGAACATGGATGTAATGTAACGCCACCATTCATGCGCGAACAGTTCATGATTCGTAAGTGCCCCGAATTTCAGCAGCACCATATTGTTCGTTGATCCACCGTTCACCGTTAACACAATAAACATGACTACATTGGCAATTAAAAAAAGCGACGTCAAAGGGAAATACTTCAAATAACCTTTCCAGTTCTCATAGCGAATAAATATCATAAATTTCTTCTTTCACTCCACCCTGTTCAGATCGGACTTACATCTCTGATCCATCGTAATGGTACATGTCCGAATTGGACAATGCCTTTCATAAAAGATTATAATGGATTTTGGCACGGATCACCAATTTATAAGGAGGAACATTATTATGACACAAGAACGTACAGGCGCAGCCACATTTAAAGGCAACCCTATTACATTGATCGGACCCGAACTGAAAGTGGGCGATCAAGCACCTGATTTTACACTGAGCAAGAACCTGGTTGAGGATGCTTCCCTGAAAGACTTCGCAGGCAAAATCAAATTAATCAGCGTTGTTCCTTCCCTGGATACTGGCGTATGCGATGCGCAAACTCGTCGTTTCAACGTGGAAGCTGGAGAACTCGGAGACAATGTAGTTGTCTTGACAGTCAGCGTTGACCTTCCGTTCGCTCAAGCCCGTTGGTGCGGAGCAGCTGGTGTTGACCGCGTAGTTACATTGTCAGACTACAAAACACGTTCTTTCGGTGAAGACTACGGTGTTCTGATCAAAGAATTCCAACTCGACATGCGCTCCATTTTTGTTTTGGATGCCGAAGACCGGATTACATATGTGGAGTATTTGCCTGAAATGACAGACTCCCCTAACTTCGAACAAGCAATTGCTGCTGTAAAAGCTTTGCTGTAGAAGTTATCATACGTTCAGAACAAAAGCGAGGAAGGTTAACCTTCACTCGCTTTTTGTTATTAATCATCTATTTCAATCATTTGCTTTATACTTGCTTAGCTTTTTATCCAGTACAGAGAATAAGTTCATAATCGTGCGATAATTGGAACCCAAGTCTCCAAGTGAACCACGAGAAGCTGAATACATATCCACCGCACTGCGAACAGGACTTACCGAGATAATGGAAACTGTAATATCCATCGTCCGTCCAAAGGTAGTCCGCTTCTCCAGAATAACTTCTCCAACAGAAGGCACTTCATGCAGCACTTTATAACCCGGAATCTTTTTGAGTGTCGAAGAGACCTCTTCCCAGGCTCTGTCTTTGGATAAGTTATAATACCGTGTTTTTAATTTGGGATCCTTGGCTCGATCGCTGGTCCCCTCCATGCTGCGGATGATACCGACGAGCGTTCTCTTTAAGGTCAAGACCCTTCCTCCTTTGAATGTAACCGTTCCATTTATGTATCTTAGTGTAACATTGTTCAAGTAGTAACAAAAGGGCAAGCATCATATTTATCGTAAAACCAATCAAAAACATTCATCACAACTTAAAAACACCCTGAAATTCCTTCTGAAGAGGAAAAGTCAGGGTGCTGTACATAAGATTTAGGAACCCGCCTATGCCGTCCGGCTACATTGTCTTATGAACCTGCTTGGCAGGTGGGTGACCGCAAAAATGCTTTTTGAAGTCCCCATGTCGTATAGACAGGGCTTTTCAGCAACATTCTGTGTTGATCTCCCGAAGACATCATCATTGGTTCAAAACAACGAATAACCGAAACGTACATCGCAGGATGTACAATTATTATATCCCTAACTGTGTAAAAAGTAAATGGCGATCCATCATGTTTTATTTTTGCAATGTAATGTTTTTGTCGTCTGATGGCTCAGATGTTTCACCATTCTCTGCTGATTGTTCAGCCAGCGCAGCAGCTTCCTCTTCTTCCTTCTTGAGTTGCATCTTCTCCATCTGCTCCTGCATCTTGTTGAAGGTTGCGTAGAAGTTAAAGAAAGCGAACCATGCAATGATGCTGATAATGAAGAAAACAAACAAGACCGGATAACGGAAACCGATGTAGAACAGCAACCCACTTCCCAGCAATGTGGAAAATACACGGAATGGTCTGATCAGCGTAAGTAATACCGCGTTTTTGATAATGAGTCCGATGGACATATGATAGTGTACAACCATCGAGAAAAAGTTAAAGAGTGATACAAATAACAAGAGAAGCAGTACTAGCATGATGATTCCCACGAGCTGCATATTGCGGAACTGCGTCATGTACACTGTATAATCCAGATACATAATCGCGAACAGCAGTGTGTAAAAAATACCCCCAATTAAACTTTGCTTGTAGTTTTCCTTGTAACCTACAAAGAAAGTACGGAAGATCGGTACATCCGTATCGCCCATATTCCATTTACGAACAACCGTAAACAGCGCCGAAGTCGCCGGGAACAGTGTAAGCGGTGCCACAATAGCTATAGCCCAGTTCATTTGCAATGATTCGTTTGCGAGGTTCTGCTGCATCACGAGCAGTTTCATAATCAAGAAAAACAAGAACGGAGACGAACAAATAGCCCACAACAGATTGGTTGCGGCCAGTCTCGTAATCCACTCTGTAAGCCGGTAGATCCCACCCATAGCTCCTTTAAATTCCAAACATTTCTCCTCCTCTGCAGCCTTGCGTATTACCTGAAGTCTAATATTAATATACCTTATTATAGATAGGAAAAGCCAGTACTTCCCGAAAAGAGATCGTCATTGTCCTTAACTAGCGCTTCTGGCAGTGAAATAAAATGATGCAGTAATTTTGAAAATAAAAAAATGGAGCAGTTGCCCGCTCCATTTTTAAGATTATACGTTTATATTACTCGAAAGAAGAATCTTTCGCTGGACGACGTCCTTCGTTGCTGCTTGGACGCGGTTTGCGGTCACGGTTGTAACCACCTTCTCTGCTTCCACCGCCAGTGCTGCTGCCGCTGTTACGATCACGGTTGTAACCGCCACGTCCGCCACCACTGCTGTTGCGATCGCGATTGTAACCACCACCACTGCCGCCGCTACCACTTGTGCGGTTACCGCTGTAACCTGATGGTTTACGTCCGCCAGAGCGAACATCTGGTTTACGACGTTTCGCACGGATTGGATCTTCAGGAGTCAGATCAACTTGAGCATCTTTTTTGTCACCTGTCAGGAGCTTCAGTGCAGCCGACAACAGTTGAACAGAATCATATTGCTCAAGCATTTGAATCGCAATACCTTTGTATTCGTTCAGTTCGCCTGATTGTACGATTTCCAGCAAACGCTCTGCTGTCAAACGTTGTTTACCTTCAACCGCTTCTGCCATTGTTGGCAGTGGTTTACGAGGAATACGGTGACGTGTTACACGCTCGATGAAGTGCAAGTGATCAATCTCACGCGGTGTAACGAAGGACCAAGCAGCACCCTCTTTACCCGCACGACCTGTACGACCGATACGGTGAACATAGCTCTCCGGATCTTGCGGAAGGTCAAAGTTAACAACGTGAGTTACACCTGATACGTCGAGGCCACGTGCAGCCACGTCTGTTGCAACGAGTACGTCAATGCTGCCGTCACGGAACTTACGCATTACCGCATCACGTTGATTCTGGGACAAGTCACCATGAAGACCGTCTGCAGAATATCCACGTTTTTGCAAAGCTTCAGCCAATTCGTCAACACGACGTTTTGTACGTCCGAATACGATCGCCAGTTCAGGAGATTCCATATCCAACAAACGGCTCAATGCTTCGAATTTTTGACGCTCAGGTACTTCGATATAGGATTGGTCAATCAATGGTGCACTAACATGTTTCGGAATCACAGAAATGTGTTCAGGATTGTTCAAGAATTGTTGTGCCAATTTTTGAATGTTAGGAGGCATTGTTGCTGAGAACAGCATGGTTTGGCGCTCGTCTGGAACTTGTTTCAGGATGGATTGGATATCCTCCATGAAACCCATGTCGAGCATTTCATCTGCTTCATCCAGTACAACAGTTTGTACATCATCTAGTTTGATTGTTTTGCGGTTGATGTGGTCAAGGAGACGTCCAGGTGTACCAATGATGATCTGTGGTTTTCTTTTCAGTGCACGGATTTGACGCACGATATCTTGTCCGCCGTAGATTGGCAGGGAGCGCAGACCTTTGAAGCGAGTGAGTTTTTCGATCTCTTCAGCAACTTGAATTGCAAGTTCACGTGTAGGTGCCATAATAAGGGCGCGGATTTTCTCATCACTTTTTGTGATTTTGCTGATCAACGGAATACCGAATGCAGCTGTTTTACCCGTACCTGTTTGAGCTTGACCAATCAAATCTCTGCCTTCGAGTGCCAAAGGAATCGCTTTGGATTGGATCGGTGTTGCTTCTTCAAACCCGAGCTCAGTGATGGCTTGCAGCACCAGTGGTTCAAGATTGAAATCTGTAAAGTTTAAATTTGTCAAAATTATTCATGCTCCTTTTATATGGTGGACATGGTGGACAATCCACTTTGTTGTCTGTATTCTTAAGTAGCGTTAATATTTATAGGGTATCCCAACGGGACGAATTATTTTCATAACGAATATAATTCCAATGAATGGGTCCCCAACATAAGACTAAAACTACATACATGTGTTTGAAACATTTCAAAATTTTATTGCTCCATTTAGGAAAAGTTTCCTACTCAAGAATATCCACAAATTATTATATCACAAAACAATTCAAGATTACCAGCAATCTGGTTTTAAATATAAATGAGGTGATTAAATTGCCCAAAATAATTTGGCACTCTATAGTGATCATTTTGGGTGCTGCAGCTATTGCCTGCGGCTTTAACTGGTTTTTGGTCCCCCATCAGCTTTTAAGCGGCGGGGTGTCCGGTATTTCAATGCTTCTGGGTTATTTTACAACGTTGAATCTTAGTATAATGTATTTTGTTCTTAACATTCCCCTGCTCATTGCAGGTTGGTTTATTCTTGGACGTCGTTTCATTACATTAAGTATTCTCTCGGTAGCAGCCACTTCTTGGTTCATTGCGCTTCTGCCTGTTTTTGCTGTGGCTACAGACCCTTTACTTAGTTCTGTATTTGGCGGTGTGCTTATTGGAATGGGCACTGGCGTTTCCTTCCGAGTCGGTGGCTCCACCGGAGGACTTGACATTGTCGGGTCCATTTTCACGCGTAAACGAGACTTTCCGATTGGTACAGTGATGGCCGGCATGAACGGTTCGATTATTATGCTTGCAGGATACCTGAGTGACAATTGGAACACAGCCTTGGCCTCCATGGTATCCATTTACATTACAGGCAAAGTGCTTGATCTGATCCATATCAGTCACGTCAAAGTAACACTGTATATTATCACAAACGAAACCGAAGCCATGTTAAAAAAATTACTTGTTCGGCCTCGTGGAGTTACCAAAATTAAGACTCAGGGAGCATACACGGATATTGAAAAAGACATGCTCATGACCGTTACCACCCGCTACGAGTTGGTTGAAATTAAACGTATTATCAAGGATACCGATCCAAATGCTTTTGTTAACATAGTGGAAACGGTTGGTGTTATGGGCTCATTTCGCAGAAGTTAAGACACCTGTACGGTTAACAATTCACAACATTGTGGTATAATAACGGTGTACGGCTCCTAAATATGTTGTATAGCAGGTTCAACCCTTCAATTTCACAGGCCATATGCTTTCCCGAATGCACCGAATGACTTACCATTTTGGAATTCGAGTAGGAAAGGGTGATTAATGTGGATATGGAAACGGTAAAACTGTTTGAAATTGTCAACAGATGGTGCCCGGAAATGCTCCCTTTCTTGAAACCGAATGAACTCGACTCACTGATTGTCCTCCGGGATGGGCTGGGCATCCTGGAACAGGGAGACGCAATGGAAATCATTCAGTACAGTATTTGTGAGCATCAAAATGAGATTTACATTCAATAATTTTTTTTCAGATTGATCACGCCGCTTTTTGCAGGGGGATTTCCTCAGCAGGAAGCGGTTTTCATTTTTTCCATGTGTTTCATTACTTGCTTAATATGGTTAAAAGCCCGGAGGCTTTAATGTATAATTCATACATGGAATGCACATAAGGGAGTGGAAATGAATGAACATGTTTTTGGCTTTATTGGCAATGGCCTTTGGAAGCTTTGGTAGTGCCCCCGCAGCAGCGGATCAGGGAAATCCCCAGTTCCAATCGTTAACCAACAGTTTTAACACCGCAATCATCCAATCTCAAAAAGATCAGGTCGTTATTGATGCCGATAACCCACCTGCCAAAATTGATCCTCAACCTGACGCACCTGTGGTCAAAGGTATTTATGTCACAGCCTACAGCGCTGGCGGCGCACGCATGAAAGAATTGCTTGAACTGACAGACAGTACCGAACTGAATGCCATGGTCATTGATATCAAAGACGATCTCGGATACATAACTTATCCCACAGAAAACAAAGCGCTACAGAAAATGGGCAAATCTCAGCCCTTTATTCGGGATATAGATGCATTGATGAAACGATTGCAAAAACATGAGGTCTACCCGATTGCACGTGTCGTTGTATTCAAAGATACGATTCTTGCCAAGAAAAATCCGGAGCTCTCCTTCCGCAACAAGGATGGATCTGTGTGGGCAAATGGCAAAGGCGATAGCTTTGTGAATCCGTACAGCAAGGAAGTATGGGACTACAACATTGAGATTGCCAAGGAAGCAGCCAAACTTGGATTCAAAGAGATTCAATTCGACTACGTTCGTTTCCCGGAAGGTTTCGAAACTCGAGCCGATGTCCTGAAATATACCAAATCCGATAAGTCACGGGTCGATGTTGTGGCTGAATTCGTGCAATATGCACGCAAGGAGTTGGCCCCGCTAGGTGTTCGTGTATCGGTGGACATTTTCGGTTATGCCGCTTCTGTACCCGCAGCTGAAGGCATTGGACAGGATTTTGTTAAAATATCCGAAAATGTGGATGTCATCTCTCCGATGGTATACCCTAGTCACTATTCAACAGGATGGTATGGGGTGAAGGACCCTGACAAAGATCCTTACACAACCATCAAGGGCTCAATGGAAGATACACACAAGAAACTGGACCCTGCCAATGAACTCAAACCCGTCATTCGTCCGTGGATTCAGGACTTCACAGCAAGCTGGCTGGGCAGTGGGCATTATATCAAGTATGGCAAGAAACAAGTGGAAGACCAGATTAGAGCGATGAAGGACATGGATGTGCATGAATATCTGCTCTGGAATGCGTCCAACCGTTATACATCAGGTGTACAATATAAGTAATCCACACTCTTTCATACTTCTCTTTTCATCCAGCCTCGTTCTGCTTGAAGCGGAGCGAGGTTTTTTGTTGTTCATTTTTTGGTGTTCATTTTTCTCTGTACACCCCCTACTCTGCTTCTGTCCCTATTCAAATTGAACAAAATCCTCTACAATAAATAGCTGTCCATATATGACACTTGGATGACATCTCTTTAGAATAGCGAGGCACTGCCAGTGAACATGAACACAATAAGTTTTTCCCAAAAAGTGAAGCAATTCCTGATTATATTTTTGCCCATCTTCACCACTCAAATCGCCCTCTCTGCCATGTCGTTCTTCGACACCAATATGTCAGGCAAGTTTTCTCCGGCCGACCTTGCAGGAGTCGCAATCGGCACAAGTCTGTGGATGCCAGTTCAAACTGGACTAAGCGGGATTCTGATCGGTATTACACCTGTCGTTTCCCATCTGTTAGGTTCCAAACGTAATGATCAGATCGGGTATAACGTCATCCAGGCGTTGTATCTCGGGATTGCTGTCAGTCTCGTCGTGATCGGAGCCGGGGCGTTGTTACTTGGCCCTATACTGAACGGAATGCCTCTGGAACCCCGAGTTGCCCAAGTTGCCTTCTATTTTTTGTGCGCACTCGCTTTTGGCATTATCCCGCTCTTCGGATATACCGTGCTGCGCAGCTTTATGGATGCACTAGGCCAGACGCGAACTACAATGTTCATTACGCTGGTCTCCCTGCCCGTTAATATTTTGCTGAATTATCTGCTGATATTCGGCCGCTGGGGCTTTCCACAATTGGGCGGTGTTGGTGCTGGTGTTGCTACAGCATGTACATACTGGCTGATCTTTCTTATTAGTCTCTTTTTTGTCCATCGGGTCGAACCTTTCGCCCAGTATGGCATTTTCCGTCAATGGACCCGTGTATCATTGTCCAAATGGAAAGAGTTACTCCAGATTGGAGTGCCCATCGGATTTGCGACTTTTTTCGAAACGTCCATCTTCGCTGCTGTGACTTTAATGATGAGCCGTTTCGATACCACAACAATTGCTGCCCACCAGGCAGCGCTGAATTTCGCTTCTACGCTCTACATGCTGCCTGTGAGCATATGCATGGCTCTTACAATCCTCGTGGGCTATGAGGCAGGTGCAGGGCGTCTGAAAGATGCCAAACAATACAGTCTGCTCGGAATTGGTGGTGCCATCGGCCTCTCACTGCTGACAGCGATCGTGTTGATTGTGTTCGGCGAACAGATTGCAGGCGTATATTCAAACGATCGAGAGGTCATTGCACTTACACAGCATTTCCTCATCTATGCTATTTTCTTTCAGATCTCGGATGCGATTGCTACACCGACTCAAGGAGCATTACGCGGCTACAAAGATGTTAATCCGGCACTAATCATTACGTTCGTAGCGTATTGGATCATTGGCTTGCCTGTAGGTTATCTAACTGCTACGTATACTTCACTCGGAGCCTTCGGATACTGGATCGGCCTCATTGCCGGCCTTGCTGTAGGAGCAACAGCGCTTCTCTGGAGACTCTTTCGGGTACAAAAACAAGCCGCACTCCGCAAGGCGTAGCATTGATATACTCACTCCTGAAAACAACAAAAAGAGCACAATCCACGTTAAAGCGGGATTGTGCTCTTTGCTTATGAATCGAATTATTGGGACAAACGTTGTGCAAGCTCGTAAGTCACCATATCGAAATCTTTTTTTGTGTTAACCACTTTATCAATATCCGTCAGGGTAAGCTCACCCTTGATAATGCCACAACCTTTGTCTGTCTCGCCTGCGATGAGGCTACGAACAGCGAAGTCACCTAAGCGGCTTGCCAGGTTACGGTCGAATGGGGTTGGCGTCCCCCCACGCTGAATGTGACCCAGAACGGTTACACGCGGCTCATATGTCGGGCAACGTTCCATCAGTTCTTTTGCTACATCCTCACCCTTGCCCACGCCTTCAGCAACGATGATAATACTGTGGCGTTTGCCGTGTGCAAAGTTAGCTTTCATGCGATCTGCTACTTCGTCCATATCAAATGGAACTTCTGGGACAAGAATCGTTTCAGCACCCGAAGCAAGTCCGGCATGCAGAGCGATATCCCCACAGTGACGGCCCATAACTTCCACGATGGAAGATCGCTCGTGTGAAGACATCGTATCACGCAATTTGTTCACGGCATCCACCACTACACTTACAGCTGTATCGAATCCGATGGTATAATCGGTGAACGAAACGTCATTATCAATCGTTCCTGGAAGACCCATCGTATTAATGCCCAGCTTGCTCAGTTTATTCGCTCCATTGTAGGAACCATCCCCACCGATAACAACCAGACCATCAATGCCACGCGCGCGCAGAATGTCTGCACCTTTTTGCTGACCTTCAGCTGTATAGAACTCCTTGCAACGTGCCGATTGAAGAACCGTTCCCCCACGTTGGATGATATCCCCTACACTCCGCAAATCCATTGGGAAAATGTCATTATTCAAAAGACCCTGGTATCCACGTTGAACTCCATATACTTCGAGACCGTGAAACAGTCCGCTGCGAACAACCGCACGAACAGCCGCGTTCATCCCCTGTGAATCACCACCGCTCGTTAATACTGCGATTTTCTTTACTGCTGTCATGATGTTTCTTCCTCCTCTAGTTTCACTTCAGGCTCCGCAATATCACACCTGACTTACATATTTTTCCGTATCCAGCGACTGAAAATGAAGAAAAATATTCTTGTGATCGGACTATTTTTCAGCAGACGTTTGGATACGACGCGAACTTCCTGTTGTTCGCTGACTTTGGGATCAGACAGGTAAATGGCAATCAGTCCTTCGATGATCATCCGGTGAAAGGAGCTTCCCGGAATCTTCTGTACATCACTGCGTGCCATCTCCACAATAAAAGCAATTCGGTCCAGCATTGTCTCCACATTCTCATAATAGTTGCAGAAGTTGAGATCTCCCCCGATGCGGTCCTCATCCTGATCAATTAAATAATCGAGCATAATGTGCAATGCGCATACATGTGGGAAATAGGCCGTGTGGATCGAGGCCGCTTGCTCTTCAGTCAACTGATCGTCACTCGCAGCCAGAAACAGCATGAAAACGCCCAGTGTAGAGCCAGTTGCAGCAGCAAATTCGTTCCAACGAAACTGAGGTGTGCGATGACGATGCTCCGACCACCATTCGAGCAGTGCCGTTTCTCTCAGTTCCGGCTTGATATGCTTATATACCTGCAGGTCCGTGTATAGGCCTGCCAGATCCTGAATTTGGGGCTTGGCGGACGTATAGCCTGGTAACTGACGGGTCAGTTCCTGACATGTGGTCACCAGATTCCGCAGATATCCACCGTCATCCTGCTCCTCACGGAGGGCATAATAATTAACGGGAATTGCTTCGGGATCTACCGCATCAAGCATGGATTGATGGAGAAGACGAAAGTCATCCGGGTCCATCGACGTGCTGCGGTCGCACAGATTGTCCAAATAATCACTAATAGTTTGATATGAAACGATCAGCGGAATCAGAATGTGTCTGTTGGGCAAATCAGCTAATGCGTAGACGGTTCCGCCTTCACAGTGAAACTGTTTATCCTTCAGACTGGCAAGTGCCTGTGTACGCAATTCCTCATTCGGAATCGCCTCAGCTTGAGCACGCCATCCATTCAGTGCCTTCCGTGTTTCCGGAATGGTGTATTTGTACACCCCTCTCATCAATGCCAGCGGTCCACGCGGATATTGATGACGTTTTCGATTTGATTGGCTCAAAATAAATGTGCCTCCACTTGGTTGAATACGTATTAGAGCGATTTTTAACCATTCCTATTATAATATGATCCCCTTAATTGTACAAATGATCTGCCGCATATTCCGCATAAAAAATCGCATCCGCGCCCAAAGCTTTGTGATATACTAGGCATATTTCATCCATCAAAGGAGTCGTTGACATGTCGTCAAGTGAATCACTTTCGTGGAGACGGTTATTTTCTTTTTTTGTGCCACTTGGCATTTCCGCCTCTCTCGTCACCATTTCTCACGTCATCATAAACAGCACATTAGCACGTTCCGCTCATCCCGAGACGGTTATTGCCAGCTATGCCATCGCTGGTAGCTTGTTAACCCTCACGGAACGCCCCTCCACCCTGCTGCGGCAAACCTGTTCCGCACTGGTTCGCGATCGCCTTTCCTTTCAGGCCCTCACGTTTGTGACCAAAATATTTCTTGCTTGTGTGCTTCTCATTGGGTTTCTCATCGTATACTCTCCCGTTGGTACCGGGGTGTTCAAATACCTGTTTGGTGTAAGTCCGGATCTGCTGACCAAAGTCATCGACGTATATGAAATTCTCATGTATGTGAGCATCTTTTCAGTGATCCGCAACATCTATCAGGGGATCATCATTACGAATAACCGCACCAAGTGGTTAACCATCGGCATGGTATTCCGTTTAGCCGGCATGTACGGCCTATCCCTCTATTTTATATACACAGACAGCATTGACAGTGGACGTGTAGGCGCTATCATTTTTGCTGCTGGCATGATGATTGAAGCGCTCGTCAGCTTTCTGGAGGGAAACAGCATCAAGCGCAAGATGCCAGCCAAGCTTGATGATCATCCCGTCGAGAGCAAGGGAGACGTATTTCGCTTTTATAAGCCGCTGCTGTTATCCAGCTTTGTAGCGCTGTTCATAGGACCGGTTATTAACATTGTACTGGGCAAAACGACCGGGATCGCACTAGCCATTTCGTCCTTTGCCATAGCAAGCAGTCTGATGCAGTTGATGCTAAGCTTCTTTACATACATCCATCAGATCGTGCTGAATTTCTACCTTGTGGACGCCAAACTGGTACGAAAATTCGCACTTGTCACCGGATTTATTCCGTTTGCGATGATGGTGTCGATTGCCTATACCCCCTTGGGACCATGGGTACTCGAAAATGTCATGAGCGTTCAGGGCGTACTGTTGGAACAAAGTCTGTGGACACTGCGTGCGTTCGTCTTATTTCCGCTGATCTTCCCTTTTCTGGATTTCAGCAATGGCCTTATTCTGCTTCGCGGTCAGACGAAAACGATGTTTCGTTCGCAAACTGCGAATGCAATCTGCACGGTAATTGTGCTGCTTATACTGGTTAGTATTTTCCCTGCGTGGAACGGCATGATTGGCGCTGTAGCCCAATCCCTTGGTCTGCTCGCCGAACTTGTTATTGTCTGGCTTGTTATCCGGCGCACGAAGCAAGAACCTACGATGTCCGTGCCGAAAGCCCGTAAATCAACATCCCTGAAAGGGTAATAAAATCATTGAATTGTTATCAGGATTGGAGTCTCTCATCATGAAATTAAGTCACAACGCCCGCCCGGACCAGAACTGGCTGCGGGCTCTCATGTTCACCATCTTTGGTTCCACCGTTCTGGTGGTATCCTACTTCCAGCTTTACTTCAGTCATCTGGGCTTCAGTCGGGCTGAGATTGGATATCTCTACGGAATTGGCCCCCTCATCTCCGTGTTCTCCAATATGTTCTGGAGCATGGCCAGCGACCGCTACCAAACGGTACGCAAAGTGATGATCATTCTGCTTGGTGGTCAATTGATCACAGGGATCATGCTTGCCAACGCAACAACTTTCGGTCAGGTATTTGTACTCGTGACCCTGTTTTACTTTTTCTATTATCCGGTCTACCCACTTTCCGATACGATGGCTATTACAACGGCCAGCAAGTACGGCCGAAATTTCACTTCCATTCGAGTCTTCGGATCGATCGGTTATGCCTTCTTTGCATTAAGTATCGGATATTTCCTTGGATCTTTTGGTCCAGCATGGACGATCTGGGTCTGCGTTGGTCTTGCTGCAACTACACTATTGATCAGTTTTCAATTGAAGGATCAACCTTCGGGGAGCAGTAGCAAAATGGATCTATCGGGGTTATGGGCTATTTTGAAACGCAGAGATGTGCTCACCTTTTTTGGCTGTGTATTTTTGCTTGCCATGGGACATCGCATGAACGAAGCTTTTCTTACCATCACGCTAAAAGATCTGGGTGCCAGCGAGGGGCTGATCGGCTGGTCTTTGCTGATCTCTTCCGTAAGTGAAATCCCCATATTTCTGCTGCTCAGCAAGTATGGAAACCGTTATAAAGAACTGCCGCTAATTGCTTTTGCTGCACTGATGTATACGGTTCGTTTGCTTCTCATGTCCATATCCGATACACCAGCAGCTGTCGTTGCAATTCAGACGATGCACAGTGTTACCTTTGGTATTTTCTACGTTACGGCGGTCCGCTATATCATTCGCCTAGTTCCGGACGGCTACAGAGCTACGGGTATGGCTTTGTTCACCATTGTCTGGTCCAGTGCTTCGGGACTTCTTAGCGGAACGTTAGGCGGACTGCTGCTGGAACATGCAGGCAGACAAACCTTCTATCTCACCGCTATGGCTTTCTCCCTGGCTGCACTGATCGGTTTCGGATTGAAGTTATGGTCCAGCATGACCAATCGCGTCTCCTGAACACACAGGGAACAGACACCGTTTTCAACCGTTATTTCAATGAAAATTTTAGAATCAAAAAAAGCACAGCCTCCCTTGGGGGACTGTGCTTAGGTTCTTAATATTCAGCTATAAATTTATCATATATAAGAAGTCCGTTGACCGGAAAAATTCTTACAGTTTGTTTACGTTAGCTGCTTGAGGACCACGGTTTCCATCAGTGATTTCGAATTCTACCGCTTGACCTTCTTCCAATGTTTTGAAGCCATCTCCTTGGATTGCGGAGAAATGTACGAATACGTCCTCGCCGCCTTCAACTGAAATAAAGCCATAGCCTTTTTCTGCGTTAAACCATTTAACTGTACCTTTCAAATGAAAAACCTCCTAAAAATATCGCCATCTATGGCGAATACCCTTATTATACTGTATGGGCTTCCATTTTGCAATTTATCTTTCCATAAATGTCGAAAAAATTTGCTTTGAATCGTAGGGTACGGTATCATTTTACCAAAACCGTTAGTTTGGAGACTACCTATGATAAAAAAACATGAAATATACAAAACAGACAAGTGGAATATGATGACCGTAGAAGTTCAAGGCAAATATCTCGTACTGCGAGAAATTTCGGAAGAGTGGGGCGAAGAATGCCATACTTTCCTAAGCCGTCCTGCATTAATGCACTGGGCTGAACGCCGTTTCCCAAAAGCAGATTTTGAGAACCGTGAGGATGAATGGCGTCAATTGATGGCTGCCTTCAAAGGGGTCTAACCCATGCAGCTTGACTCAAGCAATGTCGTCATCTTTATTATCCTTGCCTTCTCCCTTGGTATTGTGCTTATTCTGGGACGCAATTCCATCCCGGATCGACTGAGACGGGGAATGGCGCTTATTGCTACCCTGCTCATTTGTTTCGCCTTTTTCCTGATCGTTTATTTTCTGTATAACATGGGAACCTAATCACGGGGACCCAGATGCTCAAATATTTCAACACGCCTAAGGTCATACTATACGAGATTATTCGTATCGTAAGGAGGAAGGCCGTTGAAATACCAGAAATCGCTATCTGTTATCCTGGTACTTAGTCTGATTCCTTCGTCTCTCTCCGCACAGGCGAGCGCGACGAAGGCAGCTTCGTCCATACATTCATCAGATCATCAAAGGAGGATTTCCATGAGTCAATTATTGAAACGTTCCGAGGTGCCAGCTGAACATAGCTGGAAACTGGAAGATTTATTTGCCGATCAGAAAGCCTGGGATCAGGAATATGAAGAAGTATCGTCTTTGACCAAGAAGGCCTCCGAATTCCAAGGCAAACTGAATCAACCCGATGTACTCAAATCTTGCTTCGAATTCGAAGATGAGATCAGTCTCAAAATAGAACGCCTCTTTGTGTACGCACGTATGCATCAAGATGAAGACACAGCTAATCCTACATATCAAAACCTGTCCCAAAAAGCCCAGAAATTAGGCGTACGGGTTGGTGAAGCACTTTCTTTTGTCACACCGGAGATTCTTTCCCTGCCGGATGATCAGTTGGACGCATTTATTGCGAACGAAAAACTCTCTGCTTATACATTTACGCTGGAAGAGATGAAACGTGAAAAAGCACATGTTCTTAGCCAAGCAGAAGAGGCTTTGCTTGCACAGGTAGGCAACCTTTCACAAGCACCACAGACCATCTTCAGCATGCTGAATAACGCCGATCTCAAGTTTCCAAGAATTAAGGATGAACATGGTAAGGAAGTCGAGCTGACACACGGCAGCTACATTCAGTTCCTGGAGAACCCTAACCGTGAAGTTCGCGAACGCGCCTTCAAAGCGGTATACGAAACCTATGCTAAACAGAAGAACACAATTGCCGCTGCCCTGAATGCAAATGTAACCAAAAATATGTTCTATGCTAATGTTCGGAAATACCCTTCCGTGATGGAAATGTCCCTATATGGAGATAACATCCCAACGGATGTGTACACCAATCTGGTAGACACCATTCACGAGAGCCTTCCGTTATTACATCGTTATATGGACCTGCGCAAAAAGTTGCTGGGTGTGGATCAATTGCACATGTACGATCTGTTCGCTCCACTCGTAGACGAATACAAAATGGATATTACCTATGAGGAAGCGAAACAAACGGTCAAAGATGGTCTGAAACCACTCGGCAAGGACTATGCTGACGCATTGCAGACTGGATATGATAACCGCTGGATTGATATATATGAGAATGAAAATAAACGTTCAGGCGCATATGCCTGGGGCGCTTACGGCACTCACCCGTATGTCTTGTTGAATCACAAAGATAACCTGAACAGCATGTTCACACTCGCACATGAAATGGGTCACGCTCTTCATTCACATTACTCGGATACAACACTTCCGTATCGTGATGCCCAGTACACCATCTTCCTGGCTGAGGTTGCATCTACAACCAACGAAGCATTGCTCATGGATTATCTGCTTAACAAATCAACAGATCCAAAGGAAAAATTGTATCTGTTAACCTATTATGCCGACCAATTCCGTACAACGGTATTCCGTCAGACCATGTTTGCTGAATTCGAAAAAATCATTCATGAACGAGCGGAACAAGGTGACGCATTAACACCACAATTGTTATCCGAGATCTATTATGATCTGAACGTTAAATATCACGGAGAAGGCATGGCTGTGGACAAAGAAATTGAAATGGAATGGGCTCGTATTCCCCACTTCTATAACAGCTTCTACGTTTACAAATATGCTACAGGCTTCTCCGCAGCGACAAGCTTTTCCAAGCAAATCCTGGAAGAAGGCCAACCGGCTGTTGACCGATATCTTGGCTTCCTGAAGAGCGGTGGCAGTGATTACTCCATCAACATTCTGAAAAAAGCAGGTGTGGATATGTCTACACCACAGCCAATTCGTGAAGCCATGAGTGTTTTCAAGGAATTGATTGAACAGATGGAGCAGCTAACCAAATAAGGTTGTCTTTCCATGTGACCTGCATCCCTTGCCCGTTTGGGCAGGGGATTTTATCATCATTGCAAGATGCAATATACCCGAATACGGGTAATGCATATCTAGTTCTCAATTGTTCAACAAGGAGGCAACATCATGAAAATGCAATGGGCACTCATAGCAGGTCTTGTTTTTGCACTGCTCACGGGAATCTTTGCGGTCATTAATGTGGATTCCGTACAAGTCAACCTGTTATTTAACACGGTACAAATCCCGCTAATCTTGCTCATTCTCGGCTGTACCCTGATCGGTGGAATTATTGTAGGGTCATATGGCATCTATCGCCAATACAGACTGCAACGTGAGAATAAACAATTGAAATTGCGTGTATCTGAATTGGAAAGTTCCGCGACAAGCAAATCTACATTGGATTCTTTCAAATCGATGGATCCGCTTGACTCAAATGAATCCAACAGCCTATTGGAGAATGATTCGATCCAGAGTCAGCGCAAAGGAAACCCTACGGGAACACTGTAACCAATCAGAGACAGCCTGCTGGCGAGTCAGGAATGGTAGTATCACATTCTCTCCCCCAGACAGGCTGTATTTTGTTTCACACCATACCCACGATCCGAGGAGGAATTTACACAATGAGTTTTACAATTGATGAATCATACGTTATGTCTTTCCTGAAAAAATTGCTGGATACACCAAGCCCAAGTGGTTACACACATCATATTATCGAGATGATCCGGAAGGAAGCAGCAGCACTGGGCATCTCCTGTGAGCTGAATAACAAGGGCGGTGCGGTGCTTACATTGCCCGGACAGGACTCTTCCAAGACAATTGCTTTAAGCGCTCACGTAGATACGCTAGGGGCCATGGTTCGCTCGGTTACATCCTATGGCACATTGAAGCTTACCTCTGTCGGTGGGTTTTCGATGCAAAGTATCGAAAACGAATATTGCACCATCCATACACGGGATGGAAAGACATACACAGGCACCATTCTCTCCCTTCATCCGTCTGTCCACGTCTATCCGGATGCACGCACATTTGAACGGACTGAGAGCCATATGAAAGTTCGAATCGATGAAGTTGTCTCCTCCAAGGAAGATGTGTTGGAACTCGGGATCTCTGTCGGTGACTTTATCTCCTTTGATGCTCGCGCAGTCATCACGCCGAGTGGTTATATCAAATCACGTCATCTGGACGACAAAGCCAGCGTGGCAGCCCTCTTCGGCATCCTTGAGTCTGCACATCGTGAAGGCTGGAAACCATTACATAACGTTTCTCTGCTTATCTCGAACTATGAAGAAGTTGGACATGGCGCATCGTATATCCCTGCGGAAATCAGTGAAATGATCGCTGTAGACATGGGAGCCATGGGTGATGACCTGAGCTGTAAAGAAACTGACGTTTCCATATGTGCCAAAGATTCTTCTGGACCGTATGACTACGATATGACCAGTCGTCTCATTGAACTGGCCCAACAGGATGGGATGGATTACGTCGTGGACATTTATCCCCACTATGGCTCAGATGGCAGTGCAGCATTACGCGGAGGAAACAATATCCGAGCAGCACTGATCGGTCCGGGGGTTCACGCATCTCATTCCATGGAGCGTACGCATAAGGATGCTGTCCTGAATACGGCACGATTGCTCGCAGCCTACATTACGACCAAGTAAAACAGAATCATTGATCGACGAAATTGTCATGGATAACATCCACATGTTCGTCTAAGCAGAAGGCCACTTCCAAGCACACAATTCGGTGTGCTTGGAAGTGGCCTTTGTTGTCATATCTCTTAATCTGCCTTTTCCACATATGCATGATACTTGCGATCCAATATCTCTAACTCTGCCTTATGGTCACGCATTTCATTTCTTAACACATGCATGGTTTGCCGAACCGCGCTCAGTCCATCCTTCACCTGGCGTTCGGCTTTGCGAATTTTGTCCTGAACCATCCAGTCTACGAAGAGGTTATCGAAGAAATAGTCTGCGAATGAAAGCAGACCTCCCAGATGCAGATCCGCGTGTACTGCCATCTCTACATCCTCCAGTTCCTTCTGAAAACGTCGTAGACGCTTACCTGCATCCATGATGGCAACCTGAGCGTCATCCATTCTTCCTCGCTTGATATGTGTGGAGATGACCCCACCGCCCATCATGTCATATACACCCCAATTACCTGCCGAAGACAAAGCCTTCTCGGCACGTTCAAGAGCATAGAGCAGATATTCTCCCTCCCGGAAAGCTTCATCCAGTTCTTGTAGCTCGCTCGCCAGATGTTCCCGATTCTCAGCCATCTGTTGCAATTCCGCATCCTGGTCCAGCAGTCGACCTTCCTTCTTCCCCCACAGAGCGTTGTAATCGCTTTGCCAGTACTGATACTGCCGCCCACCCTCCAACTCCTGCTCCACATGGATTCGTTGCTCCTGTACGTCTTGTAACATGCGACAAGCGGTGTCGTATGCAGCCTTGCTCTCCATGAGTTCGAGCTCTTCCTTCTCCAGACGTTCTGTCTTCTTGCCAATCAGTTGATAGAAAAATGCTGACAATGTCATACCGTTCAATCGATCAACGTCCTTCTGCTCCTTCTGGAGATGCTCCAGACGACATTTTACCTTTGCTTCCCATTCAGTTTCCTCCGTTTGAAGCTTCTCCAAACGTTTGGTCCATTTCTCGTAAATTCTCCCCTTTTCCTTGAGCACAGCCAACTGTTGATTAATTTCCTTATACATAAGTGTGGTGTTCTCTCCCTTCTATGGAATTCTTTACTTATAAAACGTGATGAGTATACAGAACGTTTCACTTTAATGCGCAAATTCACAGACAAAAAAATCGCCCTTTTCTCCAATGCGACATAAAGTCACTATAGAAGAAAGGGCGATGTTTAGTTATAAATCAAGACTTGCTCTGTTCAATCTGCTCTGCAAGTTCATTCAGAACGGTCCAGCGTTCCATCAATTCGTCCAGATGACGCTCAGCCTCAACCTGCTCCGCCATCAACTCCTGCAGACGGGCAGAATCACTAAATGACTCTTCCATCTCTTTGTTAATCCGGACAAGATTGGCTTCAGCCTTCTCAATATTTTCATCAATATGGTCGTATTCACGTTGCTCCTTAAAGCTGAATTTCAACTTCGGTTTAGCCGCTGACACAGCAGGTGTCGTTTTCTCCGATGACTGCTTCACCTTCGCTACTCCCGTGTCACTTTCTTGATTAGCTCCAGGCGCATTTTTCAGCATCCATTCCGCATACTCACTGTAGTCGCCGACGTGTACACGTACAGCACCGTTGCCCTCAAAAGACAGCACTTTATCCACAGTACGATCAAGGAAATAGCGATCATGGGATACCACAAAAACAACACCAGGGAAATCATCCAGATAGTCTTCCAGTACGGCGAGTGTCTGGATGTCCAGATCATTCGTCGGCTCATCCAGCAGCAATACATTCGGTGCAGCCATCAGCACACGCAGCAGATACAGGCGACGCTTCTCTCCACCAGACAGACGCGAGATTGGCGTCCACTGGGATGCCGGAGTGAACAGGAACCGCTCCAGCATCTGGGATGCCGTAATCAGAGAACCATCGGCCGTTTTCACATTCTCAGCCACTTCTTTGATGTATTCTATGACACGCAGAGATTCGTCCATCTCCTGATGTTCCTGTGTGAAATAACCCAAATTGACCGTAGGACCGACGTCAACCACACCTGCATCGGGTTCCAGCTTGCCAGATATCATCTGTAACAACGTGGACTTACCACTACCATTCGGTCCGACAATCCCTACCCGATCTCCAGGTACGGCAATATAACTCAGATCTTCGATCAGTTTGCGACCACCGACGGATTTGGAAAGATGCTCGATCTCCAAAATCTTTTTACCCAGACGAGTGGAGCCAACCGATACTTCCAATGAACCCGAGCGATGGATTCCTTGTTGGTCTTTGAGTTGTTCGAAGCGATCAATTCTCGCTTTTTGTTTCGTCGTCCGTGCCTTGGCACCACGACGAATCCATGCAAGCTCCGTCCGAAGCAAGTTCTTACGTTTCTGTTCGGAAGAGGCTTCCCGTTCTTCACGCTCTGCCTTCAGTTCAAGAAAACGTGTATAGTTGGCTTCATACCGGAACAAACGACCATGATCCAATTCAAGCATGACATTGGCCACACGATCCAGGAAATACCGATCATGCGTTATCATAAGTAGTGCGCCGCGGCGCTTCTGCAAGTACTGCTCGAGCCATACTACCGAATCATTATCAATATGGTTCGTTGGCTCATCCAAAATGAGCAGTTCGCAAGGATGAATCAGTGCAGCAGCAAGTGCCACCCTTTTGCGTTGTCCACCAGACAATGTGCCCATCAGTGCATCGAATTGACGAATACCCAGTTTGGACAAAATGCTCTTCGCTTCGCTCTCCATCTGCCAGAGCTGAAGCTGCTCCATTTGCTGATTCAAACGTAATAACCGCTCTTGCAATGCTGGATCGGACGAATTCAGCTCCAATAATTCCATCGTTTCCGTATATTCACGCACGGTTTTCATTTCCATGCTGTCACCTTCAAATACTTGTTGCAGTACCGTATTATCCGGATTGAAGTCCGGATTTTGCGCCAGGAACTGAATACGTACATCATTACCGATCGAGATCTGTCCCGAATCTGCAGGTTCCATGCCAGAAATTACACGCAAAAACGTGGATTTTCCGGTTCCATTTACCCCAACGACACCAATCTTGTCCTGATCAGCCATGCCAAATGAAGCGTCCTTGAACAATATTTTCTCGCCATAACTTTTTGCAATTTGTTCTACCGTCATTATGTTCATTGCTCGTACCCACTTCTCTGTAAATTAAAATTCAATATTACGTACATTCGCACTTACTTTAAACTTGTAAAAAGGAACGGCATCCATCCAGAAACAATGCTGCTGCAAAAGCAATTCGTTTGTTCAGATGTTCCTCATTAAACTCCGGATTCAACATAATATCCATCTTCAGCCGGTCCAGGATTCCAATGTAGGCTTCAGCAAGCAATACAGGCTCAGGTACACTTGCACTTTCCAATACCTCACAAACCATACTCATGTATTGATTCATGAATGCCTTCATGAATTTCATCAGGTCCGGATCATTATTGGGTGCCATAAAAAAGAGCTTGGTATGATTGCGGCGCTCATAATAATACGTAAGGTGAGTCTTGGCTATTGCTCCAAGTTTATCACCTGTATTCTCATGCGAGTTCAAAGCATATTCCAGGCGGCTAATAAAGCTGTTACAGTCCCGCTTGGATACTGCGATAAATAATTGTTCCTTGCTTTTGAAATATAAATAAATGGTGCCTTTTGCGATGCCGGCTTCGTCTGCAATATCAGACATTTTTGTCTCATAAAAACCTTTCGAGCCAAAAATACCATAGGCCGCATCCAAAATAGCCTCCGATTTGTCTCCCTGTACAGTGTTCAAATGTTACTCCCTCCTACAACGCCAAAATGTTACCTAAACCAATCGCCACACATCCGCCGATCACTGAGCTAAGCACGTTCACCAAGTCGTTACTCATCCATGCCCAGCCACGAGCCCGAACCGTCGGATGCCCGCAATGTTCATGTACCTCAACTTCACGGCCACACACAGTACAACGATACATCATCTGCACCGTTGCGCCCAGATAGGAATCGGCAAAAGCCCCTGCCAACCCGCCTACAAGACCGACAAAAGTCCAACTAAACAGACCAAGCCCTTCGATCCCGGCGATCCAGGAAAACAAGAATGCTCCCGCACCAATCAGAGCCCCACCAACGGCTGCAGCCACGGTGCCAAGAAGTGAGACACCTCCTGAAGCACCTGGCGTAAGTACCTTCCACGTGAGCACAGAGCGCGGCGGCTTACGACTGAGACTCCCAATTTCGGTTGCCCATGTATCCGATGTAACGGTAGCCATTACACCAATGAAAGCATATACCCATGCCGGATGTGGAAATATCCAGTATCCCAGACATAGGAACATGCCCATTCCACCATTAGCCATCACTTGCCCGGCATCCCGATTTCCTGACTTGGCATAGGATTTCTCCAGCTCCTGCTTCCGATCTTTACGAAACCTGGAGAGCAACGTTGAAGTAATGAAAAACAACAATAACGTGCCAAACCAGAACAGGTTACCCGCTCCGTAATATATCGTTCCCATCATGATGGCTGCCAGGCAGCCAGACAGGGTTAGCGACTTTTTCGCATAGGCAGCACCTGCCACCATAGAAGCGCATACGGCGCCAATAATCCAATCCATAATGTCTCCTGCATGCAGCGTATGTACAGCCCGCATGACGTTAATTGTATTTTTGAAATTCAATTATACCACGGTTTGATCCCAATGCCGAAACTCCTTACGCCAGCACACAAAAAACCTGTTTCGGCCTCGTGTAGAAGTGCCAAAACAGGTTATTGATCAAACGTTAAAACAAGATAACTTCACTCTTCAAGTAACGTCTGTAATTCAGTGTTCCTAGGTTCTGTTTCAGACCCGCTTCGCTCCTCCAATGACCCCATATCGGTTGAGTACTCTGCGACCAAACCAGTTGAACAATCGATCCGTCAGGAATCCCATAAAACCCAGGGATATCAGCCCGACAAAGATCCAATCTGTTCGGAAAAAGAGTCTGGAATTCCAGATTAGGTAACCCACTCCCTCATTCGAGGCAATCATCTCAGCACCGATTATGGCCATATACGAGGTTCCCATCGCCAGTCGCACACCTGTGAAGATATACGGGGTTGTCGCCGGAACAATCACATGCAGCAGAATCTGCCGTTCATTGGCTCCCATACTGCGGGCCGACCGGATTTTGTCTTCTTCAACGGAGAGTACGCCTGTCAGTGTATTCAATACAACAATGAAGAAGGTTGCATACATAATGAGCGCGATCTTGGATTGCTCACCAATTCCGAACCACACCAGAAATAAGGTAATAAAGGCGATCGGCGGGATAAAACGTATAAAGTTAAGGAACGGTTCCGCGAACAGCCGGATGAGATGAACTTTGCCAATAATCAGCCCTACCGGAATAGCAATGATGCTTCCGAGTACCCAGCCCGCCAGTACACGAGTGAAGCTGATTCCGATATACTCCATCAGCGTACCGTCAGCTATCAGTTCGCGTGCTCCCAGGATCGTATCCCACGGACCAGGGATCACGTCGGGCCCATAGATAAGGGCACCAAGCTGCCAGATTAAGATGACCGTTACCCATAGAAGCGGGATAGACACCCATTTTTCCTCTAACCATTTCATCTTACATATCACCTCAGTTATTCTTCAAAGTGGCCTTGAATTCGGTCATACAGGGTGTTGAACTCAGACGAGGCGATGTTCCTAGGGTAAGGTAACGTGTTGTGGTAAATATCCGTTATATTCGAAGACGGACCTACGGACATAATGCCTATGCGCTCACCAAGCAATAACGCCTCCTGAATATCGTGGGTGACAAAGATAACGGTCTTATGAGTTTCTTTCCAGATATTTACCAGTTCCTTCTGCATCGTCCGCCGTGTCATCGCGTCCAGCGCACCGAATGGCTCATCCATCAACAAGATCGCCGAGTCATTCGCAAGTACACGGGCCAATTGAACCCGCTGCTTCATGCCCCCCGATAGTTCTTTTGGAAATTTCCCCTCATGAGCACTCAGTCCCACAAGCTGGATGTATCGATCAGAGATCTCACGTCGTTGTGTCTTAGGTACCTTGGACATTCGAAGTCCGAATTCAACATTTTCCCTCACAGTTAGCCATGGAAAGAGAGAAGAATCCGCCTGCTGGAATACCATTGCCCGATCCCTGCCCGGTCTGTCGATCTCCTTGTTGTCTACCTTGAGCTGTCCACCCGACTTGGAGATGAAACCCGCGATCATATTCAGCAGCGTTGACTTCCCGCACCCGCTGGGACCAAGCAGGACAAAGAACTCTCCTCCCTTGATAACCAGATCGACATCCTTAATGATATAATGCACATCCCCATTGGTCGGGGCATGATACGTTTTCCGCAGCTGTTCAATATGAATGGTATGCTGAGTTGCAGGTAAGGACATAACGGACACCTCCCATTTCAATAAGAATTATTTACTATATGTCACTTTTTCCGGCAGAGCCTGCTGGAGAGAAGTCAGATTGAGTTTGGTGTCGAGATCAAAATCCTGTTCGATGATTCCGGTGTCCACCATATATTGCTTCTGACCCGCCAAACTATCATAAGCAGCCTGCGTAAATCCAACTTCCCATGGATTGATCGGAAGATCTTTCAACGTGGCATCTTTAGGCTGTTTTGTCTCTTGATACATCAGATCGGCAACCTCTTCAGGATGCGCTTGGGCATACGTGGATGCTTCATCCAGCGCCGCAAGGAAGTCACTTATCTTTTCAGGGTTTGCCTGGATGAATTCATTACTTGATACCAGTCCCATACCAAGGCGTATAGGGGTCTGAGACATATCTGTCAGCTGATGGACTCCTTCGAGTGCATCGAATTTATCAGTTAACGCGGAACCTATAACCCAAGCGGCATCAAGGTCTCCCTGTTTCAGTGCGATGTAGGCTTCATCAAAAGCCCCCTGACCAATTTGCGTCACATCACTCAGCGCCACCCCCTGATCTTTCAAATATTCATCCCATAGATATGGAATAAATGTGCCTCGAATGAAACTCACTTTCTTGCCTTTCAAATCTGCTCCACTCTGAATATCATCCCTTGCATACAGCTTCCAGGCGGCTGCCGCTTCATCCGTAGTCTGGCCTGCAGAAGCGATGACTGAATATTCCCCTTTAGCCAGAGCATTCAATACAGGGAAGTCCGCTCCGTACGCAATATCTACCTGTTTGATAAATAGTGCATTTACACCTTCAGCCGGTGAGCCAAACGTGATACTCTCTGCATCTATGCCCCGGTTTTCAAAAAAACCTTTGGCAATGGCTACCCTGAACGTTGGGTTCGTACTTGTATCTGCAATTCGAATTTTTACATTATCGGTATTCTTGCCGGTAGCGTCTTTTGCTCCAGATCCTGCTGCGTTTGAACTGCATCCGGATAATATGAGTGCCGTAGCCAGGAATAATATCAATACGCCGGTAATTATGGATGGTTTTCTCACAATATACACCCCATTCGATCTAGTCATGATTCTTGAAGCTTAACCGCCTGACTTGCCTTCATCCGACGTTGCCACACAGGCTGCACCCTCCACAAATGGAAGAGTTGTCTCTACGCTCACGATGGATGCAGAACCTTTGGGTGCTGCTCCCGGGACCCTGTAGGTGGAGACATCAATGGCTTCGATGGCAACTTCCTGCGGCTTCTCCAACTGCGGAACCCACTGATAAGGAACTCGATATGAGCGATAGACCATATTGGTATTCCGCCCATCTGTGTACGGGGAGACATACTCCCAGACCAGCTCATGCTCGGCTGTCACTTCGAACAATCTGCCATTGGAACCTTCGGTTATTAGGGTGTTGCCGTTAGGTAAACGCTGGGCGGAACTGATGTATGGGCTATAAAATTTATAAGAATCCGTCGGAACCGAGAAACCTGCTTCTGCCGAGGTATACTGCCAGACAATCTCCAGAGTGACCGGGCTAATCTCCAGTACACGGGAGTGATCCCGAATCGCATGTTTCAATCCAAATGGAGAAGCCGGATTTGGGAGGCCGTAACCTGCCCAGCCGCCATTGTCGAATACGAGCAAATTCCCTTCACCCGGTAGACCTTGGGGAATGATATGTGCATGATGCTGCCCGATAATTGTGCCGATGTGTTTCACTTCAGGTGAAGTATAGTCTGGCCCTAATCTCCACACGATCTTTCCGCTCTGTCTGTCTGTAATGGCGATAATGTTGGCCTCTCTGGCATCCCAGATAATATTGTCGGGGTGGAACCGTTCGTCTCCTTCCTCATAGAAACGGTTGGGTCCGACATAAGAAGCAGAATTAATATGTAACCAGTCACCGACACCACCGCCCAGATGACCGAAAGAGCGTGTATTCGGGTCACGGAACAGGACATTTCGAGCAGCTTCATCAAAACCCAATTCTTCAAAATGCTCGTTAGGCAACCACTCCCAGAGTACCTTCCCCTCCCAGTCCACTTCGATAATGGCATCATCAAGCAATGGCTTATCGGAAATGTGCGGGTTACTCACATTTTTGTGAGCCAGAATAAGTGTTTTTCCACTCTTCGTCTTCGGCGCAAGCCCAGGTGCATAGTAACCTACCGGATTGCCCTCACGCTGATAATCATGATGCTGGCGGGCATACCATAGTGGCTCATACCCCGGATCCTCGATGTGTTCGTAGCTATTGTATTTCCAAACAATGTTGCCGTCCCAATCCACCTGAACCAGATCGACATTATCCTGAATACCGAACTTCGGATCTCTCCGACCCGTGCTGCCCAGCACGTAGCCGCCAGGTAATATTTTGGCCGGAAAACCTAATAATCCTTTCCACAGGTGAACCTCCTTGCCATTCATATCGATCAACACTACGCCTTCCTCACCTGCCTGATAAACGGTATAACCGCCCCAAGCCTTATCCGGATTGTATAACGTTGCTCCAGTTGGATATATTGTTGAGTGTCCCATTGATCATCTCTCCCTTAGAATGTTTGTGGTATATCAAATGTCGTTACTTTGACCCAACCTCAATAACTGAGATAGTTACTCTTCCCGGTATTGTCCCGCTGCTTCTGCTCAAGGTTACTTGTGGAGGACCGATCATGTTCTTGTATCCCGTTGTTCTCCGCCAATTCCAGCACCGTGTCCGAGAATCCCTCCAGATTCGCTACTACCCGCTCGTAGAATCGACTTTGTTGCTCCAGTTCCTCACTCGTAAAACCCTCAAACAGAAGCGTGATACATCGGGCACCGATATTGCTGTTTCTCGCATACATCTCCCGCCCGCTGGATGTGATGTCCAGCAAAACCGTCCGGCGGTCATCTTCCTTTCGTCTGCGGATGGTGAGTCCCTTTTTCTCCAACTTATCGGTCAGAGCTGTAATGGCACCCGATGTAAAATCCAATTGTTCTGCCAGATCTCCAAGCCGCTGTTCTCCCTCACGAATGATTTTGTGCAGGATAAGCATGCCTGGCAGGCTGATACCTTCTACAGAAATGCGATCCCGCTCTTTGACGAATCGTCTGACCATTTTGCGAAATAACCAATCCGTCCGCTCCAACGCTTCCCAGTCTCTATCGCTCATTTCATAACCTCCTTGATCGTTTGAAGCTTCAACAGCGAACAAAAAAAGGCCCCCGAGGACATTCCTTAGAGGAGTAGTCCCGGGAGCCTTTGGTGGTCCAATCAGCTCAATGCAGTTTTCAGTTCAAATTATTTCACTGTTCATTTAATGAGTATTAAAATAATTGAGATTATCATATAACCAACTAACCCAACCTGTCAAGTGTGAATTATGTTAGTGATCTTTTCTTTTTGCAGCCATTCTCCGCTAGGTTGAAATTACTTATCCTGTTTTAAGTTTCACTTCAGGTTTCCCGTTTACACTATTCTCAGATCGAAACACTTACAAATACATCAACGACAAGTTACGATTCAGTTCGTACTCAACTACAGAAATGAGGATTATCCATATGAATATGAAAAGAGTCATTATTATAGGCACAATGATTGTCACCATGTCCTTCGCTGGAACAGCCTGGGGCCAATCCGCCATCTCTCCCATACCTACTGCTAAATGGTCCATCGTTGACTTGGATACTCGTGAGGGAAACAGCGACGAGCTGCTCAGCGCTCTGAATCAGGCTTCAGAAGCGGATCTCTATCAGGAACTGTACAGCGGCAAATCACTGAGGACGATTACGGAAGAAAATAACGGGAATTTGGATGAGGTCATTGCTATACAAATAAGACAGCTCAGAGAGCAGTTGGATGAACGGCTCGCAAGTGGAAGTATCAGTTCGGAGCAACATGCTGCACAACACGCTGAACTGAAAGAGTTGGTCACACAGAGCGCAAATACAGCATACAGCTTGGCGTAAATTAGTAGCGTATCCGTACGATAAAGGTATAAACATATATCCACGATAACACAGCAAAAAGGAGCGTATTCACGCCCCTTTCTTGTAACCTATTCATCTCAAGCAGGTATGATGTGTAATCCTTATTGCGCTGCCCCAATCGTGCAGGCACCCAAGGATTCGCCGTCCCATGCCAGTTCGAGCACATCTCCTGCTTGTGTTGGTCCAACGCCTTCCGGTGTTCCTGTAAAAATGACATCGCCCGGCCCTAGGCCGTAATGGTGACCTACATAATCCACAATATCCTGTAAACTGAAGATCATGTTACGAATGTTACCACGCTGGACTTCCTCACCATTTTTGGTCAATGTAAAGTCTTTCTCCAGTAATGCTGCCGCACCCGGAAATGCCTTAAATGCAGTAACCGGAGCGGAATTTCTGAACCCTTTGGCCGCTGTCCACGGGTGGCCCTTTTTCTTAATCACGGTCTGTACGTCACGTAACGTAAAATCAATACCAAACGCATACGCATCCGCCAGCTCGTCTACCGCCATACCTGGCTCATAACTCCGGCCGATTTGCACGACCAATTCAGCTTCATAGTGAACTTCACCCTTGGTAGCAGGCAATTCAAGGGTTTCACCATTCAGGGGCACGACTGCATGGGAAGGTTTCATAAAGATCATTGGCTCATCCGGAACCGCGTTACCTAATTCTTCCGCATGAAGTTTATAATTGCGTCCTACACAGTATACATTGCGAATGTTAGTCAACATGGGTATATTACCACCTTTATCGGATTCATTAGTGCATATAGGAAAGTTAGGGTCTGAAAAATCGGCTGCTCGTCTCCTGAAATGCCAACTCCCATACATCAGGACGGTTCGTACATAACATGAGTTCTGGATCAACTGCCGCCAATTTCTTCATAATGGTCTTGTCATCCACTGTCCAAGCCATCACCCGAATGCCTGCACTCCGCATCTCGTTCATTAAGGATTTGTCTACATTGGTGTATCCAATCGAGAGGAATGTACAATTCATCTGCCGCAGGGCGGTTAACAGATCACCTGGTCGTGCATCGATAATCAGCCCCGTCTGGATCTCCGGTGCAAGTTTCTTCACTTCGATCAGAGCGGCTGGTTCAAATGAGGTGATCACAACATCATTTTGCATATGTCTTTTTCTCACTTCATGTATAACAGCCGCAGGCAGACCCGGGTACATGTCTCCCTGTGTTTTCAATTCAATGTTCAAACGCACTCTGCCACACGAGCGATCTAACAATTCACTTAGCGCCGGAATCCGTTCGCCTTTGTAAGACTTGTTTTTCCATGCTCCGGCATCCAGACGTTGCAGATCAGCCCAACCAGTTTCCCGAACCAGACCCTTCCCATTCGTCGTGCGATCCACTGTAAAATCATGAATAACCACTGGCACACCATCACGCGATAACTGCACATCCAACTCCATCCACTGAACTTCAGGCCGCTCCATGGCCATCAGGAATGCAGCCATCGTATTCTCTGGTGCAATAGAAGAAAATCCACGGTGTGCTACACAAAGGTTGTTCATTCGATTCCCTCCTCAAAAAGGTTTTTAATTAGGTGAAGCGACTCCATTCCCATCATATCGAATACCCGGGGAGAGCTTCGCCATCTGTTCCAACAGCAGTTTGTTCGCCTCATCAATCATTGGAATGGCCTGACCTAGCCCGGCCTCATAAGGGATAACTTTCATGCTGCAAGCTGCATCTTGACTACAGCGAGCCTGAAATACCGCCGTTTTCCACGTCTCTTCGGTTGTGGATCTGGAGAAAATGAAATTTCCCGTACTGTATGCAATCCACTTCCCCTTATAGTACTCCAACCCTTGCAACACATGAGGATGACCACCTATAACCAGATCAGCGCCAGCATCTACAAACTCATGAGCCAATCGGGTCTGGTCACTATTCGGGTTACTTACACGTTCCTCTCCCCAATGTGCAATCACGATCACCAGATCAGCCTTCTTACGGGCCTCCTGGATCGCTGTTACTGCTCCTGTGGAATCATAGGCTTCAGCCACGCCAGCCCGATTGCCTTCCGCCTTCCAACTCGTTTCCGGTACCACTCGGGAGAATCCAAGCAATGCAATCTTCATACCTTTGCGTTCCAGATATGCTGGTGCATAGGCCTCATCCCTGTTCATACCTGCCCCGGTGTGAGCTATGCCATATTCCTTAAGATAAGTTAACGTATCCACCAAGCCCTCTACGCCCTGATCCAGAATATGATTGTTAGCCAAGTTGACAGCATCAAAACCCGCAGAGGCCATTGCCGCCAATGCTTTGGGCGAAGATTTGTATACATAGGTTTTGTCGACTGCACCAGTTCCACCCAGGGTTATCGGTGTCTCCAGGTTGCCGATGGTAAGATCATCATCCTTGAATAATCTGCCGAGTTTGGCAAAGGGATAGTCATAACCGTTCTTATCCAGCAACTCAGCAACTTTGCCTGAAAATTGAATATCACCCACAAAGTTAATCGTGACATCCTTCGCTGAATTGGAAGGTTTCGACGTCCCTGATTCCTGATCCACACCTGCATTTCCCTTGGTGCCGGACGGTGTCGAATCTGCCGCAGGTTTTTTCGTTCCGGATTCTGCTTTCCCACTATTGGTATTGCCTGAAGTGTCAGGTGTCGCTACTCCAGATGTCTTATCTGCATCCGCTGTTGTCTCTTCATCCGTAGCTTCGGGTTCTTCTTCCGAAGTCTCATCGGATTCCGAGTCTGGAGAACTTACTTGATCCCCGCCTTTGGCATCGTCTCCAATGGAAGGCTTATCCTGATCAACTATTTCTTGTTTCACTGGCTGGTCTGCCTGTTGCTGACGTGTATTAATGACATAAAAAATGCCCACCAGACCAATTGCCATGATCAATACAATATTAACTGTCCAGATGATTGTATTGCGCGTGCGTTTGCCTTTTTTCTTCTTTACACTTCGCTCTGATCTTGGGGGATACATAAGCAACTCCTCTTCTTCTTCACAGCCATACATACCATTATATCAGGCATATTCTGGATTTCCATCATTCCTTGGAACTGTATCGATTGAAAGGGTATTAACTCGGTTAGCTTCCAGATCTTCATATAAAAAAAGCCATCTCTCCAGTAGATAATTCTACGTTTGAGACAGCTCTCTTGCTGTACTTAATCTGCTGCAAGCTTTTGTGTAGCCTGAACAGACATTTCCTTCGCTTGTCTGATGCAATCAGGCAAGCCTACACCCTCATAACCTGCACCTGCAATGTATACACCCGGTAATTTGCTGCCAAGCTCCTCACGGAGGGCGGCAATATGTTGGAGGTGTCCCACCGGATACTGTGGCATGGATTTACGAAGCCTTGTAATCTCGGAGAAGATCGGCACTGCTTCAATTCCCATCGTCTCTCTCAGATCCTTGAGAACCAGATTCGTCAGCGCTTCATCCGGAAGCTCTACGTTCTGTTCGTCACCGGAGCGACCAACATAACAGCGGAGCAGTACTTTATCATCCGGGCTGGTATGCAGCCATTTCGTCGATGTCCACGTGCAAGCCGTAATATTCCGACCCTCTTTCCGCGGAACGAGGAAACCCGACCCGTCGAATACATGCTCCACCTCTTTTTTCTCAAAAGCGAGCACTACATTGGCTACAGACACATAGTTAATCGCATCCAGAGCTGCTGTATCGACGTGAGGCTTCAACAGCTCCGACGCGACATATGTCGGCACAGTAACCACTACATCATCCGCCTCAAGCTGTTCACCATTCTCCAGCTCAACTTGGTATCTGGTCTCCGCTCCGTCAAGTCGTTGCAGCGATTTGACCGCGGTGTTCAGACGTTGATCCACATCCTGCAACTCATGGACGAGTGCATGAACAAGGCTCTGAAGTCCCTGGCGAAAGTTCAGAAAAGCGCTCCGTTTTGTTCCGGTATGCGTCTCAGCGGGTTTGCGACCCGTCATCATGCCCCGGATCAAGCTGCCGTAATCGCGCTCTACTTCTCCGAACTGCGGGAAGGTAGCCTGGAGGCTCAATCGCCGCATATCACCTGCATAGATTCCCGCGAGCAGTGGTTCCGTCAAGTTCTCCAGCACTTCTGCTCCAAGACGGCGTTCAATCATATAACCGAGCGATTCATCCTCTGTTGTACGACGCGGCGGGATGACAAAATCCATCAACGCCCGCAGTTTGCCTGCCGGAGAGACCAGACCACTTCTCAAGAATGGTCTTAGTTCTGTCGGAATACCGAGAACAAGTCCTGCTGGCATAGGATGAAGCTTGCCACGCTGCATGATATACGTTTTCTTCGACTCCGGATTCTGACTGACCAGTTCATGATCGATCTCCAATTCTTTAGCGAGGTCAATCATTGCTGTTTTGCGAGCCAGGAAAGAATCCGGCCCTTTTTCAATCACAAATCCATCCCGGTGCAGTGTCTCAATCATGCCTCCCATGGACGAGCTTTTCTCGACCAAAGTAATCACGGGTTCAACGCCCGCTTCCCGGTAATGCTTGCGGATATAAAATGCCGCGCTGAGGCCGGTAAGGCCACCGCCGACAACAACAACACGGCGTTTCTTATCACCCATTACTCATCCGACCCTTGCTGCCATTGGCTTATAATAACGTCGCTTAACGTCTCCATGTATAGAGGATCGCTATTGAGAGAATCAATACGCATCAGGCGCATGTCGATCTCTTTGGCAATCGATTTGGCCTCAATATCGAGATCATAGAGCACTTCGAGATGATCCGAGACAAACCCGATTGGTGCCACAAGCACATCCTCTACCTGTTCACGAGAAAGCTCCTGTAACGTATCCAGAATATCCGGTCCGAGCCAAGGCTCAGCTGTTCGTCCGGCACTCTGCCACGTAAATTGCCAATTGGTTATTCCTACACGTGAGGCAATCACTTCCGAAGTTTCCAGCAATTGTTGCGGGTATGGATCACCCATCTCCACAATACGTGCCGGCAGACTGTGCGCACTAAACAACACCTTCACATCTCCGCGTTTTGCTCCAGCTTCTTCGAACGCATCCAACTTGGCACTGACACGTGTGGACAACGCCTGAATTAACTTCGGATGCAGATGATAACTCTCAATAAAGGACATATGAACGCCCAGCTCTTCTGCTTTTTCACGCGCACGTTTGATATAACTGCCTACACTCATCGTGGAAAAATGAGGAGCCAGTACAATACCAATCGCTGTCTGAATTCCATCCTTGGCCATCTGCTCCACGCCATCCTCAATAAACGGATAGGCATGCTTCAGTCCTTGATAACAACGGAATTCCACATCAGTGCCACGCTCATCGCGGTTTAATGTCTCTTGGAGGGCCTTGACCTGATTGTCTGTGTTCTCCCGAAGGGGGAAAACACCGCCAACAATCGCTTCATAACGATCCGTCAGTTCCTTCAATTGCTCCGGTTCAGGCGGACGTCCTCTGCGGATATGTGTGTAATACGCTTCAACACTCTCCATATTTTCGGGTGTGCCATACGACATCACCAGTACACCTACAGTATTAGTCATTGGTTACCGTCACCCCAGTCTTCATTGCTTCGGCAGAATATTCATGAATATACGCCGTTAGTTCTCTGAGCTTCTCTAGCGATGCTTCAGGAAATAATCCGTGTCCCAGGTTGAAAATATAACCCGGCTCCTTGATTCCTTCGTCAATAATCACTTTGGCTTGCTCCTTGATCAGTTCCATCGGCGCAGTCAGCACATATGGGTCCAGGTTACCCTGTACTGCAAATTTGCCGCCAAGACGTTGGCGCCCTTCCGAAATGGATACTCTCCAGTCCAGTCCAATCACATCGGCTTGCAGATTATGCAGTGCTGGCAACAACTCACCGGATGCAACACCAGGGAAATAAATCTTCGGTACATTCAAATCGGATAATTCGGTAAAGATACGGGTAATCGTAGGCAACACATATGTTCTGAAGTCTTTGGGAGAAAGTGCTCCAACCCAGCTGTCAAACAACTGGAATGCCTTACCGCCATTCGCTATATGCGCACGGACATATGTAATAACCATATCACCAAGCTTCTGCATCAGCTTATGCCACACCTCTGGCTCGCTGTACATCATCGTTTTGGTGCGGATATACCCTTTCGAAGGTCGGCCTTCAATCAGATAACTCGCAATCGTGAATGGTGCGCCCGCAAACGTAATAAGAGGCACGTCAAGCTCCTTATCCAGAATTCGAATGGTTTCCAGAATATGTGACAGATCTCCTTCTACGTCGATGGGACGCAGCCGATCCACATCTGCAGCGGACCGAATAGGATTATCGATAACTGGACCAATATTTTTTACAATGTCAAAATCAATGCCCAATGAGGCAACCGGATTCATAATATCGGAATACAAAATAGCCGCATCGACACCAAGTTTGCGTACCGGCATGAGTGTAACTTCAGCCGCCAGCTCGGGTTGTTTGCAGATTTCTAGCAAGGAGTACTTTTCTTTAATTTTGCGATATTCAGGATCGTAACGCCCAGCTTGACGCATGTACCACACCGGGACACGGTCTACCTGTTGTTTGAAACTTGCCCGAATCAGTCGATCATTATAGCTCATGTAAGAAGCCTCCAATAGTTTTTGGACTCATAATTACCATTATGCCCTTTTTAAACAGCCGTAACAACCACATGCAGATGCGTTCTACGTGACAATACTATGACATTCCTTACACCCATCCCTCATATGCCAATTGTGTTATAATGAAAGAATGGTGTTTTTTTGAGAATTACAGAAATATCTTTGAAAGGAAGTGAAAGCACTTTGAAAACGTGGAAAGTAAACCTCATTGTGCTTTGGTTCGGACAATTTTTGGTCAATTCGGGCATGACCATGATTACCCCATTTTTGTCTCTGTATCTCGCAAGAGATCTGGGCGTTGTTGGCGAACATGAAATTGGCATTTGGGCGGGATTTATTTTTGCAGCCAATTTCCTCACCTCATTTTTGTTTCAACCGCTGTGGGGCAAGTTATCGGACAAGTATGGTCGTAAAGTTATGCTGCTTCGTTCGGGATTCGGGATGGCCATCGTAATTGCCCTTATGGGTCTGGCACAGAATCCCTGGCAGCTTCTCTTATTGCGTTTGCTTAACGGTACCATCTCCGGTTTTAATCCAGCGGCTGTTGCGCTGATATCGGGTACCACTCCGAAAGACCGCATGGGTTTTGCCATGGGAATTAGTCAGTCCGGGCAGGTTGCCGGCACAATTCTGGGGCCGCTCATTGGTGGCTTGTTAGCGGATGCGGTAGGCTTCCGCCCCATTTTCTATATTACAGGTGGACTGATCTTTGCTGCTTCCATGCTCGCCATGTTCCTGGTGAGGGAGAAATTTGACCGTCAAGAAGCAGCCAAACTGCCGGCACAATCCGTATTGTCCGGTCTGAAGGAGCTGAACAAGTCACCTCAACTGCCCGCACTGTTTGCTGTGACCTTTCTGTTGCAGTTTGCAATGATTAGCCCCATGTCACTCTTGCCGCTGTATGTGCAAAAATTGCATGCTTCGGATGTAAACGTGGCCTTCTGGGCAGGACTTGTCGGTGCAGTTACGGGACTATCCAATATGGCTATGTCTCCGATTCTCGGGAAGCTGAGTGACCGGATTGGTCCTCACAAGGTACTTACGTTCTCCCTCATAGGAACAGGACTCATGCTTATTCCGCAGGCATTTGTTCAGACCGTGTGGCAGCTCATTCTTGTTCGTTTCATGATGGGTGTGTTCATGGGTGGCCTGCTTCCGAGCGTTAATGCCTTGATCCGTTCCTATACATCCGATAGCATGATCAGCCGTGCATTCAGTTTTAATACGAGTACCCTTGCGTTAGGCAACATGCTTGGAGCGATCATTGGAGGTTTTATGGCAGGATTCATCGGGATCGAAGGTCTGTTTATCGTCTCTGGCGGACTGCTGCTGCTTAATATGGTTTGGGTCCGATTCAAATTGTATAACAAACCTGCTTCTATTCGGGAATCCTGATTCCCTATCCATTTTAGTCCATCTTACTTTTCCATTTGAAAAAGCCGCTTCCAGCGCCTAATTGGCCTGAGAGCGGCTTTTGTCATTCATGCGCCATTCATCATTTATTTATCTATTTATTAATTCGATTGAAGTGTATTGGATAATGTTTCACACCAAACACAAAGGCACTTTGTATCGGTTCCAGAGCCGTTCCCGGCACAAGTTGAATGTTTCCCATGTGCTGAAGCAATGTATGAAGAACTACCCTTGCCTCCAATCGAGCGAGTGGTGCACCCAGACAAAAATGAATGCCAAAACCAAAGCCCATATGCCTGTTCGGCTTGCGATCAGAGATGAAATCTTCCGGGTTTTCAAATTGGGCACTGTCCCGATTGGCTGCTCCAACCCAGGAAATCACCTGCTCTCCAGCTTGAATCGTCTGACCATTCAACTCTACAGTTTCCTTGGCGACCCGCCCTATCGCGACAATTGGCGGATAATATCGCAGCGTCTCTTCAATCGCAGAAGTAATCCGTTCAGGATGTTCGCGCAACTCCTGTTGTAGCTCGGGTTGTTCAGACAGAATACGAACCGCATTGGTAATCAGGTTGGTTGTTGTTTCATTACCGGCAGCAAGTAAGAGAATACAGAAGCCTACCACTTCATCTGAAGTCAATTTCTGACCATCAATCTCCGCAGCAAGCAGTAATGAGATCAGATCATCCTTTGGCTGCAACCGACGTTCTTCCATAATGCCAGTGAAATAGATATGCAACTCCTGCATATTTCTTTTTTTCTCCTCCAATAACTCCTGGAAGGCCTGCTCACTATCGTCACGTGCGCCTTTCACCAATACATCAGACCAGTCTTTGAACTTTTGACGATCCGCCGCAGGGACTCCGATCAATTCCGCAATGACAATGACGGGCAATGGTATTGCAAGGTCATCAATAAGTTCCATATGTCCTTCTGACAGGTGTGGAGCAATTAACTCATCTGTGATTTCCTGAATACGCGGAGCCAATGCTTCAATTGCCTTGGGTGTAAACGCCTGGTTCACCAGATCACGCAGCTGTTTGTGTTTGGGAGGGTCTGTCGTCAACATGCTCGTATTGGCACGATCACGTGCAGAAGAGAACAGTTTGGGATTTTTCAGAACGTACTTCACATCTTCATACCCGAAAACATCCCAACATTCTCGATGCTCATCATATCGGACTGGAGTGTTATCACGAAGTTCTGCATACACCTTGAAGGGAAGTAACCTCTCTTCCAAAGTCTCCAGTTCCCGAATCGGAATGTAATTTGCATACTTTCTCGGTGCCTGTTTCATCGTTTCTCCTCCAATCAATATTATATATTTATTTACATATGTTAATCACCCCTATTATAAACATAACTCTATAACGAAACCACTCTTTAGACCGTAATTGATCCCCATTACCTAATATGCGTTACTATCATCCTCTTATTCCGTTACCTGCTTCTGATATGAGTCCCAATTCGACATTCTTTTATTAAAATGCTTCATTTTATCAGGACAAAAGACTCAACATGTAATATTAAATAACACAATGAAGGCATATTTCTCTTCAAAACTCCTAAAACCAGCTCTTATATATCTCTAGCAGAATGAATATTCTTTCGTAATTCCTCATAAATAATCATTTTACTCTCATTATCTACAAATGTAACCGATTACTCTACCATTATCTAAGTTTGTCACATTACTTAACATGAAATACAATCAATTTGAAATGGTATACATATTCTTCTTAACAAACTTAACATCACACTTACTTGAAGGAGAGTGCTATTCATGAGTAAAACATCCAATCTTCGTCCCTGGGCCGTATGGAGTACCGCAGCTTTAACAGCATTAACCATCTCGTTGTCCCCCATTGGAACCTACGCCGCGCACGTAGCTACGGTAGAGGTGAAAGGCACAACAGGTGCTGTTCAGACAGCAACCACTACCCCAGCTCGCAATACTTCCATTCCCGCAATACCAGACTCTTCCAAGCAATCTGCACTACCTAATGTATTGGTAATCGGAACTGGCGGAACGATTGCCGGACAATCCGAGGATGCCACCAGCTTCCAGAATTACAAGGCAGGCACACTTCCGATTGGAGAGATGGTAGACGCCTTACCGGATAAACAGAAGATTGCTGATGTTAGCACACTCCAGTTCGGAAATTCAGGTTCAGGTTCCTATAGCATGACCGACCTCTATGACTTGTCGCAGACGGTAGACAAAGCTCTGGCAATGTATGACAGTGTTGTCGTTACCACGGGTACAGATACAATGGAAGAAATCGCTTATTTCCTCGATATGACGGTTCAGAGTGACAAACCGGTCGTCATCACAGGCTCCATGCGTCCATGGACTGTCATCGGTTCTGACGCTCAAGCCAATCTGTACAACGCAATCAAACTTGCAGGCAGTGGTCGTACCACTTCATTCGGCACTGTACTCATGTTGAATGACACAATCCAGCTTGCTCGTGGTGTAACCAAGACAAATGATTATCGGACAGATACGTTTGAAACGCCGATGCTCGGCGCTGTAGGATATATTGATGAAGAAAACATTCGAATCTACCGCGCTCCTGCACGTGCGTTGAAACCTGAAGGCACAGCAAAGCCCGTATTTGATCTAAGTAAAATTACAAAGGCAGATCTGGCCAAAGTAGAAATTGCGATCTCATATCAAGAAGCTGGCGGCGGAGCCATTGAAGGATTCGTGAGCAGCGGTGCCAAAGGAATCGTGACTTCCGGTACCGGAGCTGGCGGTATCTCCAGAGCTATGGGACAAGCTCGTACCAAAGCCATTGAAGAAGGTGTCATCTTTGTGACCACCACTCGGACGGGTTCGGGAAGTGTATACGGCGGCGGCAAAGGCATCATTGCAGGTGACAACCTGAGTCCACAACAAGCTCGTGTATTATTGATGCTGGGCTTGTCCTTCAGTGATGATTTTGACACCATCAAAAAATGGTTCGAAACGTACGGAACACCTGAAGTATAAATAGAACTACTACAAAGATATCTGTAAACACAAAGAAAGAGACGACACATTTTCTGTCCTTCAAAATGTTGTCATCTCTTTATTTGTGTGTTTTTAGAAAACTCCGAACAGAATCACGATCCCCCTCACAAACATAAAAGCGTGAGATCGTGTTCCATCGGAGTTTTATCTTTAGGAAATATCCACTTTCACTTCACCCAGGCAAGTACGAGCCCATCGTAGTCCGGCAACATGGTCGTCACCAAGCGCGGGTCACTCGCCATCTGTTCATTGAAGCGACGAACAGCAAGCACGGCCGGGCCCTGCTTGTCCGGATTCAGTGTACGACCTCGCAGGAAACAATTATCGCCTACAATAACAGCACCTGGCCGGGCAAGCTTAATGGCATAGTCAAGATATACCGGATAATTCTCCTTATCTGCGTCAATAAAGAAGAAATCGAACGTGCGACCTTCCTGCTCCAATTGCTTCAGGCTGTCTGCCGCCGGGCCAATGCGGTACTCCACCTTTTCACCAAAACCGCCTTCTTCCAGATGTCCACGCGCCATTGCCGCATATTCTTCTTTCAGTTCCAGCGAAGTCAGGGTTCCACTCTCACGCAAACCGCGTGCAATGCAGATCCCACTGTAACCGCCCAGCACGCCGATTTCGAGCGCAGCTTCTGCTTTGGATGTCTTGGCTAGAAACGTGAGCAGTCGTCCATACGCCGCAGCCACCGAAACTTCCGGCATACCGTTCGAACGGATAGCCTCTTTCACTTTCAGCAAAAGCTCATCCTCTTGAAATAATTGATTTACATATTCATCAGGGGTCAGATTCACCACTAAAATCCTCCTTGGACACTTGGACTGCTTTCCATATGGATGCCAATGTTCTATAATAAATGTTTGTTATCAACACAGGCGGTTGACTGGTGCATCACCTTGAGAGAGGAATGCATACGTTCACCGCATTTCTCATTGTAAGTTTTTTCACGGAAAGCGGCAAGGCCGCACCGTTACTATACAGCAGAGAGAAGGATTTCCCTTCTCCAGCTTGAAATGGAGTTGAAATGAATCACATGGCTCAATTGCAATTGATTGCAACCTCGGCGATGGGACTCGAGGCTGTTGTTGCCCGGGAACTGAAACAACTGGGGTATGAAGATGTTACGATCGACAATGGACGGGTTTTCTTTACAGGAGATTATATTGATATTTGCCGTTGTAATCTGTGGCTGAGAAGTTCGGACCGCGTATTGGTGAAAATGGGTGAATTCCCTGCCACGACTTTCGACGAATTGTTTGAAGGCACCAAAGCACTGCCTTGGGAAGAGTGGATTCCAGCCGACGGCGAATTCCCTGTAGAGGGTCGTTCTCAAAAATCCCAGTTAAGCAGTGTGCCTGCATCACAAGGGATCGTGAAAAAAGCAATCGTAGAGAAACTGAAGCTGACTTATGACACGGAATGGTTCCCAGAGGATGGGTCTCGTTATGTAATTGAGGTCATTCTGTTGAACGATCGCGCCCTGCTTACTTTAGATACAACGGGACCAGGTCTTCATAAACGGGGTTATCGTAAACTCGTCACCGAAGCGCCTCTCAAAGAGACACTTGCAGCAGCTCTGATTCAACTCAGTCGCTGGAATGTATCCCGTCCATTCTATGACCCGTGCTGTGGATCAGGCACAATGCTGATCGAAGCCGCCATGATCGGCTGGAACATTGCACCAGGACTTCGTCGGACCTTCAACTCAGAGGACTGGGCTGTTATTCCTGAAGAATTGTGGGAACAGGCGCGCGAAGAAGCATTCGATGCTGTACGTGACGATGTCCCGTTACAAATTTCAGGCAGCGATATTGATCCTGAAGCGATTGAAGTAGCTCAGGCTGCAATCAAGAGTGCCGGCTTCGCCAAAGATATTGAAGTCAGCGTCCTGCCCGCGCATCGCGCAAGACCACAGGGTGAATATGGTGTCATCATTACCAATCCCCCATATGGTGAACGTTTGAGTGAAGAAAAAGAAGTTCAGAAGTTGCTCCGCTCATTAGGGCGCAGTTACCTCGACATGCCGACATGGTCCTTTTTTGCGATTACGTCAACCAAAGCCTTTGAAGAATATTTCGGTCATAAGGCAGACAAACGTCGCAAATTGTTCAACGGACGCATTGAAACCCAGTACTATCAGTATTCGGGCCCACTGCCTCCACGAAATAAAACACCACAATCTTCATAATTGTTCCAAATATAAAGTGCTCCAGCCACCCATGGCCGGGGCGCTTTTTTTGTGCGCTTTTCTGGTCATATGAATTCTCCTTCATCGACCTTCACTTCCGCAGAAATCAATTCTTCTGAGGCATAGTTGAAAACACATGAGGCCACGCTATAATGGATGGAGCCCTATTTTACATTCCGATTACAAAACAACAAAAGCAAGGGGGACATACATATGGTTGTCACTCGGCCTACGCGCAGCTCCATGCCACGCGGGCTTCTAAATCATCCATTAACGTTATATCTTATTTTTCTTGTGCTCATGCTGCTCAAACTCATGTGGCTCCATCACAATCTGCACGCCTATAACATTACGATGGGACTGCTGGATAAAGTCATTGCTATTGGATCACTTCTCCTCCTGTCCTTCTGGACCTGGTGGCTGCCACGTAGAGGCATGATCGTGTCTCTCGCGGTGCTTAACCTGCTGCTTACCGCACTAATCTATGCCGATATGGTGTATTATCGCTATTTCCAGGATTTCTTGACCATCCCGGTATTGTTGCAGGCCAGACAAGTTGACGCATTGGGGGACAGCATCGCTACATTGATCTACACAAGTGATCTCTGGTTCTTTGCGGACTGGCTTGTCGTCATTCCGTTCGCAGCTATCGTACTGTTCAGCAGACGTTACCGTTCGAAGCGCTCCAGTACATCTGTTACCGGTTACGGGAGTTATTCGTATAACGATGGCAAGACACGGTTGCGCCGCCGTCTCACGGCTGGCAGCATTGCCCTTGTGCTAGGGCTGGGACTCGCCGTTGGCCCGATTTATTTTTACAGCAAAACATGGGCCAAGGGCCTGTTCGATAACAACTGGTGGAATGTATCCATGTACAATGTGACCGGACTGCTCGCTTTTCACGGTTATGATCTGTACAACTATGCCAAAGACCACATTGGCTCCGGGCCACAGGCTGATCCCGCTGATGTTGAGCAAGCAAAAGCATTCTTCGCTGAAAGACAAGGAACTGCTACGCAGAATGATGCCTTGTTTGGCAAATATAAGGACAGCAATGTCATCATTGTTCAGGGCGAGGCTTTTATGAACTTCATGATTGGCCAGAGCATTGGCGGTCAGGAGATTACACCGCATTTTAATGAACTGATGAAAGAAAGTCAGTATTACAGTCACTTTTATCACCAGACCGGTCAGGGCAGAACGTCAGATGCCGATTTTGGAGCAAACATTTCCCTGCATCCACTTCCGGTTGGTTCAGCCTTTGTACGGTATGCAGGCCATACGTATGATTCCCTCCCTTCCATTCTGAAGGATAACGGGTATAGCACCAACGTATTTCACGCTTATGAGAGCGGCTTCTGGAATCGGTATACGATGTATCAGAACATGAAGTACGACAAGTTTTATAGTAAAAATGATTTTGCACAGGATGACCCGCTTGGCTGGTCCCTGTCTGATGAATCCTTTTTCCGCCAATCCGTTGAGAAAATGAGTAGTGAGGTGACCGAACCGTTCTATTCCTTCCTCATTACACTCAGCAGTCACCACCCATACGCCCTGCCTAAAGAGAGACAGCAGCTGGATGTAGGCGAGTTCCAGGGGAGCATGTTCGGTAACTATCTGCAATCCGTTCATTACGTGGATTCGGCGCTCGGCAAGATGGTGGAGGATCTGAAAAATCGGGGATTATGGGAAAATACCATCTTTATGTTCTACGGAGACCACGACAACTCGATCAAGGAACAATCACAATACGAACAGTTCCTGGGACGTTCGCTGAACGAACTGGATATGGCACAGATCATGAACGAAGTCCCTCTGCTCGTGCATTTACCGGACGGAGCAGCTGCCGGAACCATCGACGAACCTTCGGGACAACTGGACATCACACCTTCCGTACTGCATTTGCTAGGCTTATCTGACCAGCCCTATTATCATATGGGTAACGACTTATATGACGGGTCTGAACGTACTGTTGTGCTGCGTAATGGTGCATTCTCGGATGGTTCTGTATTCTATATTCCATCGGATGATTATATTTACGAGAGCGGCGCTTGTTATGACTTGTCCACGAGTGACAAAACAGATATTAATGCCTGCCGTCCTGGTCATGATGAAGCAGCCAAGCGATTACACGTCTCGGACACCGTAATTACCTATGATTTGATTCAGCGCTTTCGAGAGGAAGACAGTTCAGCAGCAACATCGCAATGAGCAATATCGTAATAACAAGCTAACAAATACGCGAAATGAAATGAATTGCATTCAATCAGATTTTAAAAAGGGGAACTTGCATTACATGACATCACACACTGAACCACTTAATATTGAACAGAAATTGTTCGATGCAGCCGAAAATTTTGTGAAGCAACGTTATCCTCAGGGATGGGGCGGTGCGGGTGCCGTTTATACCGAAGCCGGTTCCCTGCTGATTAGCGTAGCTCCAGAGGTCATCAACGATGCCACGCATCTGTGCATGGAAACAGGAGCTTATCTGGAAGCCCACAAATTGAACGAACGTGTCACCCACTCCCTCTGTATCGCTCGTGATGACGAGCATTCGGAATTTAAGGTCCTTACACCTTGCGGTGTATGCCAGGAACGATTATTTTACTGGGGCGAAGAAGTCAAAGCTACCGTATACGATCCTTCTGGTCAACTGGTCTTCAAGAGACTGGATGAGATCCAGCCTTATCATTGGTCCAAGGCATATCGGGATAAATAGCAATCTCCTTGCGAATTGTAGAAAGTGGCTTTATAATTGTAACTATATTAGTTTCAACTAAAAGGATAATGGAGGTTTAACATAATGAATATTGAGATATGGTCTGATTTTCTCTGCCCTTTCTGTTATATCGGCAAACGCCGGCTGGAGAATGTATTGCAACAATTTCCACATCGTGATGAAGTGAAGCTGCAATTCAAAAGCTTTGAGCTTGATCCAAACGCTGCTTTGAACCCAGGCAAAACCAATACGGAATATTTGGCTTCCAAATATAATATGAGTGAGGAACAGGCCAAAGGTATGAATGCCCAGATGAATGCAAATGCTCGCACGGCAGGACTGGAATACAATATCGATGCCATGATCCCTACGAACTCCTTCTCAGCTCACCGATTGACACACTGGGCGGATACACAAGGCAAAGCGCTTGAACTGAGTGAACGGATCTTCCAAGCTGTATTTATTGAAGGTAAACACTCCGGCGACCCTGAAGTGTTGGCTCAGTTAGCAGAAGAAGTAGACCTCGATCGTGACGCAGCTACGGCAGTGCTGTCCAGTGATCAATTCACCGACAATGTCCGCGCTGACCAAGCAGAAGGCGAGCAACTCGGTATCCGCGGTGTACCGTTCTTTGTATTCGACCGCAAGTTCGCCGTATCGGGCGCTCAGCCTGACGAGGTGTTCCTGGATGCCATTCAAAAAGCATGGGACGAGCATTCCCCATTCACAATGGTTGAATCCAACACAACAGAAACAGACGGCAGCGGCGTCTGCACAGATGACGGCTGCGAAGTTCCGAAAAAAAATTAAGCCAATCCACACGAAAAAAAGCAGCAGGATCTCGGGATATTTCCCGATCCTGCTGCTTTTTTTATATACTACACACCATTCTAGCTCATTGTATATTTTTGTGTTTGATGGACAGTTACTGTGGAGGGGACGGAATCGATTCTGAAGAAGCGAAGCGTTCGCCTGAAAGCTTTCTGCAAGAAAGCTACATCGGAAGCATAAGCTGTCTCCAAATTTTAACCTCTGGAAAGAGAATCAAAAAAATTTGGAGACAACAGCGATCGAAAGAACGATCCGTAACCGGAACCTCCACTAACTTATCATCAAACACTTATATTCAATTAGCGCCACCCACTTAATCCCAGAACAGTTGATCCGGATGTGGGCCCGTCCGCTTATCCGAATCCAGTGCATCAATTTGTCTCAACTCATCCGGTGTCAATTCAAAGTCAAAGATGTCCGCATTCTCACGAATACGCTCCGGGGTAACGGACTTCGGAATCGTCACAATCTGATTCTGAATGTCCCAACGCAGAATAATCTGTGCTGGTGTTTTCCCATATTTCTGGGCCAGCGCTTTGAGGGTGGACTCTTGGTTCAGCTTGCCTTTCATGATCGGGCTCCAAGCCTCCAGTTGAATTCCCTGCGCCCCACAGAAATCCTGAAGTTCCTGCTGGATCAGACCCGGATGCAGCTCTACCTGATTTACCGCAGGCACCGTTCCGCCCTCATCTATGATATCTTGCAAATGGTGAACTTGAAAGTTACTCACACCAATCGCACGGATGCTTCCTTCGCTATATAGACGTTCGAATGCTCTCCACGTCTCCTTATACTGGTCTCTGCCAGGCCAGTGAATTAAGTAAAGATCAATCACATTCAGTCCCAGTGCCTTCTGACTGGCTTCAAATGCTCTCAACGTTGAATCAAATCCCTGATCCTCGTTCCAGAGCTTGGTCGTCACAAACAGTTCGTTACGGGCAACACCACTGCTTGCAATAGCTTGTCCCACTTCTTCTTCATTACCATAGATGGACGCGGTATCAATACTGCGATATCCAACCTCCAAAGCGGTCTCAACCGCCTGTTGTACTTCCTTACCTTTTGCTTTATATGTTCCAAATCCTAGCCATGGCATCGTTACTCCGTTGTTCAGAATCGTACAATCTGTAATATGTTTTGTCATTCTGTACCTCCCGTATGGAATTTTGCCTGCTCTTGTTCTATTAACCTTCTCACAGAATTTTAAGCGACCATTCGACATACTGTCGGAGTACACCCATGGATCGAGAGTTCTTTGCAAAAGATATGAAAAACCCGCAAAGCATTGCTGCCCTGCGGGTTCTGATGTGACAGGAACGTTATATATTCCCTTGACCGTGCTGACTCTGGATTGAATTCAATCTTCTCTTCTCCTCGATGAACATTTCCTCTGCCAACTCAACACCTTGCCCTCCGAGTGAAAGCTCAGCTTGTCGCATCGCTTGCTCCGTATGTGCCAGACGACGTTCCGCCTGTATAATGGTCTGTGCCGTCGGATGAGACAGGGCCTGAGATACAGCAAAATGAAGCTTGTTCACCGCATTTTGCGCCTGAGATACGGTGGTATCGGCTTGCAAACTGGAATCATAACGCTTCGGCATGAGTATTCCTCCTTGGGATTATCATGTTCCTGTTACCCCTTTAGGATGGATAACACAAGCCTTCCTTATTCTTCTTTTGTGTTTTTATCGTAACTTTAGTTGATTACGCTACGTTTATTAGATAATCATGTGAGTCGGGAGGAATTTATTTGAAGAAAATATTACTGACACTCTGCATGTTGCCCTTGCTCATTTGGGTACAAGGCTGTGCTCCTGCAACATACGAGATAGAAGGATATACAGCATCATCCATGAACCCAGACATCCCGGTTCCAACCAATGCAAAACTCATTGAAAACATAGCTTATTCCGATCATCCCACTCTTAAAAAAGGTGTTAAGTATGAACTGAAACATATTGGGGGTGAGCAAGGACTATACCCGCCAATGGATTATTTTCAGAAGTTAGCGGATACAGGATGGGTGGAATTAGAGGAAGAACGGCTGGGACATGTACATTTTCTGAAAAAGGATACTACCGTCATTGCCATTGAAATTCGAGAAGATACCTTCCAAATTACTGAAATGGTCAAAGGTGCTATGGAGTAACACATCCTTTCACTGCTACCCAAACGCAAAAAAAGGAGAGGCACATCGCCCCTCCTTGCGGATCTTTGAACTTTTCGTTCACTCACCTTGGTATATCCTATTACTTCACGAACTTTGCGACTTTGGCGAGCACTTCTTCTTCTGTCGGCGCACTGATGTACCGACCATTAATAAAGACAAACGCACGTTTCGCGCAAGGACCGCAATAGGATTTGCACCCAATCTTGATCTCCGTGTCTGGAGCCATTTTTTGCAACTTGGGTACAATCGATTTCAGTCGGACATGATTACACTTTTCGCATACGCGGATATCGTTAGCCATGAGTTCCCCTTCTTCGCGCCCTTAGTGGTCGCCGTGATTACCTTGGGACGGATTCGTAATAACAAATCCCTCTTCCGGGAAGTAGAGGTAGTCAATTTTAACACCGTTCAACAAAGGCTGGTCATTTGCAAGAATGACATCAATCTCTTTATCGGTAGATACAACCGTATCATTTTCTTTTGGTGTGTCGAGATCAAGCCCGTAGTGAGCATGGTCACCATGTGCATGGGTGATGACAACGCGCAGTTTTTTTCCTTCGTTCTCCGGCTTGTCCAATTCAAGCTTCAATACTTTAGCAGCATTACGCGTAATTTTGCAGTTCATTCTCTTCATCTCCTATATTGTAATTGCAGGTTTCAACAATTTCAGCATTCTTAAACTACAGCATCTATTGTAAAGAAAGTTACCGCTCTTCGCAATAACATTGATGCGAATTCAGTGTTAAAATGATCCATTGGGCCGCAAATTAAGAAGGTGCCCCCTCCTGAAGCACAGGATATTTACGTTCTGCCCGGCTTACAAACCAGTTCATCAGAATCAAAGTGACCCCGATATCATCGATGGGCATAAACGGCATTACGTCAGGAAGTACCCAGTACAACAGCGCTGGAATAATAAACAACAGCTTTTCTCCCAAAGGAATCTGCGGAGCCCGGAGCAGCCGGGGGAGCCTTTTGAAAACTTGTGTCCATCGTTTGAACGACAGCAGTCTTCTCCACTTCATTTGAATCCCTCCGTATAATTGTATATGTCGCCGAAACGGCACATCCATCATTACCCGTTCAAAAACATTCAGAACGAATGACGTAGAATGTCATTATCAAAAATAATAAAAACGGAACGTCGCTCATAGCGTCCGTTCCTGTTATACGAATGATCTACTGTTAAGTTTCACACCTTCGTTATTCGGGGTCTTGCCTCATTGTCCATTGGATAACAGTTCAGCCAGCAACATTCCCACTTCTATACAAATATCATCAAACTGTTCTACAGGAAGCGGATTTACACCCAATCCAACTTCTACCGTGAAGCCCGGTCTACCGAAATCTTGAATAAACCAGTCCTTGTATCCAGCATCACTGCCACCGAGCTTCACCGCTTTGTAGCCGGAAGCTTTGGCGAGTCTGCGCGACAGCGGTCCACTCTCTCTAGGTTCCAGATCACGGTAGTTCCAATAGATCTCCTGTCCCTGACTATGCAGGGATACAACCGCATCAAATGTATGTTGCTGCGTCCACTGCGCAAGCGCCTGTGCCTCCGGTTCTGTCAATGGCGCTGTCCCCGCATAATCCCTGGGGCCAGGTGAGGTTATACCTCTTCTCGCTGCCTCTTCATCCCAATGGGCTGGAAATTGATCATTCAAATCCACCCCTCTGATGTTGGCCTTCCAATGGGTGAAATGTGATCTGTCCGCATTCCAGGCTAACAACTGCTGTGCATGTGGATGCTGATTGACCACACCTTCCTGAACCAATTCGACCCCGTCCGGATTAACCATCGGCACGGCCCAGAGTGTCGTCTCTTGCATCCAGCGTTCTGTCTGGTATTGATGCCATGCCCTATGTGCACCATACGCCTCGGCATACTCTTCAATAAACTTCATCAGAACTGCTGTTGTCAACCACTCATTCGCATGAACGGAAGCATTAACATGGATATGTCTCGACCCTTGCCCAATACGCAAATAAGGCAGCGACTTCCCCATGACACTTGTTCCAATGGACCCTGTTTCAATAAACGGGTATTGATTCTCCAGCTTGTCTATATCCCTGATTAATTCTCGATAACCATACTCTCCCTGAATCTTTACAATAGTTTTTCCATTCGAAGCCGGAATATGAATACAGCGACCAACCCAGTCGGTTATATTGGTGATTTCGGGATTGGCCTGGCGCAACACCTCTTCGTCCAGACCAAATCTCTCTGCAATCTCCCCTACACTTTCTCCAGGCGGTACAGCGTATCTGCGACCTGTCCCCGGGACAATACGCAGCATCTGACCTGCCAGCAAGTATGGCTGGGAAGCCACTTCCGGGTTCAGTGCAGCAAGTAACCCTTTGGACATATGATACGCTGACGCAATTCGCGGCAACGTATCTCCCCGCTGAACAATAATCCACTGTAGATCCATGTTGTTCTCCTTTCCACAGGAAAAGACAGGTCTCCTGTCCAGTTCTGACCGATTTCGTGTCTGTAACATATGTATGCAGGTCGGGTTGTCCGTCATGTGACATGAATCATGTTTATCTCCTGTTAATGCATAATGACGACAAAAAATCCCGGAACTTCACAGTTCCGGGATAGTCCACAACCAAAATACATTAATTAAAAGTCTTATTCATGCATATTTTGAGTATAACTATGATAATTGCGTTACCTGCCAGACAACAGGGGTCTTGGAGATCTGCTCCCCCAACCATCGACGGGTGATATTCTGGAACATTCGCGGGTCACCCGTGCAGAAAAATTGATGCACCGGGGTCTCATCCCCACTGGCCAGCTTTCGTTTATCATATAAAATCGTACTGATTTCACGTGCCGTTTCATCTGCTGAACTGATTAACTTCACTTCCTGCCCCATAACTTCCTGAATCGTGTCCATGAGAAAGGGATAATGCGTACAACCCAGAATAAGACAATCGATTGGCTGTTGTTTGATCTCGCCCAATGATTGTTCCACCGTATGTGTCGTGTGCTCGGAACGAAATTCACCTTGTTCCACCAACGGCACCAGCGCCGGACAAGCCTGACTGACCACATCAATATAGGGGGACAACTGTTTGAGTGCCGATGTATAAGCCCCACTACCTATGGTACCCGTTGTACCAATCACACCAATACGTCCTGTACGTGTCGCTGTGATTGCGGCCCGAGCACCCGGATGTATAACACCAATGACAGGCACATTCACCTTGGCACGGATATACTCCAGCGCGGCTGCTGTTGCTGTGTTACAGGCGATAACGATAACCTTCGGATCGAATTGGATCAAGAAATCAACGATTTGTTCCGTAAATTGTTTTACCTGTTCGGACGAACGGGGTCCGTACGGTGTCCGGGCAGTATCCCCAAAATAAATGATCTTTTCCCGCGGGAGCTGACGCATCACTTCCTTGGCGACGGTCAATCCCCCCACACCGGAGTCTAATATAGCGATTGCTTGCTGCACGAACACACCGCTTCCTTCTTCATTGAATTGGTTCTCAAAACGATTGTTTCTCAGAGCTTTCTTCCTACCGTATGAACATTCCGGCAAAAAGGTACCTACATCTTACCCGATTTCATCGCAGGGTTCAAATTAAATCACGCGCTACGTCTTCTATGTGTGGACACGCAACAAAGCAGGCTCTCCTCTAAATAGAGGAAAGCCTGCTTATCAAGCTTTGCTTAGTTGTCGTCCTTGGACTCATCCGCAGGAAGCTTCGCTACAATGTCAATTCCGGGTTCATCAGCTTCTTTATCAATCTCGTTATCAACAATGGCTGCCGATATGCGAATTTCTTTTCCTTCAGCGCAATTGCGCCAGGATTGAATATCCTGAATCACGACATCTGCGGTCTCTTTAACTTTGGATACGATCTGGGAACTTTGTTCACCCACGATACCAGCCAGTTCCTGACCTTTCTCCGATACCTGACGAGCACCTTCTGTAATATCCTGACGAAGTTCACGTCCCGATTTCGGTGCCAGCAATAATGCCGTTACTGAACCAACCACGGAGCCAATAAGAGCTCCCCACAACAAACTTTTGTTAGAATCCTTCACGTCACATCTCTCCCTTTACTATTGTTTAAGTACCGGACCAGAAGCAACGGTCTGTCGCTCAGCCATCCGGGCGAATGCCTACTCTGTTGATGCATTATAAGCAGCACAGGCTTGACTTGACACTCCAGATGTTAAAAATAATCTGCACGCCCTTTTTGAATGGATGCAAATGACTTGGCTTAAACTCAGTTCTGACGAGCCGGCTCGAGATCAGCCGCGGCATGCTCATCCCCCGGGTCCAAATCAATCACATATCGTCCAGGTGCAATCAATGCCGCCTGATGTTCACAACGCCAGCGACGTCCACCTGAAGAACCCAGCGTCTGTCCATCTTGCAGGACATCCCCCTGATCAAATATGTAATACGCTGCACCCAGCAAGGTCTGAGCCACCGTATCTGGATCAAGACCGACGAAGTGACACTGGACATCAGGTACACCCAGCGCAGATAATCCTACGGTATCCATGACCAACCCGCGTTGTTCCTCTGTACCTCCTGCTTGATACATTCGAACATTCATGGCCGCATACAGATGTTCCTCACGTTCCTGAGCTTGCGTATATGCTTCCGGTTCAACGAGCTTATCACTGCCATACCAATACAGCGCGTCACAGGTCAAACTTTCCATGATTGCCAGCACAGTCTTCTGAAACAGCTCCAAGCGCTGCTTACGAGGCATGGCTGCCGTGAACATATCATGTATCCGGATGGAATACCGCGAAGCTTCTACAACCTGTCCCACTTCCGGCCAATGCCATGCTTGTTGCAGAGCACCGCCAAAGCGAGCACGATCTGCGATTTCATTCACAGGAAGCATGCAGGTCTGCGCAGGGATATCCCCTTCCTGAAAGGATACCTTATGGTCCAAATGGTAGAAGACGAGCATCTCATGCTTTTGCCCTCCGCTCTCTTGTTTCACATCCAGTCGGACTTGTCCTGTATGACGAATCATCGCTTCCTGCAAACGCAAGTGATCCACCTCTGGACGTTCCCGGAACAAGAATTCAACCATATACACCGGATGGAATCCGGAAGGTGTTTCATTCGTTTCGTTACTTTCAGTATTTACTTCATTGAATTCTCTTGATTCATTTGTCATGCGATTTCCCTCATTCCTTACGCTGTCCCTCGGCCTGTGCCGTATTGAAAGGACCAAGTTCTGTTTCCACGTAGGCGCTAACCTGAGTAGTAAAATGTTCAAGTATACTCGGCAACTCTACGCTAATCGGATGCAGCTCAGACCGCTCCCAACTGTAATAATCCTGCACCAGTGGTTTGCGTAACGTGACAAGCTGACGCAATATCTCATAGGTCGAATCATCAAAAACCTTTTCTTCATAATTAATCTGAATAATATCATCATAACTGCTCGCATCTCTCATGATGAAGCCGTCTATCAGATAACTTCCCACATCGGTAACAATTTCGATCGCCAGGTGAAGACAACGTTCCTGTACCATCCCCAGCATGAGACTGCCGTCCCAAGCCTCTGCTGCCCCACGAAGTCCTTCAGCTACTTCCGGTACAGCAGCAAGCCGGCGGGCAATCTGTTCTCTGTTCACATAATACATTCGTTCACTTCCCGTTCAGTGAGTTATCGGTTCCGTTTCCCTCTTCGCTTAAGCCAGAATATCATCACAGGACAAGCGATTAGAAACACAACAAAAATATATAGAAATTCCATAACGTCTCTTAAATCGCTCATGCAGAGTCCCCTTTATCTCAACGTAGTTTGAATGACAGATCAGAGTTCGTAGTCCACTGCAATTGACTGTTCTCTGACTTCGTTCATGTACTTGATAACTTCCTGATGAAGCGGGTGTACCTGATACGCCTGGAGATCTTCCAGTGACGCAAACTCCGCTGTGAGTGAAATGTCGAACGATCTCTCCGAGCGAAGCACATCAATCCCGATTTCAAGTGAAACTAGGACATCAATTTTACCTTCCAGATTGCGAAGCACCTGGGCTGCAGCTTCAATACTTTCTGCTGAGCGATCTTTCATTTTAAACAGGACAATATGTTTTATCATCTGGGCAAGCACCTCGTTTAATATAATAGTAGAAATGAATGAATTTTCATGTATCCAAAATATATCATAACGTTCTCTATTACGAAAGGTTACTTGGAAACGTTCTCTTGATAAGAAAAACTAACCCGAACCGTTTCCTTTCGATTCGGATTTCTTTTGCGATCCATCCTCCGTCTGTTTCGCTGAGTCATCCTGCAAAGTTTGTCCTGTTTCAGCCTGCTGCTTGCTGTTGTCTGGAGTTTGCTGCGGTTTGGCCCATTCACGATTCATCAGATACTCCTGATCTTCCTGTTTCTTCAACACTGCAATGGCCTGTCTGAGCTTTGCAGGCAATGGAAGACCGATTTTGGCATAATTCTCGGTAATCGAAATGAGTTCATTCACCAGATAGAAATAAATAGCTCCGCCTTTGATAAAATCCGTTCCCATGATCAGATCAATTCGATGAGCAAGCAAAACAACGGTCAGCATGAGCCCTTTGCGAGCAATCCCCCAGAATCCAATGTTGCTATTCAACCCGGTACCCGTTCTTACCGCCGCTGCCAAACCTGTTATATAATCCACAGCCATCGCAACCGCGAGCAGGCTCAGTAACTGATCCCATCCGCCAAAAGCAAACGTAACAAATGCTCCCGAGATGGCAGCAAAGGTATTCACAGATAGATTCACGTCCCTCACCTCTCCCTTACACTTGAGTATCATACAATATATGTAAAAGTAAGAGATTTGACAGGTCACATGTCATGCTGAACACGCGGATTTATCATTTCAGATTTGTGCACATCCTCTTCGCAACAGGGGAGCGAAATTCACATGCTTTTGGGGAATTCAGGGAAATAAACCGCATCATATCAACAAAAAACAGATAAAAGTTCTTTAGACCTAATAATAAGTAATTAGAACTATATTATTTTTATTCCTGTTCAATTTCTCCCCTCATTTTTAGTGAAACATTGTAATCTAGGAATATACTAGGATGTGAATTGCGCATGGTCTAGTTCGTAGTTCCCTCTTTATCATGAATTGACGCATTGACGCATTTGTAACCGGTAAACCCGGCACTTGAAAGTACCCCGTTGTTTATTGTAGTATTTGGTTAAAAAAAATCGGAGGAAATATGCCTAATCAACCAGAACAACATTCCATCCAGGCGTGGTCTCTGATCAACCGTAAATACTTGGGAAAAGGCGTCCGTGTTAAACGATTCCGAAAACCGACACGCTGTCAAATCCGCAATCGGGTTCTTCTTGCCGTGCTGATGGCCAATGATATCAAGTTGTCCCAGCTTGCTGAAGACCTCTCCATCTCTTCACGCAGTGTCAGTGCGTGGGTATATGAAGGACGGATACCCGGCAGTACCAATTTGGACAAGACTTGCCAATTACTCGGCTACCCGCGTCATATCCTCTTCAACGAAGAAGTTGTGCGTAATAGCCCTGTCATATGTCAACCCGAGTCATCTCGCTTTATGAAGCGTACGGTGACCCGTTCTCCGGTTAGTAACCGTATTTTGACAGGCTTGTGTATGGTCCATGATTTGTCGGTGACAGATGTCAGCCACTGGATCGGGGTTCATCCCGGCACTTTCCGCAAATGGCTGCATCAGGGAACACTGCCTTCTGCTGCGTTTCAGGAACAAGCGGAGCAATTTTTCCGTATCCCGAAAACTATTTTGTTCGCAGATGTCATCTTGAAAGATCGTCGCAACAACTAAATAAGCGAACAGCCAAAAGGCTCTGACCTCCTCTTAGGAGGTCAGAGTCTTTTTAAAATGAAATGCATACCTTCTCTCTCGGACTTGAAGCACTGTTCTGGCTATTCCATCAGAAGTGTCAGATAACCTCCCCTTTTTTGCCTTTTGCTCCCTAGGAGAGCCATCAAAGCCCGCTACAAGCTAAGTTTATGCATTTCATCATGACCATTCTCTCTAAAAGGTCATCCTAACCTCGTGTTCAACACTTCATTGATATATCTCAACCCCGTATATCGAGGACGAAGCGTATGCGCTGTGTTGAACGCATGTTCCACCATCTCAGGGGTTACACCGAGTTGCTCAGTAGTCACAGGTCCACCTACTTGTTCCAACCATGCAATGAGCTGAGAAGCCTCCGGCAATTGGTCATATATCCCAAACACCGGTTCACCAGATGTCTGTGCAAGCTCTTTATATTTCACCGTAAGCAATGCACAAGCTACGCCAACTTTGGCACCATGCAGAACCGGTCTTTCTCCCGCTTGCATCAGATCCATCTCCAAGATGTGAGACAGATGATGCTCACCTCCGGATGCCGGACGGGAATGGTCAATGATCAGCATGGAGATACCGGAAACAATTAATGCGTCCATTAATACAGCTACTCCCTCTGCTCGCCCCTCCGCAATAGCTTGTACATGATCTATGCAGGTATTCAGCGCTTCTTCTGTCATCCGATAAGCAACTGGACAGAACGGTTCTCCGCCCAGTTCACGAGAAACAATCCAGTCTGCAAGTGAAGTATATTTACCAAGCATATCTCCGAATCCGGCAGCTGTCATCACTTGCGGGGCTTGCTCCAGAATATCCAGATCGGCAAAGATAGCCTCCGGCGGAACAGCCTGAAATGTTTGTTTGACGCCGCTTACAATTAAGGGTGCACCCGCAGAGGTAAACCCATCCACTGAAGCCGCTGTCGGTATGGACACAAAGGGCTTGTTCATTTTGGAACAAACAAATCTCACCAGATCATGAATGGTACCTGAACCCACCGCAATTACAGCCTGACTTTCCAGTTTCACACCCAACATGACCTGTACAATAGCCGCTTCATCCGCAATGATATCACCCGCACGATTTTCCGGCAGAGCGATCTCATCCACATGTATTCCCGCTTCGCGAACACTGCTCAGCACATCAGATCCGGCCGCCTGAAACGTATGTCGATCATAAACAACCGTCACCTGACGATATCCTTGCTCAGACAAATAACCCGGTAACCTCTGAATGGCCCCAGCTTCCAGATGAATCAGCATATCCACCACCCGGTGTTGATGACCGCAAGCACACTGTTGTGCTTCCTCATTCCATGCTGCAATTCGTTCGTTCATATTCATTCGCTCTTACCCTCCCATATGAGATATCATGCATAATTAACGGGTTAAAACCACAAGATAAAAAAGGAAATAAAATGTGATGATTTTCCTGATCACACTTTACTGCCTGTACCCAATATTTGCAAATCCATATCTCACATTTCCAAGTAGGTGAAGCAATGAAATTAACGAAAGAATTAGGAATTTCGCTCGGTTTTCTGGCCGGAACCACCTTTGGTAGCGGTATCTCTTTTTTGTTTCGTCTCCAGTCGCTCGAAGTGGTTGCCAGTGTTACGCTATTTGGTATTGCAGGAGCCATTGCCGGGATCATCACGGCAGTCATTCTGCGCCAGCGGCAACATTAGTATTGGCATGCTGGTAGCAAAATGCAGGCTTCACACGAATGATCCAAAAAATAAAAAAAGGTTCGTGAATTGCCCTAGAGCAACTCACGAACCTTTTTTGTTAGATGCGGTCGAGAGGACTCGAACCTCCACGGGGGGTTAGCCCACACGGACCTGAACCGTGCGCGTCTGCCAATTCCGCCACGACCGCATAATATGTATCTCCTCATCCATCGATGAAAAGCGTTCCGGTGAAGCAATTCCTTGTTTTACCGTAATTCAGAGTATACATGCTCCAAAATAAAAATGCAACTTCTTTTTTTATTCAAGATAGGACATATGTCCTTTTTTCTCAACTTCAAACACCCTATCGTAACATTAAACAAATATACCATCTATAATCCATACAAACGCAAAAATGAAGGAGAGATCCACCTTGAAAACAACCCATCTGTGCTTTATCGGTGCCGGGTTTCATGCATCCACGAATATTTACCCTTCTGTTGTTGAAGCCGGAGCGCAGATCCAGGCCATTGCCACACGCAGTATGGAACGCTCTGAAGCAGCTCTGCTGCGATTTGGCAGCAACGGAAAAACGTATGATAACGCTGGGCTTATGTTACAGCAGGAAACTTGTGACGGAGTCGTTGTGGTCGCCCAGCCTGTAGATCAGACCGCTCTTGTCCTTGAATGCATTCGGGCTGGTAAGAATGTATACGTGGATAAGCCGCTCGGATGGAATGCAGCGGAAGCCGCAGCTGTAGCAGAAGCTGCCGAGCAGGCTGGCGTCGTTGTCATGGTCGGTTTTATGAAACGTTATGCTCCCGTATACATGAAGCTGAAGGAGCTCATTGATAGTGGTTCGCTAGGTAAGGTACGTTCATTCCAGATGAAATTCGCTGTAGACAGTACCCCATTTTGCAAGGATGAGGAACAGTTCATGAAGCTCGCTGCCATACATATGGTCGATCTGATGCGTTACTTATTCGGAGAAGTAACACGGGTTACAGGCACAACCGTGAAGGATGGGGAACACATTAATCAAAGCATTTCCCTTGTTTTTGAGAATAACGTAGTAGGCAGCGCTTATTTTGCCGGCATGAGTGCTTGGTCACGGGAGAGTGAAAGTGTAGTCGTCACCTTTGACAACGGATTTGCGTCAGCTGAAGAGATCAACACACTTACTGTCCATCAATCCCGAAGCTCGACCAGCCTTCCCTGGAAATCTCTCGAGGAGCAAGATACTGTATATACACCTTCCGGATCTCCTATGTCAGGAGCTTATCGCGACCTTTATCTACGCGGGTTTGTTGGTGAAATGGTGCACTTTATCGCGTGTTGCCAGAATCAGACTGTCCCACATTCCAGCGCCAAGGATAATATAGCAACGATGGCTCTATGTGACTCCATTCTATCGTCACTGAAGTAGCGTATATACGCTCATCATCATATTTTATACATCCAGAGAAGAGCCTGAAACCGGGGCTCTTTTTTATCTTATAGACATCAACACATCTGTCTTCGACTATAATTAGGGTTTATAATCTGCATCATAAGTGATATGCTCTTTCATGAACTATACGTACTTTATGAAATATAACCACCCAAATAGATACCATAGAAAATCATCCTAAAGTGGAGGTGTACTTATAATGAAAAAGGACGCTACCAAGCTATGTCCCGCGCCATACGGCTGTTCCGTGGAAGTTACCCTCAGTGTGATCGGAGGCAAATGGAAAGGTGCCATTTTGTATCATTTATTCTCCGGTCCTTTGAGATTTAACGAGATCCGAAAATTGTTTCCTGAAATCACCCAGCGTATGCTCACCCTGCAACTTCGAGAGTTGGAAAGCAGCGGAATTGTTCATCGTGAAATATACCCCCAGATTCCACCTAAAGTGGAGTATTCCCTCACACCATTTGGTGAAACGTTACGGCCGATTATCTTCAGCATGCGAGATTGGGGAGAAACGTATACAAATGAGGTTCTGGCCAGATCCTCGCAAGAGGTATAAAACACAAAAGAAGCTGTCCCTAGTTTTTAGGGAACAGCTTCTTTGCTTGCTTATTTAATAACCGTCTGGATCGTAACCGTACGGTTACGCCCGTCTTCCTTCGCTTGATACAATGCATTATCCGCCAAGTGAAACAGTTCTGTGGAAGTTGTGGAGTGCTTCGGATATTCAGCAATTCCAGCCGAGATGGTGACGGAACGATCTATAGGCAATATGCTTTCTTCGACCGTTATTCGGATACGTTCAGCAATCTCAAAAGCCACGTTAGACTCGGAATTTCTTAACAAGACTACAAATTCCTCTCCACCAAACCGGGCGCAGACATCTTCTGGTCGAACAGACAATTGAATGATATTGGCAATGTGTTTCAATACTTCATCCCCAGCATGATGCCCGAATGTATCATTAATGGACTTGAAGCGGTCAATATCCAGAACAATAATGGAGAATGGCACCTCATCCTGAATCCATTCCTGGATGACTTCTTCGAAAGTTCTGCGATTGTTCATGCCTGTTAAAACATCGGTTCTGGCATCATAGACAAGCTGGTTTGTCTGTTTCCTAAAGTTCGCCAATGCGCCAACAACTGCTCTCGTTAGAAGGTCTGCCTCTCTATTCCAATGAGGCTTCATCACAGGTAGATCCACTTGTCCCTTATCGACCTGATTCACCAAATCAGCGAGCATAGCAAAAGGACTGGCCAGCTTGCGTGCAACCCGAACCACAATAAGGGTCAGGATCAGGAAAGGCACTGAAGTGTACAGTAACAACATACGGATATGATGATTCAACTGATCGTACACCGTTTGGGTTGGAGACACGATTACGACGCCCCAGTCTGTTGATGGAACTTTGTAATAACCTGCAAGCGAATCCACACCTGCCAGGTTTTTGTATTGTTCTTTACCGTTCTCGTTTGCCAACAGCTTTTGCACCACTTCATTTTCACTGACATTTTCACCAATTCGGTTGGTGTTTGGATGAAATAACAAAGTGCCCTTCTTATCCACAATAAAAAAGTAGGAACCATTACTTGTCTTGAGCTGACTACCAAAAGACAGACTCAATATATTATTTTCCTGCAAAAAGATATTTCCACCGATTGTTCCTTGATACTCCCCTGCCGAATCAAAGATCGGTTCACTGACAAATACAATTCTGCGTTTGGTTCTGGGTGTCTGGTACGCTTCAGAGATATACGAAGCCCTCAATTTAACCGCTTCTTTTGCTGCATTGGAACTAACATGGTGCCCTACACTAGCCTGTGAGTAAGGTGAGGTAGACCTGACTACCCCCGCTTTATTTACCAAAGAAACGGAATTAAAAAAATTACTACTATTGCGAACCAAATCCAATGTGGAATTCAACTCTTTTGTATTGGCGTGATCCATATCCGGGAAATATTGGGCTGCATATCTCAAGCTCTCCTGCATGGAATAAAAAAGCGAATCCAGCGTTTGGCTCATTTGCACAGCGCTTGCATAGTTTAGCGAAAGGGTGTTATCAATGAGTGACTGTTTCTGAGATGTATAAGATGAGATGACCATAAGGGTCAATGTCATTATAACTGATATAGTGACCAACCCGCCGAGTAAAGCCGTGAGGCTGATCTTCTTGATGTTTTTTATTTTTTTTCGTAACCTAGATCTCTTGATCTGTGCAATCATCGTTTACTTCCCCCGGATTTTCATGAAAAGGCATATTCCTTCTATCTTATACAAAAGTTGTTAAGATCAAATAAAGAGTTTGAGAAATCTTAACAATTACATCGTAAGATTGACGATTTAATGACATTTTACTTTTCCTGGAAGAATCACTGTTCAGGATCGCCCTAATCAACAATGATATATCCTTCTTCTGGTTCTTGTTCAACAAACCCTGCCATGTGACGAACCTGAAATTCGATTGGGTGATGACTGCCCATTAAAATTCGATTCTGAACTTCATCCGCTGTTTCTGTAGGTAATGCAAATGCACGTGTATAGGCAAACTGTGCCTGAAGTGTCGTATAGATCGCATTGACAAGCCGATCGTTGCCCGCACGCCCAAACACATTAAGGATCACAGCTCCGTCCGAGTCCAGCTTGTCCTTGACCATGGTAAAAAAATCACTGGATATAAACTGCTCGGGTGTACCCGTTGCCGTAAAGGCATCAATAATAATATAATCATATGTCGCAGCGGGTTCTTGGCCTAATAATTCACGACCATCCCCGATGAGCACAGGACTTCCCTCATATCCAAAAAAGGTTCGGCTCAACTCCACGACCTCTGCGTCAAGCTCAGCTACTTTTACCTGACGATCAGACAAGTAGGTTGGCAATGTGCCAATACCATGTCCCACCACAAATACAGTATCAAACTCAGGATCATTCCGTTCCATTAGATGCACCATCGCTCTCGGATACTCCAACACCATCCGGTTAGGCTCATCTAAATCCATGGCTCCCTGCACAGCTGCGTTGGAGAATTCTAATACACGAAACTGGCCCTTCTCTCCATAAAGCTTTTTGGTATCATATACCGTCAGCTCATGCTGTTCACTTTTATTACGATACAGAACTCTCACTAACCGTTCTCCCTTCAATCTCTTAAGCCTTTTCGACATATACTTTCATTCTATTACACGGGATGACAACATTCCACCCTATACTTGAAAGATCATAGTACAACAAAAAAACCGTTCCGACTCATACGGAAACGGCCTTTTGATGAACCATTTAACACTTCTAAGAACCTATGGCCTCATGCAGAGCCTGGACATATGCTACACCCAGATTAGAGAGAGAAGTACTCTTGTGGCTTATCCACCCTACATTAATGGATTCCTCACATTCCAGCGGTACAGGAATGATCTCGTTTCCGTTCAGATCAGCGCTAAGTACACCCGTAGAGATCGTATAACCATTCAGACCAATCAACAGGTTAAACAATGTTGCGCGGTCATTGACCTGTATGCTTTTGGGGTGAGATAACGTACTCAGGATCTCTTCGGAAAAATGAAAGGAATTGTACTCTCCCTGATCAAATGACAAGTACGGATAATCCTGCAGTTGCTCGATTGCAACCGACTCCTGCTTCGCCAGCGGGTTCTTCACACTGATAAAGATATGGGGCTTGGCTGTAAACAAACTCGTGAAAACCAATCCCGCATCTTTTAACAATTTGTTAATGACCTTGGCATTGAACTCATTCAAATACAGGATGCCAATTTCACTACGCAGGCTTTTCACGTCCTGAATAATCTCGTAGGTCTTTGTCTCCCGAAGCGCCAACTCGTATTCATCCTGACCATACTGCTGTACCAGACGAACAAAGGCATTCACGGCAAACGCATAATGCTGCGTCGATACAGAGAAGTGCTGTGGGGATGGCTTGGCATTCAGATAACGATTCTCCAGCAATTCAGCTTGTTCTACCACCTGACGGGCATAACTCAGAAACTCAACACCTTCTTTAGACAGTGATATTCCCTTATTGGTACGTTCAAAAATGGTAATTCGCAACTCCTGCTCCAGATCCCGAATGGCATTCGAAAGGCTGGGTTGCGAGATAAACAACCTTTTAGCTGCTTCATTCATGGAACCGCGCGTGGCAACTTCGATCACATATTTTAGTTGTTGTAATGTCACTGCACTATTCCTCTTTTCGTATCAATTGAACCTATTATATACCAAAAGAGGATCCGACCTTAAGCCATGCTTGCTGTCGGTCTTACTACAATTTCATTTACGTCCACCTCTGCAGGCTGGCTAATGGCAAACAAGATACTTTGCGCAATCGCCGAGGCGGAAATGGATATGCGCCGATACTCTTTCATGAGATCACGTGCTTCTTCATCAGAGATTGTATCCGCGAGTTCCGATTCCGTCACGCCCGGTGATACAAGGGTTACACGGATATCTCCGCCTACTTCCTGTCGCAACCCCTCCGAGATGGCGCGGACCGCGTATTTGGTTGCACAATACACCGCTGCCGTTGGTGACACGGCATAAGCTCCAATTGAGGCGATATTAATAAACTGGCCGAAACCCTGCTTTTTCATGACGGGTAGTCCTGCCGCAATGCCATGCAGAACACCACGAATGTTAACATCGATCATGCGATTCCATTCGTCTACTTTTAACGCGTCAAGGGAAGATAGCGGCATGACTCCAGCGTTATTTAAAATAACATCGATACGTCCATAGCGAGTTTGAGCGAGGTCAATAATCGTTTGCATCTCTTCCAATCTGGTAACATCCAGCGAGTGATACTCCACCGATCCGCCTTCCAAACGAATGGAGGAGGCCAATGCCTCCAAACGTTCCATACGTCTGGCTCCAATAACTACATGCGCTCCATGCTGTGCAAGCAATCGAGCTGTTGACTCACCAATTCCACTACTCGCACCGGTAATGAGAACAACTTTTCCTTTTACATTGGACATATTAAATCGCTCCTTGTTCGGTTGTTATTGTACATTTTCTCTATACAAAACCATGCCTGCATGATACAAAACGCCGTCTCTGAAGTCTCCATCCGCTGTAAATCCCGTATCATCCACGTATTCTATATGTTTCCCATGAACAATATAGCGACCCTGATATGCACTTTGCCGATCTCCTCTCGCTTCATCATATCTACCCCAAGGAAGAAGTTCGTGTCTGATATATCCATCCTTCGTGACCCACATCCCCACATACGGGTGTTTTGATTCTTGTTTTTCACCCATTGAACTGCGCTCCACTGTTTCTCACTCCTCTCTGCTTCAAAGGATTCTGTTGCTTATCTCCATTATGGAGTGGATCAATCGTTGTACGATAGAAAAATCCCACAGTATTCTTGCCTATTCCTCCAGAGCATTTTAAAATAATAGTAATAGTGGTTTACAAGGGGGGCTACAATTCATGCTTATTAAAACAAATGAAACGGATACTGGCATCACGGAGCAGCAACAACAATTGGCTCAACTTATTGAGCATTTCACCCCAAGTGACGGGATACATCCTACAGCAATTCCATCGCTTGCCTTAATCCGTGCCTCCGAAATCTCACAACCCATATATTCCGTTTATCAGCCTTCCCTCTGCATTGTCGCCCAAGGTTCCAAATTAGTTATACTCGGCCGCGAGAGCTACATCTACGACCTGTCACAATATTTGGTAGCTTCCGTAAACTTGCCTATTTCAGGGCAGGTTGTACAGGCTACAACCGAACATCCCTATCTATGTATTCGACTGGATTTTGATTCAGGGCAGATTTTCGATCTGATTCAGGATACGCCTTCTGTACAACCCATACCTGACCATTCAACACGAAGAGGATTGTTTGTTAGTTCAACCAAACCTGACCTTCTTGAAGCCGTGATCCGATTAGTTCGACTACTGGATACACCTGAAGATATTCCCGTCCTTGCCCCTATGTTTATCCGCGAAATTCTATATCGTATTATTCAGGATGAACATGGACACTCCATCAAGCAGTTTGCTATTCAGGACAGTCATGCACAGCACATCGCCGAGGTGATTGAAGTCATCCAATCGGATTATGCCAAGCCACTTCGGATTGAACAACTTGCTGCCATGATCAACATGAGTTCTTCCTCATTACACCATCATTTCAAAGCCATTACCGCCATGAGCCCTTTGCAATTCCAGAAACAAATTCGATTGCATGAAGCCCGGCGAATGTTGCTTGCAGGTTCAACCGATGCCGCCGACGCTGCGTTCCAGGTTGGCTATGAAAGTCCGTCTCAATTCAGCCGGGAGTATGCCCGCATGTATGGTCTCCCTCCCAAAAGCGATATCAAACGACTTCGTCATACACTCGATATTAAATACTAGAAACAACAAAAAGACCCGCGTCATCATGACGTGGGTTTTCAGATTCAAATAGGTAGCAGTGCCATCAAGAGAATATGTTCTGTTTTTCAAAAACAGACATCTGGTTCTCCCCGGTAATAGGACATTCATCAGGATACATACTTCGTTTCTCCAACTTCTCATCGATAAAATCAACGACTTGTTGTAGCGAAGCAATCTGTGCTTCAACTTTCTTCCGGTGATTCACCAGCATCTCCCGTTCATCCGGGAAATCTGCGAGATCGGAATCCATGGACATTTGTAAATAAGGCTTCATTTCCTCCAGAGACATCCCTGTTTTTTTCAGGCAAGTGATCAACTTCATCGTATGGATATCCTCAGAGCGATATACCCGATGGCGATTGGCTTTGCGTTCAGCTCGGGGAAGCAGCCCAATCTTCTCATAATAACGAATTGTATCTTCCGATAATCCGGCCTGTTCTGACGTTTCTTTAATGGAGAATACTTCATTCTCGTTCATCATAAGGGCCTCCTTCCACATTCATTTCTCTCCATATTACAACTTGGAGCTGACTCCAAGTCAAGCATGATCCATTCAATCCCAATACCTCTTGACTTGGAGTCGACTCCAAGTTATAGAATGAGCGCAGCATACAGATTCGTTCTGTAATCCCATTCTTCTGGAGGTATATATGAACATACAAAATCAGCTTCGCACCGCTCTCATCACAGGCTCAACGTCAGGAATTGGTCTTGAACTGACACGCAAGTTACTGGCTGAAGGATGGCAGGTAATCGGTCTCAATCGTTCTGCTTTCCCATCCGAGGATACCGTTATTCAGAACGCCTTACGTTCAGGCCAGCTCCGTTGGGTTCAGGCTAATCTGACCAACTACGACAGTTTGAGGACTGCACTGGATCAGATTAAATCCGATACCGATTCAATTGATGTTTTGTTTAACAATGCGGGTGGCAGCGCTTCGGAGCTTCGTTTCTCTGATCAGGGGCATGAACTGCACTTTGAACTTCAAACTGTAGTCCCTTACATCATCTACATGGAATTAGTGGAGCTATTGCTCAAAGGACAGATGAAAACAGTCGTCAACACTTCCACCACCGCGTTCAGTATGGTCAAACAATTTGATCTAAACATCCTGGAACGTCCAGCTGAATTCAAAAAGCTGTTTGGTCCCTATGCCACCTCGAAGCTCGGTCTATCTCTATGGACACGTGAGGTTGCCAAGTCTGCCAAAGCGAATGGCATACAACTGCTAAGCGTAGATCCCGGTGGAAATAATACGCTGAGGGGCAACAAAACATCCGGCCTGCCCTTCTATATCAAACCTATTATGAAATGGTTCTTTCCTCATCCAAGCCATGGCGCTTCGCTGCTCTACAATGCGGCTTTATCACCCACCGGACATGAATCCGGTACATTTCTGGTGAAAAATAAAGCGACAGCACTTCGTTTCACAGAGCAAGGCCCTGCCGTCCTCCACCGGGTAAACGAGATCTACGAGCAGCATTTTCGTACAACGCAGTCTGGGAAGACCACAACTAGCCCATCTTAATCATAATGGATGTGAGCACTATATTATCAGCGCCCCTCCCTCATTGAAGAGCATCTTCAATCCGATCTGGAATTCTGCCTTCATTTGATTCGATAACCGGATTCATTGATTGTTCGACTTCTCACATACGTATAAAGACGTGGCCGCATGCGGTCACGTCTTTTTTGTCGTTTGTCCCTCATATTATCCAGGCCCTGATTCATAGGTGTAAACATAACGATGCAATGTCGCGTGTGACATGTTATTGAATCTGGAGGGATCACTCAATGACCAAAGGACAGCAACCTAACGAAAAACCATTTATTATCCCGCAACCCATTCGCAGTGATGGCGCTGGAGGACCTGATCTGGGACCTAGAGACGTCATGAGAGATATACAGAACCCCGATATGCTGGTACCTCCGGTAACCGATAACGGGTTATTGCCCAATCTAAAAATGTCTTTTTCCGATACGCATATGCAATTGAACCATGGGGGTTGGTCACGTGAAATCACCGTACGGGATCTCCCTATTGCCACTACACTGGCTGGTGTGAACATGAGCCTGACACCGGGAGGTGTACGAGAATTGCACTGGCATCAACAATCTGAGTGGGCCTATATGATCTGGGGAACGGCAAGAATCACTTCGGTAGATCAGAACGGACGTAATTTTATTGCGGATGTCGGTCCCGGCGATCTCTGGTTTTTCCCAAAAGGTCTCCCCCATTCCATTCAGGGACTGGAGGATGGTTGTGAATTTCTGCTTGTGTTTGATGACGGGTCCTTCTCCGATCTGAATACGTTATCCATATCGGATTGGTTTGCCCATACCCCACCAGAGGTATTGTCTGTTAATTTCGGCGTGCCCGAATCCGCTTTTCAGTCGATGCCGAAGGAACAGGTCTACATTTTCCAAGATACCGTCCCGGGTTCCATCAAGAGCCAGGAAGTTCAGTCGCCATATGGTACCGTTCCTCTCACATTCAAACACCGGTTGCTGGCTCAAGAACCGCTCATCACACCCGGCGGAAGCGTGCGGATCGTAGACTCCACTAACTTCCCCATCTCAACTACCGTTGCAGCAGCACTCGTTGAGATCCGACCTGGCGCCATGCGCGAGCTGCACTGGCATCCCAATGCGGATGAATGGCAATATTATCTGACAGGACAAGGAAGAATGACAGTGTTTGGAGGCAATGGCATTGCTCGTACATTTGACTATCGGGCTGGAGATGTCGGATATGTTCCTGTCGCAATGGGACACTACATACAGAATACCGGCACAGACACATTATGGTTTTTGGAAATATTCCGAAGTGATCGATTCGAGGATGTATCGCTGAATCAGTGGATGGCGTTAACCCCTCGTGATCTGGTCCGTGACAATCTTAATGCGCCGCCCATGTTACTCGATGCCTTGCGTAAAGTAAAATGGCCTGTCGTTTAATTTAGTATGTATATCTATCATTTATGCTGAAATGGGGTAATTGTCAGAGAATCCCACTATATAAGGAGGAATATGAAAGATGAGAGCCGTTACGTTTCAGGGAATAAAGGACATTCAAGTCAAAGAGGTTGAAGATCCCAAACTGCAACAGAAGGATGACATTATCGTTCGTATTACTTCTACAGCTATATGTGGATCGGATCTGCATATTTATCAGGGAGCCTTGCCTGCTGCCAAAGATTACGTTATCGGTCATGAACCGATGGGCATTGTGGAAGAAGTAGGTCCTGAAGTGACACGTGTGAAGAAGGGGGACCGTGTGGTCCTGCCTTTTAACATCGCTTGTGGTGAATGCTTCTATTGCAATCATGACATGGAGAGCCAATGCGATAATTCCAATGGCAATCCGGATATTCATACAGGTGGTTATTTTGGGTTCACCGAGCGTTACGGAAACCACCCTGGAGGTCAGGCGGAATTATTGCGTGTTCCCTACGGGAACTTCACTCCGTTTGTGATTCCGGAATCCTGTGAACTGGAAGATGAAGCCTTATTGTTCCTGTCCGATGTTCTTCCAACCGCTTACTGGAGCGTCGAGAATGCCGGGATTAAACCGGGAGATACGGTGACCGTACTCGGTAGCGGACCCATTGGGTTGATGACGCAGAAGTTCGCCTGGATGAAAGGTGCCAAACGCGTTATTGCCGTGGATCGCCTGCCCTATCGACTGGAGAAAGCCAAACGTTTGAACGATGCAGAGATCTTTAATTTCGAAGATTACGATGATATGGGTGAGCACATTCGCGAGATTACACAAGGCGGAACCGACGTTGTTATTGACTGTGTAGGTATGGATGGTAAAAAAACCACGCTGGAGGAGATCGGGCAGAAGCTCAAACTTCATGGCGGTTCACTGAGTGCGATCGAAATCGGCATGAAAGCGATCCGCAAATTCGGTACACTCCAACTTACGGGTGTATATGGCTCTTCCTACAACATGTTTCCGTTAGGCAATTTGTTTGAGCGCAATATCAATCTTAAAATGGGACAAGCTCCTGTTATACATTACATGCCTGAATTATTCCGCAAAATCACTGCTGGTGAATTTGATCCAACCGAAATCATCTCCCATCGGATTTCACTAGAGAATGCAAGCGATGCGTATCGCATTTTCAACGATCATGAAGACGAATGTACCAAAGTTATACTAAAACCCTGAACCGTCGTTTTGATTATAAATATGCAAAATAAAACAAGCAGAACTACCTGTTCAAGGTACTCTGCTTGTTTTATTTTATCAACATTCATCCTTTAGCTCTTTCATAACTGCTCAGCTAAATCTTTTGTTTTACCTAATCAGACATGAGTCGGTTTAATCGCTTGGATATACACACTTTCCCCTTGGAAGCTGTCGAGCTTCCCGTTCGTTGTCACTTCAAAATTAAAAAATTTTCTGATAATGGACGGTGCACTCAACATGCTCGCTTCAAGTTCCTCTCTTTCCTGTTCCGGCAGTGCTGCACGGTTACACCATTCTTCAAACTTAAAGCGCTTCTGGAAGGAAACCATCGTTTCCATTCGGAAGCCGGCATACTCCAACATATGAATCCATTCCGTCTTGCGCCATGCTCGAACATGGCTTGCATCCCGGCACTTCTCCACTTCATTGTAAAACTGGTCATTCTCGTCCCGTTCAGGTGCCACGTTGTCAATGAATAACAACCTTCCACCGGGCTTCATCACTCGTAATGCCTCATGAACAAACGAAGAAACGTCCGGAAAATGGTGGGCAGCGATTCGGCAGGTCACCAGGTCATAGATATCATCATCGAATGGCAGCTTCTCTGCATCTCCGGCTACAAAATCTACATTACCGTGTCCATTACCCTGAATAAATCGTTCAGCTGCCTGAAGCATATCCTCCGTTAGATCGAGGGCTGTCACCCGCTGAACAAGTGGAGCCAAAGCATTAGCAACATGCCCTCCCCCTGTGGCGATATCCAGCACGTTCATATCCGGAGTGGCTTGAGATGAAGCCACGAGCAACGCGAGATCCTCACCTCTGGCATGCCCCGAACTCGTCACATATTTACCTGCATTTTTCGCAAACTGCTTCTGCACCTGACTTTTGATTACATCAGACATTCCAATTCCTCCTGCATAAGTTTCATTAGACGAAACATAGTTTCAAAATATAATTATATTTATTCTACCACACATGAATGTAAAAGCTAAATAAGCATTTTACACAAATTCGGAGGCAACTTTCCACTACCTAACAAAAAAGCTGAAATAAAAAACAAAACATCCCCCAAGTGAATTTCACCCAGGAGATGTTTTTTATATTTATTACTTCACGAGCGTTGGTGACTTCTTCCACAGTCCCAGAATCAGACCAGAGATCACTGAACCAATCGCAACAGCGAGCAGGAACAATAATGCGTGGTTCGCCAGTGCTGCAACAAAGATCCCGCCATGCGGAGCTGGTACATTAATGCTCCACAGTTGTGTCAATCCGCCAGCAACAGCAGAACCCAGAATACAAGAAGTCAATACACGCAATGGATCAGCCGCAGCAAATGGAATTGCACCTTCTGTAATGAAAGAGAATCCAAGTACATAGTTAGTCAGGCCTGATTTGCGTTCTTGCTCCGTAAATCTGGATTTGAAGAACGTTGTTGCAAGTGCAATCGCCAGAGGAGGTACCATACCGCCTGCCATAACCGCTGCCATCCATGCACCGTCTGTGTTACCACTGGATGTGAATACGCCGATAGCGAACGTGTAAGCCGCTTTGTTGAACGGTCCACCCATATCGATGGACATCATTCCGCCAAGCAACAAGCCCAACAATACTGCATTACCTGTACCCAAGTTACCAAGTGCATCTACAAGCCATGTGTTCAGGGAACCAAAGATTGGATCAAAGACATAGAAACTGATTGCACCCACGATCAGCAAGCCAAATACCGGATACAGCAAGATTGGTTTCAAGCCATCAATCGCTTTTGGCAATCCTTTGAACAACTTACGGAGACCAATAACGACATAACCCGCCAGGAAACCGGCAGCCAAACCACCAAGGAAACCGGCGTTTGAGTTAACCGCCATCAATCCACCGACCATACCAGGCATCAGGGCCGGGCGATCACCAATACTCATCGCGATAAATCCGGCAAGTACCGGAATCAGGAAGTGGAACGCACCTGTTCCACCACCGATCGTTTGAAGCAGTTGCACAACCGGATTCTCAGGGCTAGCAAGCTGTTCGAACAAGAAGGAGATTGCTAGCAGAATACCGCCACCTACAACGAATGGCAGCATATGCGAGATACCATTCATCAGATCTTTATAGATTTTGCTACCCACACTGATTTTGCCAGCGCTTGCGCCCTCTTCCTTGGCATTTCCGCCTTGGCTGCGATAGATCGGTGCATCACCGTTAACGGCCTTGCGAATCAACTCTTCGGATTTACGGATTCCATCACTCACCGGTCTTTGCAATACCGGTTTGCCATCGAAACGTGCCATCTCCACATTTTTGTCTGCGGCAACGATAACCCCTTTAGCACGAGCGATCTCATCAGCCGTCAAAACATTTTGTGCTCCTTCGGAACCGTTGGTCTCTACGCGAATATTAATGCCCATTTCCTGAGCTTTCTTTTTAAGTGCATCCTCAGCCATAAACGTATGCGCTATACCGGTTGGACAGGCTGTAACTGCAACAACAAAATCTTCCGAATTGGCATTACCTACAATCACACCAGAAGTATTCTGTTGCTGACCAGTAGTAGAAGTGGATGCGGCATTCGCTGCTTTTTCAGCTTTTGCTTTTTCTTTGGCTGCTTCCTTCTCCGCTGCTTCTGCCTGTTTGGCATCAAACAATGCACTAACTTCGGCAGGTGTATCTGTACTCATCAATTGTGAGATGAAATCGCTATCAATCAACAACCTGGAAAGAGCTGCAAGCGTACGCAGATGGGTATTACCTGCGCCTTCTGGAGCCGCAATCATGAAGAACACATGAGCTGGCTGATCGTCCAACGCTTCAAAATCAAGCCCTTTTCTACTCTTGGCAAATACAACTGTTGGTTCGTTCACTGCTGTTGTTTTGGCATGTGGCATTGCAATTCCGCCACCGATCCCCGTGCTGGATTCAGCTTCTCTTTTATAGATCATTTCCTTGAACAGGACCGGATCATTGATTCGTCCGCTTCGGTTCAGGCTTGCAATTAGTTCATCAATAGCCTCATCTTTGGTTGAGGCTTGCAGGTCCATGATCATCGTTTCCTGGATCATCAAGTCTGTTATTCTCATCTTGGTACACTCCCTTAAGTTCAGTCGGCCTGCCTAGGCAGGCCTCACTACATTACAATTACAGTAAAAACCTTTTATATGGCCGTTTGACTAAATCGTCGTAATGGTTACTTGATTACGTAATTCATCAATCAATTCTCGTGATGCCAGATCATCCGAGAACGCAGTCGCGCTTCCAGATGCAACCCCTGTGCGGAAAGCTTCCAGCAAATCTCCGCTCTGTACATAGGTACCTACGAATCCGCCAATCATGGAGTCACCGGCACCAACCGAGTTTTTCACAGTGCCTTTTGGCACATTCGCATGATGAACTTCCGCTTTGGTAATGAAGAGTGCACCCTCACCTGCCATGGAAATCAACACATGTTTGGCACCGGCTTCCAGCAACTTACGCCCGTATAACACCAGTTCCTCGCGAGTATCAATCGTTACACCGAACAGTTCAGCCAGTTCATGATGATTTGGCTTCACCAGCAATGGTGCATGTTCAAGAGCTTCCATTAACGCAGGGCCAGTTGTATCAATTACAAATTCAGCACCCGTTTGCTTGCATACTTTAATGAGACGATCATAAAAATCCGTTCCAAGTGAAGGAGGTACACTTCCGGAGAGAATGACAATATCTCCTTTTTCCAACGAAGACAATTTGTAAAGCAACCGCTCGGCCTCATCGGCACTTATTGCAGGTCCAAGACCATTAATCTCTGTCTCTTCTCCATGCTTCAGCTTGATGTTAATGCGAGTATCGTCTGCAATCGTAACAAAGTTTGTCCGAATGTTATCTTCTTGCAACTTGTCATTAATGAAACGTCCAGTAAATCCACCAAGGAAACCAATGGCCGTGTTATCTGCTCCAAGTTGATTCAGTATGCGAGAGACATTAATGCCTTTGCCGCCAGGGAGCTTCAAATCCCGATTCATTCGATTCAATCCGCCTAGCTTCAGCTCATCCACTTCCACGATGTAATCAATGGACGGGTTAAGTGTTATCGTATATATCATTGTTATCCCTCAATTATTTTAGTTTTCTGGGCGATTCCAGGCCGCCAGTGTTCTGGCATCTGCTCGGTAATCAAATCGGCCTCCTCCAAATCAAACAATTTGGCAAAAGTAATTTCCCCTATTTTGCTGGAATCAGCCAGCACATAAGATTTTCCCGACAATTGATGTGCACGCCTTTTAATCAAGGCTTCCTCCGGATCCGGTGTTGTATACCCCATTTCGGGATCAACTCCGTTGCTTCCAAGAAAACATTTATCAAAACGGAAATTATCCATGTTCTGTAATGCGATACTGCCAATGACTGCTTTTGTATGAATCTTCATCATACCTCCAAGCAAATAACTGCGAATACGTTTGCTTACCAAAGCTTCAACATGTGAAAGTCCGTTGGTAACAACCGTTACGTCTTTAGCTTCAATAAAAGGAATCATGGCTAACGTTGTCGTTCCTGCATCCAGATAAATGCATTCGCCATTTTCGATCTCCTGTGCAGCCAAACGGGCAATCGTCGTTTTTTGTTGAATGTTTTTGAACGTTTTTTCTTCCATACCCGGTTCCAGCGTTTTTTCATTCACCAGTGCGGCACCGCCGTGGATGCGTTTGAGCATCTGACGACTCTCCAGATCGATCAAGTCACGCCTAATCGTTGATTCAGAAGCACCCAACACATCAACGAGCTCTTGCAATTTCACAATTCCCTGTAAATGTAAGCGCTCTATAATTGCAGCATATCGTTCTTCAGTCAGCATCTTCATTCCTCCAACTGCTTCTATAGTATCATAATCCACTCAAAAAACAACCACTTTCATTCAAAATAATTTAAAAACATTCAAAAACACGCATCTTTCGACTTATTTCCTTGTCCAATTGTCCCTTTCTCTGACGCCTGAACGCACATCTGATCTAGTCCCGATTTTATCGAAGGTGGTGACCTGACTTACCTCATGTTCTTAAAGTTGGAATTTCGTGCCCTTCGTGTCTCCATTAAAAATCCTGCAGCTTCCAGCGCTTGATGCGCGGCGCTGCAGGATTTTGCTTATCATGAAACCTTTATGGCGTTTATGACTCTACAACCATTCCATCCGGTTTGGGTTTAAGCCATTTTCCATCTTCATTAATAAAAGCCCCCTTGAAGCGGCCCATCTCCAATTGTTCAATCAGCCTCTCCTCGTTCATGACCAGAATCTCAGCGAGCTGCCCCGAGGTGTAATAATGAGCGGGATTGTAATCGAGCAGCACAGGAACAGACGTATCATATAGTTCTTTGATCAGATTCTCAAAGGAATGCCGACCCAGGTTCTCCATATCTCTATAAAATTGCAAATGTTGGGACACCATATTACGGAAAGATTTATTCTCCAGATGCATCCACAACGTGTTGCAGGCCTGAACACTCATATGATTTTGTTCTACATCGTAAAATTGAACTTCTTCAATCTTCATGTATTTCTCTTGAAATGCAACAATCTTAATCAAAGGTACATTTCGTTTACGTGACGCTTTCTTCAAATGGGCTCTAAATTGTTCATAGTTCATTTTTATTTCATTCATCTATTATCCCTGCCTTTAACATGTTCCAACCGACATTTTACAACAATTTAAAGGCAAGTGTAACCTTCATCATGTGAAAAACAAAAAAACGTGCAGCATCAGATGCCACACGTTCGCAATATTATGGAGTGCAATTACTCAGCGAGGGCACCACTTTTCACCCACGTTGCCGTAAATTCCTGTTCTTCATACGCATAGAATTGCTGCAAAATAATCTCCCGATCATCGAGGAACAACTGATCCGCTATGGCAGTGACGAGTTTCGGCACTGCACTCTTCGTTCCCGATATTGCCGATGCCGACAGACCGCAGCTGGCAAGTGCAGAGTAGTTGAATACAAACAGTCCGTGCAACGGTTTCTCACCTTTTTCACTCCTGCTTGTCATTGCAAACCCGGAACTCAGGTAAGGATGTGCATCCAGCAATGCATTGCGATGCTCTGGCGGAGCCTGGTAACAGTCCTTCCAGCGCGCGATGTATGGCTCCACAAGCTTCAGTTCAGGACGGAGTGCCGGATCACTAAGCAAACCTGTGCTAATAATTAGAAAATCAAACGTAAATGCTCCCTTTGCCGTGTGAACAATCGCTCCTTGCTCCGTCGCTTCCACACTCAGCCATGGAGCGTTCAGATGCAACTCGAAACCAGGCCAGGCTGCCGCACGATTAAACGTATCATTGGTTGGGGGTTGATTGAATTTGAAGAAATGAGAGATCACTTCATATTTATCAGCAACCGGAAGAACGTGGTATCGCTCGATCATACCGGATTGTTCCATCTGACGAATAGGATTAACACTAGGCAACTGTTCCCGCCGTACAAATACATGAGCTTCCGCCACACCCGTGGCAAGGGCATAGCTCGCATTATCGAATGCAGAAGCGCCGCCGCCAAGTACAGCAATCCTTTTACCTTTTAACCGATCAAAATCAATCGCTTCCGACGTATGGGCATACCGATCCCGAGGTAATCTATCCGCAATCATGGATGGCACATGCCACTCTCCACCACCTTGTATTCCAGTAGCAAACACTACTTTGCGAGCAAGTATAACATCCATCTGAGTTCCTGACTTGTTCACATGAAGTCGATGTATTCCGTCCTCTATTGGCTCAACCAGCGTCAATTTCACCTCATTTAGCACAGGCAGATTCAGGACTTTCCGATACCAGCGCAAATAATTCATCCAGTCTCCACGCGGGATCTTGTCTACCTCTTCCCAACCTTCTGGCCCAGCCTGTGCTTCCCACCACGAGCGAAAGGTTAACGAGGGGATACCCAGATCGATGGAAGTCAGATGCTTGGGTGTGCGCAAAGTAACCATACGTGCATAAGTCTCCCAAGGTCCTTCAAGCCCTGCTGCATTCTCGTCAATGACGACAATATTAGAGATCCGTTCACGAAGAAGTCCAAATGCCGCCCCTAATCCACTCTGTCCTCCACCTACAATGACGACATCATAGACATGACCATCCGCATGTTCTCTTGGACGTACCCAGTTCGCGCCACCAAATGACAAATAAGCTAGATCATTCTTCACACGTTCATTCAAAGCCTCCAGACTCATGATTCATCAACCCTTTCGAGATACATATATGAACTAGTCTTTCTTTAATTATTTGATGTAAGTTTGTTGTTAGTTATATTGAGAGTAATTGTGTTTTTTGTTTGTTTTTCTGAAATATATAGCGTTATTATATGAGTTGTCGGGGATGAATTGAAGTTGGCGGCAGCTTTATTGTCATCAACACTAAAAATATCTAACATGCTTGTTAATTCGCACGAAACTCTAACTGGATTATTGATACAGTTCCTGCAGAACGGATGATTTGAAGATAAAAAAAAGACAGACCAGATGTAACCTTGGTCTGTCTTATTAAAGGAATGCTATTGGCCGGCTTGTTCACGGCGCTGCAATTTTTCATTGGTTAATTTCTCAGGGGTCACATCATGACCCAGAGGGTCCACAACGGATACTGCCAGCATGGTTGTCAGTACCTGACCTCGAATAGCCTGCAAATATTGTTTTCTAAGCTCCTGCTGCTCGCTTTTTTCTGCTTTTGTCAAACCGACGCTGCTGCGTTGTTTTCGACTTAATTCGTTAATACGCCCCAAAATAGGAATCATGAAATCCACCTCACTTGTTAGTCCACTTTCCAGAAGATATTTCGAATATCTTCAAACTAACTTATTACAACTTTACGAATTTGTCCATAGGCGCAATCCATTGAGAAGTGTTTAGGTGATCTCATGCACAGACCACACGATGCCATTCGTAGCACTACTGCCCAGGTTCAGTGTAATCGTCAACCCGTTTGCAGCATAGAACAGTCCAATCACATCTCCCGCATTCAATGCCACTTCCACTGCCAAAGTCACTGAACCGCTTCCCAGCACTGCCCGCAGTGTGAGTAGCGTAATCGCGACATTTAGGACGGGTAACAAACCACTGACAAGTGTCGTTACCGTAGGTGATGTTCTCTGTACAAGAAAGGCTGGGTTAACCCCAGCACCCAGAGATAGGGCAATCGCTGCAGTCGTTGCATAATTGATCGTGGCCACAATCGAGTATCTTCCAGTTACCGGGACGGTATAGTTTCCTGTGGTTGCATTGAAGTTGGCATTACCGTAATAAGGAGCCGTGGTCGTCCAGTTGGTTAACTGAGTGCTGGTTGCTGTCGAAAGTGTAGCCAGGAATGCCGAGAACCCTTGTGTTGCAAAATTGGGGCCGGTTGGTCCAGTGACTCCGGTCAAGCCCGTGGCCCCGGTTGCGCCTGTTGCGCCTGTTGTTCCTGTGATTCCTGTTGCTCCCGTAGCTCCTGTTTCACTCGTTACACCAGTTATGCCGGTAGCTCCTGTAAGTCCGGTAGCACCAGTTGGGCCAGTATCTCCGGCAACCCCAGTTGCACCTGTAGAACCAGTAGCACCCGTAATGCCTGCTGTTCCGGTTATTCCTGTAACTCCTGTTGTGCCGGTACTTCCGGTGGTTCCCGTTGCACCTGTAGTTCCAGTTGTTCCAGTTACACCAGTCAGTCCTGTAGCTCCCGTTATTCCTGTTTCTCCAGTTGCTCCGGTGGCTCCTGATACACCTGTGAGCCCTGTAGCCCCAGCTGCTCCGGTCGCGCCAGTAATACCCGTGGTTCCTGTTGCTCCAGTCACACCTGTGATCCCAGTGGCACCAGTTACGCCAGTAACTCCCGTAGTTCCCGTTGCTCCAGTCGTACCTGTGACCCCTGTTGGACCCGTCTCACCAGTTTGGCCAGTTGTGCCGGCGGCACCTGTCATTCCAGTAGCTCCAGTTACACCCGTAATGCCAGTTACGCCGGTCGTGCCGGTTGCTCCTGGTTCACCAGTAATACCCGTTGGACCGGTTGGTCCTGTTGGTCCTGTCGTGCCTGTTGCACCCGTCTCTCCTGTAATGCCCGTGATTCCTGTTGCTCCAGTAGCCCCGGTGGGCCCCGTCACACCAGTCGTACCTGTCACCCCTGTTGGACCTGTAGCTCCAGTAGTTCCGGTTGCACCAGTAGTTCCTGTGGCTCCTGTTACACCAGTAACTCCCGTGATACCCGTTGCCCCAATCGAACCTGTTGGTCCTGTTTCACCAGTAGTCCCTGTTAGTCCTGTAGTGCCTGTCGGACCGGTTATACCAGTAACTCCAGTCGTACCTGTGCTCCCAGTTAGACCCGTCTCTCCAGTGACGCCTGTTGCTCCTGTCACACCAATTGTACCCGTAACGCCAGTTAAGCCAGTCGTGCCAGTTGGCCCTGTTTCACCGGTGACCCCGGTTATGCCCGTAGCTCCGGTATTACCAGTGGAACCAGTAGCCCCGGTGAGTCCTGTCGTGCCAGTTACACCAGCAATTCCTGTTATGCCACTAACTCCGGTTGCACCTGTAACACCAGTTACTCCCGTCGCACCCGTACTTCCACTAGCTCCAGTTATACCTGTTAGTCCTGTTTCTCCTGTTGGGCCAGTCAAACCGGTAGATCCCGTTACACCTGTGTTCCCTATCAGACCGGTCTCCCCAGTAACACCAGTGGCCCCGGTCACTCCCGTCAGTCCTGTGAACCCTGTTTCTCCAGTAACACCTGTCGTTCCGGTTACGCCAGTCACTCCCGAGATACCTGTAATTCCGGTTGCTCCTGTCGCCCCAGTCGATCCCGTCGCGCCTGTGAATCCTGTTAGACCTGTTTCCCCAGTGACACCAGTCAGTCCGGTAGCTCCGGTCACGCCTGTGAAACCTGTGGTTCCAGTAATGCCAGTTAGTCCAGTTGTACCTGTAATTCCAGTTTCTCCAGTTACACCGGTCAGTCCCGTCACACCAGTCGGACCTGTGACCCCTGTTGAACCTGTATCTCCAGTAGTTCCGATTGAGCCAGTTGAACCAGTAACCCCGGTGAATCCTGTCGCGCCAGTTACACCAGCAATTCCTGTTGTGCCACTAACTCCGGTTGCACCTGTAACACCAGTAGTTCCCGTCGCACCCGTACTTCCAGTAGCTCCAGTTATACCTGTTAGTCCTGTCTCTCCTGTTAGCCCCGTCTCTCCAGTTGCACCAGTGGCTCCGGTCACGCCTGTGATACCCGTGGTTCCAGTAAAGCCAGTTAGTCCAGTTGTACCTGTAATCCCTGTGGCTCCGGTCTCACCGGTGATTCCGGTTACCCCTGTTAACCCTGTCGTTCCTGTTGGACCGGTAACTCCCGTTAGTCCTGTGAACCCTGTTTCCCCAGTTGCGCCAGTTGATCCCGTCACACCTGTCGTTCCTGTGACCCCTGTTTGACCTGTATCTCCAGTAGTTCCAGTTGCTCCAGTAATTCCTGTGGTTCCTGTTACACCAGTATTGCCGGTTATGCCTGTAACTCCCGTAGTACCGGTCGTACCTGTTATGCCAGTAACGCCGGTTGCACCTGTACTTCCCGTTGCCCCTATCGCCCCAGTAGATCCTGTAGCACCTGTAACTCCAGTGGTACCCGTTTCTCCAGTAGCCCCGGTCGGTCCTGTCACACCTGTCGTACCTGTGACTCCGGTTGTGCCAGTGGCACCAGTTGCTCCGATCGCACCTGTACTGCCTGTAAATCCAGTAATACCTGTTGCACCTGTTATTCCAGTCGTTCCTGTTGTGCCCGCAATTCCAGTAACGCCAGTTAATCCGGTTGTACCTGTTGGTCCTGTTTCACCAGTGACACCACTTATACCAGTGGCCCCAGTGAGTCCTGTCATACCAGTCGTACCTGTGATACCGGTAGTGCCAGTAGCACCAGTTGCTCCAGTAATTCCCGTGAGGCCTGTAATTCCAGTAGAACCGGTTACACCTGTGGTACCCGTAACGCCAGGTAATCCGGTCGTACCTGTTGATCCTGTTTCACCAATACTACCTGTTATTCCAGTACTTCCTGTAGTTCCGGTTGTTCCTGTTTCGCCAGTGCCCCCGGTGGGGCCCGTTAGACCAGTCGTACCTGTAACTCCTGTGGGCCCCGTCTCACCAGTACTTCCTGTCGCTCCGGTGAATCCTGTCAAACCAGTCGCTCCGGTCGCACCAGTAATTCCTGTCGTTCCTGTGTTACCTGTTTCTCCAGTAGTACCAGTTACGCCAGTTAGTCCAGTCCTACCTGCTGTACCCGTAATGCCAGTTACGCCAGTCGTGCCAGTGACACCAGTTGGACCTGTGACTCCTGTTAGCCCCGTCTCACCAGTACTTCCAGTAGATCCGGTTACACCCATAACACCAGTAACTCCCGTAGACCCGATCCCTCCAGTGGGTCCTGTCGTACCAGTAAGTCCCGTTTCCCCAGTGGCACCAGTTGCGCCGATCGCACCTGTTATCCCTGTCGTGCCGGTTATGCCAGTATTTCCAGTCGGACCTGTAATTCCTGGGGTTCCTGTCGCTCCAGTCACTCCCGTGAATCCTGTCTCACCAGTAGATCCCGTTAGTCCCATCACACCAATTCCGGTTGGGCCAGTTGCTCCAGTGAACCCGGTAGCCCCAGCTAATCCTGCAACTCCAGTTGGACCTGTAAAGCCGGTTACACCAGTATTTCCTGTAGCCCCGGTCACGCCTGTAACACCAAATCCGGTAATTCCAGTCACACCTGTGGTGCCCATCAGTCCGGTAGCTCCTTTTGCACCTGTGACTCCAGTTACTCCGGTCCGTCCTATTAAACTGGTTGCTCCCCATATGCCGGGATACCCAGGGTCTCCGGTTAACCCAGTAGCGCCTGTTGCTCCAGTGAATCCTCTCATTCCCCGATAACCCCGTGGGCCGCGAAGGAAAGGAATCCTGTGGCTTTTCTTTTTTTTGCATTTACGTCTGCTTTTCTTACAAGACTTCCTCTTCTTCTTTGGGACAGAGTGCTTTTTTGATTTTTTTGCTTTCCGTTTACCTGTACTGACTGAGGAAATTTTGTGTTTCCTTTTGGATATACCGCTCACAAGAGAATCCCCCCTCCCTGTACACCACGTCAAATCCCCGCATTTTACAATAGTACACTCTATGCCCTGGACTAGCTTTGTGCGCCCCTATTCAATATACCTATAAAACCTTCACGATTAGTGATCAATCAATTACTTTTCTCTAAAAAATATATTTCCCTCTACTCCCCCTGCAACTCCTTAATCGTCAACGCAATTCCTTCTTCAAAAGATGTTGCCACAACCGGGCCAATCCGTTCCTCATACTTATGTCTACTCAAGATCAGGGGTTCCTCGGTCAGATATAACATTTCTACAATTTCTTTCATAACGGGTACACCTAGTCCAATCAACGACAACCCTATTTTTCCTAACGCTATCACAGGTTTGCTTCTTCCCGCAGCCTTCTGTGCCAATCGCACGATGTCATGACCCGAGATGATCCCCGATCCAGGAATGTTCCAATTCTGTCCATACGTCATCTCTTTGCTAGCCAGCTCCACCACCATGACTGCAGCATCCGGTAAATAGATGTACTCTCTGGGTACCTTCATATTTCCGATAAAAAAAGCCATCTTACTTTTTGCTATCGCTTCAAGGGTTGAACCCAGATAGGAAGCTTGATTAGCCGATGGGCCATAATAGTCTGGCAAGCGAACAATCATCACCTGAGCTCTGCTCCATCTTGTGCTGAATAACATCTGTTCATAAGCAAGTCGTGTCTTGCCTTTTCGGGTATGTGGCTGCTTCGGATGTTCTTCCGTTACCTCGCTCATTTGTCTTCTACCATAAGGGTAGATTCCGTCTATTACAACCACGTTCAGACCCAAGTATTCTGCCGCCGCCATTACGGATTCGCCCAGCGGAATTAGCCTGCTTTCCATCTCGTTATACGGGACATTCGCACAATGAAACATGACATCCGTTTCTAGGGAAGCAGCGATAATATCATCCGACCGAAATGCATCTCCCACAGCGATTTGCAGGTGATCTGGAGATCCCAACTTTACCGCAAGTTGCTCCAGTTTTTGACGGGATCGCCCAAATGCAATTGTAAAAATACCCCGTCTAATCAATTCTTCCGTAATTGCTGCACCTGTTCCACCTGTGGCTCCAATCACAATAGCTCTTTTCATCATACATCGACCTCTTTCATCCATTTAGTTATTGATCAATTACTTACCTAAAAAACAATATAAACCATATTTAGTGATTGATCAATAACTAAAATTCAAAAAGGGATTTTTCCTCCCTTTCTATCGCTCCTTCAGCTCCGGCATATCCAGTGCATTAGATACATTACACAACATCCCGATTGCCAGAAAAATCATGGTTCTTTTTAGCGGTTCAGCAATTCCTGCAACGGTGAAAGCTTCCAGTACCATGCTGCGTACATCACTGATGCCTTTTTGCATGGCCTTACGAATGACTTCCTCCCTGATCGTTTGCGCCTGCATCTGAAGCAAGATTTCGCTCTTGTGCGATTCCAGAATCTTATCGTAGGCTTCAATTAGATCATGTTCCAACTGATCTGGCGTCGCCGTCTCAACCACAATTCGAAACGAATCAATCACCCGTGTCCATGAGACCTCAATTGCAGTTAATAATAAAGCTTCTTTTGTTTTGAAAAAACGAAATATATACGGCTGTGAGATCTGTGCCCGTTCAGCCACCTGGGCTGTAGTCGCACGATAATAGCCAATTTCCGCGAAGACGTCAATTGCTGCAGAGATAATATCATTTCGCCGGTTAACCGACGCTGCTGTATCTTTAGCCATGATAATTCGTCCTCCAATAGTTAGTGATTAATTGATCAATAGCTTGTAGTATAACGAATACTATCCATCAATGCAAAGGTATCGTGACCCTGTACAAAGCCAACAAACCCGCAGACGCTGGCTCAAGCCGCTGCAGGTTGTGTAGCTTGTTGATCCTAGATTCTACCCACTGGAAACCGAAGAGAACATGGATTGTCTAAAACAGATTCGTACCATGCGGTACAAGAGTGTCTGTTCACTGCTGGAGAAGTTTGCGCAATCGGGATTCCGAATCCAGCTTCGGACAACTATTACAATATGCATGTGCGTGACTGCCGCTCTCAACCTGATATGCCAAACAACAATATCGGCGTATCAGGAACGGCGGTCCCTGCCACTTGGGGTGATCAACGCGATGCAGATCGAAGGCAAATGTAAATGCATTTTCATTTTGTTCGTCAAGCCATATGCTTTGATCTTCCTTGATCTGTTCAAGCCGTTGATCCGTCTTCCATATGCTCTGATCATTGATCATTCGTTCATACAATTGTTGCACATTATGGGCAACTAGAGACCACATCACCTTATCGCTCGCTCCTGTACTAACGGCTACTGCTCGCAGAACAGGTTCCAGATGCAATAGCATTCTCTTCTTAAGCAAGCCGCTCTCTGATCTGCGCTGAACAGGATCTCCACCCTCCAGAAAGGAGCTCTTCAGCCGAGTCTCATATCGCATGCCACCTGCTCCATTCAATTCAAACCGCACATCATCGTCTGCAATGCTAAGTATAGTATCGTATAGACTGAATGCTGAGATTACGGACATAACAAATACGGAGTAACGCTTAGCAAAAAGTGTACCGACGGCCACACTTCCTTTTCCTCCCAGTTGAAGCCCTTGCTGCATAGCCTGTTCACGTAATATCAAGTTTCGTTTCTCTTCATCCAGCAGCTCCTTCACACGGAAAGGATACTTGGAATCATCGCAGTCCACTTGGATCGTCGTCACAAAAAATTGCTGTAACGCTTCCGACATCTCTGAATAATCATGTCTTAGATAACGTCTCATCTATTAATCATGTCTTCAACTTCGTTGATAATCTCGCTTCGCCCAATTGCTCCCCAGCCCTTAAACAACCAGAACGAATCTGTCGTATAGACCTGATCTGCACCAACAGCCGGTACTCCCTTCCAGAGTGAGCTTGCATTGATGTTGTTTAAATACTCATCGGCATTCGGGTCAATCTCCAGAACTACGAAATCAGCATCCACATCTGCAATTTTCTCCATGGATAAGTCCTCACGTTGTTCGGCAGGTGTCACAATCGTTGGCACAAATCCAAGATCATCATATAAAAGTGTGTTGGTTGGATGTCCTTTTGCTGCGTATATTTGCAAGGTCTTCTCTCTTACACGCAGATAAGCCAACTTTTTTTGATCCAGTTGTTCGATCTTCGCTTTTAGTTGCTTCGCCTGCTGCTCTACCTCGGCTATCTTTTCTTTTGCCAGATCCACTTTGTTGTACATCCCGGCAATGGTCAACAGATCCTGTGTCCAATAGGTTGTATCATCAGCATAATCCAGCCATTCGGTACCAAGTACAATCGTCGGAGCGATTTTCTCCAACTGATCATACGTATTCTCCGCAGTTCGACTCTCAATAACGATGACATCCGGATCAATCTGAAGGATAGCCTCCAGGTTAGGACTGTCTGCCGATCCTACCGTTGGAACGCCGGCAAGCTGATCTGCAAAATAAGGCAAATAATCTCCTCCGTAACGAGCTTCTACATTAACTCCTGCTGGTTTCTCACCAATCGTCAACATGTGATCGATGTAAGCAGCAGATAATACCACCATTCGCTCTATTTTTTGCGGTACAACCGCTGTTCCTTTAAGATGCTCAATCGTTTGCGTACCACTCTCTTCCACAGGTGTATCCTGTTGCGGAGGCGTTGCTTCCGTTACTTCTGATGCCTTGCTACATGCCGTCAGGACGAGCACAAGCAGGGCCAACAGTATCATCGTTGCTGCTCTCTGTCTTACCATTTGTAGTAAATCCCCTCTACTATTTAATAATAATAATCATTATCACTATAGTAGGGAAAAGCATACAGGCTTACCATGGATTATTCCACTCTCTTCTCTTGCACAATATCACCGTAACGTAACCCCAAGTTGCTCTGCCACATATCGCATCGCCCACATGCGTCCGGTGGGACCCAGCGTTTTGAAGAAAATATCTCCTGCATTATATACATGGCCTTCTTGAACAGCCTTTAATGCCAACCAAGCACTGGATTGCTGTAATTGCCTCAGTTGAGCACTTGCCTCTCCTGTGGGATCGACCATTACAAACACATGATCCGCGTCGTATAACTGCAAATTGCAAACTTTACTCTCTACAGCCCACTGTTGTTCCGGAAAATCACGAGGCAAATAAAATCCCAGATCATTATACAATAAGGCCCCTGTCTGGTTGTTCAATCCATACATTCGGTAGAAATGAGAAGTCACCCGGATGAACATGGCACTCTGTTTCCCCCACCTCGATTGAATGCGTCCTCGAAGAACCCGGCTCAGTTCAGCATGTTGTTCAATCCACTGTACAGCCTGTTTGGTGCGACCCATAATGTCCGCCATATACAGAAGCCTCTCGCCAAAATGGTTGGTGTGCTCCAGCATGGCGGTAGGCGCGATACGATGCAGGGAGTCATTTGGCTCCAAACGATCACTTGTAATGATCAGGTCCGGTTGGACTCGCCTCAAATCATCATAGTTCTGATTGAAGCTATCCAGAATAAGTCCCTGATGACTGTGCGCTTGAAGCGCAGGTATGGCAATATGACGAGCCACCCTCTGACCATAGGATAAAGCGGACACTGGCCTCAAACCAAGTGTTATCACATAATCGTCCAACCCGTAATATAAGGTGGCAATGCGATTCACTTTATTTTTCATATACAACGTTGGGGCGATTCCTTCGTTTTTCTTGAAGACTCTGCTGAAATAGTGCTCGTCCTTATAACCCACTTGCTCCGCAATTTCCTTGATTTTATCTGAAGAAAATAACAGCTGCTTGGCCTTTGCCATACGTAGTTTCAGTATATATTCAATCGGGGTCATATTTAATTGTCGTTTGAATGTTCTTATAAAATGGTTCACACTAAGCCCTGCCATGCGGGCCATCTGATCAATTCGAATGTCTTGCATATACTGATGCGTCATATATTCAAGTGCCAAATCCATCCCTGCTACAGGGGGTGTCGCTTCATTCACGTGCATCATTAGCTGAATCAACAACTGATGCAAAAGATGTTTCCTGCGCGTCTTTTCCAGACTCGTAAACGAGTGTTTTCCACTCACAAGGGTATCCATCATCTCCTGAATAACACGTGTATTGGAAGGAACATTAAGTTTGCCCGTCACAGGAAAATCAACTGCATCGCTATGCCAAGCATTCCGGCTCCGGGTAAGTGTAACACAGGAAAACAAAATGATCTGATATCGGACAGGTGCTTCCATATCCGTCTGAAACTCCACATGCATTCCTGGCTTCAACAAAAACCACTCGTCTTGAGATACCGTATGTACAATGTTATCCATAGACAAAGATCCCTTGCCAACGATGACCCTGCAAATGGCGAACCTTTTCCAGATCCGACGCTGTACAGCCCCCGGATTGCTAGAGTAATGGCAGACGTGGACAGCAGAGAAATGTAGTTGCTCCAGTTGTTTGATCCAATCATTTTCCTCCATGCTCACGTCCCCTCCCTGTTTGGATCGAACCTTGTAATCGTCAGATTAAACCACGAGCTCAGTTAACTCATCCCCTATGTATCCAAAGGAGCCCTAAGCATAACCTGACCTTCTTGCACCGCCAGAAGCTGTTTCCATCCTCAATTCCTTTATTATAGATAGATTGATAACAATTCTCAATAAAATAAATAATCAATATTAACTTATCCATCTGGACACCCTATACGGACTGTAATGTATACGTAGCGGGAAAATAGCGCCAGCATCAGTAACATTTTCTAAGCTGTTGCAAAATCATAAACGGCATGATATATTAATTGAGCCATCAATGATTGACGCATCAAATATTGATACATCAATGATCGAGAGCATCCAAATAATCATTAGGCAATGGCATTGTATACTGCAACATTAATCATTGGTTAACATACGCCGTTGTTCATGATTCAGATTCACCCGGGAGGTCTAGTCATGACACGTATTGTTTCCAAAGAAGAACAAATCATCAATCTGCTGAACGTGTTGGGCAACAAAATCAGTCCCAAGTTCGAACGCTGTACGGGTATCAGTTCCTCTCGCTTTGAAATTCTGCATGAGCTGGATCAGGTCGATGAGATTAACCAATCCATGCTGCAGAAAATCATTAACATTGATAGTGCTGCGATAACACGCCACTTAAAACAGCTTGAGGCGGACCTGATGGTTACAAGACGTAAGAACCCCGATGATAATCGGGTCACTTTTGTTCGTCTGACGGATCACGGTCGGAAGCAGATTGAAGGCTACAAAGCTGAGAAGACTAATTTTATCAACCAGATTTTACAGGATTTCAGTGAAGACGAAGTTCAGTCACTCGCCGATTTCCTGGAACGTATGCACAACAATTTCTAAACCCATATATAGAGGAGAGATCCATTCATGAGTACAATTCAAAGCAAATTCCAAAAAACCAATGATTTCAACGAAATTACCTACGGTCGCCGTTCTGTTAAGCTTTACGATCCTGAAGTGAAAATCAGCCGTGAAGAAATGACTGAAATTCTGTCAGAAGCTTCCCGTGCACCATCTTCGATCAATTTACAGCCTTGGCGTTTTCTGGTTGTAGATACAGCTGAAGGCAAAAAAAAGCTTGCGCCTCTTGCAAGATTCAATCAAAATCAGGTTTTGACTTCTGCCGCTGTTATTGGCGTATTCATTGATATGAACAACGTTGAATACATGGATGAGATTTTTGGTAAAGCTGTAGAACTTGGTTACATGCCACAAGACATTAAGGATATGCAGCTCAAAACCGTAATGCCTTATTACGAAAAAATGGCTGCTTCCGATCTTCGCGACGTTAACCTGATCGATGCTGGCCTTGCATCCATGCAATTGATGCTTGCTGCACGTGCTCATGGTTATGACACCAACCCAATCGGTGGTTATGAGAAAGATCAAATTGCAGAAGCATTTGGCATGGACAAAGAGCGTTATCAACCAGTTATGTTGATCTCGATCGGTAAATCGGCCAAAGAAGGTCATCCTTCTTACCGTCTGCCTGTAGAAACCATCACAACTTGGGCATAATAACAGGGAGTGTATCCCTGTAAGTCATGATTATATTGTTCCAATAGGTTTATATTACTAACAAATCTCAAACACACTATCAAACACACTATGGAGGTTAACTATTATGATTATCATTCATGCACACCTGCAAATTCAAGCGGCTCAAGAACAAGCTTTTCTGGCTGCAGCTAAAGAACTGATCACGGCTACACGTCAAGAAGAAGGTAACATTAGCTATGATCTGGCAAAAAGCACAGAACACGAACAACAATACACCATGATCGAGCTGTGGAAAGATGAGGCTGCTACAGCTGCCCATAACACAAGCTCACATTTCCAGGCTTTTGTTCAACAAGCAGCAGCTTTTATGGCCGCTCCAATGAACGTGGAAGTATTTGCTGGAGAAAAAGTTAACGTTTAATTGCCCAATAACTGCCATGCGTATCTAACATGTGAAAAAGCTGCTCTTGGTCATATGACCGAGGGCAGCTTTTTCATTCCTTAAAAGTAAGTTCACTTCAGATTCACAGTTACTTTGTGGCCTCGTGTATCTCATAAGGACTGTTTGCAATAGGTGGCTAATTGTGCGACGTTAGGTTCCGTTCCAACTCAAAAAGGACACACTGCCAATTAGTTCTCATGTTTGACCGTAATCACGACATTTCCCCTCTTTCGTCCTGTTTCCACATAACGATAAGCTTCCTGAATTTGCTCCAAGGCATAACGTCTGTCAATCACCGCTCGCATCTCACCAGCCTCCATCAACTCTTTAAGAAGTATCAGATCCTTTGCAGTGACCCTTGCGATGCCTTGCCCCTCAACAGTGACATATGTGCCGTTAGGTGCCAAGAGGTGCCGACACTGACCTTTGGAGACTTTGCCGACTGCATCCAATATCAGATCATACCGCTGACTTGTTTTTGTAAAGTCTTCCTTCATATAATCTATAACATGCTCGGCACCAAGTGACTTCGCGAACTCCACATTCGTTGTACTGCATACCCCCGTCACTTCTGCTCCAAAATATTTCGCAAGCTGTACAGCAGCAGTTCCTACGGCTCCCGAAGCTCCATAGATGAGCACTTTCATTCCCCGTTTAATGTTTCCTTTGCGCAGAAAATATAAGGCCGTAGTTCCACCAAAGGGAATCGCTGCTGCTTCCTCATACGTTGCGTTGAAGGGTTTCAGAGCGACTGGATCCTCTTCGGAGAGACATATATATTGAGCATGGGCACCAAAAGACAATCCATTGATGGCATACACCTGATCACCTAACTTAAATTGCTTTACTTCCTTGCCAATCGCCGTAACTTCTCCTGCCAACTCTACGCCCAGGACCGAATTTCGAGGTTTTCGGAATCCCAAAAATAGACGCATCGGCACCCAGTACAGAAACGGAACATTGGAACCACGAACTCTGCAGTCCCCGGATGTTACAGTTGTTGCGTGTATTTTAATCTGAATCTCATGATCTTTGGGTGATGGCTTCGCTATGTCTTTAAGCTGCAACACATCGGGTGATCCATACTTTGTACATATGATAGCTCTCATATCTTTCCCTCCACATATTCCTGTTTGCCAACAGTATATCGGGAAAGTGGGTTCGGCCCCTAGATACTAAAGTATCGTTCGTGAATAACAAGTTACAGGAGCTTCCATTCACGCGCTTTTGCCACTGCTTCGGTTCGTCGCTTCACCTGCATTTTGTCAAAAATAATCCGGTTGTGTCCTTTCACGGTAGGCAGTGCAATATGAAGTATCTCACTAATCTCCCGATTAGACCTCCCTTGTGCAATGAGATGTAATACCTCCAGCTCGCGCGCACTTAACGGGTCAATCGGTAATTTGGAAACGCAAGGATGTATGTTGGACTCTTCCACAACAATTTCCCTTCTAATATTCTCAGCTTCATCAAATGCAGCCAGTAATTGAAGCAGATATAAACGTGAGTCACCGCGTGCTGTTATCCTCTTCAAAAGGCTGTGCACAACAACACCTTCGTCTACAAATACACGAATGAAGCCTGCTGGCTCTGCCATCGTCATGGCCTCAGTCAGGAACTCAATAGCTTGTGTTCTAGTTCCATGTTCCTCATGGATAACCGCCAGAAGGATTGTTGCCTTGAGCTGTTCATCCTTGAAGCCTTTGGTTATGGCCAAGCGAAGACAGGATTCCATAATACCAAGTGCCTCCAAGGTGTTCCCCTGCCTCAGCAATACTCTGGCCTGACTAAGCGCATGATTTCTGTCCCATGATAATCGCATTGCTTTTTTCAAATCGCCCTGACGAAGGAGCGCAAGAACGTATGCAGCAGTAATATCAGGGAGTTCCTTTGTAAAATTTAACCGTTGGGCCGTTTCGTTGATTCTATCTAACATGATATCGGCTTTATGAAGATCCGCCTTCGCAAGTGTCACTCGGGCGAGCCATAACTCACTTGCAACAACCCTGTCCGTTTGGACAAATTGATGTGCCAACTGCACACTGTGTTGAGCGTGCAACATCGCCACATCAAGGTTATTCCATTCATAATGAACTCGCGCCAGACCCAAATGGGCTTCACAAGCAATGGGTAGCGGTGGCTTACCTGCCATATTCAGCACCTGCTGATAAGATTCAGCCGCTAAGTGTAGCTGGTTGTTGGATTCCTGTATATTCCCCACGCCCAGTGTCGCCATCATCGTGATGATATGATGTCCGATCTGGGTACTGTTCGCTAATGATTCCAGGTAGGACAGTTCAGCTTCTGCACGTTTCCTCTGGAGTTGGTATGCATATCCTAATGTCCAGGCTGTTGCTGCACGAATAGGAAGATTATGGGGATGCAAATGTTGCAGTGCGTGAAGCGACTCCGCAATAATCGTATCCGCATCATGCCGGCTGACAGCCAGCGTGGCTCGGATGGAAGCGATATGTCCGATCAGATCAGAATCGATCTGATCGGGGCCCATATCTTGTAGCGCTTGTTCAGCAGATTGCAACTTGGGTTCCACGTCTATCATATGGCCTGACACCAGTAACGCAGCGGCATACATCACCCATAGTGATGGGATTGAATCCAATTCCGCTGATGATAGAGAACCCAACCATTGAAGAGCAGGAACAACACCCCCGCGAAAAAGAAGTGGCATCCCCTTTCCTTCCAACAGATTCGATGCCCGATAAGTATCTGCCGCAGCTACAGCATGATTGAAAGCCTCCAGTTCCATTTGATGCTTCTCAAACCAGATGCTCGCTCGCTTATGTATTTCAGTAACAGACAGAACAGTCTCAGCTTTGCCAGCGTAACTAGAAGTCTGGTGTACTCTTTTACGTAATAAATCTGCAAACAGATGATGGTAACGATACCATCGCCTCTCATTATCCAGGGGAATGATGAAAAGATTGGCTTGCTCCAGCCACTCCAACATGTCCTGTCCGATAAAATCAACGGATTGATGTTCCTTTGGTTCACCTATATCAAAGATCGCATCACACAACGAACCGCATAATCGATCCAACATGCACGTTTTCAACAAAAAGTTCTGTACCTGTTCGGTTAGCCCTTGTAATATTTCTTCCATTAGATAGTCCAGTACAAATGGGTCCGTGCCACTGAACGTTTCCATAAAGTGATTTGGATCAGAAAAACCCTGCATGGATAAGGCAGCTAACTGCAACCCCGCAACCCAGCCTTCTGTTCGTTCTTCAAGGAGAGCAATGTTTTCTTTTGAAAGTTTCAATCTCATGACCCGATCCAAAAACTCACTGATTTCGGGAGAATTAAAACGCAAATCACTGCCACGTAATTCAATCAATTCTCCCTTTGCCCGCAGTCGAGCCAAAGGTAACTTGGGTTGCTGACGCGTAATCATAACGAGATGCATATGCGGGGGTATGTGCCTCAGTAAGTAGACAAGTGCTTGATTGATAACTTCTGAAGTCATGAGATGATAATCATCCAGAACAAGCACAAAATGATCGGATACATCAGAAATTTCATTCAGGAGATATGTAATTACAGTCTCAACGGGCGGCGGCTCCGAAGATTGAACAAATCCTACGATGCCTTCTGCAAGTTTGGGGAAAATCGTCTGTAACGAAGCACATAGATATGTCAAAAAACGCGAAAGATCGTTATCCGCTTCTTCCAGCGAGAGCCAAGCCGTAGGTATTAAAGAAGACTTAACCCATTGATTGACTAGTAGGGTTTTGCCTGATCCGGCAGGAGCAGAGACCAGTATTAGTTTGGCGTACATTCCCTTGTCCAAACGGACAATCAGGCGTGGACGATCGACTACATGAGAGCGATGAACTGGAATGGATAATTTCGTGGATAAGATCGGTGCATACATGAGCCATACCTCCATTCAAGGGTCACCAACAGCAACTGTATTGTTTCAAATATCGTTTTGGCATCTATACTACCATAAAAATCAAAAAGACACGCCATAAAAGACGTGTCTTTACTGTTATTAGTATGAGTACTTAGATGAATTCAACTTCTGATTAACACAAGTTGCTGATAAAAATAAATGGCTCTGCCTTTACGCTCTACGAGCCGGCGTGATGCTTTGAGGATTGTTAAACACATTTTTCGGATCATACTTGGCTTTGACTCTCCGCAGTCTCGCATAGTTGGCTCCATAGTACACCGGACCGGAATTTTTGATTCCTTGGTCTGGAACGTTGATATAGGAACCGACAATGTATGGTTGCAATTTCTTGCGAGTGTTACGAGCGAGTGCAATATTTTTAGCGGCATGGGATGGTTTGATCCACGTACTGGTCCATTCCACATAGAACTTCTCTTTCCGCCAGAAAAACGCGGTTGATCTAGGCGATTTGCGACTTACTGCTCCGCCCCAGTTGAGGAAATAGAAACCGCCTGGTCCCTCTTCCAAGTTCTCCAAAAATGCGCGCATCGATTTGATGGCTTTATCGGGAAATGGTTTTTGTCCAAAACCGGATGAGAACTGGTTACTGTACCTTTGCGTTTCAATCGGATCAGGAAGCAATAAAAACTTCACAACTTCTGTGTAAGGTAACAATCGAACAATGGAACTTGACGGTGTGCCAACACTCGTAATCGGCTGTAATAGACGGAGTGCCTCTGTTTTTGACCCTAGGAACAGCCCCTCCATGACGACATTGCCACCCTTTTTGGGTCCGATGGATAACTCGCTGCCCAATCTTGTATCAACAGAGGGAGCCCACCTCTGCCATACTTTGAGCACCTTTTCGAATTGAGCCCATGGCCAGGTGATTTTAAATACAGTCGCCTTCGCTGGAGCACGGCGCACTTTGAATTTGTAGCGGGTATATACTCCGAAGTTACCACCGCCGCCTCCCCGCGAGGCCCAAAAGAGATCTGCATTATGATTTTTATTAGCCCGAAG
>NZ_VXKZ01000096.1:0-128937 GCF_008693195.1 Paenibacillus sp. UASWS1643
GGAGCAACAGGCACCGCAGGTGTAACCGGGGCTACGGGAGCAACAGGGACCGCAGGTGTAACCGGAGTTACAGGAGCAACAGGCACAGCAGGTGTAACCGGGGCTACGGGAACGGCAGGAGCTGGATCAATCATACCTTACGCATCAGGACTTCCAGTTGCGTTGACTACGGTATTAGGCGGCCTTCTGAATACCTCCAGTTTAGTTGGTTTTGGTAACAATGCTACAGGGGTAAGTGTTAATGGAGGAATTATTGATCTCACAGGAGCTGCTGGTACCTTGCTTAACTTTGCCTTCTCCGCATCGCGTACAGGAACGATTACTTCACTGGCTGCTTATTTCAGCACAACTGCCGGACTTAGCTTGGTTGGATCTACAGTAACCATAACTGCACAATTATTCCGTTCCACTACACCTAATAACTCCTTTACAGCTGTACCGGGAGCATTGGTAACCTTGGCCCCTCCACTGACCGGGGTTTTGGCACTGGGGACAATATCCAGCGGAGTGACTACAGGACTGAGTATTCCGGTATCTGCCGGTGACCGCCTGCTTATGGTGTTCTCAGCATCAGTAACAGCCGGAATTGATGTGGCTACAACCGTAGGCGGATATGCAAGCGGCGGCCTTACCATCACTTAACGAAAATTATATATATCTAGACAGGGACCCTTGCCAATATGGCGAGAGGTCCCTGTCTATGTGTGTGCACAACTAGGAGAGCTGGATCAGATCGCAGGCTTCGTCGGTAAACAGGTATGTATTCTGTCCATGTTTCTTCACTCGCCTCGTACATTTCATGGTCTACTAAATTTGACTTCGTTTTTTTAGGCTGTCTACTGCACCATTCCAGATGAGTGTGTGCTCTTGTACATTCAAGGTTTCTTTCAATAGAGAGTGGTCTTCCTTCTATGAGTTGTTGAAACCAGCCTGTTATGTGGGGAGGTTATTATATAATAGTACCGGATTCTTCTCATAACTTTCGAGTATAAAGACGAAAAATGTTTGATGTCATGACCTCTCCATGATCTAAAGCAAATCGCCGAATTCTCCATGTGCATGGTCTTTATTATGGCGGGATGTGGCACCAGGCCGATAGCGGTTCGTTCACCGGAAACCAGGCACCCGAAACATGGGGTTCGTAATGCACAGCGCATCGGTTCGGTTCACCGTTTCCTTTATAGTCTTCCAAATGCTACGATCAACGCAAGAACTATAAAAAAGATATTTACGCCGAATATGAAACAGCATTCCAAGCAGTGTGACAACAACCAAAGCGATTGCAGCGATGGGCGTAAGCACCGTAGCTATGTTCAGCGCCCAAGGAAAAACCAGGCCAAGAGCTCCTAGTAGCTCCGCGATACCGATCAGAACAACTAGACTTTTTGGCACATCATTAACCCAGGCCCAGGTCTTTTTTGATGACTCGATACGAATGGTTTTCATCCATCCCGAATATACAAAGCCTGACGCCAATATGATTTGTACGATCCATAACGTTACATTCATTTTTCTTATCCCCTCACTTGTTCGGTTTTAATATCTGCCTCTGCCTCTATACTAAAGTGAGTTAGCACAGCCAGGAAGAAGGCACTTAAACTTAACCAGGTAACCAAAAGTAAACCTTGGCATGATTAGAGAGCGAGGAATAAGAATGACGGTATATTGCAAATTCGGAACTGCCTTGGATACCCTCACAGGTAAATGGAAATCTTTGATTCTTCTAAGCCTGCTGAGCAACGGTACAATGCGGTTCAGCGAATTACAAAAAGCCATTCCGGATATTTCGAAAAAGATGCTGACCCAGCAATTAAAAGAACTGGAGTATCACGATATTGTGCATCGGGAAGTCTATGCCCAAATTCCGCCTAAGGTCGAGTATTCGATTACAGAGTACGGACAGCTCATGAAACCTGTGCTCCAGACAATGAGCGACTGGGGAGCCGGCCATATGCAGCATATGGAGAAGCTGTACGGCGAAGAAAACGAAAAAGGAGCAAACCACCGAACTTCGGAAAATTGATTCCTTGGGGTGATAGGGTAACAAGGGAGAGTTAGTATTGAATAAACAAAAAATTGTGATCATTGGTGCAGGCATTGTTGGGGCGTGTATGGCCTATCACCTAGCCAAACGAAATCAAGATGTAACCGTTATTGAACGGCACTCAGCCGCGGCACGTGAAGTCACGGAAAAATCATTTGCCTGGATACATACGACGCATAGAGTGGCTCCTGAATACTGGCATTTGTACGATGCAGCTGTGGAAGCATATCACACACTTCAGCAAGAGTTGTCCGAACTGAAAATTCATTGGCATGGAGCGCTAACGTGGGACACTCCGCCTCTAAGGGAGCAACACCACTCTCAAAAATTAAACCGGGAGCAACTTGAGGCATTGGAGCCCAATCTGAAGGAATATCCGGATGAAGCCATGTTTGTCAGCGAAGAAGGTGCGGTGGACCCTATAGCGGTAACGGAGCTGTTGTTGAGCAAAGCGAAAGAGTACGGAGCAAAGATTCAGTTCGACACCAACGTTACACAGCTGAAGCAAGAGGGTTCCCGTCTGGTTGGTGTTTATACGTCCAAGGGTTTTGTGGATTCGGATGTTGTGATATTGGCCGCAGGAACAGGTGCACCCGAACTTTGTAACCCGTTAGGTTGTCACGTGCCGGTAACGTCGTCACCTTCGATTCTGATTCGGATGAAAACTGCTAATAAACTGATACACACATTAATCTCAAATGCGCAATTTGAAGTGCGTCAACTGACAGATTATACGCTGCTGGCTGCGGAAGATTATATCGACGAGTCGGAGGCAAACGGACCACAGGCGGTCGGTAAGCGAGCTTACGACACATTGCGTCGCAGTCTCAAGCACGGAAATCAACTGGAACTGGAAAGCATAAAAGTTGGATGGAGACCCATGCCTGAAGACGGTTATCCGATTGTGGGCTTCCATGATCACATGAATGGACTTTATCTGACGCTAATGCATTCTGCAATTACGCTGGCGCCGCTGGTTGCGCATCTGGCTGCAAGCGAAATTATTGATGGCAAATCAAGAGTTGAATTAGACCCTTGTCGCCTCTCCCGGTTTTAGGATCACTCCACAACGAAAAGTACATCGCTCAAGTCGCGATGTACTTTTCGTTGTGTATATTTGTTGGAGTCTTCTACACTTCCCCAGCAGCCACCGGATTTTCCTCAGAACTAATCCATTCGCTTTAGCTTTTTTTGCATCTTTTCATGTTCGCAGCCGCTGGCGATTGGCAATTCCATGCTAGCCGTTTATCTACCTGTGAATCTCGCTAGCAGACTTGGCACCTTGACTTTCAAGCCACGGGATCAGTTCGGATGAAAAATTACGTTTTGCTGTGTCCAGTGGAGTCATTCCATCCCAGCTGGCTATCCAGTTCAGTTCGGCGCCTCGGTCAAGCAGGTATTCGGCTGTTTCTCTTTGACCTCCATGGGAAGCACACCAGAAGGCAACGGTTACTGCATCGGGAGGAGAAGGGGAGGTGCTTGTTCCCCAAGGATAACGTTCCGGGAGTTTGGCTCCGTTAAAATATTCTTGTATGGCGTGAATATCTCCAAGTGCGGCCGCATGCCAAAGGGCAAAGATCGCACCACGCTCAACCAAGCGCCGTGCTGCATCCCATTGTGCAAAAGCAATAGCATCGTCCAGCGGCGTGCCACCGGCGATCACCGCGCCAGGCGCTTCAATGTCTGCGCCAGCATCAAGAAGGGCATCGAGCACTTGAACATCATTGGAGCTTGCAGCCCAATGCAAAGGTGTCTCGATGTTTGGACCGACAAAAGGAGCGTTCACTTCTGCACCGAACTTGGTCAACACTCGCACGGTATCCGCTCCATTAGGGAAGTGCCCCGGCCAATCCGTCACCACGTGCAGCAGCGTTCGAGAGATACTGGAATCTCCATCTACGTTGTCAGGCTTTCTTTCCAATATTCTTATCTTTGCCAATCCCGGATTCTCTGCCAGCAGTTGCTCTAATCTTGGAATATCTCCAGTGTGAATGGCTTGAATAACGTTCACTGCAAGTTTTTCATCTTCGTGAATAAATTCCATGCTCAAACCTCCTTTCAGGCTTATACTCATATTCGGGTTTATTGGTCAAGCATCTGAACTGCGCATCTGGCATGATACTCCGCGAGACCTCTAGCGAATTGCTGATCGGGGAATTGTCTGTGAAGCAGTTTCAATCCTCCTGATATCAAGGACAAATGATGGCAAAATCGATAAAATGTCATCCGCTCCGGGTCGAGATCATTATTGTTTAAGTAGTGATAAAAGTCTCCCAATCGAAACTCCAGAAAGCTATGCTCATGTTCGAGATCGAAGAATCCTGCGCCCTCAATATCAATAAGGCATGGTTGCATAGCATGATCTATCCATATATGATCCGGACCTAGCTCTCCATGAATGAAACTATAGAGGTCTCTGGGTTGAATTGCTGCTTCCAATTCGTAAAGTTTCTCAAGCAGCCTTTCGTCATTATTCCTTATATCTGTCATGTGCTTGGATGCATAGGATAAGGCTGCTTCGGCATCTAACCGCTGAACTTGGTAGCAAGGCCCAGCCTTTTTGTTGTTATCGTTGGCGTTTCCATAAACGTTTCTTTGGATGTTATGCATATTAGACAACATATCCCTGATCCGGTGAAACAACTCATCCCGATCTTTGTGGTTTTTATGCTGGAAATAGGCTTCGGCTTTTTGTCCATCCACATACTCAACAAGAGCAAAATCATAAGAGTGCCGGTCTCTATCGTTATTTAGATCATACAAGATTGGTGTTCGAATTCCATGTTGAGCGAGAAAGCGAGTATTCAAAGAGAAAAGTTCGCTGCCATAGGAACTGTGGAAAGTGGAGTCATTCAAGATCTCTTCCTGAAAATAGTTGCTGGAAATATCCCAAACGTACAACATACAAGTGAAACCATTCGTGCAATCAATTTTGTAAATGACTTTTTGTGCGCCTCCATGAATTCTTGCGCTCTGCGTTATGTGGTAACCGGCACCAAATACATTGTACAGATAATCCTGTAATTCTTCACGAGTAAGATGGTTGTTGGAAGTCATTGATCTATGCTCCGTTTCATCTGTATTTTGCCGGCCAGCAACCTAAATATATAGAACATTTTCCCAAAAATATAGACTGTTTCTTTTCGATCTGTTAGAGTGTTGATTAAGGTCTGTATATTTATATGTATATCAAAGCAAGGGGCTAGGTACTCACGTTAGTGAGTGACTGGCCCCTATTTTGCATGCAAGTTGACTCTCTATTGACATCAAGTCAGACACTTCGGTTATGTTGTATTCCCTACTAATCGAAACTCAAACCTCTTAAGATGTAAAATGGATGAAAAGCACTTCATCCGGAAAGGAGACATCATTCTTTGAACTATTATTTTCTGGAATCTCAATATCCACGTAGAGGGTTTATTAGTGGTGGAACGATTTTCACTCCCCAATTAGATATGAATTATCTGGCGGTAGAGAACCCGTTGCCAGAGGGGACAACCGCAGAGGTTGAGTTACTATCTTCGGTGCGCAACCTGAATGTAGATTATTTTGAGACAATCACAGGAACAAGACACGTATCAGATCGTTTTAAAAAGCTGTTGGAGGAAGCCAATACAAACGCACAGTTTATTCCGACAACGGTATGTTACCACGACGGTCGTATGGTGGAAGAAACCTATTGGACTGCACATCAGCTGGATCGTTTGGATGTTTTCGATTATGAACGTTCCGAATATGGGCGCAAAGCAGTCATTGCTGCATCTGTAGAACAGCCTCCACGTAAGATCGTCAAAGTTGTATCTCGAATCTGCTTTCATGAAGAGCGAATTGGTGAACATGAATTTTTTATGCTGGATTATATCAATATCTTCAAACCCATTGTTTCAAAAGATTTTTACGAAGTATGCCGAAAACATAAGCTGAATCTAAACGTTACAGAAGTCGGAGAGGTAAGCTCCTGAAATGCATGGACATCAATGCATAGAAAGCACAAAGAAGCCCGCGTTAGAGGCGGGTTCTTAATCTTTATTTTTCCCCGGTAGCCCCCGGATTCTCCTCATAACTTATTCAGCCGCTCCTGCTGCAGATTGGATTCTGATACGCTTCGGCAAGCTAACTTTACTCCTCGATCTATGTGTCATGCTTTCCTTCAACGGATAATCCAATGGATGTAGTCTTGTATCATTTCTTTGCTTCGTGTTCGATTTATTTTATCCGGCTCGAGATACAAATTGAGAGCCATCCCATTCATAAAGGCATACAGCTTTTCCTGTTCCTTCTCTTCATCGGTAGTGCGTAGAAGACCTTCATTTTTCAAGTACGTAATGCAGTTCCTTATTGCGTTTTGCAGGTCCTCATAGTTGGCATCGAACCCTTTTTTCGTTTTTCCATAGCTTACAAATGCAAACCAAACCTCCATTTCCAATAATGTTTGTTCATCAGTCGGCACTAGCTCGAGCAAGTATTCAACAATTCTTTCTTGAGGTGCCAGTTCTCTTGCATTCAGATTGCTCAGCCGAGTAAGTACCTTTTCTTTAACTAACTCCATTGCAAATGCTAGCAGGCTCTCTTGTTTGGAAAAATAATGTCTTAGAGCGCCTTGTGATAATCCGGCCTCCTTCGCAATTGTTCTTGACGTTGCATGATGAATGCCTTTCTCACTAATGATTTTCCAAGTAGCTTCAGCGATAATATTCTTCATCTTCTCATGGTCCACGATTTTTGGCATACACACAGAATATCATATTATTTAACTCAACTGAAATAAATAGACGATCAAGATGGAATGTGTTAGAGTTTATTTAACTCAACTGAATTAAAAAAAGAGACAAAGGCGACATAGCACTCAAAGGAGGGGAATTGGAATGAATCAGCAATCCAAAGTAATGTTTCCAGGAAGGGGAAAGGCAATCGGCCTATTATGCATGATAATTATATTTGCTGCCGTATTGTGGTTAGTGTGGACTGGAAACTTGAATATAAGGTACACGGCTAATCGTGAGGAAGTAATCCCAATATGGCATAGTATGTTGCCGGCATTCCTTGGCATTTTTCTAATCCGTATGATTCCTTATAAAAGTCAATATCCCCCGTCTTTCCAACAAATGGAGAAACAGCACGTGGTCGTTCAATCGATTGTATTATTGCTGTCAGGCATTTTATTTGCGGTTTCTCTGATAACGATAGACCAACAAGGATTACATTTCCAACTATATTATTTGGCGTTCAAGTTGACGACACTATTGTTCATTCCGTTGATTCTATTGCTGATTTATCGTAAAATGACTGCCGGACAACAAGACAGTATTTCGGTAAATTCACGCTCCCGCAGACACGTCATCGCCCCACTAATAGTCATTGTGGTCTGGGGTTATCTAAAGTTTTATTCCCCCATTGCACAACCAGAAGGAGCAATTGTAGGAACCGATACGACAGAATTACTTCTCTTGATGTTGATTGGTTTTATGATCAATAGCGTATTGGAAGAAGTTTTTTATCGGGTATGGCTGCAAACCCGATTGGAGGCGTTGCTTGGAAGATGGCCCGCCATATTACTAGTTTCAATACTATGGTCCATATGGCATATCGCCATTCAAGGAAATGGTCAGTGGGATATAGATGTGGCAACAGTGATTGCAAATCATGGGGTTACGGGTCTGTTTCTTGGTTATATGTGGGCCCGCTATCGTAAAATATGGGTGATTATCCTGATTCATGGACTCATGAATGCTTCTCCTCATTTTCTTTTACAGATTTTGTTTCATTAAGCGGGAAAGGATCTGGTTGGATCAGTCTTCCTGTGCAACGTTGCCTCTATCTCTCCTGTATTCCCGGGGTTATGCTAAGGCACGGCAAATACACCGCCCCAGGCATCAGCCTGCATGGCGGTGTATTTGCCGTTGAGATCCTGTAGACTTGTGCTCCGTATCTATCTCTTCCCCGGTAGCCACCGAATTTTCTTCATAACTAATCCAGTCAATCCACCTTCCGGAATACAATTTCACATTCGTGAATCGCCTTGTATATGGTAAGTATATTGACATATCGTTTATTTTTATAAGTTTATTCTTAATGCGCAGCTCACTTGTGTTATGTTTATTGACAAAAAAATATTGTTGTTAATGTATTTATATGTTAGTGTATATTTGTGTTAGGAAATATTACATAGTATAGAGGGGGGACGTAATGTTTATTAACCGAGCGATTAGGAAATTTGGGGTTTCAGTAGGAATTATAAGTATGTTTACATTTGCTCTACCTTCAGTGGGCTTTAGTATGCCACTGCAACCAACAACCCTTGATAAGGTAGAAGGTGATTATTATGTAACGTCTGCGATTGAGAACATTCGCTGGGGATCACTGCCTAATCGAGATAGCTCTCCGATTCTTACTGTACCATCAGGAAGTGCTGTAACATTTGATACGGTATCGCATGAGGGACTGATCGAGGATCAAGGGAGAAATCCAGTGGAGTACTTCGGCAAATTCGGGATCTCACCCGATGGAGTGCTGGATGATGCGAAGGTGATTGCGGCTTCTGAGATTAAGCATGATTATGTAAAAGACGGACCTCATATTATCACTGGGCCAGTAGCGGTTGAGGGAGCGGAGCCAGGAGATGTTCTTAAAGTAGAAGTCCTTTCGTTGCAGACTCGAGTTCCGTATGGTGTCATTTCTAACCGCCATGGTAAAGGGGCCCTTCCTAACGAATTTCCAGAAAATACAGGCCCACAAGAGGGAGCTAGCGCAACAAAACCGGAATTATATAATAATGTATCTATATTTACGCCTATTGAAGAAATCAACGGCAATTGGTATGGAGTATTACCAACAAAAGCTGGCAAAAATGTACGTTTCCCAATTAACCCGTTTCTAGGTGTTATGGGGGTTGCACCAAATACCAGTGAAGTTGTGAGTTCGATCCCACCTATTGAAACAGGAGGGAATATGGATATTAATGAGTTGGGTGTGGGTGCAACTATTTATTATCCGATCCAAGTTAAAGGCGGGCTATTCTATACTGGAGATCCGCACTTTGCTCAAGGAGATGGAGAAGTGGCGTTAACTGCATTGGAAGCTTCCTTGAGGGGAACAGTTCGGTTAACGGTGTTGAAGAAAGGTGATCCATCACTACCGCATAGTGGAGAATTCACGCAACCCTTTGCTGAAACAGAGGATTATTGGATTCCAATTGGACTGGACCCTGATTTGGATGAAGCTATGAAAGAATCAGTACGTGAATCGATCCAATTCTTATCCGATAAGCTTGATATGGATAGAAGTGTAGCTTATGCGTACCTATCGGCGGCAACGGATTACGAAGTATCTCAGGTCGTGGACCGAACAAAAGGCGTTCATGGACTCATTCGAAAGACCGATTTCCTTGAATATGTTGACGTTGCCATGAATGTAGGTGGTACGTCAATCAAACCGGTTGTTCATAATGATGAGTTCTACGTACCGATTCGAACCATTTCGGAGCTATTGGGCGGTACAGTAGTGTGGGATCATAAGACGCGTACAACGCAAATCAAATTAGGTACGAAAGATATAAGTGTTCAAATTGGTTCAGATGTGTATTCAATTAACGATAAACTGGTGTTCAATAGTAACGTACCAAAGCTTTTGAATGGCGAAACTGTCGTTCCGGTTGCTGTTATTAATGAAATACTAGGTGCTTATGTAAACTGGACGACGATCGACAAGATGTTAACAGCAAATGTATCGTTAAGTAAAAAGCAATAATAGATTTCATTATTCGACCGTGGTGGACAGATGTCCATCACGGTTTTTCTGTTATCATGAATCAAAAAAAAGCTACCCCTTGATGTCTACTTCTGTGCGCTTGTAAATACTTACAGGGTGGTGTTGTTAACTCGATGTTGACTCCGAACATAGAAAAATACATCGCCGGGGCAGATAAGCCACCTGGCGATGTATTCAACGTCAATACACTGCTATACGTCTTTGTGTGCTTCCGCATTACCTGTAGCCACCGGATTCTCCTCATAACTGATCCAGTCGCTCCAACTTCCGGAATACAACTTCACATTCGAGAATCCGGCTTCTTCCAGCGCAATCACGTTCGGGCAAGCAGAGACGCCGGAGCCGCAATACACGATGACCGAACCATCCTTGTCCAGCTTACTGAAACGCTCTTCTAACACCTCAGTACCTGTCCAACGTCCATCCCAATCCAACACATCTTTCCAAAAATAATTCATCGCACCCGGAATATGTCCGGCCTTGGCATCAATGGGTTCCTCCAGACCCGCATAGCGGCGAGCATCACGGGAGTCAATTAGCACGACACTGCCACTTGCCGAAGCCTGCTGAACATCCTCAACACTTGCCAGCATGGCTGGCTGCAAATTCACCTCAAAGGAAGACGGTATCTGAACGGGCACATCTGCGGTCACCGGGAATTTGGCGTTTTTCCAAGCGGAGAAACCTTCGTCCATGATATACACCTGTTCATGACCGATATAGCGAAGCAGCCACCATAGCCGAGATGCATTCATCCCGCCTTGATCATCATAAGCAACAATGCGACTATTGGAGCCGATGCCAGCTTTGGAGAGTCGACTTGCGAGAACAGCCGGATCAGGAAGCGGGTGACGTCCTCCGTGCGCAGATACAGGAGAAGACAGATCTTTTTCCAAATCGAGATAGACAGCTCCTGGAATATGTCCAGCTTCATAGGCTTGTCTTCCAGCCTCCGGCTGCCCGAGCAAGAATCGGCAATCTGCAATGACGACATCCGGTTCATACATTCTGGCGAGCAGCCAGCGCATGGATACAATATTTTTCATCAAAATACACCGCCTTATGAGAGTGGTAGAGTCTTTTATTACTATGATTTACGAAAAAATACGTTATACCGTTGTAGGTTCAATAGGCCCTTTTCCCGCAACAGAGGCTTCTGTTGAAGCAATCTGAGGTTTGGTTTTACCATATCGAATGAAGATCCATACCCCGAATATAATGACGACCCCGGCAGACATCTGTAATGCACTGAGGGATTCACCGAGCAGCATCCAAGCCAATAATGAAGAAAATACGGGTTCCCCAAGTACGCCCATGGATACCGTCGTGGCATTCATATATTGAAGCAGCCAGTTGAAGAGATAATGTCCAAAGATCGTTGGCACAATGGCGAGTAGCAGGAAGATCCCCCACTCTGACGCAGCGTAACCTCCAAACGGATGGCCCATGATCAGATTATATACCGCCAGCGTACAAGCTGCCACGAAGAACACCCAGAAGTTATACGAGAATGCGCTAAGTCCCGCTCGCAAAAATTGACCCAGCAACATATGGACAGCGACTGCAATTGTGCCAAGTAAAGACAGGATATCACCTTGCAGAGCAGTACCTGCCAACTGGAAATCTCCTGCGCCAATGACGATTGATCCAAGCAGGGCGATGCCCATGCCGATGATCATCATGCGGTTAATTTTGGCTTTGAACAGCCATACCGAACCGGCAAGAATCAGTATAGGCTCCAGCGCGAGAATAACTGTGGAACTGGCAACACTGGTGAGCCGCAGCGAACCCATCCAGAGCAGGAAATGAAGGGCCAGCATCACACCGGATGCAAGCAGCAAGCCCCACTGCCGTAGGCTCAGCCGCATCATCTCATGTCTGTATTTCCAGACAAACGGGAGCATCAGCAGATTGGTCAGAAATAGACGGTACATGGCAATGACCGCAACATCTGCGGTAGACCAGCGTACAAAGATCGAAGAAAAAGAAATGGCAATAATGCCGACAAAGAATAACAGATAGATGGATCTGCCGGCACGGTTCAAGCTTGTCATGGGTGTAGCTCCTTCTTGAGTCTGATAGCGTAAATCACTTCATTATACAGGAGAAGGTAACCGTAGGAAAGATAAAGAGAACGGAGAGATAAGTAGATTGTAACCGGGCTTGTAACTATTCTGTCATTCTCCCGATCCATTTTTCTATTAATCTTCTATATAGAGACATGAAACGAGATAATATACCAATAATCGGGAAAAAATGAAAGTAAGGAAGTGGCATGACAGTGAGAGTTCAACAAGAGAGAGCGGGAGAACGTGGCAGTATTCCGCCTAGCACAAGTCGCACGAAAACACATAAACGAAGAAAAATCCGGTATGGAAGGGTAAGCATAGCTCTAATGCTTCTGGTTCTGTTCGTTACCGGTATTACATATGTATTCCTTGGCATGACGCATTGGATCAAAAGCGTTGTGGCGCCGCCTCCGATGACTGTAATAGAACAGCCCGCCAAGCTCGGCATGATACAAGTTACTCCGGATGCGAAAGAGGAGCCGGCCCGGTTCCAGGGCCAGGTTCGCAAATTGGCATACATAACGTTTGATGATGGGCCAACTGAATATACAGAACAACTGCTGGATATTTTGAAGCAGCATGAGGCAAAGGCTACCTTTTTCATGATCGGACGTCAGTTGAATCAGCATCCGGAAGCAGTAAAACGGCTGTTGAAAGAAGGCAGTTATCCTGGACTCCACAGCATGACGCATAACTATAAAAAGCTGTATAAGAGCGGCAACTCGGCAAACTTTGTGAAAGAATTCAAGAAAGAGCAGAAGATGGTGCAGGACCTGATTGGTTTTACGCCTCATCTGATTCGTGCACCTTATGGCAGCAGTCCACAGATCGGTGAAAAGTTCAGAGGTGACATTGCTGCGGCCGGGTTCAAAATGTGGGACTGGACGACAGATTCACTGGATTGGAATCTCCCCGGTCAGCCGGATAAGATTGTGGCCCGCGTGAGCAAAAGTGTACATCGGGATAAGGAAGTGATTCTGATGCACGAGCGCGAGCAGACCGTTCAGGCTTTACCGCGTATTCTGAAGCTACTCGAGGATCGGGGTTACGAGTTCGAAGTATACGATCCGGATGCACACTGGGTAGCCAATTTTAGCGGAGATAGCCGTTTGTAATATAACAACAAGATGATGCAAGAGAGGAAGGACTTGGGTGCTAACGAGTAAAAAAGTGGCGCTTGCGGCAGTTAGTGTATTGCTAATTCTGCTGGTAAGTGGTTGTGGAGATCCGCAGGAGCCTGCGGCAAATCAGATAAACCAATTGGTGCTCAGTGGTCAGGAGATCGATCAGAGTTTGAAGACGCTGACCAGTCATGAGCAGGAAGATATGAAGTTATACAAGTCTATTTTGGACAAAGGTAAGAACAAAAACAGTGATCTCGAAGCACTGCTGGATCAGGCAGCAGGTCATATTCATGAACGAAGAACGTTGTTGAAGCAGGCGGAAGAGGCCATGGAACAGACCAACGAAAAGACGGAAGCCCTTCGCAGTTCATTGAAAGAACTATCATTTGAAAAAGAAGAAACGTTGGCACAGGCTGAAAAGGTACTGGATCAATATGAAGCAAGAGCACGTGTATTGGAAAATTTTATTGCCTCGTATCAGTTGAGTCTGAGTGCCGATGAGCAGTTGTATGATCTGATGAGAGAAAATGCAGAACCTAATCTGGTTAAGATTAAGCGAGCCATTCGGGTACGGAATAGGGAATATGCGAAGCTTGCTGAATTCCGAAAGCAATTTAACCTCCAGACCAAAGCATTTAACGGAGCCAATGCCAAGCTGGTACAGATGGATCAGGCCAGCTAAGTCGAGAAACTCAGTACCTGTTCAGACATTTTGCATGATTGAGCTGCCTGTCTCCCGTGTAAGTATTAGTATACAGCCAAGCCAATGGATGAGAAGCAACATGGACAAGCATCATTGCGTATAAGCTAACGGAGGTGTTCATATGCGAAAAGGAAATACAATGAAAGTCAGTGCATCATTCCTGGTTTTACTTATGGGATTCGCACTTGTGGCCTGTGGGAACAGTAATCCTGCTGCACAGCCACCGGTGAATAATACGGAAGAACAGTCACCAGCACCGGAGCAACAACCAAATGAAAGTGCTGCAATAGAAGCAGAAGGTATTCTGACCGGCTGGGCTGATCCGCATACCGTTGAGATTCGAGTGAATGAGAAGCCGATGTCATTCCAGGTAAGCGAAGATCTGCAGAAGTCTCTGGATGATATCGATGACGAAGATTCCGTTCGTTTCAAATATGTAGAGAAAAAAATTGATGCAACAACAAAACAGTTGGTACTTACAGAGATTGCAAAGATGGAATCTAGTGATGATAATAACGGTTCCAATGCAGGCGGTACTGTAACCTCCGATCGTCCGAAGACATCAGAGCTGGAAGTGACGGTAGAAGGCATGACTGAGAAGCGACCAGTGACACTGGCACAAGCGAAAGGTTATTCACTTTATGTATTTGAACCGATGGCTTTTGACGCGGAAGACCAGGAATTAACCATGAAGATTGATCCCGATTATGAGGTGGAGATTGAGAAACTGCCGGCGGATTACAATCTGGATGTGTTGAAAATGGATGCAAAGGAAGAGCTGTCCGAGACCGGAGAAGTGAAGCAATTAACGGCTGAACAACTCAGTAATGGGCCAATGAAGGATGCAAGATTGTACATGATGTCCCAGAATGATAAGAAGACAGAGTATTTTATTGTGAAAGAACTGGACGGCAATGGTTTCATTTTCCACATCCAAGCACCTATTGGTGAACCTTCGGAAGGTTTCCTGCCAATGGCATATGCATCCCTCAATTCCATTATGAATGAGTAGAACAGGGATGAGCCACAAGGCTGAGCCAAAAGATGTAGTAAATTAAAAAGATTTCCTAAACAGCGTGTTTCCTTGGGAAAGGAGATGCGCTGTTTTATTAACGTTACTGCAATACAGATAGAATGTGCCGTGCCACGCCGTGCATAGACAAAGAGCCGGAAGGAGCGATGCGGCTGCATAGGTTCCTCCCGGCTTCTTAGCCGTGCTTCTATTCAGTTTGCAGGATCAAACCCATGCCCTGATCAGAGTTACTCAGGTCAGTATAGTCGATTCCTTGCACCCTCTAAGTTCTTGATAACGGGCGATTACATTCTGATGAACGGGATGTTCGTCGGGAATTCCCATGCGTTCACGGATGAAGGCGGAGACGCCATCTTCGCGAATCATGTGTTGTAGCTTCATGGCTTCCTCGTCGCGATTGTCATTGAACAGCATTGCGGCCGCCATAGCAGAAGTTAAATGAGGAATTTCAATTCCGAATTCACTGGCCTGCAGCGCTGGGCGAACAAGCCGATCATGAGGCGAAAGCTTGCGAAGGGGGGAACGCCCAACCCGGGTGACCTGATCTGTCAGGTTGGGATTGGCGAAGCGTTCCAGTATGGTGTCGATATATTTGTTATGCTTCTGTGCGTTGAATCCATGCTTCTGGATGAGCATCTGACCCGTCTCTTCCATAACATGGCGTACCTTGGCCCGAAGGGTGGAATTACTCATGACCTGTCTAATCGTATTGAATCCTTCGAGATAGCCGAAGTATGCGGCGACACAGTGGCCTGTATTGACCGTAAACATTTTACGCTCAATATAAGGTTCAAGCGAATCCACATAGTGGACGCCATCTATTTTCTTAAATCCATCCAGAAGTGCTGGACGATGAACGACCCATTCGTAAAAAGGTTCAACAGTGACCTGCAGCGGGTCTTTGTGGTTTTGAGCCGGAACAATCCGGTCCACAGCTGCATTGGGGAAAGAAACATAACGTTCGGCTTTTTTGCGAGTTTGTTCATCCAGAAATGGATAGATGCGTTTCTTCAGCCTGGTGCTGCCACCGATGGCATTTTCGCAAGCGATAATATGCAGTGGAGCCAGATTATTGTTTTTCATGCGAAGTTGAATGCCTTTGGCGATCGGCTCGGCGATATCTCCGAGTGCAGATACACCCACCGCGGTTGTGATCACATCGGCTGAAGCGATCTCTTTAGCAACCAGATTTTGCTCATTCACATTGATCGCCGTCACGTTGTTGACAATCGTAGTGTCCTGATCGTTATTGGCAAGTGTAATCGGATATTCCTGTCTCTCTTGAAGCATGGAGATTTTCTTCGGGTTACGTGCGACAAAGCAGACTTCGTAGTCGGAAGCGGACAACATATGACCGATAAAACCGCGGCCTATATTGCCCGCACCAAAATGTACAGCTTTCATGTGTGAACTCCCCCTTTAATGATTAAATCGCGAAATTCGTGCAGACCTTAGACGGTAGTGACGAGTGGCTTCGAAATCAAATCGTTAAATGTAAGGTCAGTCAAGCAAGACAGCCGTTGGTGAGGCATATCGAATTCCAGTGTTCCTGTAATGGTATTCGAGATGACTACGCAGTGCATACCAGCCGCAGCAGCTGCACGCGCGCCGTTAGGTGAATCCTCAATCGCTACGGCTTCGTCTGCAGTTACTCCAAGGGCTTCAAGCGCTTGAGTGTAGAGTTCCGGGTCAGGCTTCACATTTGCAACATCATCTGCCGTACGAATGACTTCAAAATAATCTTTCAGTTTCAGTTGTTCCAGATGCTGTTCAACCCACTCCCGTTTGGAGCTGGATGCTACAGCCAGTTTCAGTCCGGCTTCACGTGCTTGTTCAAGGTATTCCTGAATACCAGGACGTACCTTTTCTTTGTTCATCAATGCAGCGTGCTGCAACTGAACGGATTCCCTGAACGCTTCCCGATCGATCGGAAGATTCAAATCTGTGATGAGGTACTCATACGGATTAAATGTTTTCAAACTGGTACCGATGCATTGTGAATACATCTCCAGGGTTAGATCCACGCCGTGTTCCTTGTAAGCATCACGAAAAGCAATATACCATGCTGTCTCTGTATCAATAATCGTTCCGTCGAAATCAAACACCAGTGCCTTGATCATAAATTTGTTCCTCCTGTTTCAGAATTAGTTTGGGGATAAAACAAAAATGAAAATTTCCTGCAAATTTTTTCCCTGTATTATTAACCTGCGGGATATTAGTTAACGCAATAAACTGAAAAATAATATTAATTTGGGAAAAAATATGCGTTTGAAGCTAATAAAACCGTAACATAGGACAAACCGAGGGGTCAAGCGCGTCATGATTGTTTACATTGAAAGTTTTCATATGTATGATTTGTTTTCAGAAAGTGATGAACCTTGCAAACCTTTAACCCTTTTGCATGTAAGCGGTGTACTGAATAAACTGTATTTTCAGCTCAAAAAAATAAAACTTTTTTTATGAAAATTTGCTATTTTGGCCGTTCTACAGCTTTCGACACTTTTATAATAGAAGAAATGGAGATTAATTTATTGGATTTTATTAGCTTTACGCCAGATCAGGCCCTGTGGGAGAATGGAAGAAAGATTCTGAAAGTATATGGAGTAAGGGAGGAAGACAAGCATGTTGCAAAAGGACCGTTTCAATGGCTGCTTCATCGGGCTTGCAGCGGGTGATGCACTCGGAACTACCGTTGAATTCAGCAGCCCGGGCACATTTGAACCTGTAACGGATATCGTGGGTGGTGGCGTATTCGGGCTGGAGGCAGGGCAGTGGACAGATGATACGTCCATGGCACTATGTCTGGCAGAAAGTCTGGTACGTAATGAAAACTTCGATCCTGCGGATCAGATGCGCAGATATACGAATTGGTACAGGGTCGGATATATGAGCAGTACAGGCGACTGCTTTGATATCGGCGGGGCCACGCGAAGTGCCTTGGAGAGATTTGAGATAACCGGGGAAGCCTACAGCGGATCAACTGACCCAATGACGGCGGGCAATGGCTCTATTATGAGGCTTGCTCCTGTCGCGATGGCTTACGCCAATCAACCAAACGAGGCAGTCCACTATGCCGGGTTGAGCTCCCGGACAACACATGCTGCAACGGAAAGTGTGGAAGCATGTGAAGTGCTAGCCGCCATAATTGTTGCTGGTCTGCGCGGAGCGGACAAAAACGTCATGCTGATGCCGGAGACATGCAGACAGTGGAGGGAAGAACCTACTTTTTCACCCGCTATTGAAGAGGTTGTTATGGGTTCCTATCAGAGCAAAGAACCGCCGGAAATTAAGGGCAGTGGTTATGTGGTTCGTTCACTTGAGGCAGCACTATGGGCGTTCCATAAGTCGTCAAGCTTTGAAGAAGGCGCGTTGTTAGCTGTTAATCTGGGTGATGATGCGGACACTACAGGTGCTGTGTATGGGCAGATCGCAGGTGCTTATTATGGACTGAGTGGTATTCCGGCACACTGGCGGGACAAGCTGGCCATGCGTGAAACGTTCAAACAACTAACAGATGCCTTGTGGTTGAAGGCGACAGAAAATCGTTGATTAAGAGACAGGAGAAGAGAACATCTATGAGCACGACTGGACACAAAACAGAATTAGAGGCTTCGCAGTCTGGTAAACGAGGGGCATTTCCATTGTCCCTGTTATGTCTGACGATTGGAGCTTTTGCGATTGGTATGACTGAATTTATCATTATGGGCCTGCTGCCCAATGTGGCAACAGACTTGAATGTAAGCATTCCGCAGGCAGGACAACTCATCACGGGATATGCGCTTGGTGTAGCAGTAGGTGCGCCAATCTTAACCGTATTTACGCACAAGATTCCACAGAAGAAACTGCTGGTATTGCTCATGTGCATTTTCATTATCGGGAACGCATTGTCTGTCATTGCTCCGACATACGGGTTGTTAATCTCGGCACGGATATTAACGGCATTTGCTCATGGTACGTTCCTTGGTGTAGGTTCAATCATGGCTACGCGGCTTGTTGCGCCCGAGAGAAGGGCAGGAGCGGTATCGGTTGTTCTCGCGGGGCTAACGATTGCCAACATTATTGGCGTTCCGTTTGGTACGTTTATTGGGCAACAGCTCGGATGGCGGTCATCTTTCGGGGCGATTACGATCTTGGGCATCATTTCGTTGATTGGTATCATTCGTTTCATCCCCGTCCTCCCGCATGGAGCACCAGCGAATCTCGGACAGCAATTCCGGAATCTGGTTCGTCCCCAAGTATTATTGGTTCTGCTTGTTGGCGCGATGGGCTGTGGAAGCCTGTTTGCCGTATTCACGTATATCACGCCGATGCTTGTGGACATTAGCGGTTTTGCCGAGCAAAATGTGACCTGGATTCTGGTGCTGTTCGGGTTCGGTGTTACGTTGGGCAACATGGTTGGCGGTCGTCTCGCGGATTGGAAGCTGATGCCTTCGTTGATCGTCAACTTTGGAATCCTGGCTGTTCTTCTGGCTACACTAACGCTTACCCTGGAGAATCCATATCTTGCGGTGATCACGATATTCTTCTGGGGTGTAGCGGCTTTTGGTATTATGCCAGGATTGCAGATTCGAATCATGAATATGACCCGCGAAGCGCCGCTGCTGGCGACAACATCAAGTCACTCCGCATTTAACCTGGGGAATGCAGGTGGTGCCTATCTGGGTGGGTATGCAATTACCCACACGGGTCTTATATCCGTACCTTTGTATGCCGCAGTTATTGCCGGATTAGGCTTGCTAGGACTGCTCTTCAGTCTGTTCATGGAGCGTAAACATCATGGGCCAGAGGTTGCCCAGGTTGCAGAGGCAGCGTCGGCAAGTTGAAAATGGAATCGGTTCGCCTCAATTCTTCCGTTGAACACGGAGAGTTGAGGTTTTTTTATATCATGATGAGATCCGGAGTAGGGGAGTGAATAGACGGCCTGGTGGTGTGAAGAAGTATACTTTTCAAACTATAAGATATAGTTATTTAAGTTTTTTTGATGATGTACAGGCCTTGTGAGGTGATATAATAAAGATGTAATTGGAATTCATTGTAAATTATGGATCGCGGATGTTTACTTCCGTATTGGGAAAGGTGAAGGATAGCGGTCCGTGTTCATGCGTGGAAAGGAGGAACTTCGCTTTAAAATGTAAGGGCTTTCAATTGGGGTTTATGTGTATCTGAAAGACCTGTTATGAGGTTCGTACACGGTTTAAAATCATATTCCAAAGGAGATTGATATTAATGAAAAAACGTCTGTCCAAAATTCTTAGTCTCTCCATCACAGCAGCACTCCTTGTACCAACGATGACGTCTGCAGCCGATATGCAGGAAACTGCAGCTCCAACCCCAAATCAGGCGGTTGTAGATCAGGGAGCGACCGGCACCATGGATAATACCGGGCAAAATGCGCTGGCTAACACTCCGGTGGTGCCTGCACCGCCGGGTTATGATGGCTATCGAAACAATATTCCGCACGGAAATACCAATCTGATCTCCTATTATTCCACAACGGTAGGCAATACACGGAAAGCGACGGTATATACACCGCCAGGATATTCTCCGAATAAAAAGTATAACGTCCTGTATCTCCTGCACGGCATCGGCGGGGATGAGCATGAGTGGGTTAACGCCATGAAACCAAAGAACATTCTGGATAACCTGTATTCGGAAGGCAAGCTGTCAGATATGATCGTTGTCATGCCGAATGGTCGTGCCATGAAGGACGATCGTCCGGTCGGTGACATCTTTGCTCCGGACAAAGTGGCTGCGTTTGAACGGTTTGAGCAAGACCTGCTCAAGGATCTGATTCCTCATATCGAGGCCAATTATCCGGTGTACAAAGACCGCAATAGTCGTGCGTTGGCCGGTCTGTCCATGGGTGGTGGGCAGTCACTTAACTTCGGATTGAAAAATCTGAATACCTTCGCCTGGGTAGGGGCCTTCTCGGCCGCACCGAATACGCAATCTGTATCCCAACTGGTTTCCAATCCTGGACAAGTCGCTAGCCAACTCAAATTGTTGTGGATCTCCTGTGGATCGAGTGATGGCCTGTTATGGGTCAGCCAGAACTTCAAAAACGGCTTGAGCAGCATGAACATTCCGCATACCTGGTATCAGGATGTAGGTGGACACGAACCATCTGTTTGGAACAGCGGCCTGTATCAGTTCTCACAACGAATCTTCAAGTGAATAACCGGAATTCATATTGGATGAGCCGCAGCCTCAGTTCTGTTTCTTATAGAACTGGGGTTTTTGTTATGAATCAAGTCATCTAAAAGGAGCACATGGGTATTTTTAATTTTGGGGATGGGGTTAATGAAAGTGTAAGTAATGGTTTAATTTATTACATAGGTAGTGTTATGAAGGAGAGGGATCTGATGTTTTATTACAAAGGTGCGTTTCGGGAAACGGACAATGTGATCTATTTTAAAAGCGATGTTTCATTAGCCCAGAATGATGTTGTCCTATTTGGAGAAAAGAAGTATTTTATCGAAAGTGTGGAAAAAGAATTTCTCCTGCTTCAGCGGGTGGGTTCCATTGTCTCTGTGAGCCTGTGAAATCTTCGCAAGATCATTCCCTTTTTCACGTGTACGTGCACTTATGGGCCTCTGCCTACATACAATAGATCGACCCTGTTCCCACATGTGCTCAGGCCAGATCGTTGTAAAACTGCAGGAGGTGTCATCTGTGCCCGGATTGTTTACCGCAATTGCTCTATTCATTAAAGAGTTAACGTTACTCGTCTCGTATGTCAAAAATAATGCGTTCCCCCAGCCACTGGCTGAGGATGATGAAGCCAAACATTTACGCCTTATGGCTGAAGGCAATGCTCACTCTCGCAATCTGCTCATTGAACACAATCTGCGCCTCGTCGCGCATATCGTCAAGAAGTTCGACAATACGGGTGAAGATCAGGAAGACCTGATTTCCATCGGAACCATTGGTTTGATCAAGGCGATCGAAAGTTTTCAACAAGGCAAAGGTACAAAGCTTGCCACATTTGCAGCGAGATGTATTGAAAACGAGATACTTATGCACCTTCGTTCCCTGAAGAAAACACGCAAAGACGTATCCCTGCATGACCCCATTGGTACAGACAAAGAAGGCAATGAAATTACATTAATCGATATCCTTGGCACAGAAGCCGATGATGTCGTAGATCGGGTACAGCTCAAGATTGAAAAAAGCAAAATTTATCGCAATCTAGATATCCTGGATGATCGGGAGAAGGAAGTTGTCATCGGTCGATTTGGTCTGGAAGCAGGCGGGGAAGAACGAACTCAACGCGAAATCGCAAAGGAACTGGGTATCTCACGTTCTTATGTATCACGGATTGAGAAGCGGGCGTTAATGAAGCTGTATCATGAGTTTTATAAGCAAAAATAGTTGCTGTTTAGATAGCGCTGTTCATTAAAACGATGGTGCTTTCTGAACCTATCGTATTTGTAGCGAGGAATAGCTGGAACAGATTAGAGGGCGCCTTTATCGGGAGCCCTTTTTACTGTGAAGATACTTAAATTGGATCTAAATAGTATTAATTATTTGGGGTTATGACCTAAATAAAGGAATTTCTATTCCCGTTGAAGAATATCTTGTACACAGACCAATTTAATATATAAGGAGTAAATCATAATGAAGCAGCTTTTTCAGAAAACTCCACTGTGGTTTTTGTTAATCTGGATTGTAGGATTTATGATGATTGTGTTCAACTCGTTTCAATCAAACTCGGGTACCATTAACTTGCTTGCATTATTCATAATTAATGTTGCTAATGCTATTCGAATTTGGAGAACCGAACGTTCATTAGCAATTACCTTTTTAGTCGTTGCCGCTCTATGTTTGGCTTTTATTTTAAAATATCTCTATAGATACGTACTATCAGCATGACATGGCATGGGAATAACAAAGGAATGTACATAGGCTGATGATAATATGGATCGGATGCAACTCAAGATTATAAAAGCCAGGGACATGAAATACGAGCGTATCAATAGGTCACCTCTTACAAAGGTGGCCTATTTGCTGTGCAAAAAAAATATAAAGAGGGATATGTATTCTGGGCAGATTATTATATGATGATTAATATTATTTTGCATCGTAGAGAGCATTTGCAGAAAGAGAGTGGTGGTTGATCATGCAGCAAGAAACGTTAACAAGGGGATTAAAGAACCGACATGTGCAGTTGATGGCGATCGGAGGTGCGATCGGTACAGGTCTGTTCCTCGGAGCAGGCAAAACGATCCAGCTGACAGGGCCATCCATCTTGCTGGCCTACATCATTACGGGTGTTGTGTTGTTCCTGATCATGCGTGCATTGGGGGAGCTGCTGTTAAGCAACTTGCAGTATCATTCCTTTGTCGATTTTGTGCGTGATTACCTGGGAAATATGGCGGCATTTATTACAGGCTGGACCTACTGGTTCTGTTGGATTTCCATTGCCATGGCTGATATTACGGCAGTTGGTTTATATACGCAGTTTTGGTTTCCGAATGTACCTCAGTGGATGCCAGGGTTAATTGCGTTAGTCATTTTGCTAATCATGAACTTGGCAACGGTCAAGTTGTTTGGGGAGATGGAATTCTGGTTTGCCCTGATTAAAGTCGTGGCCATTCTGGCACTTATTGTTGTAGGTTTATATATGATCTTCAAAGGTTTTACAACGGATCAGGGTCCAGCGAGCTTCACCAATCTGTGGAGTCATGGGGGATGGTTCCCGAATGGACTGCATGGGTTCATCATATCGTTCCAGATGGTAATGTTCGCCTTTGTAGGCATGGAACTGGTGGGACTCACAGCAGGGGAAACGGAGAACCCGGAGAAGGTTATTCCGAGAGCAATTAACCAGATCCCGATCCGGGTACTCCTCTTCTATGTTGGCGCACTGCTGATTATTATGAGTATCTACCCGTGGAACGCCATTGTGCCGACTGAAAGTCCATTTGTACAGGTGTTTGCTGCTGTGGGAATTGCGGCTGCTGCCGGAATTGTGAACTTCGTGGTACTGACTTCCGCAGCATCGGCTTGTAACAGTGCCATTTTCAGTACAAGCCGTATGGTGTTCTCCATGGCAAAGGATCGCAACGCACCCGAGTCATTTGCACGTTTGAATAACAGGAAGGTTCCTGCCAATGCGCTGTTTTTCTCCACGATTGTTATTTTGATCGCGATTGTTCTGAACTATATCATGCCAGAAGGCGTATTTACGCTGATCACGAGCGTGTCGACCGTGTGTTTCATCTTTGTCTGGGGTATCATGGTGATCTGTCATCTCAGATATCGTCGTACTCAGCCGGAACTGGCGAGTCGTAGCCGCTTCAAACTGCCACTATATCCGTTCTCGAACTACTTGATCCTGGCGTTTCTGGCGTTTGTGCTGGTGGTATTGGCATTGGCCGAGGATACGCGTGTGGCACTGTTTGTCACGCCGGTGTGGTTTATCCTGGTTGCCGGGATCTACCTTCTCAAAAAGAGAAATTTGAGCAGTAACAGATAGTAGGTCTTACCATTGTCGCCAAATAAAGCCGCCCAATGATATTGGGCGGTTATTCGTATTTAAATTCTTGCAGCCCCTTTGCTTTCACGAATGCCTGCGTAGATGGCATCACAGATATCGGTTGTATACTGGCCCGACATCCCTTCAAGTGCCGTGTTGGTGAATGCTGCAACACTAAGTTCTTCTTTTGGATCAACAAACCAGGAATGGCCGTAAGTTCCACCCATTCGCCACGTACCCGCTGATTCCGGTGTACCAGCTGCGACAGGATCTTTAAGTACGGTAAAACCAAGGCCAAACCCTCTGCCTGGCCAGTATGGCATCACGAGATCACCGATTTGATTGGTAGACATCTCAGCCGCAACGGCTTCTGTAAGGAGAGGCTGTCCCCCTTGTCGCAATGTTTCAAGTAAAGTAAGAAAATCTCCGGTACTTCCAACCATACCCGCTCCGCCCGAAAAGTAAGCAGAAGTATGGTTCGCACGATTGGGTGACAGTCGGAAGCCAGCAGTACCCTCAATAAAAGGAATCAGCTCCAACTCCTTATGAAGAAGACACGGTTCTTCAGAACCATTAGCGTATGCGGCTGTCAATCGTTCCGAATCCACCGCAACAAAGTCAGTGTCGGTCATGTGGAGTGGATGAGTAACCAGCGTTTGGACAGCTTCTCGTAGTGACATCCCAGTTACTTTTTCGATAACGGCACCAAGTACATCTGTCGCAATGGAATATCTCCACATGTTGCCTGGCTCATACAAAAGAGGAGCAGAAGCCAGCCTCTGCAGATTCTCCTCCAGACTCATTTCAGACCAATCCATTCCGTCCGATACTCCTGCACACTCATAGGTTCCCTGATCTTCTTGGAAGAAACGGTATGTCAAGCCTGCGGTGTGCGTCATCAACTGATGTACTGTTATTAAAGTATCCTGACCATTAGCAAGTTTGGGACGGAATGCAGGAAGCCAGCGTGTTACCGGATCATGCAGACTCAGCTTTCCTTGCGAGACCAATGCCAGAGCAGCTGTGGATACAATGGGTTTGGTTACGGAAGCAAGTCGAAACAGAGCGTTTTCCGACATGGTGCGCTTTTGCTCCCTGTCTGCGAAACCAGCAGCCCGGCTGTATATCAGTTCTCCTCCTAATGCAATCTGTACAACTGTTCCTACGATTCTTTTTTCGCTTAGAGCGCGGTCAATGGCTTCATCCACATAATTATGCAATGTGGTTATGTGTTCTTTTCCCATTCTGATCTTCCTCTCCTCCACGGATGTGATTGATTCATTATTGTGACTGTGCTTATTATATAAATGATTAATGTTGTATTACATGGATTACTAAAGGTATTATAGTGATTTATCGGATATACTTAAGGTTATTCCAGCCTATATCTTATGTATTTAAAGGGGTGTATCACATGGACGAAATAGATCAGCATATTCTGTATCACTTGGAGAATCAGGCGAGATTATCCATGACCGAACTAGGCAAATTAGTAGGATTATCTCAACCAGCTGTTACTGAGCGAGTCAAACGAATGGAAGAAAAGGGGGTTATCGAGGAATATCGAACCGTAATCTCCCCATCCAAATTGGGCAAGCAGAGCACAGCATATGTTCTCTTTCGTACGCGGGATTGTTATCCTTTCCTGGATTTCTGTCGTGCGTCACCTGAAGTTGTGGAATGTTATCGGATAAGCGGGGAGTATAACTACTTGCTGAAAATCCTTACAGACACGATCCAGGGACTTGAAGAGTTCCAGAACAAGTGTGACCCATACGGGACTTACATGACCTTGATTACGATGTCTTCTCCGATTGCACATAAAAATCTGATGCAAGGACCGAATTTGCTGGCACAGACAGAATAAGACCGCAGTCTATATAACTTTAAAATGAAATGCAGAAGAGGAGTTCACATCAAGTGAACTCCTCTTTGGTTCTACGTGTAACTCATGGTGTAACACATGCAAAAATGCCTTCCTGTTATTTAGCTTTGGGGAATCCATATTTATAAGCCCTCATAGCTACAAGCAACGCAGGAATGAGCAAGATAAACAGCGCCCCAGAAAGGTATCCTGCTCCAAATACTTCAAGAAGGATGCCCCCGATGATGCCTCCTCCGCCAATCGCCAGATTCCATGCTGTAACCAGCATCGATTGGGCGACATCTGTGCTTTTGCCTCCAGCTTGAGCGATGGCAGTCTGTAACAGTGTCGCGGCCCCGCCAAACGTAAGTCCCCAGATCATGATGCCAAGGATAATCATCACAGGTTGATCAGTACCGATTCCCATCACGACAGACGCGAGAGCGAATGCTGCCAGACTGATGATCACTAATCTTCTCAAAAATCGGTCAATGAGCATTCCGGTTAACCAGATTCCCATAATGGAAGTGATACCGAACATGAGCAAAATCAAATCTACTCTGTTAGCAAATACGGTCTGGGCAAGGTAGGGAGAAATATAGGTGTAAAGGATATTATGGGCAAGCATCCAGGCCAGAACAACAAACAGAATGGGCCTTACCCCCGGAATTAAAAACACCTTATGCAGTGGAAGACGTTCCCCAGCCGGTTCTCCTGCAAAATCCGGCATTTTCCAGAGAACCCATAGGATTAAAGCTGCGGTCAGAAGAGATACCATCCCGAAGATGAGGCGCCAGCCGAGATAAGAACTGAGAAAACTGCCAATTGGGACACCAAGGGCTAACGCCACCGATGTGCCGACCATAGCCACGGCCATGGCCTTGCCTTTTAACGAATCCGGGACCATCCGACGAGCATAACCTGCTGTCATTCCCCATAACACACCGGCAGAGACCCCGGCCATGAAACGAGCAGCAAGTGTCAGGATATAATCTGAGGATATTGCGGTAACGGTGTTAAAGACAAGAAAGCCGCTAATGCATGCCAGCAGAAGAGGTCTGCGTCTCCATCCACGTGTAGCAGCAGTCAAGGGAATGGCAGCAATAAGTGATCCAATGGCATAAAGAGTCACCAACTGTCCGGTGAGGGCTTCTGTGACCCCCAAGTCTTTTGCAATTTGCGGCAGCAGTCCCGCAGGCAGACTTTCAGTGAGGATGCAAATGAATCCAGCCATGGCTAAAGCAAGTAGCCCCGCCCACGGAAGGCGTTCTGAAGATATGGAAGGCAGCTCCCTTTGCTTGGGGAGGGATGTGTTAATGGACATGAATAAAAACCTCTTTTCTTATCATTTAATCCTATTCAGAACTATGCATATAAGCTTATCTAAAAAAAACAAACTTTTGCATACAGGATTAAAGGTAAGAAGGAGGTCTTAACATGGTATTTATTTTATTTTGTGAGTTTTTCCGTTAATTCAAAAGGGTGCTGTCTGTTCAACCATTCAAGAATGAGTTTGACAGGTTCCACGTACCGTTGGCCTACCAGTAAACCCGTATGGGTTGTATCCCAAAGTCCGGCATATGCAGCGCCCAGCTGCTTGGCAGTTAATTGGCCTCTCTGATCTTCGTCTTCACAGGAAACAGCCTTGATCACCAAGCTGGGACAATGGATCAGATCGCCATTAATAGATACGCCATCGGCTCCTCGCAGGACTGAAAAGGTAGCAAATGCCTTCGCAGACTCCGTTTGCAGATATTTACGCTGAAAAGCAATGTCTTCTGCCGTCTCATCGATGCTTGCAAATTCCTGCCGAACAGGTGCAGGCATGATGATTTCCGATACGGTTTCACGATCTTTTTCAGGATAAGGCACGGTGTCATGGACCTCTTTGCTTATACTGGCATCAATGACAACAAGGCCTGCGAGAGTAGAGGTTTCTGCAATCTTTTGACTGAGAATCCCACCCATGCTGAAGCCAATAAGAATGGGAGGTTCGTTGATCCCGGCTAATACTTCCCGAACATCCTCCAAATAATCGTCAAACGTAATCCTGGTCATATCCATGACCCGACTCTTGTAATGGCTTCTCAGGTTCATGACATAACAGGTCCAACCCTGCTGGACAAAGTGGAGGATGTATTTGCTCCACATCCAGCTGCCTGTATAGGCACCGTGAAGAAACAGCAGTGGGGGCTTCTTGGTCACTGTTTCGGCATCATAAATCGGGGGTCCTTTGAATATTTCCAAGTGTAAATCATGTTCTCCGATCTTCTTGACCTCATGAATCGGTAATAATTTTGTGTAATCTGTCAAACTAAAAACCTCCTCCAAGATATTTGTTTGATATCAAACTATTACTCCAAAAAAAATTAAAAGTTACCATGAATTTTCATTAAAATTCGAAGCAGTTCTTTTTTCTCCACTTCCGTAACGTCCGCATAGAACGCGTCCAGCATGCGCTGCGATATCTCTTCAAAGACAGGCTTTAATTCTTCTCCTTTTGTAGTCAACGCCACATGAACAACTCGTGAATCTGTTGCATCACGCTCCTTAACGACGTATCCTGTCCGCACCAATTTGTCCACAAGTGCAGTCACCGTGGATTTATCCTTGCCAATTTTTTTGGCGATTTCAGCCATGGTCATCCTGTGATTGTTGTACAGAGCATAGATAATATCCCCATGGGACGTGGCGAGATCCTGGATTCCTTGTTCAGCCATCTCGGCCAGGATGAAGCGGTTGACCTTCTCTTTAATTTTGGATATGAGTGAAATAGCGTCTCTTGTTTTCATATGTGTAATATAGTTTGTTATCAAACTAATGTCAAGCTTTGATCAAGGAATTATTGCATGCGCAGTATAGTAAAGGAGCAGTGAGAATTTCTTCTCCTGCTCCTGTACTCCAGTCACTACTTGATTGGATTAGCTTGCATTTCTTGTCCCATTTTCTCTATACCATCCAGAATCTGATATCCATAACCCCAGAACTGGCTGAAATCTGTGACATAGATCTGTTTATTCTTGATTGCATTCATACTTTGCAGGGCAGGATTGGCATACAGATTTTGAATCAGCTTGTCGATATCTGGTGAACCGGCATATGCAGACAAGAGAAGATAGTCCGGGTCCGCTGTGATCAATTGCTCAACACTAACCTCACCTTGTACACCATCAAACGTATTTTTCAGCTTCAAGAGGCCCAGTGCATCAAGCTGATACGTATCGTTCTGCATGCTGCTTACTGTAATGGTGTCTTCCGTAGCAGGTACGATGTAGGCAAAAGTATGCTCAGGCTGATCGGCTATACTTGCCTTAATGGCTTCAACACGAGTCTTCAGACTTTCCGTGAATGTTGCGGCATTATCTTGAACGTCAAAGATCTGCCCAAGTTGTGCAATATCACTATACAGGCTATCAAGTGAGCCTTTGTGATTCGTCGTTTGCAGGAACGTGCGGATATTCATGTCATTCAATCCATCGACGGTACCCACGCCCCAGTCTGCATCAGCGAACAGGTCGCCCCGTCCGAGTACCAGATCCGGGCTTGCACCTACAACCAGCTCTTTACCTACATAATCCTTGGACAATACCGGAATTTTGGCGAAATCATCAGCCACATCCGGTGTAACGGAACCGTATAGAGCAGCAACACCGACCATTTTATCGGTCAGACCCAATTTGATGAGCATCTCGGCCGCAGATTGAGTATTCGCAACCACACGTTCCGGTGCTTTATCGAATACTTGCACTTTTGGTTTCCATTCACCACCCTCACCCGAGATCGTGAAATTCTCAATGGTGAGCGGGTATGTCGTTTTATTTGTATTCTGAGCAGAAGTTGAAGTTTCTGTCGTGTTCGTGGTTGAAGTTGTTTCTTCGGCAGTGGAGGAAGTTGAAGCATTCGAACAGGCTGCAAGCAGCAGCAACAGGAGACTTAGAGCAGCAATGCCAATCGTTCTGGATGTAAATTTCATGAAATGATGAACCCCTTTTCGATGTGTTTTAAATTGACAAAGATAATCATTCTCAATTATAATCCGAGAAAACAAGTTGTAAATAGCTAAATTTAATTAGTTCTACATTTTACGCGAATTGATGGGGGAAGAGATGGCACAGACGGTTCAGGTTCAGACACAGCGTATGGGAAAAAGAGAGTCTCTGATTCATAGTAAATCCGGGTTTGCTTTACTGATTGCAGCTTTAATCATGATTACGCTTATATCCGTAGGTATTGCAGTTTCCATTGGACAGGTACAAATTCCACTGGCGGAGTCATATCGTATTCTTTTATACAAATTAACGGGATTTCAGTGGGGGGCAACACCCATTGAGGCAGGTTCCTTTACCGATATCATTTGGCAGATTCGTTTCCCGCGTGTGCTGATGGCGATGTTTATCGGTGCAGGCTTGGCCTTGTGCGGTGCTGTTATGCAGGCTGCTGTGCAGAATCCGCTCGCTGATCCTTACATACTGGGTATATCCTCAGGCGCTTCACTTGGAGCAACCTTTGCCATTCTCATTGGATTCGGTGCGATTGGGTGGCTTGGTCAGACGGGGGTGGCTTTCTGGGCCTTTGCCGGTGCGATGGGTGCGTCCTTACTGGTCCTGACTTTGGCAGGAATTCGGGGAAAAATGACGTCGGTCAAGCTGGTGCTTGCCGGAATGGTGATTAACGCGTTATGCAGCGCTTTTTCGAACTTTATTATTTATTTTGCCAACAATGCTGAAGGCATCAAAACGGTGACATTCTGGACCATGGGTAGCTTGGCGGCTTCCGGATGGAATAAGCTTCCACTCGTAGGTATCGTTGTGCTGGTTGCGATTTTATTCTTCGTTTTACAGTCCAGAGTTCTTAATACGATGTTATTGGGAGATGAAGCGGCCGTTACACTGGGCATTAATCTGAGTGTATACCGCAGGGTGTACATGCTGTTAACCGCTTTGGTGACAGGTGTTATGGTGGCGAGCTGTGGCATGATTGGTTTTGTCGGACTCATTATTCCGCATATCGTAAGAGGTCTGGTAGGTTCCGACCATCGTAAGGTTATGCCTGTATCCGTGCTGTTTGGAGCCATTTTCCTCATCTGGACGGATGTTATTGCACGATCCCTCATATCCAGCGTGGAGTTGCCGATCGGTATTATTACGGCCATGATTGGTGCACCCATGTTTATGTATATGCTGGTCAAAAAAGGCTACGGTTTTGGAGGAAATTAAACATGAAGCTGAACGTAGAAAATGTATCCATCTCTGTGCTGAACACGGACATCATCAAGGATATTTCATTACAGGTGAACGGTAAACAGTTCGTTGGACTGATTGGACCGAATGGTTGTGGCAAGTCAACGCTGCTCAAGAGTATCTATAAAGTGATCAAACCGCAGCAAGGCAAGGTTTTTCTGGACCATACCGATATTCTCAAATCCAGTCCGAAGGTTGTTTCCAGACATATGGGCGTTGTTGGCCAGTTTAATGAATTGAGCTTTGATTTTACGGTGCGCGAGATGGTCATGATGGGGCGTACCCCGCACAAAAAAATGCTGGAGACGGATAATGAACGGGACCACGAAATTGTGGAACAGGCTTTGGAAAAAGTACATCTGACTGGACATGCAGACCGCAATTACGTGTCTCTGTCTGGTGGAGAGAAACAGCGTGTCGTATTGGCGCGTGTCTTGGCACAGCAACCTCAATTCCTGATCCTGGACGAGCCGACGAACCATCTGGACATCAAATACCAACTTCAGATTCTAAATATTGTCCGTGGACTCGGCATTGGCATATTGGCAGCGCTGCATGATCTCGAACTCGCCGCAGAATATTGCGATTATCTCTATGTGGTGAAAAAGGGCCAGATTGTGGTCCATGGCAAACCGGCTGATATTCTGACTCGCGAGATGATTGGTGAGGTATTTGATGTCGATTGTGAAATCTATAAGAATCCGGTTACGGGTGGCCTGGGCATTGCGTACCTGAGTACACGTTGATTCGGACGGCAAAATTGGGTACCAAATCCCTGGGTTTTATGTGAGCCTTGGAAGTATCAATCTAAAGTGAAAATAGACCGTGCCTGTTGGAGCGATGTTGTTGGTGCTCGCAGGGCCGGTCTTTTGTTTTTTTAGGTGGGGTAGGGATCAACTATTGAAGCTTAGGGTCAACGGGATGAACATGAGCACCTTTGCTGACTTCTTGGAAAATATCTGTGGAGTTATCGCTAGGCGTTGAAGACTTGCTACTGTTGTTTTGTTGGGGGCGTTCTCCCGTTGCTGGACTACTACCTGTAATCGCATAACTTCGCAGGATCTCCTCCAGATCTCCAATCGTCACGGGACGAGCATGTCGTTTCAGGACATAACCGAGTTGACCATTGGACTCCACGGTTGCCGTCTCCAGATCATCTACACTTGTAATTCCGTTTTGCCGCATATGCATCTCGAGCTGATCTATCGTATAACGCATGCGTTTCAGATTAGGGATAATGACCTTTCCGTTTTCTACCACGATTTTTGAACTGCCACTCACTAACCGTTCAAAAATATTAAATTTCAATTGCAGTTGTTCCACCACAAGCAATGTCGCGATAAATACCGCCGCCGATCCAATTGCTTTACCAAGCTCATGATTCGCAATAGGCTGCACTATCGTTGTTCCGATGGAGATCATGATGACCGTTGTGGCAACACTCATCTGCGAGATCGACTTGCGTCCTGCAATTCGCAGCAGAATCATGCCGATAAGTACAAGTAAAACAGATTTCCATATCCAGTCCATACGTATATTCCTTTCTATTCCAGTATGCGCTTTGCTTCTTAGGCTGTTCTGGAGTTGGAGGAATTATGCAGATGGCTAAATCGATAGCTTTCATTCCCCCCACCGGATCGTTTACAATAGGGTATTGATGAAGTGAACAAAGGAGCGGGTCACAGTGGCAAAACAGAAATACTATGTTGTCTGGGAAGGCAAGAAGCCGGGTGTGTATAACACATGGGCGGATTGCAAAGCGCAGACGGATCATTATACTGGAGCAAAATATAAATCCTATGAGTCCAAAGCAGCCGCAGAAGAAGCGTATCGTGCTGGATGGAAAGGGAACTGGGGTTCAAGTGCAGGCGGAGCGTCGAAGACAAAGTCGGCTGGTAGCGGAAGAAGCGCAGGCATGGAAACGTCGGAGGAAGTGGATTATGACAGCATCTCTGTTGATGTGGGCACACGTGGTAACCCCGGACCTGTAGAATACAAAGGGGTAGACACCCGCACTGGTGAGATTATTTTCTCCGTTGGACCGATCTCCAAAGGCACGAACAATCTGGGCGAATTCCTGGCCATTGTACATGCCCTCGCACATCTGAAAAAAGAAGGCAGCAGCAAAACGGTGTATACGGACTCGGTCAATGCCATGAAATGGCTAAAGCAGAAAAAAGTAGCTACAACGTTACCAAGAGACAACTCCACGGAAGAAATCTGGCTGATGATTGATCGTGCGGAGCAGTGGCTCCAGACGAATACGTACAGCAATAAAGTGCTAAAATGGCAGACCAAGCAGTGGGGCGAAATCAAGGCGGATTACGGCCGAAAATAAGTATATTTTTTTTAGATGAGCCCTTTATTTCTGGTCTATTAGAATCGTTATTTACAATTTCCAGTTTCCGCTCTATAATCATCTGAATATGATTAGTTAAACATATGGAGGAGCCTGTCATCTGCAGGCCCTCTTTATCTTTTTGGTCCATCGATTAGCAAGTCCATTCAATAGAATGGGGTATTTGAGTATATATTGCAGGAGGCAGACATGGGTTCCATTTATAGAAGTGAAGAAGGCAAGAGCAGCATACTTGAAGAGTATGAGATTTATTTGAACGAGTTGGGTGAGGAATTTACTCGGGAGTACGTAGAGACACGTTTTGGAAAGACGCATGTTCTACTAACCGGTCCTTTAGATGGCAAGCCGTTATTTATTCTCCAGGGCGGTAATTGTGTGAACCCGATGACATTGTCATGGTTCTCTTCTTTATTTAAAGAATACCGAATTATTGCTCCGGATACGATTGGTCATCCCGGTTACAGCGAAGAAGCCAGCATCTCAACACGGTTTGATAGTTTGGCATTATGGGTGTCGGATCTGCTTGATCACTATGAGATTGAAAAGAGTGCGTTTATCGGCCCATCGTTCGGAGGGGGCATCATTCTCAGATTGGCTACCTATATTCCGGAACGCATCTCGTGCGCCGTATTGGTTGCTCCCGCAGGTCTTGCGGTCAACTCCAAAATTAAAACAGCTCAGGATATTACGCTGCCGCTCGTCAAGTATCGTATGACGTCTTCACCATCTTCCTTGCAAAAAATTACGGACACCATGTCGTGCAACTGCATGAAAGAAATGGATAAAAACATTATCGGTAAACTTTTTAAATACGTCAGCATAGATCAGGATCTGCCCAAGCTTACGGAGCGGGAAGAACTGGTGAATTATACGTCACCAACCTTGTTATTGGTAGGGGAGAAGGATGTCTTTTTCCCTGCGGATAAGTGTATTGAGCGAGCTCAAAAGATTATTACGAATGTAAAAGCCATCAAATATGATACAGGACATTTTCCTTCACAGGACGTATTGGTTCAGATGAACGAGGAAATAGGACGTTTTTTACAGAATAATTATTAATAAAAGCTGCAAATGAAGGATTAAAAATGTTTTTCTCCAGTTTAATAAAGTAATTACATCCATCTGTCGATACTCTATATAAGAGAATGCTTTTCTTCTATAGAATAGTGTGGATAGGGATTAGCAGTAGATCGTAGAAGGCTTGAACTCATTAATATTTAAATATTTCGCGTTAAGGTGTTTCAAATTGCATCATTTGGTTTATATGTATGGTTGGCGATGAATTGCTGACTGGTTGAACCAAATGATGCATTTACGCGGAAAGTCTTCCGATCGACAAGGTTGAAAAGAGGTCTGTTATGAGAAAAGACAATTGCAAAATGGCATTGCAGCGCAATGTAATTATAAATGATACATATCAGGTAAGACAGGTATTAGCCAGCAGTGAGTTGGCTATTGTATATGCAGGGCGAGATCGTAACACGGGTGCCAAGGTAGCCATTAAGGAATTCTTCCCACAGAGACTGGCTGAACGTCAGGCAGACAAGCGGAGAGTGTTCTGTTCTTCACGAGGATATGGTGGGCAATATCAGGAGTTACTGGCTGCATTTTTGCTCGAAGGTGAACTGTTATCGAAACTGGATCATCCTCATATTGTTTCGTATTTGGATCATTTTGAAGCGAATGATACGGGGTATCTCGTTATGGAATACTGCACGGGAATCACATTGACCGAGTATTTGAATGAACATAACCATGCGCTTGATGCTGCCTTCATAACGGAGACGCTGCTTCCACTGGTTGATACATTGGATTACATACATAAGCAAGGCATTCTTCACAGGGATGTGAAACCTTCCAACATTATGGTTATGGAAGATGGTACACCCAAACTTCTGGACTTTGGCTCAGCTACCCGTTGGCCTATGCAATCCGGAGAGAAACAGGTGATATTTACATCGACAGGTTATTCTCCGCTGGAGTTCTATTCGGAGAAATCCAGTCAGGGACCGATGTCGGACATCTATAGTTTGGCAGCTCTGCTCCATTATTGGACATGCGGGCAACCCCCTATGGACGTGAAGCAGCGGTTGTTCCAGGATGAATTGCCATCTGTTCGCTCACATAATGAGTATGTGAATCCTTGGCTCGCTCGTGTTATTCATTGGGGGTTGACGGTTCGTTCTGAGAAACGCTGTGCTTCCTTAGCTTGGGTCAGAAGCTCGCTGCGAGTTCAAGCCTGGGTATGGAAAGTGCGCAAACCAGGTACAGTGGAATGGTCTTTAGCCGAGAATGAACATACCCAGGTCTATGAAGTGGAGTCGAAAAAGCAACATGAGACGGCTTGAATTATAAAACCTCTTTTGTAGAATGGTATATTAGATAAGCATATTCGTACAATAAATTAAACCAAGCCGACTTGTAAAAGAGGAGATTGGTTTTTTTTATTATTTATTATGTTATACGGAATTGTACCTCTTCCTAAGGATAATTTGAAATGAATACCCCACCTCCGATACAATGTTTTCATAGAGTCTACGAGAATGGATCAAATACGGTGCAGAAATGGAGAAAACCAATATGACTGAATTTATCAACGCTGACGATATTAATGACGTAATTCTGGGTGCGGCAGCAAACGAGCTGGAGCAGATGGTGGACAAAATGTGTGAGCTGATTGGTACGCCATTGGAACAGACGACAGAACTGGAGCGTCAGGTAATGGCTGCTTTTGGTTTTGGCGCGGTGTATGGCATCACCCATCGGGATCAGCTGGCGGAACCGCAGGCCCATGCCTTGAGCATTCGGATGCTGATTAAGCCGTTTAATTACAGTGAACAGCAGGCGGTTGATTTTGCCGATGATCTGATTCGGGTGGCTTCTGATCGTGAGGTTCATCCGGTGATGAATACGATTATCCAACGTGGGATTGATGGACACCGCCAGTTTAATCAGGAAGACGATGAAGGATTACAACGTAACATACAGGAGATTTTAACAGCGGTTCAATCGCAAAATTAGACGGTGTTATTAGATGTGGGAGATGATTGCATTGGATTTGATGAAATTAAGCAAGGAACTCTCATACGCTCTGCGACATGCACCATGGGAGTATGAGCTGGAACTGGACGAAGAGGGTTGGGTGGAAATCTCACAATTGCTGATGGCTTTACATGAAAGTCCGCAGTGGAAGGATGTCACGCAAGCCGATCTGGAGCAGATGATTCAAGCCTCGGAGAAAAAGAGACATGAAATCCGTTCTGGCCGCATTCGGGCATTGTACGGACATTCGACACCTCATAAGATATCGAAAATATCTGCTGAGCCACCGGAAACCCTGTACCATGGGACCCCGGCACGCGCAGTGAATTCTATTGTGGAACATGGCTTACAGCCGCGGCAAAGGCAATATGTACATTTATCCGCAGATATCGATACGGCCAATCAAGTGGGACGAAGACGGGATGATCAGCCTGTCATTTTGAAAATCAATGCTGCTCAAGCGGCCGCAGATGGAATCCTGTTTTATCATGGAAACGAAAATATCTGGCTGGCCGATCACATTCCCGCACGTTATATTCTTGAGCAGTGACCAATGAGTGATGAACTGTTGTGAAAACATATAAATACCTACTCGAATTGCAGCAGTCGCAATCAACGGGTGAGTGTACAGTCATCCGTTCAACGGGGATATCGTTGTATTGATCGTTAGCTACACCAAAAAGGGACACATCCAACATTGGTTGGTGTGTCCCTTTCTCATATCCAAAACTTACTTGCCTAAAATTGCTTGAATACCTTCGCTAAGTGGCTGAGCCGGACGGCCAAGCAATTTCTCTAAAGTATCACTCTCTACAGCCAATGCGCCTCCACGGATGGCACTTTGCATATCAACGAGCATCGATACGACAAAGTCCGGTAGACCTGCGCCTTTCATGATGTCAGCGTAAGCGGCATCGTCCACGTTTTGCACGTTAATTTCTTGTCCAAGCACTTCACCAACAATGGCAGCCAGTTCAGCTTGTGTGCGTAGTTTGCCGGACAATTCATATACGGAGTTTCCATGTCCTTCTCCTGCGAGTACAGCTGCAGCAGCATGGGCATAGTCACTGCGGGTAGCCCAGCCTACTTGGCTGTTGTTGGTGGCATGAACCCAAGGTGCACCTTGTGTAGCTGCTTGCACACTGCCTGCTTCATTTTCCAGGTACCAGTTGTTGCGCAGGAAGGAATACGGAATGCCGGATTCACGAATCGCTTTTTCTGTAGCGCGGTGAACTTCCGCCAGGGAAAGGGTATTTTTCTCTGCATTCACAACGCTTGTATAAGCGATGAAGCCCACGCCTGCTTTCTTGGCAGCGTCCACGGCAGTCTGATGTTGGCGAATTCGCGTTTCATTGTCACCATCGGTGGAGATGAGCAACAGACGGTCTACACCGGCAAAAGCTTTCTCCAATGTCTCCGGTTGATCGAAATCACCGTGACGCACGTCAACGCCTTGAGCGCGGAGTGCTTCCGCTTTCTCCGGATTACGTACACTTACTGCCACATCTTTGGCAGAATCCGTTTTTAACAATGCCTCTACAACCAGTGAACCCAATTGACCTGTTGCGCCAGTGACCAAAATTTTCATCTTCTTTTCCTCCTAGGATATGTGTTTTGTTTGCATATGGTTGTAATCAAAAATGTTATAACAGGTGTGATTACAACGAAAGGGTCAAAAAAAGCTCATAATGAGCTTTTTTATTCAGAGACATGAATCTGATCCATCATCTGCTGTATGGTTACACGATTCAAGCGCTGTTCCATGGCTGTCTGAGCCTCAATGAGTTCGGCACGCAAGGTGTGTTCAATCATGTTGCCGACCGGACATTTCGGATTCGGATGTTTGTGAAAGTTAAACAATTCCCCATCCTCCACGACCTCTAGCGCTCGATATACATCGAGAAGGGTAATTTCGGCCGGATCTTTCAACAAGGAAGCACCGCCCACACCGGGTCTGACGTCAATTAGACCAGCCTGTTTCAGCTTGGACATAATCCGCCGAATAATCACGGGATTGGTATTCACACTCTGCGCGATCACATCTCCGGTGCATTCATTGGGCATAACAGCGATCAGGGACAGGGTATGAACCGCAATGGAAAAGCGACTGCTGATTTGTCTCATGGGATAATCACCACCGTTGTAACTATAATAGTTACAAAGTGATTGGTTGTCAATTCTTTTATATCATATGTTAATTGATAGTTGCTGTTATCCTGTAATCGTAGATGATCAAACAGATGATAATTGAACTATCACCTATATCAAATAAATGAGTTGTGGTTCTTTTGAAGCGTTAAAAAAGAAACAGGTTTCAAACCTTTTAATGTAATAACAGGGCTAAATTCCTATTATTTTCAAGTTAAATGGAACTATATGGTTTTCTTGTTTGCGTACAGTAGAAGAAAAATGACAAAAGCTTCGACAAAATAGAAAATTATGTATGAATTGACAAATGTAAAAGCGATTATATAATGTGTGTATCTACAAGATTGTACATTTAGTTACAAATGATTCCAAATAACAAACGGCGGGAGTGGGACAGGCATGTGGTTTTTGGTTCTATGGTTGTTAGGTCTAATTTCAGGGGGAGTACACCTGTATGTGTTAGGTTTTCCCGGGGAAATGAGCGAGATTAGCAGAGTATTGCTGCTTCATCAGTTTGTGGTTACCTTTGGATTGGTTGGAGTGATTGGTTATGTTGTTAACATTGCCAGAGCGGATCAGACAGCCAAAATGTTAGGATGGCCTGGTGGACCGTTTCAGGTTAAATACGGGTTTTCCCAGGTAGGGCTTGGAGTTATGGGGATTATGGCCATATGGTTCCAGGGGAACTTTTGGGTTGGTGTATTGGTAACGATGTACATATACGGGTTAAGTGGTCTTTGGTCACATACTTATGTCATGATTAAAAATCGCAAGGCAGATGGAGACAGTATCGGGAATCTCATTATGGATGTGGTGTATCAAACGTTTATCACGGTTCTCTCCGTATTGGCTGGCGGAATCTGGGTAATGCACTAAGCTGTAATTGATTTTTTGCCTTACACAGCTTGAATCTCAATTAAACGATGAGGTGTGGTCGTGATGGTACAAAAAAACGTTGAACTTTCCGAAACACAAAAGGGAATCTATTTTGATTGTCAGGTGAATGATCCCACTTCGTATAACATCTCAGCTTCAATGCAATTTGATCATCTTCAAATGGAGATATTTCGCCGGGCCATCGAATTGCTTATGTATGAGCAAGTGGTGCTGCGTACTCGGATTGAGATTCAAAATGATGTACCCGTGTTATCCGTTCATGAAGATATGGATTATTCACTTGTCTTGTGGGACCTAAGTAGCGAGAATCAGGAGAATCCAAAGGAACAACAGTTAGAAGCACTGGTGGATGAATGCATCGGGACACCTTTTGATCTGGAGAAAGGTCCTCTGTTCCGTATAATGATTGTTCAGATGGATAAAAGCCGATATATTCTGACCTTATGTATTCATCATTTAATATGTGATGGCATGTCGCTTGAACTGATGAAAAACAAACTTATTCAGTCCTATACGTGTCTTCTTGAAGATCAGCCTGTGGATGTCAAGCTGGATGAAGGATTCATCTCTTATGTTGAGGCAGAGAACAAGAAACTGCACGAAAACAAGTACTCCAAAGAGCGTGAATACTGGTTAAACAAAATGAAGGGAGCGGAACCTCTTTCTCTAAAGCACGACTTTCCAGCAGGTTCTTTACAAGAAGGAATTGGTCATGAACTGCGATTTGATATTTCGGAATCGTTAATGGCTGATATTACACAGATGTCCAAAGATAATGAAGTAACCGTTTTTATGTTCTTTATGGGTGCCTTTGGCATTCTTATGAGTAAATATGTGGGTACAGACGATATCACCTTTGCCTCCCCATATTCTCATCGTCCCGGTATGGACTTGGAAGAAACGATTGGATGTTTTGTCCATATGTTGCCTATGCGATTCAATATTGACCTCGAATCAACTCTAAAACCTCTGCTGCAACAAGTAGCCACAACCTGGATGGATACGTACAGGAACATCGGATATCCCAATAACCTCATTGTCAGAGACAGCATGTTACAGGCTCATCCCGGATCACCATCGTTGTTTGATATCTCCTTTGTTTATGATTCCTATGAGGAAGATATGCTCGGAACTCGTATTCTGGATCAGGATAAGGTTACGTTTCCAGGAGATCTAATGGTGGTGTTGAGTCGTTTACCGCAAGGTGCTCAGTTGAAGCTGCAATACAAACCGAGCTTGTTCCGTGAAGATTCAATGGAGCGAATGGGCCAACGATTTCTATACTTGCTGAATCAACTAGTAACCAATTCTGATCAAAAAATCAGTGAGTTCAGCCTCCTGATGCAGGATGAGAAAGAAAACCTACTGTACCGATTCAATCAAACTTCTTATTTTCCCTACACTCCACAACATATTATGGATATATTTCACGATAAAGTAGCACGTTTCCCGGAGCGGGTAGCTCTAATGGAAGGGAAGCAGCATCAGACCTATGCGCAGGTCAACGCAAAAGCGAACCAATTGGCTAGGCAGATCGTTGCGAGTAAAAAAAGTGATAACGCGGCAGTTGGCGTGCAGATGCCGCGTTCCTCGGATATGGTCATTGCCCTATTGGCTGTATTAAAAGCCGGATGTGCTTTTGTGCCTGTAGACCCTTCCTATCCTTTGTCCAGAAAGGCCTATATTATATCGGATGCAGACATATCCATAGTGCTGGCTATACAGCCCGAAAAAGATGACGAGACTCTGGATGTCCAGTACATCTACGTTGAGGGAGATCAGGCCTATACGGGGGATACCTCAAATCTCGAAGAGGCGCTGAATCCGCATAGCCTTGCCTATATCATGTACACATCCGGTTCAACAGGCAAGCCAAAAGGAGTCATGATTGAAAATCATAGCGTAGTCAATACACTGCTTGATCTGGAGCGTCGTTTTCCAATGCAGGCGCAGGATGTTTACTTGCTGAAAACAGCATATACCTTTGATGTATCGGCCACGGAACTTTTCGGCTGGTTCATGGGTGAAGGCGCACTAAGTATTCTTGAGCCTGGAGCAGAAAAAGACCCTTCTCGTATTTTGTCTACGGTGGCATCACATAAGGTGACCCACATCAACTTTGTTCCAACTTTATTTCGTCTTTTTCTGGAAACGATGGAGCTTCGCTCCGATCTGTCAGCATTGGAAACGTTGAAATGGATGTTTGTTGGCGGAGAGGCAGTCACGCCAGACATCATTGAGAAGTTTAACAGGTTAGGCATTAGAGCAAGTCTTGAAAATGTATATGGTCCAACCGAATGCACCATATGGGTTTCTCATTATCCGTTAAGCCATTACGAAGGCTTGGGCAATGTACCGATTGGCTACCCGCTCAATGAGTCCAGATGGTATGTCGTCGGAAATCATGATGAGCTTCAGCCGTTAGGTATTCCAGGTGAGCTTTGTCTTAGCGGTGTTGGGCTTGCACGTGGATATCTGAATCTGGAACAGATGACCCGAGAGAGGTTTGTCCCTAATCCTTTCTTTCAAGAAGGACAGGACGCAGCGCATTTCAGGTACATGTACCGCACAGGTGATCTGGTACGTTCACTCCCAAGCGGTACGATCGAATATCTGGGACGCATTGATTTCCAGGTTAAAATTCAGGGAGCCAGACTGGAGACAGGCGAAATTGAGAATACGCTGTCATCCTATCCGGGTGTCATCCAGACCGTGGTAGTCATGAAATCATTTGAAGGTAGGTCCGGCTTGCTGTATGCCTACTATCTGTCAGAGCAGGAGCTGCCTTCTGTCGAATTGAGAGAGTATCTGTCTCGTTCGTTGCCGGCATATATGATACCATCCGTTTTTGTACATAAATCCGAATTTCCATTGAATAGCAGTGGGAAGATTGACCGGAAGGCACTCATGGCAGATATCACGCATGCTCACACTTCCAGTACGTTCTATACCGCCCCGTCTTCCGAACTTGAGAGGGTGATAGCCGAAGTGTGGGCCGAAGTGCTCGGTGTTGAGAGAGTAGGGCGCGATGACCATTTCTTTGAATTGGGCGGAAATTCATTTTCTGTCATTCAGGCTCACAATAAACTAAAACATTATACCGATGTCGAGTTCCCTGTTCCTCGTTTTTTCGAATGCCCGACATTGCGTCAATTTGCCGCGCTGGGTCCGAAGGATGAGGCAGTTCGGGTACCGACTGAAAGGGAACAATTGTTTCAACGAAAAGACGGCATTATGCGTGAGGACATTGCAATTGTGGGCATGGCGGTGAATGTGCCGGGCGCTGAGGATATAAGGGAGTTCTGGAGTAACCTGGTTGAACGGCGGGAAAGCATTCACTTTTATAGTGATGATGAATTGAGGGAGCTTGGTGTGGAGGAAGCGCTGCTGCGTTCACCTCGTTACGTCAAGGCAAAAGGACGTGCCAACGGCATCGATGAGTTTGACGCAGGGTTCTTTGACTATACTCCCGGTGAAGCCAAAATGATGTCTCCCCAATTCAGACTTCTGTATCAGGGAATATGGGAAGCGCTGGAGGATGCAGGCTGCAGACCGGATGAAGCGGGTAAGGTGGGTGTGTTCCTTGGCGGGTCCGATGACTTCGAATGGTACCGTCAAGTGCTTTTTAACGATGCTAACTATAGCAGTAAATACGAAGCATTTACCCTCAGCACCAATCATTTTCTCGCTACCCGAATGGCTTATAAGCTTAACTTAAAAGGGCCGGCCTATACCGCTCTGACGGGATGTTCTACTTCATTGGTTACACCTCATCTGGCATGTCAATCTTTGATCGTTGGAGAATGTGATGTGGCCGTGGCTGGTGGGGTCACCGTGGAGTTGCCCAATGAAGGGGGTTACATATTTGAGGATGGCATGATGTTCTCCACAGATGGACACTGTCGTCCATTTGATGCGGCAGCCAGTGGAACCGTCTTCTCCAATGGTATGGGAATTGTGGTGCTGAAGCGGGTAACCGATGCTCTGCGGGACGGAGATCATATCTACGGGGTCATCAAAGGCTCAGCAATTAACAATGACGGACAAGAGAAACTCAGTTTCCTTGCTCCAAGCGTAAACGGACAGGCTGAAGTCATTCAGGATGCTTATAAGGTAGCCGGAGTAGACCCGGAAACGGTGAGTTATATCGAAGCACATGGTACGGGAACGTTGCTTGGTGATCCAATTGAAGTAAACTCGTTAACTCGGGCCTTTGCTTCCGACCAAAAGCAATTTTGTTATCTGGGTTCGGTCAAGGGCAATGTGGGACATATGGATACAGCCGCAGGTGTGGTTGGTTTAATCAAGGTAGCGCTCAGTCTTGGACAAGGTTATATCCCTGGAACAGCGAATTATGAGCAGCCTAATCCCAAGATTGATTTTTTGAATACGCCTTTTAAAGTTATTGCACAAGGTGTGGACTGGAAACAGGGCAATGTTGGAGTCATGCGCGCAGGAATCAATTCATTTGGTGTGGGGGGCACGAATGCTCACATGGTATTGGAGGAGGCTCCCGAGATGGAGAAGTGCAGTCCGGATGATGACGTAAATATATTGCTTTTTTCCGCCAAAACAGAGTACTCACTGAACCGCACCGCTGAACGGATTATGGAACATCTGACTCAACATCCGGATCAATCTGTGTCGAACGCAGCGTGGACCTTGCAGTCAGGTAGATCTGTTTTTGCGTATCGTAAGGCACTCATTCTGGATAAGACATGGAAGGATAATCCGGACAAGCTGATACAGCAGCTGGGGAAAGCACGCGTATACCATTCAGCTCAAGGCACCCGTCCCGTATACTTTATGTTCCCCGGACAAGGCAGTCAGTATCAGGGAATGGGTGCAGAACTATACAGATCTACAGAGCAAGCAGGCCTAGCTCCAATCTTCAGAAGTTATATTCAGGAAATATTGGACCTTCTGCCTGCGGAAGAACGAGAAGATATGCTGTCCGTTGTATACGGGGATCAGCAGCCTGAGCGAATAAACCAGACGGAGTACAGCCAATTCGCACTGTTCATGACCAGTTATGCGCTGGCCAAGTCGCTACTGGATCTGGGCATCAAGCCAGATGGCATGATCGGACACAGCATTGGTGAATTGGCTGCCGCTGCGGTAGCGGGTGTGTTCGAACTCGGAGATGCTGTCAAGTTAGTTCGGCTTCGCGGACGTCTAATGCAGCAACAACAACCCGGGGTCATGCTTGCCGTTATGGCGGATGTACAGCAGGTGAAGTCACAACTGGAGGAAGACATGTGGCTTGCCCTGGTGAATACTACAGGTTCCAGTGTGATTGGTGGGACAGCTGAAGCCATTTCACGGATGGAAGCCAAGGCTGAAGGAATGGGCTGGAAGTGCATTCGTGTAAAGACTTCCCATGCATTCCATACGCCAATGATGAATCAGGCTGCCGAGGAATTTAGACGTTATCTAGCAGAGCATTCACTTCATACACCACAGATCCCATTACTGTCCAACACCAGTGGAACATGGGCGCTTGGAGATGAAATCACAAAACCTGACTATTGGTCCCGTCATATTTTACAGCCGGTGTTGTTTGAATCAAACCTGGCTGAAGTGTTGAAGGATGAGCGGGCTGTATTAATTGAAGTAGGTGCAGGACGAACGCTAAGCTCCTTTGCCAGACAGCACAGTCAATCAAGAGATTCTCAGACGGTACTGAATATGCTGCGTCACGTAAGGGAAACAGAGCAGGACAGTATCTATGTGAACCGCAGACTTGCGGAGTTATGGTGCGAAGGCATTGAACCGGACTGGAAGGTGCTCAAAGGGCAGACGGTACGACGCAAATGCTCTCTGCCTACTTATGTTTTCAACAAACAATCCTATCCTGTCAGTGTTTCTCTTTCTGGCTCATCAGCAGCGGAAGGAATGGGTACCGGGGATAATAGGCAGCATGCAGAGCAGGGTAAGGGAAGTAGCTCTGCTCTAATAAAAGGGACAGTTTATACTGGTGGTTCAGACCAATTGAAACAGATTGTTCTGGATGCATATCGAACGATTTTTGGCATCGATGATCTAGATGAAGAGGTTAATTTCTTTGCGGTTGGAGGAGATTCTCTCAAAGCAGTCAGCTTGTCTGCATGGATCCGGTCTCATTTAGGAATTCAGCCTGAGGTAGCAGATATTTTCAATCATTCAACGCCTATTCAATTGGCGGAGCATCTCTATGTCATTGCGAAACCAAAAGTGGACCAACAGACAATTCAATCTGCACCCACTATGGATGCGTATCCAATCTCTTCTGCACAGATGCGTATGTTCACACAAGCGATGCTTGATCCAGGCAATACGGCATACAACCTACCGTCTGCAACCATTATTGAAGGTGAATTGGACCGTATAAGAGTTGAGTCTGCTTTGCAGAAGTTGATGCAGCATCATGAGGCGCTCAGAACATCGTTTGAGATACGGGGCGTTGAGATCGTTCAGATCATCCAACCTTCGGTTCGCTTAAGTATGGGCTATGCAGAGCAGCATGTGGCAGATGACCAAGAGTTGCCTGCGATGATCGAGACATTGATTCGTCCTTTTGATCTGGGGAGTGCTCCGCTTATGCGGGTTGAACTGATTAAGATGGGCGAGCGCAAGCACCTGCTATTCTTTGATATTCACCATATTATCGCAGATGGTACATCTGTCGAAATCATTACTCGTGACTTCAATGATTTATATTTTGGCAAAGAGCATGCAGTCCGATTGCAGTACAAAGATTACGCGGTATGGCAGCAGCAGCGTCTCGCTTCAAATGAATACATTTCACATCAAACATACTGGCTGGACCATCTTGGCCCTTCTTTACCTGTGCTGGAGCTTCCACTTGACCATGAGCGTCCATCACAGCGATCCATGCAAGGGGGACGTCTCCATTTCACGTTGAATCGTTCGTTAACGCAAAACTTGCACGAGCTGGCTTCCTCATCGGAAGCATCCATGTATATGGTAATGCTAAGTGTGTGGAATCTTCTTCTTGCACACCGCTCAGGTCAGCAGGACATTGTGGTAGGAACGCCTGTTGCAGGAAGGATACAAGAGGAGTGGAAAGAGACGGTAGGCATGTTTGTCAATATGATTGCGATGCGGAATTTTCCAACGTTTGATCGTACGTACACTGATTTTTTACGCGAACTTAAACAACATACACTGGATGCTTTTGCGTATCAGGAGTATCCGTTTAATGAGCTTGTGGCACAACTGGGCGTGACACGTGAGTTGAACCGAAATCCGGTATTTGATGTTTGTTTTGATTATCAGAACATGGATTTGCATGGACTTGAACTTCATGGTTTGCAATTCAGTTCTTTTCCGGTGGAGACGGGTACGTCTACTTATGATCTGTTAATGACCTGTCAAGAAAACAGGGAGAAGCAGGTGATTGAAGGATATATCGAATACTCGATGGATCTGTTCCGCCGGGACACAGTTGAAGGTATGATGCAGGAGTTTATTGGACTCTGCCAAGAGGTTATACAACAGCCCAATCTGTCTCTGAGCGAACTGTTTGAGAGAAACACTGGTTCTCATGAGCACCCAGTCCATCTGCTTGCTGGACCACGTCGGGATTACACTCCTGCGGTGGGTCTGCATCGGCTGTTCGAGCTGCAGGCAGAACACACACCAGACAAGAAAGCTCTCCTTGTATCATCCGGAGCCTCTTTTACCTACAGGGAGCTTAATGAAAAAGCTAATACGCTGGCTTGGAAGCTTATTGATCAAGGTGTACGCCGGGATGAACCTGTGGGCATATTATCCAGACGAGAAGAATCGTTGATCATTATGCTATTGGCAGTGCTGAAAGCTGGGGCGGCTTATGTGCCTCTGGACCCTGCTTTTCCGCCGCAGCGTATCGTGAATATGATTGAAGACAGCCGAATGAACGTATTGCTGTGTACGCCTGATGAAGAAGGCACAGTGACTTTTAGCGGAGAGCGATTCGTGTATGATCCAACTGCCCAGGATGTGCGCTCATCCGTTAACCCGGACGTAAACTTCCTGTCTTCGGACCTGTCCTGTGTGATTTTCACCTCAGGATCGACGGGTCGTCCCAAAGGGGTCATGATTACTCATGAGGCGATGGTCAATTTTGTTGAGGACATCAGGCACCGACATATTTTTGCACATGAGACAGATCGCATCATCAGTGTAACGACCATATCTTTTGATATTTTCGGATTTGAAGTGTGGGCACCACTATGCACCGGATATTCGCTGTATCTGGCCAATGAGCAGGAACAGCTTGACCCGGCTCTTGCTTCACGTCGAATACGTGAACATGGTGTTACGCACATACTTAGCACTGTCTCACGCATTAAGGCATTTGTCGAAAATCCGGAATTCGCTCAGGCGCTGGGCAATCTGCGGTGTGTTCTTACCGGAGGGGAAAATGTCCCTGTGGGACTCCTCACCGATCTGAAGCGGCTTACGCCCGCTCGTGTCTTTAACATGTATGGACCAACGGAAACTACGATCTGGTCAACGACCAAAGAATTGAATGACACAGCCGCGATTACCATTGGCAAGCCCATTACCAATACAGAGATTTATATTCTGAATGATGAAGGTGAAATACTGCCACCTGGCAGTTATGGAGAGCTGTGCATTGCAGGAAAAGGATTATCCCGCGGTTATCTGCACAATGCAGCTGAGACCGATGCCCGATTCATTGCAAACCCATATGTTTTGGGAGGCCGTTTGTACCGAACTGGCGATCTGGCCCGTATACTGCCGGATGGGGATGTTGAGTTAATGGGACGGTTGGATCAGCAGGTGAAGATTCGTGGCTACCGGATTGAACTGAACGAGATTGAGCAGGCAGCGATGAATTATGAACGTGTAAGAGAAGCTGTCGTTAAGGTAGAAGGGGCCGAGCAACATTCGTTGCAATTAATCCTTTTCTACAGTCTGAAGCCCGGGATTGGGCCTTCCGTTATGGAAGATGAAGACGTACAGCTTCGGACCTGGTTAAAGCAGCGGCTTCCACAGTACATGATGCCTTCTCGCTTGATTTGTCTGGAAAATCTGCCTGTGCTGCCTAATGGCAAACTGAATCGCAATGCCCTTCGTCTGGCTGATTTTGAAACGGGAGAGAGGAATAACCCTGCTCTGGTTTATGGCTCATCGATTCAAGGAATGGAGCGGGCAAAAGTTGATTTGGAGCAGATGCTCATTGCAACGTGGAAGGAAATATTGAATCTGGATACGGTTAATATCCATGATCACTTTTTTGACATCGGAGGCAACTCGCTGGGGCTTATCTTGATCAATAATCGGCTGAATGCCTATCTGGATAAAAGCGTTCCGCTGGTGCAATTGTTTGAGCATTCCTCCATTGCATCACTGGTCAATCATCTGGTGGCTGAGCAGATGCTGCCGACAGTTACACAACAGGTGCGAGAGGAGAGCGGGCATATCGCTACGGCTGGATATCCTGTTACGAACCCGGACTCGACAACAGCTCCCAAAGATGATGTGATGAGCACAGTTGAACACAGCAAAGTGGAGCAGAGCAGACCGGCACTGAGCAGACCAAAACAGAGTATCTCGTTTGCTTCAGAACACAGTAGCAGAGATTCTTCTTTGTCGGATATCGCAGTCATTGGCATGGCAGGGCATTTTCCCGGCTCAAGAAATATTGAGGAGTTCTGGGATAACCTAATGGCAGGTAAGGACGGTATCACCCGTCTGAATGAGGAGGATCTAACCGCTGCGGGTGTACGACCGGAAGACTTCAAACATCCCGATTATGTATGGGCCAAAGGTGTACTGCAAGATACTGAGTATTTCGACTCCGGATTTTTCGAATATCCACATCAGGAATCCAACATGATGGATCCGCAAATACGGCTGCTGCATCAGTGCTCATGGGAGGCGCTTGAGCATGCCGGGTGTGATCCTTACAGTTATGAGGGATCTATAGGATTGTTTGCCGGAAGTGGACTGAGCTTACCATGGATGGTGCAATTTCTAGGTCGTTCCGGTAATTTGCTACAGGCTTTTGAAGCCATGACTTTAAATGAAAAGGACTATATTACAACCCGAGTATCTCACAAATTAAATCTGAGAGGGCCGAGTATGGCCGTACAGACCGCATGTTCAACTTCCTTGGTCGCTATCCACCAAGCTGCTGAATCGCTGATTCGTGGGGAGTGTGATGTGGCACTTGCGGGAGGTGTCTCTATCTCCTATCCGCTCAAAGAAGGTTATCGCTGGCATGAAGGCATGATTTATTCAAAGGATGGTCATTGCAGACCGTTTGATGAGCAGGCATCTGGTACTGTGTCTGGTAATGGATGTGGAATGGTTGTGCTCAAGTCACTCCGCGACGCGCAGAGAGATGGAGATCATATCTATGCAGTCATTAAAGGTTCAGCGATTAATAATGATGGCATGGACAAAATTGGATATACAGCACCGAGTGTGGCCGGGCAGGTCAAGGTTATTCAATCAGCTCTTCATCGTTCGGGAGTGTCTCCAAAAGAGATCTCCTATCTGGAGGCGCATGGAACAGGAACCAAACTGGGTGACCCGATTGAAATCGAAGCACTCAGGCAGTCATGGGGAACAGATCGTAGAAATTATTGTGCTCTAGGTTCTGTGAAAGCCAATATTGGGCATCTTGATGCGGCAGCAGGTGTCGCCGGTTTTATTAAAACCGTACTGACGCTTTATCACCGGGTGGTTCCGCCACAGATTCATATGAATCGGACGAATCCGATGTTGGAACTGGAGCATAGTCCCTTCTATATCAACAAGGAGCCACAGTCATTAGAAGACGCGAAGCATGTCCTGCGAGCAGGTGTCAGTTCGTTTGGGATCGGGGGTACTAATGCTCACGTCATTCTGGAGCAACCGCCCGTCCAAGAGAGCCAAGCCAATTATGAATCATTGCTTCTGCTGCCCTTCTCGGCCAAAAGTGAATCTGCGCTGGAACGCACGTACGATTCGGTTCTACAGGCGATCCATGCATTGCCGGAGCAGTTGCCCAATGCTGCATGGACACTACAGAAGGGAAGAAGCAGATTCATTCATCGTAGAGCACTAATCGTTGTAGACGGTTATATTCCGCCAAGCGAGCAGTCTGTAGAGTTTGAGACACAGGCAAGTGTGATGAATGGAAAGCCTAAAGTCATGTTTTATCTCAGCGGAAATGCAAGTTGGGAAGCGCGCAAGATTCGGGAACTATATGCTTCTGTGTATCGCAGCCAGGTCTCAGAGATATTCAAGCAGCACTTTGAAGAGATACTGAATCTCTTTGAGTCCAAGGAACAGTATGCCATTCGCCAGGGTATAGGGCGATCGTTAGCCGATTCAAGGCTTGAGCGCATGCAGTGCTTTGTTGTGCAATATGCTCTTTATAAAACCGTGATGCAGCTTGGTATCAAGCCGGATGCTCTCTGTGGACAAGGCGTTGGCGAACTGGTGGGATTGGTTATTAGTGATGCACTTGATCCAGTACATGCCGTTGGGCTTCTATACAATCTGGAGCATTGGTCACTACAAGAAGGAGCATTGTCAGATGCTTTGACAGGAAGGATGACAGATGCAACTGTAACAGACCTTGCGTCGAGTATTGCACCACTGTTATCTCCAAATTTCCTGTTCACGCTGCTAAATCGCAAGACGCTTTCTGAATCTGCAGGGCATACGCTGTGGATCGTTTCGAATCAGCTGCAGGATACAGAACAAATAGCCCCGGATTCATTATCAGAGCCAAACATCATTGCTCTTACTGGAGATCGTCAGAGCTTGCTTGAGGCAGACGTGTATTTAATGAAAGTACTTGCTTTTTGCTGGTGCTCTGGCATGGAGTTGGATTGGGAACAGTTAAACGGAACGGGGCGTAGGCAAAAAATCTCCCTGCCGACGTATTCCTTTGATCCCATTGTTCATCAACATGATGTTGCGTTGTATCAGCTTGCAGGTATGTCGCAGGTTGCAGCGGGTTCTATCGCAGCATTAGACCAATCTCCATCTGGGAAAGTCAGGGTTCAACGGACGGATGATGAGATAAGGCATGTATTGTCGCAATTGTGGCAGGAGTTGCTTGGTAATGGAGAAGTCGGCCTTGAAGATGATTTCTTTGAGCTCGGGGGTCATTCATTAAAAGCGATTTCCTTGGCGTCGAGGATTAAAGAAACGTTTGGACTAAATTTGGGGCTGGAAGAGGTTTTTGATCATTCTGTGTTTGAACACATGGTTCAATGGATTGCTGAACACCAGGCTACAAGTGACTCCAATTCAGTGGACCCAATCTTGCCAGTTACTAAGAAAGAGAAATACAAGACCACTTCTGCACAGCGAAGACTGTATGTGGTACATGAGTGGATGAAAGGTGAGAGTACGGCGTACAATCTCGCCAGCTCTTATATGGTAAGAGGAAAACTTGACCCTGCCCAATTCAGAGTAATCATGGATGCACTGGTAGAGAGACATGAAGCATTCCGTACCAGGTTTGAAATGATTGACGGTGAGCTTTTCCAAATTGTCGAGGAGCAGGTTCCAAGCGTGGTGGAGTTGCTGGAATTAGAAACAGCAGGGTTAGAACAGGTCATGGAATGGATAAAGCCTTTTGATCTGACCAGCGCACCATTGGTTCGTGTTAAGCTCATTCGCCTTTCTCAAGAGGAACACATCTTATTCATCGACATGCATCATATCATTTCGGATCAGAGTTCCATTGCGATCCTGATGCAGGATTTTGCTCGCATGTACAGAGGAGAAACATTACAATCTCTTGACATTCAGTATAAGGATTATGCGGAATGGCGTGATGAAGATGCGTCACACGGACAATCTGTTGAAGACGCCAAGTTTTGGATACGGGAATTTGAGGACAAGCCTGCACCGGTTGAATTGCTTACAGACTTCCCAAGACATGGCGCGTCATCTTACAGCGGAGACAGACGTTCCATTGAACTTGGTGAGTCGTTAAGCACACAGGTCAATGACTTCTGTACTCAACAAGGGCTTACACCTTATATGTTGTTTATGGCAACTTTGAATCTATTAATCTGGAAGTATACGGGTCAAGACGACTTGGTCGTTGGTACAGCGGTTGCGGGGCGTGAGAAGCCAGAACTCAACAACGTTATGGGTATGTTCGTGAACATGCTTGCCATTCGCACCAGCATGGACAGAGAATGGTCCACAGAGACGTATTTGAATGAGATGCGTGGCAAGCTGTTATCCTGTTATGAGCATCAACATTATCCTTATGAAGCACTGGTGGAACAACTTGGTCTATTCGGTGATTTAAGCCGCAACCCCCTATTTGATGTGGTGTTAAATTACATTAATATGGGAACCGATGATCCTGAAGCCGGGGAACTAATGCTTGAACCATGGGTCGAAGGTAAGGTGGATGCCAAATTTGATCTGACTTGGACACTGGTCGAGCACAAGCAATGGTACACGGTTGAACTTGACTATCGCTCGGATTTGTTTAAAGCGGAGTCCATGGAACTGATGCTGGATAAATTCCGGTATATCCTGTCTCAGATCACAACAGGGCATAATGAACGAATTGGTCAGATTAAGCTCACTACACCGGAGGAAGAGGAATGGCTGCTGTACGGAGTCAACGATAATGCCGCTCAGTATCCGCGAGATGCGACCATTTCCCAATTATTCGAGGAACAAGTTCATGTGCATGCACAGAAGACAGCATTGGTCTGGGAAGACAGTGAATGGAGCTATGCGGATCTGAATGAACGTGTTCAGTGGCTGGCGTTCAGGTTGCTTGGACAAGGGATAAAATCAGGCTCCAGTATTGCTCTCATTCTGGACCGTGGACCGATCCAGATGATCAGTATTCTTGCTACACTCAAACTCGGTTGCAGTTATGTTCCGATCGACCCGGCTTCGCCGCCATCGAGAATTGAATTTATTTTGCAAGATTGCGATGCGGCTGTGTTATTGACTGAAACGGCTTATGCCTCCACATGGCAATCTGTAGTTCCTTGTATCGTGCCGGCAGATGAACTGGCAGCATTTGATTCAGGAGACATGCAGGAGCCCGTTGAAGATATGAACACGACCGCTCTTGACCCGGCTTATATCATTTATACATCAGGGTCTACAGGAACCCCGAAAGGGACTGTGATGAGTCATCGCAATGTCACCAAAGTCATGAAAAATAGCAATTTTGTCACCGTCGTGCCAGAGGATCGTATCCTGCAAATTTCTAACTATGCGTTTGACGGTTCCATTTTCGATATTTTTGCTTCATTAATAAATGGCGCTACTCTTGTATTAATCTCAAAAGAGACCATTTTGGATATGGCTCGTTTGGCGGATGTCATCCGACAGCAACGGATTTCAGTATTTTATATTCCGACATCCTTGTTTAATATGCTGGTGGATTGGGATGCTGAATGTTTGAAGAATGTGCGTAGAGTGATGTTTGGTGGTGAAGCTGCATCGATGAGCCATGCCAACAAAGCGCTTGCATGTGTGGGACCTGGCAGGCTGTTAAATGGATATGGGCCAACGGAAGCAACCTTTTTTGCCTCTTACCACTTATTACAGCAAACAGAGCCTTATACTGGCTCACTGCCCATTGGTTACCCCCTGTCTAACACAGCTTTGTATGTTCTGGATGATGAGCTGAAGCCTGTGCCACCCAACGTTCCAGGTGAACTGTATATCAGTGGGGATGCGGTGGGTATTGGATATCTTAACCGTGAGGATCTTACCCGAAAACACTTTCTTGATGATCCCTTTCGCAAGGGAGAACGAATGTATCGGACAGGTGATATCGTCAAACGTCTGGCTGACGGCAGTCTGATTTTTATTGAACGTTCGGATTTCCAGGTCAAAATTAGAGGTTTTCGCATTGAGTTATCGGAGATAGGCAATTGCATGGAGCGTCTTTCGGGAGTTCGTGATGCCTTTGTCATGACAGTTACAGAACCATCAGGAAGTCTTTACATTGCCGCTTTTTATACAAGCGACACTGGGGCAGATGTTGAGTATATTCGAAGAGAACTTCACCAGCAACTGCCAGAGTACATGGTGCCTGCACGAATTATTCGAAGGGATCATCTTCCGATTAATGCCAATGGCAAAGTGGACCGAAGAGCATTGTCCGAGCATTTGGTTGAAGAACAGCAGAGGTCTCTGGAAGTGAATTCACCTCGGACAAAAACAGAGCGTGTCATTCTTGCCGCCATGCGACAGATACTCGGTAATCGAAGCATTGGTGTGGAAGATCACTTCTTTCAAAATGGGGGGCATTCGCTCAAAGCGATTGCATTCACTCAAATTTTGTCAAAAGAAGGAATTGCCATCAATGTGAACGAATTATTCCAATATCCGACAGTTAGAGGGCTTGCCAAATTGGTAGACATTAATCCTCCGGCGTCAGTTTGGTCCGAAGATAGCCTGCATATTCAGTCCCCGATAGTCACACCACAGGACATAACACTTCATGAGAAACAACTGGACAGCCTGGTCCTGCATGTCTTAAACAGCTGCAATCAGGTTTCATCTTTTATGGCGGGCATGACCCCTATGAGTCAATTCCCACTATCTCCAATACAACAAGCACATGCTTCTACGACTTCACGAGCAAGCGGATTTACAACAACGCTGGAAGGCGAATTGAATGAACAAGCTGTAAAACACCTGATACTTGGGGTTATATCCCGGCATCAGTTACTGCACAGCATGATATATGAGGAAGAACGATTGTATTGGCATCCATGTGATATGTCGTTAGCGGCGGACATGCTGCAACAGCTTATCCCATATCTTGATATTCGTCATTATGCTTCGGCTACAATGGAGCAGCTGGAGTACAGACTGGTTCAGTCTCTGTTACACAAAACGTATACGTTGAAGGAACTACCATGGCGTCTATGTATTTTGCGTACAGGAGCCACAGAGCATAAGCTGATTTGGAGTTTTGATCACCTTGCGTTTGATGGTATGAGTGCCCAAATCATCAAACAACAACTTGAGTCGAAGGCATTATATAGACCGCAAGGTGTAGAGCTCGAGAGTGATCGAAATTATGAGGATTATGTAAATTTTCTGTCTCAAGGCCCCATAGGGGTATCAGAAGATGAAATGAAGAAACAATTTTCACTTCAGGCATGGCATAGATGTAACACCATCGTCATGAACAAGTTGAAGGAAACAGAAACATTGTCGCCTTCAGCGATGACTGTCGAGTTGTCCCTTGCAGGGAAGGAGCCTGCAGATGTTTGGTGGACATGCTTTGAAACTTTTGCCAACATCATTGCGGCTTATCTGAACATAAGCCAATTGCCAATAGCCCTAGTGCATTACGGAAGGGAGTATGGCGAAGAATCCTACTACGATTATGTGGGAGAATTCCTTGATCTGATTCCAGTGCTGGTAGACAGTGAATTCACACAGGAAGATCTGTTGGAACGTCTGGAATTTACGAAGCGACACAGCATTAACTTTATGGCACTTACACATGATTCTTCCCTCTCGGCACAATATGATGGCATACAGGAACAATTGGGAACTGCCTACAGGCAAGCAGAACAGGAGCCGCGTCAGATGATTCTGTTCAATTATCAAGGCTTCATCTCCAGCAGCGAAGCGATCCCAATGTCGTCTCAGTCGTCGGATGACCAAGATTCGAATTCGGGACTCGCCCAATTCGAATGGGTAATTCGCTACGACGAAGAGTGTCTGTACGTACATCTGGCCTGTCAGGCTGGTCTGAACATCAAACGTTTGAAACAGCTGATTGATGACAAGCTTGGTAGCGATGTGAAAGTGGTAGTTCACAAATGAGGCAATGGAGGTGCAACATGTCCAGTAAATCCATACAGCGAGGACCCGAGCTGATTGTGCCAGAGCATTATTCAACAGTGGCTGAGATGTTAATCTACATTGCAGATACTCATCCAGAAAAGGGAATGACCTATATCAGCTCTTCAGGTGACGAACAGTTTGAATCATATCCTGAATTACTGATGCAGGCGCGCAAGTACCTGCAGTCTCTTCAGGAGCAAGGCATTCAACAAGGACAGGTCGTTATTTTGGAAATTGACCAGTCACAGGAATTTTACCGTACATTTTGGGCTTGTATGCTGGGGGGCATTATTGTCGCCCCGGTTAGTCCTCCAGCCGCCTGGGAACCAGGCTCAGCCGGTCTGGAGAAATTCACGAAAGTGTGGGAGGTACTCGGGCGTCCGGTTGTGATCGTCGAGGAAGCCTACATACCCAAGTATAGGCAGCTTGCGAAAAGTCCGGTATTCAAAGATCTTATGTTGATTAGCGTGAACCAGCTTCAAGCAGGCCAGCAGATGGCTGATCTATGCCCAACCTCTCCTGACGACATCGTGTTCCTGCAATTCTCATCAGGAAGCACGGGAGTTCCCAAAGGTGTGCAGTTAACAAATCACAATATTATCGCTAACAGTATTGCATGCAAGACTTTTCTTGGAGCTGAAGAAGGAGATAATGTGTTTACCTGGTTGCCGCATACGCATGATATGGGGATATTTGGACAGCATCTGACACCCGTCCTGAGTGGAGCCAACATCATGGTGATGTCACCTTATACCTTCGTACGGTCGCCTTATCTGTTCTTGCGCAAGATTACGGAGCATCAGGGAAAATGGTTTTGCTGTACCAATTTCGGTTTCGAATGGATGGTTCAGAAGATCCCGGATTCCAAGCTCTCAACGCTGGATCTGTCTTCACTGCGTATGACCTTGAATGGTGCAGAGCCTATATCAACGTCTGTTATCGAGCGATTTGTCAAAAAATTCAGCTCTTGTGGCTATCGTCCCAATATGATGTTTCCTGCGTATGGCATGGCCGAAGCGACAGTAGGTGTATGTACCTCCAGACTGGGAGAAGAGCCGCGAATTGAACGTATTTCGCGTTCACGGCTGGTGCAGGATGGGCGGGCTGTGCCAGTCCAGCTGCCTAGCAGTGATAGCCATACTTCGGATGTGATCGAATTTGTCCATGAAGGATATCCCATGACAGGGATTCAAATCCGGATTGCGGATGAACAGGGTGAAGTGCTGGATGAGCGGGTCGTTGGCGAAATCCAGATCCGTGGGGAATCGGTAACCTCTGGATATTACAGTCTCCCGGAGGTCAATCGTGAAATGTATATGGATGGGTGGCTTCGCACTGGAGACCTGGGTTATATGGCTGATGGCTCCCTGGTTGTAAGCGGACGAATCAAGGACATTGTGTTTATTCGGGGACAGAACCATTATGCGCATGATCTTGAAGAAATTTTGTACCAGAATAGCAGCATTCCTAGAGGGAATCTGACGGTAGTCGGGCACTTTAACAGCCTCAAACAAGTAGAGGAGCTGCTTGTATTTGTTAAATACAAATCGGGCACTCCACAGTTTCTGGATGTACGTCAGGATCTGATCCAACGTATGAGGGCTGGATTGGGCATTGAGATCACCCATGTTCTCCCAATCAAGGTTATTCCCAAAACGACGAGTGGCAAGGTTCAGCGCTTCATGCTGAGAAACGAATATGAGCGTGGAGTATTTACCAAGGACATCGAGGCCATTGAAGAGCTGATTCGCGAAAACACACAACAACAACACGAGACGGTTTCCGCATCGTCTTTGGAGCATACCGTACGTAAAGCCTGGGCCGAAATTCTTCAATTGCCCGCAGGAAAGATTGAGATGGATACTTCTTTTCTCGCACTTGGGGGCAATTCCATTCTCTCCTATCAATTACTTGACAAGCTGTCTGCACATATGGGGCGTGAATTAGGACAAGAACTACTTGTTTTTTGCAGTACAGTACGTGAGATGGTGGAATATCTGCAGGAACTTCCAGCAGAAAAGAAGGACTTTGAACAAGCTGAAACAACAGATAATCACCTGAATGTACATCGTGCTATTGCTATTACCGGGTTGTCTCTGCGTCTGCCTGATGCCGACACCCAAGAGCAGTTCTGGAGCAATCTGGTTAACGGGTTAGATAGTGTTGACCGGGTTAGCTTAGAGCGTGCAACACGTTCCAAGCAACCCAGTTGGGATGACTGGATTGGGGAACTGAAGCAACCGGATACGTTTGATCATGAGTTCTTTGAAATCCCGTCTGAACAAGCTGCATTTATGGATCCGCAGCATCGCAAGCTGCTGGAAGTTGCTCATGAGGCGCTGGAGGATGCAGGTATGCTCGTGGATCATGAGGAGAAGCGTGATGTGGGTGTGTATGTAGGGATTAACCCAAGCACATACTTCGATCTGGTTGTTGATTATATGAACCGGAGTCTTGGAAAGGCTGTTCATTCTCACGCTATGGTAGGCAATATGTCCAATATTGCAGCCGCCTCCATTTCACACATGTACAATTTTACAGGGCCGGCACTGTCCATAGATACAGCATGTTCTTCTTTTCTGGTAGCACTGACACAAGCTGTGGCGGCCATTCAGGACAAGCGTATCTCTGGAGCAGTTGTAGGTGGAGCGAACATTTTGGCTACACCGCATGTTCATCAACTATCGCGCAATGCTGGAATCTGTTCTTCCACTCAACATACGAAGGTATTTGACCGGGAAGCAGATGGTTCAGTCTTGGGAGAAGGTGCTGTTGTTGTATATCTGGAGCCGCTAACAGAGGCAGTTCGCAACAATAAGCATGTTTATGGTGTGATTCGCGGGACAGCGGTGAATAACGACGGATATTCCCTGGGCATTATGGCACCCAACCCTCAGGGACAATATGAGGTACTCCGTGCCGCTTATCGCGATGCCAACCTAAACCCGAGCGAGATTTCTTATATTGAAGCACATGGATCGGGGACAAGGATTGGAGATCCAATTGAGGTGAATGCCTTGCTCCGACTGTTCCGGGAAAAGGGATGCACAAGCGACAATTCGATTGGATTAGGTTCAGTTAAAACCAATATTGGTCATTTATTTGCAGCCTCCAGTGGAGCCAGTCTTGCCAAGGTTCTACTCAGTATGCAGCATGGGGAACTGGCACCAAGTCTGCATATGGATAATCCGAATCCGGCCCTCCGACTGGACCAATCGCCGTTCCATATTGTTAGCGAGCATAAAACGTGGGATGTACCTGAAGGAAAAACACGGAAGGCAGGCATCAGTTCATTTGGCCTGGGAGGTACGAATGCCCACATTGTGCTGGAGGAATGGAAAGCCCCTGTCCGTGCAGTTGCTCCGGCACGAGGCCAGTTGTTAACGTTCTCTGCCAAATCAGAGCATGCTTTAAAAAAGCTGATTGATAACACGGAGCAGTATGTGAAGAAACATGTTGACCTGGCACCAGAGGATCTTTGTTTTACCCGAAACAGATATAGAAAACATTATCGGTATCGTGCAGCAGTAGCTGTCAGCTCAACCGGAGAGTGGAACATCGAAGAGATGGAGTATGGCTTCAAGCCTAGAAACCGAGCTGCTCGTGTCAATATTGTGGTTGGGGGGCATGAGATTCGCGGAGAAGATGAGGCTCAAGCTCGTCAAGTAATCCGGCCAGACGATTCTAATGAAGATAAGGTATCTACCTTGAACTATTGGGTGACATTGCTTGAGACACTTGTACGTCTGGTCCCTTCCATTCAGGAGATTCGAGGAATAGCTGCAGGAGAGGAGCTTGTATCCAGTTTACATCTGGATGGCGAGGAACATCACAGCGCTCATGCAAGCCAATCCATTCCAGTGAACAACAGAGTGACGTTAGACAGTCTGCAAGACACACCTGGCAAGATGGCAAGCGCCGACATTGTAATTATGATTGCTGCAGATCAGACAGTGCAGCAGCTTGAATACAGTGGCAAGGAGAGCCTCATCCGCCTGTCTGCCGAGCCAATACTTACTATGGAGGATCAGCTTGCTTTATTACTGGGACAGCTTTATGTACGTGGTGCTGCGCTGGATTGGGAACAGTTACATCCGAATGGCTCTGGCCAGATTGTACATCTGCCAGCACATCCATTCGAGCCGTATGTACATTGGATAGATGTGAATCAGGGAACGGAGGTCATGATATGACAAAAGAAGAAATTGAGCTTTTTATCAAAAGCGAGATTGCATCAGCGTTGAATCAGGAGCCAGAGGACATTGATGAAGAGATGAATTTTTTGAAAATTGGTGTCTCATCTGTGCAGGCGCTCAAGATCATTAACCGTGCGCGTAAGCATCTTCAAGTTGACATCAGTCCGGTTGCGTTGTTTGAATACAAAACAATTGCCGAGTTCGCCGCCTATCTGAATGAATCTCTTCTTCAAGAGGGGGTTGCCGAATGATTGAAGTGGATATAGAGCAAGAGATCATTCATGAAGCTGAATTGTTTGCTGCCCGTGAAATTCGTCCTTATGCTCTACACATTCAAGAGCAGCAAGCCATTCCCAGAACATTGATCCGTGCCATGGCTGAAAAAGGTTACTTGGCTGCCTCGATCCCGGCTGAATATGGCGGCATGGGTCTCGGCCCTAGGGCGTACGGGCTGTTGACTGAAGTATTTGGCAAGGCTCTTCCAGCCGTTCGCAGCTTGTTAACGGTGCATACTTCACTTGTAAGTGAAACTTTGGTACGTTTCGGAACGCCTGAGCAAAAATCGTCCTGGCTGCCCAAGTTGGTGAAGGGAGAATGGATTGCTGCCTTTGGCCTGACTGAACCGGAAGTTGGTTCGGATGCCAAAAGTGTAAAGTCCGAGTGGAGAGAAGAATCGGACTGTTATGTTTTGAATGGAAAAAAGAAATGGATCACGTTTGGACATTTGGCAGATGTATTTATCATTATTGCCTCGAATCAGGGACGAAGCACTGCTTTTTGGGTCGAACGCCAGTTCGAGGGTGTACAGACCAAACCTATTGAAGGTGTCATGGTTGCGGGAGAGACAGGTATAGCTGAGATTGATCTCCATGAGGTGCGTGTACCAAAGAATCACATTATTGGACGTCTAAATGAAGGTTTTGAGTACATCGTAACCGGGGCGCTGGATCAGGGCAGATATAGCATAGCCTGGGCAGGGCTGGCGATTGCGCAGGAAGCGCTGGATGCCATGGTGACTTACTCAAGGAAGCGGAAGCAATTTGATCAGAAGCTGAGTCATTTTCAGCTGATTCGCGGCATGATTGGAGATGCGGTGACAAAAGTCCATGCAGCACGAGCATTATGTTTACGGGCAGCCGAGCTGAGAGAAGCCAAGGACCCGCAGGCTGCCATGGAGACAACAATCGCCAAATATTTTACGTCCAAAGTTGCTGTTGAAGTTGCAAGCGATGCGTTACAGGTGCATGGTGCGAACGGAATTAGTAACCAATATCCTGTTGCCAGGCTGTATAAGGAAGCCAAAATTCTGGAGATTATTGAAGGTTCTTCTCAGATGCAGCAGGAGATGATCTCGCATTACGGATTAAAAGCCTATTACAAGCGTGGCGGTGGCGTATGACGTTTTGTGCGCTATTTCCCGGCCAGGGAAGCCAGTATATCGGAATGTGCAGCGAGTTGTTGGACAGTGAGCCGGAGGCGAATCAGATCTTTGCGGAAGCAAGCGAGGTGATCGGATTTGATTTGAAGGCACTGGTTATGGAAGGGACCCTGGATCAATTGACGGTCTCTGAATATGCTCAGCCTGCTGTACTGACGGCAAGCTACGTTCTATTTGACTCATTTGTTCGCCGGACTGGAATGACTCCAGATTATGCAGTAGGTCACAGTTTGGGGGAGATTTCGGCTTTAGTAGCGGCGGGTGCATTGCGATTTGCTGATGGAATCCGTTTTACAGCTCAGCGTGGTGCGTTGATGCATCGCTCCATTCAGGAGCAAAAAGGAAGAGCGGGTATTGTTGTTGATGTAACCCAAGAAACGCTTGAAGAATTAGTCGAGAATATTCGTCAGAACGAGTATGTGACGATCTCCGGTTATAATTCACCGGGACAGTTTGTCGTCGCAGGTACTGCGAAGGGTCTTCAACTGCTGGATGATCAGGTGGATGGCTACGGTGGGGAATTCATTCCTTTTCGTATGATGCCAATGAAGGCAGATGCACCTTATCATAGCGAGTTGATGCAGTTCATTCAGCCTGAGCTTGAAGAGATGCTTGCAGGGATTTCCTTCTCTGCACCGGTGTTTCCCATATGCTCTACAGTACATGGTGAGTTCATTCGCGGACCCGAGGACATTCCTCAGCTGCTGAGCAGCCAGCTTTTGCAACCTATTCGCTGGAATCAGGCATTGGCACGCGTTCAAAATCTGGGAGCGACGGTATGGATCGATATCGGTCCAGGCCAGAGCGTAAGAAATATGCTGGCTGAGAATAAGACCTTGCCTGCAGCCTATTCGCTGGATGATCCGCAAGATCGGTTCAGGTTATTGGAGCGATATGAAGCAGTAAACCAGACAAGTGGGGGAGGCGATAAGGGATGATCACGGAGATGATGCAGTACAATCAGCGGGTGAAACAATGGCTGCCTGGCGGTGTCCACTATAATTTTCACCTTCCTTGGGAAGAGACGCCGCTCCATTTCAAGCATGCTTCCCGAAGCAGAGTGACGGACATGAACGGCAACGAGTATTTGGATCTATATGCCCGCTTTGGTGCCCTCATTGTTGGCCACGGCAACGAGGAGTATAACGAGTGTCTGAAGGATACCATTGACCGTGTTCTTTCTGTAAGTCATTGCGATTTGGATGCAGAGGCTCTGGAACTGATCCATCAATATGTACCTTCAGCAGAAATGATTCGTTTTGGGTTATCAGGCACGGAGATTGTCCAGAATGCACTTCGTCTTGCCCGGGCGTGGACAGGTAAAAATCGCTTTGTACGTTTTGAAGGCCATTATCATGGCAATGCGGACAATATTATGGGTGGCAAGACTGCACGTACAGGTTTGCCTGTACCTTCAGACTATCCTGGTGACATGAAAGGAACAAAGGGGAGGGCAAGGGATGCCATGGAATCTCAATCCTACCTCCTGCCATGGAATGACGCAGCCCGTCTGGAGGAACTATTTCGCCAGCATGGAGACGACATTGCAGCAGTAATCATGGAGCCGGTTTGCGTAAATGGAGGCGGAGTCATGCCTGCTCCGGGTTATCTGCAAAAAGTCAGACAGTTATGTGATCAGTACCAGGTCGTGCTCATTTTTGATGAGATTATAACAGGATTCCGTATGGGACTCGGTGGTGCCCAACAGTTATTCGGTGTAACACCCGATCTGACTACACTTGGGAAGGCAATCGCCGGTGGCGGAGTTCCGGTGTCAGCCCTGGTTGGCCGAGCGGACATCATGAAGTTGCTTGTAGACAAAAAAGTAATTCATGCGGGTACGTTTAATGGCTATCCATTAGGTACAGCTGCTGTAAAAGCTACGCTGGAAATGTTGGGCCGCAATGGAGGACAGGCGATGAACAGCATGAACCGCCACGCTGAGATGATGCATGACATACTCTGCCAGGAAGCAGTGAAGGTAGGTCTGCCTTTAATTGTTCAGGGTCCGTCTGGCTGTGCTTCTTATCACTGTTGCACGGAACCGCTTACGGATACGGCTGATTATACGTTTGAATTGATGTCTTTTGATATTTTGTTAAATAGCAAGCTTGCTGAGCACGGTGTTCTGGTATCTACGCTCTCGCGGATGTATCCGAATATCCTGCTTGATATGCAGGATGTTGCCTGGTTTAGAGAGCGTGTCCCAGCAGCACTTGCAGAAATGAAAGAGCTCTACGACGAGCTGATCTGATGGTAGCTCAATAAGGAGGTGATTAGGTATGCATAATCGACTCATTGCAATCATTGGCGCAGGTGTGATGGGATGTGCCACAGCACTGGATGTCGCGAGGGCTGGCTATCGTGTGATTTTGCAGGATATTTCGACGTCGGTCATCGAACACGCTCCTGATGTTATACGTCGTGAATATCGTTCAGCTTGCTTCCTGAAGCAAGGGTATGGTCAGGTGCCCCTGGATCAGATCATGGAACGAATTTTGTTCCAGACACAAGATGAAGGTGTGGAAGAGGCAAGTATCATTATTGAAAATGTAACTGAGAATCTGGAGTTGAAAAAGGAAGTTTACGCACGACTATACCACACTGCTCGTCCGGATGCTTTATTTGCGCTAAATACAAGCTGTATTTCCGTGACAAAGCTCGCTTCATTTTTGCCTGACCCAGGTCGAGTCATTGGGGTGCATCTGATGAATCCGGTTCCCGTTAAATCCATGGTGGAGGTGATCAAAGGACATCATACAACGCAGGGTACGGAACATGAGATGGTAGCGTTTTTGAAAACTCTTGATAAAAGTCCAGTTGTCATAGAGGATCTGCCCGGGTTTGTCTCTAATCGCCTCTCGCACTTGTTAATGAATGAAGCGGCGTACATTGTACAGGATGGAATCGCTACACCTGAGCAGGTGGACGCCATTATGAAGAAGGGTTTCAATTATCAGATGGGGCCGCTGGAGACGGCGGATCTGATTGGTCTGGATACGGTCGTGCATTCATTGAAAGTATTGTACGACAGCTATCAGGACCCCAAATTTCGATGCTGTCCGATGTTGCAGAAAATGGTTGATGCAGGACAGTGGGGGCGTAAGACGGGTCAAGGATTCTATGCCTACTAAGATGAAGGGTGGCATGACCATGGAAAAGCTCAAGGATATCAAATGCATCGTTTGGGATCTGGACCACACCATATGGGATGGAGTTTTGCTTGAATCCGCAGATGTGCAACTGAAGCCGGGCTTAAAGGAGGTGATTGAAAAACTGGACCAGCGAGGTATTTTGCACTCTGTTGCCAGTAAAAATGATGCAGAACTAGCTTGGGCGAAACTAAACGAATTGGGCATTGCTGAATATTTTCTGTATCCCGAAATCCATTGGGATGCGAAGTCCGTCTCTGTTCAGCGGATTCAGCAGAACATTAATATCGGTATGGATGCCATTCTGTTTGTGGATGATCAACCTTTTGAACTGGAAGAAGTGCAAACTGTACATGCTGACATCCAGGTACTTCATGCGGATCAATATGAAGCCATGCTTGATGACCCAAGGCTGATGCCTCGATTCATTACAGCCGACTCTGCGTGCAGAAGGCAGATGTATCAGGCGGATACGCTCCGTAAACAGGCTGAGGAACAGTATGAAGGACCTTCAGAACAATTTCTGGCTACGCTCGGCATGAAATTTTCCATCTACGAGGCTACTGAGGATGATCTTCAACGTGCAGAGGAACTTACTGTCCGTACCAATCAGCTAAATGCAACGGGAATTACCTACAGTTACGAGGAGCTGCATCAACTGATGACCTCGCAGGACCATATGTTATTGGTGTGTGAACTCGAAGACAAATACGGAACGTATGGCAAAATTGGGCTTGCACTTATTCACATGCAGCAGAAAGTATGGCGGCTAAACATGCTTCTGATGTCTTGCAGAGTGATGTCCAGGGGAGCAGGGAGTGTACTGCTAACGTATATCATGCGTGAAGCTCAGAAACAGGGCAAACAGATGCTTGCGGACTTCAGGGACACCGGAAGGAACCGGATGATGAATATCAGCTATCGCTTTGCCGGTTTCAAGCAGCAATCTGCAGATCAGGAAGGAAGAGTACTGTTTTATCATGATTTGCAGCAGGCTGTAGAGTTTCCAGAGTACATTGAGGTTTTAGTGCCCGAGGGGCAACATCGATAACAAGGGGGAAGGGCAGTGGATTATCGTCAGGAAATTCGGGAGTTTATCGGGAACAACCTCACCATGGATCATGAGGACACTCAAATTAATGATAATGACAATTATTTTGAGCAGCGGTTCGTCAATTCGCTCTTTGCTATGCGTTTGGTGGACTTTGTAGAGCGTAGATTCCAGATTGAGATCGCAAATGAAGATCTGGATTTGGCTAATTTCTGCACGATTAACCGTTTGCATGATCTTATTGAGAGAAAGTTGACTGAGAAGGAGGCGGCACTATGATTACAGCTAATCAGGCATCCATTCGTCCAGTCACAAGTCCGGCAACCAGCCCATCCAACAAATATATGTATTTGTTTTTGGGAATTTCCTTTGGCACATGTTATGGAATCGCAAGTTTGTTCATGTTCTTTGCGGATTTTATTGTACCCATAACAGGTGAGTTAACCTTGATGCATCCACTTGCGATCGTTGCTCTGTATTCACCTTCCATTGCCGGATTAATTACATGTTATGTGATGGGCGGCACGGAAGCATTAAAAGGAATGTTTATGAAGCTGGTTCCGCGCAGACAGGATCTGTTCTGGATACCGCTCATTATTGGAATTTCCATCATCTTTGCCTCAACAATGCACTTTGGTTCCTTGTTATTCGGCATACCGGTCCCTGAGTTGACATATAGTGTACCTGAAATGATCTGGTTGGGGATTGTGAATCTGATCAAGGAGACGGGGCTGATTGGTGGGCTGTTTGGCTGGATCGGATTTTTGCTTCCATTTTTGCAAGGGAAGTTAAAAAGTAATATAACAAGTGGTCTGCTTACCGGCCTGTTGTTCGGATTATGGGTGCTTCCGGGGTACTTGATTTCCTCTTTTGGCACCTCAACCACTTACATATACTACGTTGTTCAGCTTATGGCATTTATCGTGTTCCAAAGTTATATCTTCAATGCAACCAAAGGTACACTTCTGTTTTATCTGCTTGCATTCTGGCTTGTAGCTACAGGAAGTCAAATTGATTTGTACTACTTTAATCCGCAAGTTCAGATTATGCAATTCTTCTTTTTCGTAATATCGGCTATTGTCATCCATGTCATCTTCAAGCGTAAAAATGTGGATACTTCACTTCAGACATTCCCTGCATATGTCCTGGAAAGAAAGTAAGCCTGATTATGGTGGTGGATAAATGATGGAACCGATCTATTTGGAGCAGCTACAAAAGGGGGAGGGAAACAGACAGATAGTCTGTTTTCCTTATCTCGGTGGGAACTCTAACAGTTTTCAGCCCCTAGTGCCGTACCTTCCTGACACGGAAATTTGGGCGTTTACGCCCCCGGGTCATGGTCTGAACACCGAAACACCTCTGGAGCATATGCAGCAACTCGTAGAACTGTATACCAGCAAGCTGCTGGATGTTATACAGCCCGGCAGTCTGTTATTTGGACATAGTCTGGGAGGGATTACAGCCTACTTTGTTGCGCAGCGCTTATGTCAGGAACGTCCAGATGTAGCCAAAACGCTACGGCTTGTGTTATCTGCCTGCAACACGCCTGACGAATGCGGGATGCAGAATTATGATCGGATGTCAGACGGAAATCTGATTGATCATCTGTTTTCCTATGAAGCTCTTCCACAAGAACTGATACATGAAAAAGAATTGTTGAATTATTTTCTGCCCGTCATCCGGGCGGATTTCAGGATGCTGGAATCTGCAGCAACGCTTGAATATGAGCCGCTCTCATTGCCGGTGTTGTATCTGTGGGGAGAACGGGATCGTACCGTTACCCTTCAATCAGCGTTGAGATGGGGCCGATATTTTGACACATCCATGAAGCTTCAAACCATCAAAGAGGGTACTCACATGTTCATGATGCATCAACCTTCAACGGTGGCGCATTGTCTGACAAGCTTTATGACTCCAGATAAATAGGAACAACTTGTAGATGAGAGGAGCCATGTTCGTTTATGCTGCTACGAATGCTGAGAAACGATATAACGAGAAAAAAAGGGATTACGGCTGCGTTATTTATTTTTGTACTGCTCGCCGCCTTGCTGGTATCTTCGGGGTCACGAATGATTATGGAACTGACGAGTTCCATCCAATATCTATTTTCTGAGTCCAAAACACCACACTTTGTGCAAATGCATGCCGGAGAACTCGATCAGGCCAAAGTGAATACATGGGCTGAAGAAAATGCCATGGTCCAGCAGCATCAGATTGTGGAAATGGTCAACATTGACGGCTCTAATCTGTTTCTCGGAGCAGAGTCCGAAAAGAACAGCGTTATGGACATTGACTTTGTTACACAGAATCAGGGTTTCGACTATTTGTTGAATTTGGACAGTGAGATTATTCAGGTGAACGATGGCGAGATCGCGGTTCCGGTATATTACATGCAGCAAAAAAAATTGAGCGTGGGCGACCAGGTTCGGATCGATAATGGTCAATTTGAGCGTTCTTACACCATCGTTGATTTTGTCCGTGATGCTCAGATGAATCCATCAGTTGTGCACTCCAAACGTTTTATTGTGAGTGCAGGAAATTTGCAGGAACTGAAGCAGAGCATCGGAGAGATGGAGTATCTCATCGAATTCCGGTTGACGGATCCCGGACTGACGAGTGAATTTACCCAAGCCTACCAAAATGCCGGACTTCCAAACGCGGGTCCAGTCGTAACCTATGGGCTGTTCCAGGTATTGAATGCCATGACCGACGGAGTTATTGCAGCCGTTATTATTTTGGTCAGTCTTGTGCTGATTCTGATCGCGATGCTTTGCATCCGATTCACGATGCTTGCGACCATCGAAGAGGATTATCGTGAGATTAGTGTTATGAAAGCGATAGGGATCGCAGAGAAGGATATTAAGAGGCTGTATCTGATGAAGTATGTATTTATGGCCGGATTCGCCTCCGTGCTTGGTTACATTGCATCACTTGGCGTTAACAGATTATTTGTTTCCAACATCATGTTGTATATGGGAAAAGCACCTGCAACCCTGTTGCATTTCGCGATTCCGTTATTAGCCGCAGGGATCATATTTGCCATGGTTGTTCTGTTCTGTCGAACGGTACTGCGACGTTTTCGTTCCATCTCCGCAGTGGATGCTCTCCGTACCGGGAGCCTGGGAGATACACAGATCATTCGAAACCGACTTAGTTTGTCCCGCAATCGCTGGTCTTCTGTACCTGTCTTTCTTGGTCTGAAGGAAGTCATACAGCGAATCAAGATGTTCCGATTATTGTTGTTCGTCTTTGTAGTCAGTTCATTTATCATGATTGTGCCGGTCAACTTCCTGAACACTTTGCAGGCGCCAAGTTTTATTTCTTATATGGGTGTTGGACAGAGTGATATTCGCATTGACTTGAGGCACACAGACGATGTGGAGCAGCGTTATGACAATCTGGTTGCCCAGATCCAAAATGATAAAGACATCAAAACGTATTCCCCATTGGTAACAAGCCAGTTCAAGATTAAAAATGCGGAAGGAAGTTACGACAATCTGAGTGTAGAAACTGGGGATTTCAGTATTTTCCCATTGTCTTATGTTAGCGGTAATGCGCCAACAACCGAGAATGAAATTGCGTTATCTGATGCAAACAGTAGCGAGCTGCGCCTGAAGACTGGTGAGCAACTTACCTTGCTCGTTAATGGCAAGGACCAGATGATGACGGTCAGCGGAATATACCAGGACGTTACGAATGGTGGGAAAACGGCGAAAGCCTTATTGCCTTACAACAAGGATAGTGTGCTGTGGTATGTGGTCAGTTTGGATCTGAATAATCGCGGGGACATGGCTACCAAAATTGCTGAATATGAGGCTGCTTTCTCGCCAGCCAAAGTAACCGATCTTCAAGGTTATCTGGATCAGACGTTAGGCGGAACCATCCAACAATTGAAATTGGTGACGATGCTGGCCTTGGTCATCGGTGTTTTCATATCTATTTTAATTACAGCACTGTTCCTTCAGATGTTAGTAGCCAAGGACAACAACGACATTGCTGTACTAAGAAGTCTCGGGTTTGCCTTGTCTAAAATCAAGTTCAAGTATGTCGTGATGTCCCTTGTCATATTAATCTTAGGGGTTGTTACTGGAACGATATTGTCCAATACGTTGGGTCCGTTGCTGGTTAGTGCCATTATGTCGACGTTTGGTGCTTCCAATATTGTTTTTGTTGTTAACCCGTTACAGGCATATATTTTGTGTCCATTGTTACTTGCAGGCACGATTGTACTAACGGCATGGATTAGCATCCAATCGATCAAGGAAACGAGCATATCCAAAATGATTGTCGAATAGGGAGGATCAACGATGACAACTATACTTGAGGCTAAAGACGTGAATAAATCCGTAGCGATCGGCGAGAATGAAGAACATAACATCTTGAAAGATATCAACCTTCAATTAAAAAAGGGAGAATTTGTTTCCATCATGGGGCCATCTGGCTCAGGCAAGTCTACCTTACTGTACAACATAAGTGGTATGGATCAGATTAGTGCTGGAAGTGTCTATTTTAATGGCAAAAAAATATCGGCATTTGAGGAGAGGGATCTGGCAAGTCTACGTTTGACCAAGATGGGGTTCATCTTTCAAAATATTCATCTGCTCAAGAATCTGAATCTATTAGACAATATCGTACTTTCCGCGTATCTGGCCAAGAATAGCAGCAGAGAAACGATTAATACACGGGCAATGTCATTAATGAAAAAAATGGGGATTGATGAGCTTGCTGGGCATAACATCACCCAAGCCTCAGGCGGACAGCTTCAACGGATTGCCATCTGCCGTGCGCTGATCAATAATCCAGATATTTTATTCGGCGATGAACCAACGGGGGCGCTGAATTCCAAATCAACGTATGAGATCATGGATATTCTGGGCGATATTAATGCAACGGGTACAACCATTCTGCTGGTGACCCATGATGTGAAAGTCGCTGCCAGATCGGAACGTGTACTGTTTATGATGGACGGTAAGCTGGTTGCAGACAGGAATATTGGAAAATATGCAAGAGAGCGTCAGGATCTAAAAACAAGGGAAAGCCATTTGGCGCAATGGTTGACTGAAATGGGGTTCTAAAAAAAGAACTCCATGACTACAATAGACCGACAGTCGGTCGAACGTATCGGAGGCCAGGATATGAGATTGATAAAAAATCCGGAAGAACGAAGGAACGAGATTTTGGATGCCGCCGAGATTCTGTTCATAACAAAGGGGTACACCAAAGCTACGGTCATGGATATCCTTCAGGCGTGCAACATTGCAAAGGGTACATTTTATTATTATTTTCAGTCCAAGGAAGAGGTCATGAACGCCATCGTTATGCGTTTTATTCTGAGCGGGGAGGCATCAGCCAGACACGTGGTGTCCGACCCCAAACTGAACGCCCATGACAAAATTTTTCGCATCATGATGGCGCAGAATCAGCCTGACGGCAGAAAACATGATCTCATCGAGCAATTGCACAGTGTTCATAATGTGGAGATGCACCAAAAGAGTCTTGTAGAGACGGTAATTCGATTAAGTCCCATTTTGGCCGAGGTGGTAGAGCAGGGCATTCAGGAGGGGGTATTTCATACACCTAACCCAAAGGAATCCATCGAATTCCTGCTCGTATCGTCACAATTTTTGCTGGATCGAGGCATCTTTCAATGGGAGGAGGAAGAACTCCAAAAAAAGGTTGAAGCATTCACGCATATTATGGAACGTGTGCTGGGAGCAGAAAAAGGAAGCTTCGCCTACGTCACTCGTCTTTATTTTCCGAATCAAGGTTAGCCGAGAAAGGAGTTTCATCCATGGAACATACCGTTCAAAAATCATTTAGAAAGTTTCTGGTAGTATGGTTCGGTCAGCTCATCTCCATGATTGGGATTGGACTTACAGCCTTCTCTCTGGGGGTGTATGCCTTCGAAAAAACGAATACAGCAACAAGTGTTGCATTGATTACCTTATTCACGTTTTTGCCGAATATCCTACTTCGACCTATTGGAGGTGTACTGGCCGACCGATTCGACCGTCGAACGATGATGATTATCGGCGACCTGGGGTCGGCAGCCGGTTTGATTTTCATTCTGTCGATTATGCTCACAGGTGATATCCAATTATGGCATATCTATGTGGGAGTGGCCTTTAGTTCGGTGTTTTCCGCGTTGCAGAGCCCGGCATACAAGGCCTCTGCTACGGACCTGCTGGATAAGGATCAATTCTCGAAAGGAAGCGGTCTTGTACAACTGGCTGAATCCTCGAAGTTTCTGTTTTCACCCATCATTGCGGGCATTCTGCTTAGTATAACAACCATTGAAGTCATTCTGGTCATTAATATTCTGACATTCCTGGTTGCCATTCTGGCTGTGCTGGTTATTCGGAAGAGCATGAAGGTGGAGCGAGAGGATCGAGAAGGCAAAAACTGGATCACCGATATTCAAGAGGGCTGGAGAGAAGTTGTAACCAACAAGGGAGTACTGTTGCTGGTGGTGATTATTTCACTTGTCACCTTTTATCTGGGATTCCTGGAGACACTCATTGGTCCGATGCTTCTGTCATTCACGGATGCAAAGACACTTGGAACGTTTCAGTCTGTAAGTGCCATCGGCATGCTCATTAGCAGCTTGTGCATCGGCATATTTACAATAACAAAGAGATACGCAAGTGTGCTTGTGATGGGTCTGATTTTGTGCGGTTTGTCCTTTTCGCTTCTGGGGATATCCACCAACATTTATTTTATTATCTTCGCAGGTTTTCTGTTCCTGTCATCGCTGCCGTTTGTCAACATGAGCGCAGATGTGCTGGTGCGAAACAATATCGCCAACGAAAAGCAGGGCAGGGTATGGGGAATCATTGGTATTCTGTCACAACTCGGGTTTATTATTGCATACAGTTTGGCTGGATTTCTGGCCGACCATGTGTTTAACCCGCTGTTGATGGAGGGGGGAGCACTGGCTTCTTCTGTTGGTCAAATTATTGGAACTGGGCCAGGCAGAGGTATTGCCTTTCTGTTTATCATCGCGGGTCTGTTTGTTATTCTGATCGCAATAATCACATCCCGTTTGAAAATGATCAAATCTCTGGAGCAGAGCCCAGATATAACAGCTCCATCCGATGTTGGAGGGTTGGCGCACGATTAATTCGAATCCAACAGCGTAAGCCCTTGCCCGCAGCAGCGTGTGATACTTCTTGTGTACGAAGAAGTGATTCACACGATGAGCAGACAAGGGCTTTTTGTGCTGAGGAGTCAGCAGATGTACTTATGAAAGATGCGTTTGTGTATTTGGATTGTCGGTGGAGCTTACCCTTTAACCGCCCCTGAAGTTAGTCCTCCTACAATATACTTTTGCCCAATGAGGAACACAATCAACACAGGCAATGACGTGAGCACGATATCGGCACTGACCAGATTCCACTGGGCACTGAATTGTCCAAAGAAGTTATATACAGCCAGCGTCATCGGCCACATCTCCACTGTATTCAGCATATAGAGTGGGGCAGTAAACTCATTCCAGACACTCAGGAAATTAAGAACAAATACCGTTACCAGCACCGAGGTTAACAAAGGTACAATGATTCTCAGGAACAGCTTGATCCCATTACATCCGTCCATGATCGCGGCTTCATCCAGCTCCTTCGGGATGTTAGACACAAACGCATACGTAATGAACAGTGAGATCGGAATCCCCATGGCCGTGTAGAGCAGAATCATGCCGACATGTGAATTGATCATACCCATGGACTTCATGACTTCCATCAGTGGAATGTAGTTGAGCGGCAGTGTGATACCGAGAATCAGGAAGAAGTACAGAAACTTGCTGAGCTTCGAATGGTTACGAGATAAAGTGAAGGCAGAGAAGGCCACAACAAACACCAATAGCAGAGAAGAAGCCCCGGAATGCAGCAGACTGTTGAAAAAGGAACCGCCCAAATGTCCCTGTTCATAGACAATTTTGTAATTTTCGAAGATAAACTTCTCGGGGAGCGTCAGCTTCAGCACTTTGGCCTCGGCGTCCGACTTGAATGAATTCAGTACAATGACGACAAAAGGAATCAGGACCACCAGGCTGAGCAGCCAGGCGAGTGCATTTAACCCGATCGAAGCCAATCTTTTTCTCAATCGCATGTCAGTATTCCACCTTTCGGTTCATCAAACGAATGATGAAAAAGGAGATGATCGCCATGATGACAAACAGAATGGTAGATAGCGCACTCCCTAGCCCCCAGTACCCTTTGGCAAAAGAGGAATAGACCGCCGTGTTAATCACATCTGTTGCGTTACCGGGGCCACCGTTGGTTAGCACGTATACGGCATCGAATACTCTCAGCCCATACGTAATATTGAGCACCGTGGCAATGGTAATCGTAGGCATCAGCATCGGAATCGTGATCCGGAACAGCTTTTGCCCAAACCCGGCGCCGTCAATGGACGCTGCCTCGTAATAATCCCGGGGGATGGCGAGCAGTCCGGCGATGAACAGCACCATGATGTACCCCATGCCTTTCCACGTGTCCACTGCCATGATGGATGGCATGGCCCAGGTTAGGGAGCCCAGCCAGTTTTGGGCGAGAACATCCAGTCCTAATGAACGCAGGGTTACGTTAACGAACCCGTTGTTGGGGTCAAGCAGACTTTTGAACACAAGCCCAACAATCAGGAACGACAGCACCTGCGGGGAGAAAATGATCATCCGGTGCAGATTGGCGGCCTTTACACCGCTAACTAGGAGTAGAGCCAGAAATAAGCCCAGAACGGTCTTGGCGATGGATGTCACGAGGGTGAACAGGACTGTGTTTTTGATAAAAAGAAGATAAGTCGGATCACCCGCCAATATGGTACGGAAATGCTCCAGACCGATAAAGTTCTTCTCCGAACTATAACTGTTCCAGTCGGTGAAGGAATAATAGATGCCCAGCAGGGCGGGAGCAACGATGAACAGCAGATATAATACAATCGCTCCAGATGAGAAATACCAGGGATAGATTTTGTTCGCATTCATAACCGGTAACACCTTTCCTTCCTGCCAAAACAAAATACATGAGCGGGCAAATGCCCGCTGCATGTAACGCTGTTCAGCATTTATGTTTATCTACAATATGCGCTATTACTGCCACTTCTCATCTTTCAGCACTTTGGCTTGTTCAGCACGGCGTTTATCAATGTTTTGCAGAATTTGATCCGGTGTCATGGCTCCAGCGAACATGCCCGACAAGTCTTTACCAATATCCATCCATTGTGGATCAATATATTTCACAGCGGCCTGCATGACCGTACCTTTTTCATGTTTTTTCTCATAATCAATATAGTCCTGTGTCAGCTTTGGTTCGATTTCCGGCCAGCAGATCGTCAGATTACCTTCACCTTCGTCGAACACACGTTGCAGATGATCATGCTCAGTAATCCAGCGGAAGAATTTCAGCACTTCTTCGGGATGTTTACTGTTTTTGTTACCAAACATGGCAGCTGAACCGCCGGGATTCACACCAATCGTCTGATTATCTCCCCACGGCATGACGAAGAACCCCATATTGTCTTTCATTGCCGGATACGCTTCGGAGACTTCCTTTTCCGTCCCTGGAACCCGCAGCAACATCGCTGCTTTCTCCTGACCAAACGCCTCAATTCCCGCTTCTACCGTATTGGACAAGAAGTCTTTGCCGAAATAACCGAGATCCGCAAATTCTTTCAACTGTTCAATGACCGTCTTGAGTTGCGTCATATCTGCGACTTTCATCTCATTATTGTTCAGCTTCTCGTACGTTCCCGCTGTTGTTTGCTCATAGTTAGGCCCTGTTTCGAACAAAGGCAGAACCTGATACCATCCGCTGGCAGGTGCTTGATAGAACGGAATAATGTCTTTATCCTTAATTTTCTGGCTGATTGCCTTGAATTCGGCATAGGATGTAGGAGGCTCTATGCCGAGCTCTTGGAAGATACGTTTGTTATAGTACACATACCAGATTTTCGTTGGCGCAAAAGAAACCCCGTACACCTTGTCATTGTGACTGACGGTTGGCAAAATCTCTTCAGACATCCGACCTGTAAATTCCTCATTGGTCAGGTCAATGGCATTTTCCTCCGGTCTTACGTTAGCCGGCATGCTCAGTGGGTCCACATCGACATTGAAAATGTCAGGTGCTTCGCCAGAGGCCAGCTTCACCTTGATCAGGTCACGCCACTGTGCGTCAGGGACGACTTGGAAGTCAATTTTGACACCGGTTTCCTGCTCATATTCCTTGGCCATCGTCTGCATGATGCCTGTACGCGGAATACCGGATTGGCTTGTTCCAAACGTGAGTGTCACCTTACCCGAACCTTCCGTACTTTTACCTGAGTTGCACCCGGCAAGCAGCAGGGTGGAGAGCAGGAGCACACTTGCAAGCGAAAATAGAAATCGTTTTCTCATCATTGAACCTCCCGGAATATAAAGAAAATTGTCACTTGCCGAAACGCTTAATGTAAGCGTATTCTTATGTGGATAACTTTACTGTGAACAGCGAATACGCTCAATAGACAAAAGCGTTCTGTTGGGTGGACATTTTCGAATGGTGTGACAGATATCATCATAGGACGAGGTGTGAGGGGATTGCGGTATCGATTTGGAACGCTTCAGCAAAGTCTGTTTGCCTATTACTCTGCGGTATTTATTATCTTTTCGCTGATTGTGGCGGGGCTTCTGTATGTTTTTCTCGCAAGTGACATTCGTCAGCGAAGTGAAGAACAGCAGAGACAACTGGGGGTATCAATCGTCAGTAATCTGGATCAGGAAGTGGTGAAAATGAACAACTTCTCCATGAATATCGTGTACTCCAATCTGGTCAAAGAACACTTCAGTCACTACTTGGCACCAGCGGAGGATAGCGAGCAGACAATGACGAGTGATCCGGCATTGTATAAGGATACAACCACACTAATTGATGTCATTCTCGCGATCATCAGCAGCTCCAATACAGCCAAGCAGGCCAATATCTATGACGTGAACGGCAAGATGTTGGGAGCGGGTGCATTCAACGGTCAACTGTCGGTAGACCTGACTCAGCGACCGTGGTACAAGGAAACCTGGGAGCGGAGTGGCTGGCGAGTGATCCAATTGTTAGAGGGCGGAGCCTTGCCCATGCCGACCGGCGAGGGAAAATCAGATCAACCTTATATTTCGCTTACCCGTGTATACAAAGATGGCAACTATGTCAGCCAGGGCGTCGTTGAGATTTTGCAGGATGCCGGAACCCTGTTCCAGCATTTGAATGAATTGCAGGCGAATAACAACGATCTCCGGATCTATGTAGTGGATGAACAAAATACACGGTTGTATCCACTTTCTTCGGATGCCGGTGCTTCTCAAGCAGGCCATTTCGATGATGTGGACTTGATTCAAAATCTTTCATTTCCGCCTGATACGATGCAGGAGATCACCGATCCTTTGAATCATTCCAGACAAATGATGACGTACATGACATCACAGGAGACGGGATGGACCGTTGTTGTCATGCAGTCCAAACAGTCCCTTTTCGCGAGTCTCAACCGGATGGCTGTGATGTTTATCGGTGCCACGTTAGCTACTCTCGTGCTGATTCTGGTTCTCTCGTATCTGATCTCCAAACGGGTTACTTTGCCGCTACATCGTTTGCAGCGTATTATTCAGAAAACGGGTGAGAATGATCTGGTATCGGGTCAGGATTCGGGTCAGTTGTTCAAGCTGGAGCATCCCGGTTCTATTCGGGAGATGGATGAGCTGAATGATACGTTTATCCGGCTGAATCAACAGCTTGTGCAATCGTTTCAGGACAGGCTGGCGATGAAATCTCAGGAGACAGAAGCGAGATTACTGGCACTCCAATCCCAGATGAACCCGCATTTTCTCTATAACAACATCACAAATATTAGCATCATGGCGGAAGAAGGCATGAATGAGCAGATTGTCGCGTTCTGCACCAATATTGCGTCTATGCTGCGTTATATTTCTACTCCGGGAAAGAATGGGGTTCCCCTGTCCCAAGAACTGGATTATTGTGAGCGATATCTGGAGTGTATGAAGATTAGGTTCGAGGATGATCTGCACTATGAGTTTCATATTCCAGAAGAGATGCAGCATATCCAGGCTCCGATGCTGATGGTACAACCACTACTCGAAAATGCCATGAAATATGGACTGGGTGATACCCCTCCATGGAGACTGAATATTACTGGAGATATGGATGAGGTACAGCAGTCCTGGCAGATCCATGTGGAAGACAACGGGCCTGGCATGGAACCCGAAGCACTTGCCAAGATCATGCATTACATCGAACAATCACAGGAGTGGGACCGTATGCCTGACCTTGAAATTAACGGCATGGGACTCAAGAATATATGGGTCCGATTGAAATTATGGTATGGCTCGGCAGCCCACATGCAGATTACGAATAAGCCTTCCGGCGGTGTCCAGATTACCATAGGTGGATCCATTCGAAAGGAGCATGATTGAACCATGACAATCAAATACAGAACGATTATTGTGGAAGATGAAGCCCTGATTCGCAGGAATGTCTCGCGCAAATTCAGAGAGCTAGACACCCGGTTTGAGGTGATTGGTGAAGCGCGGAACGGTCAGGAAGCGTTACAGCTCATTGAACATTCCGTACCTGATCTGGTTATAACGGATATACAGATGCCGGTGATGAATGGATTGGAACTCGCCAAACATCTGTACTTTGCTTATCCCCATGTGAAAATTGTCATTTTGAGTGGATATCATGAGTTTGAATATGCCCGGAAGGCGATCAGTTATAAGGTGGAGGATTATCTGCTCAAACCACTATCGGAAGAACAGCTTCGCACACTGCTGGATGCGATGGAATTGAAGCTTGGGAGTGCTGTGGATTCGCTTGCCCATGTCAGTGCCGTGCTGGACGAGCAGGTGAAGCTGGAGGATATTGCAGAGGCCGTTAAGTTGTATTTGAAGCAGAATTATATGCATGAGATTACACTCCAGGACATGGCGGGACAGATGCATTTTAGTGTGGACTATCTTGGGAAGTGCTTCAAGAAGGTGACGGGGGAGACTCCGCTGAAATATATGACAGGTTTGCGGATTAATGAAGCAAAGCGTATGCTCGTCACGCACGAGAATATGGATATCAAGACCATTGGTGGAGCGGTAGGGTATAGTGATTCCCACTATTTCAGCCGGATTTTCAAAAACAAAACAGGCCTATATCCAAGCGAGTATCGCCAACAGTCACTGGAACGAAAAAAAGCCCTGTCCATGGATAATGGGAATCCAGATGGCTTGAGCTGATTTATTGTAGTAAAGCTTCTTCGGTTATTTTGCGAATATCGAACGGGGATCGAATACCTTCTTCGATGATATCAGGCAGGATGTGATTGAGGAAATAGCGGACACAGTGGAGATCGATGTTTTTGATCTTGACGAGTGCGTAACGGTACATGACGATAAATTCTTTCTCCGTATTACCCCGTTGCAGTTCGGCAAAGGCTTCGTACACTTGATCCATCTTGTCTGCGACTTCCAGAATCAGTCCTTCGACAGATTGATCTTTGCCTTCTCGGAGCTGTCTGCGGAAAATTTCTTTGAACTCTTCCGGGATATTTTCGTTAATAAAATGTTCAACCATACCTTCTTCCACTTGCTGCAGCATGGAACGAAGTTCGAGTGAAGAATGCTTGACTGGCGTTTTGATATCACCGATGAAGATTTCGCCATAATCATGGCTGCTGGTGATCTCGTATAGCTTCTTCCAATCTATGTTCACGCCTTGCTGCTCTTCAATATCGGCCAAGGTTTTGGCGTACTGAACTACTTTCCAGGAATGGGCGGATACACAATGTTCTTCGAACTTGAATTTGCCAGGGGTTCGAATAATGCGTTCAAGATCATTCAATGATCGGAAGTACGTATGAATTCCCATAGTAGAGATCATCCTTTGTAATTTTGAGTAGTCGCCTACACTGACTATACTCTAGTTATATTAACCTGGGATTAACGATGTATACATTGAATGTAAAACGAAGCCAAAAAGCCACCATGTATGACTGAACGTGAGTTCGGCATCCATCGTGGCTTTAGTTGTGTAAATGTTCTGTTATCTATCGTACGGAAATGCAGTTGGATAAAGAGTTACGCTTTTTTGCGTACTGATGAAGTATACCAGTAAGCCATTCCGACAAAGAGGGCACCGCCGATGATATTACCAAGCGTCACCGGGATCATGTTATGAAACCAGCCTGCCAGAGTAATGGTATCCGGGTGGTTTGGCAACAGCCAGGACAAGGACAGTAAAGTCATATTGGCAACACTGTGCTCATACCCACTTGCAATAAAGGCGTACAGACACCACCAGATGAGAGCGATTTTGGCGATATCCTCTTTTGTGCGAGCAGCCATCCAGATCGCCAGACAGACGAGCCAGTTACAGAGAATGCCGCGGAAGAACAACTCCGATACGGGAGCGGCCATCTTTTTGGCAGAAGCGACGAATAACAGATGTTCGGGCGCTGCCGTTTTGAACAGGCCGCTGCCTACAATAAGCAGGCTGAGCAGGATCGCACCTAACAAGTTGCCGAGGAAGACGAGTCCCCAGTTTTTCAGTGTATCTTTAACTGTGGTCCGGCCTGCCAGTGTACTCATGGTAAAGAACATATTGTTACCTGTGAACAGTTCCGATCCGGCAAAGATCACCAGTGTGAGCGCGAGTCCGAAGGACATGCCCATCAACATGGTTTGCAGTGGTGACTGTGCCGCAAGGAGCGGAGCACCAATACTGAAGATCAGAACGATGCCAAGCCCTACATAGGCACCAGCCATCAAGGCAGCAACCATATAACGTGGCAGGCTTGCGTTCATTTGATCCCGTTTTTTTACCGCAGCTTCAATAATTCCCTCAACACTTGGTGTATACATCACGGTTTCCCCCATTATTTTGCATCAATCTTTGAACGTTTCAATGGAGCTATATTTCGATCCAGACCTGGCCGTTCTCTACCTTCACCGGATACATCTGTACTTGACCATTGTCTGGTGCTTGCACAAGACCGGTAGTCAGGTCAATTTTCCAATCATACAGCGGATCGTACAGATAATGCCCGGACACGATGCCTTCAGCCAGCGGTCCACCCTTAGGGTGGGGATTGTGATTATCCGCAGCGAAGATGGTGCCATCCGATGCACGAAAGATAGCAAGCTGATGGTCCTTAATCTCAACTACTCTTCCGATTCGTGGCAGGAATTCTTCAACTACTCCGGCAGGGAAGTAGGTGCCTGATTGTTTTGTCGTCATCTAAAACCACTCCTTATCTATATTTAACATTCCGGCAGTATTAATCTTGCGAGCTTACTTATGGACGAGCCGATACTTCGATGCCGTGGAACATTTTGCTTTGGCCTTCCTCATTGCGAATCGCTTTTTGCCAAGGTTCTTCCACATGCTCAAGTGCGAATTCAATCCGTTGCATCAACGCTTTGCGTTCCTCAAGGTTATCCACGACAACCGAACGAATATGCTCCAGACCCATACGTTCCACCCACTCGGAAGTCCGCTCCAGATAGTTACCTGTCTCGCGGTAATATTGCATGATGGCTCCGCACAGTTCAATCAACTCTTCATCTGTTTTCACTTTGCACAGGGAATCAGCAAGTCTTGCTTTAATACCGCCGTTACCACCGATAAAGATTTCCCAGCCGCCGTCGTTACCAACGATACCGATATCTTTTGTACATGCCTCTGCACAGTTCCGTGGACAGCCATTGACAGCGTATTTGAACTTGGCAGGCAGATCCAGACGTTCGAATTTCCGTTCAATGCGAGCACCCATAGCCATGGAATCCTGTGTACCGAATCGGCAGAATTGGGAGCCGACACATGTTTTGACCGTGCGCAGCGATTTGGCGTATGCATAACCTGAAGGCATATCCAGTTCAGCCCAGACTTTAGTCAGGTCTTCTTTTTTGACACCAATCAAGTCAAGACGCTGACCGCCGGTAACTTTGACTGCTTTCACATCATATTTGACTGAAACGTCAGCGATGCGTTTGAGGTCCGCTGGTGTAGTCACCCCGCCGTACATCCGAGGTACAACCGTATACGTTCCATCCTTTTGAATATTCGCGTTCATACGTTCGTTAACAAAACGGGATTCTTTCTCATCTTCGTGTGTGTCTGGTGCAATCATGCCAAGGTAGTAGTTGATCGCCGGACGACATTTGGAACAACCTTCAGGTTGACTCCAACCCAGTACATTCATGACCTCTTTGGTCGTTTGTAATCCTTTTGCACGAATCTCAGCTACAATCTCATCCCGTCCCATGGAAGTACATCCGCATATTCCCTGTTTGGCTCCACTGCTGAAGCTGTCTCCCAGTACATATTGCAGAATCTGTTCCACAACCGGTTTACATCCACCGCAAGAGCGTGTTGCACCGGTACAGGCTTTGATTTCATCTACAGTGGTAAGGCCCTGGTTTGTAATTACATCAACAATGGTTCCTTTGGTTACCCCGTTACATCCACAGACGATCTCGTCCTCGGGCATCGTTTCAACAGAAGTTGCTTTCTTATGACCGCCGCAGCCTGTACCCATGAGTGAACCGTACAATTCCTCGGTCATTTCGGTCTGTTGTTTGATCAGTTTCTGCAATTCGGCAGAATCCGTAATGTCACCGAAGAGAACAGCGCCGACCATTTTATTATCACGAAGCAGAATTTTTTTGTAAGTCCGTTTCCAGTCATCTTTGTGCGAAATGACGGTGTGCTCTGGACTGTCGATGAATTCACCAGTTGAAAAGACGTCTACACCCGAAATTTTCAATTTCGTAGATACTACAGAACCTTCATATGGAGCGGTCTCTACACCGCAGATATGTTTCGCGAGAATCATGCCTTGTTCGAACAATGGGGCAACGAGGCCGTAACATACCCCGCGGTGCTCTGTACATTCCCCGACCGAATACACATTCTCAAGTGAAGTCTGCATATAGTCATTCACGACAATACCCCGGTTCACTTCCATACCGCTTTCGCGTGCTACAGTCGTATTGGGTTTAATTCCTACAGCCATGACCACAAAATCAACATTCAGAACTGTATCATCTGCAAAACGTATCCCTTCAACGCGTTCGCCGCCCAGCAGTTCGGAAGTCTGCGCACCCATCTTGAACCGGATACCCTGACGTTCGAGTTCTGCCTTCAACATGGCTGAAGCTTGTGGATCAAGCTGACGCTCCATCAGATCTTCCATCAGATGCACTACGGTAACTTCCATGCCAAGTTGTACCAACCCTTTGGCAGCTTCAAGGCCTAGCAGTCCGCCCCCGATAACGGCCGCTCGTTTATACTGCTTAGCAGCTTCCAGCATGACATTGCAATCGGCGATATCGCGGAAACCGACAACACCCTCTTTGTCATGTCCCGGAACGGGGAGAATGAAGGAGTTGGAGCCTGTTGCAATGATAATTTTGTCATAAGGAACGCGAGTTCCATCTTCAGTCACAACTTCGTGTGTCTCGGCATCGATTCGTGTAACCGTTGTGCCTGTGTGCAGCGTAATGCCGTAATCTTCATACCAGTGAAGGTCGTTCAGTACGATGTCATCCAGTGTTTTGCTTCCTTCCAGTACATAAGACAACATAATGCGGTTGTAGTTAGGGTAGGGCTCTGTGCCAAAAACGGTAATATCAAATCGCGTAGTTAATTTCAAAATTTGCTCAACGGTACTGATTCCTGCCATACCGTTACCAATGATAATGAGGTTCTCTTTTTTTCCGTTCATGTGTGTATGCCTCCTTGAATAGACGCTGTACATTACTCAAAATTTTAGTGGTTTATATTTGAAATTATACAAGGTGTTGACGACATTTTATGTGATTTAATTCACTAATAAAGATAAAAGAGTCATAAATATAATAATGTGAGCCCCATCACAGAAAGTTATATTTATTTTCATACAAATAAGAAATGCGAACTATTGTTCTTGTTTTGTTTTCGTTGTAAAATCGGAACTGGGCCGTATTGTTCCCGATTTCTTCGAAAGGACGTTTTTGCATCATGATGGGAAGATCCCACCTTATTATCGGGACAGGTGTGTCGCTTTCTGTTCTGCAGTTGGCCGGTATACCAGTGACAGCGCCGGCAGTTACGGTTGCACTGATTGGTTCGTTATTGCCTGACATTGATGAGCCAAATTCGCTGCTGGTATCCAGAGCCTTGCCTAACAGTCTGATCAGGTTGTTACAGACGATTCTGTTGCCCACAGCTGTATTTGTGTACTTCTATGTTCATGCCAAACCATGGAACCTGTTGCTTGCGATCCTCATTGCGCTTGTGTCATTCCTGCCTTCACGTTCGCTTCGCAAAGTGCTGATGTTTGCGATTGGACTCGGACTGGTCTTTTATGGTCATGCGTTTGCACCGTGGAACTTGATTGCAGGCAGTTTGTTAATGCTCTGCACCACACTGACTCATAGGGGACTGACACATACCCTGTACGGAACCGCAATATGGGCGGGCTTGTTGTATAGCACGACCCAGCAGCAGGGACCGGAGATTTGGGTAGCGGGAGGAACTGCATATGCGATGCATCTGTTGGCCGATTCACTCACCAATCGAGGTATTCGTCCGTTACCACCGCTCAAGTGGCGCATACGGGTGAATCTGATGAGTACAGGGACCAAGCGTGGGGCCGTTGTAGAGAATGTCTGCATTATGCTTACACTTATTTTGGCCTGGATTGCATTCTCACCGCTATTTCTATAGCCATCCAAAAACGCCAGCCCGCATATTGTGGGCTGGCGTTTACAGATATGCATTTCATAATGAATGGATCGTAATAACCTAGCCAATTCAGGATTGAGAAGGAGAATCAGTCAGGTCGTCAATATCGGAAGAACCAAATACAAATAAAACAACAAGAATGACAATAATCAGTAGCTCAGCGAACCCATTTCCGTCAAAGTCAGACATCACTTCAACCTCATTTCTTGGCGTTTAGGAATTGATTCTCTGTTGGAAAGCCCGTATAACGTCATTCAACGTCATATCGCCACCGATTTCATCGAGGAATTGCACCAGTTTGTCTTGATTCGATGGTGTAATATTTTGTAAAGTTTTATACTGCCCAACCAGTTCAACGACCAGTGTAGCTTCTCGAAACAACGTGACCGCATCCACTCTTAACTTCCCACTTACTAGTAATGCTGCAACGATAAGTTCCAGATTTCTTCCTTTAAGGTTGCCATTGAGAAGGGTGTTTGCGGCATTTGTTTTTTTGGTACCTTTATTCGATTTTCCATTCCTTCTCACTGCCATAACAGGTCCCCCGCTGCTTTGGTGTTTAATTCATCTACCGTTATTACATCTTATGTGTAATTCCCTATAATGTTCGGCCTATTAATCTACGTATGTTGAACTAAAGAATATTTACACTTGTCACTCCGAATGACAGAATAACCTTTCGATCACCGAATAAAGGCGAAGTAAATGCTTCCGAAGCAGCTTTCTTGCAGAAAGGTTTTAGCTCCGCTTCTTCAGGTTATTTCTGGCCTCTGCGTTCAAGTGTAAATGTGTCCAACTGATATAGTTGTGGATATAAAAAAAGAGACCTCCCGATATAGTTAGGAGGTCTCTTGTCAACTGTTACGCGTTATTAATTATGGTATTCATCGTTGTCCGATCAAGGCCTTTGACCAGCTTCACGATCAGTTCTTTGGCCGCATCGTAGTCGTCTGTATGAATGATGGAAGAAGAGGTATGGATATAACGTGCGCAGATACCGATCACTGTTGAGGGCACACCAATGCCACTCAGGTGAACTTGACCTGCATCGGTACCGCCTGGTGAGATGAAATACTGCATTTTGATCTGATTGGATGAAGCCGTATCTTGAACATATTCCACCATTCCGCGATGGGTGAACATGCCCGGGTCAAAAATACGAAGCAATGCGCCTTCTCCGATATGTCCAAATGACTGTTTGTCACCTGTCATATCATTCGCCGCGCTACAGTCAAGTGCAAAGAAGATATCAGGCTGAATCAGATTGGCCGCCGTACGTGCACCGCGAAGCCCCAGTTCTTCCTGAACCGTTGCACCAGCATAAAGCGTGTTAGGCAGTTTTTCCTTGTGCAGCGCTTCAACCAGTTCAAGTGCAAGTCCTACGCCGTAACGATTATCCCACGCTTTAGCCATAATTTTCTTAGGATTGGCCATAGGTGTGAATTCACAGATCGGTACGATCTGCATCCCAGGATGAATGCCCCAGGATTCTGCTTCCGCACGGTTGTCTGCTCCAATATCGAGATACATGGAATTCAGATCCACAGGTTTGTTCCGCTGGGACTCGTCCAGCAAGTGTGTAGGTGTAGAACCTACAACTCCGGTAATCCGACGATCAGGTGTGATGATTTCCAATCGTTGAGACAGTACAGCCTGACTCCACCATCCACCCAGTGGACGGAACTTGATCATACCTGTTTCCGTAATGCCAGTAGTCATGAAACCTACTTCGTCAAAGTGTCCGGCTACCATAACTTTGGGACCGGATTCCTCCCCGCGTAATACACCAAATAGACTCCCCAGGCGATCCTGGACGAACTCATCGGTATAAGCAGAAAGCTTATCTTTGATCCAGCCGCGAAGCTCACGTTCAAAACCGGATGCGGAAGGAAATTCCGTCAACGTACGAAACATATCCATCGTTTTTTCATTCATGTGTCAACAACTCCTCTGTTGGTATGTATTTCAGGTCATAGTAGAACGGCTACCCGCCTGTTGTCCTTTAAGATGTAGTTCAAAAAGTCTTTTATCTTTTTGAACATGCATACTAATATGCTGAGGACTTGTTATTTAACCACTGGTCACATTACAGTATGAACCTTGCGCAAGTGATTGTCCATGTTTATGTCACGTATTTAAGGCATGTTTTGGGCGCTCACCGTGTCCAAGTTTCATGACTCTATCCGCTGTAGTCGTAGTCCTGATGCCACTTCAATGAATATGAATATATGGAGGAGATGTCATCATTTTGTGATGTTCTTTTGTTCAATATTTATTGGTCTGTTTACAGGAAGGAGCTAAATACCCAATGAAGCCTCCAGAAGAGGGCACGGAAAAAGTACTGTTTATCGTTCTTTTTATCTTGCTCGTGATTGTTCTTCTTTATTTATAGAGCTTATCTAAAAGTCCTCAGAACCGGCGTATTCCCATCTTGCTTCCACAACATGATCTTGTTGGAAACATATGCTGTCTGTCGCCGGATACATAACCTTCCGATTATTAACAAACAATGAATATAGGATTACACACATTGGCATTCAGCCGTAGCTTTGAACCATTTCACATAGAGGAGGTCTTGTATCTTGCCAGCTCAATCCGCATCCGGAAGCGAAAAAAAATCGTCGTCCCTGTCCATGGATGAAAAGGAGTACAAAAAAGTCGCAAAAAAACATGAACCGCCTCGTCCAATCCTGAAAAATTGCCTCAAAGCATTTCTGGTTGGGGGTACCGTCTGTTTGATTGGACAGGCCATTCAAGAGGCTTTTATGGCCGGTTTCGACATGACATCGAAGGAAGCTTCCAGTCCTACGGTGGCGGTCATGATTCTCATATCGGTTATTCTAACGTGTCTCGGCGTTTACGATAAAATGGCTCAATGGGCAGGAGCAGGAACTGCTGTGCCGGTTACCGGCTTTGCCAATTCCATGTGTTCTGCTGCACTGGAACATCGTGCTGAAGGACTGGTGCTCGGTGTAGGGGCCAACATGTTTAAACTTGCTGGTTCCGTTATCGTGTTTGGTGTCGTGGCAGCATTTGTCGTAGGGATTGTTTACGCCTTTTTGGGATTTGGAGGTGGGCACCTGTGAAGCGATTGGGTCGCCAGACATGGCAGTTTGAGAATCGTCCGAGGATCATTGGTAAAGCCGCAGTTGTAGGACCAGAAGAAGGCGAGGGTCCACTGTCATCTGATTTCGATTATGTCTACGACAATCTCGAGATCGGCGAGAAAACGTGGGAAAAGGGAGAACGCAAACTGCTCGAACAGGCCTCCCAACTTGCTTTGGTAAATGCAAATATCACCAAGGAAGAGCTTCAATTTTTTGTTGGTGGAGATCTGATGAACCAGATTATCAGCAGTTCCTTTTCAGCGCGAAAACTGGGTGTGCCTTACCTGGGTGTCTTTGGAGCCTGTTCTACTTCCATGGAAACGTTAGCGTTAGCGTCCATGATTGTTGACTCCGGAGCTGGAGATTATGTCCTTGCAGGAACGGTGAGCCACAACTGTACGGTTGAAAAACAATTTCGGTATCCGACGGAGTATGGCTCCCAGAAGCCGCCTTATGCGCAATATACCGTCACAGGATCAGGGTGTGGTGTGGTCTCCCGTACTGGTGATGGTCCCGTTGTTACCAAAGCCACTATTGGACGCATTATGGATTTGGGCATCAAAGATCCCTTTAATATGGGTTCAGCCATGGCGCCAGCAGCAGCCGACACTATAATCTCTCATTTCAGGGATACGGGATTGGAACCCGGCTATTATGATCTCATTGTGACTGGGGATCTGGCTTCCGTCGGTCTGCCAATTACGAAAGAGCTTTTGCAAAAAGAAGGCATTCCCATGGAACAGACGGTTTTTAATGACTGTGGCCTGATGATCTATGATCGGGAGAAACAGCCTTATGTTGTTGCCGGGGGAAGTGGCTGTGGATGTTCTGCCACCGTCACCTATGGTCACATTTTGAACCGGATGCAGAAGGGTGATCTTAAACGGGTGCTCGTCGTTGCTACGGGTGCGCTGTTATCTCCGATTTCGTATCAGCAGGGTGAAAGTATTCCTTGTATTGCACATGCCGTAGCTATTGAAAAGGAGGGATAAAGGTAATGCAGTTCTTGTGGGCATTTATCGTTGGCGGTTTGATCTGTGTTGTCGGACAGCTTCTAATGGATGGGGTTAAACTGACGCCAGCTCATACCATGAGTACACTTGTTGTGACAGGTGCGCTTGCGGATGCATTTGGCGTGTATGACCCCTTGGTTAAATTTGCAGGTGCGGGTGCTACCATCCCCATCACAAGTTTCGGTAATTCCTTGGTGCACGGGGCATTGACGGAGCTGGAAAAAGAGGGATGGCTGGGTGTGATTACAGGGATTTTCGATCTGACTGCGGCGGGGATTTCGTCAGCGATCATCTTTTCTTTTCTCGCGGCATTGGTCGTTAGACCAAAAGGCTAACATAGAATGAGAAATCTCCTTGAACATATTGCGATTCAGCAGAGGCTTCGGATAACTTTTATCCGGGCCTTTTTTGTCGTATTCATGCGTGAACTGCGGTGAATCTGACGGACTGGGAACAAATTGTGAGTTCCTTCGAGTGTACTCGTGACTCTGGATCATGTACAATAAAAGGAAATCTGTATGCTTTTTTAGGAGGTTAGACCACATGCCTGTGCGCAAAGAGTCGATCCAAATCATATCCGCAGTTCGTTCAAATCTGGAATCCTGTATTATGGGGAAATCCTTTGAAATTCAACTTTTACTTACAGCTTTGCTTGCAGGCGGGCACGTTCTGATTGAAGACGTACCGGGAACTGGCAAAACGCAATTAATCAAGGCATTATCGAAATCCATGCGTGGTGAGTATCGGCGTATTCAATGTAATCCTGATATTTTACCTAGTGATATTACGGGCGTATCTGTGTTCCATCCGAAGGATGAGCGTTTTTATTTCCGGCCAGGTCCTGTGATGACCAACATTTTGCTAGCTGATGAGATTAACCGGGCCACAACAAAAACCCAATCGGCTCTGCTCGAAGTTATGGAGGAGCGCAGCGTAACCGTTGATGGCGATACGTATGATCTGCCACATCCATTCATGCTCTGTGCTACTCAGAATCCGATTGATTTTGAAGGTACGTATACTTTGCCTGAAGCACAACTCGACCGGTTTATGTTGAAAATAAGCCTAGGTTATCCCGATAAAGAAATTGAGAAAATCCTATTAAAACAGCATCAGCTCGGTCAGCCTGTAGATCGCCTTGAATCCGTGACTCATATGGACCAGATCTCGGCAATCCAGCAGGAGATTAAAGAGGTCTTTATCGGTGATCCGGTTATGGACTATTTGCTGGATGTTGTTCGTCAAACCCGCTCCCACCCATCTGTATTGCTGGGTGCCAGCCCACGGGCAGCCATATCGTTCATGATGGCCGTAAAAGCCTTCGCTTTCTTGCAGGAACGTGATTATGTGCTTCCAGATGATGTGAAAACGATGGCCCCTTATGTGATCTCTCATCGTATTGTGCTTCGTCCCGAATCGAGACTGGACAGTATGAGTTCCGAGGCTGTTTTGAATGCCGTACTCCAGCAAGTACGCGTGCCCGTCTCCATGGGGCAATAGTTCATGAAGCCGCTTTTGAGAACAGTCAATAGAGGGTTACGCCACCCACGCGTATGGAGCATCGCAATGGTGTGGATGTGCTGTCTGGCTTATGTTTTGTTTCAGGGCGGGAAGACATCCCTTATGTTGCTGTCGATGGTGACCTTGCTCTGTGTGTACCTTGCCATTGCTGGATTTAGCGGGGTAAGACGTGCTCAGGGAGTTCGTAGGTTATCTTCTGGTCCGGACCACGAAGAATTGCTGCATGCGGGTGACCAGGTTCAAGTACAGCTGAGTCTGACGATTCCGGGATTCCTCCCGCTTCCCTATGTTGTTGTACGTGAAATGCTGCATCGGCATAATGGAGAATCGTGGTCGTTCAAGGAAAGTTTGATTCCCAATATGCGAGGTAATGGCGAGTTGTCTTTTCAGACACCGCCACTTGAGCGGGGGAAGTATGTTTTTTCAGAAACGGAATGTGCCAGCGAGGACATATTTGGACTGATTGAACATCGAGGAAAGTTTAAGGCCAAAGGTGAGTTTCGCGTGCTGCCAAGAACGGTATTTATTCCATATTGGCAGCTCTACGACCGCAAATCACGGTTATCCGGTCCTCAGACGGCGTTAACCCGCTCACGGAGGGAGACTACTCAGATCAATGGTGTACGTGACTACGTATACGGAGATCGACTTTCCCGCATTCACTGGAATGCAACGGCAAAGACAGGGAACTGGAAGTCCAAGGAGTTTGAACATGAGTCTGTGCCCAAAACCATTCTGGTTCTGGATGCGCTGGCATCAAGTTATGAACATGGGGATGCATTCGAAATGGCCGTTTCCACGGCTGCCTCTCTGCTGGAGTATGGTGTCAGGGAACGAATGGGGATGGGGTTGTTGACATTGTCAGAACAGACATCCTTCATGGCCCCCAGTGAAAGTCTGATGGAACGACAGAAGATGATGCATCATCTGGTGGATATTCAATATAACGGTCAGGAAACCCATCTGTTACCCGGCGTGGAAAGAATCGCACGTCAACTGCCTCAGGGGGCCTACTTTGTCGTGATTTCTCCCCAGAAGGATGAAAAAATAATGGAACTGTTGCGCTGGGCCGATACGCGGGGCATGACTCCATGTCATATTCTGATCGATACCAGTGAATCCCGCCGGAGTGCCGAGTGGAATGCCATGTTGCGTGGAAGAGGCACGAGGTCATTCACTGTTTCTCACTTGCAGGAGCTTCCAACGGTGATGGGGGGAGGTTCTGTATGAGTACAAAAGGAAATGAAAGTGTTGCTGGAAAACGATCCTGGTATCATGCAGCGTCATTGCTCTGGATTTTCCTGATTGGAATGCAGTGGATTTCATTTACGCAGGAATCGTGGTACACGGAGACAACTTCTCTGGTGTTATGGACACTTGCAGCGGTCAGTGTGCTGGAGGTCATTCTGCCCTTCAAAACGATCTATCGGGCGATCATCAAGGCGGTCGTTGTTGGTTACATTTTGCATAAAACGCTGATTGATTATACGGTGTACATCCCTTATGGCTCTTTAACGGACCGAGCGGAGCAATTCATATTACACATGACGCCGTATATCTGGTTCTCCCTGTGTGCATGGGTGATGCTTGAAGCTGCGCTTCGACTCGTGACCACAACACGTCGCATTCTTGTTTTTCTGGGTGTTAACATCATTTCGATGGGGATTCTCGATTCTTTCACCCAGATTCCACTCTGGATTGAAATCGCGTGGGTGATGTTTGCGGGGATGGGATGGCTCGTATGTCAGCATTTCCGTAACTATCAGCTACAGTATCCACAAGGTTGGAAACGAATCATCCGGTATCCTTATAAAGTCCTGGCCAATATTGCCATTATCTTTTCTTTAATTATTGTAGCCAGCGTCAATATGCCGGAGATTCCACCCACCTTGACGGATCCATACACGGCTTGGCGTAACTATACCGGAACTTCCACAAGTCAGGCTGGTAACGGAAACCTTGATATTCCCGCGGCTACCGAATCGGGATACAGCAGGGAAGACAATCAGCTGGGTGGAGGATTCAACTTCGACTATACCCCTGTTATGTCTGTCACCACCAATGAGCGTAGTTACTGGCGCGGTGAGACACGTGCAGAGTATACAGGCACAGGTTGGGATGACCGTGGACGGGGTGCAACAGAAAATGTTGAAGCCGGACAGCCTCTGGAGAACCAAGAATCCGGAAATGTGAATACTAAACAAGTGACTCAGAACGTAACGATGCTGAATGACAATGTCTATCCGATTCTCTTTGGTGCTTATTCGATCTCGGAAGTGAGCTCGATTAATGGTGAAGACAGAACGGAACGGATGTTGTGGAATGCCGAACAGGCTGAATTGCATGTGGTGACAGACCGTCAGCAACCACAGTATCCCAAGACGTACACCATCGTATCTGAAGCCCCTGTGATTGTGGAAGATGAGCTTCGTACGAAGTCATTTGAAGATCTGTATAACAGTAATCCGGCAGATGATATGTACTTGCAGTTACCATCCCGTTTCCCTGACCGGGTTTCGGATCTGGCAGCCGAGATAACGGCATCTGCGAATACTCCGTATGAAAAAGTGGCATTACTGCAAAACTATTTACAAACTAATTTTGAATACACGAACAATCCGGATTTATCTCGAAAAGTAAGCAGCGACTTTGTGGAAGGTTTCCTGTTCGATATTATGGAAGGCTACTGTGATTACTTCTCCACTGCGCTGGTGATGATGGCGCGCTCGGAGGGCATTCCTGCAAGATGGGTTAAAGGTTATGCGCCTGGACAATTGTCCCTGAATTCGGACATGCAGGCTCCACGTCAACCTGGCGCGGAGATTGAGACGACCTACACCGTTACCAATGCAGATGCACACTCCTGGGCAGAGGTTTACTTTGGTGAATATGGATGGATTCCTGTTGAGGCAACGCCGGGCTTTGATATGCCGTTGCTGACGGAACAACCTGATGTACAGCCTGTAGATGAGCCAGAAGAAGAGCCAGAAGAGGAGCCGGTACAAGAGGAGGAGCAGACCCCTGCACCTGAGCAGACATCGTCTGCCATCCCGACTTTTGTTATCTGGGCTGCAGGAGCCATTATTGTAATGTGGGTAGCATACATGTTCTGGCGTAATCGTTTCTCCATGCGATTCTTCCTGCTTCGTCTACGGACAGGTGGACCGCTCACCCCTGAACAGAAGGTAGTGGCAGAGACCGAGCGTTGGATTCAGTATGTGAAACGCAAAGGGTTAACCCGGAGCGGAGACGAGACACTTCGTGAATCGGTAGCCCGCTGGAGCCAGGCAAAACCTGCTGCAGAAGCAACATTGTATGAGCTTCTCACGAAGTTTGAACAGACTCGTTACAGTCCGGCGTCCGTAACTGCCGACGACTGGAAGGGCGTCTATCAGACCGCCTTGAAGCTGCGGAAGGAACTGAAAGCGGAACGGGCATAGTTGTTGCCCGTCCCGTTTTTCCTTTTTTCCTATGCCATCAGGCGCTGTATGCATTTTCAGGAAAGACGGATTTGTGATATAGTGTGTCGTATGAAACTGAGGTGACTTCTTTGTTTAAAATGTTAATGCCCAAGCTGCGTGTAGACACGGTTTTTGACATTAATCTGGAAGAGCTGTACGCTCAAGGCTACCGTGGAATTATAACTGATCTGGATAACACACTCGTTGGAGCCAAAGCCCCTGACGCTACGCCCGAACTGATTGAATGGTTTGCACGTGTGAAAGAGGCAGGTTTCAAGCTGATGATTGTGTCCAATAACAATTTGAATCGTGTATCCCTGTTTGCGACCCCGCTGGATATCCAGTTTGTGCATAGTGCACGCAAACCATCGAATGTACCGTTTCGTAGAGCAATGAAAATGATGGAGTTATCTCCTGAAAACACGATTGTAGTAGGCGATCAGATGCTTACGGACGTTTATGGAGGGAACCGAATGGGGTTATATACCGTTCTGGTACTGCCAATCTCCATTGGGGACGAAGGTTTTATGACCCGCTTCAATCGACGCGTGGAACGGATTGCTCTAACGAGTTTACGCAGGAAAGGCTTATGGCTTGAGGAGGAAAAGAAGAAATGACAGAACCGCATAACGGCAATCTTGCCGTAAGGTGCAGTGGATGCGGCGTGCATCTGCAAACAGAAAATTCGGAATTACCAGGGTTTATCCCTGAGAAGGCATTGGATCGTGAACCGGTTATATGCCAGCGCTGTTTCCGCATCAAAAACTACAATGAGTCATCATCCGTTACGGTGGATCAGGACGAATTCCTGGCGCTGCTTAGCAAAATCGGGGATAAGGATGCACTTGTCATCCATATCGTTGATTTGTTTGACTTTGATGGCAGCATTATCTCCGGTCTGCAACGTTTTGTAGGCAACAATCCGGTATTGCTTGCTGTGAACAAAACGGACTTGCTTCCGAAAGTAACCAACTGGAACAAGGTTCGCAACTGGGTACAGAAGCAAGCCAAAGAACAGGGTTTGCGTACCGTGGATGTAGTCTTGTGCAGTGCAAAGCAAAATCAGGGCTTCGACCGACTGCTTGAGCTTGTGGGAACGTATCGCGAAGATCGTGACGTGTACGTGGTTGGCGGTACCAATGTGGGTAAATCCACACTGATTAACCGTCTGATTCGTGATTACAGCGATCTGGAGCAGGAACTGACCACATCCCGTTATCCGGGAACAACGCTGGATATGGTGAACATTCCGTTGGATGATGGAAAATATATCATTGATACGCCTGGAATCGTGTATCCATGGCGTTTCAGCGAGATTGTTTCACGTAAGGATCTCGCTGCCATCATGCCGGATAAACCGCTTAAACCAGCTGTGTATCAGTTGAACTCTGGTCAGACGCTGTTCTTCGGCGGCATGGCTCGATTTGACTTTGTGGAAGGTGATCGCCAGTCGTTCACTTGTTTTATCAGCACTGCGCTTGATATTCACCGGACGAAGCTGGAGCGTGCAGATGACCTGTACCGTGACCATCTGGGAGAATTGTTGTCTCCGCCAACCCGTGAGGATGCAGCAGAGATGGCTGAATGGACCAGACATGAATTCCGCATCAAACGCGGCAGTCAATCTGATGTGTTCATCTCTGGCTTGGGCTGGATTAAGGTCAATGGCGATATTGGAGCGCTTGTTGCTGTTCATGCTCCAAAAGGCATTCGTGTACAGATCCGCCCATCCTTGATCTAGTAATCTCAGAAGCTGTACATCAGATGGATCGGAGGCGGAACACTATGTCTGAGCAGAAAAAGTTCAACTCTTCACTTCCCGTGTTGCTTGGTGTCATGGGTGATCCTATTGCTCACTCCAAGTCTCCGGTAATGCACAATGCGGCTCTGCAGGCTGCAGAAGTGAATGGAATATATATGCCACTGCATGTTCATCCGGATCAACTGGAAGCGGCCGTTCGGGGAATTGTGGCACTGGGCTATCGTGGTGTTAATGTCACCATCCCGCACAAAGAGCAGGTGATGCAGTATCTGGATGTGATCGATGAAAGTGCTCGCCTGATTGGTGCGGTGAATACCATCGTTAATGAAGGTGGAACACTGACAGGGTACAATACCGATGGTATTGGTTATGTCCGATCGCTGAAGGAAGAGGCTGTGCCTGAGCTTGCGGGCAAACGTATCGCTGTTCTGGGAGCAGGTGGAGCAGCGAGAGGCGTTATATACGCACTTGCATTGGAGAAGCCTGAGCAGATCCACATTCTGAATCGTACAGCGGACAGGGCTGTTGCACTTGCTTCGGATTTACGGGGCCATGGCTTGGGAGAAATCTCGGGCAGTGGCATGGAAGACGCTGCAACGGTACTGGCTACGGCTGATATCGTGATTAACACAACGGCTGCCGGAATGCATCCTCATGTTGATGACGTGCCAGTTGATCCTGAACTGATCCGTGAAGGAGCAGCGGTGAGTGATCTGATCTACAATCCGCTGGAGACCCGTCTGCTTCGAGAGTCTCGGTTACGTGGATGCACAGTGCACGGTGGTCTGGGTATGTTTGTATACCAGGGCGCCGTAGCTTTTGAACATTGGCTCGGCATCCCGGCTCCTGTGGAAACGATGAGACGAGCTGTACTAAACAGTTTTGAAGTGTGAAATGATATCAAGAGTACATGCACTCGGAGTCACCTTGTGTACTCAGTGATCATATTCACCATTGAAAAATAATAATTGAATGGTCAGGTCCGGACAGTTTTTGCGCTGTTGATCAGGGCCTGCTCAACATAAGGAGTATGGAGTATTCATGTTAAACGGTAAACAAAAGCGCTTTTTGCGGTCACAGGCACATCACCTGACCCCTGTATTTCAGATTGGTAAAGGTGGAACCAACGAGCACCTGTTCCGTCACATCGAAGATGCGATTGAGAAGCGCGAATTGATGAAAGTGCAAGTGTTGAACAACAATGACGAGGACAGAAAAGAGATTGCAGAAGAAGTTGCCCGTGAAACGGGAAGTGAGCTTGTACAACTTATCGGTAACACAATCATCCTGTACAAAGAATCTCGCGATAACAAACAAATCGAACTACCTAGATAAGGGAGCGTGACGCGGGTGAAGATCGGTATCATGGGTGGTACGTTTGATCCGATCCACATGGGACACCTCCTGGCAGCTGAAGCGGCAAGGGACTCACATGCACTGGATGAGATCTGGTTCATGCCTTCCCATGTTCCACCTCACAAACGCGGAGCCGGAGCTTCGGGACAGCAACGTCTCGATATGACGGAAGCGGCTGTGAAGGGTGTGCAGCAATATGAGGTGCTGGGTATCGAGATGGAATTGGGCGGAGTGTCTTATACCATCGATACGATGAAGGAACTGTGGCGTCGCCATCCTGAACATGAATTTTATTTCATTATCGGGGCGGATATGGTGAACTATCTTCCCAAATGGGAGCAGATTGAAGAGCTTGCAGAACGCTTAACCTTTATCGGAGTTGGTCGGCCGGGCTTCCAGTTACATCTGGATGATTTACCAGACGAGTTACAGGATCGGGTCCTGCTGGCCGAGATGCCCTTGGTCGATATTTCATCGACAGCCGTACGCAGACGTCTGGCCAAAGGACATTCGGTACGCTTCATGATTCCTGATGAAGTGCACCAATACATTGTAAGGAGCGGTTTATATGGCACTAAGCCGTGATGAACTGATTCAAGCCGTATCCGGACAAATGCCGGAAAAACGCTGGAAGCATACACTGGGTGTAATGGAATCGTCAGTGATGTTGGCTGAAAAATACGGTGCTGATCCTGTGAAAGCAGATCTGGCAGCGATATTGCATGATGTGGCGAAGTACTGGCCCGTTGCGGAGATGGAATCGGTCATCCGTGACAACGGATTAAATCAGGAACTACTGCAGCATGACAAGCAACTCTGGCATTCCGAAGTCGGTGCTTTTGTAGCCGAGCGTGATTACGGTGTAGTGGATTCCGAAGTTATTAATGCCATCCGGTGGCATACCTCGGGTCGGGTAGGCATGAGCTTGCTGGACAAAGTGGTATGTCTTGCCGATTACATTGAACCGGGACGAGATTTCCCGGGAGTGGATCACATTCGCGAACAGGCTGAACGTAGTCTGGAGGAAGGTTTAATTGCCGGATTCGATTCGACGATCAGCTTGCTGATCTCGCAACGACGTGTCATTTATCCTTTGACCATGCTGTCGCGGAATGACTTAATTGCACAATTATAGAGGTTGTTCAAAAAGTCCACTTTTGATTACGAAGGATCTTTTTGAACACACAATTATAGATTATGGAGGTTGGTTCATGACAGTATCATCGAAAGAACTTATGAATATGGCGGTTGCTGCCGCTGACGACAAAAAGGCATCCAATATTGTAGCATTGGATCTGATTAATGTTTCCCTGGTGGCGGATTATTTTGTTATTTGTCACGGGAATTCCGATACACAGGTACAAGCCATTGCCACTGAAATTCGCAAACAGGCTCATGCAGCCGGAGCGACGATCAAAGGTATCGAAGGTATGGATTCTGCACGTTGGGTACTGATGGACATGGGCGATGTTGTTGTTCATATCTTCCACCGCGACGAGCGTGAATACTACAACATTGAGCGTCTATGGTCTGATGCCAAAGTGGTGGAAACTGTATGAGTTTGATTGCTGGAACAGTCGTCTCTTTGCCGGTTTCACGTGAAGTGTCTCCGTTTGGCTTCTTTTTGACGACAGGATCGGAAGATGTACTTCTTCACTACACCGAGTTAACGCGGGATATTAAGATTGGCGAGACGCTTGAAGTATTTGTATTCTTTGATACGGAAGATCGTCTGGCCGTAACGATGAAGAAGCCTTATCTCATGCTCGGCGAAATGGCACGACTGGTTGTGGCTGATGTTCACCCACGACTGGGTTGTTTCCTGGAAATGGGACTTGGACGGCAATTGCTGCTTCCTATTCGTGAATTGCCTGAACTGGAAGAACTGCGTCCTCAAGTGGGGGATGAAGTCTTTGTAATCATGGAACATGACAAGCAGGGACGTCTGCGTGCCAAATTGGCCGGGGAACGTGAGCTTTCACCATTGTCTTTCCATGCGCCAACTTCATGGTTAAACGAGTGGGTTGAAGCGACGGTATACAAGCCACTGCAGATGGGTACTTTTGTACTTGTAGAAGGCGGTGTACTGGGCTTTGGCGCAATTGGCATGATTCATTCATCCGAACGCAGTCATATGCTGCGTCTTGGTGAGAAAGTTAAATGTCGGGTGACACTGGTACGTGAAGACGGACGTGTGAATCTGGCCATGACTCAACTCAAACAAGTTGGACGTAACGAAGATGCAGACAAACTGCTCGCTTTCATGAAAGAACGCCCTATGGGTGGCATGCCTTACTCGGATGCAACTCCGCCGGATATTATCAAGCAACGCTTTGGCATCAGTAAATCTGCTTTCAAGCGTGCCTTGGGCAAATTGATGAAGGACGGACTGGTGGTCCAAAAGGAAAGCTGGACGTATCTGTCCGAATCTGCTCCTGCGGATCAAAGTGAAAACAAATAATCTTCTTGATTAAATAGTTGTAATATGGAACTCGGATAAGGCAGGGATAGGCTGGGTAAACACCGGATGCCCCTGCTTTTTCTTTTGTTAACAGGATTAGAAAATGAAATTGAAAGTGCGGTGCCTGACATGTCTTACCGGAAATTTGCCTATGTGTATGATGAATTAATGGAAGATATGCCTTATCCGGACTGGATAAGGTTTGCAAGAACAGCATGGGAAAAGCATGGAATGCCCAAAAGTGTCGCTGAACTTGGCTGTGGAACGGGCTCCATTACGATCCCGCTCGTGAACTCCGGTTTCGAAGTTACAGGCATTGATCTCTCAGCAGATATGCTGTCGGTTGCACGCAGCAAGATGGAGGCTACGCCTCAAGGTCATCGTTTGTATCGGGAAGGCAGTGTCCGTTGGGTGCAGCAGGATATGCGGGAATGGCGAGTTCCGGAACCTGTGGATTCGGTGATATCCTTCTGTGATTGTGTCAATTATTTGCTTGAACAAGAAGATGTCATTCGTACATTCCAGCGCACATATGAGATGCTGAAGCCTGATGGAACGTTCCTGTTTGATGTGCATCATCCCAATACCCTTATTCGTTATGATGAGGAGCAGCCTTTTGTACTGGATGAGCGCTCCGTGTCGTATATTTGGACTTGTGATCTGGATCAGGATCGCTGTGAGATCGAGCATCATCTCAGTATTTTTTCGCGTGTGGATGATGGTAACAAGGATATGTACCAGCGGTTTGAAGAAGTTCATGTCCAGCGTGCATATAATCCGGACTGGATGAAGCTGGAGTTGTCCAAGGCAGGTTTTAGAGACGTGAAGGTATATGCGGATTTTGAATGGAAAGAGGCCGGAGACAACGCACAGCGCTTGTTCTACGTGGCTGTGAAGTAAGAGCGAATAATGAGAACTGTCCTTATGTATGGTGCATAAGGGCAGTTTTTTTTGTTTGATTTTTTATGGGAGAATGAATAGCAATACATTCTTAAATAGGGTAAAGGAATGCAAGAAAAGACATAACGACGTGACAAAAAGTATTGCCTGTTATAATAAACGAGGCGATAATGGTTGGATAGTAAGCGTTTTCCAAGGAATTCAATAGTCGAGGTGAGGTGTAAAAATGGAAAGTACATATAAAACAAGACTTACGTCAGAACAATTGAATGCCATAATAGAGCAGCATTTCTCTGCAAGTATACAGGACTACAAGGAAATGGTAGATGGCTGGGCCAATCATGCATATCTCATTACACTTAGTGACGCACAGCGAGTGGTACTCAAGATTGCACCGTCGGCTTCGACAAATCTGATGCGCTGTGAGCAGGATCTCATGATTGCCGAGGTTGAGGCACTACGCCTCATCACGGAGCTACAGGATGTTCCCGTACCCCAAGTGCTGGCTTATGATGATTCGTTAACCATGGCTTCAGCGCGTTATTTTATCATGGAGTACATGTCTGGAACACCCTATAATCAGGTCAAGGATCAGTATTCTGCGGAAGAGCAGGAGGCCATTGAACAACAACTCGGTCGGTACAATCGTCGAATTAATGAAATCAAGGGTGAGAAGTTTGGATATTTCTCGGAGCAAAAACAGCGTTATTCCACATGGAAAGAAGCATTTATGAATTTGATGGATGACATTCTTACCGATGGTGAAGAAGCCGGAATTACATTTTCGATCGATTACCCTGAATTGAGACGTTTGATTGAAGAAAAATCGAATGTGCTGGATGATGTCAAAGAACCTGTGCTTGTGAGTTGGGATCTGTGGGATGGCAATGTTCTAGTAGACGCAGGTCGTATCACAGCGATTATTGATTTTGAACGTTCACTGTGGGCAGATCCTCTGATGGAGCATTATTTCAGTCATTTTAACTATACGCCTGGTTTTGTGAAAGGGTATGGGCATGCGATTACGACTGAAAGTGAGCTGAAAAGAAGAAGCCTCTATGACTTGTACTTTGATCTGGTGCTACGCATTGAGTGCGCTTATCGTCAATATGATAATCAGGAACATGTGAATTGGACCATTCATAATCTGGAGGAAGGCATTGAGCGTTTTCGGTTATCCTGAACAGCAACCAGCGTTATGAACGGTACGAACCGTAGACTTCAAGATGGCGATTATAACGTGTAATATTGACTTTGGGCTTGCTTTTTTATATAATGGTCCCGATATTGTATACATATTTCGATGATAAGGATCAGTAGTAATTCCTGTACATAACAGAGAGCCGGCGGTTGGTGCAAGCCGGTTGACAGTGATTTGCGAACTCGCCTTGGAGAAATGCGGTGATTACACCATTCTGTTTAACCTGCTTGTATAAAGCTGGGGTTCAGGAATGGAAATCCGCATCGGTTAACCGCCGTTACAGGTCCAAAGGGAGTGGATGACGAAGCACGTTCGTCCGCTAACTAGGGTGGTACCACGGGAATTCAACCTCTCGTCCCTAGCGCTGCAAACGCTACGGGATGCTGAGGTTTTTTTGTTGCAATTAAAGCTAAAGCGAATAACCTGAAGGAGGAACAATAGATGAGTGAGAATAACCAGCCGAAACACGGCTATCAGCCACAAGTCATGGAAAAAAGTTGGCAGCAATACTGGGATGCAAATAAAACGTTTAAAACGGGTGAGGACCCTGCTAAACCGAAATTTTATGCACTGGATATGTTCCCTTATCCATCCGGTTCAGGTCTGCACGTAGGTCACCCGGAAGGATATACGGCAACTGATATCGTTTCCCGTTACAAACGTATGCGCGGTTACAATGTATTGCACCCAATGGGTTGGGACGCTTTCGGTCTGCCTGCTGAGCAGCATGCACTGGATACAGGTGAACATCCACGAGATATTACATTCCGTAATATTGACAATTTCCGTCGCCAGATCAAATCGCTCGGTTTCTCTTATGACTGGGATCGTGAGATCAGCACAACGGACCCTGAATATTATAAATGGACACAATGGATCTTTATCCAGCTGTACAATAAAGGCCTGGCTTATGTGGATGAAGTTGCAGTTAACTGGTGTGAAGCCCTTGGAACGGTACTTGCTAATGAAGAGGTTATTGATGGCAAGAGTGAACGTGGTGGTCATCCGGTTGTACGCAAACCGATGCGTCAATGGGTTCTGAGAATTACCGAGTATGCAGAGCGTCTGTTGGAAGACCTGGAAGAGCTGGATTGGTCTGAAAGCATCAAGGATATGCAGCGTAACTGGATCGGTAAATCGACAGGTGCAGAAGTTGTATTTGCCATTGAAGGTCGCGAGGAAGTTATCAAGGTGTTCACCACCCGTGCGGACACATTGTTTGGTGCGAGCTTTGCAGTACTTGCTCCGGAACATGAATTGGTAGAAGCAATTACAACTGATGACCAACGTGAAGCGATTCAGGCTTATCAGGAGCAGGCTTCTCGTAAGAGTGATCTGGAACGTACGGATTTGGCCAAAGACAAAACAGGTGTTTTCACTGGCGCTTATGCAATCAATCCCGTTAATGGTGCAAAACTGCCGATCTGGATTGCTGATTACGTTCTTGCAGGTTACGGTACAGGCGCGGTTATGGCTGTTCCGGGTCATGATGCACGTGACTGGGAATTTGCGAAGCAGTTCGGTCTGGATATCATCGAGGTTATTCAAGGTGGCGACGTTACACAAGAGGCATATTCGGGTGATGGCGCGCATGTGAATTCCGATTTCCTGAACGGACTGAACAATGAAGAAGCGGTTGCCAAGATGATTGCTTGGCTGGAAGAGAACGGCAAAGGACAAGGGAAAGTAACCTATCGTCTGCGTGATTGGCTGTTCAGCCGTCAGCGTTACTGGGGTGAGCCAATCCCGATTCTGCATCTGGAAGACGGAACGATGAAGACAGTACCGGAGGATCAACTTCCACTGCTGCTGCCTGATATCGACCAGATCAAACCTTCGGGTACAGGAGAATCACCACTGGCGAATGTTACGGAGTGGGTGAATACGGTAGATCCGGAAACGGGAATGAAGGCACGTCGTGAGACCAACACCATGCCACAATGGGCGGGTAGCTGCTGGTATTACCTGCGCTTTATCGATCCGCACAATGACAAGGAACTGATCTCCAAGGAGAAACAGCAGCAGTGGCTGCCAGTTGATCTGTACATTGGCGGAGCAGAGCACGCGGTGCTTCACTTGCTTTACGCTCGTTTCTGGCACAAAGTGCTGTATGATCTGGGTGTTGTGGAGACCAAAGAACCTTTCCACAAACTGGTGAACCAAGGTATGATCCTGGGTACCAATAATGAGAAAATGAGTAAATCCCGTGGTAATGTCATTAACCCGGATGAAATCGTGAATGAATTCGGCGCAGATACATTGCGTCTGTACGAGATGTTCATGGGACCATTGGAAGCGACAAAACCGTGGAATGCAAACGGGGTTGAAGGCATGCACCGCTTCCTTTCACGTGTATGGCGTCTCTTCATTAACGAAGACACAGGAGCCATCAATGACAAAATTACGGTGGACGGTGGAACGGATGAGTTCAAACGGACTGCTCACAAAACGATCAAAAAAGTTACGGAAGATCTGGAACATCTGCGCTTCAACACATCCATCAGCCAGCTGATGATTTTCATCAACGATGCATACAAAGCGGACACACTGCCTCGTGAAGCGATGGAGAACTTTGTGCAGCTGTTGTCACCACTGGCACCGCATATGGCAGAGGAACTGTGGAGTCGTTTGGGTCATGAAGGTGGAATCTCTTACGTGGCTTGGCCTGAATATGATGAGTCCATGACAGTAGATGCGGAAGTAGAAATCGTTGTTCAGGTAAACGGTAAAATCGTAACTCGTGCTACAATCGCGAAGGATCTGGATGCACAGGGTATGCAGGACTTTACGATGGAGCTGGCACCTGTTAAGCAGGCGCTGGAAGGCAAGACCATTCGCAAGGTCATTGCCGTTCCAGGCAAACTCGTTAATATTGTTGCCGGTTAATCTCACCGGCTCGGAATAGTTCATCCAGCTTTAACAAATCTTCATCATATTTGTCATGTGTCGTGTGGATCAGGCTGTCGAAAACACCGTCGAGACTTACCTTCAGCAGTGCCAGTGCCTGAGCGGTAATACCGCCAGGTACAGCGACACGAGCCTGAAGCTCTTGCGGGGTGTATCCTCCTTCGGTGAGCAGCTTGCCTGTTCCCAGGAGCATTTCGCCAGCCAGAGCGCAGGCATCTGCCCTTTTGATGCCAGTCAGTTTCACGGCACTTTCGATCCACTGTTCCAAAAAGAACGAAATGAATGCAGGTCCGCAACTGGAGAAGTCGGATGTAATTCGTGTACAGGCTTCATCCACTTGGTACGGCCTGCCTATATGACTGAGCAGACTTTCCAACACAGCGCGGTCTTCACTGGTCATTCGTTCGCCATGTATGCAGAGGGATGCTCCACTGCCGACTTGGTGTGTGACGCTGGGAATTACCTTGGAGACTTTGCAAGGAAGTGAAGATTCCAGATGTCGCAGCTGCACGGGACTGGTGATCGAGACAATTATATGATTGGGATTCACGACAGGCAGGATGTCGTCAATAACATGTTTGAATTCAAGCGGCTTCACGCACAGGAAGATGATGTTGCTTCGGATCACCGTTTCCCGGTTGCTCTGGGATTCATGCAGACCGGGGTAACGGAGGGATAACTGACGTACTTTGGACGGGGTTCGATTGCTGGCCGCGATCTGCCGGGGCTCAAGTGCACCCGATTGGATCAGGGCATAGATTAGCAGGCTGCCCATGCTGCCGGTTCCGATAAATCCAACCTTCATTGTTTCAGGCCTCCTTTCATGCTTTACGGTACTGGCGCAGTTCATTCCCTCTATTCTATGCGTGAGGACCTGTTTCACATGACATGAAAAATGCACAACTTGTTTCATCAGGAAAGTTCAACGGTTCGGAAGCACCGCCCGTGTTCGAAATGAATGATTTTGAATTCAGGGAGAGGTGTGGAAGAATGAGATGGAACAAAGGGATGACCATTGCTGCTGCGGTGGTTGGAAGTATACTTATATTATGGTCGGGCAAAAGTGAACAACCACCTAGTGGCTGGGAACCCTTGCAGCTCGGCACCGAGAAGCCGACGATAGAGCAGGAACTCCCTGCTGTACAGTCGGCTACTTCGGTTCAGGGCAATACAGGAACATCTTTGGGAACGGAAGTAAGTGGGCTGCAGACTGGAAATGATGCAAAGGCAGGAGAGTCTAAAGAGTTTTCGAGCATTGGGGTTGAAGGTGATTCGGGAGTTCAAACTCCAAATCAGACGAACGATAATCCTTCAGATGCTGCTACTTCGATTGAACCAGTTACGCAAAGTACGAATTCAAATCCTTCGCTTCCCTCCGAGATGGGCTCGAACAGTAATCCACCTGTAGTTGATGAGGAAGCTAGCGACAATGGTAAGATTGATGTGAATACTGCATCTGTCTCCAAGCTTACGGAGCTTCCCGGAATTGGGGAGAAGAAAGCTCAGGCTATTGTGGACTATCGGAATGCACATGGTCCTTTTGCAAAAGTCAGTGATCTGACAAAGGTCAAAGGAATCGGGATGAAGATGCTGGAGAAGATGGCGCCGTATGTGCAGATCCGGTAAAATTAAAATATAAATTGTATTAAGCGGGAGGAAAGCAGCATGAGTACAGAGGTACGCAAGGACTGGGATACGTATTTTATGGACATCGCGTATATGGTTTCCACCCGTTCCCGCTGTTCGCGTCGTCATGTGGGTGCCGTTCTTGTTCAGGGAAAGAAACTGCTGGGAACAGCCTATAATGGTGCACCCACCGGCGTCCCGGATTGTTCTGAAGCAGGTTGTATGATATCGGAAGAGTATGAGTTGGTCGTGACCGATGGGCAAGAAGAAATGGTGAAAAAGCAACGATGCATTCGCACAATCCATGCGGAGCAAAACTTGCTTTTATTCACAGACCGAATCGACCGCGAAGGCTCGTCCGTGTATGTGACTGACGAACCGTGCTGGACATGTGCCAATATGCTGGCTAATAGTGGGATAACAGAAATCGTGTTTCATCGTTCTTATCCTAAAGATACCGGCAAGGTTACAAATATGATGGAACAGAAGGGAATAACGTTCCGCAGGCTGGAGAATTACCAGCCCCCGCGGGAAACAATGATGACTGTGAGCAATTAATGTGAATATGGTCGAATACGCGAGAGGGAGAACCTCCGGCAAGCCTGAATTGGCTTTCCGGGGGTTTTTCTGCGTTCAACGGGTGAAATGAAGGAGGGGTAGAAATGAAAGGCAGACCATTATTAAGTTTTGCGATTTGTTGGTTGTGCGGGAGCGGGATAGCATGTGCGTTAACAGGCTGGACGTTAATCTGGGGGTTAATTGGAGCTCTGGCATGTCTGCCACTTTTACTTCGTTTTATAGATGTGCGTGGATGGTCTGTTTTATTTTTACTCGCTGCCTTTATTGGAGGCGCTGTACATTGGGAGTGGAATGACGCACGCAATCATAGCAGTCTGCCGGAGACCCTGCATATCGCAGCTTATGAGTTGGACGGATGGTCAGTTGAAATTCAGGGTGAGCTGGTGTCAGATGTACGCATTGATGGAGATCGGGCTGACTTTAAGATTCAGATGTCTTCAATATTACCAATATCGGATTCGTCAGCAGATACAGATCTTGTAGCATCATCTGCATTCAACATAGACGAACAATTGATGGTACAAGTCAGACTGTTGGAGGAAGAAGAACAACAGGTAGCAGCGAGCTGGAAGAGGGGCGATTTGATCACGCTTAATGGTTCTTTTGTCCTTCCTGGTGAAGCCAGGAACTTTGGCGGGTTTGATTATCGCAGTTACTTGCGCACCCTGCATATCCACTGGTTGTTCAAAGTGAAGGGAGCTAGTTCGGTCACAGTAGTTGCTCCTGAGGGACTTGGACAATATAACGTACTACGGTGGACGGATTGGACTAGGCATAAGTTGGGCTCGGCGGTTGAGCAGTTATTTCCAGAGCCTCATGCTGGATATATGAAGGGTCTTATTATCGGGATGGCTACTGATATCGATCCAGGTACCTATGGTCAGTTTTCACAACTCGGTCTAACCCATATCCTGGCAATCTCCGGAACCCATGTCGCTGTGTATGTTGCTTCTTTGCTTCTTATTCTATCTTGGCTAAGGCTTACCAGAGAGACGGCACTTACAATTGTTCTGATCCTGGTGCCTGCATATGTACTATTATCCGGTGGTTCACCTTCAGTGATTCGAGCAGGCATTATGTCCATGATTGGGTTGTATATGGCACGTCGTGGTCTCGCCAGAGACGGCCTTCAGATGATCAGTGCAGCAGCGTTGCTGATGATGTGGTGGGACCCGTACTTTTTGCTAAGCGTGAGTTTCCAGTTATCCTTTCTTGTGACCGCAGGTTTGATGATCTACATGCCATTGATTAACCGGCTGTTCAGCAGCTGGCCGAAATCTCTTGCCGCAACAGCATCCGTAACGGTAACCGCTCAGCTGATTTCTTTTCCAGTAACCATTCTGTACTTCAACCAGTTCTCTTTACTCTCATTTGTAGCCAACTTTCTGCTGGTTTCGTTGATCAGTGCTATTGTATTACCTCTGGGGACGGTCGCCATGTTATTGTCATTCATATGGGTTCCTTTGGCGAAACCCCTCGCATGGATAGCGATGCAATTGAATCAACTGACATTTGTAAGCGTGGAGTGGATGAACAGCCTGCCAGGTTTTGTATTGATCTGGGCAACACCGCACTTGTTATGGATCGCCGCATATTATGCTGTGTTGTATGCCTTACTCTACCTGTTGCATCGTGGCAATGGTGAGCAGCAAGAAACAGCGTTTGTTGAGGAAGAGACGGCTCCTCTTGTGAGGGGACAACCTTCAGTTTCAATGGCGAAGATGGGCATTCGCTCTTCGATGTCTACCGTGGTACAGGATCAAGGTAAGAACCGTGTAGATGGAAAAGAATCTTCATTAACGACATTAGGAGCCAGCATTGCCTGGCCGGAATATACAAGTGCATTTACCGCACGAGGTGCAGGTTATTATTCAAGTGAACGAATGAGTAGAACTCAGCAATGGTTGTGCGGGTTGCTCGCTATCAGCTTTATTGCTGGATTGTGGTGGGCATATCAGACTCCCAAGCCTGCTGGAACCGGCATCGTACAATTTTTGGATATTGGTCAGGGAGACAGTACATTGATTACAACCCCGGAAGGCAAACACATTCTGGTGGATGGCGGGGGAACGGTTAGTTTTGGGAACACCGAACAATCGTGGAAAACAAGACGTGATCCGTATGAGGTAGGTGCCAAGGTGGTTGTTCCTTTATTGAAAAAGAGAGGTATCCATCAACTGGACGCTGTCATTGTAACGCATGCTGACCAGGATCATGCCGGAGGACTACAGGCTGTGCTGGAACAGATTCCGGTTAAACGTTTCATGTTTAATGGCACAACCAGTGGTAAGGATAACTTTGATAAGTTGCTGGACACAGCCATGGAACGGAAAATTCCTCTGTACGCCATTCAGCAGGGCATGTCCTATAAGGCTGACAAGCAGACGAGTTTACATTTTATAGCTCCGGATCTGGCACATATGGATGTAAATGAATCAGGCAATGTGCCTGTATCTGAACACCAAAATCATGATTCCGTTGTCTTTTTGCTGGAAATGGCCGGGGCATCCATGTTGTTCACCGGGGATATGGATGCTGCGGCCGAGCAGGACCTGCTCTATATGATTCAAGATGGCTCATTGGCTGCCCAGTTTGAACAGAAAGGTGCAGATATTGGAGTTACAGAGGGGGGTGTACAAAGGGTACTTACAGGCCTGTTGCGGGACAATTCAAATGATTATTCAGCATCATCATCTGTCTCCATTGACGTCTTAAAGGTCGCTCATCATGGTAGCAAAACGTCGTCCACCGAAGCCTGGCTCCAATACTGGAATGCCAAAACCGCTGTGATATCAGCCGGTGTTAATAATACATATGGACATCCCAATCCGGGAGTGATGGAACGTCTGGAGGCTACCGGGTCAGATATTTATCGGACAGATCAGATGGGTGAGATTCAGATGAGAGTGAAAGATGGGAACATTGATATCCGGTACAAACTATTTGGGGAGGAAGGATGAATATTCGAAAGCGAAGGTGACAGGATGCGTATTCCAATCATTCATATATTTTTTTCAAATTGAGCATATGACGTGGCGTTTATCAATCTGTATCAGGAAAAAATAGACTAGTTTAGTGAGACTTAACCCATAAAAGGATCAGATATTTACCCATAAGTATGTCAGAAAATGCTTAGAATTTTGGTGTTTCGTGATAATTTAAATGTATTGGGAAGCATAAGTTTGCCATGAGTCGAAATTGGAAGCATAAAGTTGCCATTTGTCCCCATTATGACGACTTTTCATTTAACTAATGGGCAGGTTAGCGTAGCGGTACAAGAAAAAAATTAGCATATGGGAGAAGGAGTAGCAGTATATTTCTGGAATATATTATTATTGGGAATTACTGAGATGGGATGTGTATAAGATGGACAAGCATTACGAAAACCTTCTGTTAGCTTTTGAAGAAGCAGAAAAGGCTAGAGATGAGGGGACTTTTCCTATCGGTGCAATTATTGTTGATGCAGATGGTTCAGTTGTAAGCCGAGGTAGGAATAGAGTTTTTTCAAGCTGTGATTCTACAGCTCACGCCGAAGTGGATGCTATAAGAAAAGCTGGAAATGTGATACTTCATCTTGAGAGCAGGAAATTTATTCCTAAGAATGAACTTACCTTATATACTACCTGTGAGCCTTGTCCCATGTGCACAGGTACAATCGTGTTGTCTTTGATTAAAAAAGTAGTTTGGGCTGCAAATGATAAGGATATAGGTGCATTTAAAAAATTCAAGGAATTAAATAGCGAATTACCTATTTATAATGATCTGTTCCACGACATCGAATTTGTTGCAGCCCCTTACAGAGATTTAGAATTGAGACAAAGAAAAATGTTAGCAGAATGGAACAACAACCGTGGGTATACCGATAATCATTGGAATGATGAATTAGTAAAATTTAGCTAACGGGAAACGTTAGTTGAAAAATTAAGAGCAGTCTTTAGTTTTCTAGACTGCTCTTAATTTTTCGTTGAGTTATCCATTTGTTTGTGATGATACCAAAGATCATACTGAAGTGCCATCACTATTGGAAACATAAGTTTATCAAATGGAAACCTTATTGGTTAAGTCGTACGCAATCTATTTATCGGTGTGAAGATGAGTGAAGAAAACTCCGATTTAATACCAACTGGAAGGTTAAAAAGACAAGAGAACATACAACAATGTGGATAGTTTGAGGAGAAAAAGTATTGAAGTTACGTGTAAATATCGAGTAGATGATCCCACCTATGCACCCTGATAGAGCATATGCGGCAATAGTAACGAGCAATCTCATATGCGTATTATCTTTTTTTCTGTATAAAATTAATCCATCCACCAATATGGAAAGTGGCGTAATTAAGAAAATTAAAATAGCGAGGTTAATCAATAATCCAACCGCAAATGTATACCCGAATGAATAATAGTAAGTATTCTCTAATCTTTCATCTATAGGGACATAGTGATGTATCCCCATTGCAAGTGAAATGAACACCGCAGTTAATACAGCTGCAAGTATTTTTCCGCGCGGCCTATTGATTCTATAGGTGTTTGTCATTCGAATATTAACCTCCATCTTAAATAACTATATTCAACAAGAGAAAGACTAATGGAATTACTATATTTTAGCATACACAGGCTGAGAAAAAAGAAGTAAAACGATTTTATGCTGATCGAAATGATACCAATTAATCATATCATTTGATTGCAAGTCACAGCACAAAAAAGCCCGCTTTCCGTTACACTCCACGAGGGAGAATATCGGAAAACGGGCCATTTTTTCATATTGTAGAAGAGATATAAGAACTATTCAACGCCGTCCTTAAAGTGTTTGTTCCAGTGTTTATCTCCCTTGTGCAACAGATCTTCTACGGTTTTCTCAAGAGTCATCAACAGCTGTGCTCTGACATCAAGTACGGTTTCTCTGTACAAGCGTTCTTCCGATCCAACGATTTTATCGCCGTATAATGCCTGTGCAGCTACGTACTTCCGATGTTCCTCGACCAGAGTATCAATGGACTCCAATGCATGTTCCACAAAGTGGGAAATACTTTGGTATTCTTTGGGCATTTGTTCTTTTAAAGCTTGAATTTTCGCAAGAGCTGGCATGCTCATCACCTCGTGTTTATGAATGTAAATTTACAATACACTATTTTCATGAAAATTGCATTAAAATCAGCTTAAATTTGGACAAATTTCGACTTTTTTTATTTTAGGAACCAAAAAAGTGCTTATCTATAATGTATGCCATTGCATTTGAATTGAGTCGTGTAAGTAATGGAATCGTTTTTGGATACGTTTGGTGACTCGTTATGCAATTTCTGTTATTCTAAGAGAAGATTTCAGCGGCCCTAATACATACGCCGTTATTTTGTTATGGCAAATTAAAAAAATACTTAACTTTGCAACAATTTTATTGATGATCACGTCTGTAAGGTTGCAGGGAGAGGGGGATCCTTTGTGGTAGAGCCGGAACTCATCAGAGCCGCTCAATCGGGCGATCGCGACGCTCTAATTACCCTATTGCGGGAGATTGAACAACATGTCTATCGGACCGCATATTACATTCTAAATAATGAACAGGACGCTTTGGATGCTGCGCAGGAAGCGTTGATCCGAATTTACACCAAAATCAACTCATACGAAGAAAAGGCCCAATTCAAAACATGGGTACAACGCATCGTCACGAACATCTGTATTGATAAATTCAGAAGAACCAAGCCGTCCGTCTCCATTGACGAACATGACATGGTTTTTCAGGATAATCAGGATGTGGAGTACGAGGTCATGTCTACATATGTGGCCCAAGACATTCAGGATGCGATCAACAAGCTTCCCGAGCATCATCGTACCGTTATTGTTCTAAGATATTTGCAGGACTTATCCTACAATGAAATTGCGGATTGTCTCGATCTTCCGTTGAATACGGTGAAATCTTATTTATTTAGAGCCAGGCAGCAATTACAGAATCTACTACAGGAATATCAGAAAGGTGGTGTGACAGGATGAAATGCGAAGAGGTGGTGGAATGGATGCACCGCTATCTGGATCATGATCTGGGCGAGGCGGAAACCGCGCAGATGCTACAGCATGTGGCAAAGTGTCCGGAGTGCGCCGAGAATTTTAGTTTACTCAGAGCTCTTTCCAGAGAACTGGAAGAATTACCGCAAGTAAGCCCGAAATTTAGTCTGGTGGATGCGATTATGCCACAACTTGATGCCATTGACGAAGCGCGGAAGGAACAAAGTAGCACCATACAGGAAATGAATCCTGTCCCCGCTACATTTGAGAATTTACAACGTTCAAGTGAGCGGAAAACGAAGCAAAAATGGCTTAACTCGATGGCAGGACGTATGTCCATGGGTGCAGCGGCTGCGGCAGTTATATTGGGATTCGCCATCTGGGGAAATCCGCCTGAACAGATTGAGAATGCCGATTCCATGCTGATGAGCTCTGGAGCTTCTCAAGAGAGCGGCAATGTGGACGAGAATCCATTAAGCAAGAATATTGAAAATTATGATCCTGCCACTTCGTCCCAACCAAGCAGCAACGATGTGTTTGTGGATCAATCGAATGTTTCACCAACTAAACCAGATAACCAAGACGTAGAAACAATTCCTGAAGAGAACGGTGGAGATGGGGTACAGGAGCCTGAAGTTCAGTCAGATCCGACACCTAAACAACCGGCTACCGAATCAACGCCTGCTCCGAATAAAGGACCGCAGGATAATTCGTCCAGAACTCCTTCGACCGATAATCAGAAGAATCCGGTTCAGAACCAAGATTCTGAACAGAGAATTCAGGGATCAGGAGATTCTCCTAAATCTTCTGCAGATGGGGAAGAGAGTGGAGTAACAGAAACAGAAAATGGAGATGCGCAATCCTTCACTTCTCAGGATACAACACCTAATATGACTGAAGATGTTCCGGTTGAAGGTAACACTGTACCTGATTCCAGTGCAGGTGCAGACGCCTCTGGAGGAAACAAAGGTTTTGCAGCAGGACAGGATCAGGAAATGACAACAACGGCAGCACCAAAAGAATGGAAATCCCCTGACGGCTCTTATGTAGTTATGCTTATTGGTGATCAAATCAGCATATACTCCAAACCTGTGAGCGAACCGGATGTTCTAAATTTGGTTGAACAACGCAGTATAGAGGGGACACTGAAGTCAGCGAGTTGGTCTAAGGATGGTACCCTATTTAATTACGAAACGGACAAGGACGGAACAACGGCGAAGAATTCGTTTAATGTACCTGCCGTTTCAGGTGGAGCTTCTGCGAAATAATTAAGATTGGGAAGTTCGCTCCTCAAACGAAAGAACATTTTCAGTATGACAAGCATATAATGGAAGTAACAAAACGTCCTATCTCAGTTCAAACAACTGACGTCGTATGACCGCGCGCTGGCTTTTTCTAGAATGGCTGGTGTCTGCGTTTATATAGATGTAGGACAGGGGACCTTCATCCATAACTGGATGTAAGGTCCCTTTGTTGTCTTGCATTTTTTCTGGTAGGATAAGAGGGATAGGGAGGCGCCGTGAATGGATGTAAAAAGTGCAACAAAGGCAATACGTAATGGAGAAACGGCACCGATCTATGTGCTGTACGGAACGGAGAAGTACCAGATACAGCAATTTACGGATATGTTAAAAGAACAGGTTATTGAAGAAGAACATCGTGATTTTGCCATTATTCCATATGATTTGTCTGAAACGGCTGTGGAGGTCGTTATTGAAGAAGCAGAGACGGTACCTTTTCTGGTTCCACGCAAATTAATTATTGTAAGGGACGCGAGCCTGTTCACCGCAGGTAAAGAATCCAAAATTGAACATCAGGTTGATCGTCTGCTTACATATATGGAAAATCCGGCAGATTACAGTACGATTGTTTTCCTGGCCCAAGGGGATAAGCTGGATGAGCGTAAGAAACTGGTGAAGGCTGTCAAAAAACAGGCAGTAGTTCTTGCTTTTGCTCCACTCAGTGGAGATGAGCTGTTGAATTGGATAGTGAAACTGGCGAAGCAGCGGGATGTTTCCTTGGAGACGGGAGCGGCGGAAACGTTGATCAGCTATGCAGGAACAGGTCTTCAGACCCTGTCTGCTGAAGTAGACAAGTTATGTTTGTTTGCGGGTAATGGGGGGACAATCAAGCGTGCTGATATCGAGTCACTGGTTGCCCGTAGTACAGAGCAGAATGTATTTTCGCTAGTGGAGGAACTCGCTAATTTGCGATTAGAGAAAGCGTTGGCTCTTTTCTATGAGTTGCTGAAGCAGCGGGAAGAACCGATTAAAATTGCGGCTTTAATCGCACGTCAGTTTCGGATCATGATCCAGGTGAAGGAGTTGGGCCAACAAAGTTACTCCCAGCAGCAGATTGCCAGTCAGCTTGGTTTGCATCCGTATGCTGTTAAAATTGCGGGTGAACAAGCCCGTAAATTTCAGCCGGAACGTCTGAGAATGATTCTGAGTCACCTCAGCGAACTGGATTATCAGATGAAAACAGGAGCGGTGGATAAAGTACTTGGTCTGGAGCTGTTCTTATTGAGACTTGGTGCGTGAATGAATACGTAAACGTAATAGATTACTAGTGTGAATAACAAACAAAGCGACCTTTGTTCCATGATAGTTAAATCATCGGAATAAAGGTCGCTTTTGTTTGTGTCTTATACTTATCGAATCAGATACTAAAAAATCCTGAAAGCCTATGCTGTTCAGGATTTTTCCATTGGATCGTATAAGTAACGCTTCTTACGCTTGTGCGGAAAGAGCGTTCAGTTTTTTCGCCAAGCGAGACTTTTTGCGTGCTGCAGCATTTTTATGAACCAGACCTTTAGTTACAGCCTTGTCCAGCTTTTTGGAAGCAGCTTGAATCGCAGCTTTTGCAGTATCAACTTCGTTACTTACCAGAGCAGCATCAGCAGCTTTAACAGCTGTACGGAGTGCAGACTTCTGGGAAGCGTTGAGTGCGCGGCGCTTGTCGCTCGTTTTTACGCGTTTAACAGCGGATTTGATGTTTGGCATTACATTCACCTCCTGTAAGGCATTTGCATGAATACAAACGTTTCACAACTTAAAATATTCTATCACGCTAGCATGTAAAATGCAACAGATATTCCTACGATGTTCGACATGCTGTATAAAGAAACCCTTTTTCCCACACAATATGCTCAAATGCGGTAAGGGAGGCAGGGACAGAATGACACTGGATTTGCAAAACTATACAGTTCGTACCGATTTGGCGATCGACTCCAAGGAAATGGCGCAAGGTGGACAGAAACAGACGATCCCCGGACTGCGGGAAGATGTGGAGAAAAAAGAGGGTATTACGATTACACGTATTGATGTCCTGAATGAAGAAGCAGCCACGGCTATTGGTCGGGTAAAAGGCCACTATGTCACCTTGGAAGTACCTTCCCTACGGAATGGTGATACCGAGTTACAGGAGCGAGTTGCTGCCGAGTTCACACGTGAAATGGAAGATTTTATGATCAAGGCCGGAATCAACAAAACATCCAAGGTCTTGATTGTTGGCCTGGGCAACTTAAATGTCACCCCGGATTCACTCGGTCCACTTGTTGTGGAAAATCTGATGGTAACCCGTCAGTATTTCGAATTGGTGCCAGATCAGGTTGCGCCAGGATATCGGGAGGTCAGCGCGATTGCGCCAGGCGTGCTCGGTAAAACGGGTATTGAATCCAGTGACATCGTACAGGGGATTGTAGACCGGACCAAGCCGGATGCCATTATTGCGATTGATGCCCTGGCCTCCCGTTCCTTGGAACGTGTAAATACAACCATTCAGGTAGCGGACATTGGTATTCATCCTGGTTCTGGTATTGGAAACAAACGGCGTGGCCTGACCCGTGAGATACTAGGTGTGCCTTGCATCGCCATCGGAGTACCAACCGTATGTTATGCGTCCACCATCGTGAATAATGTGATTGAGATGATGCGCTCACACTTTCGCCAGGAAACGGATCAGACCAAACAGATCATGGGCATGCTGGACGACATTGGTGAGCAAGATCGCTTGAGTCTGGTGAAAGAGGTACTGGAGCCACTGGGTCATGACCTCATTGTTACCCCAAAGGAAATCGATGAGTTTATTGAAGGAATTGCCAATGTTATCGCTACAGGACTTAACGCTGCACTCCATGATGCCGTGAATCCGGATAACGTAGCCGCCTATACACATTAAACCTTATAACTGCTGAGAAGGAGGTCCGAATCTATCGGACTTTCTTTTTTTTGTTTCTGGAATCTTTCATTTTCCTGTTCTATCAGATTGCGCGGGCTCATAGAGTTGAAGTATAAGAGTTGTCCAGCAGGGAAGGAGACAGCAGAATGAACAAGATATTGGCCTGGAATATTGGGAAGTGGAAAAAAAGATGTCTGCACGTGCTGGCCATGGGCCGTACGTTGTTGTTGCTTATGATCATATCTGCCTTGTTTTTTGTCGTACTTGGTCTTGGGGGCATGGCAGAGAAACGCTTGAATAATTCACCCGTTTCTTCAATGAAAGGATTTGCCAGTGCTGTATCAAGCCGCTTTTTCATCGATATGCTCGGTATGGAGATGCCCCATCTCACCCAGAAAGAACAGACCTCTGCCATATCCGGTGAGAATCTCACTTCATTTGTTTTCCAATTACTAACGAATGTCAACCCTCAAGATCCCAAGAGCCTGATTGCGAGAGAAATGCCGGGCATGGGTTCCAACCAACCTGTCCTGCTCCGTCCTGGCTCTGGTAACGAAAAAGCCGAAGCTCCCGAAGATTATCAGCCCGGTCCTGGTCTTACAGATACAGCTTCCTCAGGTGGAGGGAAACCCGGTAGTGAGCTGCATGTTCCACCAGGTCAGGACAATACGGATCCGCCTGATTCGAGCGAGCCTGGGGATGGAGAAGGCAAGGCAGATCCCCCAGCGAAGAATGGAGAGAAAGATAATTCAGGCTCCCCGACAACAGGCAAAAAATCAATTCTTATCTATCATTCCCATCCACGGGAAGGATACAATCCATTGCTAGGTACGAAAAGTGATAATCCATCATCAGGCAAATCAACAGGCAATGTGTTTCAAGTGGGCACCTATCTCTCAGACAGTCTGGAGAAGCTGGGAATCGGCGTAGAGCACGCCAAGGATGATTACCCGACTAAAGTAAAGGATTATAACTGGAACTATTCCTATAAATATTCTCGTCAAACGGTAAAAGCGGCACTTGCTCAAAATGATGATCTGACGTACCTCATAGACATTCACCGCGATTCACAGCGTCATGGCAAAACAACAACGACAATTAATGACTTGGGCTACGCCAAAGTGTATTTCATTATTGGACATGAAAATCCAAATTGGCGGCAGAATGAAGCCTTTGCAGCGAAAATTCATAAGAAGCTGGAAGCCAAGTACCCTGGAGTATCCCGTGGTGTGTGGGGTAAGGATGGCGGCGGCGCCAACAATGGAGAGTATAACCAAACCCTTTCACCCAACAGCATTTTGATCGAGATAGGCGGCATTGACAATACAGGAGCTGAGTTACAACGGACATCAAAGATCCTCGCAGACATGATTGCCCAAGTGTATTGGGAAGATCAGAAGGTGGACAAAGCCAGTGCGGAAACCTCGTCGCAGGGTGGGTAGGGACTATATATGTAAGAAGATGAAAATAGTAGAGAGTGACAGGAGGCTAGGCATATGTCCAGATTCGGTAAAAGACTGTTATCCATGGCTGTATTAATGTTGCTGGGTGTTCTGTTTGGAATGCAGCTGGCTGGCGGCAACTTTCAGATTGGCAATCCATCAGGAGGCACGTCAACCATGGTAACAACTGAGCCAACTTCCTCGGTAACCGAATCTGTTCCAGCTGCACCTGTGCAAAAGGAAATCAAAGAACCCCCATTTGTACCTGTTCAGTCACCAAGCCAAGTGCTTGGGGCTGATCAGAGTAAGGCACCGGTCGATGTGTTGGCAGACAAAACGGCAGGACTACTGCAAAATCTCTCACATAGTGGAATCAAGTGGGTGGTCTCTCTTTTTAGCGGCGTTGCTGAATAAAATACCATGGATTAAAGGTACAATATAACCTCTAGGAGTGTATGATCACACTTTATTGTAAAGTTGAGACATCACGGGATTGATGCACTGTGCTTCAACTGTTATAATGAAGTGATTGACACTAGGCTGTTTCTGGGGGTAAGGAATGACTGACATTCGGGCAAGACAACGTAAAATTCGTAACTTTTCTATCATTGCACATATAGATCACGGCAAATCAACACTTGCGGACCGGATCTTGGAGCACACAGGTGCGCTCACTTCGCGTGAAATGCAGGAACAGGTTCTGGATAAGATGGACCTTGAACGTGAACGTGGAATAACGATCAAGCTACAAGCAGTAGCTTTGACTTACAAAGCGGATGACGGTGAAGAGTATTTATTGAATCTGATTGATACACCTGGACACGTAGACTTCACATATGAAGTATCACGCAGTCTTGCTGCATGTGAAGGTGCTCTGCTGGTTGTGGATGCGGCTCAGGGAATTGAAGCCCAAACACTTGCCAATGTGTATCTGGCACTGGATAACAACCTTGAAATTTTACCAGTTATCAACAAAATTGACCTTCCAAGTGCTGACCCTGAACGGGTGAAGCAGGAAGTGGAAGATGTTATTGGTTTGGACACAAGTAATGCGGTTTTGGCTTCGGCCAAATCAGGCATCGGAATCAAAGAAATTTTGGAGCAAGTGGTGCAAAGTGTTCCTGCACCGACTGGTGATCCTGACCAACCTTTGAAAGCGCTGATTTTTGACTCGCACTATGACCCGTACAAAGGTGTAATCGTATATGTACGTGTTGTTGACGGCAAAATCAAATCGGGTTCCAAAATCAAAATGATGGCAACAGGTAAATCATTTGAAGTCATTGAAGTTGGAGCGTTCAAACCTCGCATGACCATCGTGGACGAGCTGAACGTGGGTGATGTTGGATTTATTGTTGCAGGTATCCGGCATGTTGGCGATACACAAGTCGGGGATACGGTAACGGATGCCAAAAATCCAACACCGGAACCTTTGCCGGGTTATCGTAAAATTAACCCAATGGTGTATTGTGGTCTCTATCCGATCGAAACATCGGACTATGTTGATCTGCGTGAAGCGTTGGAGAAATTGCAGTTGAACGATGCGTCTCTGAGCTTTGAACCGGAAACATCCAGTGCACTCGGTTTTGGATTCCGTTGCGGATTCCTTGGACTGCTACACATGGACGTTATCCAGGAGCGGATCGAGCGGGAGTTTAACATTCCGTTGATCACAACGGCACCAAGTGTAATCTATCACGTCACCTTAACAAATGGTGAAGTGATGAAAATCGACAACCCATCCAACTATCCTGAGGTGGGACGGATTGATTACGTCGAGGAACCATACGTCAAGGCAGATATTATCGTACCGAATGATTATGTAGGTACCATTATGGAACTGTGTCAGAATAAACGCGGTGAATATGTGAATATGGAATATCTGGACACAACCCGGGTTACCATTACCTATGAGATTCCGTTGTCCGAGATTGTATATGACTTTTTCGACCAGTTGAAATCCGGTACCAAAGGATATGCATCCCTGGATTATGAGCTGTCCGGTTACCGTCAGTCCAATCTGGCGAAAATGGATATTGTACTCAATGGCGAACAGGTGGATGCTCTGTCCTTCATCGTTCACCGTGACCGTGCCTATAACCGCGGACGCATTGTCTGTGAGAAACTGCGCGAGCTGATTCCACGGCAAATGTTCGAGGTGCCAATTCAGGCATCCGTAGGTACCAAGGTTGTTGCTCGTGAGACGGTAAAAGCAATGCGTAAAAACGTACTTGCCAAGTGTTATGGTGGTGACATCTCGCGGAAACGGAAACTGCTTGAGAAGCAGAAGGAAGGTAAGAAGCGGATGAAGCAGGTTGGTAACGTTGAGGTGCCACAAGAGGCATTCATGGCGGTACTGAAAATTGATGATTAAACAATCTATTTTGAGGTACAACACAGAATGTGTGTATTCAAATTAGATTAAGGAGAATTCAATTTCGGTTACAACACAGAATATTAAATAACTAAGCTGAAAGGGAAGCCGGATGGCTTTCCTTTTTTCAAATAGAGGGGGACTTGCCATGACATTGGCAGCACACAGCCGGAAGACAGGTGCGCCCCAAGCGGTGTATCTTCACATTCCCTTTTGCACAAATAAATGTTTTTATTGCGACTTTAACTCCTACGTTCTGAAAGATCAGCCCGTGATGCAATATCTCGAAGCGCTGGAACGGGAGATGGAACATACAGTTAAGGCCAATCCACCGGGTGAGATCAAGACCATATTTGTAGGTGGGGGTACACCAACAGCTCTGAAACCGGATGAGATGGCAGTATTTCTTCGTTCCGTGAAGACGTATTTCCCAAATTGGGCGGAGGATATTGAATTTTCGATGGAAGCCAACCCGGGGACCACGGATGCGGAGAAACTCGCCGCGATGAAAGAAGGCGGCGTCAACCGTGTCAGCTTTGGCGTGCAGGCGTTTCAGAATGATCTGCTGACAGGCATTGGCCGTATTCACAATACGGATGATGTATATCGCAGTTTGGAGAACGCTCGTAAAGCGGGCTTGAATAACCTTTCCATTGACCTGATGTTTGGTTTGCCGAACCAGACCGTAGAGATGTTGAATGAGAGTATCGACAAAGCGCTGGAACTGGATCTGCCGCATTACTCCATCTACAGCCTGAAAGTGGAGGAGAATACACTTTTCCATACACTGTATCAGAAGAACCAGTTACCACTCCCTCATGAAGATGACGAGCTGGAGATGTATCTTCTATTAATGAGACGTATGAAAGAAGCAGGCTATGGACAATACGAGATCAGTAACTTTGCCAAGCCGGGCTTTGAGAGTCGTCACAATATTACCTACTGGCGTAATGAGGACTACTATGGTCTGGGTGCAGGTGCACATGGATATGTGGGCCGCGAACGGCATATGAATATTAAAGGTATAAATCCTTATGTTGAAGCTTCACGAGCAGGGCTGCCTCGTCTGGATCATTTTGAGATTGCTCGCCCGGAGGCCATGGAAGATTATCTGATGGTTGGACTGAGAATGTTGGAGGGGGCTTCAGCCTCACGGTTTAGCGAACAGTTCGGAGAGTCCATGGAAGAAGTGTTTGCGAAGCCTTTGGGCAAAATGTTGAACGCAGGGTTGCTTGAGCGGACGGCAGACGGCTTCCGACTGAGCGAGCAGGGTATCTTGTTCGGAAATGACGTTTTTGCGGAGTTTATCGGGTCCATATCGCTGAATTCGTAGCTTGAAATTCTATACGCTCTGTTGTATATTTATTCATATTGATTTTACAGAGCGTGTTAATTTAACAACTACGAAGTCAGCTTTCCTCTGGAAAGCTTGGTAATAGGAGGAGAGCAGGATGTCGGTAATATGCAGAAAAGCCGTGCCGGAAGATGTTGAACCACTGTATGAAATGATTAAGGGCTATGCAGAGCGTGGGATCATGCTTCCGCGATCACGGGAAATACTGCACCGGCAGCTGGAGCACTTTGTTGTAGCCGAAGTTGATGGTGAAGTGGTGGGTTGCGGATCGCTTTGTCGTCTGGGGAATGATTTGGTAGAAGTCAGATCACTCGGTATCTCGGAAGGGCACAAAGGGCTCGGTATTGGCTCGCGATTGCTGGATCGACTGGTAGAAGAGGCGGAGAAACAACAGATTCCCAAGGTGATGGCGTTGACATATGAAGTATCCTTCTTCCTCAAAAATGGCTTTGCCGTGGTGGAAAAAGAAATTTTCCCCGAGAAAGTATGGACCGACTGTGTTCATTGCAGCAAGCAGGATTGTTGTGACGAGATCGCGGTATTGAAAGAGCTTAACGTTTCAGCCTAATAACTGAATGGACTGCATGGATCGAGCCGAGTCAGCCTCTGCCCTACATGCAGTCCTTTTTTTACTCCAAACTATATTCACTAAAGTTGTTAGGACTCGTTGACATTGGTCTATACTATAAATAGATGAGCCCACTCATCAAACTCACTTGACAATGTTCACGTCAGTTTGGTATTTTTGTATTACCGCTTAGCACTCATCTAACCGGAGTGCTAACGACATGGGACAGTACAGTCAGAAGGAGGGAATACTCACCATGTTAACAGAGCGTCAACGAATGATTCTGAACGCTATAGTGGATGACTATATCCGTTCAGCTGAGCCCGTAGGGTCCCGGAGCATTTCCAAAAGGGGAGATGTTGGATACAGTCCGGCGACGATCCGTAATGAAATGGCGGACCTTGAAGATATGGGCTTTCTGGAACAGCCGCATACATCGGCTGGACGCATTCCATCCCATAAAGGCTATCGATATTATGTCGATCATTTGGTTCCCTGGAATCAGGTGGAGCCTCAGGAGTTGGATGATCTGAAGTCGTTCTTCGCTGAAAAACTGAACGTCATGGAACAAGTTATTCAGCATGCATCCAATATTTTGTCACATATGACGAACTATACTTCGATCCTGCTTGGGCCTGAAGTATTCCATACGTCCCTTCGTCACTTCCAATTGCTTCCGCTGAACGAAAGTGAAGCTGTGGCAATCATTGTGACCAATACAGGTCAGGTGGAGAACAAGACGGTCCAGATTCCACCAGAAATCTCGGTAGCCGAGATGGAAAATGTGGTTCGCTTGTTAAATACCAAGCTTGTGGGCGTACCCATCTACAAATTGAAATCCCGTCTTTATACCGAACTTGGGCAAGAGATGGAGCGGCATATTACACGTTATGAGGAAGTTATGCAGGTGCTGAACAGTGCCTTTGATAACGAACATGATAATCGTCTGTTCCTCAGTGGTGCCACCAATATGTTGACTCAACCGGAGTTTAAAGATATCGAAAAGGTAAAAGATATTCTTGACCTGCTGGAAGAGACACCAACACTCATGAAATTGATGATGCCCGTGCCGGGTGGATCTGGTATTCAAGTGCGAATCGGCACTGAGAATGATCATGAAGCCTTTGCCAACTGCAGCCTGATTACAGCCTCCTATTCATTGGACGGTGAGGCTTTGGGTTCGATTGGTATTCTAGGACCCACGCGGATGGATTATGCACGTGTCATTCATATTCTAAATACACTATCCCGTGACTTGACGGCGATGCTGACGCATCGGTTCAAATAAGATTCGGGAATGAACCATTTCATTCGTATAAGGAGGTGAACATCTTGAAAGAGGAGCAATCATTTACAGAAGAACAAGAGGTAACAACAGCTGAGCAGGAGCCTATTAATGAAGCTGGCGCTGCAGAAGCACAAGCTGAAGAGATCGCTGATCAGGAGCAGGATGAGCTTGCACGTCTGAAGGCAGAAGCTGAGGAGCAACAGCAGCGTTATGTCCGTGCACAGGCTGATTTTGACAACTTCCGTCGTCGTACGCAGAAGGAAAAAGAAGAATTGGCTAAATATGCTTCGATGAAGCTGGTCACCGAACTGGTACCGGTTATTGATAACTTCGAGCGCGCCATGGCTACTGTACCGGAAGGAGCAGAGGTCGAATCTTTCTCCAAGGGCATCCAAATGATTTTCCGTCAATTGGAAACCGTGATGAATAACGAAGGTCTGACGGCAATGGAATCGGTAGGACAACCGTTCAATCCTGAATTCCACCAAGCTATTATGCAAGTGGAGAGCGACGAGTACGAAGAAGGTATCGTTGTTGAGGAAGTCCAAAAAGGCTACATGCTGAAAGATAAAGTGCTTCGTCCAGCTATGGTTAAAGTCAGCTCATAATTTCCTTATAGGAAGGAATGAGTCGGCTCCATAGTTGAACAATGTGGGCGAAGTTTAATATAAAGGTTTGTACACATAGAGCACGATTAGCAACATGAACATCTAAATAGGGGTCAGATCAGACCCATTCATTTTAAATTGTTGAGGGAGGAAATTTTCGGATGAGCAAAGTAATTGGTATTGACTTAGGAACAACAAACTCATGCGTAGCAGTAATGGAAGGCGGCGAGGCTGTCGTAATTCCAAATCCGGAGGGCGCACGTACAACTCCATCCGTAGTTGGTTTCAAAAAAGATGGGGAGCGCGTTGTTGGTGAAACTGCAAAACGTCAAGCGATCACCAATCCGGATCGTACCATCATGTCGATCAAACGTCACATGGGTACTTCCCACAAGGAAACAATTGATGGCAAAGACTACTCTGCACAAGAGATCTCTGCAATCATCCTGCAAAAATTGAAAACTGATGCTGAAGCTTATCTGGGTCAAACGGTAACTCAAGCAGTTATCACTGTACCAGCTTACTTCAATGACAGTCAGCGTCAAGCGACTAAAGATGCGGGTAAAATTGCAGGTTTGGAAGTTCTGCGTATCGTCAACGAGCCTACAGCAGCAGCTTTGGCATACGGTATGGAGAAATCCGAAGACCAAACAATTCTCGTATATGACCTGGGTGGCGGTACGTTCGACGTATCCATTCTTGAACTGGGTGACGGCTTCTTCGAAGTTAAAGCAACGAGCGGGGACAACCAACTGGGCGGGGATGACTTTGACCAAGTAATCATTGATTATCTCGTAAGTGAATTCAAAAAAGATCAAGGCATTGACTTGAGTAAAGATAAAGCAGCGGTTCAACGTTTGAAAGATGCAGCGGAAAAAGCGAAAAAAGAACTTTCCGGCGTATTGACTACAACGATCTCCTTGCCGTTCATCACGGTTGCTGATGGCGTTCCTCAGCATTTGGAGTTGAACCTGAGCCGTGCGAAATTTGAAGAAATCTCTGCAGGTCTGGTTGAGCGTACGCTTGAACCAACTCGTCGTGCATTGAGTGATGCGGGTATGACAGCTAACGATATCGACAAGATCGTATTGGTTGGTGGTTCCACACGTATTCCTGCAGTACAAGAAGCAATCAAAAAACTGACGGGTAAAGAGCCTCACAAAGGCGTTAACCCGGATGAAGTTGTAGCTTTGGGTGCTGCTGTACAAGCGGGCGTACTGACAGGTGACGTGAAAGACGTTGTATTGCTTGACGTAACTCCACTGTCCCTTGGTATCGAAACAGCAGGTGGCGTATTCACTAAAATGATCGAGCGTAACACAACGATCCCTACAAGCAAATCTCAAGTATTCTCCACATATGCAGACAATCAACCAAGCGTTGAGATTCATGTTCTGCAAGGTGAGCGTGAGATGGCAGCAGGTAACAAATCGCTTGGACGGTTCATGTTGGGTGATATTCCACCAGCTCCGCGTGGCGTTCCACAGATCGAAGTTAGCTTCGATATTGATGCCAACGGTATCGTTAACGTATCTGCAACAGATAAAGGTACTAACAAAACTCAAAAAATCACAATCACTTCTTCCAGCGGTTTGAGCGATGCTGAAGTTGAGCAAATGATGAAAGATGCTGAGTTGCACGCTGAAGAAGATAAAAAACGCAGAGAACTCGTTGAAGCGAAAAACAGTGCAGATCAATTGATCTACTCTGTTGACAAAACGATCAAAGATCTTGGCGAAAAAGCAGATGCTGGCGAAGTTGAAAAAGCAAATGCTGCCAAAGAAAAACTGCAAGGCGTTCTGGCTTCCGACAACCTGGAAGATATCAAAGCTGCTACAGAAGAACTGACAGAGATCGTTCAACAACTGTCCGTGAAACTGTATGAGCAAGCTCAGGCGCAAGAGCAAGAAGCACAAGGTGCTGAAGAGCAACAAGGTTCCGCTAAACGTGATAACGTCGTAGACGCTGATTACGAAGTTGTGGATGAAGATAAAAAACAAAACTAATTCGTAGTTCTACGCGAATTAAACATCGGTGACGTTCGAATTAGAGGGAAAGTCATAGCCGGGGCTCCCGCGCTTTGGCTTTCCTTTTGTCACGATGTGCGATATGGTGAATGATATGGGGGTGGAAGAGTGGCTGAAAAGCGTGATTATTATGAGGTGCTTGGCGTTAGTAAAACGGCTAACGACGATGAGATTAAAAAGGCTTACCGTAAGCTTGCCCGTCAGTATCACCCTGACGTAAACAAGGCTGCTGATGCGGAAGCTAAATTTAAAGAAGTTAAAGAAGCTTACGACGTAGTGAGTGACGGTCAGAAGCGTGCACAATATGATCAATATGGTCATGTCGATCCGAATCAAGGTGGATTCGGTGGTGGCGGTGATTTTGGCGGCGGCGGATTTGGCGACATCTTCGACATGTTCTTTGGCGGTGGTGGCGGTGGACGACGTGATCCAAATGCTCCGCAACGGGGAAATGATTTGCAGTACACGATGACGATCGAGTTCAAGGAAGCTGTATTCGGTAAAGAAACCGATATTACGATTCCGCGTACCGAAGGCTGTGATACCTGTCATGGCTCAGGTGCCAAACCTGGAACGAAACCGGAAACCTGCTCGGTCTGCCAAGGTAGCGGTCAGCAGGAAGTCGTGCAAAATACACCTTTTGGTCGTATGGTTAATCGTCGTGCATGTTCGAACTGTAGTGGTTCGGGCCAAATTATCAAAGAAAAATGTACAACGTGCAGTGGTAGCGGTAAAGTCCGCAAGCAACGCAAAATCCATGTTCGCATTCCAGCGGGTGTAGATGACGGCGCGCAACTTCGTATGACAGGTGAGGGCGAGGGAGGCCTGCGTGGCGGACCAGCGGGAGATCTGTATATTGTCATTCGCGTGAAATCACATGATTTCTTCGAGCGTGAAGGGGACGATATTTATTGCGAAATCCCACTTACCTTTGCTCAGGCAGCTCTGGGAGATGAAGTTGAAATCCCGACGCTGACCGAGAAAGTGAAGTTGAAAGTACCAGCTGGTACACAAACGGGAACGTATTTCCGACTCAAAGGCAAAGGTGTACCACGCCTGCGCGGTATGGGGCAAGGGGATCAACATGTGAAAGTGGTTGTGGTTACACCTAGTAAGCTGAATGACGAGCAGAAAGATCTGCTTCGCCAAATTGCTGCGCTGGATGGAGAGCAAACACATGAGCATGAACAATCTTTCTTTGATCGAGTGAAACGTGCATTTCGCGGCGACTGAGAATAAAATATAGCAAGTCCCAAAGGACACCACAGCGGTTTTTACCGCAGGGTGTCCTTTTTTGTACGCTTTTTTTAGTGGTTCAGTGGTTTTGGCAAAATCCATGGATATATGCTACGAAGAACGACAGCAATTTGTGGGAGCATTTCGGTATATTCTGAGCGAACTTGCGGAAAGATAGCATGGCGAGAATGATATGCATAGCTGATATGCGAGAAATTAGGGAAGCAGGTGAAGCGGATGACCGAGAAAAATATTTTGGCGTACTTTCACAGCCCGGAGCAGGCTCAAGGGGCAGCCAAAAAACTGGAGGCATTGCGAGTGGAGGACCTGTCCATTAATCGATTCAGCCGATATGCGGGTGTAGGACCAAGCGGGGCTTCCTACAAGCCGGGCGTTTCCGGCAGTTTTTCATCATGGGTGCCCGATTCGATGCAAACAAATGCCAGTGCTGGAATCATGGCTGCGGCGGACCCTTCTGCAAGCGGCATGAGTGATGGTGGACAGGGTGGACCTACGGGAAGGGATGTATTACTAACGGTCATCGTAGATGAATCGGTACATCACCGTGCTATGTCTATAATCGAACAAGCCGGTGGAATGATCTAGTTTCAAGAAATCCATATTTAGATCACAATATAAGATTCAATCTAAACATTTACACAAAGCTTTCGCAAGAAAGCTACTTCGGAAGCATACGCTATCCCCGGATTTTCCCTTTGAAGAAGGGAATTAAAAAAAATCTGGGGATAACAGCGATCGGAGGATGGGACTACAATCGGAGTGTTACAGTGTAACACGTATTAGTTC
>NZ_VXKZ01000097.1:0-140003 GCF_008693195.1 Paenibacillus sp. UASWS1643
TTCGCGTTCATTCTGCAAGCAGAATGTTTACTCACTCGTTGTTCAGTTTTCAAAGATCAAACTTGTTTTGTTACCGAATGTCGTTCTCTTCAGCAACTCTTATATAATATCATGTCCGAACCAACTTTGCAAGCTCTTTTTTTTAAGTTTCTTTCGAAGCTTATTTCATTCGCTTGCCGCACCAGTGTTAAACCGTGTTTTCTTGGCCGGACTAATAATATATCACGTATAAATATTAATTACAATACTTAATTTAATATAATTCATTTACTACAAACCAACTAACTTTACTCTGTAGCTCTCCTCTATCCCAGTGTAAAGTTTATTATAGCTTAAACGACATTTTTTCCATTCATACATCGCCATACATGTCTAATTGATTGTAAACGTATTAGCCTACATCTCCTCTCATATATTTTAGCTTCATTACTATGCTCAATTTAGATTTTCCTTTTATCAAGGTCATGTAAAATTACTGGGGGTACTGTAAGTTACCACGAGTATAAGTAGAACTATTATAGAAGATACACAAAAAAGTGATGCACGCATATAACTATACGTAAACCACTTTCTTGTGTGTTAATACATTATATAGAAGGAAACTCTTAATGTTGTGCCTGTGCTGACGCTGGAGGCGTCATCGTCATTTGTCCATTACCTGCTTTTTGCATGCCAACTCGCAGCAACGTAATTCCCCACGTAATAATCGAGATCAACAGAAGATGAACCATGTATCCCCCCACTGCTTCTCCACTATAGATCAAACGCATAAATCCCTGTACTCCATTGGAAGCGGGCAGAAAGTTTCCTATATAACGGTAGAATGGCGCCAGCATCTCGGCTGGAATGATATTTCCTGCTGTCATCAACTGGAGCGGAACCATCGCTACATTAAATAGAGGTCCTGCATTTCCAAATAGGGCAAAACTCATTTGTGTAAAACAGATACAAGCCAGACTCACCAGCACATGATACAGATACAAAGCGCCGAAGGAGCTCGCAACATCCGTGAACTGAAGAGCTACTGTATCCACAATTAGGGGAACAATCACAGCTATACACAATAACAGCAATTGCCGTCCCCAGAAGATTTCCCATTTGGAATGGGTACGCTTCATGATATTCGACGTAATATTGAACTGAATGTTCATGGTCATCGAAGCAATGTAGGTGATAAAACCCAGAATCATGGGCAGCATCGATGTTGCAAAATCACTCACGCTGTTCGTTTTATTAATTTCAGCCTTCACAGGCCCTTCTTTCATCTTCGCCATTGCTTGTCCAATGGCTGCACTCAGTTCATCGCTGTTTATACTATCATTATTGAGTGTCACTTGAACCTTGGATTCCAGAATCCCTTGACCCATTTGTGCGGTCATTCCAGTCGCCGCGTGTTCCACAATGGATTTGGCTACATCGGCATTTCCCTGATTGATATAAAAGGACAAGCTCGCCTCTGTGCCTCCTGCAATCTGGTCAGTGAATCCTTCCGGAATAACAATAACCATCGCATAGTTACCTGCATTCATCTGTTGCTCAGCTTCCTCGGAAGATCCCAGAACATTGACATGGAAAGGCGCGAGCGTTTCAATCTGCTTCTGCACCTCTGTTCCCTCTGTCCCGTCTTCGTTCACAAGAGCAACTTGAAGTTGATCCACTCTCTCTGTGGCTTGATGATAACCCGTCATCCAGATCACAACAAATAACAGCGGAACAATCAATGCAAAAACCAACCCTATTTTTGTCTGTGGCACTTTAAGAAAATCCTTGAAGCTTCTCATTTGTTCACGACTCCCGTTAGTTAAAATTAAAATAATTGCACTACATATATATGCACATGCACATATTTGGTCAAAAAAAATTATTTCATCTTTTCATAGATACGATTCATCACATTCATGAATGCTTCAAGCTCTTCAGGGGAACATTCGGCGATTGCCTCTTGCTCTTGCTGTTTTGCCTTTGGTGTAAGAACGTCATTCATTTCCAGTCCTTCCGCCGTCAAACAAAGCAAAACCGCTCTGCGGTCCTGTGGATCTTCTTCTCTTGTCACCAGACCTTTGCGAATCAACTTGTCTATAATTTTGCCTACAGTTGTCTGGTCCCGCACTGTTAATTCAGCCAGTTTTTTCTGTGATATATGGCTTCCAGCCTTGCTCAATTCATTCAGAACTGCAAATTGTTCCGGAGTAATATCCTGTTCGCTCAGATTTCTGGTTGTTGTTTTTTTGTATGCCAGATACGTCCGTGACAGAATCAGTCCAAGTGGATTTTCATCCATATTAACAGACATGCTGTTGCTCCTTTCTCTATATAGTAGCACTACCACCTAATTTGCGTAAGCTCTATATTATTACCATATTTACAATACTGTCAATTTAATTTTTTTACCTTTTCAAGCAAAAAGAGACCCACCCGTTAGTCAGGCAGCTCTCTCCTCTGGCATCGTCAAGCCATACTTAATTGGGCTTGCCACTTGAAGTTTCGCTATCGTCCTTCTTCTTTGTACCTTTACTTTTATAAGGCTTCGGGGCACTTTTCGCCCGGTTTGCAGCGGCTTGCCAACGGTTCCAGCCTTTTTTACCCGTACCACGGCCGGTGCCGCCTTTTCCTTTTGCATTGCTCATGTTATCACTCCAATAATCCTGTATATGCTTAAAAATGACCGTCCTCGGTAACTTATTATGCAACCCAGCCCATCTATTTCACTTCCAGCATTTCTTATTATACCAAAAATCCACGTCTTTACGTCCATTTCCAGAAATCATTGTATTGTTATTCTGTTATGAAAGCGGTATAGTGGACATAATTGAAAGAGGAAGCTGCGTCTTCTTCGGGATTGTTACTGGTAAGCAGGCGATACCCAAACCAAGGCTGTCTATTAAGCCTTAGTTTGGGTTTTTTGTTATTATTACGACCAATTGAGGTGAAACACATATATGATCATCCGTCAGATTTTTAACAACAATGTCATCCGGGCTGAGAACCAGGTTGGTCACGAATTTGTTGTCATTGGCAACGGTCTTGGCTTCAAAAAGAAAAACGGGCAGCCCGTGGATGAGGATAGAATCGAAAAAACCTTTGTGCTGAAATCAGATAAAATACCGCAAAAACTCATTGATCTGATTGGGGAAACATCGGTTGAATATTTGAAGTTAGCAGACGAAATTGTGGGCCATGCCAAAAAGGAAATGGGCGATATTTTTAGTGATAATATCTATATATCATTGATCGATCATATTCAGTTTGCCATTACCCGGTACCGTAAATCCGTCGGGCTGAAGAATTCCCTTTTGTGGCAGATCAAGAAGTTTTACAAGAAGGAATTTGGGATTGGCATGAACGCTGTGGAGCTGATCCAGGAACAATTCGGCATCCAGATGGATGAACATGAGGCCAGCTTTATTGCAATGCATTTTGTAAACGCTCGTCAAGATGCTCAAGGCATGAAACAAACCGTTGAAATTACTGAAGTTATTGATGATATCTTCAACATTGTGACCAACCATTACCACATCGCCCTGGATGAAAATTCATTTAATTATTCCCGGTTTATTACCCATCTTCAATATTTTGTGCAGAGAATGTTGAGTAATGAACAGGAGCAATTTGCTTCAGGAGATAACTTTCTGTATGAGCAAGTAAAAGACAAATACAGCAAGGCTTTTCAGTGCACCCAATTAATCAATCAGTACCTTGAGGACAAGTTTGAAAGTGCCATGTCCATTGATGAAAAGGTGTATTTGACGATCCATATTCAACGTGTCACTTCTCGTAACGAGTTACTCGACACAGAATAAAAAAAGCTTGCAAACGATTTCGGCGTCATATATAGTAGGTCTCACAACTTAACGACAAGGATTGTTACTGCTCAAGCAGGCGATACCTAAATGATTGGCAACAGGTCATCTTTCCGATGATCATAGCCATTCGTTTAGGTATTTTTTTGTTTTCAGGCAATCTTAACAACAAAGGAGAATGAACATGGATCATAAAAAAATGGGGGATGACATCGTTCGTCTCGTCGGCGGAGAAGCCAATATCAATGGTCTTGTCCACTGTGCGACCCGGCTGAGATTTGACCTGAAAGATTCGAAAAAGGCCGAACGCGAAACGCTTGAAAAACACGATGGTATTATTACCGTTGTCGAAAGCGGTGGCCAGTTCCAGGTTGTCATCGGTAGTAACGTGGCTCATGTATATGCGGAGATTATGAAAAACCGGGATTTTGGAGGAGATTCCTCCTCATCGGCTGAGTCCACAGGGGAAAAAACCTCGCTGTTATCCAAAGTTTTTGAAATTATATCCGGAAGTTTCTCACCGTTAATCCCGGCTATGGCAGGATCAGGTATGCTAAAAGCTTTGCTGACTGTCCTGACCATGCTCGGATGGATGTCGGATACAAGTGACACATACTTGATTTTATCCGCTGCCGGCAACGCTGTATTTTATTTCTTGCCCATCTTCCTTGGGATCACACTGGGTATGAAGCTGAAAGCCAATCCTTATGTAGCTGGCGTAATTGGTGCCGCTCTGATGGAACCGAGCTTCACCGGGCTGATGGATAAGGGCTCAGATGTATCGTTCCTGGGTATACCGGTTGTGATGATGAATTATTCAGCCAGCGTATTCCCAATCTTCATATCGATTAGTATCTATGCTGTTCTTGATAAGTTACTCAAAAAAATCATTTTGAAAGACCTGCAATTGTTCCTTGTACCAATGATTGCTTTGATGATTATGGTTCCTCTGTCCGCAATGGCCTTTGGACCATTCGGCACCACGGTAGGTGACTGGATCTCCTCCGGCGTAACTTGGCTCATTGGTGTCAGCGGTATATTATCAGGGATTGTACTCGGTGGATTCATGACCTTCATGGTTGTCTTTGGACTCCACTGGGGCTTCACTCCAATCACGATACAGAATATCGGGGTTGGCGGCGATCCGATTGAAGCCATGGCTGCTGCAGCTGTATTTGCACAAATCGGTGTAGCCTTCGGTATTTTCCTGAAAGCCAAAAAGAATAAAACCCTGCGAACCCTTGCTGGCTCGACCAGCCTTACCGGTTTACTTGCAGGAGTAACTGAACCAATCGTATACGGTCTGATCTTGCGTTATAAACGTGTAATTCCTATCGTAGTCATCGCAGGTGCGATCGGCGGTGCCATTAATGGTCACTTTGGTGTTAAAATGACTGCTTATGTGTTCCACAATATTTTTGCCATTCCTGTATATACACCAACGGTTGTCTACGTAATTGCGATTGCCTGCTCCTTTGCGGTAGCAGCGGTATTGACGGTGATGTTTGGTTATGAAAGCAAAACGAAAGACACAGCTTCTGAGAAAAATGAATCTGGTTCCAGCACATCGGCTGAAAGTACGCCGGTAGAGCTTCCTGTCATACCTGAGACCAAAACAACGGAGATCAAGAAAGAACAAATTTATAGCCCACTTACAGGTAAAGCCGTAGCACTGAACACCATTAATGACCCAGCCTTCTCGACTGGTGCTATGGGCAAAGGTTTGGCGATTGTGCCTGAGATTGGTGAAGTTGTTGCTCCGGTAGACGGTGTTGTCACTTCCCTCTTCCCGACTGGACATGCCATTGGATTAACAACCAATGCAGGTACGGAGATTCTGATTCATATTGGCATCAACACCGTAGCGCTGAAAGGAAAACACTTCTCTCCTGTCGTTCAGGAAGGGGATATCGTCAGACAGGGCGATCTGTTGATCCAGTTTGACATCGATAAGATCAAGGAAGCCGGATATGAAACCGTAACACCTGTTATTGTTACTCTAACGCAGCAAGAAGTGGATGTATTCGAAACAACTCAAGAGCATGTACAGAAAAACGATGTCCTTCTGACTCTCGTTGTCTGACCCAACTTATCTTATACGACTTCAACTTAGGAGGAACTAACCATGAAACATACTCAACTGAAACCATTTCCTAAAGATTTCTTCTGGGGAGGTTCAACCTCTGCCTATCAGATTGAGGGAGCCTGGAATGAAGGTGGTAAAGGCCCTTCTGTCATCGACATGGGCAACCATGTCGAAGGTGTAACCGACTTCAAGGTAACCAGTGATCACTATCATATGTACAAAGAAGATGTGGCGTTGCTGGCTGAAATGGGCTTCAAAGCCTATCGCTTCTCCATTGCATGGACACGAATCTATCCGCAAGGAGCAGGTGAAGTGAATCCGAAAGGGCTCGCATTTTACGATTCCCTCATTAATGAATTAATTAAATACGGTATTGAGCCCATTGTGACCATGTATCACTTCGATCTTCCTTATGCGCTTGAAGAAAAAGGTGGCTGGTCCAACCGTGCAACAATTGATGCTTTTGAACAATATGCCAAGACCCTCTATGAGAACTACGGAGATCGGGTAAAATATTGGTTGACCATTAACGAACAAAATATGCTGATCCTGCATCCCGGCTCTCTGGGTACACTGGATACAACACTTGTTGATCCGCAAAAAACACTGTATCAGCAAAATCACCACATGCTGGTTGCTCAAGCTAAAGCCATGGTGCTATGTCATGAAATGCTGCCTGAAGCCAAAATTGGCCCAGCCCCTAATATCGGTGTAATTTACCCGGCGAGCTCCAAACCAGAAGACACACTCGCGGCTGATAACTATGCTGCCATTCGTAACTGGCTCTATCTCGATATGGCTGTATATGGACGTTATAATCATATTGCCTGGAGTTATCTCGAAGAGAAAGGATATACGCCTGTCATTGAAGACGGAGATATGGACATCCTGGCTCAAGGAAACCCTGACTTTATTGCGTTTAACTACTATACTTCCCAAACGGTTGGTGAAAGCCTGAACGATGGTAATGACTTCTCCCATACAGGAGACCAGCATGAAATCGTAGGTGAACCGGGCGCATATAGAGGATCTGTGAATCCCAATCTGCAAAAAACGGAGTTTGGTTGGGAAATTGATCCGGTGGGCTTCCGCTCTACCCTGCGTCAGATCTACTCCCGTTATCATCTGCCATTAATTGTTACGGAAAACGGTCTGGGTGCATTTGATAAACTGGAGGAAGGCGACGTGGTTAACGATCCGTATCGTATTGAATTTTTCAATAAACATATCGAACAGATTCAACTAGCGATCACGGACGGCGTAGATGTATTTGGCTTCTGCCCTTGGTCTGCGATCGATCTGGTTAGCACACATCAAGGGTCAAGCAAACGTTATGGATTCATCTATGTGGATCGTGAAGAATTTGATATCAAGGATTTGAGACGTATCCGCAAACAAAGTTTCCACTGGTATCAAAAACTGATTGAAACGAATGGAGAAATTCGTTAATACCGTAATCCTTTAATATCATAATAAAAAACAGTCGACCACACGTTAGGTGTGATCGACTGTTTTTTTGTGTTAATATACTTCATTTCCAATAATAAAATTACATTTCTGTCTTCGGTTGTTTCACCGTTTTGACCTCTCTGAGTACCCGCAGGGATAACAGGAAACAGATCGCCAAAACGGCTGCTGCTGAAACGTAAGGATAGTTAATATTCACATCAAACAGTGCTCCAGCTACAATTGGACCCGCGATATTCCCCAGACTGGTATACGCCGAGTTCAATCCGGCCACAAAGCCCTGTTGTTCTTCTGCCAGTTTGGACATCTGTGTACTGATCGCCGGACGTAAAATGTCCATCCCCAGAAAGACGATAAACGTTACGACAAGAATGAGCCAGTACGTGTGCACAAACAAGGTCAACAGTACAAATACGGCTACAAATAACAGACAGACTGAGATGACCATCTTTTCACCAAACCGATTGAGCAACCAACCGATTAGCGATACTTGCACAACCGCACCTGCTATGGAACCAAATGTAATGATAAATGCAATGTCTTTGGTTGTGAAACCAAACTTGTGATCCACAAACAGTGAAAATACCGTCTCATAGTTCGCCAGACCAAATGCCATAACAAACACAATAATCAAGCTGAAAAAGTAGGGTTCACGATACGAATTCACCAATTGGGATACCATGCCCGGAGCTTTGACCTTCTCTGAGCCAGCCAAAGGTTTAGTTTGCTCTCCTGTACTCCGCGTGGATTCCGGCAAAATAATCAATGTAATGATCGCTGCCAGCAACCCGGCAACCCCTGCGGCGTAGAACGGAATTCTAATGCCAAAGTCTGCGATGTATCCACCAATGCCGGGACCAATGATAAACCCGGTTGTAATTGCGGCATTAATCAAACCCATCCCTTTGCCGCGTTCTTCTTCTGTTGTGATATCCGCGGTGTAAGCCATAACCGCCGGGAAGATCATCGCCGCACCAATACCGCCTAACATGCGGGCTGCGAAGAGCAAGACCGGTGCATTGACCGCACCAAACATAAACTCGGATACGGCAAAGATCAGCATGCCGCCAACAATAATTTTTTTGCGTCCCCATGTATCCGACCAACGACCCGCAAGCGGTGAGAACAGAAACTGGGTGAAAGAAAATGCCGCTACCAGCAATCCAACCGTGAATCCGGTGATATGCAGGAGATCCATATACGCAGGCATGATCGGCACAACGAGACCAATACCCGTAAAAACGAGAAAAATATTAAACATTAACAGCAGCAGTGCGCCCCTGTTCCGTGTTAGTAATGCCATGATTCCATCCTCCGTAGTTGTCAAAATGTTGCTTAAGCTTTATCTTTTGCAATCCCGTGCAAGAATACACTGGCAGCCTGGCGGTATAACGCAAGAGCTTGATCAGGCTCCATCCCCCGTGACATCTGGCTAAGACCAATAATGGTACTCTCCAATATGAGCGCCAGATTATCTACATTGTCTGCTTTGAACTCACCGCTCTCAATGCCTTGCTCTATCATTTGTTTATTAAATTGAATATGCCGATCAAACATTAAGGAGATCCGCTCCTCAATATCATTTTCTTTCTTTTCCCCTGTGAAGAACTCATCAGCCGCCTTCGTCAGTGGGTGATTCATATCATCCATGACGAGTTGTTCAGCCAGTCCGTAAATCTTCTCCGTGGACGTGCGATAGAGATGTTCTTTGGCCGCCCAGCTCTCTTCCCACTCCCGGTCCCACTCATCGATTAGATAGAGGAACAGACCTTCCTTACTTTTAAAATGGTAATATATATTGCCTTTGCTGCTGCCCGTCGCAGCTACAATATCCTCAATGGACGTTGCTTTATAACCTTTTTGTACAAAAAGGGCTTTGGAAGCATCCGCAAGTTTCTTCTTGGTCTGCTCGGTTTGAAGTTGCTTTTTATTCATATTCATTCCATTTCACTCCGTTCCATGCATACTGAACATTCGTTCTGTATTTTAACAGATGCATCGAATATAAGCAATCAAAAAGGAGAGTGGCACATCAGCCAACTCTCCTTTGATGATTTATTTTATGTTATTTTCTTACCTTTACCATGCAATATTTTCAATTGACCATTCTCAGAAGCAACCTGATATGTAACCCTATACTTCGTCGTTACATATTCGCCGTCCCTGCGTTCATCGGCTGTAATCACTGCTGTCACTTCCATCCCATCATTGCCCTTGTCTATAGAAGAGACCTCTCCAATAGTCACATAACTGGTATTGAGGTAACCCTCACGAAATTTGGCATAACTTGTGCCGCTCTGCCATTCACTGCCGAGCAAAGCATAAGCTGTAACATAGTCACTTAGATTCAGATTGTTGTAAAACTCGGTCACCACCCCTTCTGCTTTTGCAGAAGCTGAGATCGATCCCGATCCATTACCACCAGCCGTCTGAACCGCCGATGTGCTGGATGGCTTCTTGGACCAGGCTTGCACCTGCCTCAGCACACTGGTGATAGGGATACTGAACCCAATTCCGCCCTCCTGCTCCACAACGGCTGAGTTAATACCAAGTACTTCGCCCGTCTCTGCGTTGATTAGTGGTCCGCCACTGTTGCCATGGGTAATCGGCGCCGAGATCTGATACAGATTGCTGTAAATGTAAGGCGCAATTTCGAAGCTGCGTCCAACACCGCTGATAATGCCTGTAGTTACCGTGTTCTCGAACCCGAGCGGGCTCCCCAGAGCTAGGATTTCATCTCCAGTCTCGGCTTTAGATTTGGCGATAGCCAGCGGTTTCACCTTTTTCAGATCAGGTACTCGAACGACAGCAATATCTGTTTCTTCCCCGACTCCGATTACTGTTCCTTTATATTCCTCATGATTCAGGGTACGTATCGTCACTTCCTTCGAACCTTCTACCACATGAGCATTGGTTACAACATCTCCCTGATCATTATATAGAAAACCGGAGCCTAGTCCGCTGCTGCTCTCGATCGTAACCACTTTCTTCTGACTCTCTTCAATAATCTGTTTACGTGTTTTCTTCACGACTGTCTTGGAGGACGGTTTGGATGCTGCGGTTTCTGTTTCCTTCGCATTAACAACAGCCAATCTGGGCTCAGCCTGCAACTGATCTGCTGTATAACTGTGAATCCAGAACACGCCTCCTGCTCCGACTCCTATAATGATTGCACTGGATATAATGGTGCTCCATATTCGTTTGCCCATTCCAACCTGTCCTCCTATTCCAGATACCACGTTGCATTCACAACAGATACTTCTGCTTCTTGGTATACACCATAGTAATACGTCTCAAAAAATCCTTCTTCACCCACTTCAATCCAGCTTGGATACACATCCACATAGGTTTGGCCCAAATAAGTACCGTCTGTACCATAAATATCGACCATGACGGTGACGGAAGAGATCGGCCGAGTTGCATTGTTAATGATTGAACCGCTAATATACAGGTCACCATACATATCAAGCGTTGCTTCGACATTCACAATGCTCACTGCCGACGTTCGATTCTTCAGATCTTCTTCTGCTGCCTGTTGTTCGGCAAGTTGAATCCGTTCGGCTTCCGCTTTCTCGAAACTCTTCTTCTCACTCAGCACCCGATCACGATACGCTGTCAGTTTGTCATCCTCCGGCGCATAAGACAGCCCTTGATCGACCGTTTGCAATGCCGCTGTAAAATCCTTTGTCTTGACTAGCTGCTCAGCCTGCTTGTAGCTAATCCCTGCCAGCTTATCAACAATTTGCTTCTCTACTGCTTCGGCTTCCTCACCCTTCAGATTCGATATCGTATCCAGCTTCTCAGCCAGCGCCTCTACTGTCGTCAAACTATCGATTTCTTTTTTCACCTTCAATACAGCTAGCGTAATCTTTCTATTACTTAATGTGGCACGTACTTTGGTGAAAACGAGCTCTTCTCGCTCTTTCAGTGCTTTCGCTACTGCCTGAATGGATTTGTCTCCTTCTGAGAGTTTTCCTGTTTTCAGACTTGTGGCAGCCTCATTCAACTGATTCATCAGATTGAACGCTTTCGCCGTAATTTGGCGATCCTGTACAAGTGCATTATAGTTTGGTCGTTTCACTAGAGCGGTGTCTAGCAACTGCAGTGCTTCTTTGTATTTACCTCCCAGGGCCGCTTGTTCCGCCTGTTGATGCAGAGAATTCACCTCCGCATTAATACCCATCTCCTGCTTATAGTAGAACGTTAGTAAAGCCCCCATCACGGCTGCCAGTAGCAGTGGAATGATCCAACTAAATGCGCGGCCTTGACTGGTGTTGCCCTGTCTCGGTACAGGCTGTTGCTGCCGGGATAATAATTTGGCTGATTCCTCTGTTCTTTTTTCCAAACCCACGGCTGTTTCCGCCCAGATCTGTTCCTCTGTGGAGCTTGCATCTTTCAGTTTTGTGTTACACGTTCTGCACTTACTATCCCCAGGACTACTTTTGGTCCCACATATGTGACAATACACCCTAATCCCTCCATCAAAAAGAAACGTATGTATACTTACCTTTTAACTTTCTAGTACATCAGCTTTTTGGCATCTTTCGATACAAAACGTCAACATGAATCGACACTTATCATATAGCAAAAAGGTAAAATACACCATATGTTATTAGGATAGAATCGGTGCGTGTTTCCACAAACCGAAAGGAGATACCGACAAGCGGTATCTCTTCCTGTTCAGCCCTGCTGTCCTGCGCGCACCCGGATGTTGCCCAATTCGTTCGCATTGATCGCAAATGCATTACCGCCCTGTCCAACGGATGCCTTGGCTGACTGTCGTGCCTGGAATTTCAAACGGCTTTTGTCCACGTCTACCCGGTTAACCTGTTTTGCTTTCTTTTTACGTGTACTCATTATTCATCCCCCTCCCCACTTCTCTTTTCTGCTGCCAGACTAACGTCTGCGAGAAGAACGGCGACCTTTCTGTTTCATGATCTGCACGTTAAATGCATTACTTGCAAGTACATTCCCTGAGTCGGCATAACCCTTCGCCGTTTGGTGAATCTGGATTACGATATATTGCTTTTTTCCAACACGATAGCGATAACTTTTCACGTTTGAACGAGTCATGGTCATCTCCCTGTGATCGTTTTTAAAAAGCTCGGGTATCCTATTCATGTCCATGTACATGGAGATGTGTGAATGCATACTCCCGATAATTAATGGATGCAGAAAAGATGCAAAAAAACCTTCCTATTAATCTAGGAAGGGTCTAGTTATTTTCATTTTATCACTCCGAAGGAAAAGCACTTAGGTCCATATAGGAGACTTCCCAGAGGTGATCATCCAGATCTTGAAAACTCCATCCATACATGAATCCGTGATCCTGCGGTTCGTTGTATGGTTTCGCGCCTGCATCGAGGGCAGCTTGTACAATTACATCTACCTGCTCCCGGCTATCTACAGACAGGGCAACGATGACTTCGGTTGTATCGGCAGCATTGGAGATTTTTTTCGAGATGAAGGATTGGAAACGTTCCTCCACCAGAAGCATGGCGTAAATATTTTCCCCGATGATCATACAAGTAGCAGACTCGTCCGTAAAATTGGCGTCAAACTCAAATCCGACCTTTGTAAAAAACTCAACGGATTTCTTCAGATCTTGAACAGGTAAATTGACAAAAATCTGCTTGGCACGAATAGCCACCATCGATCACCTCGAACTCATAGAATAGATTCCACCTCAAAATAACACCTCGCGAATACGCTGTCAATTGAATATAATGAAGACATTCCAACTTGTGAGGTGACACGGATGTTGCTCCGTATTGTTCGAAGTACATAGTTGTCGGGCTGGGTCAAAACGCGTACCAGCTATCAAGGGACACGTCTGTCCATTTGATCCCATTCGACATTTTACAATAGAACGATTCGGCACAACTCTCTTGTCCTGTTCAAACAAACTCACATTGGAGGAATATGAAAATGAAAAACAACATAGATTACGCTGACTTTTATGAACGCGTAGGCCGGACGAATGGCTGGAACTTCAGCTCCATAAACGTTGTCTCGGAGAAGATCGGATGGAATTTCTATGAGGAAGTTGTTCGCCATACACGATCGTCCGATCTGTTACTCGATATTGGAACAGGCGGTGGAGAAGCTGTTCTATCCATTGCAGAAGAAGCCTTGTTATTGGTGGGAATTGATCTCGCTCAAGGAATGATAGAAACTGCACAACAGAATCTTCTGGCTGCGGAAGCTCATTCCGCGGGAACTCATTCCAATGTACGCTTTCTTCATATGGGCGCAGAAAAACTGTATTTTCCAGATTGCTTCTTTAATGTGGTATCTTCCAGACACTCCGGATTCTCTGCTTCAGAAGTATTTAGGGTTCTTGCTCAGGGTGGGATATTTCTAACCCAGCAGGTCAGCGAACATGATAAATCTAACCTTTCAGAAGCTTTTGGACGTGGACAGAGCCTTGGCATTCAACCCGGCACATTGATGGAACGATACAAGCATGAACTTCAAATAGCAGGTTTCCATGACATTCAAGTCCGTGAATATAATGTGGTGGAGCATTACACTACACCCGAAGACTTGATGTTTCTCCTAACCCATGCCCCCATTATTCCTGATTTCGGAAAGGTAGAAACGGACGTTGAACGATTCCAGAAGTTTGTGAGAGAACATTACGAAGAGAAGGGCATTCGTACAAACTCGGCACGCTTCATGATTACTGCAAGAAAATAATGGCTAACCTTATCCTAAAACTATTGGAGGAAACACAATGTCTAGTCCAGTTGAAATCTCTTATCGTTTCAATGCTCCACGCGAACTTGTGTTTAAAGCATTTAGCGACTCAGATCATCTGCAGAACTGGTGGGGCCCAAAAGGTTGGTCGTTAATTGTTGCTGAATCAGATTTTCGTTCGGGCGGTGTCTTTCATTACAGCCAGAAACCTGCTGACGGTGACACCATGTGGGTCAAATTCGTATACAGTGAGATTATTGCATCAGAGAAAATTATATACACCAGTTTCTTTTCTGACGAGAAAGGTCACATTGTACGTGCACCCTTTGACCAAAGTTGGCCGATGAACACTCTAAATACTCTAACGTTCAGCGAAGAGGAAGGGGAAACAGCCATTACACTGACTGTTGCTCCCGCATCTCCAACGGAGGAAGAAATTCAAACTTTCGAGGCTGCAAAAGAGATGGTACAAGCGGGGTTTACTGGAACACTCAATCAATTAACCGAATACTTAACAAAGATATAATCCATTTCGTATACCCTTGGTATAACTGCAAATAAAAAAACACCGTTACCGGTGTTTTTTTATTTATAACTTCTCTCTACGTTCTTCACACACTTTATTCTTCTGCAATGTTTTCCCCGTCTGGCATCTCGAGCTTCTCCAAGAAAGGCTTCAACTTATCTACGACATAGTGGCTTCCACCTCGGCCGTTCACCTCTTCAATCACAGCGGATAACAGGTAGGTCGGAGAATTCGTATCAAACACCACGAAAAATCCGTTTTCCTGTCCCTTCTCTCCCTTTTTTGCTTTCAGCTCGGCTGTTCCCGTCTTGCCCGCGAGTCCTCCAGGAATTGAATTCAAGGTGTGGGCCGTACCTCCCTGCCGGGAAACAACTTCTCCCAAAGCATCCTTAACCGTATTTGCGGCTTCCGGAGTAATGATTACCTCAGGGTCAGTGCTTTCTTTTCCCTCGATTAGAACAGGTTTCACCAGCTTCCCTTCATTAATAAAAGGTGTAAATGACGATGCCAGATGTATCGGGGACATTAACATCTCCCCTTGCCCGTAGGACGTATCAGCGAGTAATACCTCGGAAGACAGATCCAGATGTGCTTCATTGGCATATTGGCTTGGCTTCAGATACAGTTCATCCAGTCCAAAGTTATCACCAAAACCAAACTTCTGGATCCCATCAATAAACTTGGCGCTGCCCATCTCGATCGCTTCCATGGCAAAGTAAATATTGTCCGAGTACACTAGTGCATCGACCATATCTACTGGAGATAAACTCTTCACACGCTTGACATAATAACCGCCCCAGCTATCGTCTTTACGCCATTGCAAGCCAGAGATATCATGGGTTTTGTCCGCTGTAGTCACCTTCTCCATCAGTCCCGCTGCGGCTGTAATCGCTTTGAAGGTTGATCCTGGTGCATACCGGGTAGTGACTCTGTTGATAAAAGGAAGCTTCTCATTCGCCGAATAAGCATCCCACTCTGCCTGTGTAAGTCCTGTAACCATCTTGTTCGGGTTATAGGAAGGTGCGCTCACCAACGCCAGCAAGTTGCCGTCCGTCGGATTCATCAGAACCATCGCACCAGCGTCTCCACCACCGGACAATGTCTGATACAATTTCTTCTGTTGTTTGGAGCTAATCGTCAGTTGAACATTCTGTCCATCTACAGCATCCTTGCGAATAAGCTCAGAACGGGAGTTGCCGGATTCATCCGTAATTTCAATCAATCCACCACGTTCACCACGCAGCTGTTTCTCCATGGACTGCTCCAAACCCGCTTTGCCAATCCAATCCTCTGCGCGATAATAGCCTTCTGTATCCTTATCCAGATCTTCCTTGGTGGCTTTGCGCACGTAACCAATCAGGTGCGCAGCCGCATCGCCGAGTGGATAATAACGGATTTCCTTGCTCTGCATCGTAACCCCGCTCAAAGATTCTGGCACGTCAAACTCCACTGTTGAACCAATCGGGACAAAGTACTCCGGCTTCACCCATGTCTGTGCAAGCGCCTTGTGAATGGCATCTTCCGAAACCTGATAATGACTTGAGATTCTGGTAATCATCTGGTCCGGGTTATCACCAAGTTTCCCAGGTACAATGCCCCACTCGTTCATCGTGCCCTTGGTAGCCAGTGGCAAGCCATCACGATCCACAATGTCTCCACGCTCAGGGAACAGTGTCCTCACGCGTACCTTACTGCCCTTAATCATGTCATTCAGGATCAGCGAGGGCTGCCAGTTAATTTTCCAATTTTTGCTTCCATTTTCAAGCTCCTGCCGTACCAGTTTCAATGTATGCGTCTCACTGACTTCTCCCAAAAAAGTTGTCAGCTCAAGGTTATAATCCACCTCATATGTATCCGGGTTTTGTTTCTCCGCATCGGTCTTACTGTCATCGGCCGCCGTTTCGGCAACATCCACTGGCTTAACCTCCGCCTTGACGGTGGATACTTCCATGCCCGAATAGATCGCATTGTATTTTTCAACAAATTGTTCCTTGTTCATGCCCGACTCTTGCAGCGAAGCAGGTGTCATCAAGGTATACAGCTGATCAAACTCTTTTTTTTGCAGATGCTCTATGTACTGATTCACGGTAGTCTGGGGCTTGGCTTCTGTTTCTTTGTTATTCTGCATGTATAGATACATTCCGATTCCACCTGCAAACAAGATGGGCAGCAGTCCGTACATTAATTTACGTTTGGATTTCATGGTTACATCACCTCTAATATACACTATAGATTTCCAGCGCCATTTAAACAATGAAACAAATCTGACGAATTTATCATTAAAAATAGCCGAAAGCTCACATAATATGTTTAAATAAGGATAGTGAGATTACATACTAAAGCTTTTTTGCTATGCAAAAGGCTGAAAAGGAGCCCGATGATGGAAATCAGCTATTTTTTACTCCCCAAAGCCGAAGTGGCCTATATCAAGTCTACCGCTTCCATGAAAGATGCTATTGAGCAATTGGAATCGCACCACTACACCGCCATTCCCGTGATTGACCAGGATGGAAAATATGTTGCTACCCTGTCCGAAGGCGATTTGTTATGGAAAATGCGAAATACACCCGGATTGACTTTTGATACGATGGATCAAGTTCAAGTCCATGAGATTAACAATCGGGTATATAATGAATGTGTATTCATTGAGGCTGAAATGGAGGATATGCTGACACTTGCAGCAGACCAAAATTTTGTGCCTGTGGTGGATGTCGATCGTGTCTTCCTCGGTATTATCCGTCGTAAGGATATTATTGAATACTATACGCGTAACATTTCGGATTAGATGAAGTCGAACATTCCGTAATAATTGAAAGGGTACTCCTGTGGTCGTGTTTGGCCAAACCGGGGTACCCTTTTCGTTGCACGGTATCGTTGGAATTACCTCTACTTGCGCTTAGCCCGCTCTTCGTTGTAATAACTCAACACGTCCCTCGGGATTCCCTGAAATGCACGCTCTCTGCCGAACTCATACGCCTGATGCAGATACAAATACGCCTCGTCATGCTGTTCAAGTCTCATGCAGATCATGCCGAGATCGATCAATGGACTCGTATTTCTATCCGTACTCCGCGTATGTAACGATATCTCAGCCCACGGCTTCGCCAGTTCATATTGCTTCAGATCAATATGTGCATTCGCATGACAGGATGCGATCCAGCTTGCGATCTCCCATTCCATCTTTGGCTCGGGCAACATGCCCCATGCCTGATCATAATAGATGAGGGCTTGTTCATGCTGCTGCGTCTCGTCCAGTACATTACCGGCTTCTACGGTTTCAATAATCTGTCGCTCCAGTTCGGCATGTTCCGGTGTTAGCTCTTTCATTGCACCGTCTCCTCCTCCAGGACGAAATACCATTCCAGAAAAGCATTGAAATCAGCCCACTGCGGTTTGCTCTCGCCATTGAGAAACCGTTCGATGGATTCGCCCAGTTCCACCAGCACCACTTCTCCCGTCCGACGGTTGTAGAAAAATCCACCTTCACCTTCAAAACTGTCCATTGGAATATACGCCTCGGGAAGTCCCAGTGTAAGCTGTGCTACATTCATGTCTTCCATATATACGGTGTTCTCCATAAACCAGCAGATCTGATACAACTCCTGATGTCTACTGTAAAAAGTTGGTCCGTCCTCTGCATGTAAATAAAATTGTGCAAAATCCGACTGAAGATCAATTTCAAGCTTCCGTAATGCTTCTTCGTACGCTGCTGGAACATCTTCATGCCACCAGCCTTGCTCCTGGCAATGATCAATCACTTTGTTGGATAACATCGTCGGCCTCCTAATTCAATTTTGCTCACACAGATTTTACAGGTATCCAGACTTGGGGAGGTGTGCCGTGACCTCTGTATACTTCAAGTTCCGGAATCCCTGCATGCTTATATGAAGTGGAAGGAAACCACTCTGTCATAATATGGTGCCACAATCGTTGTATCGCCTCCGGTTCTAATCCATCGGCCTCAAATACAACCCAACGGGACGCGGGAAGTTCGATTGTCACCAAATCTTCAGGCACTTCACCTGAGTGAGAGGTAGCAATCCAATACTCCATTTGATTTTCATGCAGCTCTCGCTGATCTACACAGATGCCTACCAATCCGGGAATGGCTCCGTTATTGAACCCGTTTAAACGTTCCTCAATTCCGTCTGCCAAAGCATCCTGCCACATCTTAGGAATTCCTCTTAAATTCTCACCTTCCACACAAGAGAACGTTCGTTTGATGCCCACAAAGGTAAGGGACTGCTGTTCAATCACATGTTCATTCACATTCATTCGATGGACTCCTCCCCGAGAGCGATATGGAGCATGGTTCTCCATGACCCATTCATGAAAACATTGTTCCATATATGATATATACCTCCGATATGTCCTACAGTTACTGTATCAAAAGAATAGGTAGATTGGAAATAGCGCCAGTACTCCTGTTCATATGAAAAGAAAATTTACCTACCACTCGTTCCTGCTCAATATTGGGAGAATGAAATGCCGAGTTTGCCCCCGGCCTTCTTTTCCTTATTCTAGTGCAACATTATTCTTACTCGTTCGTCTAACTACTGACCAACAACGAAGGAGATGACTATGCGAATAACTTGCAGCCCCGGTTTCCCAGGAAGCATGATTGGATCGATTGATCTTCAGCCATCGAAATATTACAGTGCACCATCCATGAATAGCAAGATCACAGATTATGTTGACCCCGAACTCGTTACCATTCCCTATGTGGAAGATCCGGAATTCGGATCACACTTTGACGCCATGAAGGTCATGAACGGAACTTATAAAGATGAAATGCATGTGAGCTATGATGTGGAGTTTACGATTGATGTAGATAAAAAAGGTTATATTACGCAATTTGAACATACGTTCCAGCTGGAACGTTATCTGGATCTGGTTCGCACACAGTCCTATAAAGTGATCAAGACAAACTGGCGCGGACAAACATTTCACGTGATGACGTACAGTTACGTGGAGGAAGTCATTCATCCGAAAAATGTTCTTTTTAAATGTAACCTCGCAGAAGACGTTTTTGTGGTAGCTGAACTTGTCTCCAATCGCTCAGATGAAAGTGCGACTGAGCACGGTATCAGGGATCTGCATTTCCGTGCATTAATCTCGGCACGAGATGATCTGTACCCATTAGATTATATGTGTGAGCCTGATTTCGACCTGAGTCTCGACTAAAAAGCAGATACATATGTAGAAAGAGCATAGGCTGTCCCGTATCAGTGGGGCTGGCCTGTGCTCTTTTTTTTCCACAAATGAACCATCAGTTCTACTCATTCAAACACCCTCCTTCGCACGCCTGGCCTTATTGCTCCCTTGCCTGGCTCTAAGCAAAACCAGCTGTAATGTCGATGAATATACCATAATGCTGAACATGCAGATGTTCTTCGTACGTTCAGATATGAGAGGGGTTGGAAACATGGTTTACCGGAAAAATAAAATGCATTCACTGTTCACCCTGCCCTTGGCAGGGCTGCTGTTTCTGTTATGGGGTGCTCAAGCGGCACATGCGGAACAGGTCGACAGTTTGTTACCTGAGCGAAGTCAGCAGGAGATTGTCCAAAAGTGGAATCAGTGGATGAATGGCAATGATACATCTCCCCTGTATACAAAGACACCTTCGACAAGTGCTCCCTACTCTGCTGGTGTGGTAAGTGACGCCTATCTGGAACAAGGGCTGAACGCAGCGAACTTTTATCGTTTTATCACGGGGCTGCAGGGTGATCTTGTCCTTGATCCTACCTTGAATCGTCAAGCCCAGCATGGGGCTGTTGTGGTCTCCACAGGTGGATACCTGTCCCATTATCCAGAACAGCCAGGAGATATGCCAAAGGATTTCTTTGACACAGGTTCAAAGTCTGCCAGCAGCTCCAATCTGTACGTTACCAGCAGTGCCAAGAATAACGTCCTGACAAAAAGCATTCAGGCCTACATGAATGATTCGGATGCCTCCAATATTGATCGACTGGGTCACCGGCGCTGGATTTTGAGCCCACAACTGCAACGAATCGGATTTGGACTTGCCACTCGTAGTGAAGCAGGCAAGACATATGATCAGTACTATAGTGCCATGCAGGTATTTGATAAAAGCAGAACGGGGGGAACTTCGTTCAACTACAGCCTGTTCCCGAATCAAGGCGCTTTTCCAATCGAAGCCTTTGGCAGTACACAGGCCTGGTCTGTTCAACTGAATACAGATGTATTTGCAAAGCCATCACTGTCTGAGGTACAGGTCGAGATGACTCGGACTTCCGATCAACGTACGTGGACCTTTAACGCCGAGAATCAGAACACTGGCTTTCCAACCGGTTATTACAACGTGGACCCTGCGGATAAACAATGGTTTAATCAAGCCTATTTCAATGTAGAGACAGGTGGATATGGATATGGCTACGCCATCATCTTCCGTCCCGACGATGTGCAATTGTTAAAGAACGGCGATACGTTCAACATTCGAATTACCGGTCTGCAAAAGAAAAACGGTACAGCAGCGGAAATCTCATACGCCACACATTTCTTCCATGTGGACGGTGTTCAAGATACAACACTTACTCGTATAACGCCAGGGCAACCAAACCTGAACGTTCGAACTGGAGAACAGATTGATCTGCCTTCGATCACTGCTGTGAATGATAACGGAACATCCTATGTTCCACAGTCTAACGTTTCCTTCACCACCACGTCAGATCGCATTGCCATCAAGGATGGTAAAATCATTGGACTTCAGGCTGGTAAAGCCGAAATTCGGATTCGTTTTGAAGGGAAAGAAGCGGTTGTCTCTGTTACGGTAACGGGAATCCCCCAATTAACTGATATCCGCACACATTGGGCGAAAGATGCCATTCAATGGGCCGTTCAACAGGAGATGGTCAGTGGATACGAGGATGGAACGTTCAAACCCAACAATCAGGTGAGTGAAGCCGAATTCCTCTCCATGTTGTTTAAGCTGTATGCGAATTCCCATGTCATTCAGAGCATCGATGCTGCAGAGGGACAAGCTATCAAAGGAAACATCTGGAGTGATCGTTATTATACCTATGCTTCCGCGTTGAATCTGAATCTGGATGCCAGCAAACAGAATCCGAAGATGCGCAATCATGCCTTGAACCGAACAGAAGTAGCCTTAATCGTGGCGGGGCTTGGTGGTAAAAATTATACCCAGGATGAAGATGCCATCCGGTATCTGCTGAACATGGGATACTCTTCAGGCAAAACTGCAGCTACGGTGCAAGGTTATGCGGGACAAGAATCCTTGACCCGGGCAGAGGCCGTTGTTTTTCTCCAGAACCTGAAGGAAAAAGGCTTCGAACTATGGGGCAGACCGGAGAATGCCACTGAAGCTACCGAGAATGAAAAGAACGGCGGACTACCGGATCAGACCATGAAAGCAGTATATTCTGCCGATCACACACTGGTCCTTCAAGGTACGTTCCCGGCGTATGCCAACCAGACGATGCCGATCAAAATCCATGGTCCTTCGCCTGCTGTAGAGCACATCCAGACGCAGCAGGTTACCACAGATGCCTATGGCAATTTTAAACTAACGGTAAGTAACCTTGATGCGAAGGAACTTAACCTCTATGTGGACGTGCGCGAAGATTATTCCTACTGGATCAGTGTAGAAACAGGGCGTACTGCGATAAGTGATTATACCGAGTAACATGTAAAAACCAGCTTAGGAATTCTACATTGAATTCCCAGCTGGTTTGTTTTTTCTCGAAACATATTATTTTTGGTGTGAACATGACATATTTTTATGGAATTGAAGAAGCGTCTGGCTGCATTAGAAATTAAATCGGATGACCGAATTGCTCTGCCTTTTCTGTCATTATCCTCTCTAACCTCGCTCTTAGTCCGCTCATCCACTCCGGCTCATGTGACCACTGCTCTGCAACAGATCGAAGCATACGCACATAACCGTACAAGTTGGCAAAACGGCGACAAGCGGGGAACATACTCCCCAGATCATAACGTTCTCCCGCCTTGGACCAATACCCGTTCAGGAACAATTGCTTCTTCTGCTCCCATTGTTCAGGCTCGATCTCCTCACGTAAACTATCCAGACTCTGTTCCACGTCCATTGCGTACCAGTGATACATCGAGTCATCAAAATCAATGGCATAACAAGACTGGCTACCTTCATCATAGAAGACATTATCCAATTCAAAATCGTAGTGGATGAGTCCGAAATTTTGCTGGGTCATCGGCCAAGTCGCAAAATATGTTTGGAGAAACTCCACCTCGTTCAGAGCAGCCCTTTCACCAGGAAAACCCATCAGGATCTCCTGCATCCAATCCAAAACATCCGTATAGGTCCAGCGTTTCTCCCTCTGCTCAGGCATGAATGTACGTGATAAATGATGCAGCTCACCCAATGCCTGACCATAGCTGTACAGGATGGAGTCATTCAAATCAATACTTCCTAACTGTGATCCGGGGACTCGCTTGAATACGGAAGCATAGTACGTTCCCCATGGCGTATGAGCTTCTACAAGTTCTGTTCCTGAATGAGAAGGTACCACCTCCATGGCTCCATACTGATTCGTTCGAAGATAACGGAGGAACTCCAATTCCGCGCTAAGGTTGACTTGATTTTTTTCCTCTACCGGAGCAAATCGAAGTAATCTCACTTCCCCCTGATCTCTGAACGGATACACGGCATTGGAGGATATACGATAATACTGAAACATGTCCAGCGACTCAGGATCATATCTCCAATTCTTTAGAATCATCTCGGCAAGATTATTATTTTGAAATAAATATTTTAAATTTAACATGGGCATTTCTCCTTTTGGTCGTTTCATGGGTATTGCTTCTAGGCATCGAATGTCTATTTTTGCGCGCAAAAAGCCGCAGGCTATGCCTGCGGCTTTTAAAGATTCTGAGTGTATGAGAAATTTGCACAAGCAAATAAACCTCACATACGCCAGAAAAAATGAGCAGTTATATCCCTATATATCAGCAGATCTCAGATCGACTGGGAAACTGGATGTGTCCCACACTGTATCTGAATGATCTGCCGGAATTATTCAGTTTATGCTTACCTTCATTGTAGTAATAGAACATACCATCTTAGACCGTCGTTTCATGACGCTCACTCCCTTCAAAAAACCAGTTGTTACCATAATAGCCGATAAGCCAAATGTAAGCAATTACAAAATGCGATAATCCCATCATTTTTTACTGGACAACCATCACCCGTTTAACCGTCTCGGTGTTGTCCTTATACCACATCATCACGATGTTTTCTTTTTGAAGATCAGACACTTGAATGGACGAATTCGCACGTGGGCTGGAATTGCCCGAGCGCAGCGTTCCCATGCCTTCAGTGATAGCAACATCATCACCTATATTCAATTTCATCTCCAGTCCGGTATCCTTCCATTCCATACTTGGAGATGAGCTGTCCTGGACCTCAAGTAATGCCAGCGTAACTGTGTTTCCAGTCACCGAGATGACTCTGCCTGCAATGTCGGCACTCATTCCCCCCTGGAGCATGTCTCGACTGCCTGAACGGTCGTTCATGCCCGCCCCGTCTCTTCCACCTCTTGGTGTTCCTCCGTTCATGCCCAGACCGCCACCATTTGGCATGCCAAACCCGTTCATACCTTGCACAGAACCGGTGTTGGTAATATTCTGGGCGGTTATAACATCGCAAGCCGTCAGCATAACCAAGCATCCTAGCAACAGGAATAGCGTAACCGATGTGAAATATTGTTTTTTTCGCATATGATCACCTTTTTCTCAGGGAATATCTCTCCAGGGTACCTTTACGATGGAATATGCAGTCATACGTATCTTTGAACCCCATGTAGGACAGCACAACCAACATTGGATATACAGGGTAGATGTATCTGGACTTAATTTCCCAGAGAATATAAAACCCGATGAATCCGAGAATGACCAGGATTAAGGAAACTTCATCATATCGTTTACAACGAATTCCTCCGGCCAACCGGATGAAAATAAAACAGTACATCAAGAAATTCATCACATATACGATCCAGAGTAAACCAGTCCGATAAGCCGAATCCCCTTGCAACAGTTCTGTTATCGCATTGTTATAACTATAGGAGCCTGCGATTCCACCTCCCCTTCCTCTTCCGGCACCGATGGAACTTTCATTGCCGATTCCGTAGCGGTCCATCTGGTATGTCCCTTCGGTCCAGGTCCATATAATCTTTTTGTAATACATCTGCACCAATTCACTCGCACTTGCTTCAGACAGCTTGTTGCCAATCTCTTGTTTGAACAAATCTGCGCTTTCAGCCTTATTGTAGTTGGCCTGCCTCTGATAGATCTGATAACTCTCCATATTGTCCCAGAAGCCAAAACGCTCCAGATTAATGCCCATATTCAGCCACATATAGACCGGTGCCGCATTCTCTCCAACAGGTTCGCTCACTGCACCGGAGGATTGAAGAACCGCATTCTGAGTCCAGGTTGGTACATTAAACAACATACCTAGCACCCCGATGGAAATGATAACTTTCTTCATTCCGATGCTCCGCATATTCAACAGGATATACATAATGGCAGCGATTAGCACGATTACGCCGATGCTTCGGAAGTAATTGCCCAACGCGAGAAAAACAGCGGCAATGACAATTGTTTTCCAGGACTTTTCACGTACAAAACGGATTAAGAAGTATAGGCATGATGTCAGAAAAGCTGTGGCAATCACATCGTTATAGATCAGGTTGTTCAGGAACAGGGAAGGCAGGTACGTTGCTGCAAAGATCAACACACCGTAATCACGTTCCATGGATCTGTCATTCACTTGTTTATAAATAAGATAAATCATGAACGTTGTTAACGTTGAAAACAAAATATTAAATAGTTTGATGACCAGATAGTTATCCGGGAACAGGTACAGTAGTGTTTTCAGGTACAACACGATCGAGTAGTTAAACGGGAACATGTGCAGATAACCACCCGTTTCAAACGACGAGTAGTCTTGGTCGTACAGCATGTTCATGGCGAGTGAAAGAACGGTCTGTGAATCATCGGTGGGCACTCTCGGAAATACAAAAATGATGATGATCTGAATGACGAGAGAACATAACAGCACAATCGGAATAACAACCTTTGGGCTGTATTTGTTCAGTTTCAGACACAGAGCATATAACCCGACACCTGAACCAAGAAGCAAAAGAATGACCGGGAGAAAAACACTCCACTGCTGCATGCCCAAAATGGGATTGTCCCCATACAAGGCGTAGTTGTACTGTGCCCGAACCAACAAGGACGAGGCAATAAACACCGCAACCAACACGAGCAAAATGAGATAAAACGACTTATGCAGCACCTTAGACATGCGAAAACTCCTTTTCGATTACAGGATTCCGTGAGTATTATAATGGTTATGGCTGAAAAATCGCTGAAAGGGAGTAACGCTTGCAATCGGTGCAGATCAGTATGTGTATACAATCAGAAAAAGACCGTCCCTTCGATAAGGTAACGGTCTATAGGTCCATTCTTTTAGAAGTATATGGCCTTAAGCTAATTGTTGAAGATCACTTCTCGTCCTTAATAAACTCAATGATATCCTGGATCTCACAATCCAAAGCCTCACATATTCGATTCAGCGTATCGAACTTCACACCATCGGTTTCTTCATTATATAATTTGGCAATCCCATTTCTATGTAATCCGGTTAGTCGTGATAAATCAGCAATATTAATTCTTTTCTCACCCATAATACGAGATAAATGAACCTTGATCATACGAATTCTCCTCCTAACTAAAATGCACACTGTGATGTTGACAAAGGATGCCTTATTCTGTCCAATACACACAAATAGACCGCCCCCCTCGCAAAAGGATGCGGTCTATTGTTGATCATCTTTCTAAGCGGAGCCACCGCTTAAAAGCGGCTATTGCTCGGAGGATACGATACATTTCCTTATACTCATCCACATATAAAACTTCAATATAATTAAACCAATTAAGAAACGAACCGACAAAATCCTGAATGTCCAGACCCGGCATCTCATACGTCTCCGCTGTGTTCACCGAACCTATTGCTTCGTCAATCAATGTTACCTCTGATCGTAATCTACATGTTTCATGTATATGACTGGCTCATGTTGCTGTTCAAAATCAGCGATAACCGCTTCAATCTTGCTCAACTGAGCTGTGAGATCCGTTTTTACCATCTACTACTTCTTCTGCTTCTTCTCCCGAGCTTTTTCCACATTTTCTTTCACCCGAAACGCCACAATCCGGCGGATCAGATCCTCCGGCAATGGCTGATCCAGCGGAAACTGGACAGATCCCTTGGCCCCTTTATACATGGAGAGTTCCTCCTTGAAAGCCAGAATTCCACTGGGAGCAGGATAAAACCCGATATGATGCTGGTATGCGGCAAAATGAACCAGATTCCCGTACTGCGCATACGTGGGCATCTTATAGCTGATCTTCTCTTCGGCGTTCGGTGCCGACTCGCGAATAATCTGTCTTAACGCCTGTAATCTCACCTGTACATCGGGTGCAAACTCCGAGATATATTCATCTACCAGCACCGAATAATGGTTACTCTCAGCCATTTTGGACTCCTTCCACCACGGATATAGCAATGGTCTCGTGGTACGGGCATATTTGCTTATATTGTACTTCAAATGGACGAGCGGAACAGCTATTTTTCCTGCAATTTGAAATGTAGAATTAAGCCTGAAATCACAGCGTCATGGCCCGACCATTTCGCATCAGATAATCTTCTTTTGTTTTGTAATCCGGCATGATACTGCCAATCCGCCGCCAGAAGGAGCGATCATGATTCATGTGGTGAATATGGCAAAGTTCATGAATAATGACATAATCGATCACTTCCAGTGGCGCCATCGCCAGACGATAATTGAACGTCAGCTTTTTGTCCCAGCTGCAACTGCCCCATTTGGTGGGTGAATCTACGATCTCCACTGACTTCGGCTTCACCTTCAACTCCTGCTGATAGCGTCCGATGCGCTCCCCAATCATGCGTTTACACTCGGCAAAATAAAACTTCTTCAGATTCGCTCGCAGCTCCTCTTCTGTAAGTCCCTCTACAGGGATTAAGTCATGCAGTGCATGCTCCTTGCCAAAAAGCAAAAACTTCCCCTTGCCCTCATCTTCGTATTCCTTGGCTTGAGGACCGTCAAGCGCCCGCTGCATCAGAGCGGATTTCTTCAAAATCACATCCCCATGTTGCTCCACAAGTTGCCGGATCATGTCTTCACTGGTACCATTCGGTGCTTTGATTGTTACCATATAAGGTAAGTCCATCGTGATGGAAACTTTCTTGCGTTTGCCGTATTCAATATGACAGTTAATACTGTGATTATTTAATTCTATAGTTAACATAACGCGCTCCGCTTCTGAAGTTATTCTTTCAACCAAAATTGTATACCATCTCCGACTATAATGCATACTGTTTGGCGATATATCTATTCTTGTTGTATTTTTATACATTATTATGTATTATTATTTAATCATAAAGTCGGAGGTTGGATATGACGCATACCATAGATTCAGAATACAAAAGCATTGAAGAACTATCCCTTAATCACTGGCAGCCCTTGTCCACCTTACTGTATGACGGCTGGGTACTACGTTTTGCCAAAGGATATACCAAACGTGCCAACTCCATTCAACCGATCCACTACTCAACTCTGGATGTGCATGAAAAGATTGAGGAATGTGAGCGCATATATGCTTCCAATCAGTTAAATACCATATTCAAAATCACACCGTTTATTCAGCCGGATCATCTCGACCAGCTTTTGCAAGAAAAAGGGTATGGCGTTGTCGATCTGACCCGTGTCCAGACTCGGATTCTGGAAGAGATCAAAGAGCCTGTGCACCAAGCTGTACAGATCGACGAACAGTTGACCACAGCTTGGCTGGATCATTTTTGCCGATTGAATCAGGTGAATGATCTGCAACGGGGAACGATGGAATTAATGTTAGACAATATCCGGACAAAGGTAGGTTTCATCTCGCTGTTGATTGACGGGCAGGTCGTCGCTTGCGGGTTTGGTGTCATCGAACGTGGCTACATTGGATTATACGACATCATAACAGACGCTAACTTCCGGAATCGGGGACTTGCTGAACAGATGATCCTGCATCTATTGCATTGGGCTAAAAAACAAGGTGCTACGTCTAGTTATCTACAAGTCGTTGGGAATAATGTACCTGCGTTAAAGCTCTACGCGAAGCTGGGTTATTCCGAAATCTATAGCTATTGGTACAGAGTCAAAGAATAGAGTGTTTGCTAATCAAGCTTAGCTTGTGTATTCTTTCATCATATTCAGTCTGACAAACAGATTCATTCAAAACAACATCTTGAAAGCAAAAACTGCCCTCCTTCTATAAAGGAAAGGCAGTTTTTAATTTTTCTTAGTGATTGTCCAAAACTCTTCACACCGTTTATCAGCTACTCCGTACTCTTTCTACAAAGGCAGCTTCACCAGCACCTCATAATTCACGCCAGCTTGGATATTCTTGATGATGTCACCTTCTATACGTTCACCGTCAACATACACTTCAATCGTCCGGACTGTTGCATCCTTCTTCATGTTCACGTTCAGCTTAGCCCCGCGGAACAATCGCGTGACCGATGCCTCGTTCCAATCTTCTGGCAACTGCGGACGCACTTGAAGTCCTTGCGCGTGACCTTGCAGTCCAAACAATCCGTCAATCAGGCAGCGATAAATCCAAGGTACTGTGCCGGTGTTGAACAGATGACTGGAGCGCCCAGCTGTACGTGGGAATTGACGATAAGCTCCGCGATAATAATTCGGGATAAATACGGGTAGCTGACCCCGCTGGAGAGTATCCTCGCCATCAGGACCCGGAATCATTTTACGCAGCAAACGATACGCCTTCTCCTTCTCACCCACCAGGTACAATGCGTAAATATAGAACGCCGCCGCGTGATTGTACACGGCACCATTCTCCGCGCTTCCCGGATGTTTCTGCGTAACACGGCCTACATCTTCCCGCATCGCTGTGAAAGACGGCGCGAGCTTCTCGACACCATATGGCGTCTCCAATTGCTCCTCTACGGCACGGATTAACTTCTCCTGTTTATCCTGATCCGCAGCACCGCTCATAAGTGCCCAGCTCTGAGGATTGATATAGATGCGTCCTTCCACGTCTTTGCTTACGCCAAACACTACATTATCGTCCGTAATTCCGCGCGCATACCAATCCCCATCCCACAGATACTCATTTGCTACCACATTGGTCTGGTTGGCTTCCTGACGGAATTCCGCTGCAACCTCGGTATGCCCCGCCTGTTCAGCAAGATCTGCCCACACATTAAATGCATAAGCCGTTGCAATGGTCAGCCAGCCGGATACGCCTTTGCCTTTGTATCCCACCATGTTCATCGGATCACACCAGTCACCCTGATTGATATAGTTCAACCCACGCGCATCCCGCTCGTGGATCAACCAGCGCATCGCAAGATTCATATGTTCCAGTACGGAAACCTTCTGTTCACTGTCTGTAAAAGGAACCTGTTCCTCCAGAATGCTATAGTCATTTGTTTCATCCAGATAAGTCTTCATACAGACCGGAAGCCAGATACAGTGATCGGTATGAGGAATCTGGTTAATATATTTCAATTCTGCATCCGGGTGCAAAATAATTCCGTCCGGCATGGCGCCGCTAATATGCTGTTGTGACAATGCAGTCAGGAACGCAGCCCGCGCAATCTGCGGTTGAATGTAACTCATCCCCATATTATCCTGCAGATAATTCCGGGTCTGTGGATCGGTCGATAGACGGTTTGTTTTCCCGTGATAATACATCTGGCGAGGTAGCCAGTGATTCACGACATTATCTAGCCAGCTGTCCGGTGTCTCAATCTGGATGTTTCCTTGCCCTTCCGCAATATAATCCGCATACTCCTGCTCGGCTGCGGTGAAACCATCCTGTCCTGCCTCATTCTGCTTCACAAAATAATGCTGACGAATGCCTTCAATCTCTGTTTCATCATGAGCCGGGCCAAAGATAAATCGGTACGCCTGCTCAGCTCCAGCCTCCAGTTCTACTCTATATTGCAATACAGCCACAGGTGTCTCATAGCGGGCATCTCCACCAGCGAGTGTCTCCGACTGAAGGGCGGAAGGATTATGAAGTCCACCTTCGCCTTCAAAGCTCTCTTGATTCACTTCCCATGCGATCGGTTGATGATCTGCAAGCAGATAGGTTTTGTCACTATAGTTTTTGATTTTGCTATAGTCCTGATATTTCTGATACGGCGTAACCGCCGAGCAGACAATGCCCTGCAAATCTTCCACATATGAACCGGACTGGTTCATCCAGGACATATAACCGACCGTATAATACGGGTAGATACTCAGCTTGCGTTTTCTCGAAGACAGATTGGTTACCTTCACACGCCACAGCTCCATGACATCTTCCTTCGGCAGACGCAGGGACATCTCGATGCAAATGTCGTCCTGAATTACTTTCCAGTGAATATCGTGTTTGCCTACAGCGAACGTATAGCTATCCGCCTGCTTGCGAACTGGTTCATACGGGGCGGAGAAGATTTCGCCACTTACTTCATCTTTAATGTAGATAAACCGTCCCGGATGGTGGGCATAGTACGGCTGCTCCGGTTGCATAAACGTCTTGGCTTCCAGGTTGGGCGCATACGAGTATTTGGCAGGTTCGGGCTGCATGAATTGGGCCACCGCGTACCCCCGGCAATTCACATGAATCATCATCTTTTCATTCCAAAGGAATCCGGATGCCTTCGGTAAACTTGTCGGGCTGGTTAGTTCAACATATTGATTATCTTCCGTTGCTTTAATCATCACTGAACCTCACTTTCAGATTATCGAGTTAAAAGACAGAAAACGTTTTAGGTAACTTGTATACAACTCCGTTCATTATAACACGGGAACGCTTTCAAAGAACTGAAAACTAAAAAAGAGCTGAGAAACTCAGCTCTGATTACGTTCCAATTGTTTCTCGATGCCCAACCTGTCGATCTGTATCCAATACTCTGCAATTCGTTCGTTTTCCACTCGGTATACCGCACTCGCAATTTCAATCACCGGGAGGTTGGTTGGACTGTATCCGTCCACTTCGCCAATATGGGTACCTGTTTGTCTCCAGCGCACATAGACTTTATCACCTTGCGTCAGCATCTCTTGAATTTCGAGTGAAAATTCCCCGTAGGCTTCGATCATTTCTCGCACATGATCTGCATAATCGGAAGGTGTTCGGGTGACCGTGACCTCATCTTCGGATATTACTTGATGAGCCAGTACTTGTTCTTCCATCAGCCTGCCTGCATAATCAGGATTTCGGCCTGATCGGACCTCTTCAAAAAAGGTTCTCACAATCTGTTCTGCTTTCATCTGAGCCCCTCCAGTCTATTCAATTGTCCGCTTATATATAAATATGTAGTAATTCTTGTATTCTAACATGGAACACACGCTACAGAATTACATCTGTTCTATTGTTCTACAGGACTTAAACCCTATCCTCTCACCTGTGCCACGCTTGGCAGTTATGCCATTCTGGACCCGAAACCAGAGCAGAAGTAACTTAGTTACACAGGAATCCCCTTTGCTTTCCAACAAGCAAAGGGGATTTTTTGTATTATTAGATGACTTCAAGCCATTGATTTAACCTGTTGTAATCTGGTAATAAAAGAAGAAATAAATGCTTTCTCTTTCATGAGATTCTCTCGCAATCTCTCATTTATTTTATTTAGTGTACTTGCATCACGCGTTATATTGTATTTCAGAACTATATTTCTCAATTTAAAGTAGTCCTGTTTCAGAACAGTGCTTAATTCCATAAAGGTTGCATCTCGTTCGATGATTGATTTCTCCATTAAGTAAGATAAACGTAACTCCATTAGTAGCTTATGTTCATACAAAAGATGAAAGACTCGTGGATCCAATGCTTCTCCAACTAGGGCTGCCTGCTCAATGTCGGTAAAGATGCGTTGAATGACTTGCATTCCAAAATCGTATTTCTGATCTCTCACTAAGTCATATGTCTCGCTTGAGTTAAGATAGTTTTCCATCGCCGTTATAATCTGCTCCACATGTATTGCATAGTTAATATTCTGGATAGGCTTGAGAAATCTCACTTCTGTCCAAAAACTGTACTCATTAGACATGGTCCAGTAGCCTTTCTCAAGTTCATCCAGACTACATACGGTTTGTATGAATTTACCATCATCAAGATTATCAGCAATGTATATCAAATTTTGGTCCAGGTCATACCCGTACACCAATAATTCATGCATGAGATGTTCTTTCTGATAATAGTCTGTACACGCAATGTAGTATCTATCTGCATAAATATATAGATAATATCCCATATCTATCGCTTCCGTAATCACTTGCTTAAGTGATGTTCCCCATTTGCTAATTACAATTTCTTGTGGCAGGTTGTAAAAGGAAATTCCCGGACAGGTACTTAGCAGAAACTGATGAGAATCAAACGAAAAAATTCCCCATCCATGTGCATACCTGATTTGTATAAAGTTATTGAAAATCCATGGCCATAAATCTTCGTGCATAATGGATGTTAATGCCCCATATGATGTGTACGTGCTAATGACAGGGTCACCTAGTTTAAGTACATTCTTAGCCATTACAGAATTCCTCCTTCGATTCCTAGGCATAGTGTATTCATCTGAACAGATTCATTGTATAAGCAACGCACTCTCAAATCTGGGAGCGAAGATCATGTTCTTGAATATATTACCATGTACCTTTCCCGTTTTATATAAGAACGCTTTCATATATAAAAATATTTATTTCTCTCATCCTAACGAAAAAAAAGAGGATACCGCCCCCACTATGGAGATGGTATCCTCTGATACTATAATCGGATTATCTAACACCTTACGGACTAACCGTACCGCCATTTGCATTCAGTGTCTCGCCGCTCACATAGCTGGATTCCTGGCTTGCCAGGAACACAAATGCCGGAGCCATCTCGGCAGGTTGTCCTGCCCGACCAAGCGGTGTATTGGAGCCAAACTCGGCCAGCTTCTCGACTGGTTGTCCACCCACGACCTGGAGCGGTGTCCATACCGGTCCAGGTGCAACAACGTTGACACGTATCCCTTTGCTACCCACCTGTTGTGCCAGCGCTTTGCTGAACGTGTTAATGGATGCCTTCGTTGTCGCATAATCCAGCAGGATTGGCGAAGGTTTGTATGCCTGAATCGATGATGTGTTGATAATGGAGCTGCCCGGCTTCATGTGTTTTACAGCTGCTTTGCAGAGCCAGAACATGGAATAGACATTTGTTTTGAACGTCGCATCGAATTGCTCGGTAGTCAGATCCGCAATCTGCTCTACAAACTGCTGTTTACCTGCCACGTTAGCGAGGATATCAATCCCGCCAAGCTCTTTTACCGCAGATTCAATGAGTTCTTCACAGTATTTCTCATCCTTCAGGTCACCAGGCATCGTGATCGCTTTGCGACCGGCTTCCTCAATCAGCTTCACAACTTCCTGCGCATCTGCTTCCTCTTCGGGCAGATAGGCCAGAACGACATCCGCACCTTCACGGGCAAACGCAATCGCTGCCGCCCGTCCAATTCCGCTGTCGGCCCCGGTCACAACTGCTTTGCGTCCCGTTAAACGTCCGCTGCCTTTATAACTTTTCTCACCCGCATCGGGAACAGGGGTCATCTCACGCTGGAGCCCCGGCTCATCCTGTTGCTGTTTCCACTCCGGTGTAGCCTTCGGATATTGTGTCGTTGGGTCTTGCATGGTGTGCTGATCTTGATTAGCCATGTTCAATTCCTCCTTGGTTATTTATATTGATCAATACGATCACAGAAGTTGTTTTCTTAAATGTTGCACTCTTTCCTTTGTAACCGAGTTGGGCGTTATTTAAACTAAGCTAACCAGATTCCCTGACAACCGTCTATCATTGAATCTCCCCTAACCCCATACCATTTTAAGAAAAAAATGCACTCCCTGAATGACGCTGAATCACCCTCAGGTTCTCCAATCGTTTCAAGGAATGCATGGTTGATATTACAATATAAGTTGATTTTTGAATATTAGACTAGCGATCTTTTCCGCCATCTATCCGTTGTCTTTTTCCGATGCCAAATGCGAAGTAACCAGCCACCACGATGGCCATGAACGTAGCTCCAACAACCAGAGGCAAGCGAGTATCCGGGTTAAACGCCATACCGATGATGACGAGGATCAAATACACGATGATAATGTAATTGCTGATCGGGAACCATTTGGACTTGAAGTTATGATCCGCCATCTCGTTGCCCCAACGCTTTCTGAATCGGAACTGGCTGAACGCCAGTGCGAACCATGGAACCATGCCCGGAAGAACACTTGCACTGTAGATGTACAGGAACAATTTGGAGTCCGGCATCAGGTAGTTCAGCACAACCCCAATCAGCAGCAAGGAGATTGTGATGACGATACTGTTTCGGGGAACCCCGCCTTTAGACAGCTTTTTGAAAAAGGCAGGTGCCTGCCCATTCTCAGCCAGTGTGTATAACATCCGTCCTGCACTGTAGATCCCGCTGTTGCATCCAGACATGGCCGCCGTGAGTACCACAAAGTTAATGATCCCCGCTGCAGCAACAATACCAACTTTGGCAAAGGTGAGCACAAACGGGCTTCCCGTCTCGCCTACCTCGTTCCAAGGGTACAGGGTTACGATAACAAATATAGCTCCAACGTAGAAAATAAGAATACGCCACACGATATTTTTGATCGCTTTACGCAAGGTGTATTTCGGATTCTCCGCTTCGCCTGCTGTAATACCGACCATCTCCACCCCTTGATACGCAGCCGTTACGATACACAGTGCAAATAGGAAACCTTTGATGCCTCCAGGGAAGAATCCGCCATGACTGAACAGATTCGACAGCCCGATTGGCTGTCCTCCGTTCCCCCAGCCGAAGAAGATGAGCCCGGTTCCGATCACGATCATGGCTACAATAGCCGTCACCTTGATCATCGCAAACCAGAATTCAAATTCCCCATAGAACTTCACCGCCGCCAGATTTGCCGCCGCAATGATCAGCACCCCAGCAAGTGCCGGCAGCCACTGCGGAATATCCGGGAACCAATACCCGACATAGATGCCAATCGCCGTAACTTCCGCCATACCCACTGTAACCCACAGGAACCAATAGCTCCAGGCTGTCAGAAATCCGGCAAGCGGACTAATATATTTGTGAGCAAATGTTGCAAACGAACCCGTGACCGGCTCTTGAATCAACATTTCCCCCATAATGCGCATGACAAAAAAGATAACGATACCAGCCAATAAATAAGCCAGCAGCACGGATGGTCCCGCCCATTTGATCGTACTTGCCGATCCCATGAACAGACCAACGCCGATTGTACCTCCGAGTGCAATCAGCTCTACATGGCGGGGCTTTAGCCCTCTAGATAGTTGCTTTGATTCCAAACGATTCTCCCCTTTTCTTGTGTGCAGCTTCCTGATGTAATTTTTTAAATTTCACATACACATTAACGCAATGCAGAATTACTTCACCAAATTGTACGAGATGTGCCGCAGAAATACAACAAGGAATGTGAGGAAACGGATTCACTGCACATATAGGTATAGGATAACCGCTTAAAGAATATGGCAGACAGTTCAATAAACAATTCACTGTAGCGTTGTGTAAGCAAAGTGACAGAGACTTTCTTATACATGACTCCACAGGGAGGCTACTGGAACCCCCAAATGACAACTCACGTATTGTATATTTGGGTCGCTATACCGTAAGTGACTTGTTCGCTATTGACCTGCTTTTATAAAATTGAATAATAGGAGACTTTACATGCCTGACTTTTTACTGGTTTTATTTTTGTTTAACCTGTCTCTCTTTCTACTTCACGAAATGGATGCCATCAGGCGGTCCGAGTGGAAATTGTTTATGGTATTAAAAGATATGAAAGATGATAAAGCCTACATGTATTTCACATGGATTCACTTGCCGATGTACACCATCATCCTCTCTCTTCTTTTTAGCTCATATCAGACCATTACATTTTGGGTGCTGGATATCTTTTTCATCATACATACCGTATTACACTTCTTCTTCGAAAAACATCCTCGAAATGAATTTAAAAACGGGTTCTCCAGATCATTAATCTACCCTATGGGAATAATCGCTTTAATTCATTTGATATTCCTAATTATCTAATCTGTTTACACCGACGGAATGAAGGAAGCTGGAAGGGTATTGTAGAATAACAGTGAATATGGAGGTGCGCCTATGCAGCAACATCATGCAGAACGAGTTGAATTATTTGTTTCCAACACCCAGATCATCAAGAAGTCGTTCAAATGGCAACATGCGATGATGCACCGTCTGGCTGCCCTGCTCTATGCAGCGGAGAATAAAACAGCAGATGGGGAAGCTATTCGTCAAAGCCATGAGTTGATTAAGCAAAATACAAAACTCTTCTCTGCATTCAGAGGTAATTCGGCCATTAGCATTGCTGCCATGCTCTCCCTTACAACGGATGAAGAGACAAAGCTGGCAGATACCCTGCATGTCTATGATTTGATGAAAGAGATCAAATTCCGCAACTCTGATTATCTGGTTATTGCCGCCTATCAGATCGCTACTCAGACATCACCTGACCAGTTTCAACCTACGGTGGAGCGGGCCAAATCATTTTATGACGGCATGAAAGCAGAGCATCGTTTCCTCACTGGACAGGATGACTACATTTTCGCTGCCATGTTAGCCCTTTCCGATCTCGACGTAGATACCGGTGTGGCACGTATGGAACAACTTTATGGGGAATTAAAACCGGAGTTCTCTTCCAGAAACAGTGTGCAGGCGTTAACACAGGTCCTGGTTCTTGGAGAAGATGTCCCGGATGCAGGGGCTCGAGTGATTGCCTTAAATGAAGCTTTTCGCAAAAGGGATCTCCGAATGGATAAAACGTATACATTACCCTCTCTTGGGATACTTTCTCTACTGCCTTCGGACAGAGACTCATTAGTGGATGAAGTCGCGGAAACAAATGACTGGTTACGGACTCAAAAAGGCTTCGGCGCCTGGTCAATCGACAAACAGGAGTTGCTCCTGTTCTCGTCTGCTCTGGTAGCCATACAACATGTAGAGGATCTGCGCAACGGTGTTCTAACCACAACCATCTCAACCAGCATCACAAACATTATTATTGCCCAGCAGGCCGCCATGGCCGCAGCTGCCGGAGCATCGGCTGCTGCCGCTTCTTCATCATCATCCAACTAATAAGTGCCCCTGTTACCTTTAATAAAGATGAAAAAGACCCTCCCGAGTTCAAGTTGACTCGGAAGGGTCTTAAAACAATCAAACCTACACCTAAATAATATTCATCATTTGCTAGGATATAATCCCCGTATCCCGGAATTCTTCCACGAAACTATCCAGCCAATCCGAACCATAGTCCAGCGCACCCGTATCACTTTCAATAAAAGCAACATCTAGTCCCATCACCCAGAATCGGCGAGCGATAATAAAGAGATCAACCGCCTGTTCGTCTTCGGCAGAGAAGCTTCTGACTGAACGATACCCTGCCATTAGCGCATCCCATAATGCTGCTTTTCGCTCATCAGACTGTCTTTTTCGAACTTTCACTTGAGCTAAATCATAGGCACGCCAGCCTTTGGCTGCCCACTCGAAGTCATAATGGATGAACTGATGTTCCTGTTGAAATACATTGTTATTCCCATGCATATCTCCATGGCACAGACCAAAGTCCAGGTCTTGTCTGGAAGTGGCAACGATGCGTTCTTTTAACGTTGTGGCAAACGTATGGAGAAATGCTGCTGCTTCATTGTTCTCACCGATATAGTGAATAATTCGCTCAAGGGGTTCGTCAATAAGTAACTTTAGATCCAGCTCATATCGTGGCAGCTCCATGTTCACCTGATCCATAGCTTCATGCAATTCAGCGGCAGATTGACCAAAGGCGTAACAAGACTCCTCATCCTCCAGGTTGTCCTCCGTACCCTCAATATACCGAAACATCACAGCAACCCGCTTGCCTTCCGCAGCCTCCAACACCGTATATCCCGTATGATCTTTCTTCTCGATGTATTCTCCAATGTCGGTATGTTCCGCAGAACCTAGAACGTTCTTCAGTTGAGACAATAACGAAAGCTCATACTGAACATCTGCCTCCGTAATTTCAGTGCGGTAGATCCGGAGAATATACATGCCACTGGACGTGCGAACCCGGTAGGTATCATTCAATCCTCTAAGCCAAAACAAACATTCTTCCCATGTTCCAATGTCATAGTGATTCCTCAATGCAGTCTCCAGATACCTGGGGTTAAGCACTGAACGTAAAGCAGTCGGTTGAATGGACATATGTATACTCCTTCAGTTTATATGATTATTTCTCATCTGATGAACGATGTAACCGTATTCACCTATCAACCTATAACATAGTCCATTTTTCATTAATTTTCCAGAATATATTTTTCAAACTGGTGCATCATCTTTGGAATTCCAAGTTTCCTCTCTCTTGAGTAGATTATACAGAACTGCTTGCATTGACCCGCTTCACAGATTTCAGCAGGCTATTACACTCTGGGTCGATGCCAGCGCTCGACAATGCAGCACATTCACGAAAGGCAAAATGTTTGCACCCCTTACACTTCTCCTCGTTTAAATGCTGTAACGCATAATTAATGGCTTCCCCAGTATGTTCAAACCGATGGGCAGGATTTAAACGCTCTAACAGACCCGTTCGTTTCAACATCTCAAGCGGCTGCTCTTGTATGCCCGATAACAATACAATTCCGCCCGACCGTTCAAAATGCTTGATTAAACTCGCCAGGTTAGCCTCGCCTGTTGTATCCATAAAAGGTACCTTGCCCATGCGCAACAGCAAAATGCCCGGTCGCCGATGAATTGAATCCATGACCGACTTCTCGAACATATCCGCTGCGCCGAAAAACAGTGGCCCTTCAATTGTATACAGGCTTATTTGCGGACAGTCATGTCCTTCCCGAACCATGTGGGCCATGACTTTCTCATGTTTATGATCGGGATCGGGCAGTACTTTGGCAACCTTCAACATCTCACTCATGCGTTTAACAAATAAAAGGACCGCCAGAATTAACCCAACCTCTACAGCCGTTGTTAAACTTGTAAATACCGTAAGCAAAAAGGTAATGAGCAGAACGAGTGAATCACTCGTCTTGGTTTTCATGACATGCACGAAGGATCTTCGTTCACTCATATTCCAGGCAACCAACATGAGAACTGGAGCCATACTGGCAAGAGGAATGTGGGATGCGTATGGCGCAAAGAGAACAAGTACCAGCAAAACCACCACACCGTGAATCACGCCAGACCATGGCGATACTGCGCCGGATTTGATATTTGTTGCTGTACGTGCAATCGCTCCTGTTGCAGGAATACCACCAAACAACGGCGTCACCATATTAGCAATCCCCTGCCCAATCAACTCTCGATTGCTGTTATGCCGACTTCCGGTCATGCCATCGGCAACAACAGCTGACAGCAGCGATTCAATTCCACCCAGCATGGCGATGACAAAAGCGGGTTGCAGCAAGTTCACAATACGCTCCCAAGTGATCTCAGGCATATGAAACTGAGGCAAGGAGTTAGGTATGGCGCCAAAGGACGAACCAATTGTAGCCACCTGCCCTTCAAAAAAGAACGCCGCGACTACCGTCGAAAGAACCAGCCCCACCAGTGATGCAGGCACCTTTGGTGCAAACTTGGGCACAAGCAGAAGAACAGCCAGACAGATTCCAGCTGTAAGCACACTGTATATATTAATCGCCGAGATATGCATCCCTATTTCTTTCATATTGGACCAGAAATCTTCGTGCTTCTCGATGCCTCGAAGTCCCAGAAAGTTCGTAATTTGTCCGCTAAAAATAATGACGGCGATCCCTGCCGTAAAACCGATAGTCACCGGCCTTGGAATAAACTTAATTAACGCCCCAAGCTTGAATACACCCATTAGTACAAGCATCAATCCTGCCATCATTCCGGCGATCAGCAGATTCTCATATCCATACTGCATCACAATGGCAAATAGGATCGGAATGAATGCCCCCGTTGGCCCGCCAATCTGGAACTTGGACCCACCCAGCAAGGAAATGAGAATCCCTGCGATTACTGTGGTATACAATCCATACTCCGGTTTGACCCCGGAAGCGATGGCAAAGGCCATACCGAGTGGAATCGCAATGATACCTACAATCAGTCCTGATAACAGATCCTTGCGAAAAGCGGCAGCATTGTACCCTGCATATCTCCCCATCCATTTCATGTACAAAAACCTTCTTTTCTTCATATATTTGAATATTTGAATATATTCAAAAGATTACTCCCCTGCATACGTCCTGTCAATCGGATTACGCACAATCCCAGCAGGAACCTAACACAAAAAAACAAGAACCTCCGGTGATTACACCCAGTTGCTCTTGTTTATTGTGTCAGGACTCTTTACGAATATCTTCCAGCATGGAAATGGCATCAACCAGATGATTGTCAAAAATCTGTTTGGTGACTGCCAACAGGTCCTTAATCAGCGGATCACGCAACGAATAGGTGACGGTTGTCCCTTCTTTTATTCCGTGGACCACGTTTTTGCTGCGCAATACAGCCAGTTGTTGTGAAACAGCAGAGCCTTCCGATCCCAGAATGCTTTGCAGTTCATTCACGTTCTTGGCTCCTTCACTCAGCAGCTCCAGAATCTGAATCCGCATCGGGTGTGCCAACGCTTTGAAAAAATCCGCTTTAAACTGTTGTATGCTCTGATTCATACGCTATGCCCCTTCAATCGAACTTTTGAAGATGCAAATATCATAACATAGAACGGGTACCATGCTTTACTCTAACCGTAAACGGTTTGATGGAAAAATTGAGATTGACCTTGAAGTACACTTTAACCTTTATACTTAACTTACAGTCTCCACAGATCGTATATCTGATCTCCATCAGGAAGGGTGATTCCTCAATGAACATGTATATCCATAATCACAAACGCTCGTTGACGAGCTTGCTATTCGAGAAATATATCGGAATGTTAGATACCAAGAAAATTTTTTCAACACGCGAGCTTACCCGCAAACACCTGGATCATATGGGCTTGGAAAACATTAAACCTTATACCTTGGGTAAAACAAAACTGTTATCTTCCATCAAAGAGCGCTCCCTTGAAGACATGCAGGTATTCACATTAAACGATCAGCATTCCCGTGAACAGAGGGTCATTCTCTACATTCATGGCGGGGCGCATACACACCAGCCGCTGTCTTTACACTGGAAATTCATGGACCGCATGGCTCAGGCTCTGAATGCCAAAGTTGTTGCTCCCATCTATCCAAAGGTTCCGCATTTTAACTATCAGCACACGTATCCGAAACTGCTCAATCTATACCGGGATCTGCTCGCCTCTGTGGACGACCCGGCACAATTCACCATTATGGGGGATTCCGCAGGCGGGAACATATCCCTAGCCTTGGCCCATTATCTGAAGATGCATGATCTCCCGCAGCCCAAAGATATCATCTTGTTATCACCTTGTGTGGATATGGTGCTGGACAATCCGGTCATATTTGATTACGAGACCCGCGACCCCATGCTCGCTGTGGAAGGGTATGATGTCATCCGGCGGATCTGGGCAGCTGACAAACCGTTGAACGATCCGTTAATCAGTCCAATCTACGGAGATTTCGTCGGTTTGGGCAAAATCAGTATCTTTATCGGGACTCACGAGGGCTTGTTTCCTGATAATATGAAGCTCGACAAGCAGCTGACGGATCAAAGAATCGATCATCAAACATACGTTTATCCCAAAATGAATCATGTTTTCGTCCTCTATCCGATTCCGGAAGCCAGGGATGCTCAGCGTAAAATAATTAACATCATCAAAAGCTCAACATATGAAACTGGACAATAGACTGTAACGCCTCCCCATAACCCTTTGGCAAAAAGAACAGCAAAAAAGCTCAATCCTTGGACTACCGCCACCGGATTGAGCTTTCTTGCTGTTATTCTGTCATCTAAATATTATTTATATGAACCATATTCAAACCAGTCAAAGTCTGCTACCTGATCAGAGGAAGTCCCGTTGCTACTGCTAAACATTCCGATACAGCAGCCAACAAAGCCGCCAGCTACTTCAGTGCTCAGGCTGCTTGTATCCACCTGTTCCGCAACCAGATGATACTGACTTCCATCCGTACTGTAATAGAAGTTTAATTGCTGACCTGTCGCGGCCAATTTGATATACACCCGCGATACTCCACGATCCAGCGCGACCTGCGCAATGTGGGTATCCTGACCATCTATAACGGTCACCACACGCAGCACCTGCTGATTCTCGGCCAGAGCACGCTCAATCCGTACGTGATACAGATCGTTCTGAATGACGACAAGACCAGCCGTTTCGTTTTCATTTCCAGGCACAAATTCCATCGCTGTAGCTGCGACATAATCCATATGCCTTTGACGCAAACAAACAAAGCTGGAATTTTCTTTTTCCTTCAGTGTTTGCGGTTTCAGCTTCAGCCGCAAGTATCCTTTTCGTTCGGTTAATGAATAGAGATCCTCCTGAGGATTGCGCAGGAACATCCATTGCAAACCCAGACAATCGCTGTCAAAATGGTCAAAACGCAGTTGCGGCTCTACCGGGACAGGCTTCAAATCCAACGTGCCATGCTCCTCCAGGATTCCGCGTCCCTCATTGACAACAGGCCATCCGTCCTCCCAAACGACAGAAGCAAGGAACGTCTCCCGCCCCAGGTTACTATAGCTCCCTCCATATGGACGCGAAGCAAGCATGACCATGAACCATTGCCCGTTCGCAGTCTGCACCAAGTCGGCATGTCCTACATTAACAACAGGGTAACGCTTACCCAAATGGCGATGTGTAATGATTGGATTATTCGGATTCCCGACGTATCCTTCGGTCAAACTTTTACTACGAGCAATGGTCACCGCATGGTTTGGCCCTGTGCCTCCCTCTGCAATCAATAAATAGTAATATTCATCGATCTTATATAGATGCGGGCCTTCCGGCCAGATGACATCCACCATCGCCCCGCGCCACAGAACGTAACTGTCTCCCATCAGCTTCATACTGCCCAGATCCAACTCCCGCAGCCACACTTCCCAGTTCCCATTGTAACGAACTCCCTCGGAGCAAGGACGTGTACCAAGGTAATACGCTTTGCCGTCATCGAAGAAAATCGTAGGGTCTATGCCTTCTGCGCCTTCAATAAAATAAGGTTCAGACCATGGCCCAGCCGGGTCGGTAGCGGTTACAACAAAATTGCCGCCATGTGATACATTGGTTGTAATCATATAGAAGGTGCCTTCATGATACCGAAGCGTTGGAGCGAATATCCCCTGTGAATGGCCTGCTCCCTGAAGATTCAATTGTGAAGGGCGGTCCAGCACATTGCCAATCTGTTTCCAATTCACAAGATCACGACTCTGAAAGATCGGAACGCCAGGAAAATAGGCAAATGTTGATGTCACCAGATAAAAATCTTCACCCACCCGGCATACGGATGGATCTGGATAAAATCCGGGCATAATCGGATTGTTAAACGTGCATTGTTCGCTTTGATTTGCATTTTTCATTCTTTTACCCCTCCAATGGTTAGTCCAGTCACAAAGTATTTTTGCAAGAACGGATACAGTAAAACGATTGGCATTGCCGTTACAACCGTGATTGCTGCCCGAATGGATACAGGCGTCACCATGTTGGTTACATTTTTGAATGAATCCACATTGACGGTTCCCCCCTGTGAGGTCGCAGAGGATAACAATTTCATCAGCTCATACTGCAAGGTGGTCAAATTCCGATTTCCCGCCGTGTACAACATGGAGTCAAACCAGGAGTTCCACTGACCTACAGCAATAAACAGTGCAACTGTAGCCAGAACCGGTTTGGATAAGGGAAGCACGATACGCATGAAAATCCGAAAATCTCCGGCTCCATCCATCTTCGCGGATTCTATCAATCCCTCGGACAGTCCCTGAATGTAGGTACGAATGACGATCATGTTGAACACCCCGATCAACCCGGGAATAATGTATACCCAGAAGCTGTTCAGCAGCCCCACTTGTTTGATCAGCATGTATCCCGGAATTAAGCCGCCGCTGAAATACATCGTCATGACAAACAGCGTTGTGACCAATTTGTTGAACATATACTCCTTGCGGCTCAGCACATAGGCCAGCATGGCTGTACAGAACAACTGCACAACCGTTCCCACCACGGTTCTGGCGACCGAAACAAATGCGGCTTGCGTCAGATTCGGGTTTTGGAATACGGAGACGTAATTTTGCAGCGTCCATTCCCTCGGCCAGAGATAGATCCCCCCGCGGATCGTATCCAGACCGTTATTGAAAGATACGGCGATGGTGTTTAAAAAAGGATATAATGTAACAACCATGACAAGCAACATAAATATGCCATTGGTGATTGAAAAAATAGAGTCTCCCAAGTTTCGTTTTCTACTAAATCGCTTCACAGCTATGCCCCCTTATCATATCAATCGCTCTTCACCAAGAGACTTGGCAATCCCGTTGGCGATGAATATGAGCACCAGACTGACCACACTTTTGAAAATGCCTGCTGCGGTGGCAAGTGAATAGTTACCAAGATTAATCCCGTATTTTAGAACAAAAATGTCGATTGTCTCGGATACATCCTGTACCAGTCCGTTCCCCAGCAAGTATTGAATCTCAAAACCTGCGTTAAGTACGTTACCCACGTTGATGATAAGCAGGATAATGATCGTTGGTTTGATGCTTGGAAGTGTGACATTGAACATTTTGCGAAAGCGACCGGCTCCGTCAATGGAAGCTGCTTCGTATAAGCTCGGATTAATCGACGCCATAGCCGCCAGATAGATTATCGTACCCCAACCAATTTCCTTCCACATGCTGGACAGACCCACAATCCCCCAGAAGTATTTGGGTTCGGCAAAAAAGTTGATCGGTGCCTCAATCAGGCCCAATTTCGTCAGCAGCACATTCACAATACCTGTTTCCGTTGACAATACATTCGCAACGATGCCTGTTACGATAATCCACGACAGGAAATGCGGAAGGTAGGAAACCGTCTGCACCACGCGTTTGAACAAAATCATCCGCAGTTCATTCAATAAGAGCGCCAGACCAATCGAGCCGACAAATCCCAGAAACAGACTGATCAGGCTCATCGCCAGCGTGTTGCGAATGACACGTAAAAATGCAGGGTCTGTGAATAACGTTCGGAAATGATCCAGCCCCACCCAATCCTGCTCCATAAAACCAATGCCCGGTCTATAATTCTGAAACGCCATCAACCAGCCCCATAATGGTCCATACGCAAAAATAGCGATAAACGCAATAAACGGAAATGACATCCACATTAATTGTCGCTGACTTTTCATTTTGGACAGGTTATACCCGATCCAGCTTGTTCCCGATGGGGTATGGCTGGTCTTTAACGAAGGCTGCAGCTCCTTTTTGGCCATGTTTTTTCTCTCCTTGCATACGAGTTTATCTATATCATCCAGTTTGGATGAATCGATTACATTCCTATCCAATCTCCCAAATCTGGCGTGTAAGAAAGGCTACGGGGTTCCCCATAGCCTTTCTGTGTGTCAGGCCCCTATCCCCACAGTTCCATGCGTCTGCGGACTTCTTCCGTCAGCGCATCTTCATACGCTTGAATATCTGCTCTTTCCTTGAGCGTGGCTTGATATTCTTCCCAAGCTTTATCAAATTCGGCTGGTGAAGTCATAATCACTTTTGGCAGCCATTTGCGTTTTACATCGTCCATCTTCTGTTTGGCGATGGTCTCCGGTTTATTTGGTTCGAAATTATAAGTATAGATCGGGAACCACGGTTCATTTTCCTCCGCAGGCTCCAGGAAGTCGGTAAACTTCGTATATCCATAAGCCTTCAGTACTTTTTTGTCGATGTCATTTAATGTGGCAAGGTACTCTTCCGGCTGCTCCTTAGGGTCAAGGGCATTCTTCCCGTCAGCGGTCATGCCTTCATGATGCGGGAAATAGACCAGTGGGCTTCCCGTATTCGCCAGCACCCAGTCCGGATCTTTGGAATTCGCACGTTGCTCTTCATTCCTGGAGAACACACCTTTGTCATCGACTTGGTAATCCACGCCTTCCTGCCCCCAGGTTCTCAATACCTCCATCTCAGGGTCCAGCAAATCATTAATATATTGAAGTGCTCCCTCGATATCCTCGCAGCTCTTTGTAATGGCCAAGCCACCATTCACGTTAAGGATTGGATTGTTCTGATAACGCCCTTTAACATCCTCGGAGAGTGTAATGGATAACGGTACATAGGTTTTGTCATACAATTTTTGCTTCACGAGTGATGCCTCGGCGTCAAGGAACTGCCATCCTTGATCCACCATGCCCAGCACACGTCCTGTTGAAATTTTGGATATATATTGATCATAGTTTGCTGTAAAGGTTTCGTTATCGACCAGGCCTTGATGATAGACCTCATTAATTTTCTTGAAATATGCCTTCGCTTCCGGAATGGTATTATAGTTTTTGGCCGTCAGCGTTTCTTTATCAACGATGGCTGCGCCTTCGTTAGGATAACCAGCCATGAAGAGCGGAGGGTTCTCCAGTGCGAAATAACGCCAGTCATAGGAGATAATTTCAAATCCAATTGTTGGCTGACCATCAACGGTCGGGTGAGCTGCTTTATACCGTTCAATCAAGTCGAAGTATTGGTCAAGCGTTTTGATTGTCGGATAATTATCCCACTCCAGTACGGCCTTCTGAATCCAGAACGCTTCTCCGTCATGGGATACTTTCATCGATTTTTCTTGTATATTGCCGAATTGAGGAATGAAGTAGATATGTCCATCCGTCGTATTTTTCATCTTCTTCCAGTCTTCGCCCAGGTAATTTTTGATGTTTGGATATTTATCGATGTAATCCTCAAGTGGTACTAACGCCCCTGCTGCTACCAATTGCTGAGTACCATCACTCCCATCGATAAAATCGGGATATTCGCCGCCTGCAATGAGTACTCCAATTCGCTCTTTGGCTGTTTGGCCCGTAAGCCAGTCCATCGTGACTCGTACGCCTGTTTTCTCCTCAATAGCCTTTAACACCCGATTATCGTCAGGCGCAATTTTTCCCGGTACGGCAAAAAATGCGGAAAATTGTTTCAATTCCCTTCCATCTGCTGTCTTTTCCCCTTTCGAGGACGATCCCGGTGTGCATCCAGCGAGTGCGATGACCAGTATTAAAGCGAGCAGAGCACTATACTTGATTCTTTTTCTAACATCCTTTTTCATCATGACCCCTCCATCGATTATATTGACAGAAGCTTTTTGGAAAGCGCTTTCCAAAGGCTGACTTAAAATTATCATGCTTCCATGCCCCTCTCAACGGGATAAACTATAGATGGAATCCCACTAATTCCAGCATCTGCGAAAAAAATATCCCGCCGCTCCGTCAAGGAGTGCAGGATGTTAATCCAGAGAGTACGCAGCATGGGCACTTTTACGATATTGTGCAGGAGTCTCCCCCATGAGTTTCTCGAACCGGCTAATAAAGTAATCGGAATCCCGATATCCCACCATTGTTGCGATTTCGTATACTCTCTGATCTGTTCTGCGCAACAGCCGGGCGGCTTCCTCAATACGCAATTGATTCAAATAATCACTGAAGCTGATCGAGAAATGCTTTTTGAAAATCTGACCCAGATATGCACTATTCATGTAAAACTGCTCCCCGAGCAATTTCAGGCTGATATTTTCTCTGTAATGCTCGTGAATGAAGGCCTCAATTTTGGCTAATACGCCCATCGCATTCGACTTTTGCTGCTCCTTCAGTTTCTCTGCGCACATGAGCGAGAATTCGCATAAATGTTCAATGTTTTCCTCCATGGATAACATCGCGTAGTTCACCTTCAGAAAAGTCGATTCCATCAGCCCGGAATCTGGAGTAACCGCATCGTTATTCACGAGATCCAGCAATGTGTATGCCAAATAATGCAAGTGGATACGGACAATACCCGGCTCGATTCGCTCATCCAGAAAAAATTGGAAAATTGCCTTTGCATGACTGTATAACTCATCCGTCTGCTGTTCCTCAATAGACTTGACTAGCCCATCAAACAATTGTTTTTCGAACTGTCCCGGCCGATTAACAAATAAGGTCGTATCCATAAGTTCGAAGTAATAAATGGGCCTGCAAGTGGTGAAGAAACGTAAGCTTTTCATTATGCCGCAGGATTGATAAGACTCGTGCAGCGCCTCCAACTCATGTACTTCCTTCCCGACATAACAAGCAATAGCCGTCTCTTGACCATGGCTCAGATCGGCATGTAATCGGGTCAAATATTGCTCCAGGGTCACTGCCTCACGGTTCACCATCAGGTCCGTAACAATGAGCAGAACCGCATTTTTATCACCTGTGAACGGCTTCAAAATTTGTCCCGGAAAGGGCTTGCCCACCCTTGCCTCAACCCGAGCGCACCAATCCGTTCCCTGTTCTGGACCAGCTTCCGTTTCAATCAGGATGCAACGCAGTATGCCGGCATCTTGATAGTGGGGCTGCAGACTCGTAACAGCATCCTCCTCAGCCACCCCAAGCAAGATTGACTGCATATGCTGAGCCATAATAATCCGATCTTTTTTTTGCTGATATCGCTTCTCTTCCGTCCGCGCATTAAATGCGACCTTGAACTCCTCAAGCACCTGAACCAATTCGGTCTTCACAATAGGCTTGAGAATGTAGTCATCCACCTGATATTTAATAGCCTGCTTGGCATATCCGAACTCATAGAATCCACTTAGAAGAATCAGCTTGATGTCACCGCTATATTGCTCGTACAGGGTTTTGGCAAGCTGTAATCCGTCCATTTCCGGCATCTTAATGTCGGAAATCACCAGATCGGGCTGCATAGCGCGTATGCACTCCAATGCCTGCATGCCATTGGAAGCCTGACCGCAAATCTGAAATCCGTAAGACTCCCAATCAATTAACAATAGAAGTCCTTGGCGAATAAATGGCTCATCGTCCACAATCAGCACGTTGATCATATCCTCGCTCCTTATTCTTGAGATGCCTGCATAAGAGGAATTTGAATGCCAATCGTTGTTCCCTTCCCCTTTTCACTGAATATGTGCACCTGAACGAAATCATCAAAATACATCCGCAGCCGAATATATGCATTCATCATACCAATGCTGCTAAGCTCGCTCATCCGATCCATACTCGGGTCTTGCATCATTTTGCGGAGCGAGGCCAGCTTGTCCTGATCCATACCAACTCCGGTATCTCGAATGGAAATGTATAGTTCATTACTTCGAATTTCGAATAATACCTCTACGACCCCATCATTCGACGTCCCCTCAATGCCATGGATACAAGCATTCTCCACAAAGGTGAGAACGGTTAGTTTGGGTATCATCATGGCAGTAATGGATTCGTCTGTGATCCGGATTGCGAATTGCAGCTTTTCACCAAAGCGATACTGCTGGATACTCAGATAACTCTCCACAAAATTGATTTCCTCTGCGATTGTAATCAGATCATCACCCCAATTGATCGTCTGACGTAACAGCAGTGCCAGTTTATGAATGACATCGGAGGTTTCAAGTTCGTCCTTGATCAAACTCCTCATACGGATCGTTTCAAGCGTGTTGAACATGAAATGGGGATTCACCTGACTCTGAAGGGCTTTCAGCTCCGCCTGCTTCTTGGAGAGCTCAAGGGCTTGCCGCTCCACTTGACCCTTAAACACAATTTCAATCAAGTTCTTGATCTTGATGACCATCATGTTATAACTATGGGTCAGGCTACCGATCTCGTCCTTGCCCACAGGTCCCGATATCACTTCAAATTTCTCATGCTTCACTTGATCCAGGTGCTTCGCTATCCGATCAACTCTGATGACCAGTGATCTGGATATCAACCAGATCAGCAGTGTGGGCACCAACAGATTAAGAATGATCAGCAAAGTCAAATTAAGCTTGGAATTAACAATCTCCGACAGAACGTCCAATTTCTCCGTGCTGACGAAAATCTGCCAATCCTCGGATACGACGGGAATCGATTGCATGGATTGAACAGGATCAATTGGACTGTTCGCAATCAGATTAAATGGCTGGCGCGTCTGGTTCATTTCGGAATCGTTCGAGAAAATGACCCTGCCATCCGAAACGACATACACCTTCCCATTTGCCCCCTCATTTTTAAGCGATTTGTTGATGAAAGCGTAGTCCAGATCAACCTTTAACACCTTTTCAACCTGCTGCTCCCCAAAGTAATCCAGCTTACGAATAATGCTTACTTTGCGTCCTCCCTGACTTTGCGACATCTCCGCCTGCTGTTTGTCAAAATACGAATAGATCATGATATGGTCGCTTGTGTTCATCAGCGCTTGATACCAATCACTTTTCTTCACCTCATCATCCAGCTTAATGAAGTTTCCTCCATTGACGAAGGTATCATTGCCAACATAAAACGTAATTTGATTCACCTGCTGGTAGCTGTAATAGTACCTGACCAGATTGTTGTTGCTAAGCATATCATAGTAGGCAGAGTAATAGTCTTCCTGATCGCGATACTTGAACTCCATGAAACGGTTCAGCGTTCCATCGGTATAGAGAAAATTGGACACATACAAGCTATTGTCTATACTGTTCCGCAGGTTGAACTTGATCCTTTGCTGCATTTCATTGAATCGGCTATGCTCCTTCTCTTCAATGTTACCTTTGATGCTTAGGTAAAACACGGTATTTGTGACCAGGACCGGGACCAGCACACAAAAAATGAACAATATGTACAACTTGGTTTTGAGACTCCAATCATCCAGAAACTGAATACGCTTACAGTATGTCTTTCGGCTCATGTTATGTCTTTGTCTCCTCTAACCATGTCATATATCAACATTATTATAACGAGTACAGGAAGGGTTGGATACTGCAATCCAGGATTTCCGGGAAGCCCTTTAATCAACTTCCCGATTTACTGCCCAGCAAGAAAGACACTAACACCCCCACATATTTTTGTATGAACCCGATCTGATCCTAAGTCGAAACGGGTATCACGTTATAATTTCAAGAGCATTTCGTACTGGTCCACATGATATGCAAAACCTGATTTGACCAGGAGGAAATCTTGCATCGTTTTCCGTACGATAAAATCTTCTTCCTTCGGAGTTTTCAGACACGCCCTAATAACTAAAATAGACCGATCCCTGGTTAAGGGATACGGTCTATCGAGTCATCATGCTATGGGGATACCGATTTTGTTAAACCAATTTTGGTGATCACCGTATCATACGGGTCCAATTCCATGGTCTGTTTTCCATGCTCTGTACTGATCGTCGTGGACTGAACCTGATCGCTATTATTGATCACAACCAATATGTTGCTCTCAGGGTAGTAGGCGCACTCGGTGTACAAGTTATCCGTGATGTACTTTGTTTCATGGAATTCATTGCCCGCAAATCGAATCAAATTCAGAAGCAGTCTTGTATTTGCCCAGCTGAATTCAAAGGAAGGCAGGTAGATCCCTTTTCCTTTTCCAAAAGCATGTGTGGACAGTGTGATCTGACCATCCGTTTCACTCACTACAGCTGCTGATCCATCAGTAAGATAAATGTTCTTTTTCGGAAGTATGCTGGCCCCCTCAGGCACCAAACCATACTCATCACTAACCTCATACGACCATTTTCCATGAACAACTTTGGCGCCTGTATCCTCATCCACCCCAAGCACGTGGGCCATTCTGAAATAGCTGTCGTACCCATCCATTGCCGAAGGCTGGTTAATGCCAATAAAGGTACCACCCTCATACACCCATTGGGTCAATAAGTCCACAGCCTTGTGGTCACTCCAATGCTCTCCACCGCTCCATGCTGAACCTGCAGAGCCGGCATTGATGACAACATCTACATCCTTCAATACACCCTGACGAATATCCTCAAAATCAATAAACTGCACGTCAACCGGTAACCCGGCTAATGCCTCATTCACATGAATCAGATCATGCATATGTGTTTCATGAAAATGACCGGACAAGGTCCACGATCTTAACTTGCCCCAGCTATGCAGCACGGCTACCTTTGTTTTGATCTGATAAGGCTTTCCAGCCTGATGCAGCTCTTTCATTTCCCTGAATTCATGGGCGATCTTCTCGATATAATCCACAAAGTCCGGGTAAGGCTCAACCAGATGCAAATATCCACCCAGTCCAATCCGGTCAATCGACTCACGCAGCAGCGCACGCCGGATATTAATCCAATATTTCTTCGCATCCAGGGTAGGGTCTCCTCCCTCTTTGAAGGTAGGAAGCCCGCCTAAGCCAACCGGAAACAAGTAGGGATGCAAGCGAATCTCATGGGTATCAGCCTTAACGCCTGAGCACATTCTTGCCTCGTAACCGGAGAACACACATTTGATCATGCCGTCGAATCCAAACTCCTGAAAGCGATCATTGTACGGCTCCATGCCCACCCAGCTGTCATCATAGAAGACATATGCCAGCTTGTCATGTTTGTGCACAATATCAATTAATTTCTTACCGAATTCAATGACAAAATCATTGATAAATGCCATCCAGTCCAGTTTGCGCTGATCCGCAGGCATATGAGTGACCTGATATTTACCGCCATTTACAAAGTCCTCGGCTGAGAGTGAATACCCAAATTTCTGAGCAAACAGATCCAGTGCTCTCGAACTTACCGTGAAATCGTATGAACCCCAATCCGAGAACAGATGGCGATTCCGTTCATCACTGCCCCAGATCCAGGCGAAGTTATAGAATAAGGAGGTAAAACGTACAACCGTTGTTTCCGGATGGTTTTGACACCACGTTTCCATCCAATCTAGTAGATACGTTTGCGTTTCCGTATAGATCGGGTCAATCTGCATCAGATGCTCTTTATCCCAATTATTCGTCGTATGATTGTACATGGAGATCTCTTCCCAGATCCGATAGACCATGAAACTCACCGTGTATTTATGCCAAGGAGCAACACCAGTAATGACAACATTGCCAGATTCCCTTTCATAATTCCATTGTCCTCTAGGTACCTCTTCCCCAGTCGTTCGATCATAAACCTGCCAATATTTAAACGCTTCTTTGGAATCATTCACCCTGAATTGTTCAGCGAAGAAGTCCTCCATCAGATAGATGGATACATAATCTTGGACAGCGACCTTCGGATTCGTAATGAGAAAACATTGCTGCAGTTTATCCAGATTACGGGATGCCCACTCATTATGATCCCGAATAATGCAAATGGTTGAATAGATGCCGTATCCGGCATTGATAATCTCATCGGACAACTTTGTACCGTCACTGTCACGGATCACATCGGCACCCCAGCGATCGGCAAGTTCCAGCGTCAGTGCCTCATAACCGGATTCTCCCGGTAGTGTAAAGGAGCCTTTGGTTGGTTTGAACAATGTGGTTCCCTCCCTATCTCAACATATCGGACAGAAAAGCGAGTGCCAGGCCCTGACCCCAGCCCTGAATCCAGTCTTTTGGAATATTGCGATAACCATCCCGATCCTTCATCACCGCCGTACCGCCAGATACACCAAGCACGCGTCCATCTTCGCTTATGTTGTTCAGGATACCTTCCAGTGCCTTTTGCACGTATTTGGTATGCAGTGGATTGCCGTTATTGATCATGGCTGCTGCAATACCCGCGGAAGCCGACACCTCTTCATACGATTCTTCGTCATCCAAAACCGTACGCCACAAACCATTCTCGGTCTGTACCAGCTTGAGAGCCGCCAACTGATCGCGAAGTGCACACTCTACATCCATACACTGCGGATACAGATACCAGTCTTTCAGTTGTGGTTTCACTTGAGACATTGTATAAGCGCCCCAAGCGTTCGCCCTCCCCCAGTAAAATCCGGACATATGGTCCTTGTTGATATGGTTATAACCGTGATACCACAGACTGCTGCTCGGATCTTGAAGGTATTTGATATGCCAGTAGTACTGATTCAGCGCATCCTGAATCATGGCTTCATCTTTTAATTTGCTACCTACACGGAGCAGGAAAAATGCCGCCATAAACAAGGTATCCGCCCAAGCCTGTTCCGGAAAATCATTGGAAACGGATACCGTATGCTGAAGCACATTGTCTCCAAAGCGAAGTGCATGATTCTGGAGATAATCGACCTTGCTGAGGACAATATCCCAATATTTCTGATCTCCCGTTTCTTCATATAAAGTGATGAGCACATGGCCCATGGCACACGTATTTACCGTCCAACTTGGCAGACCCAGCTCGATATATTCGTCTGCCCATTTCACCAGCCTGTCCAGTATTTCTTGGTTGCCTGTCGTTTGGTAGGCTCTGGATACACCGTAATACGCCACACCGCCGGGCCAATCCCATGTCAGATCCATATCCAGTGTTTTCTTGGTAACGTTCTCGATTACGTTTAGAATCTGTTCCCGGTCATATTTCACTTGAAGCATTGTTATTCCCCTCTCGCTGCGCACACGCCCCCAAGTGCGTCCTGAGAGGTGTCCGTCCATTTTTGTAAACGCTTTACTTATTCCATTGTACGCAGTAAAATAGTCTCATTCTAAGCATATTCATAACAAAACTACGCAATTTCAATCATTTATACCTAGGAGTCCTCGAAAATGCCCAAACCGAAGAAACCTGTCATTGAATATCGTCACTACAGTCTGCCCATTGATTTCCCTGTCCTGTTACTCAGTGGAGACCGCTGGAGAATATCCGATATCAAGAGTGAGCATCTTCATTTCCATAACCACATGGAGATTGGCATCTGTTATTCCGATGGAGGAATCATGGAGATTAAGGGAGAATCTGTGCCTTTTCGGGCAGGCGATGTCACGTTCATTCCCCGCTATCTTCCGCATACCACGTACAGTTCACCTAATAACGCCAGCCTGTGGGCTTATATCTTTTTTTCACCGGAAGAACTCTTCCGCCATTCGCTCAAAACAGCACAAACTCACATTGAACCGAATTTATGGGCGATTCAGGGAACCAATTGCATTCTGAATAAGGAACAGCATCCCAAAATTCACACACTCGCAACATCAGTGGTGGAAGAGATACAGCAGCAGTCCCCCTATTATCGGGAGAGCGCGTATGGCTTGTTGATATCTCTATATATCGAACTGCTTCGAATTCATGCGAGCAGCGAGCGCTTGTCATCTCAGGATCAGGAACGGGAACGAGACCTCCAAGGGGACTTGGTCATCTCACCCGTGCTGGAGTTTATCACCAAAAACTATATGATGCCTGTGACCATCGATTATCTCGCTGATCTGTGTCATCTGAGTACAACGCATTTTCGCCGCAAGTTCCATGAAATTATGGGAACCACACCGCTTGATTTTCTGAACAGCACCCGGATTGAAGAGGCATGCAAACGATTAAAAAGCACCGAGGCGTCCATTCTATCCATCTCCGAGCAAGTTGGCTTCCGATCCATCTCCAGCTTTAACCGCTGCTTCGCCAAACTGATGGGAGAATCGCCTAAAGCCTGGCGCAAAGGGGCTCATACAGAAGCACAGTCTGCAAAAGCATCGATATTGGAATTCACGGGGTGGGTATGAAGGAATTTGTCGAAATATGATTGCACCCCCCAGAGATATTCGCTACAATGCCGATAGAATACAAGAGATTTGGTTCGAATCTGCCAATAGATCAAACAACCTCTAAAGGAGCAGCATTTCGTGTTATTAAAAATTTCAGGCGTTGTCCTGACTGTTGTACTTGCCATTACCGTACTGCTGCTGTCAACGATCAGAGAACCACAATCTGCTGCGCTTCATGCCCGTCAGGGTGTTCTGGACCTCTCGGCTTGGGACCCTGAACAAGACGAGCGGATCAAGCTGGACGGGGAGTGGGAATTTTACTGGGAGCGATTGCTTCCTGACGAATCTGCAACATCGAATCAGGCTGGTCCAACGAAAGAACCCGACACTTATGCAACCGTTCCCGGCTCCTGGAATCGACTTAAAGTGAATGGCGAACGACTGCCAACCCACGGCTTCGCCACGTATCGACTAGTGCTGCGTAATGCACCTGTTGAAGGAACGCTGGCGATCAAAAAAATGAACATCCGTTTTGCCAGCGAAATCTACATCAATGGCACCAAGCTGCTGGAAGATGGGCATGCCGTGGCAAAATCCGCAGGTTACCGACCAGGCAACTCCCCCCAGATTGGCTTTTTCCCCTATCATGGCGGTGACATTGAGATTATGATCCGGGTGGCTAATTACGATTACACGGACGCTGGCATTCCGGGTCCACTCTTTTTCGGCGAACAAGCAGCCATGCTGAAAAAACATCAATTCAACACAGCTATCGAATTTGGCACACTTGCTGTACTGGGTACCATTTCGATTATATTCCTCATCAGTTACCTGGGGTCTGCACTCTACCGAAACAGGGACGATTCCCTGCTGCTGATTGGTCTAATCTGTCTGTTGTATGCACTCTATAACGGCATGATCAGCGAACGTGTGTTATCCATGGTGAACACCGAAATTTCCTTTAGCACGCTCTATAAATTAAAAGATTTCTGCTCCGTTGCATGCCTGGGTCTGCTGACCTTTTACTTCTACCGATTCAAAACAGGCATCCTGTCCGGTCTGCTTACAACGGTAATCCTGATTATCTTCGGAGCTTACTTATGCATGGTCGCGCTCCTGCCTATTTCCATCTATGGGTTGGCTGCGCCTTACGTTGTCGTTATGTACACGGTGATGCTGCTCTGGTTGTTATATCAATGCGCATCACAGTTTCTGACGAGTGAGAAGGGTGATCGGCTGTCTACTTTCTTGTGGTATGCGGCTCTCTTAAGCATCATGCTGTACTGTCTGGACATTAACCTCTTCTCCATCTCACTTAAGGAAAATATGAACATCGGGCAGGTCTCCATCGTCCTGTTCAGCATCCTGATGCTGTTTCTGGCGGTACTTCGGTTCTTCGAAGCCTATCGTACAGTCCGTGAGCTCAAAGATCAGCTGCTCTTGCTGGATAAGGTTAAAGATGACTTCCTATCGAACACCTCGCATGAGCTCAAAACACCGCTGAATGCCATTGTGAACATCAGTGAGAGCCTGCTCAAAGGTGCCGAAGGTCCCCTTACCGACGAACAGGCGCATAACCTGGCGATCGTGACGGGAAGCGGCAGACGATTAACCTATTTGGTCGATGAATTGCTGGATTATTCGAAAATGAAACATGGCGACATCCCGCTCCACCGGTCTTCAACCGATCTGTACTCATTTGTCGAATCGGTCATGCGTATGCACTCCTTCCTGCTTGGCGCGAAAAAGGTGGAGCTTATCAACCGCATCCCTGCGCATTTCCCGCCGATCTACGCAGACGGCAACCGACTGATTCAAATTTTGCATAATCTAATCGGCAATGCAGTTAAGTTCACGGAACGTGGCACGGTAAGCATCAAAGCTGCGGTTGTGCAAGGCAAAGCTGAAATACGCATTGTGGATACCGGCCGTGGTATCGGTACGGACAAGCTGGAACATATCTTCCTGCCGTTCGAGCAGGAAGCAGATACGGGGCCAGTCGTTGCCGGAGGCACCGGTCTAGGACTGAGCATTACTCGCAAGCTGGTCGAGCTGCACGGCGGAACCATTCATGCGGAATCGGCACCCGGCATGGGTGCTACGTTCATCCTGACCTTTCCGCTGGCAGAGAAAAAAGGAGAGAAACGTTCCAACGTCATGCCGCTTACCATCGCTCCTACAGGTCCTGGTAATCGGCTACTCCGGTTCGAAGAACCAACGATTGTACAAGGGAATAAAGACGAATGGATCATCGTTGTGGATGACGACTCGGCTAATTTGCAGACCATAGTAAATCTCTTGAAGCTGGAAGGATACAGTTACGCGGTCACTTCACGCTCACCTTCGGTACTGGAACTGCTCGACCAGCTTCCCGCCGTGCATCTCGTCATTGCTGATATCATGATGCCTGACATGTCGGGTTACGAATTGCTGGAACGGATCAGGGAGCGCTTCTCTCCTTCCGAGTTGCCTGTACTCATGCTGACGGCGAGTAATAAAGCTAATCAATTGAAGCTGGCCTTGGAGAAAGGCGCCAATGATTTTGTATCCAAGCCGTTCGAATCGGAGGAACTGCTGGCACGGATCGGCGGTTTGACTCGGATGAAAACATCCGTCCAAGCTGCGCGAGATGCGGAAATATCTTTTTTGCGATCACAGATGAACCCGCACTTTCTGTATAACGCTCTAAACGCCATTGCCGAATTGTGCGTGGATGCGCCGAATCGGGCAGAACAATTGATTTTGCAATTATCGAGTTACTTAAGGCGCAGTGTGCACTTCAAACATCTGGACTCCAAAACCAGCCTGATGAACGAACTGGAGATGATCGAAGCATACGTTGCGATTGAGCAGGCACGCTTCGGCTCACGGCTGGAGGTCATTATCGATGTGGATGCGGACGTGAACCGAAACATGGACATTCCGCCCCTCACGTTGCAACCCCTGATCGAAAACGCGATTCGTCACGGGCTGATGTCCAGCATTCGCGGTGGTCGCGTCATGTTGTCCATTCGTAATCTGAATGATACGGAAACACGCTTCACCATTGAGGACAACGGAATTGGCATAACCAAGCAAAGAATGGACGAAATTCGGCAATCCACGGACGGCAGTAACGGCGTTGGCCTATGGAATATTTCCAGCCGGTTGAACCTGATGTATGGCAGACACCTTCAGATGGAAAGTCTGGACGGCGAGGGAACGCGGATTACATTTGATCTTCCAAATCAACGTATAAGCACAGATGGGAACGGGGGTTATGAAACATGATAAAAGTCATCATCGTGGATGATGAGGATCTGTCGCTCAAGCGACTGAATCGCATTTTGACAGAAAGCGGAGAAGTCGTGGTATGTCGTGCGTTTCATGATCCGGAGGAAGCCTGTGAATATGCGGCAGGGAATAGCTTCGATGCGGCATTTCTGGACATTACGATGCCTCGCATCTCGGGGATGCACCTCATTGGTGAATTACGTAAACATCACCCTTCGCTCCCCATCGTTCTGGTGACCGGATATGAGGAATATGCGGTGCAGGCCTTCGACAAAGAGGTGAACGATTACGTTATTAAGCCGGTCACGGCAGAGCGACTGAACCGCAGCATTCAGCGGTTGCAGGAAAAGCTTCACAAGTCCGTGACAACGCCCGAGCCAGCGGTGCCTGAACCGAAACTGAACGTTCGTCTGTTCGGTGAATTCACCGTGTTCGGTGGAGTTGGAGCAGACAGTCCCATCAAGCTTAGAACACCCAAAACGGAAGAGTTACTCGCCTTCTTGCTGTATACCAAATCAACCACCCGCGATGCCTTGGCTGATACGTTGTGGAAGGATCTCAGTCCGCAGAAGGCCTGGACGAACATCAATTCCACACTGTACTACGTGCGGCGTGCTATCGGGGATAACAGTGACGTGCCGATCATTCTTAAGGACAGAAACGGTATCCGTATCGACCGGGAAGCGATTAACTGTGATCTGTACGAGTTCGAGGCTTTGTTCCGGCAGATGCGTCAGGCATCGGCACATCGCCCCGAGCTCTTCGAGCAGATGGACACGTTGTATACGGGTGAACTTCTAAAAGGAAGGCATTATGAGTGGGCTTTCGCGTGGTCCAGACAGCTGGAGCTGGATTTCATCATGACGATGGAAACTGCTGCCCACTATCATGCGAAGGAAGGCGAGCCGTTACGAGCGCTGTATTATTTTGAACGTATCCTCCAGATTGATTCGATTCGGGAAGATATTCATCACGAGATCATCCTGTTGTACCTGTCGCTTGGACGAAGAACCGAAGCGCAGCGACAGTATCTGGTGCTGGAGGAATTGCTCCAAGAGGAGCTTGGCTCCAGTCCGGCAGCAGATATCAAACAACTGTTGCGACAGTCATGAAACAGCAAAAAAGCCCATGCCTTGGCATACTGAACTGCTCCTATCGTAGTCTTCTAAGGTCTACTATGACAGGGAGCAGTTCAGTGTTACTTTAGGCTTGGGCTTTTTGCAATAGATGGACGTTCGTTCATCCTGGTCAGATGATATTACATCATCATTGTCTAGAATCAATCACTCATTTATAAGTTTTTCTGTATTAAGGGTAAACCCTTCAATCACGACATCTTCGTCCACTTCGATCATGATGCAACGTCTGCCTTGATAGTTCACCTGTTTCACATATCTCAGGTCTTGTGGGCTAACCGAAATCGTAGCAACCTTGGTTTCAATCTTAATGGACTTGGACGTGAACTTCGGCATAACACTAGTCGCCTTCATTTCATAATTCTTGTTGTCAACGATCGTTTCGAAGGCACGTTCTACTTTCTCCGTTGTCAGATCCTCTATACCGCTTGCGGTCAGTACACGTTCCAGATCTTTATAATCCAGCTTCGGAGGTTCTTCCTCATGGGACTCTTCGTTAATCTCGATGACTCGGTTAATCTCCTCATATACATGTGCAATGGTGGCTGAATCGAGCTGTTCACCGGCCACTTCCTTAACGATATCTTCGAAGATCGCCCGTTCTTCCAGTGCGGTTACGGATCTTTCTCCATTCAATACATTTTCAACAAAATGCGGATCCGGGAAATTGGATTTCCCTGTACAATATAGTACACGATTCACATCGGAGTAGTTGTCCGTCACGCTAGGGTACAGGAACCCTTGCTCTGGCGTGCTTAATTTGATAATTGGATCGACAATAATGTTGTATTTGAATTCTCTCTCCACGTAATCAAACAAGAGTGTTTTCCGCTGTTTCTCCGTGGAATTTACGCTGCACAGAATGAACGGATGGGCGAACACCTCATTCTTCTCACTCTCTTCCGTGGCTTCGTTTCTAGCCTTGGTTGGCAGATAATACTGTCCTCGCACAAACGTAGCTACCATGTCCCGCTCAAACTTCGTATCCACCAACATTCGATCCACGAGCAGCAGCATCAGATCCTGCCATTCATCCGGATCACCTGTTACCAGAGCCTGGTGAAGCAGTACCTGTGCCGGGTCCTCCGCCGCTTCCTGGAACTTCAACTCAAACAACTTCTGATCCAAATCACCTGTCAGCAATTTTTTGAAATTGCCCATGTACAGCTCCTGCTTCTCTCTGTCCACCAGTTCGAACGGATGACGCTCCCAGTGATAGACCTCGTTGGTTTCCTTCGTAATATACACGTTGAGGATATCGTAAATATTCAGTAGATCGTGATCGAGTTTAAACTGCTTGCGTATATGCGCGACTTCTTTTTTATTCATATTGGATTCGGCAACTCCTTAGATATGTTTCTGGCTTTATTAGTATAAAGGATCGACAGAAAATTTGTTGACTAACTTGTAGCTTGACGGTTACTAGATTTCAGTTACACACGCACGTGATATTCACAACAACACAAAAAGGGAGACACTCTTTACATGCATGCGAGCACCTCCTGTATGTGTTACATCCCTGATGTTCTAGTCTATCACATTACAGCGATTGCGATTAACATCTTACATATTTACGCTTGAAGCCCGTCCGCCCTTTTTCCACTGCCTTTTGAATATTCTCAGAGGCATTCAGCAGCTTGCTCTTGGGCATGTCCTTGTTCACTTCGACAGGGCCAACGGCCTTGGCTGTCTCCACCGCCAGATCGTGCAACGGTTGATAGGATGTTGCAACGGTATACAGGAAGTTGTTCATCGAATATTTCGTTCGTTCCGGAGATTCGTGAATCGTCTTTTTGACCTGTTCCAGCATCTCCATCAGTTTATTCTCCGAAAATTCAGCATCCTTTCGACTGCCGAGCAACCAACAGTAACAGCTCCATCCTGCTGACATTTTCAATTCATCTCCGCTGGCGATCCACTTATCCGAAACTTCTTGAGCAATATCCGTCTCCGCCAGCGTAACGGCAACGATGAAGTCAGAGATCATGTAAAAATAAGCAGCATCAATCCAACGATCAAAATCGGCTTCCGTCATCGCTTGAGGATCGGCAATCACGCCCGCAAAGTACATCGCATCATAATTCCCCGTTGCATATAGTTGCTCCGCCAAAGGTTGATCCTTTTTGATCCGCTTCGCCATTGGTTTCATCGCACCGGTTGCCACGCCAAATAACGGTTCATGCGCACCATTGGAGATATATATTTTTTTCGTTCGTTCTTTGCCCAGCGCTTCTAGCTCTTGCATCACTTCATCTAGATTCATTGCACAACACTCCAAATCCTATTTAATTATTTTCATTCCTGATCGAACAGACGCTTATGTTTGTCAAAAAAATGGTAGAAAAAACGCACATTGTCCAGTTCAAACCACTCTGCCGTTTGCAAAATCGTCCTGTCGAGATTGTAAATTTTAGCATGGAGCGTCCCCAGAACAAAGGGCGAGTGCGTCGAAATGATAAATTGACTGTCAAAATATCGTGCCAACTCATTGATTTGCTCCGCCAGTCTGATTTGGTTAACAGGAGAAAGCGATGTTTCCGGTTCATCCAATAAATACAATTGGCCCGGAAGCAGGTACTCTTCGAAAAACTGCATGGAGGTTTCTCCATTGGAGTATTTTTCCTGAGAAAACTGAATGTTATCCAGCTTTTTCTTGAATGCATAGGAATGCGCTAACTCTTCTGTCTCGGCCTTGCTCATTCCTTGTTGAGACTGTTCATACAACAGTCCTTCGCGGAGCACATTTGCTTGCTGAATTTTCTTGATCTCATATAAAATGTCCTCTGACTTGATGTATCGGCTCCCTTCTGGCAGTTGCCGGATGACATGCTCCTGTTCGTCACGCCCAAGCTCATAACTGCTCTTATCCAGAAAACGCTGCACATAGGCGCTATTTCCATACGTTGTCATTCGTTCAGAACCTGTAATTCCCAACTTGTTGGCGATCACGTTCAGCAGGGTGGATTTGCCAGAGCCGTTGCTGCCATAGAGCACAGTGACTCGATCAAAAATAAGGACTTCTCCTGAGATATGTTTGAATACATGATCAGGATATATATTGGGGTTGCCGGAAATTTGCGAAGACAACTTGAAATTGCTTAGATAAATCATTGACTCACTCCTTATCCAGCGTTTCGCACAGATCCCTGAAAAGATAGATATAACTTCTACGCAGACAGACATTTTTCCTTTCTTATGCTTCTACCGGCAACTTCTGATACCTGCCGAGAGCCTGATTGGAAGAGCTAATTTCCCCAGCACAAGCGGAGCAACATATGTCCATGTCCAAGCAACGTTAAGCTATGGCAGGATACGTCGCTCATCGTTTATGTTCAGTTTAGTGTTGTTAACCAAACCGAGATGAGGAAGGATGCGAGAGCATGAGCAACAATCAAGTGTTAGGCTTTGCCCCTGCCTTGGGCTGGAATTCGTGGAATACCTTTACGTGGGATATTAACGAACAATTAATTCGGGATGTCGCTGATGTGTTTGTATCGGAAGGTTATCTGGCCGCTGGTTACGAGTATATTGTCATTGATGATTGCTGGAGCCTGAAGGAACGTGATGCGAGCGGCAATCTGGTGGCGGACCCGGAGAAATTCCCGAGTGGAATGAGAGCGCTTTCTGATTATATCCATAGCAAAGGACTAAAGTTCGGCATGTATTCATGCGTAGGTACGCATACATGTGCCGGGTATCCAGGCAGCTTTGAGCATGAATTCCAGGATGCTGCCCTTTTTGCCGAATGGGGCGTTGATTATTTGAAGTATGATTACTGCTTCAAGCCGCGCCATATCTCAGGAGAGCTGCTGTACAAACGGATGAGCCTTGCGCTCAAAAACTGCGGACGCGATATCCTGTTCTCCGCCTGCAACTGGGGAGCCGACGATGTATACGATTGGATTCGGGAATCGGGTGCTCATATGTACCGCTCCACCGGCGATATCCGTGACAATTGGGATTCAGTGAAGGAACTTGCCCTGTCCCAACTGGGAAAACAAAGCTACACCGGCTCCTTCTGCCATAACGACATGGATATGCTGATTGTAGGTATGTATGGTGGAAGCAACAATGATTATATTGGCAGCATCGGCGGATGCAACGACATCGAATATAAAACCCACTTCTCACTTTGGTCCATGATGGGTTCCCCATTAATGATCGGATGTGACGTGCGCAAGGCCAACCAGATCACAAAGGATATTCTCCTGAATCCTGACCTGATCGCTATCAATCAGGATGTAGAAGCACGCGGAGCTTACCGCATTAAACCAGAACCGCAATGGTTTCATACAGACGATGTATTTATGCTGGTGAAGGTTCTCACAGATGGAGATCTAGCTATTGGTTTCTTCAACCTGAGTGACAGCCAGCGGGAATTGTCTTTGCAATTTTGGGATATGGGTCTGCCTTACGCTGCCGGTTATGCCCTGTCCCTGTATGACTGCTGGAAACATAAAGAGCTTGGCGTATTCCGTGAACGCTTCGCTCCCGTTGTCGCAGCACATGATTGCCTCGTCGTCCGGGCCAAACTGGTGAAATAAATGGCTCAACATCGCCTGTGCACCTCCTGTCAGGTTCCGCTCTCTTCAGACGATGTGGGCATCTACCTCAAATTGATCTCGCGCTCTGCCCAGCAATTTCTGTGCATCGATTGTATAGGAGTGAAGTTGAACTGTGGACGCGAGCCTATTGAGAAGCTGATCCGTTATTTCCGAGAGTCCGGGAACTGCGCCCTGTTCCGTTAACGTTATACCTTCGTCCGGTGGAGCGTCATGTACGCCGTTGGCGTGTGTGAAGTTGCTTTCTTGAATACTTTGGAAAAATATAACGGATCATTGTATCCGACAGAATAGGCTACCGATTGAATTGGCAGGCCCGACGTTTTCAGCAGTTCACAGGCGCGCTCGATTCGACAGGATGTAATATACTCCAGAACAGACTTGCCGGTTGCTCCCTTAAACAGACGAAACAAATAGCTGCGCTCCAGATTGACTGCCTTTACGATCTCCGTGACGGTCAATGTTGGCTTCCAGTAGTTCTGCTCGATGTACTTTCTCGCCAGCCAGACATAATCCTTGGCGTCCACCTGCGGCTCTTTCGGATAATACTCCATATAGTAGGAGAGCAGCAGACGCAAACGGGCATCAGCCCGCAGTAATTCATAGGATGATGCACCCGCGTTCCAGGCAAGATGGAAAAAAGGCTGCAGTGTCTCCGGTGAGATCGACACCACGGGTTGTACCTCTGAGAACTGCGTCAGCCCCAGCAACCGCCCGGCATCCTCACCGCTAAACTCCACCCAGACGTACTCCCATGGATCTTGCGGGTCTGGATAATAATAAATCTCTTTTTGCGGAAATATGATAAAGCTTTCACCCGTAACTAACCGAAAAACGCGGCCCCCCCGTCTCCAGCGTCCCTTGGCCACGGATAATATAGTGCAGTGCGTAAACGTCACGCACACCTGGCCCCCATTGGTGAGCGTTGGCCGGCTTGTGACCACCGCTTATAAAATACAAATTACTGGCTCTACTGCTCTCATGCCAAATCGGATTCAACCTTGATTCCCCCTTTCTAATGCCACGTTGATCAGATGTTCGGTAACGCTTACACGCTAAATCCAGAGAGGAGAATGTTGTATGCTTAGAATGGTTACGGTAGAACATGGACAAGTTCAAGGACTGCCCGCGGCGGACCCGCGGATTACCAGCTTCAAGGGGATTCCTTTTGCCGCACCTCCTGTAGGTGAGAACCGCTGGCGAGCTCCGCAGCCGCAGTCGAGCTGGGAAGGTGTACTGCAAGCTTTTGATTTTGCCCCCATCTCCATGCAAGCCCCAACAGTCATTGATGATAACAATATCTATACTCGCGAATGGGCCGTTGATCCCGACCTGCCCATGGACGAGGATTGTCTGTATCTGAATGTCTGGACACCAGCCAAACGCACGGACGAGAAGCTGCCTGTCTTTGTCTGGTATTTTGGCGGGGGCCTGCAAGTCGGCCATACGGCCGAAATGGAGTTTGATGGCGAGCGAATCGCTCGTAGAGGTATTGTCGTTGTGACGATTAATTATCGGCTGAATGCCTTTGGCTTCCTGTGCCATCCTGAGATTAGTGCCGAATCCCCCCATGCACCCGCCAACTTCGGTCATCTCGATCAGCAAGCAGGTACCCAGTGGGTCAAACGCAACATTGCCGCCTTTGGCGGTGATCCAGACCAGATCACCATCGGCGGACAGTCGGCAGGCGGAGGAAGTGTACTCAGCCAGATGACCTCTCCGCAAAATAAAGGCTTGTTCCAGCGAGCCGTCATCATGAGCGGTATAGCTACCGAGTTGTACCCGAAGGTCCGCGTGCCTTCTGTCCGTTCCACACTAAGGGATGCAGAACAAGCAGGGGTTGAATTTTTCGGTTTCCTTGGCGTGTCTTCCCTGGCTGAGGCGAGACAACTGGATGCTGAATATCTCCGTGACAAAGCTCTCGAATACAAAAGCTTCTGGGGAACCGTCATCGACGAACAATTCTGCGCAGGCGATCCGTTTACTCGTTTTGTTCAGCAGGAGCGCGAGGCGATACCCGTAATGCTGGGGCATACATCTTCCGAATTTTGGACCCGTCCCGCCGCAGCCAATCTGGAAGAACTGAAGCAGATGGCTGTGGAGTTGTTTGGCGAGGATGCTCCTGCCTTTTTGCAGCTATGCGAGGCTGATACCAGCCAAATCGAACATGCTTTGCAACAGGCATCGGTCCGCATGATCCAACATGCCATTCTGCTCGCCATCCGCGCGAATTGCGGTCACCCGTCTGAAACGCCTCTCTACTATTATAACTTCGACGCCGAGATTCCGGGCTGGGACCAGCCAGGCACGTTTCACTCCGTCGATCTGTGGTTCTTCTTCGAGACACTCGCCAAATGCTGGCGGCCTTTCACAGGCAAGCATTATGATCTGGCTCGCCAGATGTGTAATTATTTATCCAATTTTATTGCTACAGGTGATCCAAACGGTTCGGACTCCACCGGAAAGCTGATGCCTCATTGGACTCCTTGTACTACGGAACAGCCGTATCTCATGGAATTTGGCGATCAGGCTCAATTACAGAAGGCTGAGCCAGGACCGATGCTCGCGTTTCTAATTGAACAATATTTCAAGAAACAGAATGAACCTGTTGTTTAAAACATGAGGCTTGCCCTCTCACGATATATGTAAGAGCCATGCTGTCGCATGGCTCTTTTTGTATAGTGTGAATGGTAGAGCGATGTTCATTCGCCCATGCCCATTAGCAAGCTTCTCCACTACAGCAGTCTAAGGTAACAACAAAATCAGACAGCCAGAGAAATCCCACGGAAGACAATCAGTATCATTTCAAGAGATCCGTTATATATGAGTCTGAGTTGGTTTGTTGAAGATGACAGGTAGCGTAATCTGTAGTGAAAAGATATCTTCTTCCTGCGACACCGTCAACGTCCCGTTGTGCTGCTGAATCATTTTCTGACAACTAACGAGCCCGATTTCGTTGCTATCATTCTTTTTGCCAACACGTTTAATCTTATTCTCTACCTCAAGAATGACCCATTGTTGCTTCAAAGAAATCTGGATATGAACGGGATGCACTGGATCGGCGTATTTTCGAATATTTGAAAATATGTTATCCATTACGCGACGCATGGCGACCAGATTGATTTCCAGCAAAAACTCCTCATGATGTGCATCTGTCTGAACCTGCACATCTATATCGTCCAAAACCACTAATTGCTCATCTATGAGTTGATCGATAAGCGCTCTGCCCTCATACATTTCAAACTCTACTTCCTCTTCTTCAGCGGCAGAGGATACCGTAAAATATTCGAATAGTTTGTCCGACAGCACTTTGATCTGATAGGCCTTCTCCCGGCTATTATGAATATACTGCAACAGATCCTCATGTGTCTTATATTTGTTGAGCTCTATGATATCCATATATCCTAATAGAATCGTGAGTGGTGTTCGCAAATCATGGGAAATCGCCGTGATCAATTCACGGTTGGCCATCCTGACCCTCTCCTCGCTGCCCAGCCGCTCCACAAATGATTTCCTCATCTCATCAATACTCTGGGCCAGAGATGACAGTTCATCCTTTCCCGATATCGTAATCGAATAATCCAAATTTCCACCTTCGAGTATTTTGATCTCTTGTTCAAGCACGCCAATATAAGATGTTTTCTTATTAATCATCAGTAAAAAGGAAACAAGGAACACAATGGCCGCTATGAAAACACCAATAATCAGAATGAGGTTGTAGTATTGATACTCATAAAAGCTAACCAAGTATATCTGGGCATCCTGATCCGCAAAATGGATGGTGGTGATGGGTATTTTCGATGGCACGAATTGAGTTAACAGTTCTTCATTAATGGCAGGATCAATCTCCGTGTTGGAGGAAAATATCAATTTGTCTTTTGCAAAAATATACAGATTTAAGTAGCGCTCATGTCTTATCCAAGCAGACAATTGCTCATGATCACGGGTTGACACGTTCTGGTTATCCACAAATGCTTCGAATCGATCAAGCGCATCTTGCTGCCTGTTCTCTACAAAAGTGGATTTGCTTAAATAACTATCCAATACAGTCTCGCCAACAACTTGTAAAATAACGAGTGCACTTATGGAAATGACCAAAGAAATGACAACCGCCAGAACCAGTTTAATCTTCAGCTTTTTTCCGATTAATAATCTATTCAATTTTGTACCCCTTCCCCCAAACGGTCTTCACATATTTAGGGTTCTGCGGGTCATCCTCCAGTTTGCCTCTCAAGTTACGAATATGAACCATGACCGTGTTATTACACGTATAAAAATAGGGTTGCCCCCAAACACTCTCATATATATTTTCTGCCGAGAATACCTTTCGTCGCTTCTTAGCCAACAGCAGCAAAATCTGGTATTCAATTTCAGTTAGAGCAATCTCCTTCTCCCCAACAAACACGGCTTTTGAATCCTGATGGACGGTAAGATCCTTAACGATAATTTGGTCCTTTTCTTCGATCTTCTCCTTGCCCCGATATATATAATATCTCCGCAGTAAAGCCTTCACCCGCGAAACAAGTTCTGTATAGGAAAAGGGTTTGGACAAAAAGTCATCACTGCCTGAGGAAAAGGCCAATTGTTTGTCAGAATCCTGCGTTTTCGCTGTGAGAAACAGGATCGGTGCGCTTGTTTTTTCGCGAATCTCCAGACACGCCTTCAGCCCCGATTTATTGGGCATCATCATATCCAAAATAATGAGATCCGTCTCTTCGTTCACTTTATCAATCGCATCTTGACCATCTATCGCTTCAATCACTTCATAATTCTCACTCTCTAACAAAATCCTTACAATTTCACGAATTTCACTGTTATCATCAGCAATTAGAATTTTCTTGCTCATCTGATCCCTCCGTCTAATTTCAGTATAATATGCGCTATTAGCGACTACCAGCAAATACAATCGACTTAAGAATTCTTCAGAAGTTATGTAGGTATCTCTTAATAATTTCGTCTTATACTGTAAATATGTAGAAGTTATTACACAAAGGGGTCGTCAGGAATGCCACAAACTTCGAAAAAAGTAATGATTAACATATTGTTGGGTCTGTTCATCATGTTGTCCATTGGTTTACTGGTGTATTATTCTCCTGCCATTATTAAAATCATGTCATCCATGGACAATTTCAGAGCGTATATTCATTCAACAGGCCATTGGGGTCCGGTCATGTTTATTTTATTCCAGATTCTTCAGATCGTGGTTGCACCTATTCCAGGAGAAGTGGTACAGATTGCAGGCGGTTATATCTATGGGGTTACAATTGGGTCCTTGTATACTACAATAGGCTTGATTATAGGCTCAGCGATCGCCTTTTATTTCACCCGTTATATCGGTCGCGCCTATATTTCACGACTAATGCAAAAGAAAAATAATAAGTGGATGTCGTTAATTCATGATGAGAAGAAGTTCTCCGCTTTTTTATTTATCTTTTTCGTAATTCCCGGCTTGCCCAAAGACATGCTTGTATTTGTCGCCGCACTTACATCGATTAGTTCGTTTAGGTTCTTCACGATCCTTATCGTTGGTCGTCTGCCGTGGATCATCGCATCTACCGTTGTAGGATCCACGATTCATATGCAACAATACACAATCGCCATTATTATTTCTGTTATCGCTGTAATCGGGTTTGTACTCGGTTATATCTATAGGGAGAAATTGGTGGGATTGTTCTCCCGGTCAGACAGTACCAAAGCCAAACCCAAGACTATACCCAGTTATAGTACGAATAGGGAGTCTCGTAAAATAAAAAGAGATACAACATGAACATAGCCAGTCTATTGATATGAAAACCGGAGGTATATCTTATGCAAGCACTTGAAACCAATCGATTAATCCTGCGAAATTTCACCGTAACGGACGCAGCCGGACTGTTGGAATACACAGCAAATCCCAGAGTGAATTGTTTTATGGATCAACGAATTTTAACATTGGAAGACGCGGAGACAGAGGTCGCAAAAAGAAGCAGTGACGATTCCCACATCGCGGTCTGCCTGAAAGACAGTAACGAGTTGATCGGTGAGCTGTTTGGTATGAGGGAAGATCGGGATTCCGATACGGATAAGGATTCGAATTCAGATACGTATAGTATTGGTTGGAATTTTAATGGCAGATATGAAGGGAAAGGATACGCCAGTGAGAGCGCCAATGCTTTCATCGAAAATCTCTTTATGGAACAGGGAATCAGAAGACTGTACGCCTATGTCGAGGATGATAACTTCCGTTCTCAGAAACTGTGTGAGAAGCTGGGCATGCGCCGGGAAGGTCTTTTTTTGGAGTTCATTTCATTTGTCAAAAATGAGGATGGCACACCGAAATACGAGAATACGTATCAATATGCCTTGTTGAAAAAGGAATGGCTGGCTCAGCGTGAATCGCAGTAATAAAGAAAGACATGCCTATGCCTCATCATTAGTTTAAAAAATTTATAGACATGAGAACGTACCCATGCGTACGTTCCACAACAAATACGGCGGCTTCTCCCTGAATAGATTCCAGAGGAAAAGTCGCCGTTTTATTATCGTGCATAACACTATTGATCGAGCAATGTGTTTATAAGGTCACAATACATTCAGCTTGAATTCTAGACGGTGCTGCCCCAATATTGCTTTGCAATCTTCTGCCCTTGATCAATCTTCGCCCATTGCTGAGCTTCGCTTAATTCGTTACCACCATCACAGGATGCAAAGCCGCATTGGTGAGACAGCAGCAGCCGATCCTTATCGATGATTTTGGAAGCTTCGTCCAGCAAACGGACAACTCGCGCTTCATCATCGAGTGTACTCGTTTTGGATGACAACAGACCCAGTACAATTTCCGTTTCAGGTCTGTCCTTGAACACTTCCAGAGCTTCAATTGAACCCGCACGATCATCATCCCACTCCAGGAAGAAACGGTCATACTTCAATTGCTTCAGGAACAGATTCGCAATTTTGGCATACGATCCACCACCCATGTTGCGGGAATCATAATTGCCACGGCAGTTATGTGTCCACATTTTCAAGCCAAGACTGTGACCAAAGTCAATCACGGTATTGTTAATATCAATAAATTCAGTTGCGAGACCTGATACTTCATCTTGATTAATATGCTCCCCTGTAAACGGAGAGTTCGGGTTGTCGTCTGCAAACAGTTCCCACAGGCAATCATCGAATTGCAGAATTTTGCCGCCCACTGCAGCGAATTCCTCCACGAATTCCTTATACGCGATCACAAGACCCTCTTTGAGTTCCTGTATGTTTTGATATACAGCATCCGTTCCACCAATGTTATCCGACCAGGAAAGCTCACCGAAAATATGGGAAGGAGACGGTACACAAAGTTTCGTTTGTTGCTCGCCAGCCGTGTCTTGCAGTTGTTGGAACAACTGAATGAAATGATGATTCTTTCCGCTCAATTTATCAGTGATGCGCAGTCCAATATCTTTGCGTGTTTCATATTTCGATGTTCCGTCCACATCTCTGAAGAAATAGCCGTGATCCGCGATGTAACGCTTCACGCCGCCAAATCCCCATACAAAGTCCAGATGCCACATCGATTTAGAAAATTCGCCATCGGTAACAACGGACAAGTTATGTTCGATTTCCTTAGCGACAACTTGTTTGATTGCCTCCGTCTCACACTTCTCATACCCTTCGTAGTTTTCATAGAACGGATATTGGATATCATCATTATGTTCAATTTGCGTTTTATATTTCAGCAGCTCATCCGGCCGCAATAAACTTCCTACGATCTGGAACTTATCAGTCATGTAAAAAACCCCCTCGTTGTATACAATGATCATATCACGCTGAGGGCAGTTAGAAGGGATACTTAAAAACCATAACTGGTTATAGTTAAAAGCTATATCCACTTGTCAGGCAGATTTCAGTGAAACCGTCACCGACACAGTGTACCTCTATCCGTAAATGTTATTCAATTTCACACCGTACGACGACGCAGTTCATAAAAATACTGAACGGCAGGATGCTTTAATTTGACCTGCTCAGACATGTTCAGAATTCGCTTTTTGCCAACTCTTCTGTCCATTAAAGCCAGAATATTAAACAAGATATCCTTGCTCTCCAGATTATCCTCTATAGAAGTGGATAAATACGTCGTAGCTGCAACGGTAAAATTCGATTTACTGAGTGCGGTCTGAGCCAACAACAGTTCTTTGGCATGTACGGAGATTTTTCTACTTCTTGCCATGACTTGAAGACGATCCTCGGGAACGGGTCCTTTGGAATCTTTTCTGATAGCTTCAATCTCTTCATCGCTCACAGGAATCATGATCTCCGGATCACTCTTGATCTCCTGCTCTGTCTGATACCATCGGATTGGGGTTGTAGTATCGCTCATGTTGAGTACATTCTTTTTATCTACAGTGATATAACAATTGCCTGATTTATCAGGTGAATAGCGATAGCTGGTAGCACGGTACTCCACCCTTCCAACTAACGCAGGACTAAGAAAACTCTCCAGTTGTTGCTTCAATTTGCTCCAGGACATAAATCCTCCTATTATCAAAAGCCTACCGCATAAATTGCGGTGATCATCTCTAATATTTTTCAATCCGTCTCCAGTATCAACATTCATCTAAATTATAACATAGCAAAACAAATTGACGATGGAAGAAACCCAGTTATTGGTTTTAAAATTCCCTATGTGATAAAATTGCAGAAAATTATCTACTTACTATTAAATCGTCATAGCCTACCATTGGAAGATACGTTGTTATTCACAAAAGAGAGGAAGAGTGTAATGGCTACGAAGAAAGCAACCTTACCTGCTCATATGGAAAAACTCGTTAAAGATAATGATATCGCTACCGTAAAAGAGGTTTTCGAGCAATGCGAATGGGATGCCCGTGGGGGATACAGCAAAGGTACGACCCTCAGCTTTCGTCAAATATCGGATGAAGTGGTCCGCTGGCTGGCAGAGCAAGGGGCAGATATTAATGCACGCGACAAATATCAACGCACTCCCTTACATGCCCATGCCTCACACTGGTCAGGAAATGTACCCCTGTTCCTTGAATTAGGTGCGGATCTGGACGCTGTGGACTACCAAAATGAAACACCGTTACATGCAGCGGTCAGTGGATATAGAACCACAGTGGTTCAAGCATTGGTAAACCAAGGCGCTACGATTAACGTAGAAAATAAACAGGGAAATACGCCACTAGCCAAGGGCTTAGTCAATTGCCAGAATAGCGATATAGTCAATCTGGCAGAGATTGCCGCAATTCTGCTGGTTGCCGGAGCATCGGTCACCCCGGATATGAAAGAATCGGTGAAGCGGATCGGTAAGGATTTTGAATTCGTCCGCGAGAAGTTCAATAAGGACAAGGTCGATGAAGTTTCAGACGCGCTGATCAAACTGTACCAGTTATTTGATGTCGAGCCGGTAGTGAATCGGATCATGCACGATGGGACTACCCCCATTCAGGTAAAGGCAACCACTTGGACCAAACAGCACCAAGAGCTGTGGGAATATCTCATCCCGGCCCAAGGCCACGCTCAAACGGTGCAGGGAGAGGTCATTCGCATCACAGGACGTGTGTCCCATGAAGTATTGGATAATGGCGGTGGAAACTGGGATGCGGAGTATCGCAAGATGCTGGATGCACTGATTCGTCACCTGGGCTCTGGTACGCCACTAGCTCCTGCACTTCTCCAAGAGGCAGCAGATTTGGTCAGCAGACTTCACAATGGATACGATTTTGATGCGCCTGCCAGATTATCTGAGTTGGCGGTATTATGGGTGCTTGCCAATCCTCAGCCAACTGCTATAGAGAAGCCAGAGTATACGCGTTAAACAGCAAAGCAAAAAAAGAAGCGGAAAAGTTACCGCTTCTTTTTTTTATTAAATCTACCTGAATCATACTTCGTATCCATGATTACGGCTTACTCTACTCCACCTGTTCATTACTTTCAAACTCATTGAGCAATTCGCGTACTTTAGAAGTGGTTTTGGCGTTCATCAAGCTGTTTCTCAGCTCACTAGCACCGCGGAAGCCACGAACATAGATTTTGAAAAAACGGGCGAGCGGGCTGAACGAACGCGGTTCAAGCTCGGAATATTGATCATGCAGGTCCAGATGCAGCCGTAGCAGATCAAGCAATTCCTCACTGCTGTGTTCCTTCGGCTCCTTCTCAAAAGCAAACGGATTCTGGAAGATACCGCGTCCAATCATAATACCATCCACACCATATTGCTCCACGAGTCTCAGGCCTGTTTCACGGTCAGGAATATCCCCATTAATCGTCAGCAATGTATTAGGAGCTATCTCATCACGAAGTTTTTTAATCTCCGGAATCAGTTCCCAGTGAGCGTCTACTTTGCTCATTTCTTCTCTCGTCCGCAAGTGAATGGACAGATTCACGATGTCTTGCTGCAAAATATGAGTTAACCAGTCGCGCCATTCATCGACCTCAGTAAATCCAAGACGCGTTTTTACACTGACCGGCAGCCCCCCGGCTTTCGCCGCCTGAATAATCTCCGCCGCAAGGGCTGGCCGGCAGATCAATCCGCTTCCTTTTCCATTCTCGGCTACATTCGCTACCGGACAGCCCATATTGATATCGATGCCTTTAAATCCTTCTTTCGCCATACCGATACTCATCTCACGAAAGAATTCCGGTTTATCTCCCCAGATATGAGCTACAATCGGCTGTTCGTCCGCTGTAAATGTCAGACGCCCGCGCACACTATGGTGCCCCTCCGGGTGACAATAACTCTCTGTGTTCGCAAACTCCGTAAAAAACACATCCGGTCTGCCCGCTTCACCTACGACATGCCGAAACACAACATCCGTCACATCTTCCATGGGTGCCAGTATAAAAAATGGTCGTGGCAATTCACGCCAAAAGTTTTCCTTTGTCATCTCAAAAGCTCCTCTATACATTCCAGGACAGTCTTTGTCCTCATTAATAGTAAAAACAGTAAATTACGTAACTCATGCATCTGCTTGCCTATCAGCTTCTTCACTTATACCATGCAAATGTAACTTTGTTCAAACAGCAGTATCTGTTATTACTTCCATTGGATCTTCAGATTAATGATGAAAGTTCGTTGAATCTGGAATTGCCCTTTCCAGATTCTATCACGTCTTTATTAGATTTTCAGCCCGATTGCTCTTGCCGAACTGGAAAAGCTCCTCTAAAATGAAGCTCGGCAGGTATTTAACCTGCAGATCGACATTTGGAGGAGGCATGACTTAAATATGGAAATCTCACTGGATATAATTGAAGATAAAGTCGAATGCTTGCAGGCTTATGACTTTCATGAACTGGCGCGAGTGATTGAAGAACGAATTGAAATCAATAAAGCGCTGATGCTGCGTGTGAAGCAAGTCCAACATCAAGTAACATTTGATCCTATTCGCACCAAAATGTTATATAGTGCAGTCGTGCATTTTGCCGTAGATTGAATTGATTAAGGATATAAGAATATGCGATTGCGGAAAAAGATAATCGGCAGGTTATCCAGAAGATAACTTGCCAGCCAAAGCAAGATGTAACTAACCAGTTCACCCTGCAACCTGCTCTTAAAAAAGTAAACGATTGTTTCATCCATCCTGATCTATCTATACACTACACCTCAGGCTTCAAATGTTTAATTACAGATACGCACAAAATGGTCATCCCTACACCAAAGCCTGATATGGATAATGGACCAAGTAGAAATCGCATAACTTCGCTCTTTACTTCAAAACTTGTGAGCATAACAACCATACAGATCACCGTGAAAATCCCCACAGTTAACGTGCCTATAACATCATTCAATGAATGATTTTTGCTCACGAGCAATCGTAATTTTATTTTCCTTTAGAATAGGCAGCTCCAATAATAAATAAACCGTCCCGGTAAAGGCAGCAGTTCGCTTGATGATGTCTAATGCCTCCCCTCTGCCCTACTTAAAGAAGATCAAAAAGGAGCTGGATTCCCTACTCCTTCGCTATGTGAAACTCCTTTCTCTCATCAAACGTAAATTCACAAGGTATAATGAAAGCAGATCACCGTTCAGCATGATCTTATGAACATCATAATGAAATGAAGGAGAGGACATTCGTGGCGTTTATCCCGTTAAACTGTCCCAATTGCAATGGAAGAATTGAATACAAGGAGGGTGAGATTTTAAAGTGCCCCTATTGTGAAACAGAGCTTTTATTGAAGCAAAATCATGTCTATTACGTAGACCAGACCATTAATCATTACCACGGGACAGTTCCTGAGGCGACGCCGAAGCCGTCCGTCTCCGTCTCCATCCCCCTAAGGCTGTTATTGGTCCTGCTGCTTGTCATATCAGGCGCCATCGGTACATATTTTTATTATAGCAACAGCTCCACCTATTCAAAAACAGAAGCCAATCTGCCTGTACGAAAGATGCCCGAAAGTGAGGTTCTGCTCTCCTTTTTGCGAGATATCTTCGATAAAGGGTCTGCCTTGCCAACAGAGGAGGAATTGGCTCGTATTCGCTATTTAACCGTAGAGCATTCGGAGAATGATCAGTGGACATTTACATATAGCCTCTCCGATCCCTTCAGCGATGAACAGGCCGAGAAAATCACTTATGTTACTCAGGACAAGAAACTGAATAGCCAGCGGATTGATCAGCGAGATTTTGAAGCTTTTAAGGGACTGACGGCATTGGACCTGACGAATAACTATGAAATCTCCCAGACGGACCAAACCACTTTTGCCCATATGTCCGGATTAAAAAGTTATGGAGGCGCTTTTAACGAATCCTTTAGTACATTTTCGGGCTACTTTGGCGACAAAACTAAAATTACGGAGCTTTCCACTCAACTTCGCAGCAATCAGGAATTGGCCATGCTGCTGGAGTTTCCTAATCTGAGCTCGTTATCGATTACCTATGTGGATGAATCCGTAACAGATTTCTTTCTGTTGAACAAGCTACCGCTCAAGTCCCTGTCGCTCACCTTTGTCGATGAACTGGGATGGTTGTCCTCCATGACCGGGCTGTCATCCTTATCCATACAGTACAGTGAAACCACAGACCTGCAGCCGCTGTACGCCTTGACCCAGCTTCAGGAGCTTCAGCTATCCTTTTTAACGAATGTAAAGTCCATCGACTTTGTACAAAATATGCCTGCTCTACAAACACTTGATCTCGAAAACGTAAACTTCTCAAGCCTGGAGCCCTTGGCCGACAAGGCCTCCATTACTACACTACGTCTGGCTTCTCTAAGTCAGCTTAGTTCGGTAAAGGCCATAAACAGTCTGCCCTCTCTGCGGGAATTAACGTTGTCCGGTTACTACGAGAAAGCAGAAGCGCTGACATTGCCTAATGTGGGGCGAGTGGAAATTCCAAGCTCCTTTCTCACTGGGCTAAAGGCCCCGGCTACAACCCGTCTGACGCTCCGTGGCGGAAGCGGGGAATTGAACTTGGCTGCGCTGGGGAAATTCCCGAAACTGGAGCAACTCTCGCTCTCGGAGATCGATGAAATAACCCGTCTTGGTGCCCTGGACGGCTTGCCTCGTCTAGAGACTCTGAACATTTACGACTCTTCACTATATAAGGAGAGCGATGCTTTATTTCGTTTAAAGCAGGTGAAATCTCTGATGTGCTCCGAGTGCAGACTGAATTTTGAGCAAAAATCGGCCGCAGAGAACGGCGTGCTTGAACATTTGACCTTAGAGCAGCCATATTTCAGCATAAACAACACCTCTGTTACTGAAGTTGACCAGATGATGCCTTACTTTGCCAACATGTCCGCTCTACGTTCCTTCACTCTGCAAGATAGCAATTTGGCTTCTCTCGAATTCATGAGTAACTGGCAGGCCATAGAAGAGCTTCATCTCGAGAACGATGCCATTTCCAATATCGAGACCCTAAGTCAGCTGCCTAATCTGCAAAAGGTATATCTATCCGGTAATTCCGTACAAAACAAGTCAGTAGTTGGTGCGGGTGTGCATGTGTACTAATTACCGCTTGGGATGATGGAGTGAGGAGTTTTAGACTACTGTAGTAAATGAATGGTATTGAAACAAAGACAAGAAGGGGTTCGAGAATTATGTATAAATCTCGAACCCCTTCTGTTTATGTTAGTTTCTAACCAACATCGCCACCGACTCCACATGGGATGAGTGCTGACGGTATAATAACAGGCTCTTGCAAAATGATTACGGAAGCGACCCTCGTACCAGGGAATCTGTTATAGTCAGGCCCTTATTCTCCTTCTCCTCGTCCTTTTACTTTGTATTCAAATCAGAGCGCTTCGGATTGAACGCGCCAAAGATATGATACGGTGTTATCCCCCTTGCAAATAGGCTATCGATCAGCTTGACCAATTCTTCTGATGATAGATCTTTGTCGTTGCGTATCCAAAGACGAAACATAGATATTAATGTTGAAATGTAAAACTCAATGATATATGGTGCCAAGACATCATCTGTTGAAAAATCCACAATCAATCGCTCAAAGGGAATTTCTCTTTTCAAGCGTTCCACAAAATGAACAGAACCATAGTCGCCCAAGAGGGCTTTCAGAATTGAAATGTCCTCTGCATTTTCCAAGCATTGAAGTGCATCCTGGAACGTATGTGTAGAAAACTCTCTGCCTGCCATTTCCTCGTTAATGGATTTCAAAACACGCTCTTCAACGCAGTCCAACAACTCATAGATATCTGTAAAGTATTGATAAAATGTACTCCGATTATATCCTGATTGGTTAGCGATCTCTTGTATGGATATTTTTTCGATGGGTTTTCGACTATATAAATCACAGAATACATTTATAAATGTCTGCCTTGTTTTGTCCGTAATTTCAGGTTGCTTTTTCATTATTGCCTCCGTCTGCTGTTCAATCAATTATACGACAGATATTAAAAATCTGATGGTTGATGACCGTATAGTGAATCAATACAATAACATTATACAACACGTTGTTGGATCATCAACAAGGATTAAAATATTTTTTAGGAGGTAATATGAGAATTTTATTCTTTGGTAGAGGTGTCATATCGACCCAGTATGCTTGGGCTTTTGAAAAGGCAGGGCATACCGTTGAGTTTTACGTTAGAAAAGGGAGAAAAGAAACCCTCGGAAGTCATATAGCGCTTGAAATGTGGGACGCACGAAGAGGGAAACAGTTAATCCAAGAAAGCTGGAACATCAAACTGCATGAGGAGATAAGCCCAAATTACGATCTCATTATTGCAAGTGTCAACACGAAGCAACTTCCCGAAGCAGCACAATTACTATCGACTACCGCGGGTAACACCCCGATCCTTATATTCAATAATATTTGGCAGGATTTAAAATCATCGATCTTGCCCTTGTCTATGAACAATGTTGTCTTTGGGTTCCCAGGAGCAGGAGGCGGCATTGAGGACAATAAGCTTAGGGGCGGCTTTTTAAAAACGATATTTCTGGAAAAACCACGGGTAGGCACGGAACAGATAAACAACAAGGTCAAAGAACTATTTGAAAGCGCCCATTTTAAAATCAATTGGACAAAAGATATGCAAAGCTGGCTATGGAATCATTTTGCCATGAATGCGGCGATGGAGACCGAGGTGTTAAAACGAGGAAGTTTCCCAGCAGTCTTGAATCATAGTGACTCATTCGCAAATGTCGGTAAGAGTATGCGGGAAATGACCCCTGTACTTAAAGCAAGAGGCGCAAAGATGGACGCGATTACTCTACTGTTGACCAAGATTCCACCAGCACTTCTCGGCACGCTGTTTAACAAGGTTATTTTTGCAAAGGGCAGCTTACCACGACTTTTCATTGAATACAACAATAGTAAAGCCGGTTTTGCGGTACTTGAAGTTGTGAGAGAAGCAAAAAAGTTAGGCATACCTTTGCCACGTCTTACTGTGGCATTAGAAAACACTGAACAACACAAAGCTATTAAAAACGGATAAACTGGAAAACTGGATATTCAGACCAACATCAACTCTACTAATGATTATATAAAACTATCATCCGACGAACGGAAGCCTCATCAAATACCCTTCGCTGAATGAATGACTTCGGTTAAAACAATTATAGCCCGAGCTTTAGAAGCCTCGGGCTAATTAGCTATATTAAAACAGGTAAATGTAGCTTCAAAACACTACACCCTAACCAACATCGCTACACTCTCCACATGTACTGTATGCGGGAACATATCCACTGGCGTTACCTCAACCGTTCGATATCCGCCATCCTCCAGCACACGAAGATCACGTGCCAGCGTACTCGGATTACAGCTCACATACACCACGCGCTCTGGCTTCATCTCCAGGATCGTCTCCAGCAAACGTGGATCGCAGCCCTTACGCGGTGGATCGACAACAATTACGTCTGCTTCGATACCTTGTTCTTTCCAGCGCGGAATAACGTCCTCGGATGCGCCAACTTCGAATTTCACGTTTTTCATCTCGTTCAAGAGCGCATTGCTGCGAGCATCTTCAATCGCTTCAGGCACGATCTCTACCCCGTACACCTGATCCGCATGTTGTGCGAGGAAAAGAGAGATCGTCCCGATGCCACAATAGGCATCAATTACGGTTTCTTTGCCGGTCAGTCCGGCGTACTCTACCGTTTTGCCATACAGTACTTCCGTCTGCACCGGATTCACCTGGTAGAACGAACGTGCCGAGATGGCAAACTGCACATCACCGATATAATCATAGATTACATCACGTCCCCACAGGAGGCGGGTCTCATCGCCAAAGATAACGTTAGTCTGCTTCTTGTTCACGTTCTGGCAGATGCTCGCCACATGCGGAATGGCTTCACGGATACTGCCAATCCATTCGTCTTTGTACGGAATGTCTCGACCATTCGTAACCAGAACAAGCATCATCTCGCCTGTACGGAACGCCTTCTTCACGACCACATGGCGCAGCAGGCCGCGACCTGTCTCTTCGTTATATGCGCTAATTCCAAAATGACTGCCGATCTCTTTCACCTTCGCAACCACTTCGTCATTGTGCTCATGCTGAATGAGGCAGCTCTCCATATCGATGATCCGATGGCTTCCTTTAGCGTAAAAACCACCTACCAGACCACCCTCGGTAACGCCAATTGGCACCTGTGCTTTATTCCGATAGCGCCACGGCTCGTCCATACCCATCGTAGGCAGTACGCGAATGCCGTGCTCCGTATCTTCTTCGTTCATGACACCTTCGAGGCGAAGTCGAATACGATTGCTGCCAATCATTTGTACTTCAGATGTAGCTGGTTCAGTTGTCTGATTCGCATCATGTTCCAACCGTTCCTCCAGCTTCGCCTCACCAACTGAAGCGTCATCATGCACACGCTGTTCGGCGCCCTCTTTATCGTTCCGCGCGTTGGATGCCAACGTCTCTGCATCCTCCACCATCACGTTCAACTTGCCAATTCGCTGCAAATTATCGACGACCAACTGGCGTTTCCACGCAAGCTGTCCGGCATAACTCATATGCTGGATCTGGCAGCCGCCGCACTGATCGTAGATCGGGCAAGGCGCGGATACACGATCCGGGCTTGCCTTCACGATCTCCAGTAACTTGGCGTAGCCGTACTGCTTCTTGGTTTTCATCACGCGAACACGTACGGTTTCACCTGGAAGCGCACCCTGCACAAAGAGCGTGTATCCATTCGCACGACCTACACCCTCACCGTCATGGTTCATACCAATGATGTCGATGACGGCCTCTTCATTTTTGCTAACAGGCAGTCCTTCGATTGGTGCAGATTCACGCGTTCTCCCCTTTGGACGAACGGCAGAAAGAGATGCGCCTTGTGGCCGCACCTCTTTTCCTTGCTGACGTGGTGATGGACGAGATGATTGACTTGGCTGACGGAACGCTGAAGCGTTCCCTTGCCCCTGAGAGGCAGCCGAATTCCGGCGGTTTTTTCCACGACCGCTACGGTTCGTATTAGACAACGTACATTCACTTCTTTCTTTTTAATATTTTAACGATACAACATCAGATGATGACGCAAATTCGTAAATTTTGCTGGCAATGTGCCGCCCAACTCTCCATCGAGGTTCAGTTGTACATATCCCGGGGACGTAACTTCCATATGACTCGTCTGGAAATGAACCACTTTCTTGTCGTTCAGATGCTCCCCACGCAGCGCGAGTGTTACGAGGCGGATCATATCGGCCAGATTACATTTGCGGACACCAATCACATCGAACAGACCATCATCAATGGTTGCACCCGGAGCCAACTTCTCGAAGCCCCCGACCGAATTGGTATTGGCGATGAGGAATAACATGAATTCATCATGAATCTCTTCCTGACCGTCGGCGCGAATAATCAGCTCCTGGGGAGACAGGCTCGCCATTTTCTCAATACCCTTCATATAATAGGCCAGTTGCCCAATCATCGTTTTCAGACGACTCGGCACCTCATAGGTCAGTTCAGTTAATGAGCCGCCACCGGCGATGTTGATAAAATATTTATCATTTGCTTTGCCCAGATCGAGCGGACGAAGCTGCTGGTTAATGACCAGATCCACGTAATCTTCCCACTGTCTCGGAATGCCGAGTGCCCGTGCAAAATCATTCGTCGTCCCCAAAGGAAACACACCCAGCGGAGGACGGTTCTCCCTCTCTGCCATACCGTTAATGACTTCATACAACGTGCCATCGCCGCCAGCAGCAATAATCATGTCATATCCGCGTTCAATTGCGAGTTCGGCTTCGCGGGTTGCGTCGCCTTCACCCGTTGTTGCGTGACATGAAGCTTCAATACCACCTTGATCCAAACGCTGCAAAATATCAGCCAGACGTTTCTTCATTTCTTCCCGGCCTGAGGTCGGATTATATATTAAGCGAGCTTTTTTCATCTCATACGCCACCTATTCCACATTATCCATGAGTCTAAACGACCTCATATTCTTACGTTGCATCAGTCCACAAAAGGGCATATTTTTTACACAATAATGAACTTCCGTTAATGTTGCTCTAATCTTTCGTCTTACCTATATCTATGCATCAGGAATTCCGTCTCATTCCAAAGCCTTTAACTCCTATCATATCATCAAATGTAAAGATGTCCTAGCCTGTAATCCATAAGTATATTTTTTCATATAGGTACCCACTAATCCATCCATTATCCAATAAACCTCACGCACTGATCCTGAATCTTTCCCACTACCTTTTATGTAAAATAGTCTCATTAATCAACCATTCTGCCCGCTTGGACAGGAATTAGTCTTTGATTTCGATGATCTTCATATGATTATGACATAGATATGCTACAAATTTACAATTCTTAAGATGAAAAGATAAATAACATAAACCTTTTTCCAATATAGTTTTAGTGCACCCTCAACTCAGCACCACATCATACCCGTGAAGGAGAAGTGTAAATGAAAAAAATTGTGTTAATGTTCATGGTTTCGCTTATGGCCTGTATTCCTTGGGTCACCGTTATTGAAGCGGCAGAAATTAATCATGATCAGGTTGTCGGATTCCAGGAAGTTACGCCTGTTACCGTAACGCAACAAGCAGCCAAGCGTTTTCAGCCTTTTCTGAAAGTCTATCATGGTTGCGTACCTTTCCCCGCAGTGGATCAACAGGGCAACACCAGTGCTGGCTTGAACACTTCCGGGTCATCCAATGGAAACTGCAGCTCAAGTACAGGCCAGGTCTACTCCCGTTCCGCATGGCACAATGGAGTATGGGCCATTATGTATTCATGGTATTTTCCCAAAGACTCCCCTTCCACTGGACTCGGCCATCGCCATGATTGGGAAGGAATCGTCGTGTGGGTAGATAATCCGGCAGCGGCCAATCCTCAAATCCTCTCCATCGCGTATTCCGGTCACGGACAGTTCACTAACGTCTCACCGAGCAATACCAACACACAAGGAAACAATCCGTTGATTTCCTATAATAGTACCTGGCCGCTGAACCATGAGCTTGGCGTTACTAATGCTGTGGGTGGAACTCAGCCTTTGATCGGATGGGACGATCTGACTTCTGCGGCACGAAATGCACTCAACACGACGGACTTCGGTAGCGCCAACGTGCCTTTCAACGATAACAATTTTACCAACAATCTGAACAAAGCTTGGTTTAGGTAAAAAAATCCCCTCATAGTGAGCAGCTCACTTGAGGGGGATTTCGTTATGAAGCTATCGTAGTATCCCGGATACCTGTATCACTTCTTTAGCCAACCTCAAAATCCGATTTTCCGCCCTGCAAGCAGCTGTTTATACCAGAAATAGACGGTGCAGCCTACACAATAACCCAGCAGCGCCGCGCTTGCAGCCGCGAGAAGCATAATGGAGAATACATAACCTGCGCCTACCCAGCCAAGCGAGAACGAGATCTCTATATCTCCCTATCCCCATTTTATTAGTTGGTTTTATTGTAGTCGGTATGCAGGGAATGAGCAATACTTCATTTAAGGATAGTAAAATCTCTTTTCAGCACGTCCCAATGGGGAGTCGGGATGCCTGTTGTCTTTTTCCAATCGGTAAATGCATTATTTAACGCCTCAATCTCTCCAAAAGAACCCGCGACCAGCTTATGAACCGGAAGCATGCTATAGATCTTCAACAGAAGGTATAACATCCGTTGATGCTTGCGAATCATTTTAGCCTGAATCTCCGGTATAATCGTTATGCCCATAGCTTCAAGCACGCTGAAGCCTTCATCCATCGCCCTAATCATATGTTGGATTTGCTTTCTGTTCCCGTCCAACTTGATCAACTCACGCTCCTCATTAAAGCTCACCGCATTAAGCATCAGAATGGGGATGATATGGCTTTTCAGCCAGGCATCAATATCGCTCAGAACATTCAACTTGTATTTCACATGTTGGAAAGCTTGCTCCAGCAAAGGTTTAAAGCCTATCTCACCGTCCAGACTGCCAATCACCATTTGTCCGCCACCCCCACCAATCGATAACATGCGGTCCTTTTCACGCTTCCCTCCACTCACCTGGAATCCAAACGCGACCTGTTTTGCCACCTTGCTGTTTTCCTCCAAAAAGTTTTGCATGCTTCGTGCATCTGCGTTGTTTCCCACAATCACAATATTGCTGCTCTGATTGTCTGCCAGAATAGGTAACACAGAAGGAAAATCATTATATTTCATGACAACAAAAATAAGATCATATTGGTCATCCACTTCCAACGTTCTGGTTACCCGAACCGGATCAACTGTCGTTTTGAATTGAAACATATGCCGGATGATGACTCCATCCTTCTCCAGCTCTTCCGCTCGCTTCCCTCTAGCCAGAAGAGTGACATCATTGCCACCGCGCACCAGAACGTGCGCCAGTTGACTGCCCAAAACACCCGCACCATACACTAATATCTTCATTGGTTATCCCTCTATTTCATATATTATCAATATTCGTTGCTTTATGAACATTTGTTGATAAAATAAGAGTAACAAAGCACCTACTGTGCTTCAATCGTTAAAATATCCGTTTTTGTTGAATAATCAACGAATGATTCCTTATTGTTGAAAACCATCATAGGAGGGGCCATGGACAGACGAGTACTCAAGACACGAAAGGCGATAATTGAAGCTTTTGTGGGGTTACTGGAGGAACAGGATTTTGAGCAGATTACGATAAACGAAATTGCTGATCGAGCTAATGTAAACCGAGGAACCATCTATTTGCATTACGCTGACAAGTTCGACCTGTTGGATCAATGCATTGAGACCTATTTGCAGCAGTTGTTGGATGCCTGTATGATCGAAAGCTCTACTACAACACCCGTTACGGCCAAGGATGCGCTGCTCAGAACTTTCCGTTATCTGGAACAGCATGCCACTACCTATACCACACTTCTAACCAAAAAAGGTATTCCGGCATTCCGTAGTAAGTTGATGACATTGTTGGTCCAGGGAGTGGAGGAACAGATGGATGCCTGTGGCATCCAGGAAGGTATGAAAAAAGAGATTACCATACAGTTTCTTGCTTCCGCTGCTGTGGGCCTCCTGGAGTGGTGGATTATGAATTCCATGCCTTATCCGGCCGAGGAGATCGTTGACCAATTGATAGGTTTACTGGAGCTACATCTGCAATTGCACGCACCCATTAATGGATAGCCCAATCTCTTTCAAGTGATCTACAACAAACAAAAACCACGTCCTTCGACGTGGTTTAATTGTTTATAGAGCTATGGAGTTCAAATCACTTGATGCGACATTACTGCGAGCGATGTGATCACATACCTATGCAAAAGCGATCACTTCATGAAGAAGCTTTAACCTCATTACATCTCTCCAGCAAAATCTGGATCTGGCGCTCCAGCCACTGCCCAAGCAATGGATGTGGCAATAGTGTCTCACCGCTGTACACATAGTCCAGCTCCTGCAGCCGATCCGGGATAACGTTCCTCGTGAAATAACCGGCACTCAAAAACAGCGGCGCCACAATGACTCGGTTCCCCCGCTCTTCGCTCCAGTACTTCACTTTGTTGTACACACTCTCCGGATTCAGCAATGCATAATCCGTATGGGCTACACCACTAACTTCCTGTACAAGCTCTGCAAGGGAAGAAATTCCAGCTTCCCAACGCTCACGAAAACCATCATGAATACTCCCATGGCCTACAAGCAGGATCGTTTCCTTCTCCGGTTGCTGCGACAGTAATCGGACTTTGTCCCACACCATCACGGCAATATCCGGATCGTTATCCACTGGATAACCGAAGTGAACCCGAGCCTTCACATCGAACGGTTCCAGATCCGTTTCGCGATCAGGTGTTTCCTTTGCACCAATGGCGTATTCAATTTCATCCACATGTGTACTCCCGGACGAAACAAATAGAGGTACGACCAGAATATCGGTTACGCCTTGTGCTTCCAGTCGGTCGATACCGTCCTGGATCAGGCGTCCTTCCACAAGTTCAAGAAAACCGGCTTCAACCGGTAATGGTATAGGCAGATTCAACCGGGAGATCGCGTCATCGACGGATTCCACCCAGGTCTGCTCCTGTGAACCGTGACTGATGATGAGTACACCCGGCTTCTTCATGTTAGCGTCCCAGGCGTTCGAGCGTCATTTTATAACCATCATTGCCGTAATTCAGGCAGCGTTTCACACGTGAAATTGTAGCTGTACTCGCACCTGTCTCTGCTTCAATCTGGTTATACGTATTGCCTTTACCCAACATACGAGCCACTTCCAGCCGCTGGGACATGGATTGGATCTCGTTAACTGTGCAGAGGTCATCAAAGAAAACATAACACTCTTCAATATCTTTTAGCGTCAAAATAGCCTCGAATAGTTGTTCAATGCTTTTATCATTTAGCTTTTTCAGCTGCATTTCATCATCATCCCCTAGCGGTTACTGTGTACCTACATTGTACTCACACTGAGTTGGTATTTCAAGCGTTACCGATTTCACGCACTACAGAATAAAAATACATGTTACCGCTTACAAAAGGTACTATTGTCCTCCCCTCGCGCACATCAGACGAAATTACCGCGTTATTTCCCAGTTTTCACCTGTATATATCCGATTGCTTATGTAGGATTTCAACCCACTTAAATGTGACAACTTTGTGTACAAACTTCATTTTCTCTTCGGGAACCTGCCATCATCCCATGCGCCCAAATCCGCAAATATCCCGTTTTCCGGGATACCCGCCTACGCCGTCTCTCCGCGAATGACATACAGTATAACAAAAGGGAGTTCCACAAGGGTCTATGATGTACATCTGTCATGCAACTCATGGAACGCAATTCCGAAATCCAACATAGAAGGAACGTGATCGTTCATGCCACAGCATTATTATCACCGCCAGCCAGCACCAGGGCAGCGTCCGTCTTCTCATGCTCATCGGCAGGCACATACTTCTGCCTATATGCCGCCCGGTGTGGTTCCGCGGTCTTTAAATGAGACTCAAATTCAACCGATGTATCCTGGCGTAGAACCACACTACCCGGGCTTTGGTGAAGTCGAAGCTTCTGCAGTCGTACCCTATGGGCAGGGTGTGTCTGGCGGGAACTTTTATGGAGGTGCAGCTCAGGTTGTTCCCCCAGCTCCGGTAACGGCGCCTGCTACTGGCAGTACCGGCTTTTCGTTAGCCAACATCGGTGAGTTAAAAGGAATGATCGACCGCTTCGGCGGTATTGATGGAATCATGAGTGGAATAGGCAAAATGCAAAAGGTCGTTGGTGGCATCCAGCAGATGGCTCCGATGATGAAACTCGTTATGGGCATTCTGCCTTTTGGAAAAGGAAAATCGAATAACAGCGCAGCTGATGCGGACTATGAAGAATATACGCCGCCCCGGAAACGCAAAAACAAACGTCGGAACAAAACAACGAATGCTACACGTCGCCGCAATACAACTCCAGTCCGCCGCAAATCCAATTCCACGAAGCGCCGTCCCAAAAGTCGCAAAGGTTAAGAAAATTCAGGCACCCCCTTACAGAAGGCGGGTGCCTTAACACCGTCCATCCGTATACAAATAAATTTCAGGAACTTACGTTCTTATTTCTGCAATTTGAGGTATACTGAATAGTAACTAAAGGAGGCGGACCATGGAACTTTTCAAAGACAAATACACTCCCGCATTAATCGATCGGACCGGCGAACGGTTGCGTCAATTCTACCCGAAGCTGGATACACAGCAATTTCATGAATTGGTTTTCGCTGAAGGCTGGGAACAGTTGGAATTCAAAGCGCGCATTCGCAGAATCACACTGGCTTTGACCCAGGTACTGCCGGACAATTATGAGGAAGCATTACATATTATCGAACATGCCGCCCCGACGATGAGAGGCGTTGAATATCTATTTGTACCGGATTTTATTGAAGTGAACGGACTTGACCCAGAAGATTACGAGTTATCCATGAAGTATCTGACCCTCTTCACACCTTATTCCAGCTCGGAGTTCGCGGTACGCCCGTTTATTGAACATTATCCAATCCAAACGATGAAACATATGATGGCGTGGGCAGAGAGTGACAACGAGCATATCCGCAGACTTGCCAGTGAGGGCAGCCGGCCACGTTTGCCATGGGGTGCCAAACTCCAGAACTTTATCACTGATCCAACACCTGTACTTCCGATTCTGCATGCATTAAAACAGGACGAGTCCCTCTATGTTCGCAAAAGTGTCGCCAATCATCTGAATGACATCTCCAAGGACCACCCTGAACTGGTTATGGATCTGGCCACGACCTGGTACGGACAACATGTACACACAGACTGGATTGTCCGGCATGCCAGCAGGTCATTGCTAAAGAAAGGACATAGCAAAGCACTAAGTCTTTTTGGTTATAACGAGCAGGATTCGATTCACATTGAGCAGCTTCAGCTTGTCCAGGATACGATTAGCATTGGCGAGTATCTTCATTTTTCGTTTGATGTCGTTAATGAGAGCGGCGAGTCACAGATGCTGCGAATTGAATATGAGATGGGTTATATGAAGGCAAACGGCAAACAGGCCCCTAAACGATTCAAATGCTCCGATAAAATGTACCCAACAGGCAGAACCAAGGTAGCCACTAAACAATCGTTCAAAATCATCACAACGAGAAAATATTATGCCGGTATGCATACGCTTACCATTCTTGTGAATGGCAAAGAAGCAGCTACAACTTCTTTTGTTCTTGAAATGGAGTAACAGGAAATCGTCGTAAGTTATACACATCTCGTTTCAGCGAAAACTTATTCACATGTGGATATCATTAAAAACATATTTAACCGAATGCAAAAGTCTGATACAGACGGGTATTCGGTTATTTGCGCTCCCGTCCCGATCTGCTTCTTCTAAATTCCCCTGTTGACTTGGAGCACACTCCAAGTTGTACCATTCGGAGATCACCACCACATGCTTATACATTACTCATGAAAAGAGGAATAACAGATGCAAACGAAAAGGTACGCTCTAATTACCGGGGCCAACAAAGGAATCGGATTTGAAACCGCTCTGCAGTTAGGAAAAATGGGATATGTCATTCTCCTGGGAGCGAGAAATGAACTAAAAGGCGAGGAAGCAGCTCAACTTCTGGTTAACAAAAATATCGAGGCTCATTCAATCATGCTTGATGTAACCCGCCAAGCTACCATTGAGGCAGCTGTCAGTCAGATTAAGCAAAAGTTTGGCTCCCTGGACGTGTTGATTAATAATGCAGGAATCTCTGCTGGAGGGGCCACTCCGCCCAGTCAGATCTCTCTGGAGGACATTCGGAAAACCTACGACACCAATTTCTTCGGTATGATCTCCGTTACTCAGGCGATGCTACCTTTATTACAGCAATCCTCTGCAGGCCGAATCGTCAACCTGACAAGTGGCCTCGGCTCACTTGCATATAATAGCGATCCCACGCACGAACATGCCCAATTTAACCTACTCGCTTACAACAGCAGTAAAGCAGCCGTTAACATGTTCACCGTTACGCTTGCCAAAGAATTCAGAAACACACCGCTCAAGATCAATTCTGCTGATCCCGGCTTTACAGCAACCGACCTGAACGGCTTTACAGGATTAGGCACCGTGAAGCAAGCAGCTGCTATAGTTGTTAAGTTAGCTGTCCTGGATGAAAATGGGCCCTCAGGAGGATTCCATGGAAACGATGGAGAACTACCTTGGTAATTCCAATACTAAGGAGTCTGATCTCATGCAGAACATTCCAGACATCGTTACTTCCATCCGGGAAGCAGCCAATCTAACCAGTTTAACTGAAGATACCATCCGATATTATGAAAAAATAGGCCTACTACCTTATGCAGAGAGAAAAGCAAACGGGCATCGACAATATAGCAAGGATCATATCCTTGGCATTATTTTTTTGACAAGGCTCAAGGCCACCGGGATGACCATAGAACAAATGAAGCACTATCGAGAGCTATCTGAACAGGGACCTGAAACTCTGTCTACGAGATACTCCATTCTTGAAGAGCATCAGCGTAAAATTCAGCAGGAGATATCGAGACTGCATGAAACCTCAGACATTATAACGTATAAGCTCCAGCATTACCGGGAGATTTCAGAACATCCCGATCTTGATGACCCTCACTGTGACGCTAAATTCTAGAACATCCAGCCAGCCTGCTGGAATTTTGGAGACCATAAGCGATGATCTTTTTTTGTGCATCTACATGTGCCAAAAAGATCATCGCTTATTACATTATATACATTTTGATAACAGACACCATTTGCCCTACTTAAACCAACCGCGCTTCACAAACCAGGCCACCATACTCCCGCCAAGCACAAACATTAACAGCAGCACCGCACCATACCCAAATTTCCACTGAAGCTCAGGCATATAGGCAAAGTTCATGCCATAAATACCCGCGATCAGTGTGAGCGGCATAAATACAGTCGTAATCACCGTGAGTGTCTTCATAATCTGATTCATCCGGTTGGAGTTCAGGGAAATATAACTGTCCCGCAGGTCGGCCGTCATCTCCCGATCGGCTTCAATCATATCCGTCAGCTTCAATAAATGGTCATAGATATCGGTAAAATAAGCCGTATGTTCGCCTGTTCGCTGCACATGCTGGGAGTTCACCACCCGATAGAGCAGATCCCGCATCGGTACTACGGTTCTTCTTAGCTTCAGCAATCGAGTCCGCAGATCAAACACCTGGTTCATCAAGTCTTCAACCGATTCTTGTCCACCCCGGTTCTCCAGTTCAGCCAGTTCATCCTCAATCGCAAATAAAGACGGAAAATAATGATCGACCAACTTGTCCATCACCGTATAGGCTGCTGCCACCGGACCTCGCGCCCAAATGGTTCGTTCATGTGCATGGTGTAACAAGCGTTCCCACGCTTCATCCACTTCCTCCAATACGCCATGATGAAAAGACACTAGGAAGTTTGATCCAAGAAACAAGTCAACCTCCTCGGCTTCCAGTGTGGACGGGTTCAGTGCATGCAGCACAAGAAACTGCAGATTATCATAATAATCGAGCTTGGGCCGTTGCAATACATGCAGACAGTCCTCTATGGCTAATGGATGAAAATGAAAATATGTATCCAGCAAACGGCTTTCCTCTTCCGTTGGCTGGTTAAAATCGGCCCATACCCAGGCGTAATCGTTCAGATCCAGCTGTGTAAGTGGTACGTTAACGGAGACTTGATGTTCTCGTGTAATGGCGAGTGTACGAATCATAAATTAGACCACGTCCTTGTCCTGTATCTTTACGTTATTGTACACAGGTACCTTCAAACTCGACAACAAAAAAAGCCAACCCTGTTGGCTTCTCTCATTTCCCTATCCACAGTTCCCTGTATCCACAGGAATATCTTCTTTTGGTTTATCATTCCACGGATGGCTATCCACATATCCAGCCTGTCCACACGTTCATGCACAGGCGTCTCTTGATTTTGGTTGTATAATTGTCCACATATCCCGATATTCACACAGTTATGAACAGAGTGTCTGGTAACCCCGAATTCGTTCGGGATAACTTCTCTATTTAGAAAATAATCCAGTACAACAATCCTGCCAGTCCCGCAGTAATTGGAATCGTAATGAACCACGTAATAATGATACGTCCAGCAAGTCCCCATTTCACAGCAGAGAAACGTTTCGCGGAACCTACACCCAGAATAGCTGATGTGATCGCGTGCGTTGTACTAACTGGAAGGTGAAGCAACGTTGCCGTGAAAATAACGGAAGCAGCTGACAGATCCGCGGCAAATCCGTTAATCGGTTCAATTTTAAAGATTTTGGTCCCCATCGTTTTGATGATTTTCCAACCACCAATGGATGTACCCAGAGCCATCGCGGTTGCTGCTGAAATTTTAACCCACAGCGGCACTTCCAGATGATCTTGTACACCTGCTGCAACCAAAGCAAATGTAATAATACCCATCGCTTTCTGTGCATCATTCGTACCATGTGTGAATGCTTGCAGTGCAGCCGTGAAAATCTGTACCGTACGGAAACCTTTATTCACGTTATGCGGACTGCGTTTGGCAAAAATGTATTTGAGAATCGTCATGACCACATAACCAATGGCAAATGCGATCAGAGGTGATAATAGCAAACCTCCAACGATATCAATGAATCCGCTCCACTTCACTTTGTCAGCTCCTGCGCCAACAAGCACGGCACCTGCAAGGGCTCCAATAAGTGCATGTGATGAGGAAGACGGAATACCAAACCACCATGTAACCAGGTTCCAGATAATCGCTGCGATCAAGGTGACTATGACGACCTCGATCCCGTTATCCAGCGTGGTGGGGTCGGTCACACTCCCCCCAATCGTCTTCGCAACGCCTGTAAACATCATCGCACCGACAAAGTTCATCACCGCTGCCAAAAGGATCGCGCGACGTGGCGTTAGTGCCCGTGTGGATACCGAAGTGGCAATGGCATTCGCCGTGTCGTGAAAACCGTTGATGAAGTCAAACGCCAGTGCAAGGAAGACGACTATACCTAATACCCAAATCGTTGTTTCCATTATTCTCTGGCTCCTTAAGAATTACGCATAATGATGGATTCGAGCACATTCGCCACGTCTTCACAAGCATCCGTTGTTGTCTCAAGACGCTCGTAAATTTCCTTACGCTTGATCAGTTCAATCGGATCAGACACCGTAGCGAAGAGATGTTTGATACACATGCGCAGCACTTCGTCGCCCTGGTTTTCCAGATCATTCAAACGAATGGTGTATTCACGGATGGCCAGCAATTTTTTCTGTGACAGCAGATGGATCGCCTTCTGAATTTCGTAAGCCGATTGGCGCAAAATTTCAGAGAACTGAACGATAAATTCGTCCGGATCCGTCAGTTGGTACATATAGAAACGGGAAGCCGTTGCTTCGAGTCCGTCCAATACGTCATCAAGTGTTGTTGTCAGCTCCATAATATCATCGCGTTCAATCGGCGTGATAAATGTTTTGTTGAGTTCTGTAATGATCGTATGCACGTAATCATCACATTTCGACTCGTACTTCTTCATTTCATTGGCAAAAAGAGTCACATCCTGAAGGTTGGAAACATGCTGGGAGAAATAATCTGCCGCTTGAACAACCGTATCTGCCATATTCTCCAGTGTCTCAAAAAATATATCCTTCTTCTTCTTAAGCTTCATAGCTCTATCCCCTTTACGAGAAAAATTGCCGATAACCGATGAAACATGAAATGACAACCTTTGATATCTTATCATATTTGTTTCATGGTTTGTACAAAAGGTGTGATCCTTTTTTATATTCTTATCACATTAATCTGAAATGAATCTTAATTATTTGGAATAATGGTAAATTCAAGTCAAGATTTTACACTGCGTTTACAATTCGACATCAAAATTCAAAATCGACACGATTCTACTTTTCACACTAAGGTAAAATATAATGCCTTTTCGACGACAAATGGATACATGTTTCATTGTTTTCTTTCATTACATCCTTTTATTGCTGCACAGCGAGCTTCACATGGCTGGAAAATTCCGGTTGATTGGGAACAATGCTGATAAAGGTTTTACCCGGCACAAGAGCAACTTCACTGTCACCCTGAACAAACCGTATAATATCCCCCTGCTTCTTCACCCACTGCCCACGAATCATCTTGCCCTTCTGAAACAACATGGCTTCCCCGCCTTGTTCCAAATTAACGGACAATCGACCTACACTATCGAGTACCTTGTGATCAGCACCTGCCACAATGATGTTCGCTGCACCAAGTTGAGTTCCATTATCCATATCCTGATCTGCCTTGCCATTCACCATTCTCATATATCGTCCGCTAACTTCATCATAATCATACGTCACCCGGTAACTATCCAATAAATAATGGATATCGAATTGCTTCACTGCCTCTCCTGCAGATGTTGCGCCTTCTTCGTTATAGATGTATACGGGAGACTTGAAATCATGGCTATAACCCTTGATATCTGACCCTTCTCTCAGCTTGTCCGCTGAAGTATACAGATTATGTGGAGCTTTACGATCCGAGGAACGCCAGAAGTAAGGTCCACCATTCGAGATTTCATCCATATGCTGTTTCTGCTGCCTTTGCAAAATGGAATATGCCTCCGGACTGCCTCCGGCGTGAACAAGTACCCCATCATAACTCTCGCCGAGCTCAATTAGATATGGACGTATACTGCGAACGGGTCCAACCGTCTCCCCACCGCCTTCACTCTGGAAGATGGCTATGAAACGGGTAATGCCTCCCTCAGCGAGAACTTCAAGAATGATATCAGCTGAACTTAGACCCGATTGGGGCCGAGCTGCTGGTGCATTATTAATCATTACGGCGAGTGGTCGACGCGTAATCGCTTCATCTACAGGCAGACCCGTCAAAGGTGCTGTATAGAGAGACGTGTTGGATTCCTTCACGGGTTCTTCTTGTACAGGTGCAGGTGTCGGTTCTGGCTGAACTGGCATCTGCGCCACCTCCTGGTTTTGGCAGGCAACAAGACTTAATGAGAGAATAAACAGAGATGCAGCCGATGCTGCCTTGTTCCATTTAAAAAGCTTCAATATAGGACCTCCTGAACGATATGGCCTGGTTCTAAGTTGTGATATATGTCTCATGTAGGCAACCATTTCACGTATTTCTTTCCATTTAATCACACCCCACCCGATTTGTCTGCGCCTAGAAGGCCTTGATACAGCTTGAAATTCACATTTGAAACAGCGATTTGTGAGAAAAATATGTCCTAAATGTGAACTTCTCAAACCTTACTTAAAATTTGAACTAGATTGTGATTTTAATCACAAACAAAACAACTTTTGAACTATACAATAAAGACATCAAAGGTGATCACTTAGAAAAACAAAAACAACACACACTAAATTCCATGAAGGAGTGGTTCATATGTTCAGCACAAACCAATGGCTTAGAGAAAACAAAGTAGCAATGTGGATTTTGACAGTACTTCGGGTGTATATCGGTTATGATTGGATGACTCACGGATGGAGCAAATTGACTGGCGGATTCGAAGCTGGCGGGTTCTTGGCCGGTGCGGTAGAAAAAGCAACAGGTGATCACCCGGCTGTCCAAGCTTGGTGGGCAACGTTCCTTGAGAAATTCGCAGTACCAAACGCAGGACTTTTCGACTTCGTTATCCCATTGGGTGAATTCCTTGTAGGTTTGGGTCTCATCCTCGGTTGCTTCACTACACTAGCAGCACTGATGGCTATGGTCATGAACTTCGCGTTCCTCTTCTCGGGAACAGTAAGCACGAATGCTCAACTGGTTGTAATGGAAATCTTCCTTGTTGTTGCTGGTGCAAATGCAGGTAAAATTGGTCTGGATCACTGGGTACTGCCTTACCTTCGCGGATTGTTCACTCGTAACAACAAAGGAAATCTTCCTAAAGACACACCAACGATTAGCCCAACTCAGAAGACAGCTTAAGCAATCATTCATAGAATTCTCGGCCCTGCTCCCAATCCCCCTGGAGAGCAGGGCTTTTACTTTTCAAAAATCAGCCCGCATGCATGACTGACTTGCCCATCCACAGAAAATCGTATTATGATGAAATAAAGTTGAACTTCAAAGGAGTACACGATATGCCGACCCAGCGACGTCTCGAGACCGATGCGGACTTCCAGGAAGCCATGAATATGAAGTATAAGGTTCGAGTTTTTAAAGATAATCACCAGATTGACTCCGGTGGCATCATTATCCGTTTTGACAGCAACACTGTAGTTGTCCAATCCAGTGTCAGTGAACTTGCTTATCATTCGCGTACAGACTGTGAATTGTTCGAAATCCGCAAATAAAGATCTATTGCATGAATAAGTCCTCGTATTGAAAAAAGGTTACTGCATCCCTTCAAGGGTGTACAGGAACCTTCTTTTGTTTTGTTTATATATTGTTTAATAGTATGCAATTAATATACGTTATCCGTACGAAACTGGCGTCAAACACCATAATCAGGCTGTTGTCTGTTCCAAGTTACACGCCGTCTCCAAACTGCCAGCAGTTCAAACTGAGCGTTCCATAAGGATAAGACTGGAATAGACGCTTCGCTGATCGGGACATATCCGCTGTACCCATGGCGTAGAACAAAGGTGCAAGGTGTTCTGTACCATACGACGGAACTGCCGTGCGTGCATGAGGGGCTTTTTTCTCATATTGAAACAGCTCTCTTGTGTTCCACTGCTGCAAGCGCTCCCCGATCCAGTTATCAAACTCCACCGCCCACTCTTGCGGTTCATCCGTATTGCCCAGCAATCGTAAATTGTGAACCGTTCCACCACTGCCAATGATCAGCACATCATCATGACGCAGCTGTTCCAGCATTCGGCCAATATCATACTGCTCCTGCGGCGTACGCAGCGAGTCTACAGATACAGCAATCACAGGAATGTTAGCATCGGGATACATATGGAGCAACGGTACCCATACGCCATGATCCAGCCCTCGGCCTCGAATCGGCTGATGTGCCAGGTTACTGCGGGTGAACAAAGCGCAAATCTCGTTGGCTAAATCTGGCTGCCCAGATGCAGGGTATTCCATCTTATACATCGTAGAAGGAAATCCGTAAAAATCATGCAAGGTCTGATGTGTATCATCCATCGTCACGGACGGTTCAGGACAATCCCAATGCGCCGTAAATACGACAATGGCTTTCGGAGCCGGCAGCCTGTCTCCAAGCTGGTTCAAGAAGTGAGTGTAGTCATTGCTCTCCACCGCCAGAGCGGGAGAACCATGCGCAATGAAAAGTGCGGGTAATGTCATTGCTGCCAACCTCCAGACACGGATAGAATGCTTACTCCTCTATTTTACCCTTAAGAAGGCGCTTTTCCAAGCTGACATCCCCAAACAGTTATAATCCTGCCACTTATATCATCCAGTGCTGCCAATCCTGCTCGATCTTCTGACGTTCGCCCAGCCACTCTCTGGTACGCGTAATTAGCTGTTCTCGCTCTTTACCTGAAGAGAAGGTGTGATCGCCCTGGAAGATGATCTCCTTATCACAGCGGCCCTCTTGGCGCATCCAGAATACCTTTTGATACAGGAATGCGTAGTCTACAGGAATAATCTCATCTGATGTACCATGCACGACGAGTACATCTCCGCTAAACTTAACTGCTTCCTGGAATGGCTGTTGTTCAGCAAGAGACTCGAAGAACTTCGGTGTGAATTTGTATCCCAGATAATCAGCCGCACCCAGTTTCACGCCTTCATCGTATACTTCCCGTCCCGTAATCTTCACGATATCATTGAATGGATAACCCACGGAGGACCACATAACCAGGTTTTTGACACGTTTGTCACGTACAGCAGTTAGCAATGCAACGGCACCACCCAGACTATGACCTATCAGGGTAACACGCGTAGGATCTACATCACTGCAATTCACCGCGTAATCCAGCACCGAACGAGTCTGCAGCACCATGGACTCCAGTCCCTCCGCTCCGTACTCCCCACTGCTCTCTCCGCAACCGGTATAATCGAAACGCAGGACCAGAAAACCGTCTTCAGCCAGCTCCCGTGCAGTCTTTACAAACAAACGGTCCACGCCGATCCGGCTACCAACGAAGCCGTGGCAGATGACCGCCAGAGGGACTCGCTGCTGACTCTCCTCCTCCTTGATATCTTTCACGACCGGATAATGAATCGTGGCTGTTAATTCTTCCTGTTCATGACGGATACTGATCTGACGTTCCATACCGATTTCCCCTTTCCACGCTTAGCCTGTTAACTTCCATTTATTAAATATATATAATCCGATAAGTTTAGTGTGTATTAAGATGTTATTCATATATTATCATCCCGTACCCTGCAAGTCAACGTAAGTAAGAACCCTTTCTACGTCGACTACCAATCTACATGTTATCGGATAATAAACACAAAAAAATGAGCCACGCTGATGACAGCTGGCCCGGATATCATTTGGAATTCAAACAAGCGTTGCAGGATCGTTATTCGTAGCTTCTACGGAACATCTCGTGGGTCTCCACCCGTCCATTCCACTCATGCTCATGACCCGAATCACTATTGTCCCAGAAACTTCTTCCCTTCAAATTGCCATCTGTCAGTTCTTCTGCATACTCCGTATCCTCCAGGTTCTCTTCAAAGGATACAACTTCGTCCACAACTCCACGGGAGTTGCTGTTCAGTAGCAGCTTCCGCGTCAAATCTGTTTGTTTATCCATAACAAGCACACTCCAATCTTGGATTTCTGTTGGAAATGCTACTATTGTGATGGAATCGGCTGCTCTTTATGCATACTTCACACAATCGTTAGATCTGTGAGGCGTGTGGGTATTTTTTCACATGAACGGGGGAAAATAAACGAAAAAACTTAGGCAGCATATGCCTCGGAATCCTTCTGCCGAAAGGAATGAATTCATGGAACATCTACTGGAATGGATTCAACATCACGGTAAACTGGTGCTGTTATGCACCTGTGTTATACTGGCCTGTGTATGGATATGGGTCCACCATGAGCAGCTTTTTTATAAGGAATGACTTTGCGAAACGAGAGCCCTTCCCGTATACTAAAATACCGTCAGGGTCTTCAGTCAATTGGAAGATCAGAACGTGTGTAGACAGGGGGAGCAATCATTGGGGATTTCCTATAAGAAGCTTAAAGAAATACAGAATCGGCAAATAACCGAGATGAGTCGAATGACACCTGAACATGTGAAACTGTATGACGAGATCAGCACAATTGCACGTCATGCGCCAGCGGACGAGAGAACACAGGAAGAGTGGATACTCTCCGCAGGAAAAGCAATCGTACAGGCTCAACGGGATAATAAACCCGCTCGCGAGTTATACGGACCTGATCTGGAACAAGACATCCATGCACAGCTCGGGATTACAAATACAGCACCGGAGAAGACGGCTGTCGTTGAGGTGGGTAAATCCAGCCCAACCCGTGATAATAGTCCATCTGTTTCAGCTAAAAAGAAAGCAAATGTTGTAGAATCACAGCCAACTGAGAATCCAGAGCCTGTGAAACGGACGCCAAAGTGGTATGCCATGATCGCTTGGGCGGCTTTGTCTTTTGTCATGTTGATTCAAGGATGTGTGGGATTGTTCGTGGGTTGGACTGGCGGAGATACGGAACCATTCCAACACATCAGTCTGTTCTCCCTGATCGTTGCGGCAGTTGGAGGTATTGCATTGGTGGAGATGCTTCGCCGTCTTGCTGAGCGACCGGACGATGAAGGAGCGGACAAGAACACCGTACCTAAGGTTAACCTTAAGGGAATCATCATCTACATCGTCATCGTGGTCCTTGTGCTGTTTGTAGGCTATCCACTGCGTGATAAACTTCCGGTATTTGCACTGGCTCCGTGGGTGAGTGCAGTGATCGGAGTTGTGGGGCTTGCAACGTTAAGGCCTTTATTTGGACAAAAGAAAACAGCATAACACGTTATATAATTGATTAAGGGCTTCACGAATTCGTGAGGTCTTTTTCCATTTGGAGCTGATTCCGATGTTTGATTCCTTTGCCTGGTGTCTCTCCAAATTCCCGCTTGAACATCCGGATAAAATAGTTCACTTCCATCCCTACGGTCTCTGCTGCCTCTCGTACACTTGCTCGTGGATGCTTGTCCAGCCATTCCGAAGCCTTCTGCAAACGTAATCGTTGCATATACTGATGTCCTGTCACGCCATAATGCTGTTGGAATAATCGGTTGAGATGCTGTACCGAATAATCCACTGCGTCAGCAACATGCTTCAATAACAGATCGTCCTGATAGTGAGCATGCATCAATGCTACCGCTCGGACGAGTGCATCCCTGCTCGGATCGGACTCCCGATTAGAACGTGTTACAGTGCCGTCCTGTGCCATCGATGATCCGACACCTCCATTACCGACATCAGATGGAATTTTCGATTGTGCTATATCCAAAATGAGCTGGTAGATGAGGGCTGATGTGTTCCACATCTCCGTTGCTCCTTGATCCAGCGCATGCCAGAGATCTGTTAACCGCGACCAGATGATTTCAAAACCGGAGATAGGGAACGGCTCGTTCTGAAGCAAATCCGCGCATTGAAGTACTGATCCAGCCGATGCACCGCCAATACCGATATAACCAAGTTCCCCTTTGGATTTGGAATGAGGCACATACTCATGTGCAACCTCGGGTTCCACGATGAATAACTGCCCTGCTCCCATCGTCCTTGATCCTTTTCCCGTTATCTTGAACTGCCCTTCACCACCGTGTGACAAAAACAACTGATACACCGGAAATCCATCCGGTCTATGCAGAACTTTCTCTTCCTGCGTGCCCACACAATACAGGTACAGCGGCAACCGGGAATCCGGCAGGCCTGTCAAACGAAATGCAAGCATTCCATCATTCCTTTCGGCTCATAGGCTTCTATATAAGGTGAACTAAAGATATTTACATTGGCCACTCTGTTTCGTGTAAATGTTTAGTTCGATCTATATAGCCAACTCCCCTTTATTATCCAATAATTGGTTCAAATTCAACATTGGTCTAAGGAACCGTTCTGGCGACAAATTTTTTATCAAGTGAATGGCCGCGAGGATGTTCAGCGGTGTCTACGCGGGAATATTAAAAACTCCCTTTCCGGTTGGAAAGGGAGTTAATGGATTCGAATTCCTAAAATTCAATTATCCATTATGAATTTCAACCGCGTTTGCCTATCTTAAAATCATGAACCCTGCGTAGTGGATAGCTCGTTTGTAGCAGATGGTTGAGTTCCATTACCGCCTGAAGTCCCCGCGCCCGAATTGTCAGTTCCCTGACCAGTGCCAGAAGGAGCTGGCAAAATCTCAAATGTGCCTTCTGCACGGACAGATGTATATTTCGTCGGATCACTCACCACTGAGACTACCGAAACTTTGTATTTACCCGCTCCGAAAACTGCATCCTCTGAATCCTTGGCGGAAATTCCAATATCCACTGTTGCTAAAGGAGCACCACCTACACTAACATCTTTTAAAACTCTCCCAGTAGTTCCTGAGCTGCTCTCTTCTTTAATGATATACACATCGTAACGAGCGATGCCTACTTCATTTGGCTTAGTGAAACTTATATTAATGGAAGAAGCACTTACAGTTGTTTTTAGATCTATTACACTATCAACAGGCGTTGGTGCCTGTTTTTTCGCGTTAATTGTGAAAGCAGCAGACGAAGTCATACTTGATTCCCTTTTACCATCAGATGATTCGGACAAAATAACAATCTTGTATGCTCCAGCTTTGATCTCGTCACCATTACTATCGGATAAAGAAATAGGAAGTTCTGTAACTGTACTTGCAGAAACATCGAGTGAATTGCTGGATTTCGCAGTTTTTTTGGCCGCATTTAGATCGAAAGCTGTAGAAGCAGGTACTACCATTAACACATAACGTCCAATGGCTTGATCAGGGACTGGTTTTGTATATGTCACTTTTACATCGGTAGCATTACCTGCAGCTTGCTCTTCTTTCTTAACTTCAACATCAGTGATTGCGACTTTCCCAACTTCACTAGTAGTTACAGACAACCTAACATCGTAATAGACCGTAGATAGAACATTCGAAATAGTACCGGTATTGCTCAACGCCAGTACAAATATACGATAGTCTTCATCATTTCGAATATCTGCGCCATCTGTCGTTCTTGCATTATTTAAAGTCAAAGTGTAGTTTCCGCTTCCTCCAGTTTTACTCTGGGGAATAAAATTAGGATTTCGATTCGCTTCTGCCAGATCAAATCCACTTACATTCGTTTTCTTTACTACAAACACACGGTAGTGATGAACGTTAGTCTCATTCGCCGATCTATTAAACGTCACACTTATGTCGCTACCATTGCCATTATCGCCAATATCCTTTGCTGTGATGCTTGTTGGTGCAGTCAATACAGCAGTTTTGGATAATGTGATTAATGAAGAATAACTAGACAATGCATTCTGGGTAGCATTCCCACTGTTGCTCACCGATACAACAAATACACGATAACTCACACCTTCTTGGACTTTAGAACCGCTTGTATCATATGCATTTGGAAGCGTAACGGACAAGTTACCACCCGTTTTGTTCACCTGCGTATAGTAGTTCGACGCATTAGCTGCGCTTAGTGTGAAGCTGCCCACATTAGCGGAACGAACTACATATACTCGGTAGGCAGAGATTCTGGACTCATCCGCAGCTTTGTTGAAAGAAACCCGTAGATCACGCCCATCACCGTTGTCACCAATATCCGCAACAGCCAGGTTGCTAATAACTCCCGCGTTACCGGTTGTTGTCAGTCTCAGCACAGTGGAGGAAGCTGACAGCGCATTGGTGTATCCATTTTGCTGGTTGCCCACCGCCATCACAAAGATGCGATAATCTTGCAGATTCGTTACGTTATAACCGCTTGTGTCCTTCATGGATGAAGGTAATGTCGTTGTAATGTTGTTACCTGTTTTGTTCACCGTATAGTACAGACTGGAGGACAGATTGCTTGCTGTCGTCAGATTAAAGCTGCTGGCAACCGAGTTACGCACCACAAAGACGCGATAATTCGCCACCTTGGACTCATCCGATGAACGGTTGAAGCTCACCTGAATATCACGACCATCTCCATAATCCGAGTTATCCTTCACCTGCGTAATTACTGGAGACGTTGCTGTGTTCACGGACAGTGTAAGTGAAGATGATGCTGCGGACAGCTTGCTGTCTGTTGTTGTATTAGTGCTTACCGACAAGATGTAAACCACATACGCTGTACCGCTTTTGATCAATTCGCCGGACGTATCCCGTGTCGAAGAAGTCAGCTTGCTTTTGACCGCAGCCGTGTTGCCTTTGTATATGATCGTGGAGTTCGCACTGGACACTTTGTTTGCTGCAGCCAGATTGAATGCGGAAGAGTCCTTCGCTTTGACTACAAAAGCACGATAATACGTAATGTTCGATGTCGTGCTCGGCTGGGTGAAGTTAATCTCCAGATCGCGTCCATCGCCATAGTCGCTAACATCTGCAGCACGCAGACTTGTAACCGCTTGTACTGTGGATTTTACATTATTGAGCTTCAATGCTTGAGAAGACCAGTTTAGTGCATTTTTATAATTATTGCTGCTGTTACCAACAGTCAGTACATACAGACGATACGTTTCATTGCTGTTCAGCAAATCCCCGTTTACGTCACGCGTCTGTGCATTAAGTGTCAGTTTCGGATTGCTGCCATTTGGTGTAATAGATGTATAGTTTGCAGAAGGTACGGCAGTTGCTGAGGACTCTGTAAAGGTATTCACATCGCGTGTTTTCACCAGCATAATTCGGTAAGCAGATACCGCCTTCTCTGAAGTTGGACGTGTGAAGCTCACGGTCAGGTCACGACCATCTCCGTTACTTCCGGATACCGAACCGTAGATGTTCCATGCAGCATATTGTGTCTCATCTACTGGAGGTGTTGTCGTTGTCTTGATATCTACACGTTGATTACGTGAGTTCCAGAATACTTTTTCTCCAAAAGCTTCACTGACAAAACGAATTGGAACCATGGTGTTTCCTTTAATCGTGTTCGCAGGTACATCCAGCGAGATTGCTTCCCCGTTGATGTATGCCGTTTTGGAACCAAGTTTCAAAGTAACTTCCTGATCATCGCGAGTTGCAACAATCGTTTTGGTTCTGTTCGTGTACTGTACCTTCGCATCCAATCCTTCAAAAATCGACCGAAGCGGAACCAGTACGCGTCCACCTTTCATGACAGGTGCCTGAGCAGATGATAACTCTGCATCATTAATGTATATGCTGATTCTCGCGGCTGCATCCATAACCGACGTTGGAAGTGCGGACATCAGCATGGCCGATACAGCCAGCGCTGACATTACCTTCTTCACTTGTTTTCCTCCCGCTTTCCTCATATCCCATATCCCCATTCTCGCAATTAGTTAACATCGAAATAGATTCGCTGTTCATTTCATTAATTCCTGTATTTTCCTATGCACAACTAAGACGTTCCGATCAGCTCAAAAGTTTCCAGTTGTACAAAAAATATTTTCTCAGAATTCTCCCTCTATCTTCCACCCTCCAAAAGTTAAAAATAACAGAAGAATTTGTCACCATTCCGCAACCACATCCGACCCCATTTGGGTTAAGGTATAGTGACTAGTGAACAACACCTATCATTTTCTCAACTATGGGAGGTTCATATCTATGACATCATCGTTCCAATCTGCCAAACGTAAAGGCATGCGCACCTTCATTACAGCCACCGCCATCCTCATGCTGCTCCAAACGGCCGTCGCTCCATTATCCGGAGTCGCTGTTGCCGCTTCTTCCAGTACAGATACCAAAGTCACGACTGCCAGTTCAACAACAATATATAAAACATTTCAGTCCATGCTCTACAAAAAGAACGGCTTGCCTGCCGCGGATATTTATCTCGAATCTCATATCGATCAAGTTACGACTCATCATGCAACCCTGATGGTCTTACAGCTGGAGAATGCCCGCAACAAGGCGTTAACAGCCATGACGGACCGTCTACTGGTGCCTAATGTTCAAGACAAGATGATCAAAGCCTACAAATGGAATGATAGCTTCACCACACTCATGTCCCGCACCAACGACACCAGTCTGCGTGCGCTGCTCCAGCAAGCACGGGATAGCGGTTATCGTCTTGTTATGCTGGAAGGTTCACTCTATCCGATCATGAATTATATGGCTTTTCAGAAATATATCTCGTACGTGAAACCAGACATCAAACAATACATTAATATCATGGCAGTTGAAACCAGCAACCTTGCCGCCGATGATGGTGCACTGGTCATTGGCTATCAGGAGATACTCAATCGCGCTTTGAATCAGGAACGATTCCTGAACGAATATCCGAAGTCCAATCGGGTACAACAGGTGAAGAACCTGATGAATAACTATAGCTTGTATACATTTTATGGCCTGAATAATACGCCTTTATTTGACTATGATACGAACAAAATGACTGCCAATGCCCAGAAAGGTTACAAAGCTGTCTTACAACGTAACTCCTCCGAAGACAGTGCCTTCCTGACCAAACTCGAAAAGTTCATGGACATCGTAACCGAAGCCAAATTCGAGAAAACGGCCACTATCGAGAAATGGCTGGAACAGAATGTGCCGGTCAGCGACTATGCGAATTATTGAGTTAATCCGTTCCCAGAGTTAATATCCGGTTCAAATTCAGGCTAAATCCCAACAGTTAACACGACAAAAACCGCCACAGGATTCGCTCCTGTCGCGGTTTCTTCTTGTTTCTATAGTCACAACTGACTTAACCCGTTAGCTCCCTGTACTATTGAATCGGTTTGACCATATGATTATACTCATGTCCTGCGATGACAATCACATCGTCTTTGACATATCCCTGCCGTTCGTACAGCATTAGCGCTCGGCCGTTGTCTCGTTCTACAATCAAGGATACCTGCGAGTGACCCAGATCTCTGCCCTGCTGCTCAAAAGCAGCCATCAGTGCCCGGCCGATGCCCTGCCCCTGATAAGCTTCACTTACCGAAAGAGTATCCAGATAATACTCCCCCGGACGGGTTTCTTTAACCAATGCATACTTCTCTTCCCGGCTTCGTCCAGGTCGATCCAGAATCGGCTGGTCCAGACGATCTGCTTCTCCGCCATCATAGGCTACCAGAATCCCCGCAATCAACCCATCCTGCTCCATCACTGTCATATGACGATAGCTAATCCGGTTGTCTTCATGTACATAAAACGCCTGCAAAATCTGCATCGCCTTCTCATGATCCGCCTCACCCGCTAGCGAGTAAGCAATATCTCCTATCGCCTGATGCAGTAACGGAATGACCTGATCTGCATCTTCCATGCGCGCAGGTCTGATCAAAAGGGATGCCTCGTGGTGATCTGCTTGCATACTTCATTTCACCTCCGATTGCATGCATGACTGCGTTTTGGAATAATTCATCAGATTAACATGTTGAACAGATTTAGATTTTTGTTCAGCTCGGTATAGGCGATACCTTTGCGGTTCATACGCTCAATGAGCGGTTGGTAATCTTCCTTGTACATCAGCTCAATGCCCACCAAGGCAGGGCCATTTTCCTTATCATGCTTTTTCGTATATTCAAACCGGGTGATATCATCATTCTTCCCTAGAACTTCCTCCAGGAATTCACGTAAAGCTCCTGCACGCTGCGGGAAATTAACCATGAAATAGTACTTTAGCCCTTCATAGATCAGGGAACGTTCCTTGATCTCCTGCATCCGGTCGATATCGTTGTTCCCGCCACTAATAACACAAACCACCGTCTTGCCCACGATTTGCTCACGATATTGCTCAAGCGCCGCAACAGCCAAGGAACCGGCAGGCTCGACAACGATCGCATTTTCATTATATAGTTCCAGAATAGTTGTGCAGGCCTTGCCTTCTGGCACTTTCACAATGTCATCAAGTATACTATTGCAGATATCAAAGGTGAGATCGCCAACACGTTTCACCGCTGCGCCATCCACGAATTTATCAATATCATCCAGCGTCACAACCTGTTTGCGGAACATCGCCTCACTCATGGAAGCTGCACCAAGTGGCTCAACTCCAATGATGCGTGTCTCTGGACTCACGGTCTTCATATAAGTTCCCACGCCGGCTGCCAGTCCTCCGCCACCAATTGTCACGAATACATAGTCGGCATTCTCATCGAGACTTTCCATGATTTCCATCGCTACCGTACCATTACCTGCAATAATCTTCGGTTGATCAAAAGGATGGATGAACGTCATGCCCTGTTCGTCACATGCACGCATCGCTTCAGCATACGCATCATCATACGTATCCCCGATCAGCACCACTTCAACATTACTGCCACCAAAACGTCTTACCTGCTTCACCTTTTGGTTCGGGGTTGTACTCGGCATGAAGATTTTGCCGTTAATCCCAAGGGCATTACAGCTAAAAGCAACACCCTGAGCATGGTTGCCAGCACTTGCACAGACAATACCTTTCTCCATCTCGGCTGGTGTCAGACTGCGAATCATATTATAGGCGCCCCGAATTTTGAAAGAACGCACCACTTGAAGGTCTTCCCTTTTCAGATACACATTACAGTTATATTTGGCCGACAATACAGCATCCCGCTGTAACGGCGTTCTTACAATGACCTCACGCAGCACATGATGTGCGCGCACGATATCTTCCATGCCAACACTGGCACGACCGGGACTTGTGGTTCCCGTTGGTTCTTGTTCAACTGGTTTCATGTTGTCTCCACACTCCGCTTTTATGGTCTAGCAATGTCGCGCACTGCTTTTCTTTGTATTGTATCACTTTTGTTCTGTTCTTGCGCTTGAGCTTACATCATTTATCATTCGTACAATTTCATCAATAATGACCTGAGGGTCTGTATACATAACCATATGTCCGGATTGATCCGCCCCAATCCATCTCGCATTGGATAGCTGGCTCACCGTCTGGCGATGCGCCGTGATGAGGGCAGGTCTGATTTTTCCCTCTCCCTTGCCCGGTTTCGTACCCGAGATCACGCTGACTTCCAGATTACCCAGAGCCGGAGGATGTTCCAGCAGCGCTGCCATGTCATTCAGAAATGTTCTGCCTTCCGCAAGCATCGTGTTAGCTGCCCGTACAGTGAAATCCTCCTTGAGATGATCCGCCGCCACATCGTCAGGCTGAACACTTCCAGCTTTGCTGCCAAGCATCTTATATAAGCCAGTCCGCGCCATGATTGGAATAATGAAACCATTGATGGCAAAGCTCTTTCTAGTAAGTTTGGAAAAATACATTTCGCAATGCTCGTCTGATGGATCTACCAGAATAATGCCACGTAATCGAGATAGATGTGCATCCGCCGCAGCCCGTACAATCGGACCTCCCCAGCTATGTCCAACCAGAATAAATGGGCCAGGGCCCAGCGCAGTCAGCAGTTCTCCAAGATCCCCTGCAATGCGTTCAAGGCTGCGGGGAGCCGAGTCCACATCACTTCGTCCCGCCCCTGCCCTGTCATACACGACTGCACGTGCATGCTCAGCAATGGCTGGTGCAACCAGTCCCCAGTTTGATCTGGAGGCGCCCATACCGGACTCAAATACAACCGTCAGTTCTCCTGTTCCTCTGGACATATAATGTAGTTTGCGACCATCGCGGGTCTGAACAAACGCACTTGAGCCAAACGTATGTGAGCTAGGGTTAAGATTCATGTTCCCCTCCTGATTACATGCATAGTCATCTTTCACCGAATCTAATTGAAAATGATTATCAATTACTTCATTATAGAATACTCCATGCTTTACGACAACCATGTTGCTTCAGCAAGTTACAGCAGTCCTGTCACCTCTGTCACGTTGCAAGGATCATCCCCCGTCCCACCGTTCCTTTTCCGCTCCTTTTTCCTTATGAAAAAGAAAACCCGATCCATGATCGGATCGGGTAACTGTCCCAGCCACTATGCGGCTGGCCCTCATATACACCTTCTTGTTGCTTCGTACGCAGCTCCTGCAATATTGCACAATCACTCAATGCAAGGATGAACGAGTACTCGGTTTAGAGCTATCTCTACCTTACGCCTGTGTCTTAAACCAAGTTGCCGCAGCTTCTGCCTCGGTACGAGTCAACTGATGACCCTGACGCTCCCAATACGTGTTTACATCGGCACCTGCACCGCTCAGCAGCGAAGCAAGTTCCTCCGTTTCACGTCTTGGTACAATTGGATCGTTCTCGCCCGCACCAATGAACACAGGCAGACCTTTCAGATCCGGCAGTTCCAGTCCGCGCAACGGTACCATCGGGTGATGCAGAATTGCACCTTTGAATACATCTGCTTGATGGAAAATCAGGCTTGCTGCAATGTTGGCACCGTTAGAGTAACCCAGTGCATACACGTTGGACCGATCAAAACCGTATTCCACCGCAGCTGCATCTACAAAAGATCCCAGCTCTGCCGTACGAGCAATCAGATCTTCTTCGTCAAAAATGCCTTCGGCTAGACGGCGGAAGAAACGGGGCATCCCGTTCTCCGATACATTACCCCGCACCCCAAGTATGCCAGCTCCTGGTGCGATCATCTCCGCCAGACCGATCAGATCGTTCTCGGTTCCGCCTGTGCCGTGAAGCAACAGGATTGTTGGAGCATCCGGCTGAGCACCTGCTTTATAGATATGTTTCATTGTATTGGTTGTGGTCATGATTTGGACTCTCCTTTCCATTCACGTACTTCAATTCGTGGCAACAATTGTTCAATCTGCTCACGCTGTGGTTCATACCATTCAGGCAACATCAGTTTCTCACCCATGCTGTCTGCTGGTTCATCCCGTGCAAATCCCGGAGGATCCGTAGCAAGTTCGAACAGTATACCACCCGGCTCCCGGAAATACACAGCGTTGAAGTATTGACGGTCAATGACTGGCGTTGGATGATACCCGGATTGTTCAAGATCCTGCTGAATTTGTTCATGTTCCACGTAATCTTTGGCACGCCATGCAATATGGTGAACCGTTCCGGCTCCGCCAATCCCGCGCTGGATACCTGTCGACTGAATATCGATGATCTGACCAATATCGCCGCTTGCCTGAAGACGAAGGAGTCCGTTCTCTTCACCGACTTGCTCCAGACCCAGTTTGCTCACCAAGACGTCCATGGTTTTTTCAGGAACGTGGCTGAACAATACAGCTCCGCCAAATCCTTTGATGGCATGCTCCGGTGTCACACCGTTGAAACTCCAGTTGCTTGGCTGACCGCCTTCACGCTCAACCAGTTCAAGCAGCAGACCGCCTTTGTCGAAGAAACGAATGTACTGCTCACCAAATCTGGTTTTATTTTCATATGGAATGTCGAAGGAAGTAAGACGTTCTTTCCAGAAAGGCAGGCTTCCTACAGGAACCGCATATACGGTAACTCCAGTCTGACCTGACCCAATGACACCTCTTCTTGAATTTTGCTGTGGGAAAAAGGTAATGATTGTACCCGGTGCACCCTGCTCGTTCCCGTAATACAAGTGATATACGTCTGGTGCATCAAAGTTAATTGTTTTTTTCACCAGTCTGAGCGCCAACACACCTGCGTAAAAATCAACGTTTTTCTGTGCATCGTCTACAAAAGCTGTAATATGATGAATTCCTGAAGTTCTGAACATAATCTCCACTCCCTTGGTTTTAGTTGTATCATAGGTTGTTTTTGCTTCTTTTATTTATTGCTTTTCGTTATTTATCTTTAAATTAAGATTCTTTAAATTTATATTAATCCATTGGACCTCAATATGCAAGCTTTTATTTTAAAATTAAGATTTAAACCAAAAAGCAGGCCCCGATCACATCGGGAACCTGCTTTTATAGTTAGAAGAATTACGTTACTTCGCTAATACTGTATCACTTTTGTATTACTGCTTTTTAAACCAGTTTCATTCTTTTGGGTGGATTCACCAAATCTTTATGCTCGTATTCATCCTTGATATCTCCGACAATCTCTTCAAGGATATCCTCCATTGTAACCATCCCTACCGTAGCACCTGCCTCGTTTTTCACGGTTGCAATGTGTACACGGCTTTGCTGCATCTGGATCAGTACATCCTTGATTGGAGAACGCTCGGAGAAACTCGGCGTATTGTGAACAAATGTCTCCATATTGAAATCTCTGCCCGCAGCTACACTCGTCAGCATTTCTTTTGTGTTAATAAAGCCCACAAAATGCGCCTGATCCCCATTTGCAATAACAGGGTATCGCGTGTATTCATGTCGATTCAGTGTCTCAATGATCTGATCAAGCGGCATTTCCTTATTCAGAGTAACAATTTTATCTCGTGGAATCATAATCTCCTGAAGCAAACGCTCATCAAAAGCAAAAATGTTTTTGAGATAGTCCAGCTCCGTCTGGTTAATCTCGCCACTCTCATAACTCTGTGCCATAATCAGCTTCAGCTCTTCTTCGGAGTGAACGGTATCATGGCCGGCAGGTTTTACACCAAATATGCCAAGCAACAGACGAGCAGCTCCATTCAGCGCGTAGATGAACGGATTCATGATTTTACCGAACCAGTACAGTGGTGGTGCCAGCAACAGCGTCATTCTCTCTGCAAACTGAATCGCCAGGGTTTTCGGTGCCAATTCACCGATAACCACGTGCAGGAACGTAATGATCGCCAGAGCGATACCATAGGAAAGCACGGTAGACAATGCCGCCGGCACTTCCATTCGCTCAAAGAGCGGATGCAGCATTTTCTCAACGGTAGGTTCACCCAGGGCTCCCAATACCAGCGCTGTGATGGTAATCCCCAATTGACATGCAGACAAATAATAATCCAGGTTGTGCGCCACTTTTTTGGCCAGTACTGCCTTTTTGTTCCCTTCCGAGATCAATTGATCGATTCGGGACATCCGTACTTTAAGAATTGCAAATTCGGCTCCAACGAAAAAGGCTGTCAGACCTATAAATACGGCTACTAAAAATAAATTCAAGGCTATTATTCCGTCCAATGATTTCCCTCAGTTTGAGGGATTCACCTCCAAGTAAAATTTATATTAAGGTTGCACGAGTGACGTTCCGGTGACGGCTCGTTCTTCCGATCGCCATTGCCTCCAAATTTCCCTGATTGTTGTTTTCAAAGGTTTAAAATTGGTTTGCAAACGCGAACGCTGCGCTTCTTCAGAATCGATTCCGTCCCCTACACTGCTACGTTATCGCAAAAACATTTAAAATTTTTAAAAGATTTTGGGGCAAGATCACGCCAGATCGCTAGTAGCTTCCTCAACCTGCGCGCCATTTACCCGCTCCAGAAGAACTTGTTTGATGTGATAATTTTCGGTATCCACAACGGTCCAGACATAATCGCCGTGTTCTACCGTGTCGCCTTTTTCCACACCTACACCCTTCTGGTACTGAATCCATCCGGCCACGGTGTCCATCTCTTCGTTTCCTTCAAAGCTAAGCCCGAACTGCCGCTCCACTTCATCCAAAAGTACCCGACCATTAATGAGATATTGATTCTCTCCGGTCTCCTGGATATCGGCCACCTCATCGGCATCGAATTCATCACGAATCTCACCGACAAGCTCCTCCAGAATATCCTCCATCGTAATGATTCCCGAAGTACCGCCGTATTCATCCACAACCACGGCCATGTGTACACGTTCCTGCTGCATTTTAATCATCGCATCCTGGATACGTGTTACTTCGGAAACGAATGGGATCTCACGAACGAACTCGCTTAGTTGATATGATCTTGCGGCTACCATGTCAGGCAAAATCTTTTTCACATTCACAACGCCGATAATGCGGTCCTTGTCCCCATCCTCGATGACAGGGTAACGTGAATAGTTATGTTCATCCAATATAGGAATAATATCGTCATAGGTCATCTCCTGATCTAACGTCACCAGTTCCGTACGGGGTACCATGATGTCTTTGGCATCACGTTCGTCGAACACAAATACATTTTCCAGATAAGAAAGCTTGGTCTTGTTGTCCTCGTCTCCTTCATAACTCTGGTTCATGATGATCTTGATCTCGTCCTCCGAGTAGGCTTGATCATGTTTGGCAGGCTTTACACCGAATCCTCGCAGAAGAACACGTGAGGTTCCATTAAGCGCCCAGATGAACGGATACATGATTTTACCAAACCAGTATAGCGATGGGGAGAGCATCAACGTCAGTTTTTCCGAAAACTGAATCGCCAGCGTTTTCGGTGCCATCTCACCAATAACCACGTGCAAAAACGTGACGAGGATAAAGGCAATTGCATAGGAAGCAATTGATGATATCGAAGCAGGTACGTCTAAATAATTGAATACCGGGTATAACAATCTCTCAACCGTCGGTTTTCCGAGCGCTCCCAGTCCTAGAGCAGTGACCGTAATACCGAGCTGACAGGCTGACAGATAATAATCCAGGTCCGAGACAACTTTTTTGGCGAGTACAGCCTTTTTATTGCCTTCGGCAACCAGTTGATCTACTCTTGATGTACGAATTTTGACTACAGCGAACTCCGATGCTACGAAAAATGCAGTCAATGCAATCAAGATAATAAGTAAAGCGATATTCAATATGGTAATTATGTCCAATGATTTCCCCGATTCTCAGGGATTCACCTCCAGAGATAGTTACAGCGTGATCCGTTAACTACGTTAACCATTCATGCGCTGTTTGTCGTTCATCATGGCGTATGCCTTATATGAAATCGAATAATGATCATATTTGTATATGTCGTACTGTTTGACCTTGTAAAATACAAAACAGGAATTCAAGATGAAGTCAATGACTTGCAGAAACTTCTCCATTCAAATCGGGTTTACCCCTCATGCTGTCAATTGTTCCTCGCTTAACTCCACCTAGATTCGCCATTTGGACAATTTACAATATCGCCTACCCAATAGATATCCACCTCCCCTCTTACTCATTCCTGTTTCCGAAAAGTATACCATGTTTCCCGCTCAACCATCCAGTTGCACGTCATGGTTTGGAACAAGGTTACAGTATAATGTTCACAAATTAGTCTTTATGTATGTTAGGTACTTTCTATAATATGATGGTTATTACCTCATAATGTGATAATCTTCACATGTTTAGTATAGTCCAATTTATAAAAATACTACCCTTTAGTTTAGGGCGCTAAACATGCCTGATCTCCCTGATCTCCCTGATTTAATCCCGTTTTGCATCTTACCCATATTCTTTCCCGTATAGACAAGTCCGGCCGTTTGCACAAGATACATCTATATACGTAGCAAAGAGCCCGCAAGATGCAAATACCTTTCCGGTATACATCTCTACGGGCTCTTATATTTATTCTATACGAGTGCTTTGGCAGCAATATCCGTCCGCTGATGTTTACCATCAAAATGGATACGCTCAGCCTGTTCATAGGCTTTGTTTCTAGCTTCGGCAATATCCGCACCAAGGCCAACTACGCCCAGGATCCGTCCACCACTCGTGACCCAGCCTCCTGCTTCACTACGTGCTGTACCTGCGTGGAATACCACGGCATCTTGCACTTGATCCAGACCTTCAATGACTACACCTTTGGCATAAGGTCCCGGATAACCTCCTGAAGCAAGCACCACACATACTGCAGCTTCATCACTCCATTCAATCTCAATATCAGCCAGCTTGCCATGGACGGTTGCCCAGAAGATATCGAACAAGTCACTCTTCAGGCGCGGCAATACAACCTGTGTTTCCGGATCACCAAACCGTGCGTTGAACTCAATCGTTTTGGGTTTACCATCTGGTGAAATCATCAGTCCGGCAAACAATACACCCTGGAATGGACGGCCCTCGGACACCATTGCTTTGGCAGTTGGTTTAATGATCGTCTCCACAGCTTCCTCAATGATAGAAGCAGGGATATGTGGCAAAGGTGAGTATGTACCCATACCGCCTGTGTTTGGCCCCTGGTCATTGTCGAATACAGGTTTGTGATCCTGTGCTGCGGCCATCGGACGAACCGTCTCTCCATCAACAAAGGCCAGAATGGACATTTCCTGTCCTGCGAGGAATTCCTCGATGATGACTTTGGCTCCCGCTTCACCAAACACTTTATCCACCATGATGCTGCGAAGTGCCTGATCAGCCTCATCACGGGAATAAGCTACCGTCACACCTTTACCCGCTGCCAATCCATCTGCCTTGATGACAACCGGAATGGCTTGTTCATACAGGTATGCTTGAGCCTGTTCGTAGTTGTCGAATTTCTCATAGGCTGCGGTTGGAATGTTGTACTTGTGCAGCAGGTCCTTCATGAATGTTTTACTTCCCTCAATCTCTGCTGCATTGCGACGAGGTCCGAATACCGGAATACCTGTCGAATCAAATGCATCCACGATCCCATCTGCAAGCGGATCATCCGGACCAATAACTACTAATCCCACTTTAAGCTCTGCAGCAAGAGCCGTTAGTTTATCGAATTCATTTACCGCAATGGCATGACACTCAGCGAGCTGAGCAATACCTGCATTTCCCGGTGCACAGTGAATCTTGTCTACCTTTGGACTCTTCGCCAGCGCCCAGATGATTGCGTGCTCCCGGCCACCGCCGCCTACTACCAGAATATCCATTCGCTCTGTTCCCCCTCCGTGCATAACTGGATTTGTTACGCTACTGCGTATTGAACAACCTAAAAAAGAGGGGGTGTACCATAAGTCATAAGTATGACTGGCGACACCCCTTATTAAACCTTTTTTCGCTCTAGTGTTTGAAGTGACGAACGCCTGTGAAGACCATGGCAATTCCGTATTCATTGGCTACTTTGATGGATTCTTCATCCTTGATCGAACCGCCAGGTTGAATCACCGCTGTAATTCCGGCTTTTGCTGCCAGTTCCAGCGTATCCCCCATTGGGAAGAACGCATCGGATGCCAGAATGGCACCTTTTGCTTGCTCGCCAGCTTGCTCAATCGCAATTTTGGCTGCACCCACACGATTCATTTGTCCAGCACCCACACCTACCGTCATATCATTCGCAGCAAGTACAATCGCGTTGGATTTCACGTGTTTAACTACTTTCCAGCCAAACAACAGCTGTTTCAGTTCTTCTTCCGATGGTGCACGATCAGTTACTACGTTCAGTTCGCTCGCTTCAATGGAGTGCACATCGGACTGTTGCACAATCATACCACCGTCGATGGAAGTTACAACGAATTGGCTCTCCCGTTTACGAGCAGCATTCAGTTCACCCGTTTTGAGCAAACGAATGTTTTTCTTCTTCGTCAGGATATCGAGAGCCTCTTGTGTAAAGTCAGGAGCAAGGACGATTTCCAGGAAAATCTCGCTCAATTTAGCTGCTGTATCGCTGTCGATAATGCGGTTCGCTGCCACAATGCCACCAAAGATAGACGTTGGATCTGCAGCATATGCCTTGCTGTAAGCTTCATAGATACTTGCGCCAATGCCCACGCCACATGGATTCATATGTTTAACCGCGACCACAGCCGGTTCTTCAAATTCTTTTACAATCTGCAATGCTGCGTTCGCATCGTTGATGTTATTGTAAGACAACTCTTTGCCATGCAATTGCTCGGCTGTTGTCAACGTATCTTGAGCAGCCAGCGGTTTGCGGTAGAATGCCGCCTGCTGGTGTGGATTTTCGCCGTAACGCAAATCCTGGAGTTTTTCGTAAGTAACCGTCAGACGCTCTGGCAACGGGTCACCGTTCAGGTTGGAGAGATAGTCAGAAATAACTGCATCGTAAGCCGCTGTATGGCGGAACACTTTTGCCGCAAGCCGTTTGCGTGTTTCGAGAGTGGTATCTCCATTGCTGCGAACTTCTTCAAGCACCTTGCCGTAATCCGCTGTGTCAACCACGACACTAACAAAAGCATGATTTTTTGCAGCAGAACGAAGCATGGTAGGACCACCAATATCGATGTTCTCGATCGCGTCTTCGTACGTCACATCGGGTTTAGCGATAGTATCTTGGAAGGGGTACAGGTTCACGACAACGAGGTCGATATAATCCAGTCCGTTCTCTTCCATCTGGCGCTTATGCTCTTCACTGTCACGAACAGCCAGCAACCCACCATGCACTGCCGGATGCAATGTTTTGACACGTCCGTCCATGATTTCCGGGAATCCGGTCACATCCGAAATTCCGATGACAGGTACGCCTTCCTTCGACAACAGGCTGCTTGTACCTCCTGTCGAAATAATCTCCACACCCATTTGCGACAGCTCGCGGCAAAAGTCCACGATGCCTGTTTTATCCCATACGCTGACCAGCGCTCTTTTGATACTCACAATATGCTCCTCCTTTAATGTCCCATGGCTTCGCGTTTCCTGACGAAACACAGCCGATTTATTTCCCGAGAAATATCACAAAATGCGTACCAATTTTCGACTTCTGTTATATAGTTGATAAATGGATTTTCACACTAAAACACTACGAGTTCAGAACAATCTTTCGATCGCTGTTATTCCTAGATTTTTTTGAACAATTTCTCAATGGTAAAAATCCATTAATAAAGGCGAGCGCTCCGCTTCTCCAGCTTATTTCTGTCCTCTACGTTATTGTGTGAACCAGTTTAGAACTATATCAAACCGGTTTGTAAACAGTGACGTGACGTCCGTCTAATTGAACCAGACCTTGCGCGAACCAAGATACCACTTCAGGATATAGCTGCTGTTCGGCTGCATGAATGGCTTTGCTGATCGTTTCAGGCGTATCCTCTGGCAGAATGGGAACCGGATGCTGGGCAATAATCGGGCCAGTATCCATACCTCCATCTACGAAATGCACAGTCACACCCGTCACTTTCACGCCATACTCAAGTGCCTGTCCAATCGCATCCTTGCCTGCAAATGCCGGCAGCAAGGACGGATGAATATTAATCAACCGCCCTGCGTAACGATCTACCACAACAGAAGTCAACAATCTCATATATCCCGCAAGAACGACCAAGTCGATCTTCTTGGATTCAAGTACTTCCACGATCTCTGCCTCATAAGCTTCACGGGAAGCATAATTTTTCGGAGTAAACAGATGACAATCCACGCCTGCATCCTGTGCCCGCTGCACAACACGTGCAGACGGTTTATCACACACGAGCAGATCTACGGATGCATTCAGCCCACCGTTCCGTACTGCATCGACCAATGACTGAAAGTTAGTCCCTTCACCCGAGGCGAATACAGCTATGCGGTAGTTCGCCATTAAACATCCGCTCCCGTGAAGGTTACTCGCGCATCTCCTTCAGTAACACGGCCAATGATGTACGCTTCTTCACCAGATGCTTTCAGTTGTTGCAGTGCTTCCGCTGCATCTGCTTCATTAACAACCAGTACAAGTCCAACACCCATGTTAAAGGTGGTGAACATGTCACGGTTCGAGACAGCGCCCTTTTCCTGTAACAGGTTGAAGATCGGCAGGATCGGCCAAGAGCCGTAGTCAATATCCACATTCACGTTGCTCGGCAACATACGTGGGATATTCTCGATGAAGCCACCACCTGTAATGTGTGCCATGCCCTTTACTTTTACCTTTTCGAGCAGGGATAACAGGGGTTTAACATAGATCTTCGTAGGTTCCAGCAGGGAATCCCCCAGCTTACGGCCCAGTTCCGCTACTTCATCATGCAGATCAAGTCCCGCATCTTCCAACAAAAGTCTGCGTACCAGCGAGAATCCGTTACTGTGTACACCGCTAGAGGCCAATCCAATCACAGTGTCGCCAGGGGCGATGGTTGTACCGTTGATGATCTTCGCTTTGTCCACGATACCTACCGTGAATCCGGCAATATCGTATTCGCCTTCACTGTACATGCCCGGCATCTCTGCCGTCTCGCCACCAATCAGCGCACAACCCGATTGATGACAGCCTTCAGCGATACCCGCAACTATAGCTTCGATCTTCTCAGGAATAACTTTGTCACATGCCAGATAGTCGAGGAAGAAGAGTGGTTCTGCACCCTGTACCACAATGTCGTTCACACACATGGCTACCGCGTCGATTCCGATGGTATCGTGACGGTCCATGGCAAATGCAATCTTCAGCTTGGTGCCTACGCCATCCGTACCGGATACAAGTACAGGCTCATCGTATTTATCTTTGTTCAAACCGAACAGGGCACCGAATCCACCCAGATCTGTCATCACTTCCGGACGGAAGGTACGCTTCACGTGTTTTTTCATCCGTTCAACCGCTTCATTACCTGCCGCGATATCGACGCCGGCCTTTTTATATGCTTCGGACACAACCATCACACCCTTCGTATCTTATAAAAATTGAACCAGCGTATTAACACGTACCTCTTCGATGACTGAACAACCTTTCGATTGCCGTTATCTCCAGATTCTATCGTGTCAATGTTAAGTCCAACATACCTATCCTTGCTCCATCTCTAACAGATGGTTTTGTACCAATTCAAACCCGGCTACGCCGAGCGTATTAAACTGACTATACTCTTCTATCGGGAGGTTACGAATGTACTCATCACCGCAGTATAAATGTCCGGCACACTGAAACACTTTCAGTTCTTCCTTTTCGGGCGTCAAAGGTGTGTTACCCACGATCCTCCACGATCCGTTTCGGATATTGGCCGGAGAAGTAAATATGATGTTGCTTCTACGGTTCCCAAAGGAATAGAAGAGAAATTCGCCATCTTCCAACCTTACGGTTTCGTCACGCTGAATGCTCATCACGCCGAACGAAAATGTCTTTTTAAAACGGCCTTCAAGTGCGCATACCACCTGGCATACCGCAAACCGGCCATCCTTCATCGGAATCAGGAACACGTCACCTTCGTTATAACTCTTTCTCATCTGCTTGGATTAACAGCTGCAGCCGAATTTTTCTTCGCCGCCAAAGTCGAGGCGGGTTGGGTAATCATTATCAAAACATGCGAGGCAAAGCCCGCCCTTGGGATCATCCTGATTATCTCCCTGAATCGATGCAATCAGTCCATCGGGACTGAGGAACTCCAAGGAGTCCGCATTAATTTCACGACAGATTTCTTCCACCGACAGCTGTGAGGCGATCAATTCGCGGCTGTCCGGTGTATCGATGCCATAGAAACAAGGGTTTTTGAAAGGTGGTGATGTAATACGCACATGCACTTCCGTTGCTCCTGCATCACGCAGCATATTTACGATCCGTCGTGAAGTGGTTCCCCGTACAATGGAGTCGTCAATCATAACCACCCGTTTGCCTTCCACAACGCGACGCACAGCACTCAGCTTCATCTTCACGCCTTGCTCCCGCAGTTCCTGGCTTGGCTGGATAAATGTACGTCCGGTGTATTTGTTCTTGATCATACCCATCTCATACGGAATGCCTGTCTGTTCAGCGTATCCAATCGCCGCCGAGATACTGGAATCTGGTACCCCCGTAACCAAGTCCGCATCTACAAACGACTCAATTGCCATGCGGCTTCCCATCCGTTTACGGGCAGCATGTTGGTTCGCACCATTCATATCACTATCCGGACGAGCAAAATATATATATTCCATCGCACATAATGCCTTGCGGTGTTTGTGATGATCGAAGCGATCTTCATGCAGTCCATCTGCATCCAGCACAAGCAGTTCACCGGGTTCAATATCACGAATTAACTCTGCGCCGATTGTTTCCAGTGCACACGTCTCGGAAGCAAACAGATATGCATCACCGAGCTTACCCATCGTGAGCGGACGAAGTCCGTGTGGATCGGAAGCTACGAGCAGCTTGTCATTGGTCATGATCAGAAACGCATAACCGCCGACAATGCGCTGGAACGCCTCTTTTGCAGCTTCGACAAGTCCTTTGGAGGATCGTGCAATCAGATGCGCAATAACCTCGGTATCACTCGTTGTTCGGAAAATGGAACCGCTCTGCTCGAGTTCACGCCGGATCGTTGGTGCATTCACAATGTTTCCGTTGGTTGCTACTGCCAAATCGCCATCACGGTATTTGAATACCAATGGCTGTGCGTTCGTCAGTTTACTGTCACCGCTTGTTGAATACCGGACATGCCCAATGGAAATATCCCCGGTTAACGTCTGCATCAGATCTTTGGTGAATACTTCTTTCACCAGACCCATGCCGCGATGATAGTTAAACTGGCTGCCATCACTCACACACATGCCCGCACTTTCTTCGCCCCGATGTTGCAGTGCATGCAGTCCATAATAGGAGAGTGAAGCCGCGTCAGGGTGTCTATACACCCCGAACACGCCACATTCTTCCTTCAATTTGTCGAGTCCTTCCTTGCCGGACCCTTCATTATAATAATCGCCTGTCCACAACGGTCCTGTCGTCAGTTCATGAGACATGGAATCGCATCCTCCCAGACCTGAGCCAAACCTCCTACAGGTTCGCTCACGGCTGATGTTCCGTTCAGTTCAATCGTCAGGTTACTTCCTTCTACACGTCCAATCACAGCTACAGGTACACCGCGCTCACGTACAAATGCTTCAAGTTTACCCGCTTGCTCTGGCGTAGCCGACAACAAGATACGGGATTGACTCTCACTGAACAGGGCGTGATCTGCGCGCAGTTCAGTCTCCACATTCACCTGTGCGCCTACGTTACCGCTAATACAAGACTCTGCGAGTGCTACAGCCAAGCCGCCTTCAGACAAGTCATGTGCCGAGCGAACGAGACCGGATTGAATAGCTTCCAGCACCGTGCTGAGCAACGCTTTTTCAGTCTGCAAGTTCAGTTCTGGCGGACGACCTTCGGTCTGTCCATGAACCGCGTATTGCAGCTCGCTACCGCCTAATTCAGCTTTTGTCTCACCGAGGAGGATGATCACATCACCTTCGGATTTGAATGCTTGTGTCGTGATATGATCCGTATCATGAACGAGACCTACCATACCGACAACTGGCGTTGGATAGATGGAGCCTTTGGCGTTTTCATTGTACAGACTTACGTTACCACCGATGACCGGCGTATCCAGCACACGGCAAGCTTCTGCCATACCGTCTACCGCTTTCTCCATTTGCCAGAAAATATCCGGCTTCTCCGGGTTACCGAAGTTCAGGTTGTCCGTAATTGCCAGTGGCTCTGCACCAGAACATACAATGTTACGTGCGGCTTCACTCACGGCAATCCGTCCGCCAACTTCAGGATCAAGGTATACATAACGTCCATTACAGTCCGTTGTCATCGCGAGACCTTTGCGTGTGCCACGAATCGTAACTACCGCTGCATCCGAACCTGGACGAACGGCAGTGCTTGTACGCACCATGTAGTCGTATTGATCATACACCCATTTCTTACTTGCTACCGTTGGTGAAGCCAGTACTTGTTTCAGCGCTCCGCCGAGATCCGACACTTCGTCGTAACGAAGCGTGTCGATGGAAGCACTTTGTTCGTAGTATGCAGGCACAGAAGAAGGTTTGTCATACACCGGACATTCGTCAACCAGCGCCGTTACTGGCATATCCCCTACCACTTCGCCGTGGTGGATCAGTTTCAGACGACCATCATCCGTTACTTTACCAACTTTGGCACAGATTACGCCCCAACGTTCAAAGATTTCCATCGCCTGCGCCTCATCCTTGGGCTCAACGACGAACAACATACGCTCCTGAGACTCGGACAGCATCATCTCATAAGGTGTCATGCCTTCTTCACGTTGTGGCACCTGATCCAGATACAATTCCAGACCGTTACCCGCTTTACTTGCCATCTCTGCACTTGAACATGTCAGACCCGCAGCGCCCATATCCTGAATTCCGAGCACGATTCCCGTGTCGATTAATTCCAGACAGGATTCCATGACCAGTTTCTCCATAAACGGATCACCGACCTGAACCGCTGTCCGTTGGGACTCGGATTCTTCTGTCAGCTCAACGGATGCAAACGTTGCACCGTGGATACCGTCACGACCTGTTGGTGGCCCTACATAATAAACCGGGTTACCTACACCTTTGGCTACACCGCGCTGAATCTTGTCATGATCAATCAGACCCACACACATGGCGTTAACCAGCGGATTGCCTTCGTAGCTCTCGTCAAACATGACTTCGCCCGCAACGGTAGGAATACCGATACAGTTACCATATCCCGCAATACCGGCTACGACATGCTCGAACAAATATTTAACACGATCGCTCTCCAGCTTGCCGAAACGAAGAGAGTTCAGCAATGCAACCGGTCTTGCGCCCATGGAGAAAATATCACGGATAATGCCGCCCACACCTGTTGCCGCGCCTTGATAAGGTTCAACGGCGGAAGGATGGTTATGGCTTTCAATTTTGAATACAACGGCCTGGTTATCACCGATATCTACGATACCGGCACCTTCACCAGGTCCCATCAGGACACGTGGTCCAGTGGTTGGAAAACGGCGCAGCAATGGCTTGGAGTTTTTATAAGCACAATGCTCGGACCACATTACACTGAACACACCAATTTCCGTGTAGTTTGGCTTGCGGCCCATGAACTCACAGATCAGCTCATACTCGCTGTCAGACACGCCCATTTGTGCGTAAAGTTTATGTTCTGCGACCTGTTCTGCTGTCGGTTCCTTAGCGGATAGCTGCTGCGTCATGCCGATCCCTCCATGCTTTCAAAATAGATGTAAACATACGTTTGCCGTCTTCCGAACCCAACAGTGAATCCACTGCACGCTCTGGATGCGGCATCATGCCGACCACGTTTCCAGCCTCGTTACAAACTCCTGCAATATCACCCAGGGAACCGTTCGGGTTGGTACCATACGTGAATACGATTTGGTTGTTCGTTTGCAGACTCGCGAGCGTCTCCTCGTCGCAATAATAGTTGCCTTCACCGTGAGCAATCGGGATGATAATTTCTTCGCCCGGTGCATAATCACGTGTAAATGGTGTATCTGCATTCGCCACTTTCAATACTGTATCGTGACAACGGAATTTCAGGGAAGTATTACGAATCAATGCACCTGGAAGCAATCCCGCTTCCGTCAGGATCTGGAATCCGTTGCAAATACCCAAAATGTATTTACCTTGTTCAGCAGCTTTCGCTACCTCGTTCATTACCGGTGCAAAGCGGGAAATTGCTCCGCAACGCAAGTAGTCACCATAAGAGAAACCACCCGGAACTAAAATACAATCATAAGCCGAAAGATCTGTAGCCGTGTGCCATACATAATCAACCTCTTGTCCAATCGCATCTTCCACTGCCTTGTAACAGTCGATGTCACAGTTGGAGCCAGGGAACACAAGAACTGCAAATTTCATGAGATTAACCCTCCAATTCGTAGCGGTAATCTTCAACAACGGTGTTGGCCAGCAGCTTTTCACACATGACTTTCAATCGTTTCTCCGCTTCCGCACGATCTGTTGTATCCAGGTTCAGTTCCATGACTTTACCGATCCGTACACTTTCCACTTCGTTGAATCCCATTGAATGCAGGGCTCCTTGAACAGCTACGCCTTGCGGGTCGAGTACGCTTTGCTTAATAGTGACATATACGGTTGCTTTGATCATGATCCTTATGTTCCTCCTCAGTAATGAACGGGATAAATGCTTTACGCTGTTAAAAATGGGGGTTGGAGCTTGCTCCGGGGCGGATTGTTCTTTCCGGTCGCTTGTTGTCCCCAGGTTTTTTGATTGTTTTGAACAGCTGTGCGGTCAAAACCTGGGAACAAAGGCGAACGCTATCGCTCCTTTAAGAACAATTCCGCCCCTCCGCTAGTCCATGCGACGTTTTTTAAAGGCCTAAACCTTTTACGTTGCACGGTGTGTAATGGTCGAGACTGACCATTACGTGAAAACAATTAATGGTCTTTAAGTTACTTTAGTAACCTTATTATTTTTATATTTGTAGACTTCCTGTATGTGAAGAGAAGTCTTTGGCTTAATTGCCTCACCCACCAGTTTGAACACTGGCGGAGGGAAAGATTTGAGCTAGAGAAACGAAGTGCTCGCCTTTGCAACCGGAATGTTTCCTTTTGAAAAAAGGATACGATCAGAACATTCCGGGGGCAACAGCGATCGAAAGCCAAACTTTCCCGTAGCTCGCGCTCAAACGTTATTATTTCGTTAAACGGTTATAAATATCGACGTATCTTGCGGTTGTTGCTTCAACTACCTCTTGTGGGAGTGGATCAGGTTTACTGTTTTTGTCCCAATCGGTTCCGGCAAGGTAGGTGCGCACTGGCTCTTTATCCATGCTGTCGATCTCGATGTCGAGTTCATAATTCTCTTTGGCCCAGAAGCGTGAAGCATCAGGGGTGAAGATTTCGTCAATCAGGATGACCTTGCCATCCACGATGCCGAACTCGAATTTGCAGTCTGCCAGAATGATGCCACGCTGATCACAATAATCACGCGCGAATTCGTACAGGCGCAAGCTTTTTTCCTGAAGCTCCATTGCAAGTCCGTCTCCCACGAGTTCTTTCATGCGATCCATCGGGATGTCCTCGTCGTGCCCTACATCATTTTTGGCTGCCGGGGTGAAAATGGGAACTTCGAGCTTGGCGTTCTTGCGCAGTCCTTCAGGCAGTTTAATGCCATTCACTTCACCGCTTGTCTCATATTGTCTCCATCCCCCACCAGTGATGTATCCACGCACGACACACTCAATATCAATGCGTTCAGCTTTGCGGGTTACCATGATGCGGTCTTTAAGCAATTCTGGGTCTGTGATGAGATCACCCAGTTGATTCACATCGGTATGAACGACGTGATTCTCCATCATGCTGCCTGTCAGCTCAAACCAGAAACTGCTGAGTTTGTTCAGTACGTTTCCTTTCTCGGGAACTGCCGGGTCCAGCACATAATCAAATGCCGAGATTCGGTCAGTAACCACGATCAGAAAATGTTCACCCAGATCGTACAATTCACGTACTTTTCCTTTATATAACAGAGGTGCTTTAACGAGATCTGCCGCAGTGGACAGTGCCATGGGCTCACCTTCTTTCAGGAGATGTAAAGTATACGTCCAATTCCCCTCATCACGCGGGGCCACTCCGAATGCAGAACAACCTTCCGATCGCTGTTATCCCCGGATTTTTCTGATCCCCTTTCTCAAGGGGAAAATCCTGTGATAAAGGCGAGCGCTTTGCTTCTTCAGGTTTTTTCTGCCTTCTCCGTTCCAGCGTGAACACATAATTAACCTATACTTTTTAGGGAGTAGACTAATTCAAAGCCTTATTATATTAATCGTTCAAACCGAGTTTTTTGAAGATGGTGTCTACGTGCTTCAGGTGCCATGACGGGTTGAACGCATCTGCGATTTCCTCTTCATTCAGCACTTCGGTGATTTCCGGGGTGGATTTCACGATATCCTGGAACTGACGTTGTTCTTCCCATGCTTGCATCGCACGTGGTTGAACGGTATCGTATGCTTGCTCGCGGCTGAAACCTTTGTCGATCAGTTTTGTCATGATACGACCGGAGAATGGTACCCCGTAGGTGCGCTCCATGTTGCGTTTCATGTTTTCAGGGAAAACCGTCAGGTTCTTCACGATGTTGCCAAAACGGTTCAGCATGTAGTTCAGCAGCATCGTTGCATCCGGCAGAATGATACGTTCTACGGAAGAATGTGAGATGTCGCGTTCATGCCAGAGCGTTACGTTCTCGTATGCTGATACCATATGTCCGCGAATGACGCGAGACAAGCCAGAGATGTTTTCACTACCGATCGGGTTACGCTTGTGCGGCATCGCGGAAGATCCTTTTTGACCTTTAGCAAAAGCTTCTTCCACTTCACGGAATTCACTCTTCTGCAGTGCACGTACCTCTGTTGCGAACTTGTCCAGGGACGTGGCGATCAACGCCAGTGTAGCCATATATTCTGCGTGACGGTCACGTTGCAATGTTTGAGTCGAGATCGGCGCTGGCTTTGTGCCCAGCTTCTCGCAGACAAACTCTTCAACAAACGGATCGATGTTCGCATATGTTCCTACTGCGCCTGAGATTTTGCCGTATTGTACATTGTCTGCTGCATGACGGAAACGCTCCAGGTTCCGTTTCATCTCTTCATGCCACAACGCCATTTTCAGTCCAAATGTTGTTGGCTCCGCATGTACCCCGTGCGTACGTCCCATCATTGGTGTGTGCTGATAAGCCAGTGCTTTTTCACGAAGAATTTCAATGAAATTCATGATATCCTTTTCCAGAATCTCATTCGCTTGACGCAGTACATAACCCAGAGCCGTATCCACGACATCTGTGGAAGTCAGTCCGTAGTGCACCCATTTTCGCTCCGCACCCAGACTTTCAGATACCGTACGTGTAAATGCGATAACGTCATGACGTGTTTCCTTTTCAATCTCATAGATGCGGTCGATGTCAAAAGATGCGTTCTGACGAAGCAATGCTGCTTCTTCCTTAGGGATTACACCCAGTTCGGCCCACGCCTCACATGCACAAATTTCAACTTCCAGCCACGATTGGAATTTGTTCTCTTCGGTCCAGATGGCTCTCATTTCGGGTCTGCTATAACGTTCAATCATGAATTTGTATTCCTCCAGAGGTTAGTTTGTTCAATCCATTGCAATCCTTCTTCAACATCCTGACAGAGCAGATTCACATGCCCCATCTTCCGTCCTGTTTTTGCTTCGGTTTTACCATATATGTGAAGCTTGGGAATCACACCGAGTTCTATCGCTTCCGCATCAGGTTGCCCAGTTCTGGCGATAATGCCTTCCAGATGTTCTCCAAGCACATTGACCATAACAACCGGACTCAATAACGAAGTGTCCCCAAGTGGTAATCCGCAGATCGCACGAATATGTTGTTCGAACTGAGAAGTCGCACAAGCTTCCATCGTATAGTGACCGGAATTATGCGGTCTCGGTGCCAGTTCGTTGACGTACAGTCTTCCATCCGCCGCTACAAACAGTTCCACAGCCAGCAACCCAACAGCCTTCATCGATTCTGCTACCGCTGCTGCCAGCTTTTGAGCTTCAATCTGGATATCTGCGGCAACTCTAGCCGGTACAATGGAAGCATGCAAAATGTTATTCACATGAATGTTCTCCGCTGGCGGGAACGTTTTGATCTCCCCATTTGTACTACGCGCTACAACGACCGAAATCTCGCATTCAAACTTGATGAATTGTTCCAGCACCAGTTCCGCACCTGTAGCTGCAAGTTCTTCGTATGCGGCAACAGCCTCACTCGCTTCCCGAATTACACGTTGGCCTTTGCCATCGTAACCTCCAGTCACCGTCTTCAGTACACATGGCACGCCAAGTTCGCTAACAGCAGCTAGCATCGTATCCACACTTGTGATCTCACGATAAGGCGCGACTCTTACACCAGCGGCTTCAATTGCACGTTTTTCACGCAACCGATGTTGTGTGGTGTATAGTAACGCACTTCCTTGCGGAACGTAAGACTCACGTTCGAGCAGCCCAGCGACTTCTGCATCCACATTTTCGAATTCATACGTAATAACATCGCATTGCCGAGCCAGTTCAAGTGCAGCTTTGGCATCGTCATAATCAGCTTCAATCTGACGAGCAACTTGACCACAAGGTGCATCCGCAGCGGGATCAAGAGTAACGAATCGATACCCCATTGCCGTTCCTGCGAGCGTAATCATACGTCCCAGCTGTCCGCCTCCAAGAATGCCAATGGTTGTTTTCCCCGGTAGCAGGACATTTTTCAGCTCTCCTGCTATACCGGGTTGGTTCCCTATACTACTCATAGTTCTTCACTACTTTCGAGTACTTCTTGTTTGATGCGCTCTCTGCGAGCTTCAGAACGACGTTGGACATCCGGGTCAAAAGCACCGATCATTTGAGCTGCCAGCAATCCTGCATTGGTTGCCCCTGCCTTGCCAATCGCCACAGTTGCGACGGGAATACCACCAGGCATCTGAACAATGGACAACAAGGAATCGAGACCGTTTAATGCTTTGGATTGAACCGGTACGCCAATGACTGGAAGCATCGTTTTGGCTGCAACCATGCCGGGTAGATGTGCTGCCCCGCCTGCGCCTGCAATGATCACCTTGAATCCCCGATCAATTGCTTGCTCTGCGTATTCAAACATCAAATCCGGTGTACGATGGGCGGAGACCACCTTTTTCTCATACCCAATCTCCAGCTCGTCTAGCACCTCGCACGCATGTTTCATCGTTTCCCAATCCGACTTGCTGCCCATAATTACAGCGACTTGCAGTGACATGAATACATCCAACTCCCGTCTGAGCTTTTTTGATTACATCTGACTAATAAGGAACTCTTATTACGTGTGAAATGAAAAAATCCGCTACCCGCGAAAACATCACATTTTCTCCGGACACCGGACTCCAAGAAATACGTATCCCTCATTTGGGCATGCCAAAAGGGGGCTTGCTGTCCGCATCTGGTTGCATGCGACTCTCAGCCGTATCTCCTCGTAGTCCGGAAATTTACGGTTCCCGGGTAGATACTTCCGGGCCCTATTCCCGGCGTTATACGAGCAAATATCTATCAAACTATCTTCGTTCATTTTTGTAATCTCTTATTACACATTTCGTTCCTACTCGACCTTATTCTTACCTGATCGACACATCTAACATTCTAACAATCCCCTACAGCTAATGTCAACTTAAAGACGAACATTTAACATATTGACAAATATAATGTTCGGGAATTGCTTCTTTAAATTCGCTTAACCATCCATTTCATCCCATAAAAGAAAGCCGGCTCCTCTTCAATCTCTCGAAGACAACCGGCTTCCTGCTTTTCATTGCGTACACACTTCATCCATTATTTTACGATCAGTACTGGAACCTGAGCATGCTGCACCACATTGTGACTGACACTACCCAAGACAAATTCCCGAATACCACCCAGTCCGCGGCTACCAATAATAATGATATCAGAATCATTTTCTTTGGCAAAATCAAGCAACACTTCCGCTGCCGCTCCTTGAATCAGATCCACATTGGCCGTTACACCCGCAGCCTGAATTCGTTCTTTCGCTTCATCTGTTGTCTGCACCGCCAGATTGTAGTAGTCATTATTAAGCGAAGGTGGCAGTGGAGCCAACCCCTCACCGATGAATACACGCGGGAAATCAAAAGCATGAATGACATCCAGTACTGCATTTGGGGACACTTTCGCTAGCTCAATCGCACGATCAAGTGCTTTATTTGAAGCTTTGGAACCATCATAAGCCACTAATATTTTGGAAAATAACATGTGAATCCCGTCCCTTCCTTTATATGTAGAGCACGCGAAGCAAGCTTCGGTCTGACATGTAATAAACTAACAAAACCATATAACTCCTTAAACGTTCCAGAGCCACAATGAACCATTTATACGAATGAATTTACATATGAACCCACACTATGAACGGTTACGCCTGTGTTCATTGGATAAAGTAACCATAGATTACCGCATTCAAGAATAACAACAACGGAATGCCAATGGTGAAGCTGGGATGTTTAGTCTTATGCCTTTTCCGATACATCGCGATCCAGACTCCCAAAGAACCGCCTATAAATGCTAATAAGAATAACGTCCGTTCGGGTGTACGATCACGACGCTGTTGTGCACGCCTCTTATCATCCGACATCACCAGATAACCAACTACATTAATAAATAAAAACCACAATATAAGTCCGGTTTGCATATAATTCTAGCGATCCCCCTGTCCCGGGACATCTCCCTGTCTCCATTATAGTCCTCATCAGAGACATGTTCAACGCACCGGGTAGGGAACCGGAAATTTGTGTAATAACGCTAACTTCGCTCTGACCTAAGACTCCTGTTTTGGAATACCGTTCAGGCTTGGTACTCTTTTGGCTGCTTTGTCCGGGCGCACAGCGATACTCTCTTCCCGAATACTGTCTTTGTTTTGCTGGTTATGGATTTTCTCTGGTTTGTTATGCGGCATATAGGTATCACCTCCTTGGCTTACGTTGCCTGAAAACGGAGGATCTTATACGACTTTACAAGTATGAATAGAAAAGTCTCAATCAGTTTATTTGGAGTAAATAAGTAAATCATTCACATGGTTCGTAGTGCACGAGGTACGACCTCAACTACCTCAAGCGTGTTACTTTCCCTTTTTCTCCATAGCCGCCTTCAGCAAATCTCCAAGGTTAGACCCAATGGACTCCTGTTTCGCATATTGTTTTACCAGCTTTTGCTGATCGCGTTTGTTCACATGCTGTTTGTCCTTATCCAACGTTTCTGTAATACCACAAGGTAGACATTGTACGTATAACCCCGCCTTGCCTTCTTTGATTTCCATCTTTTTGTGGCACTGCGCACAACGACGATTGGACAATCTTTTCTCTGCCGAACGACGATATCCACAGTCCTCGGTAGGACATACCAGAAACTTGCCTCGCTTGCCTTTCTTCTCCAACAACCGTGCGTTACAGTCCGGGCAATGGCTATTGGACACATTATGTGGCTTGTACTCTGCTTTGCTGCCTTTTACCGTAGACACCAGCTCTTTCGCCATTGAACGAATACTATCCAGGAACGGTCCTGGTTTCCCTTGCCCACGTGCAATTCGTTCCAACTCAGCCTCCCAGCGAGCAGTCAGATCCGGTGTACGAAGCTGCGGAGCAGCCAGTTCAATCAACTGTTTTCCTTTGCCAGTCGGGTGCATGCTGTTGCCTTGACGATCTATTGTATCGGAACTGACCAGCTTCTCGATAATATCCGCACGTGTAGCCGGAGTACCGAGTCCATGCTTTTCCATCTGGGAAAGCAAAGCAGCTTCGGTATACCGTTTGGGCGGCATAGTCCGGCCACTTTTAATATGACAACGCTGAACCGTCACGGACTGTCCTTGCTGCACATCTGGCAAAAGCGCACGCTCATGGTCTGCTGCATCATCAGCACGGTCATCGTCATCATCGCTGTAATCGCCGCCGTATACTTCACGCCATCCACTTTCTTTCACTGTTGTACCTTTGACATGGAAGGAATCATTCCCCACTTGAACCGTGATTGCAACCGAATCGTACTTCGCTGCCGGATAGAACAGGCTGATAAAACGACGTACGATCAGATCGTACAATTTGCGTTCCTCCGGGTTCAATTGATTCAGAAGTACCGTTTGCTCCGTGGGGATAATGGCATGGTGATCGGTCACTTTGCTGTCATCCACAATACGTTTGGTGATATTCAGATTTTTGCGCAGCAAAGGACGTGCCAGAGACGCATAAGGTCCAATGGCTACACTATCCAGACGTTCTTTCAATGTAGCTGTCATGTCGGCAGTCAGGTACCGGCTGTCCGTACGTGGGTACGTCACAAGTTTGTGCTGTTCATACAGACGTTGCAGGACATTTGATGTTTGCTTTGCCGAGAAACCATATTTCCGGTTGGCATCCCGTTGCAGTTCCGTCAGGTCATATGCCAGTGGATGTGGCTCTACTTTCTCACTTTTCTTCACCTGGGCAATCGTGCCCTTGCGCCCGTCTACCCGTTTCTTCAATTCTTGCGTTTCTTGAGGGTCAAAAATTCGTGAATCTCCCCCAGCTGCCCGCCACACAGCCTGAAAACCGCCCAAATCTGCCGTTAACGTCTCATACTCCTGCGAGCGGAAACCATTAATTTCATTTTCTCTATCCATAATCATGCCCAAGGTCGGAGTTTGCACCCGTCCAGCAGACAACTGCGCATTGAAACGAACGGTTAGCGCACGAGTCACGTTAAGTCCAATCATCCAGTCGGCCTCTGCCCGGCAACGTGCTGATTCATAGAGACGGTCGAACTGACTGCCTGGCTTCAGCGAAGCAAATCCGTCTTTGATCGCCTTATCTGTCTGGGATGAAATCCACAGGCGTTTGAACGATTTTTTCCACCCGGCCATCTGCATGATCCAACGGGCCAGCAGTTCTCCCTCACGAGCCGCATCCGTCGCAATGACCAGTTCGCCTACATCCTGACGTTTCATCAGCTGCTGTACTGCTTTATATTGATGGTTGGTCTCTTTAAGTACCTTCAGTTTCGTACGCTCAGGCAGAATGGGCAGGTCCTCCAGATTCCATGTTGCATACTTTTTGTCGTAATCCTCCGGTTCAGCTAATCCAACCAGATGTCCAAGCGCCCAGGTAACGATATATTTCGGGCCTTCCATATAACTTTTATGTTTATCACGCGCACCCATAACTCTGGCTATTTCGCGCGCCACAGACGGTTTTTCTGCGAGTACCAATGTTTTCACTTCATATCTCTTCCTCTCTGGTAGAACGTTATGTCTCTTTTATCCCTATCTTTTCATTATATCATCTCACACTAAAGGTATGCTCTGTCATCTCTACTTCCTCATCTACTCGCATCCTGTAACCTCATGTTTAATCAATATATCGAGTTTGTGTTATATTTCTTTACATTACAGTATGTAATAGTTTTTCTGAGTACATGTAAATAGAAGCATGAATAAGTATTAACACTGTAAAGTATTGTTGTATACGTTTTTTTGGATAAATATAAACCTTGTAAGATTACCTAACATAACTATACAATGTGTCAAAAGCATAGAAACAGAATCGCTGCTAACACATCAATGAGACACAGGAAGGGAGCGTGGATGCATGACTTATCATGGATCTGTATTGAAAAAAAGTGGGGCTTTGTTACTGGCAGGGGCTGTTGTTGCCACAACATGGGGAGGAACAGTGCCTTCGGCATCAGCCGCAACGGCAACGCCTACAAGTAAAACAATAGTAGCTGCTGTATCCAAAGGAAAAGCTCCTGTTACTCCGGCAGCATTTGTTCAGGCCATGGAAGAAGCCGCTACACTTGCAGGTGCTCCTTTTACCATGGACAAGCTCTCCGGAACAACCGTACAACGTAAAGATGCTGCGGTTGCCTTGCAACAATGGCTCAAGCTGGATTCGACTACCGAATCATTCAAGGATGTCCCGGATGAATCCACCTTTGCAGGTGCTGTCGGTGCACTGAACACTGCGGGGTTGATGAAAGGTTATACGGAATCCCTCTTCCTTCCAAATGCTGTACTTACCGAGAATGACCTCTCCATACTGAAAGATCGCATCTATAATTACATAAAACCGTTTGTCCTGGAGGAAGCAACCATCATGGATCTCCAGGCCGCTATGACGCAAGGAAAACTGACATCAAAAGAACTAGTTCAGAAATATCTGGACCGCATTGAAAAATACGATGATCAAGGTGTAAGCATAAATGCCGTATTAACTCTGAACCCGGATGCACTCCAAATTGCGGAGCAATTGGATGAAGAACGTGCAGCCCAAGGTGCCCGCGGACCTCTGCATGGCGTTCCGATTTTGGTGAAAGACAATTTCGATACCAATGACATGCCGACAACCGCAGGCTGTATCTGTCTGAAAGATTCCATTCCTGCTCACGATGCTGAACAAGTGAAGAAACTCAAAGCAGCTGGCGCCATTATTTTGGGCAAAACAAACCTGCATGAATTCGCATTTGGCATCACGACATCCAGTTCATTGGGTGGACAAACGCTTAACCCTTACGCCTTGGACCATTATCCAGGTGGCTCAAGCGGTGGAACAGGTGCAGCCATTGCATCTAACTTTGCCGCAGCCGGCATGGGTACAGACACTGGCGGTTCGATCCGAATCCCATCCAGCTTCAACAGCCTTGTGGGTATCCGCCCAACCATCGGACTGTCCAGCCGTGAAGGCATTATCCCATTGGCTTTGACACAGGATGTAGGTGGACCTATGGCACGTACGGTTAGTGACGCTGCAATCATGTTGGATGCTACAGCCGGATATGATAAAAAGGATGTCGCTACAGCTTACGCGGTTGGAAAAATCCCTTCCAGCTATACAGACTTTCTGGATGTAAACGGACTGAAAGGTGCACGCATCGGTGTGGCCACAGAACTCATCCCAAGTACCAAAGCTGAAGAAAAAGCCGTTGCTGATGTCATCAACACAGCTGTGGAAGAATTGAAGTCACTTGGCGCTACCGCAGTTCCCATTTCTATCCCGAACTTGGCCGAGATCAACAAATACCCAAGCCTTAGTGGATATGAATTCAAGTTCCAGCTGAATGACTATCTGGACTCATTGGGTGCAGATGCTCCATATCACAGTCTGTCCGAGATCATCGCTTCCGGAGAGTTTGATAAGTCCCAAGAACAATCCATGAAGACTCGGGATGCACGCCAAACCTTGGAGACTACCGAATATAAGGACATCGTCCTGAAACGTACCCAATTTACACGTGAATCCTTGCTGAAAGTAATGGCAGATAATAATCTGGATGCCATCATCTATCCTACGTCCACACAAGCCGCTGGTGTTATTGGCGAAGGGCAAAACTCCGGTGGTAACAACCGATTGAGTCCTTTCTCCGGCTTCCCGGCAATTACGGTTCCTGCTGGTTTCACAACCGATGGACTGCCTGTAGGCATGGAATTCCTGGGTCGTGCTTTTGATGAAGGAAACTTGATCAAGCTAGCGTACAGCTACGAACAAGGTACACATCACCGCCAAGCGCCTAAGCTTACGCCGTAAAATATTTACGGGATTAAGCAATTCCGATTAACACAAAAAATAGATGCAATCATATCACTTTTTTTGAAACGAGTTAACCCACTAAAGAGACCACCCTCTTCATGACTGCATGAAGTTTGGGTGGTCTCTTTTATTTTCTCTATTTATTTTTGTATTGCATACCATCATATGTTACTCATTCCTGAACCTTGTCCGGCACGCCCCATTTCAGCACCAGACCTGCGTACGTCAGACCACCACCAAAGCCAAAGAGAGCTACACTCTGTCCTTCTTTCAATTTCCCTTCATCCACTGCAAGCTGTAAAGCAAGCGGAATGGACGCAGCAGATGTGTTCCCACGATACTCTACACTGGTTAGAGTACGTTCCAAAGGAACCGGACCACGTTCGCAAACAGCTTCAATCATTCTCATATTGGCACTATGCGGGACAAACCAGTCAATCTGGTCAGGGCTTAATTCAGCTTTCGTTATCAGCTTATCCAATTGCTCTGGGATCGTCCGTACAGCCCACTTATAAATCTCTCGCCCATTCTGAACAAGGCATCCCTCACCCTGTAAAGGCACACCATTCATCTCAGAAGACAAGCCAGTCTTATAGAGATGTACACCGCCTTCTCCATGTGTACCTGATATGGCTGCCATAAAGTCACCTTCAGCACCCGATGATCTCTCCACCAAGAAGGCCCCCGCTCCATCACCAAACAGTACACAAGTCGTGCGGTCTGTGTAATCCGTAATTTTGGATAATGTCTCTGCTCCAATAACCAGTACTTTGCGGTACATTCCACTGGTCACCAGACTGTCGGCTAGCTGTAGTCCGTAGGTAAAACCTGCGCATGCAGCATTTAAATCCAGTACACCCGTGTGTGGGATCTTAAGATTAGCCTGTACTCTGGATGCCGTACTTGGGAAAGCATATTCAGGTGTACTTGTAGCCACAAGGATCATATCCACATCTTCTACACTTACATCATAACGACGTATCATATCTTCTACAGCCTTCGTAGCCAGGTCAGATACAAATTGATCTTCAGCTGCAATTCGCCGTTCTCTCATGCCTGTACGTTGCACAATCCATTCGTCACTTGTCTCAACTAATTTCTCCAGATCAGCATTCGTTAATATTCGATCCGGTACATACGTCCCCATTGCCGTGATGGTTGCCTTTGATTGATGATTCATACCGGTAGTCACCTCACTTGTTTTTTACCATTATAGCACTAAGTCTTAGTACTTGGTACTAATTTTTTTATAATCTTTACTCAATTTATACTTGGAATCAGTATTACTTTTATCCGCGTGAAGAGATGTTTCTGAACCATTACCCTATTTACGAGCTTTCTATAGACACTTTGTCCTTTTATAAGGGTTACATCAGTCGAATTAAAAATTTGAGGTTAAGGTGAACCTCAATAACGGGGATGGGGGATTGACATTTCTGCTAGCTACGTTTGAAGGAACGGATACAAAATCATATAAAAAACAGGTTATCGCAATATCGACAACCTGTTCCATAATTATAATAGTGGGGTTATGAATTTCACTTCCGGAAACCGACTATCGGGTCCATTCATTAAGATTCCACCCTTTTCTTTCAGATACATATCAAAGAAATCCAGCATATAGGAATTAATAATGAAATTCGCTCTATCGGGCGCAATCTTCCCTGTAATACCCAGAATTTTAAAAATTGGAGAAATGAACTGCACGTCTGTAAAATTTAAATGCTCCCCATTATTGATATATAGAACTTGTCCCCCTGCGGCAACTGTTTTACGCATCCGATCAAGCTCCAACTTTTTGTCTTTCCTTTCTTGATCCACCCACTCTCTTGTATTACCCATACGCTCAAGTTCAACATCCGTGTAGACTTGGTGATCGATCAACATTTTTAATTTTTCGTATCCACTTTCCGAGTTCATGAACAAAATCGGCTTCCTCAGGCCCTCTTTGTCATGCAGACCATAAAGTCCTCCATCAAGGTCTATCCCAGCCTTTATTCGTGGATCGTAAGAAGCATCATAGGCCGTCGCTCCTCCAATGGAATGACCGAACACTCCTATATGACCCACATCCACCCTCCCTTTTAGCTGACTTGGAATTTTCCCCGATTGAATCAGTTCGAATTGGTCAAGCACAAACACCACATCGTCGGTTAACACTTTTCCCAACTTGTCACGGTTTTCTCTTTCTGTTCTGTAATCATGTTCGGGTGAAAACAAATCGCTGGTTGTACTGGTCGTGATTTGACCATCCGGAAACTCGGTTGCAAATGTATTATAGGTGTGGTCGATCACTGCCACGATATATCCGTGACTCGCCAGATTTTCGGCTTGTGACGTGTGAAGAAACCTGGAGGAACCAAAGCCGGGATTTGCAAGAATCAATGGGTATGAGCCCTGAACTGAAGAGACTTCAGTCGCCAAGTAAGCATGACTGGATACATACTTCAGGTGTTGAAAAGTAAACCCGGGGAGACCATAATTCTCCGCCATATAAGATAAGATTCGGGGATTAGGGATAAATGGAGTATACTTCCCAGTGCCAGCTTCAGCCGGATACCACACCTGAACCATTAATTCTCTCTTGCCTGTCTCTGATTTCCCGAATGTCTCCTCCCGGTTTGGATCGACGAAATGAAAGACTTGTGTGCCTACTTTTAACTTGCCAGTTGGTGCTGGAAGGTCAAAAACCGGAAACACATAGTGGAAACAGACTGTTGCGATCAGCCCAATTGCAATAAAAAGCGGACCAAGCACTCTCGGAATTCGGGAGGCTGGCCACACTCCTTTCTGCGTTCGAACAACTTTTATAAGAGAAAACATGAACATCAGGGTCGTAAATCCGTATAAGAATACAAGCTGAATCCTGTATCCTTCAACTAGAAAATGTATCACTAAAATAATAAAGCCGACTCCGCTTGTCATGAGCAAAGCTGTTCTTCGTATACGTTGATTGGGAATGAACAAAAATGCCAATAAACATACACTAGAGAAGAATAATAGGATTTCAAATAACCTCACGCCAACTCCCCCTGAAATTCAACCCCATCGATGGATAGGATTAGTATACAGGAGCTACTAGGTTGATTGTATTGATCTAACTTACAACTGCCTTACAATCGTGTAAGTGAAGTGAGAGGGTCATAAGAAACAGCCCAACAAATGTGAGCTGTTCCTCTTTCATGATCAAATTAGATAAACACAAAAAAGACACACTCGATATGATCAAGTGTGTCCTTCAATTGCTTGGCGGCGTCCTACTCTCCCAGGACCCTGCGGTCCAAGTACCATCGGCGCTAGAGGGCTTAACGGTCGTGT